>NZ_FXTL01000007.1 GCF_900182665.1 Propioniciclava tarda
CTGCGGGTGTTGCCATGGCGCTGGTCATGGGATCCGATTCTCCTGTCCCCGCCCCAGCCAAGTTCCGATCAACTCGGGCGTCTCACACGAGTCTGGCGGATAGGGACGGCCGGGTTCACTGCGGCTATCACGTTCGGCATCTAGGGCCCACGGTGGGTCGGTGGCTGAGCTGGTCGAGGCCGCAACCGAAAAGGGCTTCGACAGGCTCAGCCAACGAACGACCGCGCCGGCCGGTTCTTCCCCTGCGGTCGGCGTGCGTCGGGGGCTGTTGGCGGCGGTCGCCGTGGGGGCCCTGAACTCCCCGGCGATCCAGTTGGCCCGGACGACCGATCAGGCGAACTTCTCCACCAGGTCGCGTCCGTTGGCCATGGTCGGGCGGGGCACCTCGAACTGCCAGACGGAGCCGGCGGTGAACGTCACGTCCAGGGGGGCGCTCACCGCGTTCTGCTTGCCCATCGTGATGGACGCCACCTCGCTGCGCGGCACGCGAGCGACAACGTCCTTCGGTTTGAGAACCATCAGCCCGCCGAGGGTCATGAGCAGCAGTTCGTCCGCCGTCAGCGCGAGGAAGCCCTTCATCCCGGTCGTGATCTTCGCGACCGAGCCGGTGCCCATCGCGCTGCCGACTGCCCCTCCGATCGCGCCGGCGACCGCTTGCCCGGCGACGCCCTTGGCCCAGCCCTTGCCGACGATGTTGGTGCCCGCGATGAGCGGGCGTCCGTCCACGGAATCAGGATTCTTCAGGCGGAGAAGGTTACGGATCACCTGATGGCATCTCGACTGGCGAGTAGGCCTCGATCTGGTCGCCGAGCAGGGGGTCAGATTTCATCGGGCGCCGGGGCCGACGTCGGCTGAAGAGAACCCAACGGTCAGCCCTTGCGACCCGAATAGGATGCTTGTCATGTCGGCAGGGAGTCATGAGGAGGGCTCCCTCTCGCGCGCCCGTCGGCGGGTGCTAGACGCGGTCCGCGAGAACGGCGACGCTCCGATCAGTCTTGGCGAACTTTCGGCGCAGACGGGCAGTCACCCCAATACCTTGCGCGAGCACCTGACAGCCCTCATCGATGGCGGTCTCGTGACCTCCGACGCTGCAGTCGATGGCGGTCGGCGCGGGCGACCAGCCCTCCGCTACCGCAGCGTCGCCCCCAAGGCGGACGCGGTCGGTGCGGCCGCAATCGTCATGGCACTCGCGGAGGAGGTGGCCGAACTTCCTGAGGCGGCCTCCGTGGCCCTCCGCGCCGGACGCCGTTGGGCGGCCGTGCTGGACGCCGAGCCCTCGCCTGATCTCCTGGGTCAGCTCACCGCCTTGGGCTTCGACCCGGTCCGCGTCGATGAGGGCATCGTCTTGCGATCGTGCCCTGTCGCCGAGCTGGCGGACGCCGTGCCCGGGGTCATCTGCCGCATGCACCTAGGCGCCCTGCAGGCGTCCGGGGGCAGCGATGCGATCGTCGATCTGGTCGCTTGGGGTCACCCCGACGGCTGCCTGATCAGGACGCCAAGCGAGAGCCGGGGGGCCTAGGTCCGCCTGCGCTGAATCCGATGTCGTCCCCGTGCGCCGCCACGACGCGAAACCCGGCCAGCGAGTTCATGAGGGTGATCGTCTTCAGGTTCCATGGGGGGTGCAGACCAGGCGCAGCGGGCGCCTCAGGACGGTCGAGGATACGACACCGCCGCCAAGTGGGGGCAGGAGACAAGGACGGGAGCGGCTTCGTCACGATCCGGACCCCGGCCGCGAAGGACACGGGCACCGCCATGGTCGTGGCAGACAGGCTGACGAGCCCTGGGCAGACCATCACCGGAGTTTCTTCGGTCGTGGGCTTCAGCTGCGTCGACACCTGGGGGTTGGCCGGAGTTCTCACGGCGGGAACCTGCGACACGACGGCCACCATTGCGGCCACGTGGACCGGGACGCCGCAGTCGGTGTCCCTGGTCACCACCGTTCCCGACGAATTCTTCCTCGTGACCTTATCGATGCAGTTCCAGGGCGCCGGCCCGTGGACGGACACCGCCAAGGTCACCGTCGCAGGACAGTCGTTCGAGACCTCCGCGACGGTCACCGCCTACGAAGCCGGCGGTGGCGCCACCGGGACGACCTCCCAGTCACCGACGCCGTCGGCGACGACGTCCGACACCCCGTCGCCCTCGCCGGCTCCCCGTCCGAGGCCGACCGCGACGCCCCCGCCCATGTCGAAGCCGACCGCCGCGCCGACGCCGGTCAAGCGCAAGGTCGTTCAGAGTGGGTAGTCCCGGCTCGCCGGGTGTTCGTCTGCTGGTGACAGCACTGGCCGTGGTCGGCGCGCTCTCCGGATGCGCCCCGGCCCCGACCGCCGGACCAACCCGATCGCCCGCGGCCAGCGCCGCGGGCGGCGCGGCGTCCCCCTCCCTGGGGTCCCCACCGGGGACGCCTCCGACTGCGGCGTCGCCACCGGCGCCGCCGACGACCGGGACGCCGATAGCCGCGGCGTCCACGGGAATCGTTATCAAAGACCCGATCGGACCTTGCCGCGAGACCGCGACGACGATCGATCCGCCGGCAGATCCCCAGCAGATCTGCGTCTACCACCGCATGCTGATCGGGCACACCCTGCCGCGCGGGGGATCGACCTACCTGTCGGTGCTGGTGGCGCGGCTCAGGGCCGGCGACGTTCTGAGCCTCGCTGGCCGGCCGTACGCGGTGCCCAGCGTCACGAGCATTCCGAAGCGGTCCCTGCCGGAAGGGCTGTACGCGAGCGAGGGCGTCCAACGCCATCTGGTGACGTGCGATCCGGCGTCCGGCTACACGCGGTGGAGCGACGGTCAATTGCACGCCAACAACAACCTCGTCGTGACGTTGGACCCGGCCTGACCGCGCGTCTCGGATGGTTGCCAGCGCACCTCGGGAGGTGAGAGATTATTCACGGAACATTCCGTGAATTAATGTAGGAGTCCTGATGTCTGCACGCGCCGAGGCCCAGCCCGCCCGCGGATTCTCGTCGATCTCCGCCCGGGACCGTCGCTGGTGGATCGCCCTCATCACCGTCGTGGTGGCGTCGTTCGCCGTGCTGCTGTTCATGGGCCAACAGATCAACCAGCACAAGCCGCCCATCCCCGCCACCGTCACCGACGGGTCGACGGTGCTCATGACCCACGACGACATCATGGCCGGGCAGCAGGTCTGGCAGTCGATGGGCGGCCAGCAGATCGGCTCCGTCTGGGGCCATGGCGCCTACGTCGCGCCCGACTGGACCGCCGACTGGCTGCACCGCGAGGTCACCTCCGTCCTGGACACCTACGCCGGCGGCCCGGGCGTCTACGACACGTTGGACGCCGAGAAGCAGGCCGCGCTGAAGGCCAAGCTCAAGCTGGCGATCCGGACGAACACGTACGACGTGGCGTCCGACAAGGTCGTTCTTTCGGCCGAGCGCGTCGCGGCCTGGAAGGCGAACTCGGCCCACTACGCGCAGATCTTCGTCGAGGGCAACGAGCGCTACGCCATCCCGAAGGGCGCCCTGACCGATCCGCAGCAGTTGCAGCAGCTCTCCGACTTCTTCTGGTGGTCGAGCTGGGCGGCGTCCACCAATGCCCCCGACAGCCAGGTGACCTACCTGCAGAACTGGCCGCACGAGCCGCTCATCGACAACGTCCCGACGTCGACCAACATCCTGTGGAGCATCCTGAGCTTCATCCTGTTGCTGGGCGGCATCGCGGGCCTGGTCTGGTACAACCAGGCGTCCGAGACGGGCGAGGCCGAGACGACGATCGACGACGTGCCCGTCGCCGATCCGCTGCTGGGGTACAAGTCGACCCCGTCGCAGCGCGCGACGCTGAAGTACTTCTTCGTGGTCGGGGCGCTGTTCGTCCTGCAGATCGCCATGGGCATCCTCAGCGCTCACTACGGCGTCGAGGGCGGCGCGCTGTACGGCATCCAGATCGACCAGGTCCTTCCGTACGCGGTGGTCCGGACCTGGCACACCCAGCTCGGCATCTTCTGGATCGCCACCGCCTGGCTCGCCACCGGCCTCTACGTCGCGCCAGCGGTCGGCGGACGCGAGCCCAAGCTGCAGCGCGCCGGCGTCAACGTGCTGTTCGGCGCGCTGATCCTGGTCGTGGGCGGTTCGATGGTCGGCCAGTGGCTGTCGATCACCGGCAAGATGGGCCACGGCACGCCCCTGACCTGGTGGTTCGGCACGACGGGCATGGAGTACCTGGATCTGGCCCGCTTCTGGCAGATCGCCCTCTTCGCCGGACTGTTCATCTGGTTCGCGCTCATGGTCCGGGCCATGTGGCCGGCTATCAGCCGCGCCAAGGAGGGCAAGATCGCACCCACGGACGCCGCACCGCTCGCGTCCGGCTCGCAGCGCTCGCTGGTCACCATGCTGCTTGTCAGTTGCCTGGCCATCGCCTCGTTCTTCGGGGCGGCGTTCGGCATGGGCCGCGACACCCACCTGTCGATCATGGAGTACTGGCGCTGGTGGGTCGTGCACCTGTGGGTCGAGGGCTTCTTCGAGGTCTTCGCGACGGTCGTCATCGCGTTCCTGTTCACCCGGCTGGGGCTGATCCGCAGCGCGATGGCCACCACCGCTGTCATCAGTTCAACGACGATCTTCCTCGCCGGCGGCATCATCGGCACGGGTCACCACCTGTACTTCACGGGTGCGAACGACACGGTCATGGCACTGTCGGCGGCGTTCAGCGCCCTCGAGGTCGTGCCGTTGGCGCTGATGGGCTTCGAAGCGTTCAAGCACCTGCGGCTGCTGCGGGTCCGCGAATGGGTGGCCGGCTACAAGTGGGCGATCTACTTCTTCGTCTCGGTGTCGTTCTGGAACATGCTCGGCGCCGGCGTGTTCGGCTTCCTGATCAACCCTCCGATCTCGCTGTACTTCGTCCAGGGGCTCAACCTGACGCCGCTCCACGGTCACACCGCCCTGTTCGGCGTGTACGGCATGCTTGGGATCGGATTGATGCTCTTCTGCGTTCGCAGCCTCATGCCCGGACGCGAGTGGAACGAGTTGCCGCTCAAGATCGGCTTCTGGGCGCTCAACATCGGCCTGTTGATGATGGCCCTGCTGAGCCTCCTGCCGCTGGGACTCGCCCAGGCGTGGGCGTCCATCGAGCACGGCCTGTGGTACGCCCGCAGCTCCGACTTCCTCTACACGCCGTCGCTGACGATCCTGCGTTGGCTGCGGACGCCGGGCGACGTCGTCTTCGCGATCGGCGCCCTGTCGATCGGCGTGTTCATGGTCGGTCTGTTGACCGGCTGGTCGACAAAGCGGGGCGGCCGCAAGGTCGCCCTGGGGTCACCGTTCCGTGAGGATCGCGAGAAGGAGCCGGCCGGGAAGAAATGACGGACGCCGCATCCGATCAGGGACGCCGCACCGCGAACCGGACGCGCGTCCCGGGCACCGCCTGGGAGAGCGCGTCCGCGTCGTTTCGCAGGACGCACGCGATCACGGGGTAGCCGCCCGTGGTGGGGTGATCCGGGCCGAAGACGAGCGGCTGCCCGTCCGCCGGCACCTGGACGGCGCCGCGCATGAGCCCCTCACTAGGGAGTTCGTCCTGCCGGACGCGGGTCAGCGTCGGCCCGGACAGCCGGGTGCCCACCCGGTCGCTCGCCTGCAACACCTCCCACGTGGCCGTGTCGAGCAGGTCGATCGCCTCCGGGGTGAACCAGTCGTCGCGCGGGCCGAGCGCGACCCGCAGCACGAGCTCGTCGAGCCCGCGGCGTCCGGACGCCAGGTCGGTGTCGCCGAGCGGTCCGGCGACGTCGCTGCCGACAACGAGTTCAGCGCCGGACGCCAGCGGCGCCGGTCCCAGCCCGGTCGTCGGGTCGGAACTGAGGCTGCCGAAGACGCGGCGTCCGTCGAGGCCGCCGCGCACGGCCAGGTAGCAGCGGAGGCCGCGCGTCGGCGTCCCGAGGTCGAGGCGGGAGCCCTGGGGGAGCGCGACCGGCGCGTACTGGGCGGCGGGGCGTCCGTCGACGAGCAGGGGAGCTTCGGCGCCGGTCAGCGCGACCATGATCGGCTGCAGCGCCGTCAGCGACAGGCCGCCGAGCAGGACCTCGAGTCCCGCGGCGCCCTCGGCGTTGCCGAGCAACCGGTTGGCGAGGGTCAGAGCGGCGCGGTCCCACGCGCCGGACGCCGTGACGCCGAGGCGGGCGTGGCCGGGGCGCCCGAGGTCCTGGATCAGGGTCAGGACGCCGGGGCGATCGACGCGCAACGCCCGGCTCATCGTGGGCCCTCGACGAAGCGAACGCGGCGTCCGGGGCTGAGCAGGGCGGGTGGCGTCCGGTCGGCGTCGAAGAGGACGGCGTCCGTCGTGCCGATGATCCGCCAGCCGCCGGGCGACGGGCTCGGATAGACGCCGGTGAAGGAGCCCGCCAGGGCGACCGAGCCGGCCGGGACGCGCGTCCGGGGGGTGGCCAGGCGGGGCACGTCGAGGCCGCCGGCGTCGCCGGTCAGGTAGCCGAAGCCGGGCATGAAGCCGGCGAAGTCGACCGTCCAGAGTTGGGCGGTGTGGCGTCGGACGACCTCGGCGGGGACGATGCCGAGGTGGGCTGCGACGTCGGCGAGGTCGGGTCCGTTGTAGTGGACGGTGATGTCGATCGGTTGGCCTGCGTCCGGGGCGGTGACGGGGAGGGCGTCCACGTCGATGCTCCGCAGTCGGGCGACGGCGTCCGCGCGGTGGGCTTCGGTGGCGAAGGTGAGCAGCAGGGTCTGAAGCGCGGGGACGAGGTCGACTAAGCCGGTCGGTGGGGAGGCCTGGAGCGCCGCGTCCAGGGCCCGGCGGCGATCCTGGGTGCCGAGGTCAACGAGAACCGCGTGGTCGCCGCAGGGTCTGATCGAGTCTGGCGTTAACAGCACGTTCACACGCCCCTACGGGTAGACGGACGTGCTGTTAACGCCCGTGGGTGCGAACGGTGCCAGGCCCACGCCCTCGTCGAGTAGTGCTCGCCGCACCGCACGGGCGATCGCGACGGCGTCCGGGGTGTCACCGTGGACGCACAGCGACCGGGCGGGGACGGCGATCTCCGAGCCGTCGACGGCGGTGAACGTCCCGGTCCGGGCGAACCGGACGACGCGCGCGGCGATGGCGTCCGCATCGTGCAGGACGGCGCCGGGCTCGGACCGCGGGACCAGGGTGCCGTCGGGGGAGTAGGCGCGGTCGGCGAAGGCCTCGCCGACCGACTCCAGGCCCGCGGCGTCCGCGAGCCGCAGCGCGAACGATGCGGGCAGGCCGAGCAGGGCGATGCGTCCGAACGCTGCGACCGCCCGGACGACGGCGGCGGCCTGCTCCTCGTGGTGGGCGATCGCGTTGTACAGCGCGCCGTGCGGCTTGACGTAGGTGACCCGGACGCCGACGCGTCCGGCGAGCTCGGCGAGGGTCGTGAGCTGCTCGGTCACGTCGTCGGCCAGGGTCGAGGGGTCGAGGTCGAGGAAGGTCCGGCCGAAGTTGGCGCGGTCGCGGTAGCTGACGTGCGCCCCGACGGCCACGCCGCGTTCGGACGCCGCCCGGCAGGTCGCGAGCATCGTGGCTGCGTCCCCGGCGTGGAAGCCGCACGCGATGTTGGCCGAGGTGACGACGCCGAGGAGGGCTGCATCGCTCGCGCTCAGCCCGTCGGCGCCTTCGCCGAGGTCGGCGTTGAGGTCGAGGAGCATGCCCGAAGGATCCACCGCTCGGACGCCGCTTGTCACGTTTGCCGACGGTGACGTCTCCGGACCGGCGAGATTCTGTTGCGCTGACTGGATCGGTGGACCGGTCGGGCGACCTCACCGGTGCGGCATGCTGGACGGGTGGCGATGAGCGACGTGGTGGTGAGGCATGCCGATGGCTGGGCGGCGACGGTCTTGCACGCGCTGGCGACCGAGTACCCGTCGGCGGCGGGGCACCTGGCGCTCGGGCCGGACGACACCGACGTCCGGCCTGCTTGGCTGCACCCGGCGTTCTGGGGCTGCCTGGACTGGCACTCGTCAGCGCACATGCAGTGGTCGGCGGTGACGCTGCTGGCGTCCGGGCACCTGTCCCGGCCGACGGCGGACGCGCTCGTCGACGTGCTCAATGAGCGCCTGACAACGCCGAACATCGAGGTTGAGGTCGACTATCTGCGCGCGCATCCCGGCTTCGAGCGGCCCTACGGCTGGGGCTGGGCGGCCCTGCTGGCGTCGTCCGTGTGCCGCGTCGCCGAGGCGCCGGGGCCGCTGTCCGACCCGGCGGCTGGTTGGGCGACCGCCCTGCGTCCGCTGGCGGACGTGATCGTCGAGCACACCCTGGCCTGGCTGCCGAAGCAGGCCTACCCGGTGCGGTCCGGCGTCCACGACAACACGGCCTTCGGGCTCGGTCTGCTCTTCGACGCGGCTTCGGCCTTCGGACGCCACGACGTCGCCTCCGCGATCGGGGCGAGGGCGCGCGACTGGTTCGGACGCGACCGCGACTACCCGGCGTCCTGGGAGCCGAGCGGCAGCGACTTCCTGTCGGCCGCCCTCTGCGAGGCGGACCTGATGCGTCGCGTCCTACCGACCGTCGAGTTCGCGCCCTGGCTCACAGGCTTCCTGCCCGGCCTGGCGTCCGACGGCGACAACCTGCTCACGATTCCCGAGGTCCTCGACCGTACCGACGGCAAGATCGTCCACCTCGTCGGGCTCGCGCTCAGCCGGGCGGCCATGCTGCGGCCCCTCGCGCCGTTCGTGGACGCCGATGCAGCGGCCCGCATCGCGGCCGCCGCAGCCGCCCAGGTCGACTCGGCCCTGCCCGAGATCGACGCCGGCGACTTCATGGCGACCCACTGGCTGGTGTCGTTCGCGCTGCTGGCCGAAGGGGCCTGACGGCGTCCGAGGCTGCGCGCCCCTGTAAGACGTGACCGGGCTGGGACACCAACTCCTTGAGGGAGCGCGGCGGCCCGGCCTAGGGTCGAGGTGCACCGTCCCAACGACAGGAGGCCACCGATGCCCGAGTTCACCATTCCCGGCGACACGCCTGTGACCTTGCACTACACCGACTCCGGCGGCGAGGGCCGTCCCGTGGTCCTGATCCACGGCTGGCCGCTGTCGGGCCGCGCGTGGGACGCCAACGTCGGCGCGCTCACCGAGCTGGGGCATCGCGTGATCACCTACGACCGCCGCGGCTTCGGCCAGTCGTCCAAGCCCGAGGACGGCTACGACTACGACACGCTGGCGTCCGACCTGAACGACCTGCTGACTGAGCTGGACCTGCACCGCGCCATCCTCGTCGGGTTCTCGATGGGGGCGGGCGAGGTGGCCCGCTACCTCGGCACCTACGGCGGCGGACGCCTCGCGGGCGCTGTCCTCGCCGCGGGCATCACACCCGGGCTGGGCATCACGGACGCCAACCCGAACGGCGCCGGGCCGCAGGAGTTCTTCGACGGACTCGCCGACCAGTGCGCCGCGGATCGAGAGGGCTTCCTGGACGGCTTCATGCACACGTTCTTCAGCACCCCGACCGGTCAGAAGGTGCCCGAGGAGGAGGTCCAGAAGGCGCTCGCGATCGCGGCCCAGGGCTCGCACACTGCGCTGCCCGCCTGCATCCGGATCTGGAGCACCGACTTCCAGGAGGACCTGCGCGACTGTCCGGTTCCGTTGCTCGTCATCCACGGCGACGGAGACCAGAACGTGCCGTTCGAGAAGTCGGCGGCGCGCATCCACGAGTACGCCCCGAACGCCTTCCTCGACCGCATCCCGGACGGCCCCCACGGCATCAACGTGAGCGACGCCGACCGCTTCAACGCCTCGCTGGCGTACTTCATCGACAGGATGTGACGCCCGCCGACGAGCGGCTCCAGCCCGACCCGTTCACGCCCGGCGCCTTCCGGGTGATGTTCGGCGGGACGGCCCAGAGCTACGTCGACCCGTCCGACCCGGAGCGGCTCGAGTTCGAGTACGTCCAGCGCCTGTGCGAGGCGCTGGACGCGACCGTGCTGGCGCGTCCGGACGGCGAACGCGTGCGGGTCATCCATCTCGGCGGCGCTGGCATGACGATCCCGCGATGGGTCGAGACGAGGCGTCCGCACACTGCGCAGATCGTCTGCGAGCCGGACGCGGACCTGGTCGCGGAGGTTCGCCGCAAGGTGCCGCTGCCGCGACTGTCGGGCATCAAGATCCGCGAGGTCGGCGGACGCGAGGGGCTCGCCGCGATGCCGGTCGACTACGCGGACGCCGTCGTCCTGGACGCCTACGCCGACGCTCATGTGCCGGCGGAGCTGACGACGGGGGAGTTCTTGGACGAGGCTTCGTCCCGGCTGCGGCAAGGGGGTTTGTTCGCCGCCAATGTCACCGACAAGGCGCCGTTCTACTGGGCGAAACGGTTCGTCGGCGGGGTCGCGGAGCGGTGGGCGTCCGTTGCTGTCAGCGCCGAGGCGGCCGTCTGGAAGGGACGCCGCTTCGGCAACCTCGTCGTCCTGGCGTCCAACGCCCCGCTGCCGACCGATGACCTGGCTCGGACGGCCGCCAGGGCGGCCTTTCCCTACCGCGTGATGGCCGGACGCGAGCTGCGCCGCTGGATCGGTGGCGCTCAAGCCTGGTCGGACGCCGACGCGTCCTCCTCCCCGGAGCCGCCGGGCGGCAAGGGGTGGTTCTCCTAGGGCGGAATTCCGGCCGGAGGATCGTCAACGACCGCGACGCTCGGTGGCGATGACGAGCGCGACGCCGGCGACGATGATCGCGCCACCCAGCAGCTCCCGGACGCCGAAGGGCTCGCTGAGCAGCGCCCACCCGAGCAGTACCGCGATGATCGGGTTCACGTAGGCGTAGGTCGTCACCAGCGACACCGGCGCACGCTGGATCAGCCAGGCGTACGCGGTGAAGGCGATGAGCGAGCCCGCCACGAGCAGATACACCAGCGCGAACCAGGCGTCCGCGCCGACCTGGCCGAGCCGCAGCATGCCGACCTCGCCACGGCCGAGCCCGATCAGGGTGAGCATCACGCCGCCGGCGATCATTTGATACACCGAGCTCACGAACGGATTCGCTGGCATCACCGACCGCCCCGCGTAGAACGATCCGGCGGCCCAGGTCAGCGCTCCGGCCGCCACGAGCAGCGATCCCACGAGCGGCGCCGCCTTGGACGCCCCCGGCGCGAGCAGCACCGCCAGTCCGGCGAAGCCGCACAGGACGCCAGCCACCGTTGGCAGCGCCGGACGCTCCCCGGTGGCCGCTCGCATCACCACGATGATCAATGGGACGAGCGCGACCAGCAGCGCTGCCACCCCGGACGCCACCCCAAAGGTCGGGGTCTCGGCCAACGACACGAACCCGTTGCCGCCCATCAGCAGGACGCCGACCAGGGCGCTGTTGCGCAGCTGGGCGAGCGTCACGCGCAGCGATCCCGGACGCGTCAGCGCCAGAATCACCCCGAGGATCAGCCCGCCCGCCAAGAACCGGACGCCCGCGCTCAGCAGCGGCGGCAGGTCGCGCACGACGACCCGGATCGCGAGGTAGGTCGACCCCCACACCACGTAGACGATGGCGAGCGCCACCCACACGGCCAGCCGCGAGGTGGGGCGGGGCAGGGCCGAGGCGTCCGTGGTCACCGGGACAGGGTAATGGCGGCGGAAGCGGAGGCCTGCACGGTGGCGGGCCCCCGCCTCCGCCTGGGGGTGGGCTTAGCCTTCGACGCCCATGGGACCAACGGCGTCCGGGCGGGTGAGCAGTTGGTAGGCGCTGAGCGCAGCCAGGATCGGAGCCACCTGGGCCAGCAGCCCCAGCACCGTAACGAGAACGGAGGCGTTCGCCGAACCCACGGCGTCCATCACCCGCGGTGTAGCCGCCGTACCCGAACACGTACAAGGCCCCAGCCCGGCCAAGGCACGGACCAAAGGGCTCCGCGTCTGCGGCGGGGCCGCGGCACTGTGGGTCTGCACGCGGGTCTCGGTCATGGTGTCCTCCTTGCCGTGAGCCCGACGCTAGGCGCCGTCCAACCCGCCACATCAGGCGTCGTCGCCCCGGGGGAGGCCGTCCCCGGGCAGGGCACCGCCGCTAGGGTGAGGGCCATGTCCGACCGCACCGAGCTCATCGAGCAGATCAAGAACCTGGCCGTCGTCCACGGACGGGTCACGCTGGCGTCCGGTCAGGAAGCCGACTACTACATCGACCTGCGCCGGGTGACCCTGGACGGCGTCGCGGCCCCCCTCGTCGGACGCGTCATGCGCGACCTCACCGCCGACTGGGCATTCGAGGCCGCTGGCGGACTGACCCTCGGCGCCGACCCGGTCGCTGTCGCGATGTTGCACGCCGCGGCAGCCGACGGCGAACGACTGGACGCCTTCGTGGTCCGCAAGTCCGCCAAGGGCCATGGCATGCAGCGCCAGATCGAGGGGACGCCGGTGCAGGGGCGTCCGGTCTTGCTCGTCGAGGACACCTCGACGACCGGCGGCTCGGTCATGACCGCGGTCGAGGCGGTCCGCGAGGCGGGCGGCAACATCGTCGGAGTGGCCGTCATCGTCGACCGGGACACGGGCGCGCGCGAGCGGATCGAGGCCGAAGGTCTGGCGTACCGCGCGGCCTTCGGCCTGGCCGACCTCGGCCTGGCCTAGGCACGCCCGTTAGGCTGGCACTGCAACCCCCCGGAAGGACGAACCATGCAAGCTATCGGCTGGATCCTGTTGATCCTGGTCATCCTCGTCGTCGCGGCCGTTCTGTGGGCCGTCGGCGCCTACAACGGCTTCATCAAGCAGCGGAACCTGATCCAGGAGTCGTGGCGTCAGGTCGACGTGGAGCTGAACCGTCGCTACGAGCTCATCCCGAACCTGGTCGAGACCGTTCGCGCCTACGCGGCGCACGAGCGCAACACACTCGAAGAGGTCACCCGCCTGCGCAACCAGGCTGCCGCGCTCGCGCAGTCGGCCGGGGGCGGTTCTGCCACCACCCAGCGTGCTGAGGTCGAAAGCGCCTTGTCGGGTGCCGTTCACAACCTGCTCGTCTCCGTCGAGGCCTACCCCGAGCTGCGCAGCAACCAGAACTTCCTCGAGCTGCAGCGCGAGCTGACCGACACCGAAGACCGCATCGCCGCCGGACGCCGCTTCTACAACGCCAACGTCCGCAACTACAACACGCGCGTCGAGTCGATCCCGAGCAACATCATCGCCAACAGCTTCAAGTTCGAGAAGGCGGCGTACTTCGAGGTCAACGATCCGGCCGTCCGCAAGGCGCCCGACGTCAACTTCGGCGAGATCAGCTACCGCGGCGAGCCGGCTCCGATCAACGAGCCGTCCCGCGATCCCAAGCCGGCGATCCCGGCGTCCGATCCGGACGCGCTGCCCAATCCGCAGTCCTACCAGCAGCCCCCGACGGCCCCGGGCGGCTACGCCCCGCCGCAGTCCTAGGCTGAGTCTGCTCTGCCCCGCGCGCTGGCGCGGGGCAGAGTTCGTTAACGCGTTGGACGCCGTCGGCGCGGGTCGGCGCGTTTCCCGGGTCGGATGCCGAGGGCTGCGACAGGCTCAGCCAGCTTGGTCTGTGAGCTCGCCAGGTCCCCGAGCTTGTCGAAGGGTCGTTCCTGAGCTTGGGTCAGCGCCCCTGCGGCGTCCAAGAGGGGTCACGCCCGATGAGGGCGATCAGCTTGTCCTGGACGGGTCCGTCCTCGGCGACCGGCTGCGGCGTCCCGAACTGGCCGGACTCGTGCAGCGCCGGGCCCATCGCCCTCATGCCTTCATAGATGTTCCTCGCGAAGTCCTCGTCCAGGTCGGGCGCCTGGCCGGACGCCGTCGCCAGATCCCACGAGTGCATGAACACGTCCGCCGTGTAGAACTGGTCGATCAGGTGCTGCAGCGGCATGGCCCCGAACATGGTCGTCTCGACGATCTCGGATGCCTTGGGCGCGTCCAGGAGGGCCTGCACGGCGTCCGACTGGGCCGCGAACCGGCCCGCGGGGCTGTCGGCGTCGGCTACCTGCAACTCGACCCCGGCGATGTGTTGCAGGAAGCCCGGCAGCCAACCGAGGTGCTCGACGACGCCGGCCGCATCCCATTCGGCGACGGGGGAGGGGGCGTCCCAGTTCTGGACGCCGTCGATCAGACGTGCGAAACGGCCCGCGATCAGGCGATGACGGTCGGACGGTGTTGCGTCGGTGAGCTGGGACATGGTGCCTCCTGCTAGGAAAGCAGCCACGCTAGCCGGGGCGTCCGACAATTCACACCCGGGCCTTGCGCCGCTCGTTCCAGATCTCGTACACCATCGGCAGCACGGAGAACACCACGATCAGGATCAGCGCGATCTCCAGGTTGTCGCGGATGAAAGCGACGTTGCCCAAGAAGAACCCGAGCAGCGTGACGCCGATGACCCACGCGACGCCGCCGAGGGCGGTCCACTTGATGAAGTGCCGGAAGGTCATGCCGGACGCCCCGGCGACCATCGTCACGAAGGTACGGACCAGCGGGACGAATCGTCCGAGCACGAGGGCCTTGGCCCCGTAGCGCTCGAAGAAGGCGTGTGAGTCGTCCAGGTGCTTTTGGCTGAAGATCTTGCCGACGAAGCCCGGCCGCGGCTTGAACAGCCACGGCGAGATCTTGAGCCCGACCCAGTAGCCCACGACGTTGCCGAGGACGGCCGCCACCAGCAGGATCGCCAGCGCGACGAGCAGGGTGCCGATCTCGTTGAGCCCGAAGAGCCGGATGCCCGCCGCCTGGGCGATGAACATGCCGACCGCGAACAACAGCGAGTCACCCGGCAGGATCGGGAAGATCGCGCACTCGGTGAAGATGATGAGCGCTGACACGGCGAGGAAGGCCGGGCCGAACGTCTGGAAGAGCCAGACCGGGTCCATGAAGCCGCCGGCGAGCGGGATGAGTGCGGGGATCAGGTTCACGCGCTAGACGATACCGTGGGCGTCCGTGGGGACCCTGAGCGACGACGAGGTGGCGGCTGTGAGCAGCCCCGGGGTCGGTCCGCATCCCGAGCCCTGGCCGGACGATCCCCGCCTCGATCCCGACCTGCTCCGCGACGGCGATCGTCGTAACGTGGTTGACGAGTACCGCTACTGGAGGGTTGAGGCCATCGTCGCCGACCTGGACCGGCGCAGGCCTCCGTTGCACGTCGCCATCCAGAACTGGGAGCACGATTTCAACATTGGCTCGATCGTGCGGACCGCGAACGCCTTCAACGTGGCCGGCGTCCACATCCTCGGACGCCGCCGCTGGAACCGTCGCGGCGCCATGGTGACCGACCGGTACCTGCACGTGTCCCACCACGAGTCCGTCGCCGATTTCGTCGCCTGGGCGGACGCCGCCGGCGTCAGTTTGATCGGCGTCGACAACCTGCCGGGCAGCGTGCCGCTGGAGTCGGCCCAGCTCCCTGAGCGCTGCTGCCTCGTCTTCGGATCGGAGGGTCCGGGGCTGACGTCCGATGTGGTGGACGCCTGCGCGGCGCTCGTGGCCATCACCCAGCACGGCTCCACCCGGTCGATGAACGCGGGCGCCGCGGCGGCCATCGCCATGTACCACTGGAACCTGCAGCACCCAGCTCCGCCGAGGGACGGGCAGATCTCTCGTTAGCCTGTCGAACCGTCGAGCCCCGAGCGCTTGGTTGGCAAACCAGGGAGATTCGTTGCCTGAGCTTGTCGAAGCTCGAGCCGTCGGTGGCGAACGTCAGGGCAGCTCCGAGAAGCAGTGGCCTTTCGTTGGCAAGGCAGTCGGAGTACCCCATCGGGACAGGCTCAGCCAACGACTACCTGCTTGATCGGCAAACGACTGGCCCCCTGGCGGAGCCAACGAATTGCCCCCGGGGATCAGTGGTTCACCCGCTCTGACAGAGGCGTCCGACGTGGCTCCCACTTGTCACGCACGACGCCACGGACGCTCCCGACTACGCTGAGGCCGTGACCACCGACGCCCCTGTCTCCGCGCCGCCGCCGGCGAGCGTCGTCGAGTACCCGGTGTTCTTCGTGCCCGAGCTGGCCCGCCAGCACGTGCGGGCGGCGTCCAGGAACCGCACCTGGCGGATCGTGTCGACCGTCATCTCGCTGGGGATCACGTTCGCCATCTACTGGTTCTTCCGCGAGCAGCTGGGCGCCTTGACGTGGCCCGTGGTCGCGATCAGCGCTGCCCTGCCGCTGGCGTACCTCATCTGGGCCATCGTCGGCGAGGTCGCGGTGCGGCACTCCGCGCGAACCGTCCACGACGGCCTGGCCCTCGGCGTCGGGCGCGAGGGCGTGGGCACGGCGTCCGGCTGGTGGGGCTGGGACGCGATCGCCGCGGTCCGGGCGCGCAGCCGCCGCTTCGGCCGCTCGGACGATCTGATCGTCGAGGCGAAGGACGGGCGCCAGGTTGCGTTGCCGCTCGCGTTCCTGTCCGACAAGCCGGCCACCATCGACAGCGCCATCCGGGCCCTGTCGAACGGACGCGTCCGGGTCGACTTCTCCAAACTGGACGCCTGACCCGCTGGCGTCCGTCGGCTGGCAAAGCCCACGTTCGGTCTGTTTGATCGGTTCGCGTTCCCGGCAGATGGCCCTCATCGACGCGCGCTCGCGGGGTTTGATTGAATGGTGCCGTTGCGGCGTCCGCTTCTACCCGAGGCGGGCCAGACTCGACTCCGAGGAGACACCATGCCCATTGCAACCCCCGACGCCTACGCCGAGATGCTGGACCGTGCGAAGTCCAAGGGCTTCGCGTACCCCGCGATCAACGTCACGTCGTCCCAGACCTTGAACGCGACCATCAAGGGCTTCGCGGACGCCGGCTCCGACGGCATCATCCAGTTCTCGACGGGCGGCGCCGAGTTCGCCTCCGGCCAGTACGTCAAGGACATGGTCACCGGCGCCGTCGCGCTGGCCGAGTTCGCGCACGTGGTCGCCGCCAAGTACCCGGTGAACATCGCGATCCACACCGACCACTGCCCCAAGGACAAGCTGGACACCTACGTGCGTCCGCTCATGGCGATCTCCGCCGAGCGCGTCAAGAACGGCCGTGACCCGCTGTTCAACTCACACATGTGGGACGGCTCCGCGGTCAGCCTGACCGAGAACCTCCAGATCGCCGAGGAACTGCTGAAGCAGTCGGCGTACAACAAGCAGATCCTCGAGGTGGAGATCGGCGTCGTCGGCGGCGAAGAGGACGGCGTCGCGGCCGAGATCAACGACAAGCTCTACAGCACCCCCGAGGACGCCATCGCGACCGCCGAGGCCCTCGGCCTGGGCGAGAACGGCCGCTACATGACGGCCTTCACCTTCGGCAATGTGCACGGCGTGTACAAGCCGGGTGCGGTCAAGCTGCGTCCCGAGATCCTCAAGGAGATCCAGGACGCCGTGGCGGCCAAGTTCGGCAAGGCGCGTCCGTTCGACATGGTCTTCCACGGCGGCTCGGGCTCCTCGGAGCAGGAGATCGCGGACGCCGTCTCCTACGGCGTCGTGAAGATGAACGTCGACACCGACACCCAGTACGCGTTCACGCGTCCGGTGGCCGACTGGATGCTCCGCAACTACGACGGCGTCCTCAAAGTCGACGGCGAGGTAGGCAACAAGAAGCAGTACGACCCGCGCGCCTGGGGCAAGATGGCCGAGAACGCCATGACCGCCCGCGTCATCCAGGCCTGCAAGGACCTCGGCTCGGTCGGCACCTCCGCCCAGTAGTCGGACGCCCCGCAGCGTTGAACTCGGACCCGCCGCCCTGTGGGCGGCGGGTCCGCTGGTCTTCCACAGCCCGGACGCCGTCGCTGCGCCCTTGTCGGGGTCCTGGTGAAGACTGGTGGGATGCGAACCCCACCTGCAATCTCGTTGCGAACCCCCATCGGTCGTTACGTCGACACCGAGAAGGAGGTCGTTCTCCTGCCCAACGGCGAACGGCTGACCGAGCAGATCATCGACGAGATCGTCGCCGACGTTCACGCCCAGCTGGGGCGTCCGTCGTTGACCGCACCCGGACGCCGCTCGCCCGTCGTCTCGCTGCGCTTCGCGCAGGAGACCTACGACAAACTCGACAGGCGGGCCGCCGCGCAGGGGCGTCCTCGCTCGGCGCTGATCCGGGATGCCGTGGCGGCGTACTTGGCGAACACGGCCTGAACCTCCGCCGTGCTGGAATGCCGCTGTCGACGGCGGAGCGCGCGCACGGAGCCGACCTTCGTCCGGTTTGCCTACGTCCGGACGTCGGCATAGTGGACAAGCCTCGGCTCCGCCCCAGGCAGGCGCGCGTCGAGGACTCTAGGTCTGTCGGAGCTCAGCCAGGACCTCGTCGCTGACGGTCCCATCGGCCTCCTTCGGGGTGAAGTTGGACGACCGCGTCCACTCGCTGTCGCAGCCCAGGCACTCGAAGACGCGCTCTCCGTCACGCACCTTCTTGGTGGCGACCCATTCGCAGGTTTCGTCGCACGGGTTCGACTTCAGGGGGCGCGCCATGGCGCCGATGATGCCACGTGAGTGGCGTCAGACCCAGAACAGGTACTGCAGACCCAGCATGAACGCCGCGCTCAGAGCGGACATGATGGCGGCCTCGGCCTGCTGCAGACGCCGACCCTGCGGAGCACGGGGACCAGGCGTCGTCCGGGTAAGCCTGTGAACTGCCGAACGGCGGAGGGCGCGGTCGCCAACGGCGGCGGAGGCGTCCGGTACTGCCGGGCGAACATGCGCCCGGGCGCGGGGTGGCTCGAGCTAGCGCTTCTCGAGCTCGGCCTGCACGGAAGCGCCGATCGAGCCGTCCAGGTTGCGCGGTGTCCAGCCGGCCGAGCGCACCCACTCGCTGCCGCAGCCGGCGCACGCGAAGACGAGTTCGGCGTTGCGCACCTCACCGTTCGGACGCCAGTCGCAGGTCTCGTTGCAGGGGTTGACCTTCAGGGAGTGCGGCATGCCGTCGATCCTGCCAGAGTCACCTCAGCCGCGCGTCGTCGAAAGTTCTCTCAGGGACGCCGTCGCGATCCGGACGAACGCCGCGACCGCCCCGGCCAGCGCGGAGTCATCGAAGGTGGCCGTCTCGGAGTGGTTGAAGGTCGCGTCCTCCAGCCGAGCGGTCGGGGGGACGGCCGAGTAGAAGACGAACGCGCCGGGGACGGCGTCCAAGACCTTCGAGAAGTCCTCGGAGCCCATCAGTGGAACGTCCATGGACGCGACCCGATCGGCCCCGAAGAGGTCGCTGAGTTCGGCCAGGATGAACGCGGCGGCGTCCGGGTCGTTGACCGTGGGCGGGAAGCCGGGCTGCCAGTCGACCTCGGCGCGGCAGCCGTGCGCGTCCGCGATCTGCCGGACGACCTGGGGAAACACGATGGACGCCGTCGCGAGTGACTCCTTGGACAGGGTGCGCACGGACGCCTCGAGGTGGCAGCGCTCCGGGATCACGTTGGGCGCCTGGCCGGCGGTGGCGACGCCGACGGTGATCACGACCGGGTCGAAGACCGAGAACTTGCGGGTGGCGACCGTCTGCAGCGACGTGATGATCTCGGCCATCACCGGCACCGGATCATTCGAGCCCCACGGCGTGGAGCCGTGGCCGCCGCGTCCGATGATGTCGACGAGCATGTTGTTGGTGCCGGCCATGATCGTGCCGGGACGCGTCCACCAGTGACCGGTCGGGATCATCGCCGACGTGGCGTGCAGGCCGAACGCGCGGTCGACGCGGCGGCCGGCGGCGTCCAGGACGCCCTCGTCGATCATCAGCTGCGCGCCGGAGACGAGCACCTCCTCGGCGGGCTGGAACATGAAGACGATGTCGCCGGGTAGCTCGTCCTTGATCGTGCACAGCGCCTTGGCGGCGCCGGCGAGGGTGGCGGTGTGCAGGTCGTGGCCGCAGGCGTGCATGCGGCCGTCGATGGTGGAGGCGAACGGCTGCCCCGTGTTCTCGCGGACCGGCAGGGCGTCCATGTCGCCCCGCAAGAGAATGATCGGACGCCTCGCGAGGTCGGCGTCCGCCTTGCCTCCGCGCAGCACCGCGGTGACGGACGTCAACTGGCGGCCCAGGGTGATCTCGAGCGGCAGCCCGGCGAGGGCGTCCAGGACGCGGCGCTGGGTGACCGGCAGGTCGGTGCCGAGTTCGGGGTGAGCGTGCAGGTCGTGGCGCAGTTCGGTGACGAAGTCGAGCACGTCGAGCGAGAGAGCGTGGGCGTCGATCATGGGCCCATCCTGCCCCAGGTCAACGGCGAAAGCACCTCGGGAAGCGTCCGGCGAGGCGTCCGATGAGGGCCTCGATCTCGCCGATGTGCAGCCGCTTGGCCACGAGCCCGAATGCGATAGCGAACACGGCGCCGCCGACGGCCAGCTGCAGCAGCGAGACGCCCCAGCCAGGCCGGAGCCAGCCACCGAGCCCGGCCGCCGCCAGCGCCGCGAGGATGGCGGCCGGGACGGCGGCGAGCGCGAGGCGTCCGACGAGGCTCAGCAGCTCGCGGAAGGGCAGGCCGCCCAGCTGGGCCTGCGTCCGGTGCAGGAACACGATCGCCGCGACGGTGTTGCCGAGCGTCATGCCGGACGCGACCACGTAGACCCCGACCCCGGACGGCAGCAGCGGGATCGCGAGCGCGGCCGCGACCTGGATCCCGGTCACGATCGCGGTGAACATGAGGTTGGTGCGGCCGTCCTCGCGGGCCATCGAGTACCGCTGCTGCAGCCCAGCCACCGCGTACGGAATGAGCCCCAGCGCCATCAGGGAGAACGCGATCGCGGTGTGCCGCACCTCGACCGGTGTCATGGATGGGTTCGTGACCGCCATCCCGGGCAGGGAGAGCACGATCGCGGCCAGCGTGATCGGCACCATGGCCGTCAGAGGCAGCCTGAGAGCGGTGACCACCTGGGCGCGCAGCGCGCCGACGTCGGCGGTCTGCGCCGCGCGGGCCATGCGGGGGAACGCGGCGGTCAGGATCGTGATGGTGATGATCCCGTGCGGCACGAAGAACATCTGGAACGCCTGCTGGTAGACGGTGATGTTCGGGACCAGCACGTGCCCCGCCACTCCGGCCACGGCGTTGATCGCGGCCGTCGTGACGAACCCGCCCAGCTGCGCGATCGTGACCGCGGCGATCGTCCAGGACGCAAGCCGCGCGGTGGCGCGGAAGCCGTGCCCCCTCAGTTCGAACCGCGGACGCCAACGGTAGCCGCTGGCCCGCAGCGACGGCACCAGCGCGAGCGCCTGCACGGCGATGCCGAGGGTGAAGGTGCCGCCGAGCAGGGCGACCATCTGGGGAGTCCAGAGCTCGGCGTCCGGTGATTTCGCGAAGCGCACCAAGAAGACGCTCATCCCGACGATCTGGACCACGTTGGCGAGCACCGGCGTCCACATGGTCGCGGCGAACCGTCCGCGGGCGTACAGCACCTGCGACCAGACCGTGTAGAGGCCGTAGAACAGGATCTGCGGCAGGCACCAGAACGCGAACGTCACCCCGAGCTGCAGCGTCGGACCGGCGAGCTGCAGCGCCATCGCGATCGGCTGGGCCAACGCCAGCGACACCGCGGTGACCCCGACGATCGCCGCGATCGCCCAGGTCACGAGCGCGTCGGCGGTCTGCTCGCCGCCGTCCTCGCGACCGAGCGCCTTGGTCAACTGGGGCAGCAGCAGGGTCGTCAGCAGCCCGCCCTGGAGCAGCGCGAAGATCTGGTTCGGCAGCGTGTTGGCCGTGTTGAAGGCCACGGACGCGCTCGCCTCGGCGCCCACGCAGGCCACCATGAGCGCGTTGCGGACGATCCCCAGGACGCGAGAGACGATCGAGCCGGACGCCATCAGGGCGCTGGCGCGTCCGATGCTGTCGGGCTGGGTCGTCACGGCCGCAAGCATGCCCGAACGCGCGCGGGTGCCCAATCCTGACCAGGCCGGCGGGACGGCTCCGCTGGCGAATGCGCAGCCACCTCCTGCCCGATCGAGGCGGCGCGGCTAGTGCGCCGGCGGCTGAGGGTCGATGGGGTACGGCAGGACGGGAACGGTGCGCATGAAGAGCGACAGTCCGATGCCGACCGCGATCACTCCGGACGCCAGCGCCACGACCCAGGGCCAGCCGCCCGCCGACCACGCCGCCCCCGCGATCGCGCCGCAGACCGACGAGCCGAGGTAGTAGCCGAAGAGGTACAGGCCGCTGGCGAAGCCCGTCCCCGGACCCTTCCTGGACGCCCGCGCCGAGACCCACGCGCTCGTCACGCCGTGGGCCGCGAAGAAGCCCACGGAGATCAGGCCCACGCCCACGACGACCAGCGCCAGGGGGGCGGCGAGCGTCAGCAGGACGCCGGCCAACTGCAGCGCCAGCGCCCACGGGACGACCGCGCGCGAGCCGCGCCGCGCGGCGAGGCGTCCGGCATAGGTGGACGCGACCGAGCCGACGGCGTACGTGAGGTAGAGCAGCGACATCGTCGCCGGGGTGAGGCTGTAGGGCGCGGACGCCAGCCGGAACGACAGCGCGTTGAAGGTCGCGACGAACGAGCCCATCGCGCAGAAGCCGATGCCGTAGAGGGCGACGAGGCCACGGTCGATGAGCATCCGGCGCGCGTTGGCGGTCAGGGCGGACGGGTTGAGCGGCGTCGCATGGAAGTGCCGCGAGCGCGGCAGGACGAGCGTCACGATCACGGCGCTGACCAGGGCGAGGACGCCGATGCCACCGATCGCGGCCCGCCAGTCGAAGACGGTGGCGAGGAAACCGGTGAGGAGTCGTCCGGCCATGCCGCCGATGGCGGTCCCGCCGATGTAGAGCCCGGTGGCCGCGGTGGCCCAATGGTGGTGGATCTCCTCGCGCAGGTAGGCCGTCGCGACCGCCGGCAGTCCGGCGACAGCGAAGCCGAGGACGCCGCGCAACAGGAGCATGTGTGCCCAGTCGGTGACGAACGAGCTAGCGAGAACGGTGATGCCGGTCGCGACCAGCGAGGCCTGCATCAGCCGGACGCGACCCAGGGCGTCCGACAGCGGACCGACGAAGAGCAGGGCGATCCCGAGGCAGATCGTGGTGACCGAGACGCTCAGGGCGGCCGTCGTGGGCGTGATCGCGAAGTCGTGGGCCAGGACCGGCAGCAGCGTCTGCGTCGAGTAGATGGACGCGAACGTGGCCATCCCCGCGAGGAACAGCGCGACCGTCACGCGGCGGTAGGCGGGCTCGGCGGGGGAGTAGCCCTGCTGTGGCGCCGCGTTCACGGGGGCCATCCTCGCAGGTGGCGTCCGGGGGGGTGCTCGGGGGGCCGCGGGGCGGCGTCCGACCTGGTTGACGGCCACATCACCGCTCCAAGCCGATAGGATGCGGCAGTAAGAGCCCGGGCGCGGAAAGCGCCGGGCTTTCGTTCTGGGGAGGCGAACATGCCGGGGATCGTGGTCATCGGAGCTCAGTGGGGCGACGAGGGTAAGGGCAAGTGCACCGACCAGTTGGGCGATCGCACCGACTACACCGTCCGCTACTCGGGCGGCAACAACGCTGGCCACACGGTCGTCGTCAACGGCGAGAAGTTCGCGATGCACCTGCTGCCGTCCGGCGTGCTGAATCCCGGCATCCCGGTGATCGGCAACGGCGTCGTCATCGACCTCGAGGTGCTGTTCAACGAGATCGACAACCTGACGGCGCGCGGGGTCGACCTTTCCCGCCTGATCGTCAGCGCCAACGCCCACATCATCACGCCTTATCACCGCACCATTGACCGGGTCACCGAGCGCTTCTTGGGCAAGAAGAAGATCGGCACCACCGGACGCGGCGTCGGCCCCGCGTACGCCGACAAGATCAACCGCATGGGCATCCGCGTCCAGGACCTGCTCAACGAGACCCTGCTGCGCGAGAAGGTCGAGGCGGCGCTGCTGAGCAAGAACCAGCTGCTGGTGAAGCTCTACAACCAGCGCGCGATCGATCCCACCGAGGTCGCCGACCACCTGCTCAGCTTCGCCGAGCGCGTCCGGCCGATGATCCGCGACACGGCCCGCGAGCTGAACGACGCCCTGGACGAGGGCAAGGTCGTGCTGTTTGAGGGCGCCCAGGCTCACCACCTCGACATCGACCACGGCACCTACCCGTACGTCACCTCGTCGAACCCGACGGCCGGCGGCGCCTGCACCGGCTCGGGCGTCGGACCGACCCGCATCGACCGCGTCGTCGGCATCGCCAAGGCCTACACGACGCGCGTCGGCGAGGGTCCGTTCCCGACCGAGCTGGTGGACGCCGACGGCGAGCGTCTGCGGGCCGCGGGTGGCGAGTTCGGCACCACGACCGGACGCCCCCGCCGCTGCGGCTGGTTCGACGCCCTGATCGTCGAGCAGTCGGTCACCTACAACGGCGTCACCGATCTCTTCTTGACCAAGCTCGACATCCTGACCGGCTGGGAGAAGATCCCGGTCTGCGTGGCGTACGAGATCGACGGGGTTCGGGTCGAGCATCAGCCCGTGTTGGTGGACGAGTTCGCCAAGGCGCGTCCGGTGTATGAGTACCTCGACGGCTGGACCGAGGACATCTCTGGTTGCCGGTCGTTCGACGAGCTACCGGCGACCTGCCAGGCCTACGTCCGTCGGCTCGAGGAGCTGTGCCGCATCCGGATCAGTGGCATCGGCGTCGGCCAGGGGCGCGAGGAGGTCATCATGCTCCACGACCTCATCGATTGACCTCATGACTCAGCCGCCAGCCGCGCCGACCCCGCGTCCGTGCTGGGCGGTCTACGAGCTGGCCCCCTACACCAAGACGACCTGCCCCAGGGCCTGGCGACGCGCGACGGCGTCCGGCGGCTGGTGCTGGTGACCTGCGGCGGACCGGTGATCGAGCGTCCGGACGGACGGCACTACCGCGACACCGTCGTGGCCTACGCGACCCCCGTCGATTGAGCGTTTTGAAGACAGGGTGTCGCGCTTTAGAGTCGGACCCAACACCGGGCATCCGGACGCGGCCACAAGCGGCGTCCGACTGCCGTCAAGCGGTGACCCGAGCACAACCCACGCCCGGACAGGAGCCTGACCATGGACGCCTTCACCTTCACGCTGGGTCGCCTGAGCGACGCGGCCATCGAGGACCTCGCCCCCGACTTCGAGACCCTCGCCCCCAACCAGTACGCCGACGGCGCCTATCGCCTGCGCCGGTTCTCGCATTTCGAGTTCGACCGGGCCGAGCAGCGACTCACCCTGCTGCCACCCAAGGATTTCGTCCAGGGCGACGACATCAACCACTTCCAGCCCGGGGTCGCGCGCCGCTACGACGACCTGCTGCCGACCACCTGGGACACCCGTGGCTTCGGCGAGCTCATCGCCGACTTCGCCCGTCTAGGCGCACTCCCCGAACTGGTCCGGATTGAGGTCCACCAGCTGCGGGTGATCGCGCTTCCGGGCACGGCGGTCGAGACGGCGCCCGAGGGCGTCCATCAGGACGGCTTCGACCGGATCTGCATCGCCACCCTCGGTCGCGCCCACTCCACCGGCGCGGACCTGAGCCTCCACGAGTCGGGCGACGCGCCCGCCCTGGCCACGCTGCGCCAGCAGGCCGGCCAGTACGTCGTGCTGAACGACCGCACGATGTGGCACAGCGCCAATCCGGTCGTCGCGGTTGACGCGGGCCTGTCGGGGTACTGGGATGCCTTTGTGCTGACCGCTCACCGCGCATGACCGCCTTCGATCTGGACGCCGTCCGCGCCGACTTTCCTGCCCTGACGACGCCGGACGCCGCCGGGAACCTGCCGCTGTTCCTGGACGGCCCGGGCGGCGGCCAGGTGCCGCGTCCGGTGTTGGACGCCATGGTCGAGTACCTCGGCCATTACAACTCCAACCTCGGCGGGTTCGCCGACGCCGGACGCCGGACCACCCAGCTCGTCGCGGACGCACGCGCCGCGGCCGCGGACTGGCTCGGGGCTGCGTCCGAGAACATCGTCTTCGGGCCCAACAGCACCACGCTCATGTTCAATCTGAGCCGCGCGGTCGCCGCGACCTTCGCGCCGGGCGACAACGTGGTGGTCAGCGACCTGGACCACTTCTCCAACGTCTCGAGCTGGCGGCGCGCCGCCGAGGATGCTGGCTGTGAGGTGCGCGTTCTACCCCTGGACGCCGACGGCATCGACCTCGACTACGGACGTCTCGCCGACCTCGTCGACGAGTCCACGCGCGTCGTGGCCGTGACTGCGGCGTCCAATCTGCTCGGGACGCGTCCGGACGTGGCCCGCGTCGTCGCCCGCGCCCGCGAGGTGGGCGCTCTGGTGAGCGTGGACGCCGTGCATGCGGCCGTCCACGAGCAGCTCAACTTCGAGGCCCTCGATGCCGACTTCCTGTACGCCTCGGCGTACAAGCTGGGTGGTCCGCACCTGGGGATCTGCGCGGCCAAGGCCGAGCACCTGAGCGGGCTGCGTCCGTACAAGGTCGAGCCCGCGACCGAGGAGAGCCCCGCCCGCTGGGAGCAGGGCACCCAGTCGTTCGAGGCGCTCGCGGGGTTCGTCGCGCTGGTCGACTACTGGGCCGAGTTCGGGTCCGGCGGCGACCGGCGCGCGCGGCTGGCGTCCGCCTATGAGGTCATCGACGCCCACGAGCGGACGCTGACGGAGCTGTTTCTCGCCGAACTGGCGAGGCGTCCGGACCTGCGCCTCTACGGCCGCGCGTCCGTCGACGGCCGGACGCCGACGTTCGCCTTCAACCTGACGGACGCCGACGGGGTCCGGGATGCGTCGGGGCTGGTCCGCTGGCTGGGGGAGCGCAACGTGGCGCTCGGGCTGGGCAACTTCTACGCGCTGGGAGCGGTCCGGCGCCTGGGGGTCGAGACCGTGTTGCGGGCGGGCTTCGTTCACTACACGTCGGCCGACGAGGTGCGCCGGTTCTTCGCCCTGGTGGACGAGTGGTCCGGGTCGGAACGCTAGCTGACAGGCGCCGGCCGCGAATGTGATGGCGCGGCCTGCCCCCGGAGCGCACGGCCAAGAATTGTTCCGTCGGCAGGAACGCGGCGCGTGCCCGAAACCTACGGTGCCGGTACCTGGTGCTGCTCGGAGTGCTCGCGCTGCTCGTGACGTTGTTCCTGCCCAAGGGGCTGTGGGGCCTGATCTCCGGCAACGGACGCTTCCAGCTGTTCCCGACCGGCTACAAGCTCGTCAACGTGCCGAGCGCGCCGACGACCAAGCAGGACGGGGAGGCGTCCGGCGCCTGATCGTTACGGGCAGGACTCCAGCGCCGTCAGACCGGTCAGCGTGATGACGCGCCAGCGTCCGCCGAGATAGATCAGGGACGCCGTCCCGCCGGTCGCCCGCTTGGTGGCGTCCGTGGGCGGGACGATCGCGCCGGACGACGTCTTGACCGTGACGGCCGAGGCGTTGGCGCAGAAGTCGACGTCGGCGATGCCGGCCGTGCGATCGACCTCGCCCGGGCTGAACGACTCGATCGCGGTCGTCCCGACCTGCTTGTAGCCCTTGCTCTTGTAGTACTCGGCGGTCTGGGTCCACATGGCGAGGACGTCGCCGCTCATCGTGTTCTTCATCGCATCCGTCGGTGCCCCCTGGCCGCCGGCCTGCAGCACCTTGTCGGCGGCGGCGTAGTAGGCGTTGAGGGCGGGCAGCAGCTGCGAGATGGCCTGGTCGTTGACCGCGGAGCCGGTGGGGGCGGGGGTGCTCGGCTTGGTCGTCGTGGGCTTGGCGATGGTGGGTGCCGGCGTGCTCGGCTTCGCCGTCGTCGGGGTCGGGATGCTGATCGTCGGGGTCGTGACGGTCGGCGTCCAGGTGCTGCTCGTCGGCGCTGTCGTCGGGACGGTCGTGGCGGGCTGGGCGCAGCCGGCGATCAGGACGGCGGCAGGCAAAACGGCGAACAGCCGGCGGGCCGGGAAAGTCATGGGCTCCATCGTGCCAGTCCGGGCGCTCGAGATCCGGACGCGACGCCCGCAGCGGACCGCATTAGGGTGCAGACGTGAGCCTCAACGGATCGATCGTCACCCTGAGCGCGGGGGAGTACCGCGCCACGCTGGCCGCTTCGGGCGCGTCCCTGGCGTCGCTGACCTACGCCGGACGAGACCTGGTGCTGCCGTTCGACGCGGCGTCCGACCTGGGCCTCGGCTACCTCGGACGCACGCTGGCCCCCTGGCCCAACCGCATCTCGGACGCCTCGTACAGCTTCGACGGCGAGACCTACTCGGTGCCCTGCAACGAGCCCACCACCGGCGCGGCGCTGCACGGGCTCGCGTCCTGGGTGAACTGGACGGTGGCGGGCCGCTCCGACGACTCGGTGACGTTCGCCCTCGACCTGCCGGGCTCTCCGGGCTACCCGTTCCCGCTCGAGTTGCGGGCGGTGTATCGACTGGACGCCGACCTGGGGCTCGTCGCGCACCTCGGCGCCACCAACATCGGCGCGGTGGACGCACCCGTCGGGCTCTCGACGCACCCGTACCTGACGTGCGGCGTCCCGGTTGACGAGTGCTCGTTCGAGCTGCGCGCTGACGAGGTGCTGCTGACCGACGAGCGGATGCGTCCGGCGGGGCTGGCGTCGGTGGGCGAGGCCGGTTTCGACTTCGGACGCCCCACGTCCCTGTCCGGACGCCGCGTCGACCACGCGTTCACCGGCCTGCCCGAAGGTCAATCGGCGGGCGGCAACCTGTGCCTGGCTTGGGAGGCTGTGCTCGCGCACCCCGACCTGGGAGCCGTCGCGCTGGCGTCCGATGCGCCGTGGGTCCAGGCGTTCACCGGCGACGTCCCCGGACTCGACCGCGGCGGGGTCGCCGTCGAGCCGATGACCTGCCCGCCGGACGCCTTCAACTCCCACCCCGACGACGTCCGGCTCGCGCCGGGGGACGTCCGGGTGCTGACGTACTCGATCCGGGCGCTCTGAGGGGTCGCGCCCGGGTTCCGGGGAAGGAAGCGGTCGCCGTTTCCCATGGCGGTGACTGCCTCCACCTCATCAACTGCGCCGTTAACAGCACGTTCACATGCCCACCTGGGGGTGTGAACGTGCTGTTAAGGCCAGTGTGCGAGCGTTGGACCGGGCGATCAGTGTCCACCTGCCTCGATAGTGTTCGAGCGTGACGGAACTCGTGGTCCTGGTCCTCGGCGGTGGCGGACGAGAGCACGCCCTCGCGTTGGCTTTGAGCCGTGATCCCTCGGTCGTCGCGCTGCACTGCGCGCCGGGGAATCCGGGCACAGCGTCCATCGCGACGAACCACGCGCTTGACCCGTGCGACGGCGCCGCGGTCCTCGCGCTCGCGACCTCGCTGGGCGTCAACCTGGTGGTCGTCGGGCCCGAGGCTCCGCTGGTCGCGGGGGTCACGGACGCCGTCCGTGCGGCTGGCATCGCGTGTTTCGGGCCGTCGGCGGAGGCAGCCCGACTGGAGGGGTCCAAGCAGTTCGCCAAGGAGGTCATGGTCGCGGCGGGTGTGCCGACGGCGGCGTCCGTCTACTGCACCACGGTGGCCGAGGTCGCCGAGGCGATCGATCGCTTCGGCCCGCCCTACGTCGTCAAGCAGGACGGCCTTGCTGCCGGCAAAGGCGTCATCGTCACCTCCGATCGGGACGCCGCCCTGGCGCATGCGGCGGACGCCCTGCCCGCGGTCGTCGAGGAGTTCCTGGACGGGCCAGAGGCGTCCCTGTTCGTCGTCACCGACGGACGCGACGTCTTCCCATTCCCGCCCGCCCAGGACTTCAAGCGCGTCGGCGAGGGCGACGCGGGTCCGAACACGGGCGGCATGGGCGCCTACACGCCCCTCGACTGGACGCCGAGGGGCCTGATCGGCGACGTGGTGACCAGCGTCGTTGTTCCGACTCTGGCGGAAATGGACCGCAGGGGGACGCCCTTCGCGGGTCTGCTCTATGTCGGGCTGGCCTTGACCTCGCGCGGACCCCGGGTGGTCGAGTTCAACGTGCGCTTCGGCGATCCGGAGACCCAGGTTGTGCTGCCGCGATTGTCCTTCGGACTAGGGGGTTTGCTGTACGCGGCGGCGTCCGGGACGCTCGGGGACTACCTGACGACGACCGACCGGTTCGGCTTCACCGGCTACGCGGTCGGAGTCGTGGTCGCCGCCGACGGCTACCCCGGGACGCCAGCGTCCGGTGGTCGGATCGCAGGACCGCGGCTGTTCGGCTCGGACGACAACGTCCACATCATCCACGCGGGCACGTCCCTGGACGCCGACGGCAACCTCGTGGCGTCCGGCGGGCGGGTGCTCACGATCGTGGCCACGGGTGACACCCTGGACGACTGCCGCCGCGACGCCTACGCCGCGATCGACGAGCTCCACTTCCCGTCCGGCTTCTGCCGCCGCGACATCGCGCTCCGTGCGGCCCAGGGTGAGATCGAGACTCCTTCGCGCTAGCCCCGATCCAGTCATGGCGACGTGGCTCGACTGGCGGATCCCGGGCTCCCCTTCCCACGCTCTGCTGGATGACCCGTCCACCTCGAAGGCCAGCCGCAGTTCGGGCAGCGCCAGATCGAAGTAGGCGATCCGAGGGCCCACGACCACCTTGTCGTTGGTGCGGTAACTGGCTCTTCACAATCCAGGGTGTAGGTGGGGTTTGAAGCATCCTGTCTCGAGCAGGCTTCTGGCGATGTAGTTGGTGAGGTTCCGGCAGCCGAGGGCGGAGCCGCGGAGGGTCGTTAGGTGTTGTTGTTCGCTTTCCTTCAGTCTGGGCTGCATCTGCCCTGATTCCGGTGGAATCACCGGGTCGGGTCGTGGCGGGTGGGCGGCTCACGGTCAGCTTCCGGCGGTTCCCCTTGGGCTCGCAGTTCATCGGCCATTCGGCGGAGCTTGTCGCGGGCATCGGCGCCGGTCCCTGTGGCGTTCGCCTGCTGAGTCAGCGTCCGCGCACGCGCGATCGCCTGCTCGGCGCTGGGATCTTGCAGCTCAGCCTGGCCGTCCATCGCCTGCAGCAGCCCAGAGATCTGCTGGAAGCGGTCTTGCGCGGCCGCTAACTCCACAGCCTGCGGAAACGGACGGCCGATCAGCCGATCACACTGCACGATCGTGTCTTGGCATTGCGCCAGGCGCAGCTGCGCCTCCTGCAGCTTGCTGGGGATCTTCGCCACCATGTTCTAGAACTGGATGACCATGCCGTTGGTGATCGCCACCCGCTCGCCGTACGGCACCATGCGCCGCGTCGTGACTTCCGGCACCCCCTGGACTTGCAGTTCGATGACCTCTTGGTAGGTGTGAAGTCGCGGTAGTTGCGAGCCATCACCGTATGCCCACCCAGTTCCCCCAGACGCACCGGTTCTTGGCTCAGCCGAGCCAGACGGGCGAACTCGGCAGCCCGTTCCCGGTTGTCGACGACGACCCCGTTGACAGTGGTGAAGCGGAACGCATCGCTGGCCGTCAGCTTCACGCGGGCAGACGCCTCCGCGAGCCTGGCAATGTCCGCCCTGGTGGGCTCCAGCGCGCCCTCGGCGATGCTCTTGCGCTGACTCAGGGAGCGTTGCGAGTCGTGGTGGGCGCGTTCCAGCCTCGACAGCCTGGACAGTTCGTGCTGGGCGTTGGCCAGCTCGAAGATCAGCGGGTTGCCCGATGACGCGGCCATGATCTCGGAGTAGTTCGTGGGCATCGGCCCGCCCGAGATGTCCCCCTCGACCGAGCGGCCCGTGCCCCGCGCCGTCATGACCTGCTCGATGAAGCGTGCTTTGCGCGCCAGCGTCTGCCACATGAACGTATCGAAGGACCCCTCAGAGACGACGTGACTGCGTCCAGCTTGCATCCAGGTTGGTGGCCGTACGCCTCGGTGATCAGCCGTAGATCGAGGGCGGCCTTGCGGCCATCGCCACCGATTTTCAGCATGTTGTCCTCGTCGGGGCGCACAACCCGGTTCTCGACGTCCTTGGCGCGCTGACCCAACAGCTTCATGTAGTCGCTTAGCTCCTCTCCGGCCGAGACGAGGATCAACTGCGAGGAGCGTTCGCCGTCGCTGTTGGCTGCGATCAGCGGGCGCGGAAGGTCCAGGTCGGCGGCGGTCTTGACGTCGGCGAACACTGAGAACATCGACCGCGCCTCAGGGATGTTGTTGAACTTGGCGAACCGCGACTTGATCTTCAGCCCGCCGGCCACGGTGACCTCGGGTGCGGTCACCACTTCACCGAACGTCGCTGCCCAGGAGTCAAACTGCTCCAGTCCGGCGTCCGCCAACCCCTGCGGGTGCAGGTAGCGATGCATCACATGAAGTTCGGCGATCGAGTTGGCAATCGGGGTCGCTGTCGCCCCGCACATCACCCGACCACTCTGGGTCGTGCGCCGTAGATAGGTGGCTTTGGCGTAAAGATCGGGACCGACCGGCTCAGGCCGCATCGAGCATGGGATTTGGTCCCGCTCCAACAGCGGGGATCGCAGATCAGCCCTGAGTGACGCCGACCGTCAGCCGTCCAGCGCGCGGCGGAGGGCGTCCAGTTTCGTCTCGACCCGGACCAGGCGCTCGGTCACGTCCGGAGCAACGCCGGACGCCGACGCGCCAGCAGCCGCCGCAACGGCAGCCGTGGCCGCGCCGCGGCGTCCACGGACGAACTTCAGGTACCCGACCGCGACCGTGACCAGCAACGCCACCGCCACCACCACGAACCGGAGCGGAGAGGTGCGCCCATCCAGCGACACGGCGACGGCGTAGATCATCGTGAAGACGCCCCCGAGCAGCAGGCCGTTGGCGACGACGTCCAGGCGCTCCGACAACACCAGAGACACCGCGAAGATGACCGTGGCGCACACCAACAGGATGATGCTCGCTCCGAGGGACCAGGAGTCCACGGCTGCCCGCCAGGCGTCGTCCCCCGACGAGGTCTGGTCGTAGCGCGACTGCGGGTAGAAGGTCATCAGGCCGACCGCCACAAAGCCGACGACCACCAGCCCGAGGAAGAACGAGTAGAGCGCTTGGATGATCTGCTGGGCCTTCATGGCGACTCCTTCGTCGGCATCTGATGAGCCAGCGTAGGACGCCGCCACCCGCCCCCGACACGGGGCTGGGAGCCCGGGGACGCCCGCCCCCGGAGAGGGCTCATCCGGTCGCTGGGCCGCGGCTCAGGCAGGCACCCAGCCGGTGAGCCAGACGCGCGATGTGTCGTCCAGCAGGAGCGCCTCCTTGAGTTCGCCGTCGCCGATGCCCGGCTGATGCACGGAGAGGGCTCCCGTGTCCGGATTCGACGACAGTCCGGTCACCTTCCAGGTGAGCACCGCCTGGGCGGACGTTCGGGGCGGCAGGGTCAAGGGAATGATGTGGGTCCGGTCGGTGTCCAGGCGCAATTCGGGGGTCGTCCCTTTGCGGCCACCCAGCCACAGTTCCGGGCGGTCGATCCTCACCGGCTCGGTGCTGCAGTTGTGGACCGTAATCACCAGCTTGTGGCGGCGCCGGTGATGTTCGACGGACGTCAGCTCACGGCGTCCGGTCGGCGTCGGGGGTGGCCATGTCCCCCTCCAACCACCGGCGCGCCGCGCGCGAGTCGGACCGTGGCCGATGATCGGGTCCGACCGCGGACCCGGCGCCGGCGTCCGCCCTCGCCGGTGAAACAATGGGGCGTCCACGCTGAGGAGGAGCCCTACCGTGAGCGTCCCGAACGTCCTGGCCAGCCGCTATGCCACCGCCGCGATGCGCGCCATCTGGTCCCCCGAGGGCAAGGTCGTCGCGGAGCGCCGGCTCTGGCTCACCGTCCTCGCCGCGCAGCGCGACCTCGGCGTCGACTTCGGCGGTGATGATCCGGACGCCGTCGCCGCCGATTACGCGCGGGTCATCGACACCGTCGACCTGGCCTCGATCGCGGCGCGCGAGCGGATCACGCGCCACGACGTGAAGGCCCGCATCGAGGAGTTCAACGCGCTGGCCGGCCACGAGCACGTCCACAAGGGCATGACCTCGCGCGACCTCACCGAGAACATCGAGCAGTGGCAGTCGCTGGAGGCGTTGAAGCTGGTCCGCGAGCGCATCGTCACCGTCCTGGTCGCCCTCACCCGCCTCGCCGTCCAGCACCGTGACCTCGCGATGGCCGGCCGCTCCCACAACGTGCCCGCCCAGGTGACGACCCTGGGCAAGCGGTTCGCGACGGCCTCCGATGAACTGCTGATCGCCTTCGACCGCGTCGACTCGCTGATCAAGCGCTACCCGGCCCGCGGCATCAAGGGGCCGATGGGCACCGCCCAGGACATGCTCGACCTGCTCGGCGGCGACGCCGCCAAGCTGGCCGACCTGGAAGGCCGCGTGGCGGCGTCCCTCGGCTTCGAACGGACGCTCATCGCCACCGGACAGGTCTACCCGCGCTCGCTCGACTACGACGTCGTGACGGCGCTGGCGCAGACGGCGGCGGCGCCGTCGAACGTGGCGACCTCGATCCGGCTGATGGCGGGCGCCGAACTGGTCACCGAGGGGTTCAAGGAGGGTCAGGTCGGCAGCTCGGCCATGCCGCACAAGATGAACACGCGGTCCTGCGAGCGGGTCAACGGCATGGCGGTGCTCCTGCGCGGGTACGTGTCGATGGTCGGCGAGCTGGCCGGCGATCAGTGGAATGAAGGCGACGTGTCGTGCTCGGTGGTGCGCCGCGTGGCATTGCCGGACGCCTTTTACGCTCTCGACGGCCTCTTCGAGACGTTCCTCACCGTGCTGGCCGAGTTCGGAGCCTTCCCCGCCGTCATCGAGGCCGAGCTGCAGCGCTACCTGCCCTTCCTGACCACGACGAAGGTGCTGATGGCCGCGGTGCGCGCCGGCGTCGGGCGCGAGATCGCGCACGAAGTCATCAAAGAGCACGCCGTCGCCGTGGCTCTCGCGATGCGCCAAGGGCAGCGCGAGAACGACCTGCTGGATCGCCTCGCCGCGGACACCCGTCTGGGTGTCGGCCGCGATCAGTTGGACGCCTCACTGGCCGATCCGCTCGAACTCGCCGGGGCGTCCGGGGATCAAGTGGACCGCATCGCCGCGCGCGTCGCCGCGTTGGCGGCCGAGTTCCCGGTGGGGGCGTCCTATACGCCGGGCGACGTCCTGTAGGACTTCCCCGGCGCGGCGCGGGTGAGCCCGTTCCCACGGCCGACAGTCCGCGCCCTCCTGGCCGGACACCACCTCTGTCACGCGCCCATCCGCGAGAGCCCTTCAAGTCGCGGAGCTGCCTGCCTGACCCCGGGAGCGACCATCGGCTAGCGAATCTCCTCCTCAAGAGGGTGCCTGACCAGCCCTCGGGATGATGCCGGGTCACCGCCCGCCTCGATAGGTTCGAGACAGCAGCCCACCCCGTTGTCCCGATCCGTGAAGGAATCCCACCCATGACGGCGACCATGCCCGCCCTGCCCACCCCCGGACCCGCCCCCACCCGACCCGTTGCGGCCGCCCTCGACCTGGTGAAGGTCTACGGCTCCGACAAGACGCGGGTCGTCGCGCTCGACCACGTCACCGTCGAGTTCGGACGCGGCACGTTCACCGCGATCATGGGCCCCTCGGGCTCGGGCAAGTCGACGCTCATGCACTGCCTCGCCGGACTCGACCGCATCACCGCCGGACGCGTCTTCCTCGGCGATCACGAGCTGAACGCCCTCTCCGACAAGGAGCTGACCCGCGTCCGGCGTGACCGGGTCGGGTTCGTCTTCCAGGCGTTCAACCTGCTCCCCACGCTGACGGCCCGGCAGAACATCGTGCTGCCGCTCGATCTGGCCGGACGCAAGCCCGATCCGACGCACTTCGACCAGGTCGTAGCCTCGCTGGGCCTCGGCGATCGGCTCGACCATCGTCCCTCAGAGCTGTCCGGGGGGCAGCAGCAGCGCGTCGCGATCGCGCGGGCCCTCATCACCAAGCCGGACGTCATCTTCGCGGACGAGCCCACGGGGGCCCTCGACTCCAAGAACGGCCTCGCCCTGCTCGCCTACCTGCAGGCCTGCGTCCGCGACCTCGGCCAGACGATCATCATGGTCACCCACGACGCGAAGGCGGCCGCGCACGCCGACCGCGCGCTGGTCCTGTTCGACGGACGCATCGTCGACGACATCGGACGCCCCAGCGTCGAGTCCGTCAATGCCGCGCTGGCAAGGCTGGATGCCTGATGTTCGCGGACGCCGTACGTCAACTCCGTTTCCACCCGGGGCGATTCGTCGCCACCCTGCTCGCCATCGCGATCAGCGTCGGCTTCATGGCCGCGGTGAGCATCTTCATGGCCACCCAGACCTCCGCGCTGGGCAAGATGTTGGCCCTGCCGACCTCGCGCGCCGACGTCGTCGTCACGGCCAACTCGACCACCGGGACCGCTGACCAGCTGAAGTCCGCCATCACGGGGGTCCCCGGTGTGGACGCCGTCGAGCGATCGCGCTCGGTGTCACTCGGCCTGTCCAAGGGAACCGAGAGCGCCTTCGTCGAGGCTCACGTCCTGCCGTCCGAGCGCTTCCGCTGGGCACGTCTCGCCAGCGGCGCCTGGCCGTACGGACCCCTCGAGATCGCGGTCTCGCAGCAGGTCGCCGACACCCTGAAGGCCAAGGTCGGCGACAGCCTGGAGGCTGGCCCGATGCAGCTCCGGGTCGTCGGCATCAGCGCGGACGCCCCCACGCTGTTCATGCAGACCGCCTACGTCTCGCCGATGTTCGGCATGGACGCCGACAGCGCCACGTCCAGCCCGGCCGGGTCCTGGCTGGTGGCGCTGAAGCCGGGGACGGACGCCGCGGCGTCCGTCTCGGCCATCGACCGGGCCGTCCAGCCCTATCGCGGAGCCAAGGACACCTACCCGGGCGCGAAGGAGCCGATCACGGTCGGGACGGCGTCCGACACCCAGCATGAAGCGACCCTGAGCATCACGCGCGACTTCGACGTCATGAAGTACCTGCTGCTCGCCTTTTCGGGCATCGCCGCGTTGGTGGGCATGATCATCATCGCCAACACGTTCACGATCCTGCTGGCCCAGCGGCGTCGCCAGATCGGGCTGCTGCGCGCGGTGGGGGCATCCGGACGCCAGGTGCGCGGCCGGTTCCTCGCCGAGGCCGTGCTGCTCGGGTTCGTCGGGTCTGTCGTGGGCCTCGCGCTCGGCACGGTCGCCGGCTGGATCGGCGCGTCCGTGACGAAGGCGTCCTTCTTCGGCCTGGTGTTGCCCTGGTCCGATCTGGCGATCGAGGTCGGGATCGGCGTCCTGGTCACGATGCTCGCCGCGATGCTGCCGGCCCTGCGGGCGACGAGGGTGCTGCCGCTGGAGGCGCTGCAGCCCGTCGCCACCTCCGAGCAGGTGCGCAAGGCGTCCGTGGTGCGCGCCGTGATCACCGGCCTGCTGATCGTCGCCGGTGTGGGGCTGGCGGCCGTCAGCCAGCTGGTCAAGGTCGATAGTGGGAACCCCAGCCTGGTCGGACCACTGCTGCTCGCCGTCGCTGGGGCGATGCTGCTGACGATCGGGGTCCTGGGGGCGGCGCCCCTCTACATCCCCGCGCTGCTGCGTGGCCTGGGCGTCCTGATCGGACGCAACGCGACCGCACGCCTCGCGGCCGACAACGCCGTTCGCAACCCCTCGCGGGCCGCCGCGACGGCCACGGCGTTGATGCTGGCCACGGGACTGATCGTGACGCTTCAGGTCGGCACCGCCACCGCGGAGAAGACGATGCTCACCGAGATCGAGAAGACCTTCCCGATCGACCTGACCGTCACGGCGTCCCTGTACTCCCCGGACCCGGGCGACGACCCCAACGGCGGCCCGACCGCCAGCTCGTCCGGACGGCTCAGCGCCTCCGTGCTCGACAAGGTCAAGTTGCTGCCGAACATCAAGGCGTCCGCGGTGCTGAGTGGCGGCGCCGCCAAGCTCAACGACGAGCCGGTCATGGTCGTCGCGCTGACGCCGGACGTCGCGAGCGTCTCGTCCACCATCGGTTCGGTCGCGGACGGGGTCGTCCTGCTCAACGGCGGCGATCGTAAGGACGGCGACCGCGTGACGCTCGCCGGGGCGTCCGGACCGATCACCCTGACGGTGAAGAAGGTGTCCTGGGTCGCCTACAACCAGGCCGTGGTCTCCCAGGCGAACCTGACCAAGCTGGTCGCGACGCCGGCTCCACAGGCGGTCTGGCTGAAGCTCGCGGACGCCTCGCAGATCGGCTCGACGATGAAGGCCGCCCAGACGCTGCAGAGCGGGGGAGAGTTCGTCGACATCGGCGGCAGCGCGCCCCAGTCGTACATGATCCAGGAGGTGCTGCGGATCCTGCTGCTGATCACGACCGCCCTGTTGGGTGCCGCCGTCTTGATCGCGCTCATCGGTGTCGGCAACACCCTGGGGCTCAGCGTGATCGAGCGGGCCCGCGAGTCGGCGCTGCTCCGCGCGCTCGGCATGCAGAAGGCGTCCCTGCGGACCATGCTCCTCGTCGAGGCCGTGCTGCTGGCGCTGGCCGGTGTCCTGGTCGGCGTGGCGGCGGGCTGCTTCTTCGGCTGGCTGGGCATCGCGTCGATCGTCCGGCAGTCGGCCATGGACACACCGCTGCAGTTCGCCGTGGACCTTCCGCTCACCATCGGCATGCTGGTGGTGGCGTTCGCGGCCGCCGCGCTGGCGTCCGTTCTGCCAGGACGCCGTGCGGCCAACGCGACCCCGACCGAGGCGCTCGCGGCCGACTGAACCTGGCCGGTGGGCCCGCCCGTTTGGGGGGAGGGGGGTTCTCTCCGGCCGCGCCTCGGCTGCTAAGCGATCGGTGTGAACCGCGAGGTGAAGAAGCGCAGGGACGGGGGCTCGTAGACGAACTCGAGGCCCAAGATCTCGTCGCGCTTGGCGTAGAGGGCGATGACGGCGTCGGCGACGACGTCCATGTGCCGATCCGTGTAAACGCGGCGCGGGATCGTCAGGCGGACCATCTCGAGCTTCGGCATGTTGTGCTCGCCCGCCTTGTTGCGACCGGCGGAGATGATGCCGCGCTCCATGGCCCGGACGCCCGACTCGACGAACAGCGCGGCGGCCAGGGCCTGAGCCGGGAACTGGGTCTGCGGGATGTGCGGCAGGAACCGCTTGGCGTCCAGGAACACGGCGTGACCACCGATCGGGGTGACGATCGGGACGCCGGCCTCCAGCAGGCGCTCGCCCAGGTAGCGGACCTGGCCGATGCGGTGCTCGAGGTAATGGTCGTCGAGGGCCTCTTCGAGACCGACGGCCATGGCGTCCATGTCCCGTCCGGCCATGCCGCCGTAGCTGGGCATGCCCTCGAACACCACGACCCACTCGCGGGCCTTGATGAGGATCTCCTCGTCGCGCATGGCCAGGAAGCCGCCGATGTTGACCAGGCAGTCCTTCTTGCCACTCATGGTGAGCCCGTCGAAGTAGCTCATCATCTCTTTGGCGATGTCGGCCGTGGACTTGTCGGCGTAGCCGGATTCGCGCTGCTGGATGAAGTAGGCGTTCTCGGCCAGGCGGGTGGCGTCGGACCAGTGGATGATGCCGTGCTTGGTGCAGAACTCGTGGACCTCGCGGATGTTGGCCATCGAGACGGGCTGGCCGCCGGCCATGTTCACGGTGACGGCCTGGTTGACGTAGGCGATCTGGTCGGCGCCGTGCTCGGCGACCAACTTCTCCAGCTTGGCGAGGTCGATGTTGCCCTTGAACGGGTGGTCCGCGGTGGAGTCGTGGGCCTCGTCGATGATGACGTCGACGAAGATGCCGCCGACGGCCTCTTGGTGGTAGCGCGTCGTCGTGAAGTACATGTTGCCGGGCACGTACTGGCCGGGCGTGATGAGGATGCGGCTGATGATGTGCTCGGCGCCGCGGCCCTGGTGGGTGGGGCAGACGTAGGGGAAGCCATAGTTGTCCTGAACCGACTTGAGCAGACGGTCGAAGCTCTCGGAGCCCGCGTACGCCTCGTCGCCGAGCATCATCATCGACCACTGCTTGTCGCTCATGGCTGAGGTGCCGGAGTCGGTCAGCAGGTCGATGTAGCACATCTTCGACGGCAGCAGGAACGTGTTGTAGCCGGCCTTGGCGATGGCGTCAGCGCGGTCCTCGCGCGAGTGCATCACCAGCGGTTCGACCATCTTGATCCGATAGGGCTCTGCCACGTTCGACGGCATGGGTGTCTCCTCTTCTCAGCGACCGCGGGAAGGCCGAGTCGCACCAAGTGCAATCTAGCACCGGTGTTGAGGCATGCAACAGAGTGTTGAAGAAATCTGCCGTCAGGATTCTGGACGCTCGGCCCCGATCTCGTTGAGGTAGTTGTAGATCGTGAACCGCGTGACGCCGAGCGCCCGCGCGGCGGTCTCGACGGACTCGCGCAGCGCGAAGAACCCGCCAGCCTGCAGGTCGCGGACGATGGCCAGCTTGTGCCGCTTCTGCATCAGCTCGACGGGGACGCCGTGGGTGCGGATCGCCTGGGCGAGCAGCTTGTCGGCCAGCCGGTCGATGTCCGGGGCGACCGGCGCAGTATCGGGGTGGGCGTCCGTCCGCGACTGGCGTCCGAACAGCATCGCCTCGGCGATCGCCCGGACCGACGCCCAGAGACTCACGTCGTAGTTGATGGTCAGCGCGGCGATCATGGTGCCGGAGGCGTCCGGGATGAAGACCGTCGTCGAGCGCAGCTCAGCGGACTCGTCGACCGTGCGGTAGCCGATGCGTTCGGTGAAGTCGCCGGACGCCGCAGCGTCCGTCACCACGGCGTCCGCGGGGCCCCCGATGCGCGCGTCCGTGAGGTGGCCGGCGACCGCCACGATCGAGTTCGGCAGCTTCGACAGGTCGTGCAGGATGATTTCGGACGGGTCGGTCAGCGTGCGGTTCAGCGGACCCATCAGGGCGGCCAGCGCCCCGAGCACGGCCTCGCGCTGCAGATCGCCCATGGGGTCATCCTGGACCACGCGCGCCGGCTTCGCACCCGCCCGGACCTTTCCCGCCGAGCCACGACGCGGGCCATGATGGGTGCTGGTCGGCGTCCCGGCCGTCGAAAGGAGCCCGCATGCACTCCAAGGTGGCGCTTGTCCGCCGTCCGTCTCCGCGCCTGGCGGACGGGCTGGTCACCCACATCGAGCGGCAGGAGGTGGACGCCGAGCTCGCCGGACGCCAGTGGGCGGGCTACGTGTCAGCGCTGCAGGCCGCCGGCTGGACCACCGTCGAGGTCGACCCCGCCGACGATTGTCCCGACTCGGTTTTCGTCGAGGACACGATGGTGGTCTACGGACGCCTCGCGGTGATCTGTCGCTCCGGTGCGCCCGAGCGACGCGCCGAGGCGAGCGCCGCCGAGGAGGCCGTTCGGGGGCTCGGGTACGAGATCGCGCACATCGTCGCTCCGGGCACCCTCGACGGAGGCGACGTGTTGAAGTGGGGCGGCACGGTCTGGGTCGGCCAGGGCGGACGCAGCAACGCCGAGGGGCTAGCTCAGCTACGCCAGCACCTGGCCCCGCTGGGGGCCGACGTCGTCGGCGTCCCCCTCACCACGGTGCTGCACCTCAAGTCGGCCGTGACGGCTCTGCCCGACGGGACCGTCATCGGCTACCCGCCGCTGGTCGACGTCCCGGACGTCTGGTCCGGACGCTTCGCCCCGGTGCCCGAGGAGCCCGGAGCGCACGTCGTGATCCTGGACGCCGACACCGTCTTGATGGCGTCCTCGGCGCCCCGCTCGATCGAGGCCATGCGCAACAACGGCCTCGAGGTCATCGACGTGGACATCTCCGAGTTCGAGAAGCTCGAGGGCTGCGTGACGTGCCTATCGGTCCGGCTGCGCGGGCTGTAGGGCTTCGACAAGCTCAGCCATCGTGGCTGCGTGAAGGTCCCTGAGCCTGTCGAAGGGTCCCTGAGCCCGTCGCAGGACCTGGGCGTTTCGACCGATCCCTGAGTTGGTCCACCGTTCCCTGAGCCTGTCGAAGGGGGGTTGGCTCAGGCTTCGACAGGCTCAGCCAGCGAGGGTCGCGAGCTTGTCGACGCACCGTTCCCTGACCTTGTCGACCGTTCCCTGAGCTTGTCGAAGGGGCTGTGCTTGGCTCGGCCCCCGCGCGGAGGCCGGACCTGCGGCGTCCTAGGATGGGGCCCGTGACGGACCCGTTCGGCCTCGACCTGCCCCTGCTGCACGCCGGTAAGGTGCGTCGGCTCTATGACCTGCCGGACGCCGACGGCGCCGGTCGCATGCTGCTGGTCGCGACCGACAACATCTCGGCGTTCGACTACGTGCTGGACAGCCAGATCCCCGACAAGGGCGCGATCCTCAATCAGCTCAGCCTGTGGTGGTTCGGACGCCTCGGCGTCCCGCACCACGTCCTGTCGACCGACGTCCCGGACGCCGTGCGCGGCCGGGCGGTGATCGTCGAGAAGCTGGCGATGGTCCCGGTCGAGGCCGTCGCTCGCGGCTATCTCACCGGCTCGGGCTGGACCGAGTATCAGCAGACCCAGTCCGTGTGCGGCGTCCCCCTGCCCCCGGGCCTGCGCGACGGCGACAAGCTGCCCGAGCCGATCTTCACCCCGGCGGCGAAGGCGCCCCTGGGCGAGCACGACGAGAACATCACCTACGCCCAATTGGTCGACCTGCACGGCGAGACGACGGCGTCCGAACTGAAGGACGCCACCCTCGCGATCTACACCAAGGCGGCCAAGACGGCCGCCGAGCGCGGGATCATCCTGGCCGACACCAAGTTCGAGTTCGGACGCCGCGGTGACGGCACCCTGGTGCTCGCCGACGAGGTCCTCACCCCGGACTCGTCACGCTTCTGGGACGCGTCCGGTTGGCGTCCTGGCCAGGCGCAGCCGAGCTTCGACAAGCAGTACGTCCGGGACTGGCTCGCCACGGCGTCCGGCTGGGATCGCCACGGATCCGACGCCCCGCCGCCGCTGCCCGCCGAGGTCGTGGACGCCACCCGCGCGCGCTACGTCGAGGCCTACGAACGCCTGACGGGGACGCCGTTCGTCGCGTCCTGACGTGCCGGACGTGGGCACGAAGGATTTCAGCACCGGACGCCCCGATAGGCTGCGGCCATGGCACGAGTGATCGTTGACGTGATGCCCAAGCCCGAGATTCTCGATCCGCAGGGCAAGGCGGTGACGGGGGCCCTCGCGCGGCTGGGCTTCGACGGCCTGACGGTTCGCCAAGGCAAGCGCTTCGAGATCGAGGTCGACGGCGAGTTGACCGACGAGCGCCTCGAGCAGATCCGGCACGCCGCCGAGACGCTGCTCGCGAACACCGTGATCGAGGAGTTCGACGTTCGGGTGGACGCGTGATCCGCGTCGGCGTCGTCACGTTCCCGGGCTCGCTCGACGACGAGGACGCCGCCCGCGCGGTCCGCCTCGCAGGGCTGGAGGCGGTGCCGCTGTGGCACGCGTCCGACTCGCTGGCCGGGGTCGACGCGGTGATCCTGCCCGGCGGGTTCTCCTACGGCGACTACCTGCGCTGCGGTGCGATCGCCCGGTTCTCACCGGTGATGGACTCCGTCATCGATGCCGCCAACGCGGGCATGCCGGTCTTGGGCATCTGCAACGGCTTCCAGGTGCTGTGCGAGTCACACCTACTGCCGGGCGCGATGATCCGCAACGCGGGCCGGACCTTCGTCTGCAAGGACCAGTCCCTGCGCGTCGAAGCCACCGACACCGCCTGGACGAACGCCTTCGCGCCCGGCGCCGAGATTTCGATCGTGCTCAAGAACGGCGAGGGCAACTACCAGGCCGCGCCCGACACCCTGCGGATGCTCGAGGACACCGGACGGATCGTGTTCCGGTACCTCGGCAACCCCAATGGCTCCGCGAACGACATCGCTGGCATCAGCAACGAACGTGGGAACGTCGTGGGGCTCATGCCGCATCCGGAGCACAACGTCGACCCGCTCGTCGCGTCCTCGCTGGACGGGCTGCCGTTCTTCGCCAGCCTGGCGGCGGTGCTGGCCCGGGCCTGAGCGGCCCGGGTTGGGGTCTGAGCTCAGTCGGTTCTGCCAGGGGTGGGCTCAGTCGGTCTGCCTGGGGGTGAGCGCCGCGCGCACGGCGTCCGGCCACGGCCCCGCCTGATCGCTGCCCGCCGGGACGTGGGCGACGACGAGGCGTCCGGACGCAGCTTTGCGGCGCGGAACGTCCTTGAACGCCTCTCCCCACACGTCGAAGGAGTAGGTGATCGAGGCCCGGCCCACGCGCTCGACCACGATCGACGCGGTGACGGTTTGACCGAAGTAGAGCTTGCCGGTGAAGTCGATCTCTTGACGGACCCGTGGAGCACCCACCATGTACTCCTCGGTGATGCCCGCCAGCAGGATGAGCTCATGCTCCGCGGCTTCGAGCAGCCGGACGATGAGCGAGTTGTGCTGGTGGCCGGAGGCGTCCGTGTCGACCCACTCCACGCGTCGGGTGACGGTGGCGGTGCTGGGCTCGTGAGAGGTCATGGTCAGATCTTGGCGCGACCGGGCTGCTGCCGTCGATTCCCCTCACGGCCTGACTGAGCTGCCCCGCCTGACTGCCGGCCGGATCGCTTCGTAGGATGGTCCAGACCGCCGCGGTCAAGCAGCGAGAGGGCTCGGACATGAAACTGGCAACGATTCGCCTCGGCAACGGGACGCGGGCGGTCCGCGTCGAGGGTGATGTGCTGTTCGACCTGGGGGCGTCCGACGTCGGCACGTTCCTGGCGCGCGAGGACTGGGCCGAGGCGGCGGCGTCCGCGGTGTCTGCCGAGATCCTCGGGGCGGCCGAGACGGCCCAGTTCGCCACCCTGGTGACGCGCCCGTCCAAGGTCATCTGCGTCGGCCTGAACTACCGCAACCACATCGTCGAGATGGGGCGGCCGATCCCCGAATACCCCACGCTGTTCCCCAAGTTCGCCGACACGCTCATCGGCGCGCGTGACGACATCATGCGTCCGGACGAGACGTCCGCGTTCGACTGGGAGGTCGAGCTCGGCGTGGTCATCGGACGGACCGTGCGGCGGGCGTCCGAGGAGCAGGCCGCGGCCGCTATCGCCGGCTTCACCGTGGTCAACGACATCTCCTGCCGCGACTGGCAGAACCGCACGAACGAGTGGACCCAGGGCAAGATCTGGGACTCGTCCACGCCCGTGGGGCCCGTGCTGGTGACCCCGGACGAACTGCCGGGCGGCGTCCGGCCTTCGGCCCGCATCCGGACCGAGGTCGACGGCCAACTCATGCAGGACGACACGACGGGCGACCTACTGTTCGACCCGGTGGCGCTGGTGCGCTACATCTCGACGATCGTCCGGCTGAACCCCGGCGACCTGATCGCCACTGGGACGCCCGGCGGGGTCGGGTTCGCGCGCAAGCCCCCGATCAACCTGGCCGTGGGTCAGCGCGTGGTCTGCACCATCGACGGCATCGGCGCGACCGACAACCAGGTGGTTGCCGGCTGAGTTCGCCCGAGGGCATGGGACGATGGCCACGTGGCGCCCAACTTCTCGGCGTTCACGACGCCGAGCAAGGTGATCGCGGAGGCGTCCGCGCAGGGCGTCAAGGCCCTCGGCATCAGCAGCTTCTTCGACCAGCAGGTTCACCGGCGATTCGCCGACGAGGCCCGCGCCGCCGGGCCCTTCGACCCTTCGACCCTTCGGCAAGCTCAGGGCAAGCTAGCTCAGGGACCGATCAGCGGGCGGCGAAGCTGACGCGTCCGAACAGCGGATGCTCCGGCGAAAGCGCGTGCAAGGACGCGGCCCCGTCCAGCTCGTCTCCGGCTGGCTCGGTCAGCGCGAAGTTGGGCCAATGCAGGGTCAGGTAGTCGCAGAACCGAGTTCGGACGCGTGCCGAGTCGAACACGCTCCCCACCGCGACGACGCGGGGGCTGTCGGGGCCGGTCAACCCGGCCCGCCGGATCGCCGCCTGCACCGCCTCGGACAGGTGCGCGGCGGCCTTGTCCAGGATGTTGGCCGACACCCGATCGGACGCCGCAAGCGCGTCCACCTTGGCCGCGTAGGACGCGACGCGGGCCACGAACCCCGGCCCGGACTGCAGTCCAAGGTGCGCGCTGTCGAGGTCGGGGAAGTCCTCGCGGAGCATGGCCGTGAGGGCCGTCAGCTGGCGGCGTCCGTCGTAGCCGCGCAGCGCAGCCTCGATAGCGGTCCGGCCGATCCAGTAGGCGGAGCCGGCGTCTCCGAAGTGCGGACCCCAGCCGTCGACCTGCGCGCTGCCCCGGGGACCACACGCCACGCAGACGGTCACCGTGCTCGCGTGGATCACCGCGCCGTGCTGATCCCCCAGCGCCCCGAGGTAGGCCGCCACGTCGTTGGACGCCACCGCCGCTCGCCTGATCGGGGTCTGGGCGAGCAGAGGCAGCAGGTCGTGGGCCGTCGCCCGCAGCCGCGGGCTCGTGCTGACGCCGACCTCCTCGGCGTCCAGGTCGGGATGTTTCGTCAGCAGCGCCGTGATGGCGTCCGCCCACTGCGGGGCGAGGGGGAGTGTGGCGTCGAGGCCTGGGCCTGTCATCTCCGCCAGGCCCGACGCTGTCGCTGCACGCGTCGTGGTCGCCTGCTGTCCGGCGTCCACCGCGATCACTGTCCTCATGTCCAGCCTCCTATCGGTTCCTGCCTTACTGCCAGCCTAGGCGGCTGTTCCGCTGGTGGGAACCGCGCTACGACGGCCGACGTCACTCGGACGCCGCACGCCGCGTCCGCTTTCGTCGGCCCAGGCGAGCCCTTAGGGTGAAGGGAACTTCTGGCGCGGGGAAAGGTTCTGAGATGGACGTCTGGATCATGATCGTCGCTGTCGTGGTGCTCGCTGCTGGCATCATCGGCTTCGTTATGTCGGGGCCCGGCATGAAGGAGGCCACGACCGGACACGGGCACCACGACGACCACCACGAGCCGGCTCACCTGGCCGACCTGATGCCCGCCCGGTCCGAGCAGCCGGTCGAGAACCCGCCGGCGTCCGACATGATCGACGAGGGCGCGCCGCTGGCCAGTGACCCGTCGTACGTCGCGGCCCCCGTGGCCGCGGTCGCAGAGGGGCTCGGCGAGGTCGAGCACCTCTCGTCCATCGACGAGCGCGCCGGGCTGGGCGATGCCCCGCACGGCGGTGGCGAGGGCTCCTCGACCAATGCTGAGCCCGTCCCGTACGTGCTGCCCGCCGATCTTGACCTGCCGAAGGACGCGGCCGCCGACATCGCCGAGGTGCCCCAGGGCGCCGCGGCAGTCGGGGCCGCCGCGCTGGGCGACCTCGAGCACGAGTCGTCCATCGTGGATCGTGCGAGCCTCGGCGACGGCCCGCACGGCGGCGGCGAAGGCTCGTCCGCAGGCGCCGAGCCGGTGCCGTATGTGACGTCTCAGGCCGCGGTCGAGCCAGAGGTTGAGGTCGAGCAGATCTGGGACGGCCCGTTCGGACCCGGCTCCGCGGAGGCGGCCGAGGACGGGTCCGGTCCCCGTGGCTGGACCATCAAGGCCGCGCGGCAGTCGCAGGTCTACCTGACCCCGGAGGACGCCGTCTACGCCGTCGCGACCGCCAACCTCTGGTTCGTCAACGAGCAGCGCGCCCTCGACGCGGGGTTCAAGCGCTGGCAGCCGCCGTCCGCCTAACGGTTCCGTTGGCCCGATCTGGCCCGTTGGCCGAGCCTGTCGAAGCCCGTTGGTCCGGCCCACCCTGACCCGCTGGCTGAGCTTGCCGAAGCCCGTTGGTCCGGCCCACCCTAACCGCTGGCTGAGCTTGCCGAAGCCCCTCGACCCGCTCATCCGTATGGTCCGGCGATCAGCACTCCTCGCCCTCGCGATAGGTTGTGACCCGTGGTCGATACCGTCGAGAACGCGTCCAACACGCCCCACGACCCGCAGCCGTGGGCTGAGCTGGGTCTGAAGGCCGAGGAGTACGACCGAATCCGCGAGATCCTCGGACGCCGCCCCACCGGCTGCGAGCTGGCGATGTACTCGGTGATGTGGTCGGAGCACTGCTCCTACAAGTCATCCAAGGTGCACCTGCGCCGGTTCGGCGCCGTCGGCCACGACACCCCGCGCGGACCGCTCCTAGCCGGCATCGGCGAGCAGGCCGGCGTCGTGGACGTGGGCAACGGTCTCGCGGTCACGTTCAAGATCGAGTCCCACAACCACCCCAGCTACGTCGAGCCCTACCAGGGCGCCGCGACCGGGGTGGGCGGCATCGTCCGCGACATCCTCGCGATGGGCGCCCGCCCGATCGGCGTCATGGATCCGCTGCGCTTTGGCCCCCTGGACGCCCCCGACACGGCCCGCGTCCTGCCGGGCATCGTCGCCGGCGTCGGTGGCTACGGGAACTGCCTCGGCCTCCCCAACATCGGCGGCGAGGTCGTCTTCGACCCGACCTACTACGGCAACCCGCTGGTCAACGCGCTGTGCGTCGGCGTCCTCGGCCATGACGATCTCCAGACCAACGCGGCCGTCGGCGTCGGCAACCAGGTGATCATGTTCGGCGCCGCCACCGGCGGCGACGGCATCGGCGGGGCGTCCATTCTGGCGTCGGAGACCTTCGACGCGGACGGACCCGTGAAGCGCCCGAGCGTCCAGGTGGGCGACCCGTTCATGGAGAAGCTGCTCATCGAATGCTGCCTCGAGCTGTACGCCGCGGGCATCGTCGTCGGCATCCAGGACTTCGGCGCCGCGGGCATCTCGTGCGCCACCAGCGAGATGGCCAGCGCCGGCGTGGGCGGGATGCACGTCGAACTCGACCTCGTCGAGCTGCGCGACCCGACGCTGGCGCCCGAAGAGATCCTGATGAGCGAGAGCCAGGAGCGCATGATGGCCGTCGTCGCGCCCGGCGACGTCGAGCAGTTCATGGCGATCTGCGCCAAGTGGGACGTCCTGGCGACCGTCATCGGCGAGGTCACCGAGGGCGACCGGCTGATCATCGACTGGCACGGCCAGACGGTCGTCGACGTCGACCCCCGCACCGTCGCGGACGATGGCCCGGTGTACGAGCGCCCGTGGGCGCGTCCGTCGTGGCAGGACACGCTGCAGTCCGACACCACCGCCAAACTGCCGCGGGCGGCGTCCGACCAGGAACTCGCCGACCAGGTACTGAGGCTCGTCGGCAGCCCGAACCAGTGCGACAAGTCCTGGATCACCGACCAGTACGACCGGTTCGTCCGCGGCAACAGCGTGCTCGCCCAGCCCGAGGACGCGGGCATGCTGCGGATCGACGAGGCGTCCGGACTGGGCATCGCCCTGGCGACCGACTGCAACGGACGCTTCGCCCTGCTGAACCCGTACTGGGGTGCGCAACTGGCCTTGTCGGAGGCGTATCGCAACGTCGCGGCGTCCGGGGCGCAGCCGGTGGCGATCACCGACTGCCTCAACTTCGGCTCGCCCGAGGACCCGGACGTGATGTGGCAGTTCCGCGAGGCGATCATCGGCCTGGTGGACGGCTGCACCGAGCTCGGCACGCCCGTCACTGGCGGCAACGTGAGCTTCTACAACTCGACCGACGGCGCCAACATCCTCCCGACCCCGGTGGTCGGCATGCTGGGCATCATCGACGATGTCGCCGACCGGACGCCGTCCGGCTTCGCGTACGCCGGCGACGCCATCGCGCTGCTCGGGACGACCCGCGACGAGCTGGACGGTTCGGCCTGGGCCGGACTGTTCGACCACCTCGGTGGCCAGCCGCCGCGTCCGGACTTCGCCGCCGAAAAGGCGCTCGCCTCCGTCCTGATCTCGGCGGCCAAGCAGCGCCTGCTGTCGTCCGCGCATGACCTCTCCGACGGCGGACTCGCGCAGGCGCTCGTCGAGTCGTGCCTGCGCCGCGGCCTCGGCGCCGCCGTGACGCTGCCCGACGGCGATGCCACGGTCGCGCTGTTCTCGGAGTCCCCGGCGCGCGCTTTGGTCTCGTTCCCGGCCTCGAGCCTGGACGCCGTCGCGCGGCTCTGCTCCGAGGCCGGGGTGCCGCTGACGCGGCTCGGCGAGGTGACCGAGTTGGACGAGATCGAGGTCGTCGGACGATTCGCCCTCGGCCTCACCGACGTGCGCGAGACCTGGGCCGCGCCGCTGCGCGCGGCCATGGCAGGGCACTGACGTGACCGGCTCGGTGTGGGGCGAGCCGAGCGATTACGTCCCGGCGCGTGCGATCGCCGATGCCCCTGACGCGGCTGAGGACTCGCCCTCGTCGGGCCCCGAGCCGGTATCCGGGCACCGGGCTTTCGGCCTGGACGAGTCGCCCACCTCGCCGCCCACGCCCGTGTCGCAGCGGGTGCGCTCGGCGGAGACACCGACCTCTCCAGACACGCCCAGCGTCCTGATGAGCCTCACCGGACACCACATGTACCTGCGGGACGCCCCGGACGCCTTCGCGCCCACCCTGCGTCCCGAGTACTCCTGGACGCCTCAGCCGCCCGCCGCTGCAACGGCCGAGCCCGCGGCGTCCGACGATGGTCTTCGGACCACCTCCCACGAGGAGCGATGGGCGCGCGCCGCCCACTGGCTGCCCCTCGTCTCGCACTGGATCGGCCCGCTGGTCCTGCTGTTGACGCAGGGACGCCGCAGCGATCGCGTCCGGACCGAGGCGATCCACTCGCTGAACTGGGAGATCACGGTCGCTCTGCTCTTCGCCCTGGCGGTGGGGGTGTCGAGGTTCGGCGTCATCGGACCAGCGCTCGCAGTCGGGGTGGCGGTGCTGTCCGTCGGGCTGCATCTCGTGGGCGTGGTGACGACCGCGCGGGGTGGCTCGTTCCAGTACCCGCTGGCGCTGCCGATCGTCCGCTGAGCTCCTCCTCACGCCGTCGGCGAGAACCGGTAGCCCATGCCCGGTTCCGTGAGCAGGTACCGCGGCCGCTCGGGCTCGGGCTCGAGCTTGCGGCGCAGTTGGGTCATGTAGAGCCGGAGCGTGGCTGGCTGGTTCAGGTAGGCGGAGCCCCACATTTGGCCAGGTCGTCGACGATCCGCGTCAGCCGTCGCAGGGACACCGAGCGACAGGACGCCGCCGGCCACGGTCCGGCCGCGCGTGACGGCGAAGCGGCTGGCGAGGGCCTTCCACGGGGCCGTGGGGGCCCCGCCCGGAACGACGTCATGAACAGCAGGGGCCCGTGCGGACGGTCGTTCTCGTCGAGCGGCCGTGGCCGCCTCGTCGGACGGATCAGCGTGGTGGTCACCGATTCATCCGCAGCCGCACCGAACCCGGCCTGCACGTCCTGGCCGGACTCCATGCGGGATCCTGACAACGCCGTCCGCGTCGCCCGACCGGACGCCGCGTCCTCCTCAGGTCGGCACGATCTGGCCGGTGTGGCGACGTCGGCGTCCCAACTGCCTTTGACGGACCACTCGGCCCCGCGATTTCACCAGCGAACGCCCGTCAATCGCCCCGGTCGGCCGCAGCTAGACTCCCGTCCGTGACGCTCACGCGCGCCGCCGATGATCCGGTAGGCGACCCGAAGCCAGGCGAGGAGTGTGGCGTCTTCGGAGTCTGGGCCCCCGGTGAAGAGGTCTCCAAGCTCACCTTCTACGGCCTGTTCGCCCTCCAGCACCGCGGCCAGGAGTCGGCCGGCATGGCGGTCTCCGACGGCGACCGCATCACCGTCTACAAGGACATGGGGCTCGTGTCCCAGGTTTTCGACGAGCACGCCCTCAACTCGCTGACCGGCCACATCGCGATCGGCCACGATCGCTACTCGACCACGGGGGCGTCCGTCTGGAGGAACGCCCAGCCGACGTACCGCGCGACGGCGTCCGGCGGACTGGCGCTCGCCCACAACGGCAACCTGACGAACACCGACGAGCTCGAAGCCTGGCTGCACGAGCGCGACGCCGACGAGCCGATCGTGCCCAAGGACTCGATGGACTCGACCAACGACACCTCCCTGGTCACGGCGCTGATGGCGACGTTCGACGGCTCCACCTGGGACGCCGCCCTCGACGTGCTGCCCCGGCTGCGCGGCGCGTTCTGCTTCACGTTCATGGACCAGCACGCCCTCTACGCCGCGCGCGATCCCCACGGGATCCGTCCGTTGGTGCTCGGACGCCTCGAGCGCGGCTGGGTCGTCGCGTCCGAGACGGCGGCACTGGACATCGTGGGCGCGAGCTTCGTCCGCGAGGTCGAGCCCGGCGAGCTGATCGCGATCGACGACGGCGGCCTCCGGTCGATCCGGTTCGCGCCGGCCGACCCCAAGGGCTGCCTGTTCGAGTACGTCTACCTCGCCCGCCCCGACACGACGATCGCGCGCCGCGGCGTCCATCAGGTCCGGGTCCAGATCGGCCGGACACTCGCCTTCGAACACCCGGTGGACGCCGACATCGTCGTGGGCGTGCCCGAGTCGGGCATCCCGGCGGCGGAGGGGTACGCGGAGGCGTCCGGAATTCCGTTCAGCCGGGCGATCGTCAAGAACTCCTATGTCGGACGCACCTTCATCCAGCCGTCGCAGACCATTCGTCAGCTGGGCATCCGGCTCAAGCTCAACCCGATTCGGGACGCCATCGCCGGACGCCGCCTCGTGGTCGTCGACGACTCGATCGTCCGCGGCAACACGCAGCGGGCGCTGGTGAAGATGCTGCGTGAGGCCGGGGCTGCCGAGGTCCACGTCCGCATCTCGTCGCCGCCCGTCGAGTGGCCCTGCTTCTACGGCATCGACTTCGCCACGCGCGCCGAGCTCATCGCGCCCGGCATGACGTCCGACGAGATCTGCCGCTCGATCGGCGCCGACAGCCTCGGTTACGTCAGCCTGGACGGCCTGATGGCCTCCGTCGGGCTGCCGAAGCGACAGCTGTGCCGCGCCTGCTTCGACGGCCATTACCCCGTTCAGATTCCGGACGCCGCGGCGTCCGTCCTGCGCCTGCCGACCAGGGGAGACAGCGATGAGTGAGTCCGCGTACGCCCGAGCCGGGGTCGACATCGAGGCCGGGGACCGGGCCGTCGAGCTGATGAAGGCGCACGTCGCCCGGACGCGCCGCCCCGAGGTGCTGGGCGGACTCGGCGGCTTCGCGGGGTTCTTCGACGCATCGGCGTTCAAGAACTACGACCACCCCGTGCTCGCCACCTCGACCGACGGCGTCGGCACCAAGGTCGCCATCGCGCAGGCGCTCGACAAGCACGACACCATCGGCTTCGACCTGATCGGCATGCTGGTCGACGATCTGGTCGTCGTCGGGGCCGAGCCGCTGTTCGTGACCGACTACATCGCCTGTGGACGCGTCGTCCCCGAGCGCATCGCTGCCATCGTGGGCGGCATCGCCGGGGCCTGTGAGGTGGCCGGGGCCGCGCTGCTGGGCGGCGAGACCGCCGAGCATCCCGGCCTCTTGGCGCCCGACGAGTTCGACATGGCGGGGGCCACCACGGGCGTCGTCGAGCGGGACAAGATCCTCGGACCCGAGCGCGTCCGGCCGGGCGACGTCGTCGTCGCGCTGGCGTCCTCGGGCCTTCACTCGAACGGCTATAGCCTCGTCCGGCAGGTGCTGTTGACGGACGCCAAACTCAGCCTGGACGCCCACGTCGCCGAGCTGGGACGCACCCTCGGCGAGGAGCTGCTCGAACCGACCCGCGTCTATGCGCGCGACATCCTCGCCATGATCGCCGCCGCCGAGGTCCACGCCATCAGCCACATCACCGGCGGCGGACTGGCCAACAACCTCGTCCGCGTCCTGCCCGACGGCGTCGCCGCGACCCTGCGCCGCGACAGCTGGACGCCGCCCGCGATCTTCGACCTCGTGCAGCGGACCGGGCGCGTCAGCCAGCCCGACATCGAGGCGACGCTCAACATGGGCGTCGGCATGGCCCTCGTCTTGCCGCCCGATTCGGTGGACGCCGTGGCCCGCGTCGCGTCCGACCGTGGCCTCCACTCCTGGGTGTTGGGCGAGGTGGGACAAGCGGACGGGGCGGCGTCCGTGAGGCTCGTCGGCGAGCACGGTCGCACCTGATCGGGCACGAACTGGCGTCCGATTGCGTCCGTTCGGCGCCGAATATCGAGCTTTGTGATCGGCAAGGGGTCCGGTACCCTATGCCTCACGATTAGTTGACAGATACCCGCGGTGTTCCCGCGATGAACCAGGCAAGGGGGTCGACCCACCATGGGGCGCGGCCGTGCTAAGGCGAAGCAGACCAGAGTCGCTCGCGATCTGAAGTACCGTACTTTCTCTACGGATTTCACCTCGCTCGAGCGGGAACTTCGCGGAGATTCCACTGACACTCCCTTCGAGGAGGTCGTCGACGACGTCGATGATGATGAGGACGAAGACGACGACTACGCCGACTACGCCGACCGCTACGCGGCCGACGACGAAGACGACGATCTCGGACGCCGCATCGGCTGAGTCAGACTGGCGTCCCGATCTGCTCGACGGCTTCGAGCAGACGACGATCCCCCTGGGTTCGGGCACTCTGCCCGGCGAGGTCGGCCTGCGCGCCACCCTCGTCCGGCGCACTCTGGACGCCGATCCCGAGCGGGACCGGCGCGAGCGCGCGGTGATCTCGCTCCCGGGCTGGAACGACTACTTCTTCCACACCCACGTCGCGGACTTCTTCCAGGCCCAGGGCATCACGTTCTACGCCCTAGACCCGCGCCGCTCCGGACGCAGCCTGGGTGATCCGGCGCGCCGCGACTACGCCGGATCCCTCGGCGACCACGCCGAGGAACTGGACGCCGCGTACGAGTTCGTCTCGGCGCGGCATGCCAGTGTCGTCCTGATGGGGCACTCCACCGGCGGCCTCATCGCGGCGCTGTGGGCGTCCGATCGACCCGGGCGCCTCGCCGGCCTCGTTCTGAACTCGCCCTGGCTGGCAATGTGGGGCCCGCCCGGCTACCCGACGGCACTGCTGCCGACGCTGACTGCTCTGACGAGCCGCGACCCGCTGTGGGAGTTGCCCCTGCCCGACCCCGGCGATCGCTACGCGTCCTGCGTCCACGCGTCCGGGGCGGGGGAGTGGGACTACGACCGCGACCTCAAGGCGTCCGGACGCGTGCCGGTCCGCGCCGGCTGGCTGCGGGCGGTGCTGCTGGCCCAGCGGCGGACGGCGTCCGGGCTCGCGATCGACGCGCCGGTGTTCATGGCCGCCGGTACCCGGTCGCACCTGAGGGCCCGCGGCTACTCCGAGCGTGACCGCCGCAGTGACATCGTCCTCGACGTGGACGCCATCGCAGCCAAGGCGCCCAAGCTCGGCCGGTCGGTGACGCTCGTCCGCATCGCCGACGGCTTCCACGACCTCACGTTGTCGGTCCCGGACGCGAGGAAGGCCTACTTCGCCGAGCTGGCGCGCTGGTTGGCGGCGTACGTCCCGCCTCAAGGAAGCGCGGACCGGCGGGAGTGATCCGTGGCTGTGCTCGTCGCAGCCTCTGGCAGTCGGGGCGTCGATAGCTCAGCTCAGCCAGGTCAATGCATCCCTACGCAAGGGCCAACATGCGATCGGCCTGCTGCACAGCTCGCTCGCCGTAGCCCGCGCCGAACAGCGAGGCGTGCACCAGCAGCGGATGCACCTGGTGCAGCCCGAGCAGCATGCGCCAGTGGCCCGGCAGCCTCGTGGACGCCTCCGCGTAGGCGTCCAGGATGACGTTCAACTCCGACGAGCCGAACAGGCTGAGCATCGCCAGGTCGGTGATCCGGTGGCCGCCGTGCGCGGCAGGGTCGATGACGACGACGCCGGTCGGCGTGAAGAGCACGTTGCCCGACCACAGGTCGCCGTGGATCCGCGCCGGCGGCGCCTCGTCATCGAAGGCGCCGTCCTCGAGCGCCTCGCACAGGTGGACCAGCGAGCGGCGTCCGGCTTCGGACAGACCGGACTCCGCCAGGTACGGCTCGATCCGCCAGCGGGCGTAGAACCGGCCCCAGGAGGCCTCGGGGCGAAGCGGCAGGGGCGCGTCGCCGATGTAGCCGTCCCCGGTCCAGCCGTCCGGGCCCACGCCGAACGCGGACGCACCGGACTCGTGCAGCGCCACCAGGGCGCGGCCGAACTCCTCGGCGGCGTGTTCCGTGGGGGTTCCGCGGGCCAGCCGCTCCAACTCAAGAAACGTGGCGCCGTGGCTCACCACCCTGGGGACGCGGACCGCGCCCGCGGCGTCCAGCCAGGCCAATCCGGCGACCTCGGCGGCGAAGAATCCCTCGGGGGCCTGCTCACGCGACTTGCGGAAGATCTCCACGGGGGCATTGTCCTCCCGTCGCGGGGAGAAAAACAGAGCGGACGCCGGGGGCGTCCGCTCTTGCTCTGTGGCCAGGACCGGGATCGAACCGGTGACCTTTCACTTTTCAGGCGAACGCTGCTACCAGCTGAGCTACCTGGCCGAAGAGAGCTTTCGCTCTCGGCGACCCCGACGGGACTCGAACCCGCGACCTCCGCCGTGACAGGGCGGCGCGCTAACCAACTGCGCTACGGGGCCATTGCTGGCCACTGGCTTTCGCCAGCCCGGAAACTATAACGTACCCGGCGCGGCGAGGTGAAATCGGCCCAGGGTGTCGTGAATCAGCCTCTGACAAGCGGAGATGCGTCGCCAAGGTGCCACCCCTGTCCAGCTAGGAGCAGGCCCCGCCGCGGAAGACGTGCAGATCGTCGCGCTCCCACGCCAGCGCGAAGCCTGGTAGGTCGGCAGGGAGCACATGGTAGGCATCCGACGTGACGTCGCCCAGCCAGACCAACGTGACGCACTCGCTGTCCATCCGAGCGCGCAGGATCGGTACCTCATCGAGGGTCTTGGAACTCGCGTACAGGTGGGTTCTAGGGGCGGGGAAGACAGGCGTCCCGCATGCCCAAGCGACGTTCTCCGGGCCGTTGGAGACCGTCGCGATGATCGTCGTCGTAACCCAAGCGACGACCTGGCGAACTCGCCTGGTGCTCACCGTAACGCGGCGCGACGGCTCGTGGCAGGGGCGGACTCCAATGGGGTTGTTGTGTCGTTCGGGACGGGGGCTCGCGCCGGTGCTCGCCCTCACCGTTGATCGGCGGCACTCTGCAGGCTCGTGGGGGAGGTGGATCCCGCCGCCGTAGCCGCCTGGTCCGGCCCACGCGCGAGCTGGCACTTCTCGCCCGGTGTTCTGGGGTGGGGTGGAATGCGAATCACCCCTAGTCAGATTGTGGTCCGACTAGGGGTGATGCTTGGCATCCCCGACCGGATTCGAACCGGCGCTGCCGCCGTGAAAGGGCGGAGTCCTGGGCCGCTAGACGACGGGGACAGGGCCTCCCCAAGCATACGGCATCGGCGAGGCGACCTCGATCAGGGCAGGAGGCGCTTGATCACGGTCGGGCCTTCGCCGCTGCCCGTGTAGGAGTCGACCGACTGCACGACGACACCGACCTTGGTGTTGCGGGCGTGCACCATCATCCCGTTGCCGATGTAGATCGACACATGGTGCACGGGGCTGAACCAGAAGATGAGGTCGCCGGGCTGCATGTTGGCCCGGCTGACGGTCTTGCCGAGCGTCGACTGGACCGCCGACTGGTGGGGCAGGGAGATCCCGACCTGCTTGTAGGCGGCCAGAGTGAGTCCGGAGCAGTCGAAGGCGTCCGGACCCTCGGCGCCCCACACGTAGGCGTCCCCGACCTGGGCCTTCGCGAAGGCGACCAGCTTGGCCTGGGCCGACGTCAGCGAGCCGGTGGACACGATCGACGTGAGCGGCACCGCCGGCGCAGACAGAGCCGCGGTCGTGAAGCGGCTCGCGATCCAGGCCTTCTGACCCTGGAACAGGATCTGGGTGTACTCGGCCGTCGTCGCGCCCGTGGTGTCGACGATGGAGTTCGCGGGCAGCTTGCCCAGCACCGTCCCGTTCCGGTTGCCGTCGGAGCGCACGAAGAGGACGTCGGTCGTCCGGACCTTGCCCGCGGACGCCGTCGAGCCCGAGGTGCCACTCGACCCGGTGGACGTGGTCGTTCCACCGCGACGGAGCAGGGCCGTGTACATCCAGCGGTTCGCCCCGTCGTGGACGACCTGCGTCCAGTCGCCGGTGGTGACACCGGTCGTCTTCACGACCGTCCCGGCAGGAAGGGTGGTGATGACGGTGGCGGTCAGGCTCGGTCCGCTCCGGACGTTCACCTCGTTCGTCGTCCTCGCGGAGCCCGTCGCCTTGGACGCCGTCGTCGAGACGGCGGCGAGCGGCTTCGCGTTCGTCGAGGTCGACGCCAGGTAGGACCGGAAGACGTAGCCCTGCTTGCCGTTGTAGGTCACGGCGATCCAGGAACCGGAGGTTGCCGTGGCCGTCACCTTGGCGCCGCCGGGCACCATGCCGATGACCGGGTAGGACGTGCCGGGGCCGGAGCGGAGGTTCACGCTGCTCGTGGCGACCATCGTCTGGGTGGCCGCGATGGCGGTGTCGACGACGATCACGCCGCCCATGGCGACGAGCGACGACGCCAGGGCAGCCCCGATCATCGAGACCTTCAACCGCTGCACGGCCTTCTTCACGCTACTTCCTTCCGATTCCCTGGATGTCGGGAGAATCGCCTTCCACTGCCACGCGAGATGCAATGCACAAAGGTGCCGAGGAGCGAATCCGAACGTCACGCTAAGCGTTTCCTGAGGATCTTGGCTATCTCTTCTTCGCAGGTTTCAGGTGGTACTAGAGACTTTGCGGTGGTTCGGCACACTAATCACACGGGTGTTATTCGCTGGAGCATCGTTGCTTGTGGTAGCAGGTTTCACGCTGTCCAGACGAGATTCTCGCCTCAATCGAGGGATGCCTGCGAAGCCGTGACCCGGGAGGGGCGGCATCAATAGAACACGTGTTTATTATCTGCTGGACAGGGCACAACTCTCAGGTTGGCAGGTGTGGTGGTGGAGACTTGAGAGTTGGGATTTCCGATCGAATCGGCTATGGGCCGACGAATCGGCGCGCGCCCGCAAAATAGGCGTTCTTTGCATCTTCGTCCAGTGATTGCTGGACGACTCCGTAGGCCGTCCCGCGCGCATGCACCATCTGCCCGTTGCCGATGTACATGGACACGTGCCCCACCGGGCTGTACCAGAACACCAGGTCCCCGGGCTTCAGGTCCGCGCGGGCGACGGGCGTACCGGAGCAACCCTGGACGGTCAATCGAGGGTTACCGCGCCTCCGTCGCTCGTCGATCGGCCTTCGACCAGCACCCAAGAATCGTCCAGGTCCGCGATCCAGCCGTCGCAGCGCCCCCAGGCGGTCTCGGGCAGCCAGCCCGACAGCAGGTCCGCCTCGTCGATCGGACGCCCGCCCGTGAGCGCCGCCGCCCGACGCCGCGCCGCGGCGTCCGCGAGGACGATGGGCAGGGTCCGGACCGTGCCTGCCCGCACGTTGGCTCGCAGGACGCCGAGGGTGCGGTCCCCGAAGTCGGGGGCCACGATCACCAGCGGACGCCCCCGGGTCTTGGCCAGGCTGAGCAGCGCCGTCACCTCGCGATCGCCAACGAGGTCGGCGTCCAGGACCAAGACGTCCGGCCTGACGAGCACGGCGAGGCCGCGGTCGGCCCGGTTGAGGAAAGCCCCCTCGGCTGCGCCGGCGGGCAGGGTCGCGGCCGCGTCCCGGTGGGCGATGAGGTCGGACTCGTCACTGGTGACGCTGGGGTCGATGGCCGGGCCCGTGAGCTCGTCCTCGGTGACATAGGCGGGCACGGTGTGGTCGGGGACGCCGGGGATGCTGCGCGTCGGCTGCTTGGCCTTCGCCAGGGCGGCGCGGACGCGTCGCCGATCATGAGCCCAGCCGTAGACGACCAGGGCGGTCCCGAGCACCGCGACGGCCACCACGCCCCACCACCCTGCAGACATGCCGCCAGCCTACGGTCGACCCGGGCGATCGCGCCGGACGCCTCAGCGCAGCTGGACGCCTACCTGAACGACGTGTGCTGGGCTCAGGCGTACGCCCTGCTCAACCGCGACGTCATGCTGGCGACCATCTGCGACGAGCCGGTTCGGCGGCTGCCCGGCATCGAGTTCGAGGCGCCGATCCGCTGCCAGCACAACGACGTGGCGGTGGAGACGCACGACGATCTGGAGCTGATCGTGACCCGCAAGGGTGCGATCCGTGCCGGGCTCGGCGACCCGGGCATCATCCCGGGCTCGATGGGGACCGGCTCCTACATCGTGCGCGGGCTGGGGAACGAGGCGTCGTACTGTTCGGCGTCCCACGGTGCCGGACGCCGCATGTCGCGGAACGCGGCGCGGCGCCAGTTCACGGCCGACGACCTCGCGGCGCAGACCGCGGGCATCGAGTGCCGGAAGGACTCGGGCGTCGTGGACGAGATCCCGGCGGCCTACAAGGACATCGACTCGGTCATCGCCGACCAGGCCGACCTCGTCGAGGTCGTGGCTCGGTTGCAGACGCTGCTCTGCATCAAGGGCCAGGGGCTGATTCAGCGCCGACTGAGCTTGTCGAAGGCACACCCGCAAGGGCTTCGACAGGCTCGGCCAACGGGTCGCCCGTTCGGACTAGAGGCTTCGACAGGCTCAGCCGATGGATGAACCTGGGCTTCGACAGGCTCAGCCGATGGATGAACCTGGGTTTCGACAGGCTCAGCCGACGGATGAACCTGGGTTTCGACAGGCTCAGCCGACGGAGCATTCGAGGGATGAGTGCGTCGGGCCGGGAGCGCCTCTCGGCGCGTGGCCGCTCTTGGCGGCGAGTGTTGGAGCCCGGGGCTACCGCGGCCCGACGCGTCCACGAGGATAGGCGTCCGTCGTCCGTCCGCCAACTGCAGTGGTGGCACCTGGGCGTGCCAGCGACTCCAAGGTCAGTCGAGCGAGCCGGCTCGCCACAGGCGCGCGCAGGCGAGCAGGTCCGCGGCGAGGGACTGCAGCTTGGCGGCGCTCAGGGCGGCGGGGCGGCCGTGGGTGGCGTAGGCGCGACCGGCCACGACGACCAGGCAGAAGGACGCCGCCCGCTCCAGCGCCACGGCGAAGTCGCCCGTGAACGCGCCCCGAAGGATCTGGTCGGCGACGGCCGCGACCTCGTCCGGGCCGGGCGGCTCGACGCCGGCGACCACGTGGCTCGGCTCGGTGAACGGGATGCCCCACGCGTACTCGCGGGCGGCCTCCTCCGGGGAGGAGCGCATCCATTCGCGCAGCACGTAGAGCCGCCAGAGCGCACCCGGCAGCGAGCGCGCCGGCCGCGCGGACCACAGATCGGCCAACGTCGACAGGCCGATCTCGTCGACGAGGGCCACCAACCGACGAACGACCGTGGGGTCATCGGACGCGCGTCCCGCTCGCACCAGCACCGCGGCGGCCTCGTGCGCGGCATGGACGGCCGCGATCGGGTCCGAGGTCTCGCCGAGGGCTTCCAGGGCGGCGGGCTCCTTGAACACCGGACGCCTCGGCCTGCCAGTTTGGGTCACCGAAGCAGGGTACCTCGCGGCTCTGCGCGGCCCGCGGCGCTGGGCGGCGGCCTCAGGGGCCGTTGACAGCACGGTCGTACGCCCGTGTGGGGGTGTGAACGTGCTGTGAACGCGTCGACTGACGGCCGGGCAGACCCGCGACCCCGGTGCATGGTGGGATACGGGCGTGAAGCGTCCGACGTATGGCCCGGCCGAGCCCCTCGCGGTGGTCGGCGGACGCCTCGCGACGGGCCTGCTGGACGTCACGTCCGACCTGGCCGCTCTCGATTCCGAGGGCTTCTGGGTCGTCGTCGCTCCGTTCGAGGGGGACGCCACCTGCGCGCGCTTCGAGACCGTGCGCCCGGCGAAGCCCTGGACGGGCGTCCGCTGGCAGGGGCCGCAGCGCGACTCCTGGCGCACCTCGCTGGACGCGGACGGGTTCGAGGCGGGAGTCCGCGCCATCCGCGACGTCATCGCCGCCGGCGGCGTCTACCAGGTCAACCTGACCCGCCGCCTGAGCGCACCGGCGCATCCGGGCATGTCGATCCCGGCCCTGGGTGCCGCGCTCGCCCAGGGCAATCCGGCACCGTTCAGCGCGGTCGTGCATCTGCCGGACCATGGTGTCCACGTCGCGTCGGCGTCCCCCGAACTGTTCCTGGGACGGGACGGGGCGCGCGTCTGGTCGTCGCCGATCAAGGGCACCGCGGCGACGCCCGACGGGTTCCTGGCCAAGGACACGGCCGAGAACATCATGATCGTCGACCTCGTCCGCAACGACCTCGGACGCGTCTGCCGGCCGGGCACCGTCACCGTGCCGGGGCTCCTCGACCTCGAGCCGCATCCCGGTCTGTTCCACCTGGTCTCGACCGTGTCCGGCCACCTGCGCGACGACGCCGGGTGGCCCGAGCTGATCGACGCCACCTTCCCGCCCGGCTCGGTGACGGGCGCGCCGAAGCTGGCCTCGCTCGAGCAGATCCGGCGCCTGGAGACCGCCCCGCGCGGCGTCTACTGCGGCGGCGTCGGCTGGGTGGATGCCGACCGTCGCCAAGGCGAACTGAACGTCGCCATCCGCACCTTCTGGATCGAGGACGACGAACTCCACCTCGGCACCGGCGGCGGCATCACGTACGACTCCGATCCGGCCGGCGAGTGGGCCGAGACCGAGCTCAAGGCGGCTAACCTGCTGCGCGTCGTCTCCGGGGAGGTCCGATGACTTGGGCGTGGCTGAACGGTCGCCTGGTGGACGCGTCCGCCCCCGCCCTGCTCGTCACGGAGCCCGGCTTCACGATCGGCGACGGCGTCTTCACCACGACCGTGATCGAGGACGGCGTCCCGTTCGCCCTCGGACGCAACCTCGCCCGCCTGATCCGGCACGCCGGGCGCATCGGCCTGCCCGTCCCGGACGAGGCCGAGCTGCGCGTCGGCGTCCGACAACTCTTGGACGCCGACGGCGTCACGTCCGGACGCCTCCGGATCGCGGTCACCCCGACGACCCTGCTCGTCTCGACTGCGCCGCCGCTGAACTACGGCCCCACGAGCATCACGGTCACGCTGCCGTGGCAGCGCAACGAGCACTCGCCGCTCACCGGGGTGAAGTCGCTGTCGTTCGGGGAGGCGTCCGTCGCGCAGCGCTACTTCCGGCCGCTGGGCGCCGACGAAGGCGTTCTCGCCAACACAGCCGGCGAGGTGTGCGAGGGCGTCACGTCCAACCTGTTCGTCGTCCTCCACGGTCGACTGCGGACGCCGCCGCTCGCGTCCGGCTGCCTGGACGGGGTGACCCGCGAGATCGTCCGCGAGAGGGTGCAGGTTGACGAGACCCCCATCCCGCTGGCGTCGCTGGGCGACGTCGAGGCCGCGTTCTGGGCGTCCGCGACGCGCAAGGTCCAGCCGATCGGACGCCTCGACGGCCGCGTCCTGACCACCACGCACCCGCTCATCGCGGAGGCCGCCGCCGCGATCGCCGGGTACCGCGAGGATTGAACACTCACGGGGCGCCGCATGGGTAGGCTGCCCGGGACGAAGGGGAGACCGTGAAGATCCTGGTCCTGGGCGCCGGCGCCATCGGTAGCTACATCGGCGGCTCGCTCGCGGCCCGTGGCGAGGACGTGACCTTCGTCGAGCGTCCCGAGGTGGCGGAGGTGATCGCGCGGCGCGGCCTGATCCTGCATCGCGGTGCCTACACCCGCACGGAGAACCGGCTCGCCGTCTTCACCTCGAACGCGGACGCCCTCGCCGCTGGTCCGTACGACGTCTGCGTGTTCGCCCTGAAGTCGTTCGATACCGAGGCGGCCGTCGACGCGCTCATCGCCACCGGTCACGAGGTGCCGCCGATCCTGTCGCTGCAGAACGGCGTCGACAACGAGCCGTTGATCGCCGCCAAGCTGGGCGCCGACCGGGTCATCGCCGGCACCGTGTGCTCCGCGGTCGCGAAGCCGGGCATCGGCGAGATCATCGAGGAGACCCATCGCGGACTCGGCATCGCCGAGGGTCACGAGCTGTCGGGACGCCTCGCCGCGTCCCTGGACCACGCCGGTCTCGGCGCCCGGCTCTACCCGCACGCGGGGCCGATGAAGTGGTCCAAGCTGCTGACCAACCTCACCGGCAACGCCACGTCGGCCATCCTCGACATGGGCGTCGGCGATCTGTTCTCTGACAAGCGCCTTTACGCGGTCGAGGTGGCGGTGCTGCGCGAATGCCTCGCGGTCATGGACGCGTTGGGCTTCGCGCCCGTCGACCTGCCCGGAACGCCCGTCCGCCTGCTCGCCCTGGCCACGAAGGTGCCGCGGATGATCGCCCAGCCGGTGCTGGTCAAGGCCCTCGGGTCCGGACGCGGCGACAAGATGCCCAGCTTCCACGTCGACCTCTACGGCGGCCGGGGACGCACCGAGGTGCACTGGCTCAACGGCGCTGTCGTTCGGCACGGCGCCGAGGTGGGCGTCCCGACGCCGGTCAACGCCGTCCTGACCGAGACCCTCGAGTCGCTGACCGAGGGCCGGATCGCCCTCGACACCTTCAAGAAGAATCCGGACTCCCTCCTGCGGCTCCTGCCGTGACGGCAGTCCTGTGGCTGCGCCGCGACCTGCGTCGCGGCGATCACCCGGCACTGTGCGCGGCGGCGTCCGAGGGGCCCGTGCTGCCGGTCTTCGTGATCGATCCGGCGTTCTGGGACGCCGCAGGTCCCGTCCGACGGGGCTGGCTGGCGGCGACGCTGCTGGCCACCAACGACGCCTACGGCGGGCGGCTGACGCTGCTGCGCGGTGATCCTCGCGAGCGCATCCCCGCGCTGGCCGCGGTGGTGGGGGCTGGATCGGTGCACGTGTCGACCGAGACCGAGCCCCAGGGGCGGGCGCGCGACGTCGCGGTGTCGGCGGCGCTGGCCGAGGGTGGCGTTGGCTGGATCGAGACCGGGTCGCCCTACGCAGTCACGCCCGGGCGGATCGTGACCGGCCAGGGCACGGGATTCAAGGTGTTCACCCCCTTCGCCAACGCCTGGCGCGGGCACGGCTGGCGCGGACCGGCGATCGAGCCGGACGGCGTCCGGTTGCTGGAGGGGGCGTCCGACGAGGGGGCCTGGGCGGTCGTCCGGCAGGCGCTGGCGGACTGCCCGATCCAGCTGCCCGAGGCAGGAGAGCCGGCGGCGCTGCGGCGGTGGCGGCGCTTCGTGGACGAGGCGTTGGAGGACTACGACATCGATCGGGACCGTCCGGACCTGGACGGGACGTCCTGGCTGTCGCCGTACCTGAAGTTCGGCGTCGTCCACCCGAGGACGCTGCTGGCTGACCTGGCCGGACGCCCCGGACCCGGCGCCGCGCGGTTTGTCACCGAACTTGCCTGGCGCGAGTTCTACGCCGACGTGCTGTATCACCACCCCGACTCGCTGTGGCACGACCTGCGTCCGGAGCTGGCCGACATGAGCTACGACGATCAGGACGAGCGCTTCGACGCCTGGCGGGAGGGGCGCACTGGCTACCCCATCGTGGACGCCGGCATGCGGCAGCTCCTCGCCACCGGCTGGATGCACAACCGCGTCCGGATGATCACGGCCAGCTTCCTCACCAAGGACCTGCACGTGTGGTGGCCGCACGGCGCCCGTCACTTCCTGGACCACCTGATCGACGGCGACTTGGCGTCCAACGCGCACGGCTGGCAGTGGACCGCCGGCACCGGCACGGACGCCTCCCCCTACTTCCGCATCTTCAACCCCGTCAGCCAGGGCGAGCGCTTCGATCCGCACGGCGACTACGTGCGACGCTGGGTGCCGGAGCTGGCTCACCTGCCAGGGGCGTCCGCGCATCGTCCGTGGAAACACGCCGACGGTTACGCCCACGACTACCCGCGCCCCATCGTCGATCACGCGGCCGAGCGGGCCGTGGCGCTGGAGCGCTACGCCGCGGCGAGGGGCAGGTAGTCGCGGTCCCTGAGCTTGTCGAAGGGCTCAGACCCAGTCGGTCGGACCCGCCCAGCCGGCGCGGTAGGTCGACATGGGCACCGCTCCGGACGCCCATGCATCCAGGACCGGACCCACGATCCGCCAGCACTCCTCGGCGACGTCGCCGCGGACCGACAGGATCGGGTTGCCCTCGAAGATGAACTCCAGGATCTCGCCGTAGGGACGCAACGGGCTGTCGTCGAGGTCGGTCGAGAGCACGGTCTCTTCGAGGTCGAACTTGTCTCCGGCGCCGTTCGTCGACAACTGCAGCGCGATGGTCTGCGGCTTGATCCCGATGGAGAGCACGTTGCGCGGCGCCTCGCCTTTGAACCCGACCGGCACGTGCGCGACGGGCTTGAAGATCGCGGTGATGCCGTTGCGCTCGTCGCCCAGCGCCTTGCCGGACCGCAGCGTGAACTTGACCCCCGCCCAGCGGGCGTTGTTGACGCGCAGGTCGACCTCGGCGAGCGTCTCGGTGTTGCGGGCCGGATCGACGCCGTCCTCGGCGGTGTAGTCGGGCACTTCGCGGTCGCCGATGTGGCCAGCCGTGTAGCGGGCGCGGCGCGAGCTGGTGACCGGGTCGCCCGTCCACAGGCTCGTCGCCCGGAGGGTGTGGGCCACGAGATCGCGCACCTCGCGCTCGTCGATGGACGCCACCTCCTCCATCGCAAACAAGGCCATGACCAGCAGCAGGTGGCTCTGGATCATGTCTCGCAGGGCGCCGTTGCGGTCGTAGTAGCCGGCGCGGCCTTCGAGGGCCAGCACCTCGTCAACGACGATCGCGACGGACTCGATGTTCTCGCCGTTCCAGACCGGCTCGAAGATCCGGTTGGTGAACCGGAGCCCGAGCAGATTCAAGACCGTCGCCTTGCCCAGGAAATGGTCGATGCGGAAGATCTGCCGCTCCGGCACGAGCTTGGCCAGCAGGGTGTTGAAGTCGTGGGCTGTCGAGCCGCTGGTGCCGAACGGCTTCTCCAGCCCGAGGCGGAGGCCCTCAGGCAGAGTGACGCCGACCAGGGCCTGACAAGCCTTGATGGTGACGGCCGGCGGCAGCGCGAAGTACAGCACCGAGTTTGGCGGCAGCGTAGACACGAAGGGCCCGATGGCCTGTGGATCGGTGACGTCGATCTTGACGTACCGCGTCCGCGCGACGATCTCCTCGATGCGGGCGGGCTTGGTCTTGGCCTCGGTCAAGGCGTCCCGAACGAGCTGCTTCCACGCGTCATCGCTGACGTCGTCCATGGCCGCTCCGATGACCGTCACGGCGAACCGTCCGGTCGAGTTGAGCAGGGTGCCCAGTCCGGGCAGTAGCAGCCGGTGGGTCAGGTCGCCGGACGCCCCGAAGATGACGAGCGTCACCTCCTGGGCCGCGCCGGGGGCGGTGGTCGAAGCGGCCGGGACGTTCGCGAGGTCGGTCACCAAGTCATTCAACACCGGACGCCTCGCGCGCGCCATCCGCCTCGGTCGGGTTCACGGCCGCCGTCGCCGGCTTCGCAGGCGCGTCGCCGACCGCTGGTGGCTGAGCCCCGGACGCCACGACGGGCGGTGCTGTCGTCACGTCCGTGGCCCCTCGGCCACCCTTGCGACCTCAGCCCCCGACGCCACCACGGACGGAGCCACGCCAGCGGCGTCCGGGATGGGTCGGGTGGTCCGGCCACCGTCGCGACGGAGCCGCTGTCCGGCAGCGGCGAGTTCGACCTCAAGCAGCGACGTGCTCTCGCGCTCCGCGTGGTGCGCCTTCGCGCCGCCGCGGACGCCGAAGAGCCGTTTGCTGAACACCAGGTAGGCGACCAAGAAGAGGTTGACGACCAGCGCGCCGATGCGCAGGGGCGTGATCTTGACGATCAACTCGTGGATCTCCAAAGGCAGGAACAGCGAGGTGGCGATCACCGCGACGTACTCGCCCCACCGCTTCATCAGCCACAGGCCGACGCCCTCGACGATGTTGAGGCAGGCGTAGAGCCCGATGCCCAGGGCAGCCAGGCGAACGGTCGACGCCGGCAGCGCCAACGCCTGCTGGATCCAGTGCATGGCGTTCAGGTCCTCGATGCTGATTCCCAGCTGGGCACCCAGCGGACGCAGCAGCGGGAGGTACGTGTCGAGGGTTTGCCGCACCGAGTCCTGGTGGCCGTTGAACTGGAAGATGCCGAACGCGATGACCCCGATCAGCAGGCCGCGCAGGGTCTTGTCGACGGCCAGCACGCGCAGGATGACGGCGTCCCGCAGCGCCTTGCCGCGCAGGATGACCGGGGCCTGGTCCGCCGGCCCGGCTCCGGCCGGCTTGCCGATGACGTAGTCGCCGCAGCGCAGGCAGCGCCAGGCCTCGCCCCACGGGGTGGGGATCCGCAGCCGGGCGGCCAGGTTGGCCTCGGACGGCGCGTACGTGACGTGCCCGTGCAGTCCGCAGCTGCGCACCTCGAGGCTGTAGTTCTTGAACACGACGGTCAGCGTACAAGTGGGCTTCGTGGGTCAAGATAGAGCCATGACCGACGATCGCTTCCTGTACCGAACCGTCATCGACGCCCTCGTCGTGCAGTGCCGCGACGGCCAAGGGCAAGTGTCCGCGCACCGCGTCCGGGCGGGCGTCTGGAACGAGAACGCCGAGGCCGTCGACGACGCCTCGCCCGACCAGCACGAGATGAACGTCCTGCTCGCGGGGCTGACCGAGGAGCAACGCCATGCGTTGGCCGTGCTCTTCGCCGAGGAATTCTCCTCGGGCGTCTACAACGCGCTGCAGGTGCTCGAGTTCGCCCGCGTCGTGCCCTTCGACGCGGGCACGGCGTCCGACCACTTCCTCGACCGGATGGACGGCTGGTCCTGGCCGGAGGACTGATCCGGCCGGCGGCAATCGCTGAGAGGTGGGCCGCGAGGCCTCCGTCGGCTGAGCCTGTCGACGCCCTGGCCGCTGCGGCTTCGACGAGCTCAGCCAGCGATGAAGCAGACTCACACAGAGCCAGAGGTCAGGACGTCCTCAGCCCACGGCCCGTCGGACGCCCGCCACCACTCGACCCAAGTCGAGGCCATAGGTGGGGCCTGACGTCGCCTCGTACTCGGCGAGGCGTCCAGCGCCGCGTTCGACCAATCTGGACGCCCCGCGCGCGTTCCCGCGTCCGGCGTGGGTGAGCGCGACGGCCAATTGAGCCAGCCCCTGCCATAGGCCGCGCTCGGCTTCCGGGCAGGACTTCCAGCGGCCCTCCAACACCTCGTGCGCCGCGAAGGGACGCCCCGAGGCGATCAGAGCACGTGCGGCGTCCAGGGTCTCGATCGGGGGTCGGGGGGAGTCGTCGACCGGCGGTACGCCGACGGCGTCCCAGTCCAGCGGACGCCCCAGCGCATCCCGAGGACGGGTGCGGCGCGCGGCGGGCTCGGACATGCGAACACCGTAGGCGCCGGGATCGCTCCCGGCACCTACGGTGTCCGACGAGTCAGGCCGAAGCCTGCGCGAGCTTTTCGTCCATGCGGGCGGCCAAGAGGCTCTTGGCGTACTGCAGCAGCGCTAGTTGATCGCGGAGGTCCGCGTACGGCGTCCGTTTGAGCTGCATGTTGAAAAGCTCGCCCTCGGCCTCCATGACGCGGAGGCGGGCGTAGTAGAGCGTGTCCTCGGTGAGGTGGGCCAGGACGACCATGCCCGTCAACAGCGGATGGTTCATGGTGACGTTCTGGCCGCGCTCGCGACCGTGCTCCAGCTCGACGGCGAGGGCGTACGCGAACTCGTCGAGGTGGCCGAGCGTGGGGGCGTCCAAGAAGGTCTTGGGCTCGCTCATGAAGTCGTTGAGGACGTTCTGGACGGGCTTTCCGCCCTCGGACGGCTTGAGATAGCCATCGCGGATCAACGCCGCGAGCAGGCCCAGAATCTTGTCGGCCTCGCCGCGGGGCACGACGTTGAGTCCGTGCCGATCGGCGGGGGCGATCTCGTCCAGGGTCAGTTCGGCCCAGTTGCGCCGGATGCCGAGCGACCGGCAGAACGAGCCGACGGCGTCCGAGGTCAGGAAGTCGAAGACCACGTCCGCGCCTTCGGCAAAGCTCGACACCGTGTCGACCACGTAGTGGGCGAGGGTGGTGGAATCGGCCTTGGCCTGAACGGCTTCGGCGAAGGACGCGTACGTGGTCATCGGACTCTTTCGGGTGGACGTGGTCGGTTAGCGGGGCAGCGGACGGCGGCCGGTGACCGCGCGGACCACACCGAGCAGGATCACGGCGCCGAGAACGGCGGTCAGCAGGGAGGCGATGAGGCCGTTGCCCTCGGGTTGGAAGCCGAACAGGCCCAGCACCCAGCCGCCCACGAGGCCGCCGACGATGCCGACGAGGATGTTCAGCAGCACGCCCTGCTGGGCGTCGGTCTTCATGATCATCGAGGCGATCCAGCCGGCGATACCGCCGATGATGATCCACAGCAAGAAACCCATGATCGGTCCTTTCGAGAGGTAAACGCCGGGCTCCGTGCCTGGCAAAACCCAACCTACGGACGCCTCCGACAGGGACCAACGCCGCAGACGGAACCTGCATGGTGCAGTCAGCGCCGATGGGTGCCGACCCCCAACGACGGCGGATCAGGGCTCGATCAGGCCTGTCCGGATCGCGAAGCGGGTGAGCTCGAGGCGGTCTTTCATGCCGAGCTTTTCGAGCAGATTGGCGCGATGGCGCTCGACGGTCTTGGGGCTCAGCACCAGCATGTCGGCGATCTCCTTGCCGCTGTGGCCCTCGGCGATGAGCTTGAGGATCTCCTCCTCGCGGGGGGTGAGCAGCGAGGAGGAGGCGCTCTCGGACCCCTTGGCCACGTAGTCCCGGATCAGGCGCGTCACGGCCCCCGGGTACAGGAACGGCTCGCCCCGCAGCGCCGAGCGGCATGCCGTGATCAGGTCGCGGTCGGCCTCGGCCTTGTGCACGTAGCCGGCCGCGCCGTGCTTCAGCGCCTCGAAAAGGTACTGCTCGTTGTCGTGCATCGACAGGATCAGGATCGGCACCTGCGACCCCCTGCGCGACAGCTCCCGCGCGGCCTGCAGGCCGGTCATCCGCGGCATCGTGATGTCGAGAATCGCCAGATCGATGCCGCCCGCGACCACCCGCTCCACCGCGGACGCCCCGTCCCCGACCTCGGCGACCACCTTCAGGTCGGGCTGTGAGTTCAAGATCATGCGGACGCCCTGGCGCACGAGCGCGTGGTCGTCTGCGAGCAGGATGGCGGCGGGCTTGGTGGGCATGGGGGTCCTAGAGGAACAGGGCCGCCAGGCACAGCACGACCACCAGCAGCGTAGCTGCCACCGCCAGCACCTGTTGAGTGCGGCGCGGGTTGACCAGATCGGGGGCTAGCGGCTGGCGCCCGGTCGTGGGTGAAGCAGGCGTCAGGGGAGGTGCCGGTGGGCGTCTGTCGGGCAACGGCGGCACCGGAACCATGCGCAGCCCGCCCGTGTTCGGCTGCAGGTCTTGGATCACCGCGTCGGCGGACGCCGGTCGAAGTCTTGGATCCTTGGACAGGCAGCGGCTGACCAACTCGGCCAGGTCGGACGGGACCGACGAAGGAAGGGGCGGCGGCGGCTCGTTGACGTGGGCGAGCGCGATGGCGACGGGTGTGGCGCCATCGAACGGCTTCACCGAGGTGAGCATCTCGTGGGCGACGACGCCCAAGGCATAGAGATCGCTCGCAGGCGACGCGGGCTGTCCGGTGGCCTGCTCAGGGCTGAGGTACTGCGGCGTCCCCAGCACTTCGCCATGCTGCGTGAGGGGCTCGCCTTGGACCGCGCGGGCGATCCCGAAGTCGCTGAGTTTGGCCTCCCCGGACGCTGTGACGAGGATGTTGCTGGGCTTCACGTCACGATGGATGATGCCCCACTCGTGCGCTTCGGCCAGGGCGGACGCCACCTGGATCACCACCGAGCGGACGAACTCGGGCTCCAAGGGCCCTCGTGTGGCGATCAGTTGGGCGATCGTTTTGCCGGTCACCAACTCCATGACGAGGAAGGCCAACCCGTGGTCCTCGCCGTAGTCGTAGACGTTGACGATGTTGGACGACCGCAACTTCGCGGCATACTGCGCCTCGTCCCGAAAGCGGCGGGCGAACACCTGCTCGGACGCTGTGTGCGGGTGCATGATCTTGATCGCCACGGGCCGATGAAGCAGCTCGTCGTTGGCCTCCCAGACCGCGCCCATTCCGCCGGATGCGATCCGTCGCCTGAGGCGATAGCGCTCCTTGAGGACGAACCCGTCCTTGAGTCGTTCCATCAGCGTCCGGTTCTTGGCACGTTCGCCAGGCTAGCCGCACCGTCCGCAGCCCTCACCTGGGGTGCGGACCCGCGCATCAGTGGCCAGACGAAGGCGAGCGTGACAGCGACAGCGCCCGCGAAGGCCAGCCCCGCGATCAGCGGCGACGACAGGGCACCGTGCGTGCGCTGACGGATGATCCAGATCAGCGCCCAGCACACCGCGATCGGGATGCCCCAAACTCGGGGATAGCGGATCGACGCGGCCACCGCGGCGGCGATCACGACGAGCAGCAAGATGACGGCAAGGGCCTGGGACGCCGCACCCGCCGGATTCGAGCCTCCGTGGCGAACGACCGCCATCACGTTGGCCGCTGACGCCACGAGCAGCCAGCCCAAATAGAGCCCGAACGTGCCTTCGACGATGATCGCGGCGGCCGGACCTGCCGCGCGGCGTCCGCGGACGCGTTCGAGGAGCATGATCACGGATGCCAGCACTGCCAGCACCAGGGGAATCGTCGCCCAGACGATGCCGCGCATGGCGGCGGTGATCCACAGCATGTTCAGCAGCATCGACATGGCGGCCGGCCACACCCCGGTGCGTCTCCGCTCATTGGACCGGGAGTCCGGGAACCACACCAGGACGGCGCAGCCGAACAGGCCGAGGTAGATCACGGTCCAGATCGAGAATGCGAGGGTAGCGGGCGCCAGCAGCGTCGCGTCCGGCCCGAAAATGCCACCGGACGAGGCCCCGATACCCGGTCCCATCAGCGTCGAACTGGATAGCCCCGCGTACAGCAGCAGGAGGGCCGCGAAGCCGATGCCGAGCTTCGGCAGGAACGACAATTCAGCAGAGGTGAGCGCCCCAGTCGCCTGCTCCTGTGCCATCTCACCCCGATCCGAATCTCCCCGACGATACCGCGACACCGGCAACGGACATAGAGTGCGCAGCATGCCCATGTTCTGGCGGCTGTTCCTCGCAAACGCGGTCGCCTTGGCGGTGGCGTTCCTGGCTCTCGCGTTCGGGCTGGTTACTGTCTCGGTCCCGCCAACCAGCGACCAACTATTCATCCTGATTCTGGGCTTCGCGTCGCTGTTGCTGGTCAACGCCGCCATGGCGAGCTACGGCCTCACGGGGATGTCGGAGCTCCGGGAAGCCATCGCGCATCGATCCGATGAGCCCATCGTGCTTCCGGCTGGCGCGGCTCCCGAGCTGCGTACGCTCGCGGCCACGTACAACGCGATGCTGGACAGACTCGAGAACGAACGGACGGCCACCGCGAGGGCTGCTCTGCGGGCGCATGAGGACGAACGCGCTCGCCTCGGACGCGACCTCCACGACGAGATCGGCCAGAACCTCACCTTCTTGCTGCTTCGGCTCCGGGACGTAGGCAAGGCTGCGCCTCCCGAGTTGGAAGCGGAGTTGGAGGCCGTCTCGGACGCCACCCGGACGACGCTGGAGCACGTGCGGTCCTTGTCCCGGCAGCTTCGGCCCGGCGCCCTCGCCGACCTCGGACTCAAGCCGGCGCTGGCGTCCCTGCTGGACGATGCCCGCCAACTGGGCCTCTCCACGGACCTTCAGTTCGCCGGCTGGGTCACCCCGGACGCCGAACGCGACCTGGCCATCTACCGGGTCGTCCAAGAAGCACTCACGAATATCATCAAGCACGCCCAGGCGACGTCGGTGACGGTGTCCGTCGAGCGGATCGACGACATGCTGGCGGTCAGGATCGCTGACGACGGCCACGGACGCGCCGGCATCGACGGAACCGGCACCGGCAGCATGCGCGAGCGCGTCCGGCTTGTCGGTGGCACCTTCCGTCGGGAGGCCAGCCCCGGAGTGGGCACCACCGTGGCCATCGAGGTCCCGTTCGCTGTCTCGGGCGGCACCGAGTCGGGCCCTCCGACCCGACCCATCCCGACGATCAGCATGTTCCCGCCGCCCGCCTGGGGAGAGACCGACGACTGATGTGGCGCGCCGGTTTCGGCCGCGACTCAGCGCCCAGGTAGCCTGACGGACTGTGAATTCGCGAGCCATTCTTCCCGGCGTCCAGGGTGCGGTCGGCCTGGCCAACGATCTGTGGCGCGGACACGTGCTCACCGTCGACGGCGTCCGCGCCAAGAGCGAGGGCGGCTTCTACCTGCTGCCCGGCACCGACGGGCAGCCCGTCAAGGCGAAGCTGAAGGGGCGCTACTTCACCGACCAGCCGGTGCTCACCATCGGCGACGCGAGCTATGCCACCGGGGAGCCGAGCCCGCCGTTCCTGTTCATCATCGCCTTCCTGCCGGTTCTGTTCTTGTTCGGAGGGAACCCCTTCGCCATCGCGCTCGCCGCGGTGGGCGTATTCGTCAACTTCTGGGTGATCCGGGCGCAGCGGGCGGAGGCGTGGAAGTCGATGACGATTCTCGGGCTCTTCGTGGGAGGCGTCCTGTTGATGGCCATCTGGGCGTTCGTGTCCAGCTGGGTGATGAGCCTGCTGCCGCACTGACGCCCGTTCAGGTGCCAGCCTCAGAGCGAGGCCGGCGAGGCGTCCGCTCTGTCTTGAGGCGGCCGGGCGGACCCAGGATCAGAGGGCGAGGCCGACGAGGCGTCCGATCCAGTAGGTGACGCCCATCGCGACCAGCCCGCCCACGACGTTGCGCGCCATCGACTTGCCCACGGGCGTGCCGCCCCAGCGGGCCCCGAAGTAGCCGGTGAGGGCCAGGGCCGCCACCACGGCGGCGATCGTCACGTAGATCTTGGACGCCGTCGGCGCGAGCAGCATGGCGGCCAGCGGCAGCATCGACCCGGCGGCGAAGGCCAGGGCCGACGAGATCGCGGCGTGGGTGGGGTTGGTCAGCTCGTTGGGGTCGATGCCCAGTTCGGCCTCGGCGTGCGCGGCGAGGGCGTCGTGGTCGTGGAGCTGCCGGGCAACCTGGGCGGCCAGCTCCGGGGTGAGTCCCTTGTCGACGTAGAGCGACGTCAGCTCGGCCAGCTCCTCCTCGGGCATCTCTTCCAACTCGCGCCGTTCCTTGGCCAGGAGCGCCGACTCGGAGTCGCGCTGGGCGCTGACCGACACGTACTCGCCGACAGCCATCGACAGGGCGCCGGCCGTCACGCCCGCGACGCCCGCGGTGAGCAGCGCGGCGAACTCCATGGTGGCGCCGGCGACGCCGGTCAGGATGCCGGCCGTGGACACGATCCCGTCGTTGGCGCCCAGCACCGCCGCGCGGAGCGCGTTGATCCGGGGTGCGTGCGAGCCGGCGGACGCCTCCTTGGCCTGGTAGGCCTGGGGGTCTTCCGCCAACGGTTTGGTGTCCGGCATGGGTCCTCCTGTCCGACGGTCAGCATCTCATTGTGGTGGACGCCGCCGCACGGCGTGGCTGCCCCGGGCGGTGAGGCCCCGTCGCGATGGGGTCGCTGCACGAGCCGACCGGCGACCCGGTGAGGCCTGCGCAAGGTGCCCGGCGCGGCGGCGTCCCGGTGCTCGCGGCGGGGATCCTGCTGCCGATGACGTACCCCGGATTGCCGGAGACGGTGCCGACGCACTTCGGCGTCGGGGGCCAGCCGGACGGCTGGGGTCCGAAGTCCAGCATCTTCGTGGTCTTCGGCGTGCTGACCGTGATGATGGTGGGGATCAGCGTGCTGTCGCGCTTCCCGCGGGTGTTCAACGACTCGGTGGCCGTGACCGAAGGGAACGCCCAACGGGTGTATCGGGCGGGGGAGCGGCTCATGGTGTGGCTGCTGGGGGCGCTGGGGGTCATCGTCCTCGGGCTCACCTCGGCCTCGATCGAGCCTGACGGCATCGGCATGCCCATCGTGTGGGTGGGGGTGGCGTTGACGATCCTCGCCACCGTCGCGGGGGTCGTCGGGACGGTCCGCGCTGGCCTCGCTGGTGGTCTTTAGGGGGATGCCGCAGCACTTGCCGGTCCGTCCGGGCCAGTGCGGGCGATCTCTTGCCCAGGAGTGAGGCGAGGCGTCTGGGCGGCGTCCAAGACTCAAGGAGGGCACGATCAGGGTGCTTCTCAGGCCGCTCTAGGCGTCATCTCAACGCGGGTCGCTAGTCTTTCCGCGGAACCAACCAGCCCACCACCCACGAAACGGCAGGTACTTCATGCTCCACAGGCGCGCCCTCATGGGCCTCGGCCTCGCCACCAGCGCTGCGGGCCTCGCGGCGTGCACCGCGCCAGGGGCCCCCGTTGTCACGACGCCCTCGACCGCGTCGGGCTCGACGAGCGCGGCCGCGTCCTCAACCTCGACCTCGGCCAAGCCGAGCCAGACCACGCCGGCGGCGACGGCGTCCGATGGTGCTTGGGGGGAACCGGACGTCAAGCTCGGCGACCCGATCGGGGACGGCTCCCAGGCGCCGTCGCCAGACCCGCAGCCCTTCCAGCGAGAGATCAAGAAGCTGGCCAAGGGTGAGAAGCCGCCGCAGTTCGTGGTGTTCAGCTGGGACGGCGTGTCCGGCGACGAGAACCGGGTGCAGGCCTACATCAAGGCGGCGCACGAGGTGCAGGGCACCCAGACGATGTTCCTGTCGGGCCTGTACTTCCTGCCGCAGTCCAAGAAGACCGAGTACCACCCGCCCAAGCGCAAGCCGGGGGCGTCCGACATTCCGTACATGTCCGACCTGACCGTGCGCCGGACCATCGAGAACGCAGCGATGGCGTGGAAGTACGGCAACGAGATGGGCACGCACTTCAACGGGCACTTCGACGGCGGCGCCAAGACCTGGACCAGCGACGACTGGGAAGTCGAGCTCAACGAGGCCATCAAGCTCGTGACCCACTGGCGCACCAACACCGGCTGGACCGACATCGATCCGCTGCCCTTCGACTACACGAAGGAACTCGTCGGTGCCCGGACGCCCCTCCTGGCAGGTGCCGCCACCCTGATGCCCATCGCGAAGAAGCACGGGTTCCGGTACGACTCGTCCGGCGTCCGCAAGAAGGGCTGGCCGGTCAAGAACAGCTACGGCATCTACGACATGTCGATGTTCGCCGTGCCGTTCCGGACCGGCTCGAGCCTGCCCATGGACTACAACTACTACTTCACCCAGGCGGGCGGTAAGAACACCGGCACCCCGGCCCAGCGTGCGACCTGGCAGGCGGAGCACCTCGACTCGCTGCGAGCCGGGCTCAAGATGTGCATGTCCACGAACCGCGCGCCGCTGATCATCGGCAACCACCTCTCGCCCTGGCTCGGCGGTATCTACCAGCAGAACCTGCTCAAGCTGATGACCGAGTTCGGCAAGACGCCCGGCGTCCAGTTGGTGTCGTTCCGCTGGCTCTGCGACTGGTTGGACGCCCAGGATCCTGAGGTGCTGGCGGATCTACAGAAGTCGTAACTCGCCGATCGCCCGCGGGTTCCGGATGCCGGCACCCGCGAAGCCGGTGAAACCTAGCTTCTCGTAGTCCATGACGTCCACCAACTGCTGCGGCGTCGGTGGATCGGGCCACCCGACGAAGAGTCCGGAGATCATGTCGGGCGTGACCGCACCAGCGTCCGTGACGTACTCGACCATGGGTTGATCCTGGCACGTGGTACACCGTCGGCACGTTGGCTCACGTCAAATGGTTGGCCAAGTCTGTCGTGGACGCCGTCGCAGCAGGCTCGCTTCGATGGGGGGTAGGCCACGCGGGTCCAACGGTCGGGGTGGAGGCGAGCGCGAGCGTTTGATGCAGCACGTTCTAGCCTGAGGCCATGGCAAAAGAACCCCCACGTTTCGAGGTCGTCCATTCTGAGGGCGCGATCTACAAGACGCAGATCCTCCGTGATACCGAGACTGGCGTGAACTACCTGTGGCGCACCGAGGGCTATGGCGCGGGGCTGACCCCCTTGCTCAACGCCGTCGGCGGCGTCGTGATTACGGGACTTCCAGAGCGCCGCTGACGCCCGTGCGGTCCCGCGGGCGCGCCCCGCTTCGATCTCCTGGGCCGAGTGATCCCGGGTGGGACGAACTCGCCGCACGCGCCCTTGGGCCGTGTGCCTGCCTGCCCTCGACGCCGAACGGCGCCGTCAGTACAGGGACGCCTCGCGCAGCAGCTTGAGCGCCTCATCGCGGGGCGTGAGCTTCATGATCAGCAGGGCGCGGCCGAGGCGTCCGGCTAGCTCGGCGTAGAGGTACTCGATGCTGACGCTCGAGCCTTCGAAGACGTCCAGCAGCTCGGCCAGCCCGCCCGCGTGGTCTGGCACCTCGACGCCCACGACGTCGGTCAGCTTGGTCCGGAACCCGGCGGACTCGAGGGCCGCGACGGCGGCGGCCGGGGAATCGGTGATGACCCGCAGGATGCCGAACCGCTCCGTCTCGGCGATCATCGCCGCCCGCAGGTTGACCTCCGCGGACGCCAGCGTGCGGGTGGCGTCGGCCAGCACGCCCGGACGGTTCTCGAGGAAGACCGAGACCTGGCGAAGCTCGAAAACGTGCTCGTCCTCAAGCATGGGTGGTGACCTTTCGTCGATCGAACACGCGCTTGGCCTTGCCCTCTGAGCGCTCGATGGTTTGTGGGTTGACCAGGACGCACCGCGCCTGGATGCCGGTCTCCGCGTGCAGTTCCCGCTCGATCGCGCGTTCCAGCGCCAGCACGTCGCCGAGGTCGTCGCTGAACAGCGACTCGCTCATCTCGACCTCGACGGTGAGGGTGTCCATGCTGCCGTCGCGGTCGACGATGATCCGGTAGTGCGGCTCGACGTCCGCCACGCGCAGCAGCACCTGCTCGATCTGCTGCGGGAACACGTTGACCCCGCGGACGATCAGCATGTCGTCGGTGCGTCCCATCAGCCGGTGGATGCGCCGAGACGTCCGCCCGCACGCGCAGGGCTCCGGCATCAGGTAGGTGATGTCGCGCGTCCGGTAGCGCAGCACCGGCGTCCCCTCGCGGGTCAGCGTCGTCAGCACCAGCTCGCCGCGTTCGCCGTCCGGCAGCGGACGCCCCGAGTCCGGGTCCACGATCTCGGGGTAGAAGTGGTCTTCGAAGATGTGCAGGCCGTCCTGACCAGGGCATTCGGCGCCGACGCCGGGGCCGATGATCTCGGTCAGCCCGTAGATGTCGAACGCCTTGATGCCCAGCCGGCGCTCGATGTCGGCGCGCATCTCGAGGCTCCAGGGCTCGGCGCCGAAGAAGCCGACCCGCAGGGGCAGCGCGGCGGCGTCCACCCCGTGCTTGGCGGCGTACTCGGCGATGTAGAGGGCATACGAGGGCGTGCAGCAGAGCGCCGTCGTGCCGAAATCGACCAGCGTGTCGAGCTGGCGGTGCGTGTTGCCGGACGAGACCGGCAGCACCATGGCCCCCAACGCCTGCCCGCCGTAGTGGGCGCCGAAGCCGCCCGTGAAGAGTCCGTAGCCGTACGCCACCTGAACGATGTCGGATGCCCCGACGCCGCCCATGTCGAGGGTGCGTCCCATGACGTCGCCCCACAGCTCGAGGTCGCCGCGCGTGTAGGCGTCCACGACCGGCTTGCCCGTCGTGCCGGACGACATGTGCGCCTCGACGATCTCGGACCGGTCGACTGCGAGCAGCCCGAACGGGAACACCTCCCGCATGTCGCACTTCGACGTGAACGGCAGCCGCGCGATGTCGTCGAGTGTCTCGATGTCGTCGGGCCGGACGCCCGCGGCGTCCAGTCGCTGGGTGTAGAACGGCACCCGCTCGTACAGCCGCCGCACCTGCGCTCGCAGGCGCTCGGCCTGCAGCCGCCGCAGCTCCGCGACCGGCAGCGTCTGGACCCCGTCGTTCCACATGGCTACACGGTGCCGGACGCCGGGGTGTCGCTTAGCTCGTCTCAGACTCCAAGCGGACGCCGAGGGCGGAGGCCGCCACGCGGCGTCCGACCTCGAAGCCCTTCAGGTTCGCCTCGGCCGTGCCGGGCGGCACCAACTCGGTGATGGCTTGGGCGTAGGCGTCCAGGGGTAGGTCGGTCAGCATCGAGACCGCGCCGAGCAGGACCGTGTTCTTGGCCTTCGGGTTGATCTGGCTGCGGAGCTCCCGCATGTCGAACCGGACGACCCGTCCGAACCGGGACGCGATCTCGTCGTCGATGTCGGCCGGGTAGGCGGCGATGCCCGTCGGCAGCATGTCGGTGTCCGCGTAGATCGCCGTCGCCCCGGGACGCGCCCACGGCGCCCAGCGCAGCAGCTCCATGCGCTCCAGTGCGTAGATGACGTCGGCCTCGCCGCGGCCGATGACGGGGGAGTGCACCTCCGGCCCGAACCGGACGTGGCTGAACACCGGTCCGCCGCGCTGGCTCATGCCGTGCACCTCGGACTTCTTGACGTCCAGACCGGCGAGCATCGCAGCCTCGGCGAGGATGTCGGACGCCAGGATGATGCCCTGGCCGCCGACGCCGACCATCAAGACGTTGGTGACGTTCTCAGCCACGGTCGGCCCCCTTGCAGACCGCGCTGAGTTCGAGCGCGCGCCAGGCCTTCTTCTCTTCGAGCTTGCCGGACTTCGACAGGTCCTTGGCCTCCATGATGCAGAGGCCGACGGCCGCGAGGAGTTTCACGCCCGGCTTGGCGGCGAGTTCGTCGATGGTCTGGGCGATGAGCGCCTTGTTGTTGCCGTCCACCACCGCGACGTTCTCCTCGGGCATCCCGAGGGCCCGGCACAGCAGGGTGTAGTCGACGTGGGTCGAGTTCTCGTGGCCCATCCGTTCGCCGGACATCGGGTTCTCCTGGGCGCCGGTCATCGCGGTCGTGCCGTTGTCGAGGACGACGAACAGGCCGTCGCGCTTGTTCCAGATGGCGTTGAGCAGGCCGGTGATGCCGGAGTGCGCGAACGTCGAGTCCCCGATGACGGCCGAGACGTGGGCGCGCTCGGTGTGGCTCTGCCCGGCCTGGGCCAGCACGATGTCCATGCCGTGGGCCATCGTGAACGACGCACCCATGTCGACGAGAGTGTCCATGATCCGGTAGGGCGGCAGGACACCGAGGCTGTAGCAGCCGATGTCGCCCGACACGTAGAGCCCGCGCTCGCGGAGCACGTCGAAGACGTGGCCGTGCGGGCAGCCGGTGCACAGGCCGGGCAGCCGCGGGGGCACCTCGATGTGGCCGTCCGGCACGGACGCCGGCACGCTCAGTCCGAGCGAGGCGCGCAGCACCTCGGGCGAGAACTCGCCGATGGTCGGGAAGGTGTCCTTGCCGTGGCAGGTGATGCCCCACGCGCGAACCTGGGTCTCGATGATCGGGTCCAGCTCCTCGACGACGTACAGCGTCTCGACGGACGCCGCGAAGTCGCGGATCAACTGCTCGGGCAGCGGATTGACGATGCCCAGCTTGAGCACGGACGCGTCCGGCAGCACTTCACGGACGTAGCTGTACGGGACGCCGGAGGTGATCACGCCGACGCTGCCGCGGCGCTCGAGGATGTTCGCCGGATGCGTCTCGACGACCCGGGCGAGCTCGCCCATGCGGGCCTCGACGGCGAGGCGGCGTCCGCGGGCGTGGCCGGGGATCATCACGTACTTGGCGGGGTTCTGGTCGACGCCGACCGGGTGCTTGGCCGGCTTGATGGTCAGGTCGACGTCGTCCACGACGCCCTTGCTGTGCGAGAGGCGGGTCGTGGTCCGGACGAAGCACGGCGTGTCGTGCCCCTCGCTCAGCTCGAAGGCCCAGCGGGTGAACTGCCGTGCGTCGGCGGGGGTCGAGGGCTCGAACATCGGCAGCTTCGCGGCGATCGCGTAGTGCCGGTTGTCCTGCTCGTTCTGCGAGCTGTGCATGGACGGGTCGTCCGCGGTCACGACGACCAAGCCCGCGTTGACGCCGGTGTAGGCGGCCGTGAACAGGGGGTCTGCGGCGACGTTGACGCCGACGTGCTTCATCGTCACCAGGGCCCGCCCACCGGCGATGCAGGCGCCGAGGCCCACTTCGAGGGCGACCTTCTCGTTGACCGACCACTCGGTGTAGAGGTCGGGGTAATGGATCAACGCCTCGAGGATCTCGGTGGACGGCGTCCCCGGGTAGCCGCAGCCGACGGCCACCCCCGCCTCCCAAGCCCCCAGCGCGATGGCTTCGTTGCCACTCAACATCTTGCGCACGGTTTCGACCTTTCTTGCGACCGCCTGCGAGCCTACGCTGGCGTCGGTGCCCGGTTCGGGAATTCCTAGCGCCATTCGCTACAGCGGCGGCTAATGCTCGTGATCGTGCCCGCAGGAACCATCGCATTCGTGGTCCTCGGCGTCGACCAGCGGGGTGTCGACGACGATCGGTTCGACCACGATCGGGGCGTCCGCTTCGCCCGACCAGGACGCCTTCAGCCCGTTCTTGGTGAGGATCCGGACGGCCTCGGCCGCGACCGCCGGCACGGCCGCACTGTCGGCGTCGAACGTGCCGAAGGCGATCTCGAGGCGTCCGTGCAGCACCATCTCGTCCAGGTCGCCGATGAGCGAGTAGAGGTAGCCGCGTAGGCGTCCGCCGCCGGCCTCGATCTGCGCCAGGGCGTCCTCGAGGTCCTCCATCGCATCGGACGCCTCAAAGGCGTCCCCGTAGCTGAACAGGATGCCCGCCTCGAAGAGTTCGTCGAGGGACGCCATGAGCGCGGCCGCGTCCGGTGAGAGCTCGGTGACGACCTCGTTGTAGGCGTCCACGACCTCGTCCACGACCGCCGGCACGTCGGCCGGGGCGACGGGGGCGTCCTCGGGGAAGAACTCGGCGAAGTTCTGGGCGAACTCGGTGAACTCGTCGACGAGCTCCTCCACGTCCGCCCCGCCGGACGCCAGCCGCATCGTGATGGCCCCCCGGAACGTGGTCTCGGACGGCGGGTACTTGCTGGAGAAGGCGGCACCGGTCATGCCCTTTACGTTATCCCTCGGGCGCGGACGCGTCCGGCCGTTCGGTGCGCAGGCGCCGCCCCTGGGTGACGAACTTCTCCTCGGCGGCCACCACCGCCTTGATCATCGAGACGTCCCGGGGCGGGAGCTGGATCGACCGTTCGGCCTCGATACCCGCCAGCAGCTCGCGAACGCGCTCGAGCTCGGCGTCCACCTCGCCGCCGGAAGGCGTACCGCCACGCCGAGGCCGGCAGGCGCCGCAGCGGCGGCTTGCGCGGGTCCGTGGGGGACGGCGCCGTGACCTGCTTGGTGAGGGTCTCGACCTGCTCGGGCTCCATCCGTCCTCCTTGGCCGGCAGGCTAGTGCGCGCTGCCGCCGGTCGCGTCCGGTGTGGACGCCCGCGTCCCGCTCAGCGCCTCGCGCAGGTAGACGGCCGAGCCGATCCAGACCAGGACCAAGCCCAGCCAGTAGGTGGGCGTGACGTGCTGGCCGACGACGAGGACGCCGATCATGAACTGGATGGTCGGCGCCAGGTACTGCAGGATCCCGACCACGCCCAGCGGCAGCCGGGGGGCGGCGATGGCGAAGAGCCACAGCGGAATCGCGGTGATGGGTCCGGTCAGCATCAGCAGCGCGTCGGCCGGGACGGACGTCCCGAACTGGCCGGTGCCCGTGGCCGCCAGGACGATCAGGAAGGCCGCGCAGGGCACGACCAGCAGGCCCGATTCGACCAGGAGCCCCTGCAACGCGGGCAGGTGCGCCTTCTTCTTGGCGACGCCGTACAGCCCGAACGAGAGGGCGAGCGTCAGCGAGACCCACAGGGTCTCGAAGCTGCCCCAGGCGATGACGACGACCCCAGCGACCGCGAGCAGTCCGCCTAGGCGACCGCCGCGTCCGAGCCGTTCGCCGAAGAACAGGACGCCGAACAGCACGTTGGCGAGTGGGTTGATGAAGTAGCCCAGGGACGCCTCGACGACGTGCCCCGAGTTGACGGCGAAGATGTAGGTGACCCAGTTCAGCGCGATCAGCAGGGTGGCGGCCAGCAGTCGGGGGAAGTTGGCCCGGGTGAAGACGCCAGCCACCCACCGCCACGACTGGCGCAACACCAGCAGCACCAGGAGGACCGACACGAACGACCACACGATCCGGTGCGCCAGGATCTCGAACGCCCCGGCCGGCTTCAGCAGCGGCCAGTAGAGGGGAAACAGGCCCCACAGGAAGTAGGCGGTGACACCGGCGAGCAGTCCGGTTCGCTGGGCGTCGGAGGAGCGGGTCACGAAGAACTACTCAATCACCAACCGTGGACGGCGCCCAATCCCGTCCGGACGCAGGCGACGGGTGTGCACTGTCTCGTAGGCGGGGCACCCAGAAGATCCGAAGTCTCCAGCGGCCAGGCGCTGTGGACCGCACCACACCGACGTGAAGGCCGCCCGGAATCGGGAGCGGGATCGTGGTGGATGAGCTCCCGACTACGGTGTCGAAGTCACCACCATCGGTGAACCCGGTGGGCGCGGTGCGGAGTTATCCACAGGTTTGAAACCCGCCGCCCCTATTGTTGGCGTGCATCAGACAGTGTCGTTGACCCCGGACATTCGGGCGCTCCTGACTACCGCCGCGACAACGTCCACGCATCCTCGCTGCTGACGACCTTGCGCTATGGCGGCTACGACGTGCGGAGTGATCCCTGTTCCGTGGCCCACCACGTGGGCTCGGCCTTGAGGGTGCGGGGGTGGGCCGAGGGTCCGGCGGTTTGCCTCAGTTGCCGGTCTCGCTCGTCCCTCCGCGGATCGTGGTGGAATCTCCACCGACTACGGTGGCGCACCCACCGCCATCTCCGCAGAGCCCGGACAGCGCAATAGGGTGAGCCACGTGCTGCTCTGCGATCGCGACATCTTGGCCCGGGTGGACGCCGGCGACATCGGCCTGGACCCGTTCGACCCCGTGTTGGTCCAGCCCTCCAGCGTGGACGTCCGCCTGGACCGCTACTTCCGCCTCTTCGACAACCACCGGTACCCGGCGATCGATCCGGCCGAGGAGCAGCCGGAGCTGACCAGGCTCGTCGAGGTGGACGCCGCCGAGGCGTTCGTCCTGCACCCGGGTGAGTTCGTGCTGGCCTCGACGCTGGAGGTCGTGACGCTGGCGTCCGATCTGGCAGCCCGGGTGGAGGGTAAGAGTTCGCTCGGACGCCTCGGCCTGCTCACCCACGCGACCGCCGGCTTCGTGGACCCGGGGTTCTCGGGGCACGTGACGCTGGAGCTGTCCAACGTGGCGACCCTGCCGATCAAGCTGTGGCCCGGCATGAAGATCGGGCAGCTGTGCTTTTTCCAGTTGAGCTCAGCGGCGGAGCATCCCTACGGGACGGGCGTCCGGGGCTCGCACTACCAAGGGCAGCGCGGGCCTACGGCGTCCCGAAGCTGGGAGAACTTCACCGTCAGCGGGCTCTGAGCGACGCCTGGGCCGCGCGGGTCGCGTCCGAGGCGGCGCCGGTCATGAAGGTATCGAGGTGCAGTTGGAACACCTGGTCGGGCAATCTTTCGGCGCCGTCGGTGATCTCCAACATCACCCAGCCGTGCACCGCGGCCCACATCGAACGGGCCAGGAGCCGGGCGTCCGAGGGGCGCAACGTGCCGGCTTCGATGAGATGCGAGACGGCGTTCAGCAGGGGCTCGAACGACTGGAAGGCGATGTCCGGCGGGGGCGCCTCGGGGTGGCAGCCGAACATCACCAGGTAGAGCGAGGAGTGGTCTAGGGCCCAGCGGCGATAGGCCATGCCCAGGCGCTGCAGGCACTCCAACGAGTCGCCGGCGCCGAGGGCCTCGCGCTGCGCTGCGCTGAAGCTGTCATGAGCCTCGCGGACGATGGCCTCGATCAGCTCCGCCTTGCCGCCGAAGATCGTGTAGATGGCGCTCGTCGACGTGCCCTGGGATTGCGCCAATTCGCGCAGCGACAACGCGTTCGGGCCGTGCTGGGCCAGACGGTCGGCGGCCGCCGAGACCAGTCGCTGTCTCAGGTCGGAGGGGTAACTCTTCGGACGCGCCACGGGTAGCCGGTAGCCCCTACAGCGCGGTGAGATTGGGACTGTGACTAGGAGTTTCGTCCTTGCTCAGGTGTTTCATCGCCTCTCGCCTACTCAGCGGCGACAGCCACGAGGAGTGCGAGAAGACGAATGAGCGCACCCAGTCGGCGTCCGTATACGCGTACTGGCGCAGCGCCCACCCGATGCCCTTGCGAATGAAGAACTCGCGTCCGAACGTGCTGTCGGTCAGGTTGAGCAGGACGACGTCCCGCAGCAGCGCGGTGTCGGTGGCCGCTTTGGACCCCAGCTGGCACACGATGGCCGCGCGGCGCAGCCATAGGTCGTCCTCGTCGGCCCACGATCGCATCCGCGCGCCCTCGGTGACGGGATGGGTCCGCAGGATTCCTCCGATGAGGTGCGGTGCGACCCAGTCGACGAGATCCCACCAGGCGCCGGTCACGACGAGGTGGCGGTACAGGCCCATCGCGTCCGGGGTCTGGTGGGCGCGGTAGAGGCGGTGGCCGGCCAGCTCGAGCGCCGCGTAGCGCTCTTCCCTCTGGGACGCCTCGTCCCAGAGTCGCCGGACGGCTGCCTCCCAGGCCAGTGCGGACGCGAGCGGGTGGGCTTTGATGATCGGCCGGACGATCCGGCGCATGTCGGGGTTTGACACGCCGTAGAAGGGCAGCGCCGACTTCATGTAGCGCTGCATCGCCGGTGCGCGCTCGGGGTCGGCGGCTGCCGCGAGCGCAACGCGGAGCTGCTGGACGAGGTCGGGCATGACCCCAGTCTGGCGGCTCAGGGGCCGCCGAGGTACTCCTCAAGGGTCAGCGTTGAGGTCGGCCCGAACGCGGCTGCGGCGTCCGGCCCGATGTAGCGGTAGTGCCACGGCTCGTAGTGGTAGCCCGTGATCTCGGTCTTGCCCGCGGGGTAGCGCAGGACGAAGCCGTCCTTGTAGGAGTTGGCCCGCAGCCAGGCGAACTCCTTCGTCTTCGGGAAGCTGACGCCGCGCCCCGACGGGGAGCCGACGTCCACGGCCAGCCCTGCCTGATGTTCACTGTGTCCTGGCGGTGCCACGTAGCTGTCGCCGTCGTCGCCGTACTGAGGCGGCGGATTCGCCGACAGTGCCTTCTGGGTCGCGTAGCTGCGGTAGCCCACCCGCCACACGATCGTCAGACCCGCCCTCTTCGCGTCCTTGACCATGGCGGCGTACGCGGCGTACGCGGCGTCCGCTTCGGCGATGAGTCGAAACGTCGTGGAGACCTTCGGCGTGAAGTTCTTGGAGACACCGTGTTGATGGTTGATGAGGGCGACCCCGTTGACGGTCAGTGGGGTGTCCAGGGCGGCGCCCGACGCAGGCCGCTTGAGGAGGCAGGCCATCTCAGCCTCGGTCGATCGGGCTCGCGACCGACTCGGTACCAGCGACGGTGATCAGGCGCTCACGTAGTCCAGGCCGATGTCGAGCACGCGGGCACTGTGGGTCAGCGCGCCGGACGAGATCAGGTCGACGCCCGCCTCGGCCAGCGGCACCGCGGTCTCGGCGGTGATGCGTCCGGACGCCTCGGTGATGAGGCGTCCGTCGACGATCGTCACCGCCTCACGCAGCAGCTCGGGGCCCATGTTGTCGAGCAGGACGGCGTCCACCTTGAGCGTCAGCAGCTCACGGAGCTGGTCGAGCGAGTCGACCTCGACCTCGATCTTCACCAGGTGGCCGCAGTTGGCCCGCGCGGCCTCGACCGCCTGCCGGACGCCGCCGGTCACGGCGATGTGGTTGTCCTTGATCAGCACCGCGTCGTCCAGGCCAAAGCGGTGGTTGGCGCCGCCACCGCAGCGGACGGCGTACTTCTGCAGCGCCCTCAGCCCCGGCACGGTCTTGCGGGTGTCGGCGATCTTGGCACCTGTGTGCGCGATGGCGTCCGCAATCTTCGCGGTGCCGGTGGCGACCCCGGACAGCTGGCCCAGGAAGTTCAGGGCAACGCGCTCGCCCGTGAGGAGTCCGCGCGCCGGACCGGACGCCGTGGCGATGATGCTGCCCGGCTCGACGCGCGAGCCGTCGGAAAGGTGCACGGTGACTTCGATGCGCGGGTCCACCAGCTGCCAGGCCAGGATCGCGCAGCGGATGCCGGCGACCACCCCGTGCTCGCGCGACGCGATCTGGACCGTCGCGTGGGCGTCCGCCGGAATGAGGGAATCGGTCGTGACGTCCCCGGCGCGGCCGAGGTCCTCGAGGAGGGCGGCCCGGACGGCAGGCTCGATGACGAAGTCGGGAAGTTCGCGCAGCATGGTGTGGCTCCTAGCGGGGGTCGTCGAGGACGTCGGCGAGGTCGATGAGCGTGTGCTCGGCGTGGGGGTCGAGCTGGGCGTAGTCGGTGCGCGTGTGGCCGCCTCGCGACTCGCGCCGGGTCAGCGCTGACGACGCCAGCATGTACCCCACGAGACCCTCGTCGGTGTCGACGTGGTCGCGTAGTTCACGCAGGGCGGCCTTCAGCCCGGCCTCGTCGCGCAGGACGCCGCAGTGGCGGCTCATGACCGCGCGGACGGCGTCCACGTCGGCCTTGGGGGTCTGCGTGCGGGCGGGTCCGATGTTGACGGTGTGGGTGATGACCGGCATCGGGTGCGGGTGCTGGGGGTGGCCCTTGGCGAGATCCGCGGCGACCCAGCGAGCACAGACGATCGCCTCCAGCAGCGAGTTGGACGCCAGCCGGTTGGCCCCGTGCAGGCCCGTCGAGCTCACCTCGCCGACGGCGTACAGGCCCCGGACGGTGGAGCGTCCGGCCTCGTCAACCAGCACTCCACCCATGTGGTAGTGGGCGGCCGGACGCACCTTGAGCAGGTCGACGGCCGGGTTCAGGCCTGCATCGCTCAGGATCTTGCTGATGCCCGGGAAGCGCGCGGCGAAGCCCGGACCTGGGTGCGTGCGGGCGTCCAGGTAGACGGTGTGGCCGGCCTGCAGGGCGGCCCACTCGGCGCGAGAGACGACGTCGCGGGCGCTCAGCGGGTTCTCGATGACCCGGTCGCCGTTCTCGTCGATCAGGATGGCTCCCTCGCCGCGGACCGCCTCGCTGACCAGGGGCATCGGGTCGAGCCCGACGTCCAGGCCGGTGGGGTGGAACTGCACCATCTCGACGTCGCGTAGCACGGCCCCGGCGCGGGCCGCGAGGGCGAGCCCGCCGCCCCGGGACGAGAGCGGGTTGGTGGTGTGCTGGAACAGGCTGCCGATGCCGCCCGTGGCCAGCACGACGCGATCGGTCTGGACGACCACGGTCCGTCCGCCGGTGCGGTTGCGGCCCGGACCCGAGGCGTCCATGAGGGTGTCGAAAGACGACTCACCGCCCAACTCGACCCGGAGGCCGACGACGGCGCCGTTCTCGGTCAGGATCTCCGAGCCCCACGCGTTGTCCCAGAGCTGGATGCTCGGCAGGGTCCGGGCCTTCTCGACGCACGAGCGCAGCAGCTCGGCGCCCGTCATGTCGCCCTGGGCGTGGACGATCCGGCGGCGGCAGTGGGCGCCCTCGAGCCCCAGGATGTAGCTGCCGTCCGGGTTGCGGTCGAAGCGCGTGCCGATCTCGGCCATCCGCTCGATGGCGTCCGGGGCGGCCTGGGTGATGCGCTCCACGGCGTCCGTCTCGCAGAGCCCGGCGCCGGCGGCGAGGGTGTCTCGGGTGTGCAGCTCGGGGGAGTCGTCCGGCCCGACCGCCGCGGAGACGCCGCCCTGGGCCCAGCCGGTCGACGTGCCGGTGGTGATCGGTCCGGCCGAGAGCACGATGCACGGGATGGGGCTCAGTTCGATCGCCGTCATCAGGCCGGCCAGGCCGGCCCCCACGATGACGGGGCCGTCGCTGACGACGACGTCCGCGATGACCTTCGCGCTCACGTGCCGGCCTTCTTCGTCTCGGACGCCGTCGGCGCGGCCTTGGGCGGTGGCCCGACCTGCAGCATCCGGTCGACGGCGGCGCGGGCACGCTCGGCCACCTCGGGGTCGATCTCGACCTGGGTCGTCATGGTCTCCAGGCTGTGGCGGATCTTCGCCAGCGTGTTCAGCTTCATGTACGGGCAGAGGTTGCACGGGCGCACGAAGTCGACGTCGGGGTTGGACTGCGCCACGTTGTCGCTCATCGAGCACTCGGTCATCAGCGCGACCTTGAGCGGCTTGCGCTTCTCGACGTAGTCCTGCATCTGGGCGGTCGAGCCGGCGAAGTCGGCGGCCTCCACCACGGGACGCGGGCACTCGGGGTGCGCCAGCACCTCGACGCCCGGGTAGTCGATGCGCATCTGCGCGATGTCGGCCGGGGTGAACCGTTCGTGCACGATGCAGGAGCCGGGGTGGGTGATCATCTGGACGCCCGTCTGGGCGGCGATGTTCGCGGCCAGGTACTGGTCGGGGATCATGATGACCTCGGGTACGCCCAGGCTCTCGATGATGTGCACCGCGTTGCCGGAGGTGCAGCAGATGTCCGATTCGGCCTTCACCGCGGCGCTCGTGTTCACGTACGTCACGACTGGGACGCCGGGGTGCTTGGCGCGCAGCGCGCGGACGTCCTCGGGGGTGATCGACTCGGCCAGCGAGCAGCCAGAGTTGATGTCGGGGATCAGCACCGTCTTGGCCGGGTTCAGCAGCTTGGCCGTCTCGGCCATGAAATGGACGCCGGCGAGGACGATGACGTCGGCGTCCACCGTGGTCGCCTCGCGAGCCAAGGCGAGGGAGTCGCCGACGATGTCGGCGACTCCGTGGTAGATCTCGGGCGTCATGTAGTTGTGGGCCAGGATGACGGCGTTGCGCTCGCGCTTGAGGCGCAGGATCGCGTCCACGTCGTCGGTCATGGTCGCCCACTCGACGGACGGGATGACGTGGTCGACCTTGCTGTAGAGCTCGGCAGCGGTGGGGCTCATGGGGCCTCCTGAGGCATTTGCTCAACTTGAGCACAAGCACTGTACAACGCCGGACGCCCCTGTGAAAAGTCGGCTAGCGCGCGAGCACCTCGACGCGGCAACGCAGCCCGGACGCCCGAGCCAGCCGGGCATCCGCGGTCAGCAGGGTGGCGTCCATCGCCTCGGCACGTGCGACATAGGCGGCGTCGTAGATCGTGAGGTTGTTGCACAGTTCCCAACAGCTCAGCAGGAGGCCGACCCGTTGCAGGGGCAGTTCGGCGAGGTCGCTGAGGGCCAGCGCTGCCCGCCGGTCCGTGAGCTGGCCACCTCTCGACAAGCCGCGCCAGGCCGAGGTTACCTCGAGGTCGATCAGCGCCGGAGCGGCCAGCTCTTCGCCGCTGAGCCGACTTCGTGCCCTCTCCCGAGGCCGCTGAAAGGCGCGCGTTTTGTCCGCGGTTCAGCGGTGCTGCAGGCCGACCGTGGGGGTCTGTAGGGCGTTCCAAACCCGCTCCGGGGTGAAGGGCAGGTTGTCGATCGCGACGCCGGTGGCGTTCAGGATCGCGTTCCGGACGGCCGGCGCGACGGCGTCCTTCGGGATCTCCGCGACCGCCTTGGCGCCGAATGGACCCGTCTTCTCCCAGGTCTGGACCAGGTAGACCTCCACGTCCGGCATCTCGTCGGCGCGGTAGATCTTGTACGGACCGAACTGGGCGTTCAGCATGCGGCCGCCCTCGTCGAAGGCGTACTCCTCGCAGTGCGCGTAGCCGAGCGCCTGGATCAGGCCGCCCTCGACCTGACCGGACGCGGTGACCGGGTTGATCGCGACGCCGCAGTCGACGGCCATGACCAGCTTCTTGACGGTCACCTGGCCGGTCGTGATGTCGACCTCGACCTCGGCCATCTTGGCCGCGAACGGCGGCGGGCAGTCGACGGCCATGAAGGACTCGACGGCCATGATCTGCTCCTGGTCCTTCTGGTGGAGTGAGTGCAGCGCCACCCGTTCGAGCGTCACCGAACGGCCGTCGGACGCCCACGCCTCGCCGTCGCGCAGGGTGACGCCGTCGGCGTCCACCTCGAGGAGCATGGCCGCCCGCTCGCGGATCCGCTGAGCGACCTTCTCGGCCGCCCGCTTGACCGCCGTGCCGGAGATGTACGTCGTCGAGCTGGCGTAGGCGCCGACGTCGAACGGGGTCATGTCGGTGTCGGAGGAGTAGACCAAGATGCGGTCCAGCGGGACGCCCAGCGTTTCGGCGGCGATCTGGCCGAGCACCGTGTCGGCTCCCGTGCCGATGTCGGTGGCCCCGATCAGCAGGTTGAACGAGCCGTCGTCGTTGATCTTGATGGACGCGCCGCCCATGTCGAGGAACGGAATTCCCGAGCCGTGCATGGCGAGCGCGAAGCCGATGCCGCGGCGGATGTTCGGCCGATCCTTCGGGGAGACCCAGTCGGGGTCGTTCCGGCGATGCCAGCCGATCGCCCGCTGAGCCTGGGCGACGCACTCCTCGGTGCCGCAGGTCATCACCTTGGGGTACTCGTCGAGTTCCTCCTGGATGGCGGTCTCGCCCAGGTGCGGCGCGATGTCGAGCTCGTCGCCGACCTTGACCCAGTTCTTGCGCTTGAACTCCAAGACGTCGAGGCCCAACTCGTGGGCGATGTCCTCAAGGTGCGCCTCGAGCGCGAACTCCGACTGTGGAGCCCCGTAGCCGCGGTAGGCGCCCGGCACCGGGATGTTGGTGTAGACCACGTCGCAGCGGAACCGCTTGTTCTTGGCGTTGTACTGCGACAGCCCGCGCATGCCGGTGATCGTCTGGACGGTGTAGCCGTGCGAGCCGTAGGCACCGGTATTGCCGATGACGTACAGGTCCTGGGCGAGGAGGGTGCCGTCCTCGGCGACGCCGGTGCGGTAGGTCAGCGTCTGCGGGTGGCGCGTCCGAGCCGAGATGAACTCCTCTTCGCGCGTCAGAACCAGCCGCACCGGACGCCTCGTCCGGATGGCCAGCAACGCGACGATGTCTTCGATCAGCATCTCCTGCTTGGCGCCGAAGCCGCCGCCGATGCGCGGCTTGATGACCCGAATGTCGCGGACGGGCATCTCGATCAGCGGCGCGATCATCCGCCGGACATGGAACGGCACCTGGGTGGCCGTACGGATCACCATGCGCTCGTCCTCGTCGAGCCAGGCCACGGCGACGTGCGGCTCCATCGGGCACTGCTGCACCTGGTGGACGCGGAACGTCTGCTCGAAGTAATGCGGCGCCTCGGCCAGCGCCTTCTCGACGTCGCCGCGCTCGGCGAAGATCCAGTGCACCTTGTTGAGGGACGCGTCCCGGATGTGCTCGGTGTCGTCCTCGTCGTGGATGACAGGAGCGCCCGGCTTCAGCGCCTCGCGCTCGTCGAAGACGGCCGGCAGCACGTCGTAGGTCACCCTGATCAGGCGGCAGGCCTCGGCGGCGATCTCCTCGCTGTCGGCCGCGACGGCGGCCACGCGGTCGCCCACGTGCCGGACCTTGTTGTCGAAGCTGACCTGGTCGTACGGATGCGGGTTGGGGTAGCTCTGCCCGCCCGAGGCGTACTTGATGCGCTTGGTGTTCTTGTAATGCAGCACCTCGTGGACGCCGGGCAAGGCGCGCGCGGCCGAGTCGTCGATGTCGAGGATCCGGGCGTGGGCATGCGGCGAGCGCAGCACCTTCGCGGTGAGGGTGCCCCGCAGCTCGATGTCGTCGGTGAACGCGGGATTGCCCTTGGCGAGCTTGACGATGTCGACCTTCAGCTCCGGGTGGCCGACGACGGCCAGGTCCGGCACGTCGCGCGACGGGATCACCTTCGGCACGGCCGGGCGCACGTCCGGCGGCATGGCCGACGGGTCGTAGGCCGACGCGTGGACGCCGTCGGTCAACGCCTCGACGACGTGAACCGCGAACGGCTCGACCGGCTCGCCGCGCAGCACGGACGCCGCGCGCAGCACCGCCTCGACCGGCTTCACGTACCCCGACTCGCGGTCGAGGATGCCACTCAGCATGTCGCGAACCTCACCTTCGCTCGGCGACGGACTCCGCCGCAGCAGCGCCAGCGTGCCGAGCACCATCGCTCCGGACGAGTAGCCCGACTGCAGCGCGCCGACATCGGCGAATGCCTGCTGGATCGGATGCAACTCCCGCGCGGTGTTGAGCGCCTCGACCGTGGTGACCTCATGGCCGTCGGCCTGCAGTGCCAGCATCACGTCGGCGCTGGCCAACTCGCCGTCCAGCAGCACCGCGGCGGCGCCCGTCTCGCCCGTCTCGGACGCGAACCGGACCGATTTGAGCCCCTCCGCGCGCAGGACGTCCATCAGGGTCGCGCCTGGCGAGACGTCGCGGGTGATCAGCGTGCCGTTCAGGGTGAAAGTGAGGTTCATCGCCAGCCCTTTCAGTTGGACGCCAGCGCGTCGAGGACGCGTGCCAGATGGACGGCGGCCAGGTGTCGCCGGTAGTCGGCGCTGCCGCGGAAGTCGGCCGAGGGTTCCAGCCAGGACGCCGGATCGGCGGCCTCGGCGTCCACCACGATCGGCGTCGCGGCGACGCCGGTGACGGCGCGCGCGACCGAGCGGTCGGGACGGCGGCGTCCGACGACGGCGACGATGGGGACGTCGGCCGGGGTGCGCCGGGTCGCCGACGTAGCCCAGGTGCCGTCGGTCGCCACGACGACCGCCGTGATCACGCCGCGGCCTACGCCCTCGGCCAGCACGGTCGCCAGCGCGACCGTCCGCTCCCCGGACGCGTCCGCCAGCACGACGGAGGCGTCCGCGGCCAACAGCCCCGCGAGCAGGACGCTCTCGGGGTCCCGGCCTGCCACGACACCGCCGATGGTCGCCCGGCCGCGCAGCGTGGACGGCTCCTCGGCGCGCGCGAGATCCCTCAGCGCGCCCGGCAGCGATTCGGTGTCGGCCACGGCCTGCAGCGACGCCATCGCGCCCAGCCGGACGCGACCCGCGGCGTCCGAGACGATCGACGACAGCCCCAGCGACTGCAAGTCGACGACCTCGATGTCGCCCAACTCGCCGGTGTTGAGGCGTCCGACCAGGTCGGAGCCGCCGCCGAGAACGTGGGCTCCGTCCCGCTCCAGGAGGGCGAGCGCCTCCTCCAGGCTGGACGGGCGGTGATAGGCCGATACTCGCGGCATGGCAGCCTCCTTAGACGCTGGCGAAACCTGCTCACCCGGGGCCGGGCTACCCGCGAAACGTACCTGAGCGCGCGCCGGATGCCTATGGAAAACCAAGTTGCAGCGGGCGGCAACCTGCCTCAGCGCGAGCGCGTCGTGGGCAGCTTGGTGCCGGCCGCCGAGCGCTGCTGAACGACGTCGCGCCGGAAGCGGTAGAGCCGCGCCGGACGCCCTCCCGTCGCCGCGGAGGCGCCGGTGTCCTCCACCAGCGCTTGCTGTTCGATGAGGCGGCGGAAGTTCTGCGTGTGGACGGCTCGTCCGGCCAGGGCCTCGACGCACGACTGAAGCTGGCCGAGCGTGAACTCGTCGGGCATCAGTTCGAACACGACCGGCCGGTAGGTGATCTTGGCGCGCAGCCGGGCCACCGCCGTGGCGACGATGCGGCGATGGTCGGCGTCCATCCTGACGCCGGTGAACGGTGCCGAGACGCCGCCGGGAGCCTCCGCGATCAGCCCGGCCTCGTAGAGCAGTTCGTAGCGCTGCAGGGCCAGGTCGGGCTCCCAGGGCTGGGAGTCCAGCCCGAACAGGGACGCCGCCCGCGCGGCCCGCCGCTCGCGGGCGGTCGCGTCGGCGTCCTCGACCCAGGTCCGGACGCCGCCGACGACGGCGTCCAGCGCGGACGTGCCGTCGCGCAGGTCCTCGGAGGGGAACAGCTCGTACCACGGACGCCACACGCCGCTGCGCGGCCCCGTGCCGGAGTTCGCGGTGAGGCCCAGGTAGCAGATCGAGATGCGCCGCGCCGCCCGGTCGCGGTCGGAGTCGGCGAACGTGTACAGCTGCTCGAGGTAGCCGAGCTGGCGTCCGGTCTGGCTCTCCGCCCACGCCCGCACTGCGGCCTGCAGCGACCGGTGGCCCTCGAGGAGCGGTCCGGAGGGCAGGCGCGTCGCGTCGTTCACCTCCAGGACGCAGGGCGTGCCGTCCACCATGGCCACGACCACCGCGACGACCTCGGCCGCGACCGCCTGGGCGGCGGTCGGGTCCGGCGTCGGCGTCGTGGTCATGAGGAGAGGATATTCGGACGCCGACGCGGCGGCTCGCCGACGTCGAGGGGCTCTGCCGCCAGGGAGTCCAGGGCCTGGTGGGCGACGGCCAGCAGCGGCGGGCTGTCGTCGGAGTTCGTGACGAACGCCAAAGCCAGGTACAGCGCCCAGGCGCGCGCTCGAGTCCAGACGTGCGGGTCGTAGGGGCCGGCGGACGCGGCGGCAACGAAGCGGCGGCGTCCGGCTCGGTCGTAGCTGAGCCACGCGGTCGCGAGGTCGGTAGCGGGGTCGCCGCAGCCGACGTCGCCCCAGTCGAGGACGCCGGCGAGGCGTCCGGAGTCAGCGAGCAGCAGGTTCAGCGGATGCAGGTCGCCGTGCAGCCACACCGGCGGGCCGCCCCAGGCGGGCGCGGCCGACCACGCCGCCCAACGGGCGGCCAGGTCCTCGCTCGCGCGGTTGTAGGAGGCCAGTCGGGTGGCGACGCGCTGACTCATCACGTCGCCGCCGATGGGGCCACCCCGCCAAGGGTTCACGGGGGCGTCCGCTGGCGCGGTGGTGTGCAGCGCGACCAGCGTCTCCGCGAGGTCCGTGGCCGACGGCGTCCGCTGGGCGATTCCGACGTCCGAACAGCGGATCCCGTCGCGATAAGGGGAGATGAGCCACGGGTGCGGGAAGTCGGCCGACGGCGTCCCGGCGTGCACGGCGGCGGGAACGAACGTGTTCAGGCGCGGTGCGAGGACCGGCAGCCAGTCGCGCTCGTGGGCGATGAGCGGGACCGCCAGCGCGCGCCGCGGCAGGCGCACCAGCAGGTCGTCGCCGAGGCGGTACAGCACGTTGTCCCAGCCATGCCCCAGTTCGGCGATCGGCAACTCAGCCCACTCCGGACGCTGCTGCCCGATCAGCCGCCGGACCAGGTGCTCGTCGATCGGCCACTCGGCAGCCGGGATGTCGCCCACAGGTGCCATTCAACCCCATGGCGTCCGGCATGATGGGCGCCATGTCAGGCGTGGTGGAGGCCCTCGAGGGCAGGACTTTGTTCGCGGAGCTGCCGAGGGGCCTGTCCGGCTGGATGGGTGCCTGCGAGGTCCTGCTGCAGGAGCGCGTCCGTGCCTGGGCGTTCCCGGTCGGCGACGGCCACGCCCTGGCCGACTCGCTCCGGATCTTCGGACGCCGCGCGCGCATCGGAGTCCGGGGCGTCCGGACGCCTCAGGAGGTCTCGGACGCCTTCGCCGCCGGGGCCCACTTCGTCACGTCGCCGGTGGCGTCCCCTGAGCTGCTCGAGGCCGCCGGGGGGCGTCCGTTGGCGCTGGGCGGGCTGACGCCGAACGAGGTGCATGACGCGCTGGGACTAGGGGCGACGACGGTCCAGGTGATCCCGGCCGACGCCCTGGGCATGGCCTACGCGCGGGCCCTGGGCGACCTCTTCTCGGGTGCCGAGCTCATCGCGTCCGGACGACTGGAGCCCTTCCAGTGCGAGATGTGGCACGACGCGGGGGCGATCGCCGTCGGACTCGCGCCCGGCGTCCTCTTCCCGGAGGCGGCCAAGGGCGCGACGTCTGACCTGGATGCGCTCAGGCGCCGGGCTCGGGAGTTTGCCAGCGCCTGAGCGGGTTCTCGGTACCGCGTGGTTCTCGTTGCCGAACACGCCCCCGCTGCGCCCGTTTTGGCCATCGCCAACCACGCTGGACCCGATTTGGCCGAACCACCCGACGAATACGTTGCAACATCTGACCGCTGCTGCTGGTCGTGGATGCACGTCGTTAGGCTGCGTTCATGACTGTTGACGTGACGAAGACCGCAGCCTGGGCAGATCTGGCCGCCCTGCACGCTTCCTTCACCCCCGACCTGCGCGGCTGGTTCGCCGAGGACGCCGACCGCGCCGCCCGCTTCACCCGCACGGCGGGCGACCTCCACGTCGACCTGTCCAAGAACTTCCTCACCGACGAGGTGCTGGACGCCTTGGTTGCCCTCGCCGACGAGGTCGACCTGGCCGGACGCCGCGACGCCATGTACCGCGGCGATCGCATCAACGTCACCGAAAATCGATCGGTCCTGCACACGGCGCTGCGGCGTCCGAAGACCGACGAACTCGTGGTCGAGGGACAAGACGTGATCGCCGACGTCCACGAGGTGCTGGATCGCATGTACGCCTTCGCCGACAAGGTGCGCTCGGGCGAGTGGAGGGGCATCACCGGCAAGCCGATCGACACGATCATCAACATCGGTATCGGCGGCTCGGACCTTGGCCCGGTCATGGTCTACGAGGCCCTCAAGCCGTCTGTGCAGGACGGCCTGCGGTGCCGCTTCATCTCCAACATCGACCCGAGCGACGTCTACGAGAAGACGGCGGACGCCGACCCTGAAACCACGCTGTTCATCGTCGCCTCGAAGACGTTCACCACGCTCGAGACCATCACGAACGCGAAGATGGCCCGTTGGTGGCTGTTGAACTCGCTCCGCGGACGCGACATCGTCACCGACGCCGCCTCGCAAGCGCAGGCCATCGCCAAGCACTTCGTGGCGGTGTCCACGGCGCTCGACAAGGTCGAGGCGTTCGGGATCGATCCGGCCAACGCGTTCGGCTTCTGGGACTGGGTCGGCGGACGCTACTCGGTCGACTCGGCCGTGGGCCTGCCGGTCTGCATCGCGATCGGCCCTCAGAACTTCGCCGACTTCCTGGCAGGCTTCAACGCGATCGACCGCCACTTCGCGGAGACGCCTTGGGCGCAGAACGTGCCTGCCCTGATGGGCCTGCTCAACGTCTGGTACGTGAACTTCTTCGGCGCCGAGTCGCACGCGGTCCTGCCGTATGCGCAGTACCTGCACCGGTTCGCGGCCTACCTGCAGCAGCTGACGATGGAGTCCAACGGCAAGGGCGTCCGGGCCGACGGGACGCCCGTTACGACCGCCACCGGCGAGATCTTCTGGGGCGAGCCGGGCACCAACGGCCAGCACGCCTTCTACCAGCTGATCCACCAGGGCACCCGCCTGATCCCGGCTGACTTCATCGCGGTCGCGACGCCGGCGCATCCGATCTCGGCCGACGGACGTGACGTCCACGAGCTCTTCCTCGCCAACTTCCTGGCCCAGACGAAGGCGCTGGCCTTCGGCAAGACCGCCGACGAGGTGCGGGCCGAAGGGGTCGCCGAGGCCCTGGTCAGCGCGAAGGTGTTCAAGGGCAACCGGCCCACGACGTCGATCATGGCTGCGGCGCTGACGCCGTCGGTGGTCGGCCAGCTGATCGCGCTGTACGAACACATCACGTTCGTGCAGGGCGTGGTCTGGGGGATCGACAGCTTCGATCAGTGGGGCGTCGAGCTCGGCAAGGTGCTCGCGAACCAGATCGCGCCGGCCATCTCGTCGGACGACTCGGCGCTCGCCGCCCAGGACGGCTCGACCCGTGGGCTGATCGAGTTCTACCGGGCGAACCGGGGTCGCTGACCCGTCCGGGTCAGGACCCGACCATGAAGGTGCAGTAGTTCCCGGCGACATGCCCTGCAGCCCCAGGCTGCTGAAGCACGCCTCGATGAGGGGACAGTCGTGCACGACGGAGGTGAGCTGGACGATCCAGTTCGTCGTGACCCCGGGGGTGAAGATCAATGGGGGGACGCCGCCGGCTGGGTAGCCTGGTCGCCATGCCCTTCCCCAGACCGGTCCGCGTTGCCCTCGGGCTCTGCGTCCTCGGTGCGCTGAGCATCGCCGCGAGCGTCGGGGGAGCCGCGGCGTGGGCGTCCCACTCGTCCGAAGGACGCCTGCAGACCGTCGCCGGCGTCGAGCCCCACGACGTCGCGATCGTCCTCGGCGCCGAGGTGCTGTCGGACGGGACGCCGGCCAAGTTCACCGCCGCCCGCCTCGACGTCGCGATCAAGCTGTACAAGGCGGGCAAGGCGAAAGTGCTCGTGGTCAGCGGAAATAACTCCGCGGAGCATCACCGCGAGACCACGAACATGCGCCGCTACCTGGTCGCGCGCGGCGTCCCGTCCGCGAAGATCGTCGAGGACGCCGCCGGCAACGACACCTACGACACCTGCATCCGGGCCCGCAACACGTTCGGGATCACGTCGGCCATCCTGGTCTCGCAGACGTACCACCTACCCCGCGCCATCACCGCCTGCCGCAGCCTCGGGGTGGACGCCGTCGGCGTCGGTGATTCGTCGGTCGCGAAGCTGCGCTTCTGGCGGACGGGCGTCCTGCGCGAGTATCCGGCCAACGTGAAGCTGGCACTCGACGTGCTGAGAGGCGCGGGTCCCGAGGTTGCCGAGCCGCCGTCCAGGGCCGTGGCTGACGCTCTAGGCCGGTAATCCCAACGCTCGGAGGTGGCCGAGCGCCGCGTCCAGATCGGGGCAGGCGAACCGCGCCTGGCCGAGTGCGGCGTGGGTGAGGGCGTACGGCGTCAGCGGGGGCATGCACAGCGCAACTCCGGCCCGCGACAGCATGCCGAGATCGTTCTCGCCGTCGCCGATCGCGATGGCGTCGGCCCAGTCGACGCCGAGGTCCCCGAGGACGAAATCGCCGCCCTTCGTGGCCGCCGACTCGGCGTGGACGACGTCGTAGTAGCCCGGGTAGGACGAGACCACCGTCAGGCTCGGATCGGACCTGAGGCCCTCGATCACGGCGCGCTGGGCGGGGCTCGTTTCGAAGATCAGCATTTTGATGACCCCGGCGACCTGGTCGAGCGGCAGCACGGTGGGGTGGACGAGCGTCATGGACGAGTCCTGACGGACCATCGGCGTCGCATCGTCTTCGACGAACCAGTCGGACGCCGTGTACAGCCAGACCTCCATGCCGGCGGCCCGGCCGCGGGCCAGGACGGACGCGACGACGGCGTCCGAGAGGTGACGTTCGCCGATGTCGACCCAGCCGTGCGGCGTCCGGCGTTGGGCCGCCGACCCGCTGCCGCCGGCCACGTGCGTCACCATCGGCAGATCGGACGCCGTCCGCCGCAGGGAGCCAACCGTGCGTCCGGAGCACAGCGCTACCGGGACGCGGGCCGCGGCGAGGGCGTCCAGCAGGGCGAGCGCGCCCGGCTTGAAACCGGACTCGTCGCGCAGCGTTCCGTCGACGTCGATCAGGGCGGCTCCGAACGTGCGCACGCGTCCTCCTTGGGGTCGGTCCCCAACCTAGCCGCAGCGCTGAGCGTGAGAGAATGCCGACCATGTTGTCACTGCCCTCGTTGCTCACCTCGCGTGTCGAAGCCGCCGCCGGGATCGATCCGGAGATGCGTCCGGCGACCAAGCCGCAGTTCGGCCACTTTCAGAGCAACGTGGCGCTGCGCCTGGCGAAGTCCGAGGGACGCCCTCCGCGCGAGGTCGCGGCGCGGCTCGTGGCCGAGATCGACGTCGCCGACCTGTGCGAGCCGCTCGAGATCGCGGGGCCGGGCTTCATCAACGTCCGGATCAAGGCGTCCGTGCTGGCGCAGGTGGCGTCCGAGCTGATGAACGACCCGAACACAGGCATTGACAAGGCCGAACGCCCTGAGGTCGTCGTGATCGACTATTCGGCGCCGAACGTGGCCAAGCCGATGCACGTGGGCAACCTGCGCTCGACGATTATCGGCGACTGCTTCAACCGGGTGCTGACCGCGCAGGGCCACCGGGTGATCCCGCAGAACCACATCGGCGACTGGGGCACCCAGTTCGGAATGCTGGTCGAGCAGATCTTGTTCGAGGGCGCGGACGCCTCCGCGATGACCCTGGACGACTCTGTCGCGCTCTACCGGCGGGCGCAGGCGCACTTCAAGGACGACGCCGACTGGGCGGACGCCGCCCGCCGCCGGGTGGTCGCGCTGCAGTCGGGCGACCCGCAGACCCGCGAGATCTGGCAGCAGTTGATCGAGGTCAGCAAGTTGGGCTTCAACGAGGCGTACGACCGGCTCGGCGTCCTGCTGACCGACGAGCACCTGGCGGGGGAGTCCATCTACAACGCCGATCTGCCGGCCGTCGCTGCCGACCTGGAGGCGCGCGGCATCGGCGTCATCGATGACGGCGCGCTGTGCGTCTACGTCGACGGCATGGACGCCCCCATGATCGTCCGCAAGAGCGACGGCGGCTTCGGCTACGGCGCGACGGACCTAGCGGCGATCCGTTACCGCATGGGCACGCTGCACGCCGATCGGCTCATCTACGTCGTCGGCATGCCGCAGGCGTTCCACTTCGAGCAGGTGTTCGGGGTGGCCCGGAAGGCGGGCTACCTGCCGGACGGCGTCCGGGCTGAGCATGTCGGCTTCGGATCGGTGCTGGGCGCGGACGGCAAGATGCTGCGGACCCGTGAAGGTGGCACCGTCACGCTCACCTACCTGCTCGACCAGGCGGAGGAGGTCGCGGCGCGTCCGGTGGCGATGGCGGCGATCAAGTACTCGGATCTGTCGAACTCGCTCCACAAGGACTACGTCTTCGACCTCGATCGGATGACGGCGACCACGGGCAACACGGGGCCGTACCTGCAGTACGCGCACGCTCGGGCGTCCCGGATTCTGCGCAACGCGGCGGAGTTGGGGCTCACGGTGCCCGCGGCGGTCACGGTGCTGGACGCCCCCGAGGAGCAGGCGCTGGCGCTGCTGCTGTCGCGGTTCGGCGAGGTGGTGGCCGAGGTCGGCGAGAACCTGCAGCCGCACAAGCTGTGCGCCTATCTGTACGACCTCGCCACGGCGATGAGCGTCTTCTACGAGCAGTGCCCGGTGCTGAAGTCGGACGGCGAGGTGCGCGCGTCCAGGTTGGCGCTGTGCGCGACGACCAAGAAGGTGCTCGCGGTGGGCCTGGGCCTGTTAGGCATCGAGGCGCCGGACGCCATGTGAGGGGTTCATTGCTGCGCAGTTAGCGCTCGACGCGTGAATCGTGCAGCAATGAAGCACGCGTGTGGGCCGGGCTATCCACGGATTCGCCCTGGGTGACACCAAACAGCGGTCGGCGCCCCCTGTGGAGGGGACCTTCCTACCCGAGAGGGATCCCCATGGCCCCGCCGTTTCCGACCCACCCTGGCCAGCGCGGCCTCGCGACAGGACGCCAACTGGCCGCTGCGGGGTGGAGCGCCTCAGCGGTCCATCACCTGACCCGATCTGGACGCCAGATCCTTCCTGAGACGCGGAGCGGTTCGGCGAGGTGCGGGCGGCGCGCGCACGTGGCCTCACGATCCACGCGCTCGAAGAGGGACTGACCCTTGCGATCCGTGTGCATGCCGAGCTCACCTCGGGACGGCACAACAGCACTCGTGGCGTCCGTGAAGGCCTCCGCGATGTCGAAGCTGGCGCGTGGTCGGTGCCCGGTGGCGCCGATCACGCTGCGCGATCGACCGTTCGAGTTCCTGGACGCCGTCGCCGCCACCACGCGGCAGCGGACTGCCTTCAAGGCGGCGAGACCTGCGCGCTCAGCGTGACTTCGGCCGCACTGAACCGATTACGTCTTCAGCACGTCCGGATGCTTCAGCCGATCAGCGGCGAGCCAGGCGGCGCCGACGATCCCGGCGGCGTTCCGCAGCTCGGCCGGGACGATCGGGGTATTCAGCTTCAGCAGCGGCAGGAACTTGTCGGAGTTCTTGCTGACACCGCCGCCGACCACGATCAGGTCGGGCCAGAGGTAGAACTCGAGGCGGCTGTAGTACTCCTGCAGCCGCGGCGCCCACTGCTCGAACGTGAGCCCCTCGCGCTCGCGCGCGCTGGCCGCGGTCGAGGGCTCGCAGTCGGCGCCGTTGATCTCGATGTGGCCGAGCTCGACGTTGGGCACCAGGACGCCCTTGTTGATCACGGCCGTGCCGATGCCGGTGCCGAGCGTGGTGAGCACGACGAGTCCCGGGTGGCCCTTGGCCGCCCCGTAGTGCACCTCGGCGACGCCAGCGGCGTCCGCGTCGTTGACGAGGAAGATGTCGCGACCCAAGGCATCCTCGAAGATCCGCTCGGCGGGGGCGTTGATCCAGGACTTGTCGATGTTGGCGGCCGTCCGGGTGACGCCGTGGGTGACCACGGCCGGGATGGTGATGCCGATGGGTCCGTCGTCCAGACCCTCCGCGAAGTGGTCGACGAGCTGCTTCACGACGGCCGCCACGTTCTGCGGGGTCGACTCGGCGGGCGTCGGGATGCGCAGCCGGTCCGTCGCGAACTCGCCCTTCTTGAGGTCGACGAGCGCCCCCTTGATGCCTGATCCGCCGATGTCGATGCCGAGAACGTGACGCTTAGCCATGGCTGAACCCTAGCGACTCGCTCGCACCCTCGGCAGGGGTGTCGAGGGTCGGCATCGCCCTTTGTCGGGACTGCCGGGCGCGGTCCAGTTCCGCGAACGCGAACTCGGACGCCGCCGGCTCGGCCATGACGGTGGTCGCGGCACGGAACACGTCCGAGGTGTGCACTTCGATGGTCGCGATCCCCAGCTTTCGGCGGACCGGACCCGTGGTCGTCCGCACCGACTGGACGCGCGCGTGGGGCACCACCCAGGTCGTCCGCGTGAGCCAGCCCGACCGGACGACCAAGACGCGGGCGTCCCAGCCGCAGGCGATGAACCGCCAGCCCAACGGCGAGATCCACCGGGCCGCCCGCGGGCCCGGACGCAACGCGATGGCGTCCAGGTCGACGTCAGGCCACAGCGCCCGAAGCGCCACGTCGACCGCCTGCCGGTTGCCGATGGGCAGCATGATCGAGGACGCCCCCGCGCCGTCCTCGTTGGTGGTGATGCCGCGCAGGCCGAGGAAGGAGAGGTCCACGCGGGCGCGTCCGATCAGGCGCCACAGGACGGGCTCGTGGATCCGGATCGCCTGCACGCGGTGCACGGGCACCGTCTCCGATGTCAGCGAGGTGAGACCCCGGGTGATGCGCAGCCCAGCCGGCGTCTGGGCCAGCGTGTACCGGAACTGGCCGAGCACCCGACTCGACAGGAAGCTGGCGATGGAGATCGCGATCGGCAGGATGCCTCCGCCGATGAGCAGCGGCGTTGCGGTCACCACGCCGATGACCAGGGGGATCGCAGCCGCCAGCACCAGCAACAGCAGCTCGTGCGACAGCGCCGCGCCCAGCACGAGTTCGCCCGCGGGCACGGTCAGCAGGACCCGATCGTGGACGCCGCGGTCGTCCCAGGCGCTCGTCCCGGCCGCCGCCGCAGCCGTCGAGGGGGTGAGCCCGTGCGCCCTCCTCATCAGGAAGTCACGCAGTTCCACGGCCCGCGTCCGGGAGAGGTACTGCAGGCGGACCGGCGCGTCCCCGCCGACGTCGATCGTCACTTCCGCCATGCCGAGCAGCCGCGCCGCGAAGCGCTGCGTGACGTCGACCGACTGGATGCGTTGGTAAGCGATCCGCTTGCTCTCGTGCTCCACGCCCTTGTGTTCCACCCGGAACTCGGACGCCGTCGCGATGAAGCGGGTCGTCCACCAGGTCCACAGGTTCCACGCGACCGACACCAGCCCCACGGCCCCGACGATCAGCAGCCACCAGGGGAACCGTCCGAGGTCGGCCGGAATGATCTCGCCCCGATTCTCGATGAACTGGCGTCCGAAGAAGATGACCATCGCCACGAGCCAGACCCAGACCTGCACGATCGGGGTCAGCGGGTGCGGTCGTTCTTCGGTGAGCACCGATCCGGACGCCGCGGGCGCGGCCCCGTCCTCGGTCGGCTTCTCGGCCGGCCACGCGGACGCCCGATCCGCCGCGAAGTCGGGTCGGCCGGCGTCCGTGGGCCGCTGCTCCGGGACGGCGCCGTGCACCTGCTCGGCGGGCGAACGGACGCCGGCGGCGTCCGGTGGTAGGAACTCGGGCATCGAATCGGACGGGGTCACAGCCCGGCTCCGCCCGCTTCTGACAGCTCGATCATCCGATCGCGCAGGGCGACGGCGTCCGCGTGGGGGAGGCCGGGGATGGTGGCGCGCGACTGGACGGCGGCGGTGATCAGCTGCACGTTGGCGAGGCCCTGCGACCGCAGCAGCGGACCCGAGCTGACCTCGACCATCTGCAGACGGCCGAACGGGATGACCGTGAGTTCCCGCGTCCAGAGCCCGTGTGTGATGCACAGGTCGCTGTCACGTTCGGCCCAGCCCCACGAGCGGACCCAGCGCCCCGCCCGGACGACCCGCCACGCCGTCCACGCCAGTCCGACCCCGGCGATCACGGCGGTCAGCCAGGTGAGCTGCAGCGCGATCCAAGACGCCGCCGCGGCCACGCACCAGAACACAAGGCTCGTGAGCAGCGCGGACAGCCGCCTCACGACCACGTACCGCGGCGAAAGAGACCGCCACGCGGCGTTGTCGGGGCGGAACAGTGAGTCGGGCGTCGATTCGGTCACGACTCAACCGTACGGGAGGCGCGTCGCGGGCCCCTACCGACCGGTGGCCAGCCGAAGGTCTACCGACGCTCGGGCTGCGCGGGGGGCGTCCGGCGCGGTTTGGCCTTGACGCTAACGCCGCCGAAGAGGCACATGCCGCGGAGCCGGACGGTGGGCGCCCCCGGAACCGGGGACGCGTCCTTGACGTCGGACCCGCCGAAGATGCTGATCACCTGGTTCTCGACCCGGACGCCCTCGGGCACGATGACCGTGAGACCGCCGAACAGGCAGGCGAGGTCGATGTCGATGACCGGGGACGTGAAGGTGGCGTCCCGCATGTCGAGTTCGGTGCCGCCGAAGAGGGTGAGGCTCATGATCTGGGCCGGGATGAACCACTGACCCTTGCGTGACGTTCCGCCGAAGATCGACAGGGCGAAGCCGTTGCCGTCGCTGGGACGGGGTGCGCCGAACGTCCAGGACGCTGGCGCGGACGCCCGGGCGACCGCGAGGTCCTGGGTGAGGGGGACGAGGTCGCCCACCGTCTTCGCGTTCATCGCCGCCGACAACCGGTCGGCGTGCTCGTCGACGGTGAGGCGTCCTTCGGCATAGGCCTGGGCGAGGACGCCGGCGACAACGTCCCGATCGGCGTCCGATGCCCGCAACGAGGGCGACGGCTGGCCGGGGCGGTAGGGATCAGGGACAGCGGGCCAGGGGCCGGGGGCGGTCATGGCCCAAGAGTAACGTCCGCCGCCGAACAGGCGAGTGCTGCGCAGGCTCCGGACGCCGGGGCCGGTTTGCCTGGACGTCGGCGCGGGCGGCTAAACTAGGGCGACGCCTGGCGGGCGTAGCTCAATGGTAGAGCGCCAGCTTCCCAAGCTGGACACGCGGGTTCGATTCCCGTCGCCCGCTCCAATCGAACAGTGCTTGTCACTGTGCATTTTCCCCCGGTCCTGATCCGTGGCCGGCAACCTCGCCCGGGCCGCCGTGCCCATACCGTGCCCAATGGGTGCCCAACTGGGCCTCCGCGAGCTCGTCCATGCCCTGCGCGATGGCACGGTCACGGTCGGCCGTCCGGTGCTGGTAGACGAGTGCCGCGTGGAGGTTCGCGTGCCCCATCCGGCCCATCAGCTCGCGCGTGCTCGCCCCGGTCATCGACGCCAGGTGGTTGCCCGTGTGCCGCAGGTCGTGGACGCGGTAACCCGACAGACCGGCCCCGGCGAGGGCCCGCTTCCACACCCGGGCGAAGTTCGCCCGCAGGGGAGTGGCGCTTTGGGGGCCGACGAACACCCTGCCAGCAGGGCCGGCCTCGGCGAACGTGTCGAAGTGCTCACGGATGGCCGGAACCAAGGAGGTCGGCAGGCTCACTCGACGCACCCCGGCTGCCGTCTTCGGTTCCTTGATCGACAGCTTCGATCCGATCTCCGAGACCGCCCGACTGACTTGGACCGTGGCGGCGTCCAGGTCGAAGTCGGACTTCCGGAGCCCGAGCAGCTCGCCCCACCGCAGCGACCCGAACACCGCGAGCAACACGAGCAGCCGATAACGGGGCTCGATCGCCTCGGCCAGCCGGCCCACCTCCTCGAGGGTCAGCACCGGCTTGGTGAATCTACCTCTACAAGATCAAGGCGCCGGCTCCGCCGGCGCACGCTGCGGTCCGCTCCTCGCTCCGCTGCGGTGCGGTCCTCGCGTTCGTCCATGAGGCAAGGGCGGAGCCGAGCGCGTCTGACCTACGACGGGAGCTCGCTTTCGCTCTCCTGCAAACCCTCAGGGAGGCCCACGCGCATCATGAATCGACCGTAAGCCTGAGCGAGCGCTTCCCGGTATGGACTCATCAACTCCAGCCGTCGGGCGTGGACCGCATCCTGCTTGGGCACGCTGAACAGATGCCTAAAGTTGACGACGCTCCACTCATCAAGGCTTCCAGGGCAGGGCGGTAGCAGGAAGTCCGGTATCGACTGCTGGCGCACGAGGTTCGTCCGGTATGCCGCCTGTCGATACTGCGGCCATTTCCCGATTACGTACTCATACGGGTGGACCGCTGCGACAAGTAGAGACGTCTGGGCGCCCTTCGGAATATCGCAAGACTGGGTGAGTACGATCACGTTGAGAGTAGTGACAGATAGCTTCCAGGCGTCATTCTCGCGACGCGGCGTGGCAAGATCGTGACTGAGAAGGATGTCTCCTTGCTGAAGTTCGCTCTGATCAGTGACCTCCCGCATCCATATCGGCGCCATTCTACATCTCCGACCAAAAATCGGAAGTAGGTGAGTAATCCATCGCATTGGAGGAATCTCGAGAAAGCTCGAAGTCAACATCTGCTCCTAGAAGCAGGGAGTCCAGATTTGGCTCATCCTCAACCTCGAACCATCCGTGTGGGACCGACTTCGGAACCGTCTGGCTCGTCTTAAAGAGCAGTTCTCTCAATCGCAGTTCAAGGAGATTCAGGTCCCATGAGCCAGGGAATTGGGCGGAGCTGGCAGTTGGGCGCCAAGATGGGGGCGCAGGGGGCGCGAGGGGAGCGATCGGGGCGAACGCGATCAGGGCCGAGGCAACCGCGATGGGCAGCTTGGTGGCGAGTGACCCGTCAGTTTTCGCCATCGAATAGACTCCTTGTCCTGTCAGTGATCCTGGCCTCGAACTCCCTATTCTCCTCGTTCTTCAACTCATCAGCGATAGCGAGGATTTCATCAAGGTTCGACGTCTGGCAAGGCCGCTTGAAATCGAGATCCAAGAGGAACTGGTTGTTGGTGCCGCCATCCTGAGGCTCCAGCGACGCGAATGCGATACGGGCGGTCGTTTCATTTGGCAATGCGGACTCCACCTGCGAGATGAACGACCTAAATGGCGCCTTGCCTCCAAGGGCGGTTGGCACCGGAACGGTGAAGTATTCGTCCGTGTCAACGGCGCCAGAGGGTATGACTATGCGGTTGATGTATCTGATCGATACGCTTCGGTATCCCCGCTGATCCCCATAGATCTCCTTCGTCAGATCGACCAACTGCTCTAGGCGCCCCCGTAGTTCCGGCCACTGGTGATAGGGTCGACGCGTCCCAACGACCTGGAATCGATCACTCAAGATCGCGAAGCGGTTGAAGGTTGCATCTTTGAAAATGAATCGAGTCGCGCCTTGCTGCAGAGTTAACCCAATCATCTCCGTTTGGTCCTGCCCCACCGATGCACTCATCTGTTGTTGAGCCTCTGGCGTGGTCGGGTAGATACCCCGGAGTGTGGCGTACGCGAGCCCGGGGGTGGCCACTGTCCATTCAACAGGGGCGTCCAACTCGAGCTGAAAAATCGCCTCTTCGATTGGTGGGTTCGCGTACCGTCGCCCAGGTGTGTACCCCGACATGCAACCCCTTCCAGTGCAAGTAGTCTCAACTCTACCCGGGATGTCGAGGTGTGCTGTCCGACTCGGCCACCGCGAGTCGTGCCCAGGCGACAGATCGACGAGGGGGCAAGTCCCCTTATGGGTTCTGGACCGGCCGCTGGGATCCATGGACTCCGTAGTCGACGTGACTCTTCTACGGGTCGGGAGCCCTTCGCAAGGAAAAGGGGAGTCCTAGGGTTCGCATCACTCGAATCTGTTGAACCAGTCCCCGTCCACCTGGATCACGCTGCGCAGGCCCAGCTTCTGCTCGTTGACGAGCATCGCAAGTCGTTCACCGTCGATGAGGTCCACCGTAGGAGCGGTGACGATAGCTGCCCTGCGGGCCGGTTCTGTGAACTTCCCCAGGGTGACGAGGATGGCACGCTCCGCACCCTTGGTCTGGGCGTCCCTCTGGAAGAGAGCAACCACCTCGCGACCGACCGGCTTGCCGTTGGGGTCATACCGCTTGACCTGGACAGCAACCCGGGACGACAGGACGGGACTCAGCGGCGCCGTGCCAATGCCGTCGATACCCTCGTCGCCGCTTCCACCGACGCGCTCGAGCTCCACGCCGTACAGCCTGAGCAGGTACAGGACGAACTCCTCGAAACCGTCAGGGCTCAGTCGGTGGAGTCGTGCCAGCAGGACATCCTGCCATCGTTCGGCGACAGGAGCGCCCTGTTCGGCCGCCAATATGGCCTCCTCCTCGTCGATGTCATCGACGACCTCCTCGGTGTCGACAGAGACGCCGGCAGCGGCCTTCTCCTTCACGCGCTTCGGCCGATTGCGACGGAACTCGCGGTCCAACTCCAACGCGCGCCGCTGGCCCTCGGCCGAGGGCATCGCGAGCAGTTCCTTGCCCAAGGCGGTCACCAAGAAGACGCCCCGCTTGGGGCTCTCAAGTGCCCCGATGAGCTTGGCGTAGGAGCGTGCCCACTGGACGCGCTCCAGATAGACGGACGACTCGGGCCGATTGGCGTGCGCGACCGCGAGCATCTCATCGGTCGGGGCCAAGTCCTCCAACACCTGGGTCGTGATCTCACGAGCCGTGGCAGATCCACCCAGCTTCGAAACCGCTCGCACGGTTGGCAGGATCAAGTCGGAGTAGGCCGGCAGGTCATCGGAGTGCACCATCCCACCCTCCCACAGGGATAATGGGAACGAGCGCATCGCCGGTGCCGGGCAGGTCGAAACCCCATCGAAGCCGGGGCAAGCGGACGACATCCAAGACGTTGCCAAATCGAACAGGTTGCCAAAGTCGTGCCCAAAGCGGTAGCCGGACGTGGCCGCGACGGGTGCCCAGAGGACACAGATGCAAGGCGTTCGAGGGGTGCCCGCGGTCAGGTGTTCCATCTTCCCAAGCTGGACACGCGGGTTCGATTCCCGTCGCCCGCTCCGATGACGGCCTCGCGAACGCGCGAGGCCCTTTGCCTTTGTCAGGGCGACGCGGCCAGGAACACGTACGCCGCGAAGATGACCAGATGGACGCCGGCCTGCAGACGCGACGCGCGTCCGGGCACGACCGTGAGGATCGACACGAGGCAGGTCAGGGCGAGCAGGGCCAGGTGGATGGGCTCGAGCCCCAGGTGCAACGGGGTCGGGTAGACCGTCGAGACGACCGCCAACACCGGGATCGTGAGTCCGATGGACGCCACGGCCGATCCGTAGGCCAGGTTGAAGCTCGTCTGGACGCGGTCGCGGGCGGCCGCGCGTCCGGCGGCCAGCGTTTCCGGAGCCAACACCAGCAACGCGATCACCACGCCGACGAACGAGGCCGGCAGGCCCAGCGCGGCCAGGCCGTCCTCGATGGCGTGCGTCTCGACCTTGGCGAGGCCGACGACCGCGACGAGGGACGCCACCAGCATCCCCACGCTCACCAGCGTCTCGCGGTCTGTCGGCCGGTGGCCGTGATCGTCCCCGGCGTCCACCTGCTGGCCGCTCGAGTCGACCGGCAGGAAGTAGTCGCGATGTGACTTGGTCTGCGTCAGGACGAACAAGACGTAGAGGGCCAACGAGGCGACCGCGGCGAAGCCTAACTGGGCCGGCGTGTAGGTCGGTCCAGGGTTGGCGGTGAAGTTCGGCAGCACCATGGTCACGGTGGCCAGCGTCATCACGGCGGCCAACATCCCGCCGGAGCCCTTGGAGCGGAAGCGTGCTTCGCCGCTACGACCGGCGTTGACCAGGAGTGAGACGCCGACGATCAGGTTCAACGTGATCATCACGGCGGCGAAGACCGTGTCGCGAGCCAGGGTCGGCTGAGCCTTGGGTCCGGACATGGTCATCACGATCAGGCCGACCTCGATGATCGTCACGGCGATGGCCAAGATGATCGAACCGAACGGGTCACCGACCCGGGCGGCGATGACCTCGGCGTGGTGGACGCCGGCCAGCACCGAGCCCGCGAGCAGGACGCCGAGCAACGCGGCCAGGACCCCCGCAGGGGATGACCCCCAGGTGAGGGCCAACGCGATCAGCGCCAGAGGAGGGAGGAGGGTGTGCCACCGGTCGACCGCGCTACGAAATCTCATCGCGGGTCATCCTACTATATTGTCGACAATTCAGGATTCGATGGTGTCGTAGCGCGGCAACGGCCCGTAGACGACCGGCTCGGTCCGGGGCGGCGCCGCAGGCCGTGGCTGCCGCACCTCCCACCAGTCCGCGTAGAAGCGGCGCATGGGGGGCAGCCACACCAGCCCCGCCGCGAGGGCCAGAGGGACGAGGCTCCAGGGCGCCAGCCAATGCCCGAGGAACGACAGCCCACCCACCGCGAGCGCCACCAGCGTGGCCCAGCGGGACCAGCGGTAGCCCCGCCACGCGTAGTAGCCGGCGATCATGGCAACCGCGCCGATCAGCACCGACGCCACCCACACGGCCAGCACCAGCAGCAGCCGAAGGTGATCGCCGATCTGCGTGGGCACCGCCCCCTGCAGCCAGGACGCCTCCGCGAAGTGGTGGACCGACAACCACATGCCCCACAGCAGGGCGGCCCCGACGAGCCCGGTGCCGATGGTCTCCAGCGCCAGGACGACCCAGGCCACCCACGGACGCCTCGGCTCGCCGGTACGAGGGCTGAGCGACACGGATCGAGGAACGACGGACGCGCGACCAAGCGGCACGGCCACGGGTGGGCTCGTCTGGTCCATCGGCGTCCTCCTTGGATCGCCGCCCAGTCTAGAGGCCAGGCTCGCGACCACTCACGCCGGCCGGATCACCACTCGTCAGCCAGGAGGTTCTGCAGCAGGCGACCCACCGGCTCGATCAGGTGGCGGGTGCTGACCGTCGGCAGCGTGCCCACGCGGACGATGTCGCGGGCGAGCATGAGCCCGATCACGGTGCTCGACGCGAGGGCCCCGCGCAGCAGATGGTTGGTGTGGCCTAGCTCCGCGGCGAGGCGGGCAAACACCTCCCGCGCCAGGAACTCGCCCAGCAGTCTGGTCCGGCGGGGGAGTTCCTCGTCCGTGCCCAGGAAGTCGGTGATCGGACGCCGGTACTTCGGGTGCTCCCACAGATCGAACAGGGCCTGCGACAGCCGGCTGCCGATGACGGAACGCTCCGCTTGCGCGAGCCCAGCGACCAGCCCGGGAACGTCCAACTCCTCATCCAGGAGGACGGTGACCAACAGGTGTGCCTTGGAGGAGTAGTAGTGGTGGACGAGCGCCGGGTCCACGTCGGCCTGCCTCGCGATCGCCCGCAGCGACGTCTTGTCGTAGCCCTGAGTGGCGAACAGGTCCAGGGCCGACGTCGCGATCGTGCCGCGCGTGTCGTCCTTGCCGGGCCGACGTCCGCGGGGGCGGGTGAGTTGCATCGTCATGTCAGGTCCTCCTCCTGTTGACGTAACCTGCCGGGGTGAACAGGACGCGTTGGCCAGTGATGCTCTTCGATCTCGACGGCACCGTCGCGAACACGATTCCCCTGATCCTCGCGTCCTACGCTCGGGCGACGATGAGCGTCCTCGGAACTCCCGTGTCCGAGGCCGAAAGCCGGCTGTGGATCGGCGAGACCCTGGCCCACACCTTCAACACCCGCTTCCCGGAGCACTCCGAGAAGCTCGTGGCAGCGTATCTAAGCTGGAACGTCGCCAACATGGATCAACTGGTACAGCGTTACGAAAACCTCGAAGAACTCATCATCTACCTCAAACGTGAGGGTGTCGTCCTGGGGGTGGTGACCTCCAAGAGGCGCAGTTCGGCCGAACAGACGCTCGCCGCGGTCGGCTTGACCGCGTTGCTGCCGCTTGTTGGCTGCATGGAGGACACCGCCCAACACAAACCGTCGCCCGATCCGTTGCTTCGTGCCGTCGAGCTCTTGGGACGCCGACCGGACGAGTGCGTCTACGTCGGGGACACCCCGTTCGACCTCCAGGCGGCCAAGGCCGCCTGCATGGCGGCCATCGGGGTCACGTGGGGCGCGGGGTCGCGTGAGGAGTTGGACGCCGAAGGCGGCACCGCGATCGTGGGCACGATCGACGAGCTGCGTCGAGAGCTGCTGTCGCCGACGGCGTCCTGACAAGCAAGAACAGACCAGGGGCGCCGGAGACCGGCGCCCCTGGTGGTTGATGCTGGAGTCAGCTGATCTTCATCGAGCCCGTGTCGAGGAAGCGCTGATGCCACGACAGCGCCTCGGTGAGGAGGTGCGGGGTGTGGACGCCCTTGACCGCAGCGCGGTCGAAGTAGTCGTGCAGCTGGGCTCGGTAATCCGGGTGCGCGCAGTTGTCGATGATCTTCTTGGCGCGCTGCTTCGGCGACAGCCCACGGCAGTCGGCGAGGCCCTGCTCGGTGATGATGACCATGGCGTCGTGCTCGGTGTGGTCGTGGTGGCTCACCATCGGCACGATGGCCGAAATATCACCATTCTTGGCCACGGACGGGGTCACGAAGCAGCTGATGAAGGCGTTGCGCGTGAAGTCGCCCGAGCCGCCGATGCCGTTCATCATCTTCGTGCCCATGACGTTGGTCGAGTTCACGTTGCCGTAGATGTCTGCCTCGAGCAGGCCGTTGCAGGAGATGACGCCGAGTCGGCGGATGACCTCCGGGTGGTTCGACACCTCCTGGGGCCGCAGGATGATCTTCGTCCGGTAGAAGGACGCCTTGTCGTTCATCTTCTCGGCGCACGTCGGCGACAGGGAGAAGGCGGTGGCGGACGCCACGGCCAGCTTGCCGGCGTCGATCAGGTCGACCATGCCGTCCTGGATGACCTCGGTGTAGGAGACGAACTGGTCGAACGGGGCGTCCAGCAGGCCGGCGAGCACCGCGTTGGCGATGTTGCCGACGCCCGACTGCAGGGGCAGCAGGCTGCTCGGGATGCGTCCGGCCTTGACCTCGCCGCCCAGGAAGTCGATGAAGTGGCTCGCGATCGCCTTGGACTCGTCGTCGAGGGGCTTGAACGGGGTGTTGCGGTCCGCCGAGTCGGTCTCGATGACGGCCACGACGCGGCTGAAGTCGATGTCGTAGGTGGTCGAGCCGATGCGCTGCCCGGCCGAGGTGATCGGGATGGGCTCGGTGTGGGGGGCCATCTTGTTGGAGTAGATGTCGTGCATGCCCTCGAGGTCCTCGGACTGCCACGAGTTGACCTCGAGGATGATGCCCTTGGCCTTCTCCATGTACACGTTGTTGTTGCCCACCGAGGAGCTGGGCACGACGGTGCCGTCCTCCTTGATCTTGGTGACCTCGATCACGGCGAAGTCCATCTCACCCCAGAAGCCGTGGCGGACCTGCGCCGCGGAGTGCGACAGGTGCACGTCGTGGTAGTCGGAGGTGCCGTTGTTGATGGCGTTCCGCATGGAGGGGTCGGACTGGTACGGCATGCGCATGCCCACGCCGCCGGTCTCGGCCAGCGCGCCGTCCAGTTCGGGGGCGGTGGATGCACCGGTCAGCACATTGATCCGGAACTCGTCGCCGCGGGCGTGCGCGGCCTTGATCTGGGCCGCGAGTGCAACGGGGAGGGCCTTGGGGTAGCCCGAACCGGTGAAGCCTGCGAAGCCAATGGTGTCGCCGTTCTTGATGAGCTTCGCGGCCTCTTCGGCGCTCATCACCTTGCTGCGGTACTTCTCGCTCAAGATGCGCGTCATCGGGTTTCCTCTCTGAAAGCATGACGATTAGGACGTAGGGTATCCGCAACGTCGGTCGGGTGCGCACGTATCCCCGCCGCCGTTCCGACCCGCGGTCACCATTGTTCGTGGCGGAACATCACGCGCCGAACAGGAGCCGACCATGACTGCCCTGCCCAGCACCGGCGACGCGCCTGAGCCGCGCGTTCCCGACCGGGCGCGGAGGCGTCCGGAACGCCCGCTGTGGCTGGTGATGGCCACGTACGCGCTGGCGTCCCTGCTGGTCGTATCGCTGGTCCAGGCGTTCCTGGTGCGCGTGCACAACGTGTCGTCCGGGTCGATGCAGAACACCCTCGGCGTCACCGACCGGGTGCTGTCCTCCCGGCTGCCGTACGGCGGCGGCGGGCCGGCCCGCGGCGACATCATCATCTTCGCCCACGGCGACACGTGGGACTCGACGGTGCGCAGCCCGGACCCCAGCCCCTTCAAACAGGCCGCGCGTACCTTCGGGGACATCACCGGCATCGGCATTTCGAACTCGAACTACACGGTCAAGCGCGTCATCGGGCTGGCGGGCGACACGGTGGCGTGCTGCGATACCGGCGGACGCGTCCTCGTGAACAACCAGCCACTGACAGAGCCCTACCTGTTCGAGGACATCCCCTTCCGCGCCGGCAGCTTCGACTGCGCCACCGATCCGCGGTCGAGCCGGTGCTTCGGCCCCATCACGGTGCCGGTCGGCAACCTGTTGGTGATGGGCGACCATCGATCGGTGTCGGGGGACTCCGTCGCCGGCTGCCGCAGCGCGCTCGCCACGGCCGACTGCGCCAAGTTCGTCCGGCTGGACCAGGTCACCGGCAAAGTGATCGCCAAAGTGTGGCCACCGGGTCCGGTCGGCTGAGCATCCCGAACCACAACGCGGCCGCCGTCGGACTCGACGGCGGCCGCGCTGCGTGGTGATCAGAGCAGCGTGATGCGCTGGCGCAGGGTGTGGGTCTGGCCGGGCAGCAGCCGGATGGCGTCGTCCAGGACGTTCGCGGTCTCGATACACACCATCGAGGTCCACTCGTCGTCGCCGAAGTCGGCCATGGCGGCGGCCTTGTCGGCCCACGGGTTCCACACGACCGTGTTGCCCGAGCCGATCTTGCTGACCTCGAGCGAGCGGCCCAGCACGGGGTCGTTCAGCACCAGCGAGTCCTTGTGCTTGTAGATCCGGTCGGTCTCGCCGGTGAAGGTCACCTGGCCCGCCTGGACGCCGTCGGCGGCGGGGGCGCCCGCGGCGCGGTCGAGGTACGAGCAACCGTCGAGGCCGTCGATCGTGATCTGGCGAACGTCGCCGACGTTGAGGTAGGTGTGGAAGGCGCTCTCGAACGTGAAGGGCTCGTCACCGTTGTTGGTGACCTGCATGCCGATCTGCACGTATTCGGGGGTGAACTTGGCCAGCGCGTAGGCCGTGTAGTTGTGGGGGAAGTGCTGGTGGTCCATGGCGTAGTCGAGTTCGTACTCGACGAGGAGCCGGCCGTCGGCGTCCAGGGTGTCCTTGAGATCGGACCGGTGCCACGTGTCCAGCCGTGCGAAACCGTGCTGGGGGCTGAGGTCGCCGGAGGGGCCCATGGCGAACCACGGGAAGACGATCGGGATGCCGCCGCGAATCGGGGAGCCTTCGGCGAACGCGGACTTCTTGCTCATCCAGAGGACCGGCTGTTGGCCATCGGGCGTCCAGGACCAGATGTGAGCACCGTGATCGAAGATCCCGTAGTGCCCGGCGCCTCGACGCGCCTCGATACCCCGAAGTGGGTTGGTGGTCTCCTCGTGTGCCATGACTGACCCTCCCTTGGGTTGTAGCTCCAGGGCGGTTTGCCCCTCGGCTGACTCGCTCTTGCGGCCACCCTAGCCCTCGCGCGTCGGCGCGACAGCCCCTTGCGGGCAATTGCGGACGCCGACGCCCGGCTTTGCTTTCGGGCGGCCGGCGGGACGGCGTCCGTGCTTGTCAGCGGGCACGCGCCCGCCGCCGCGGAGACGACGAAGGGCGTCGCAGCGGACCCGAATCGGCCGGCTTCGACGCCCCTCGCGTGCTCGAACTACTGGGAGATGCGGCGGCACTCCATGTAGAAGCGCTTGTCCTTGGCGTGCCCCATCGAGAAGGTCTTGCGCGGCAGCGCCCCGTCGACGGCGATCGACTTGAAGAACGTCGACTTGCCGATCGCCGGCAGCAGGAAGCCGATGGTGCCCGGCTCCTTGGCCAACTTGTCGGTGGCCGCCTCGCCGTGGATGTAGTCGATCTCGGCCTGCGGATTGGCCTTCAGCCAGGCGTCGAGAAACTCCTGCAGCGTGCCCACGGCGAGCTCGTGGGTGGCGTCCGGGAGCTCCAGCAGCCGGTACCCGGTCGCCGAGATGACGCCGACCCGCTGGTTGGGTCCGTCGGCGCGCACGGCGGCGTCCAGGGCGGCCAGATCGGGCATGGGCGTCGACACCGCGGTCGGGAAGGCCTGGGCGAGCGCCGGGACGAGACCGTCGGCCTCGAAGATCACGCGGTGGATCGGCTCGAACACGAGCGAGTCATCGTGCAGGTTGACCAGCTCGACCAGGGCCCAGCGTGCCGGGTGATCCATCGGGGCGCCGGTGTTTTTGAGCTCGGTCCAGATGGCCTTCGCGGTGGCCAGGGAGTGGTTGCCGTCGCCCATCGCGAACAGCAGCGGCCGGTCGTTGTCGAGGTCGTACTTCGCGCGGTAGGTCTCGGCGGAGATCAGCGACGCCAGGGCGTCGGTGATGGCGACCTGCGTGGCGGCGTCCGAGACGAAGCGTCCGGTGAGGTGGCCGGAGCCCTCCATCAACTCGACGTCGTAGGCGACGTCGAGGTCGGCCAGGCTCGCCCGTACCGGAGCGAGCACGGCGCCGGTCGGATCGTCGTAGAGGACCAGGATGTGGGGCGACTCGATGTCGGCGCCGCGGCGGACGCGCATCCGCGGTGGGAGCCGGTCGAGCACGGTGCCCTCGGTCGCCCGGACCAGGGTCTGGCTGCCCTTGTTGTAGTCGTAGGTCTCCAGGTCGAGGGCGACGACGAGGCCCTTCTGGGTCTTGCCGCCCACGGTGCGCTCGACGTAGACGAAGGCGTCGTGGGGGGCGAGGACGCCGTCCGTCAGGTACGCCTTCATGGCCGCCTGACAAGCGGCGATGCGCGCATCGACGTCGGGGGCGTTGAGGTACAGCTCGGGCAGGATCATGCGGTACGTCGACGGGGCGGAGCCGACGTGGCGCTCGACGCGCTCCCAGTACTCGGGCTCGGAGGTGAACTGATCGCAGGCGATGACGGCCCAGGTGCTGAGGTCAACGCCCTCGACGGGGAGCAGCACGGTCGGGACGGCGACGCCGATCTGGTTCGCGGACATGCGGGGGCCTCTTTCGATGAGGTGTGGACGCCGTTCAGCTTAGAACGATGGCGCAGACTACGCAGGAAGTTGACGTTACTCGGGCCGAAGATGGGGGCCGGCCAGGCGAGGCAGGATCACGCCCAGCAGCCGGTCGATCTCGGCGGCGCAGGCAGCCGCCGCCGCGACCCCCTGGCGGTACGGGTCGGCCACGTCCCCGTCGCGTCGGGGCGGGTTTCGCCGAGCACGAACGGCCTCGATCGCGTGGACGCCGGCCGCGGCGTCCGGCAGGGCAGCGAGCCCGTCGGCGAACTGGCTGAGGGTGAAGGTCTTGGTGACCGCCCCGGGCCAGTCGTCGAGGATGAACGTGCGATGGTCCCGGGCCATCGTGAGGATGAGGTCCGACCCGGCCACCAAGTCGGGCGAGAGGCGCTGTGAGCGGAATCCGCTCGGGTCCGCGCCGCGCTCGACGGCTTGGGCCGCCATCAGCTCCTCCAGCGGAGCGCGGTCGAAGCCCCAGACGCCGGCGCTGGCGAACGCGACGGCGTCCGCCGAAACCAGCGAGCGCGACCGCACGTCGGCGTACGCCGACCGGCAGATGTTCGCGGTGCAGACGTACAGCACCCTGAGCGGTGGGGTCATCGGGCCTCCTCGGCGACGTCCAGCAGGCCCCGGTCGGCAAGGTCTGCCAGGAAACCGGAGAGGTCGGACGCCACCCGCTCCGGGGGCGTCGCGGTGAGCTCGGCCATCGTCTCGACGACGGGCTGCCCGTCGGCGATCACCAGCCAGGCCATCGCGGCCGTCCCCTCCAGGATCACCGGCTCTCCGTCGGGCAGGACCATCGCGTAGACGTTGTGGTCCCGGTCGATGAAGTCACTGCCGGCGACCCAGGCCACGCTGGCGGGGATCTCGTACGTCATCGGCGTCCCCTGATCCTCGCAAGGAGCCGACGCCCGGCCTTCCCGGCCTCCCGGCCGAACAGCGGCACCCTCTGGGCGTAGGCCGTCAACACGTCGCGGCGGCTCGCCGCGTGGCCGAGGCGCATGGAGAGGTGGTCGGTGTTCAGGAGCGCGACCCGGGCCAGCAGGTGCAGGCGAGCGCGGAGCCCGGGGGTGGCCCGCCAGCGCGCAGCGAAGATCTCGGCCCGGCTGGGTTCCCGGTTGGCCGACAGCAGCCGCCACAGGTGCTCGGCGGGGTGGCCGACGAAGTCGTCGAGGCGTCCGGACGCCGCAGCCAGGGCCAGGTCGGCGTCCAACCGCGCGGCCAGGTCCCGGCACCGCTTCTGTTCGTCGGCACTGGCGCCCTCCCACAGCAGCTGGGCGTCGGGGTGCCGGACGCCGCCGCCTCGGGCCGCGTGCAGCAGCAAGATCAGGCGCTGCCCATCGGTGCTCGGCACCGGGCAGGGCTGGTGGGCGATGTGGCGTTCGAGGCGCTCGGACCACAACACGTCGAAGGCGGCCTCGGCGTCCAGGTCGACCCCGGGGAAGCGGCGATGGAGGTCCACGTAGCCGAGTTGGGTGTGCCACAGGGACGCCGCGTGCTCGAAGATCGATCCCGTCTCGAACCGGGTGACCACCGACCAGCCGTGCTTGATCACGCCGCCACCAGGGCACGGGCCTGACTCGGACGGACCAGGACGTCGGCGTCCGTGCTCAGGCGCGGAACGGCCCGGGACGTGGTCGATCCGTCGTCGTGGGTGATCAGCTCGACCGGACGCAGGCCGTCGTCCACCGCCGGGCCCTTGATGTGCAGGACGTCGGCACCGATCTCGCGCGCGACGCAGTCGACCACGGCGTGGGCGAGGTGCGTCCGCAGGCCGATCGGGACTTCCAGTTCGGCCGTCATCAGGACGCCTCGTCCACCGACAGCAGGCCCTGCGCGACCAAGAGGTCGATGACGTCGCTGGTCAGCTGGACGAGATCGGCGTCCGCGGGGACCCCGAAGAGTTCATCCAGCGCGGCGGCAAGTTCGTTGCCCTTAATCCCGTCGGTCGCCAGCTCGTAGGCGGCCGAGCCGACCAGGCTGAGCGCAATCAGCCGCTCGCCCATGAGCACCAGGGCGCCCTCGTCGTGATGCAGGACGTCCGCGGCGGGGACGCTCGTCAACCGCCTGATCATGGGCGGGTCAGCCAGTCGTCGACCAACGCGTCCAGGCTGGCGACCTCGCGGTAGGTCAGCCGGACGGTGTGGTCCAGAGAGTCGAGGATCCCGGCCAGGGTGTGCAGCGGACGAGGCAGGAGGGACAACGACGACGATTCCGGAGCCAGGGCCATGATGGCCTGCACGGTGTCGAGGGGCTGGATGGTCGGCCGTCCGTGATGGTGCTGATCCCGGTTCAACAGCACGACCCTGCGCAGCACCGGCGCCTCGGGGGCGGGGAGCAGGCCGAGGTCGTCGGGCGAGATCTCAGCTTTCGGAGCCCCCTTCTCGCCCCGGGTCGACAGCGGCTTCGGGTAGGGGTAGATGCGCCGGGAGACGTCGACGCCCACCGTCTCGTCCGTCAGGTACCCGTAGCGACTGCCCAGGGAGCGAATCAGGGTCGTCTTGCCGGTGCCGCCCGGCGCGACGAACGCCACCGCGTCACCGGTGTCGACATTCGCGACGGCGCCCGCGTGAAACATGTAGAGCTTCCCGGCTTGGGCGCGGATCTTCGCGTACGTCACCTCCTGGGTGAGCCGCTGCAGCAGGATCTCGGGGTTGACCGTCTGGACGCCGCCGAGGTCAGTGTCCGCCCGCTCGGCCGGCCCTAGCAGCCGAACCGGCACGGGATCGGTGATCACGGCCGACGAATCGGCTGTGGGGCCCACGCAGCGGCTCCAGGCCCGCTCGAGCGTTCCCTGCAGTTCGGGATCGTGCGACGCGACGTCGACGGGCGTCCATGACGCCAAGCCGCTCAACCACACCCGTCCCACGGCAGACAGGCTAGCCCAGGCGATCAGGCCCGCTCGCGGGCGAGGTAGGCCGTGAGCGCGGCGTCCGTGCTGGGCAACTCCAGACCGGTCGCCTTGATCTTCGCCAGGCTCAGCGTCGAGTTGGTCGGACGCGGTGAGACGACCTTGCCGGCGGCGTACTCCTCGGTCGACTGCGGGGAGACATCGGACGCCGATCGTCCGCTCAGCTCGTAGACCCGCGCCGCGATGTCGAACCAGCTCAGCGTCGGGCCGTCGCAGGTGACGTTGTAGGTGCCGAAGGGTGCCTGCTCGCTCAACAGGTGCTGAATCGCCCGCACCAGGTCGGTGGTGAAGGTGAGGCGTCCGTACTGGTCGGCCACCACCTTGGGCTGGACGCCCTTGCCGGCCAGGGAGGCCATGGTGCGGACGAAGTTGTGGCCCTCGCCGATTACCCAGCTGGTGCGGAGCAGGTAGTGACGCGGAACCTGGGCGACCAGCGCGTCCCCCGCGGCTTTCGTCTGCCCGTAGACGCCCAGCGGGCTGAACGGCTCGTCCTCGTCATGCTCGGTGCGGGTTCCGTCGAACACGTAGTCGGACGATACGTGGACGAGGAGGGCCCGCTGCTGGCGCGCGATCGCTGCGAGGCGTCCGACGGCCGTCACGTTGATCGCCCAGGCGCGCGTCCGGCCCTCGGGGGTCTCGGCGAGGTCGACGGCCGTGTAGGCGGCGGCGTTGATGATCGTGCCGTAGGGACGCCACGAGAAGGCCGCGACGGCGTCCGGGTCGGTGAGGTCGAGCTCGTCGACGTCGACGGCGTCCGCGTCGGGATAGGCCTGCTGCAGGGCCAGGCCGAGCTGGCCCTTGGCGCCGACGATCAGCGTCCGGCGCGGCCCCATGGGGGTGACGTCAGCCAGACGCGGATGTGCCGCGTCGGCGTCCGAGATCGTCGCTTTGTTCAGCGGGATCGGCCACGGGATGGACGCCTGCTCGTCGGCCAGGTTCACGTAGGTGTACTCGGAGCGGGCATCGGGCGACCAGTGCTCGTTGACGAGGTAGCCGTAGAGCGTGTTGTCCTCGAGGGCCTGATAGCCGTTCGCGACCCCGCGCGGCACGTAGACCGCCTTGTCGAGCCCCATCTCAAGGGTGAAGGTGGTGCCGAAGCTCGGACCCTCGCGCAGGTCTACCCAGGCGCCCATGATGCGTCCGGCACCGAGGCAGATCAGCTTGTCCCAGGGCTCGGCGTGCAGCCCCCGCGTCGATCCGGCCGCCTCGTTGAACGACATGTTGCTCTGCACCGGGCTGAAGTCGGGCAGCCCGAGGGCCATCATCTTCTCCCGCTGCCAGTTCTCCTTGAACCACCCACGGGCGTCTCCGTGGACGGGCAGGTCAAAGACCATCAGGCCGGAAATGGGGGTCGCGTGGGCTGCGAGGTCTGTCATTGTTCTTCTCCGGTGAGTCATGGAAGCTTAGCGAGGGGTTCCCGGGACGAGTCGCCGCGGTAATCGGATCAGCCATTCGCCCCCGAGCTGCAGGCTCTTGCCCACCAGGATGGAGGCTCCTGAGGCCGCTGCCGCCGCCACGGATCCCGTCAGCAAGGTGCGCGTTGTCGGCCCTGACGCCAGGTAGTCAGCCAGAGCGAGACCGATCATTGCGGCCACCAGCAGGCCGAGCACTCGGAAGTACCTCCCCGTGACCAGCAGGTCCAAGGGGATTCCCCAGGGCCACTCCGGGAGACCCAGATCCCGTGCGCGCAGGGTGAGCGGCGGGAGAGCCACGAGGCCCACAAGGGCGCCCGAGACGGCCCACTGAGGCCGTTGGCCGCCGACGGCCACGACAAGTGCCAGCAGCCAGGTCAGGATGCCGAGGTGAACCAGAACGACCGCAATCTGGTCGTACACGGCCTGGAGCGCGTTCCCGAGGACGATCAACACGACGCCGCGCAGGAACTCCACCCAGAGGAACAGCGGCGTCACTGGCCGGCTTGGGCGTACTTTGCTTCTGTTGCTGCCTTCATCGGACGCCACCAGGCCTCGTTCGCCCGGTACCAGTCAATGGTGGCCGCCAGCCCGTCGGCGAAGTGCGTGTACGCCGGGGCCCAGCCGAGATCGGAGCGCAGCTTGGCGGAGTCGATGGCGTAGCGCATGTCGTGCCCGGGGCGATCGTTGACGTGGTCGTACGAGTCGGCAGGGTGACCCATCAGCGTGAGGATGAGTTCGACGACGCTCTTGTTGTTCATCTCGCCGTCGGCGCCGATGAGGTAGGTCTCGCCGATGACGCCGCGCTCGACGATGGCCTGCACCGCGGAGTTGTGATCATCGACGTGGATCCAGTCGCGCACGTTGAGGCCAGCCCCGTACAGCTTCGGATGGATGCCGTCGATCAAGTTCGTGATCTGACGGGGAATGAACTTCTCGACGTGCTGGAACGGACCGTAGTTGTTCGAGCAGTTGCTGATGGTCGCTTGGACGCCAAAGCTCCGGACCCAGGCGCGGACGAGGAGGTCCGAGCCGGCCTTGGACGCCGAGTAGGGGCTGCTCGGGTTATAGGGGGTCGATTCGGAGAATCGTTCGGGATCGTCCAGTTCGAGGTCGCCGTACACCTCGTCGGTGGAGATGTGGTGGTAGCGCGTGTCGTGCTTCCGGACGGCCTGCAGGAGCTCGTAGGTGCCTACCAGGTTCGTCCGGATGAACGGGCTCGGGTCGTTCAGGGAGTTGTCGTTGTGCGACTCGGCGGCGAAATGAACGACGACGTCGGCGTCCGTCACCAGGCGGTCGACCAGGTCGGCGTCGCACACGTCCCCCTGCACGAAGGTGACCCGATCGGCTGGCAGACTGTCGATCGACGCCTTGGACGCCGCATAGGTCAGCTTGTCCAGGACCGTGACCTGATGATCAGTATTCGCCAGGACGTGGCGCACGTAGTTGGCGCCGATGAATCCGGCTCCGCCGGTGATCAGGTAGCTCCCCACAGGGCAACCCTAGTGCGACTTCGGTCGGTCAGCCCCATGTGGTGCGGGGTCCTGGCTCTCGCCCGGTCCCAGGCCCGCAGCATGGGGCGCAGGCCCAGGGCTACCCCGAGCGCGGACGTGCCCGCGGGGCGTCCGAGGTAGGTGTCGGTGAGGTACACCCAGCGGGCGGGGGAGTAGCAGTAGACCAGCCGCCGACCCCGGGTCGGGAACCCGTGCGCCCAGCCGCTCGACGAGACCAGCACCACGTCGGCGTCGATGCGCAGGCTGTCGACCGCGGCCGGCAGAAAGGGCAACGCGCGGCGATGATCGCGCCGGAACAAGGCGATGCGGTTCAGGGCAGAGGTGCGGATGTCGGCGTCGGCGAACTCGGGGTAGGTGCCGTCCGGGTCGTACAAGGTGGTGTAGATCGGCGCCTCGGGAAACGCCCGGCTCATGGCGAGGACGACCCGCTCGGCTCCTCCCCGCTGGGTGAGGTAGTCGTGGGCGATGGCGATCTTCACGCCTGGCCGACGTCAAGGTCGTGGGTGACCATGGCTTCGACGACCTGCTCGAAGGTCACCGAAGGCGCCCAGCCGAGCACGCGGCGGGCGGCCGAGGAGTCGCCGCAGAGTTCGGTGGCGTCCGCGGGCCGGATGAACGTGGGATCGACTCGGACGTAGCGTTCCCAGTCGGCGATGCCGACGTGCGCGAAGGCGATGCGGACCAGGTCCCTGACGCTGTGCGACTCGCCGGTGGCGATGACGTAGTCGGCCGGGTGGGGGTGTTCCGCGGCCAGCCGCATGGCGCGGGCGTAGTCGGGGGCCCAGCCCCAGTCACGGCGCGCGTCGAGGTTGCCCAGCGTCAGTTCCGTTGCCCGGCCCTGCGCAATGGCCGCGACTCCGGCGGTGATCTTCCGCGTGACGAACGACGTGGGGCGGCGGGGCGACTCGTGGTTGTACAAGATCAGGCTGCTGGCCGCCAGCCCCCGGGCGCGGTAGACCGCCACCGCCTGGTGAGCGAAGGCCTTGCTGACCCCGTAGGGGTTGACCGGTTGGATCGGAGTGCCCTCATGCTGCGGGGCGCTCGCGGGCTCGCCGAACATCTCTGCGCTGCCGGCCTGGACGAATGCCACGCGCCTCCTGGACGCCTGCTGGACGCGCCACGCAGCCTCCATGAGGCCGATGGCGCCGACCGCGTTCACCTGCGCGGTCAGCACGGGCTGCTCCCAGCTCAGGGCGACCGACGACACGCCGGCCAGGTTGTAGACCTGGTCGGGTGCGACGTCGGCCAGCAGGGCGGCCATGGCGTCGGCGTCCGCGAGGTCGCCCTCGTGCAGCCGGACGCCGGCGGGCGGCGAGCAGGGGATGCCGGGCGCGACGAGCCCGTCGACCTCGTACCCGGCCGCGAGGAGATCCTCGGCCAGGTAGCTGCCGTCTTGCCCGCCGACACCCGTCACGAAGGCCCGCATGTCAGCTCCTAGCCAGCGCCTTCTGCTCTGCGAGGTCGTTGTCCACCATCATCTCGACCAGCTGGGTGAAGCTGACTTCGGGCACCCAGCCCAGCTGCTCCTTGGCCTTCGTGGAGTCGCCGATGAGCAGGTCGACCTCCGCCGGCCGCATGAAGCGGGGATCCTGCTTGACGTACGGCGTCCAGTCGTCGATGCCGACGCGGGCGAACGCGACGTCCAGCAGGTCGCGGATCGAGTGGGTGGACCCGGTGCTGATGACGTAGTCGTCAGCCTGGTCCTGCTGCAGCATCAGCCACATGGCCCGCACGTAGTCGCCGGCGAATCCCCAGTCGCGCTTGGCGTCGAGGTTCCCGAGCGTGATGTCGTCCTGGAGCCCGAGCTTGATCCGCGCGACAGCCTGGCTGACCTTGCGGGTGACGAACTCCGGTCCCCGTCGCGGCGACTCGTGGTTGAACAGGATGCCCGAGCTCGCATGCATGGCGTAGGACTCGCGGTAGTTGATGGTCATGTAGTGGCCGTAGACCTTCGACACGCCATAGGGCGACCGCGGCCAGAGCAGGGTGCTCTCGCGCTGCGGGACCTCCTGCACCTTGCCGAACATCTCGGACGAGGACGCCTGATAGAACCGGACGCCGCTGAGGTCGTCCCCGGCCCACAGGCGCAGGCTCTCCAGCATGTTCAACACGCCGATGCCGGTGACCTGGCTGGTCAGGGAGGCGTTCTCCCAGGAGTAGGCCACGTAGCTGATGGCGCCGAGGTTGTAGACCTCATCCGGAGCAGCCGCTTTGAGGGTGCGGGTCAGGCTGGACTGGTCCAGGAGGTCACCGGTATGCAGGTGGACGTCCGGCACGACGTTTCGCACCAGCTCGAGCTTCGGGTTGTTCTGGCCGCGGATCAGGCCGTGCACCTCGTAGCCCTTGCTGAGCAGCAGCTCCGCCAGGTAGAGGCCGTCCTGCCCGGTGATGCCGGTGATGAGTGCCCGTTTCATGTTCTCCTCGTTATGCGGTCAATATCGATGGTCTTCAAGAATGATGCGAGTCGCGTACGGCCAGCGGTTGGAGAGAAGTGAGTCTTCCAACGCAGTTGGGCGGCGGCAATGACGGCGTCCTGGGTGCCGATCAGTGCCTGCTCCACCACTGACGCTAGCGCCTCGGCGTCACCTGCAGGCGACACCCAGGGGTGATTGAAGCCAGCAACCTCCGGCAGAGCGCCAGCGTCGCTGATTACGAAGGGGGCTCCCGCGTATTGGGCCTCTGCGACTACGAGTCCGAAAGGTTCAGCCCTGACGGATGGGAAGACGGAAAGCTCAACTTGGGCAAAGAATTCCCCACGCGTGACCCAGCCTAGCCGCTCAACTGATATGTAGTGGGTCCTTGTCAAGGGGGCGTGGTGAGGCGCCGCCAGACTGGGTGTCGGGCGGCGCCTCGTTGGCTCGTCGCGTGTGGGCTTGGTGGTCGCGTGTCGTGGTCGACGCCGTGGTCAGGCTGATATGTAGTGGGTCCTTGTCAAGGGGGCGTGGTGAGGCGCCGCCAGACTGGGTGTCGGGCGGCGCCTCGTTGGCTCGTCGCGTGTGGGCTTGGTGGTCGCGTGTCGTGGTCGACGGCGTGGTCAGGCTGATATGCGCGGGTTGGGACCGCAGGACGGGGTGTTCGGTGGGAGTTTGCCGGCTGCTCTAGAATCGTGCGTCACATTCCTTGTTTGACAAGGGATGTTGCTCATAGCTGAGTCGCGGGTCACTCCTCACGCTGCCACCACCGGGCCCGGATCGTGACGAGCCAGACTGGGGGGTTTACTCGTTGAGGACGGCCAGCGACCAGCACCAGCCGGCGAGTTCACGAGCGACGGCCACGTTCGCGATCACGGGCCGCTTGTGCCGAGTGTTGAACAGTTCCCATCGTTGATGCAGCCGACGGTTGCCGGCATCGCCACGGGCACGGGCAGCGGGACTGGCGAGCTGCCACCGGTCGAGCAGCGTCTTGGTTCTGCGGTAGTCCCGGGCATGGTGCCAGGCAGCCTCCACGAGCAGCCGGCGGGCGTGCCCGTTGCCGGTCTTCGTGATCGAGCCCTGGACCCGGCTGGCGCCCGTGGACGACTCCGACGGGGTCCCTATCCGCCAGACTCGTGTGAGACGCCCGAGTTGATCGGAACTTGGCTGGGGCGGGGACAGGAGAATCGGATCCCATGACCAGCGCCATGGCAACACCCGCAG
>NZ_FXTL01000008.1 GCF_900182665.1 Propioniciclava tarda
CTGCGGACTCGACTCACCCTGCACAACCCAACAATTCCAGCCCAGAACCGATCAACGCGGCGGACTCGCGGACGGATTGTTCAGCAGGCTCCTAGAGCGACGCCGGTCCGCTTCCTGGTGGGCCCGGCGGCCTACTCCGTGGAGGAGCCGGCCTGGAGGCGTCCGATCTCGGCGCGGGCAGCCGAGACGAGCTCGGCGTTGGTTGTGCGCGTGGCCCCAGAGTCCCCAGCCGCCCTCGGGTGCCTCGGTCACGAGCACCCAGGTGCGCTGCGCCAGCGACGGGTCGCCGGCGGCGTCCGCCACGATGGCGGTGAGGCGCTCGACCACGGCTAGCTGCTTGTCGCGATCAAGGGCCCCGGCGTTGGTGAGCACCTGAACGCGCACGTCGTTGGAATCGCCGTCCACGGTCGACACGGCGTCGACCGTGTGAACGAAGGCGGCGGTGTTCTTGCGGAACATGGGGATGTTGGGCACCTGCTCGATCGTCATCACAGCCTCGGCCAGCGCCTGCGCGAGGGTGGAGGGGTCGGCGAAGGTTCCGCGGGCTGCCTCCACGTCGATCATGGGCATGGGCCCAGCGAACTCCTCGCCGAGGCGCCGCGTCAAAGGCGGCTGGGCAGCGACTCCGGGTTCGCTCAGGCCACGAAGATGCAGAACGGGTGGCCGGCGGGGTCGGCGAAGACGTACAGCGGCTCGTCGGCATCGTGCGTCCGGTCGAGCAGGACGGTCGCGCCGAGCCTAACGGCGCGTGTTCGGACGGCCTCCAGGGCGTCGCGGTCGGGCACGGTCATGTCGAGGTGCAGCTGCTGCGGGACGCCGACCTTCGGCCACGTGGGCGATACGTGATGGTCGTCGAACTGGAAGGCGAGCGCGCGGCGTCCATCTGGATAGGTCAACACCAGCCAATCGGCGTCGTCCGCGCCGACGAAGGGCGGAGCATCGCCCGGCCGGTACACGAGGCCCAGGAGTTGCCGGTAGAACTCCGCGAGGGCCCGGATGTCGTGGGCGTCCAGCACCGTGTGCAGCAACTGCGGATGAACATCGGACGCCGTCGCCGGGCTCGGCGATCCCTGAGGAAAGTGGTGGTCTTCCAGGGCCGGGTCGGCGTCGGCGTCCGATGGGGTTGGGGTGACCTGAGGCTGGCCGGACGCCCCGGGCTCGGTCCGTTCGTCGAGCTCGATCCATTCGGCGTCGCAGCCGGGGCACAGGTAGATGGGCGCGCCCTCAAAGCGTCGGTCGGTCTTGATCGTGGCGCAGGCGTCCTGGCAGGGGTTGCTGATCAGGTCCCGCGTCGCCATCGTCCTCCGTTCGTGGTGCTTTCAAGGGCCAACCGTGTCAGGGAAGCCGTTGTTCCCGCCAGTCAGGGGCCCGAACTCTGTTGAGCTTGCCGACATGCGGGGTCGGCGCGCGTACGAACCTCGGCCAGGCTCGTCGGCAGCCTGCGGGGAGGCAAGATGTGCTCCTGGATAGGAGGTTGGCCAGGGGATCTCGAGTGCCGACGATCGTCCAGTTCGTGCTGCTCTCGCTGGCCTGGGGCGCCGGTTTCCTCTTCATCAAACCCCGGTCGTCGGCGTCATCCTGGGGATCCTGCTGTTAGGCGAGCGCATGAGTTGGTCCGAGCCGTCGGCGCAGCGCTGGTGGTACGTGGCATCGCCATCACCCAAGGGCGCCTCGGGCGACTACGTCTCAGGGAGGCCAGACGGTGACGATTTCGGTTCTCGGGGCACGCGCATGCTCGTGATGACGTGTACGTCTAGTCCAGGGATACCTGCGAAGTCGCTCGGATTTCCGGTAAAGATCGGCAATCCGTGCGAGATGGCCACGGCCGCGATCAGCGCGTCATAGGAGCGCGCGGCCGGCTTGCGGCTTGAGTTGCGCAACGAGGCTGCGACGACCCCGAAGGCGCGTGCCGCTGCCGCATCGAAGGGAAGTGGATCGAAATCCGCCTCCGCTTGCTGAAGGATCAGTTGCCTCGCGGCTCGTTCCTGTTCTGTCTTGGCGACGAGCGGTCCGAGCGACAGTTCCGCCAGCGTGATCGAGCAGATGGCGAGTTCTTCGGGCAGCGCGGCGGGATCGAGGTCGCCAAGGTCGATGACGGCGCTGGTGTCGAGGAGGGCGCGTTTCGGGGCGTCGCCTGTCACAAGGAGGAGTCCAGGATCGCGTCGATGTCGTCGCGGAGCGCTCGGGAGTCCACACGCGGCAAGTGCCGACGACGGGCGATGAGCTCAGCCGTGCTCAGGGCCTTGCGGGGCAACGGAATGATGGTCGCCACGGGATCGCCGTCCTTGGTGACAACGACGCTTTCTCCACCCTGGACGCGTGCCAGAACCGCTGCGCTGTTGTTTCGCAAATCTCGGACGGGCACGGTCATGCGTGCAGCGTATCACGCGTGATACGTCAGAGGGTTTGGCGGTGTGGGATGCCTACGTCCAAGGCATCCAGACGACGAAGTGCGCGAGTTCGGAACCCAGCGTGTGACCGCTCATCGGGATGAACAGGTGATCACCAGCCACGGACGCGCCACTCGTCCAGGTGCGGACGCTCAGCGCCCAGCGTCGTCGGCAAACCGTGCCCGGGCAGCACGATCGTGTCGTCGTCGAAGCGGTCGAACAGCTTCGTCGTGACGTCGCCCAACAGCGACGCGAACTGCTCGGGGGTGTGAGTCTTGCCGACCCCGCCGGGGAAGAGGCAGTCCCCGACGATGAGGGACGCCGGACCGTCGCTCGGTCGGTGGGCCAGCGCGATCCCGCCGGGGGTGTGGCCGACCAACCCGATGACCTCCAGCTCCGTGTCGCCGACGCGGACGACGTCGCCGTCCCAGAGTCCCTCGAGCTCAAGCCCGGTGGCGGCGGCGATCGCCTCGGCGTCCGGACGGCTCGTCAGCAAACGGGCGCCGGTCGCGCGGGCGACCTCGGGCAGTGCGGCGATGTGATCGGGGTGGCGATGCGTGGTGACGATGGCGGACAACGGTCGTCCGTCGATCCACGCGAGCAACGCGGGGGCGTCCTGGGCGGCGTCCACGAGAACCAGGTCATCGCCGTCGCTGAGCAGGAAGGCGTTGTTGTCGAAGGGTCCGACGGAGCGCTGTTCGATCTGCATGGCCGACAGCCTCTCAGCCGAGCAGCCTCCACGTCATGCCCTCGGCGCCCTCGAGATCGGCACCGTCCGTGCGGCCGGTGATCCAGCCCCACAACGCCTGATTCGTGCCAGACACGGTTCTGGGGACGCCGACGTCGCCGACCTCCTCGGTCACGCCGGACTCGCTCTGCAGCACCACCCGAGGCAGCCCGGGCTTCGTCCGCAGCCACAAGGACGCCCACTGCAGCAGCCAGGACGCCGCCACCGGCTCGAGGCGGTCAAGGGTGAAGCTGGTGCGCATGTCGAGGTGATGCAGGACCACTTCGTGCAGCCTGGCGACCACGACCGCCGAGAGCGGCAACTCGCCGACGGGCAGGCGCACCGGCACCAGCCAGTCGTGGACCAGCCCGAAGGCCTCATCCAGCCCGCCGGCGGTGGTGTCGAGGTCGATCTGCAGGTCGAGCCCGCGGCGTCCGGCTCCACGATCGACCTCGGCGCGACGTTCCTCGTCCGAGCGGTACAGCGGGCGCTGGCGTCCAGAATTGGCGGCGATCACGAGCTTGCGCATGGCGTCCGCGCTGCGCGCCAGGTGGTGGGCGACCTGCGCTCGCGACCAGCCGGGCAGCAGGGTGTCCTCGGACCATTGCTCGTCGGTCAGCACGATCGTGTCGCCCAAAAGCGTCTGCGTGGCGTCGGCGATGCGCTTGCGGACGGAGTCCACCTGCCCCAAGCGGATCATGTCGCGCATAGGGGACAACTTAGGCCCTCTCCCCGTGAAGCGGCGAGCAGGAGGCTGGGAAAGAACTGTCGGAGGCAGCGCCTACCATGTCGCACGTGGCTGAACGACTGCTGGTGCGCGGCGCCCGCGAACACAACCTGAAAAACGTGAACGTCGACCTTCCGCGCGATGCGCTGGTGGTCTTCACGGGGCTGTCGGGATCAGGCAAGTCGTCGCTCGCGTTCGACACGATCTTCGCGGAGGGGCAGCGGCGCTACGTCGAGTCTTTGTCGGCGTACGCCCGTCAATTCCTGGGCCAGATGGACAAGCCCGACGTCGACTTCATCGAGGGACTGTCGCCCGCGGTGTCGATCGATCAGAAGTCCACGAACCGCAACCCGCGGTCGACCGTGGGCACCATCACCGAGATCTACGACTACCTGCGTCTGCTGTTCGCCCGAGCCGGACGCCCCCACTGCCCGATCTGTGGCGAGCCGATCAGTCGGCAGTCGCCGCAGCAGATCGTCGATCGGCTCATGGCGCTGCCTGAGGGCACGCGGTTCCAGGTGCTCGCCCCGGTCGTCCGGGGCCGCAAGGGCGAGTACCAGGAACTCTTCGGCGAGCTGATCACCCAAGGCTTCACGCGCGTGCGCGTCGACGGTGAGGTCCATCCGTTGGCCACCCCGCCCACGCTCGACAAGCAGAAGAAGCACAACATCGACGTCGTCATCGACCGCCTGGCGGTCAAGGCGTCCATCAAGCGCCGCCTCACCGACTCGATCGAGACGGCACTACAACTGGCGTCCGGCGTGGTGTCGATCGACTTCGTCGATCTGCCCGAGAGCGACCCCGGACGCGAGCGGCGCTACTCAGAGAAGCTGGCCTGCCCGAACGCCCACGACATCTCCATCGAGGAGCTGGAACCCCGGCAGTTCTCCTTCAACGCGCCCTGGGGCGCCTGCCCGGAGTGCTCCGGCATCGGCACCAAGCGCGAGGTCGATCCCGATCTGTTGGTGCCCGATCGCACCAAGAGCCTCGCCGAAAACGCCATCACCGCGTGGTCGTCGGTCTACGTCTCTGGCTACTTTCAGCAGCTCTTCGGCGCGTTGGCCGAGTTGGAGGGCTTCTCCGTCCGGACGCCGTGGCGCGACCTGCCCGAACGCGTCCGCGGGATCATCCTGTACGGCGTCCCGGGCACGATCCGGGTGACGACGAAGACCCGGCACGGCCGCACCCAGAGCTTCAACGCCAAGTTCGAGGGGGCCGTGCCCTATGTTCGGCGTCGCTTCTCCGAGGCGGAGACCGACAACTCGCGCGAGCGGTTTGCGAGCTACATGCGCGAGGTGCCCTGCGATGCTTGCAAGGGGGCGCGGCTGAAGCCGGCGAGCCTGGCGGTCACCGTGGGCGGACGCAACATCGCCGAGATCGCCGGCATGGCGATCGACGAGGTGGCCGCCTTCATGCGCGACCTGCAGCTCACCGAGCGCGAGGCGCGCATCGCCGAGCGCGTGATCAAGGAGATCAACGAGCGGCTGCGCTTCCTGCTCGACGTGGGCCTCGACTACCTGACGCTGGCCCGTCCGGCGGGCACGCTGTCGGGCGGGGAGGCGCAGCGCATCCGGTTGGCGACGCAGATCGGCTCCGGGCTCACCGGCGTCCTGTACGTGCTGGACGAGCCGTCCATCGGCCTGCACCAGCGCGACAACCGCCGGCTCATCGACACCCTGCTGAGGCTCCGCGACCTCGGCAACACCCTGATCGTGGTCGAGCACGACGAGGACACCATCAAGGTCGCCGACTGGATCGTCGACATCGGTCCCGGCGCCGGCGAGCACGGCGGACGCGTCGTCGTCTCGGGCTCGCGCGACGACCTGCTCGCCAGCGAGGAGTCACTGACCGGCGCCTACCTGTCCGGACGCCGGGTCATCCCGGTGCCGGCGGTGCGGCGTCCAGGCAACGGAAAGGCGATCACGGTCGCCGACGCGACCGAGAACAACCTGCGCAACGTGACCGTCGACTTCCCGCTCGGCCGCATGATCGCGGTGACGGGCGTGTCCGGCTCCGGCAAGTCAACGCTGGTCAACCAGATCCTCTACCGCGCCCTCGCCAAAGAGCTGTACGGCGCGAGCGACATCCCCGGACGCCATGGTGGCATCACGGGCGTCCAGCACATCGACAAGGCCATTCACGTCGACCAGTCGCCCATCGGACGCACGCCCCGGTCGAACCCGGCCACCTACACCGGCGTGTTCGACCGCATCCGCAAGCTGTTCGCCGAGACACCCGAGGCCAAGGTCCGCGGCTATCAGCAGGGCCGGTTCTCGTTCAACGTCAAAGGCGGCCGCTGCGAGAACTGCTCGGGCGACGGCACGATCAAGATCGAGATGAACTTCCTGCCGGACGTCTACGTGCCGTGCGAGGTGTGCCACGGCGCGCGCTACAACCGCGAGACGCTCGAGGTGCATTACAAGGGCAAGACGATCTCCGAGGTCCTCAACATGCCGATCGAAGAAGCGCTCGACTTCTTCCGCCCCATCTCGATGATCGCCCGGCACCTGCAGACCCTGGTCGACGTCGGGCTCGGCTACGTGCGCCTCGGCCAACCCGCCACCACGTTGTCGGGCGGCGAGGCGCAGCGGGTGAAGCTGGCCGCCGAGCTGCAGAAGCGTTCCACCGGACGCACCATGTACGTGCTCGACGAGCCCACCACCGGCCTCCACTTCGAGGACATCAACAAGCTGCTCCACGTCCTCGGACGCCTCGTGGACGCCGGCAACAGCGTCGTCGTCATTGAGCACAACCTGGACGTCATCAAGACCGCCGACTGGCTCATCGACATGGGTCCCGAAGGGGGCTCGCGCGGGGGCACCGTCGTCGCGGTGGGCACCCCGGAGGACGTGGCCGACAACCCGGAGTCGTTCACCGGGGTCTATCTCAAGCCGGTCCTGGCCTGACCAGCGCCTCGGGCCCCATGAGGGCCTGATGCGGCCTCCGGAGGTGCCCGTGTAGGCGTGTAGGGTCGTAGGCCATCGGGGCCGCGCCTGCGGCGTCCGGATGAAGGGAAGAGTGGGCGGTGCAGCAGCCGGGGCGGGATGAGCTCATTCGCTCGATTGCCGACAGCGTTCAGCGGATCGGGATGGCATCCGAGCGGATCGGGCACGTCTTCGCCGAGTCTCAGAACCTGCATCCGACCGACTTCCGCGCACTGAGCGCCATCTTCCGCGCCGAGCGTGCCGGCGAGCCGCTGACCGCGCGCGGCCTCGCGACCGCGCTCCAGCTGTCCCCGGCCGCGATCACCTATGTGGTCGAACGACTGGTCGCGTCCGGGCACGTCCGGCGCGACAACGATCCGGCCGATCGACGCCGCGTCCTGCTGCGGTTCGACGACCCTGGACGCCAGGTGGCGGGCGCCTTCTTCGGACCCCTCGGCCTCGCCCACACCGAGGCGCTGGCCGGCACGCCGGACGACGAGCTTGCCGTGGCCGGACGCATCATGGCCAGCATTGTCGAGACCCTCGACTCCTTCGAGGGGCGGTTCCGCGCCACCGATGCTCCGGCTGTCGGAGGCCCCGCCTAAGCTGCGCGACATGGTGCCCGTCCGACCCGCCCCGGGATCCATCCCGACCGACCCCGGGGTGTACCGCTTCAGCGACGCCACCGGCACCGTGATCTACGTCGGCAAGGCCAAGAACCTGCGTCAGCGGCTCAATTCGTATTTCGGTGACCCGTCTGGGTTGCATTTTCGGACGCAGACGATGGTCCGGACGGCGGCGAAGCTCGACTGGACGGTCGTCCAGAACGAGCTCGAGTCGCTGCAGCTCGAGTACACCTGGATCAAGCAGTTCGATCCGCGGTTCAACATCAAGTACCGCGACGACAAGTCGTACCCCTGGGTGGCGATCACGTGGTCCGAGGAGTTCCCGCGCGTGTTCGTCGGACGCGGCAGCCGGCGCAAGGGCACCCGCTACTTCGGTCCCTATGCGCAGGCGTGGGCCATCCGCGACACCATCGACTCGTTGCTGCGGGTGTTTCCGATGCGGTCGTGCACCGGCGGGGTCTTCCGCAACGCCAAGGCGTCCGGACGCCCCTGCCTGCTGGGCTACATCGGCAAGTGCAGCGCCCCCTGCGTCGGACGCATCGAGGCGGACGCCCATCGCGAGCTGGTCCAAGACGTCTGCGACTTCCTGGCCGGCCACACGAGCGGCCTGACGGCGAGGCTCGAGCGGCAGATGCGGCAGGCGTCCAACGCCCTTGAGTTCGAGAAGGCCGCGGTGCTCCGCGATCAGTTGGGCGCCCTGCGCCACGTGACCGAGCGCAACGCCATCGTCCTGGCCGACGGCACGGACGCCGACGTGGTGGCCTACGCGGCGGACGATCTCGAGATCGCGTTCCAGGTGTTCCACGTCCGGGCCGGACGCGTCCGAGGCGAGCGCGGCTGGGTCGCCGATCGAGCGGACGACTCGTCCATCGCGCAGATCCTCGACTCCTTTCTCATCCAGCTGTACGCGGACGCCGAGGCCGGCACCGAGGTCACGAACACCATCCCGCGCGAGATCTACCTGCCCGAGCGACCGGCCTCTCCGGACGCCGTCACCGACCTGCTCCAGGAAGTGCGGGGCGCCAGGGTCGAACTGCGCGTCCCGCGTCGCGGTGACAAGCGCACCCTGCTGGAGACCGTCGAGCGCAACGCGAAGGAGGCGCTCGCCAACCACAAGACCCGGCGCGCGTCCGACCTGTCGACCCGCAACCGGGCGCTGGAAGAGATCCAAGAGGCCCTCGGGCTCGCCGCCCCGCCGCTGCGGATCGAGTGCTACGACATCTCGCACACGCAGGGCACGGGCGTGGTCGGTTCGATGGTCGTCTTCGAGGACGGCCTGCCGCGCAAGAGCGACTACCGCACCTTCCTGATCAAGACCGTCGAGGGCAGCAACGACGTGGGCGCGATCAACGAGGTGCTGACCCGACGCTTCCGCCGGCTGCTCGACGACCGGGCGGCGTCCACGGGCGACGATGCCGTCCTGATCGACCCGACGACGGGCATTGCCAAACGGTTCGCCTACGCGCCCGGCCTCGTGGTCGTCGACGGCGGTGCGCCCCAAGTTGCGGCGGCCCGGGCGGCGATGGCTGAGCTCGGCATCACCGACGTTCCGCTGATCGGGCTGGCCAAGCGCCTGGAGGAGGTCTGGCTGCCGGGGGAGGAGTTCCCGCTGATCTTGCCGCGCACCTCCGAGGGCCTCTACCTGCTGCAGCGCGTCCGGGACGAGGCGCACCGGTTCGCGATCACGCATCACCGCAAACGCCGTAGTAAGAGCATGGTCGAGTCGCTCCTGGACGATGTGCCAGGTCTGGGCGAGCTGCGGCGCAAGGCCGTCCAGGCCCACTTCGGCTCGCTGAAGAAGCTGCGGGAGGCCCGCTGGGAGGACATCGCGCAGGTGCCGGGCATCGGTACCAAGACGGCGCTCTCCATCAAGGCGGCCCTCGACGCCCAGGCGCCGGGTGAGGCGGTCAACATGGCTACGGGCGAGGTCGAAGAGCTCTGAGGCCATAATGGGCGCCATGGTTGAGCAGGGTGCGATCCGCTTCGTCGTGATCACGGGCATGTCCGGCGCCGGGCGCCGCGCGGCGGCACATCCGTTGGAGGACCGCGGCTGGTATCTGGTCGACAACCTGCCGCCGAGCCTGCTCCCTCGCCTGTTCGACACCGTGACGGCGCGGGGGATCGATCACGTCGTGGTCATCCTCGATCCGCGCACCCGCGAGGAGTTCGCCGAGATTCCGACGGCCCTGAACGAGCTAACCGAGCGGGGCGTCCGGCCGCAGATCCTGTTCATCGAGGCGTCTGACGACGTCATCGTCAGGCGTCAGGAGCACGTCCGGCGCCCGCACCCGCTTCAGGGCGACGGCGCCATGTTGGACGGCATCCGCCGCGAACGCGCGATGCTCGCCTCGCTGCGCGCCTCGGCCGACATGGTCGTCGACACCTCCGACCTGAACGTGCACCAGCTGGCCGAGCGGGTGGTCAAGTCGTTCAACATCTCCGGCGGCGACACGATGCGCATGACCTTGATGTCCTTCGGCTTCAAGAACGGCGTCCCGTTCGACGCCGACGTCGTCCTGGACGTCCGCTTCCTGCGCAATCCGCACTGGGTCCCGGACCTGCGTCCGAAGACGGGACTCACGCCCGAAGTTGCCGAGTACGTCATGGCGGACGCCGGCGCTGCGGCCTGGCTGGACAGCGTCGAGGCGATGCTGACGGTCATGGCGCCCGGCTACCTCCGGGAGGGCAAGCGGCAGGCGACGGTCGCGATCGGCTGCACGGGCGGCAAGCACCGGTCCACGGCCATGACGGAGAAGCTCGCCCGCCGACTCCGCCTCGTGGGCATCGAGTGCCACACCATGCATCGCGACCTCGGGCGGGAGTAAGCGTGCGACCCGGTTCGCGCCTGCCGCGCGTCGTGGCGATGGGCGGCGGTCACGGGCTGTTCGCCTCCCTGCAGGCGTTGCGTCGCGTCACCAGCGAGGTCACGGCCGTCGTCACGGTCGCCGACGACGGTGGTTCGTCCGGACGCCTCCGGCGCGAGTTCGCCATCCTGCCGCCGGGCGATCTGCGGATGGCCATGGCGGCGCTGTGCGGCGACGACCGTGAGGGACGCCTCTGGGCCGACGTCTTGCAGTCGAGGTTCGGCGGCGATGGTCCCCTGGCCGGGCATGCGATCGGCAACCTGCTGTTGGCGGGGGTCTGGGAGCAGCTCAGCGACCCCATCGAGGGACTCGACATGGTGGGCAAGCTGCTCGACGTCCAAGGCCGCGTCCTGCCCATGTCGACGGTGCCGCTCGACATCGAGGCCGACGTGATCGGGCTCGATCCGGACGCCCCGGACGAGATTCGCCTGCTGCGCGGGCAGGCCACGATCGCCAAGACCCCGGGAGAGGTGCGGGCGGTTCGCCTCATCCCGCGGACGCCCCCAGCCTCGGCCGAGGCGCTGGCGGCCATCACCGCGGCGGACTGGGTGGTGATCGGTCCGGGCTCCTGGTTCACCTCGGTGCTCCCGCACCTGCTCGTCCCGGATCTCGCCGAAGCTTTGGTGAGTACGCAAGGGAAACGTTGCCTGACGATGAACCTGGACGACTCGTACGAGACCGAGGGCTACACGGCGTCCGAGCACCTGGAGGTGCTGGCGGACCACGCGCCCGGCCTCAGAATCGACGCCGTCATCGTCGACCCGACTTTCCTGCGCGGCGACCAGCACTTTGCGACGTTCGCAGCCAGCCTCGGCGCCCGGGTCGTCGCCGCGGACGTGCGCTCCAGCGACGGGTCCGCGCGTCACGACCCCAACCGCCTCGCCTCGGTATATGCGGACGTGATGGGCCTTGTAGGCTGACCCTCATGGCTCTGACGTCCGAGGTGAAGGCTGAGCTCGCGACGGTGAAGGTCACCAAGCCTGCCGTTCGGCAAGCCGAGGTGGCAGCGCTGCTCCGTTTCGCGGGCGGGCTGCACATTGCGGGCGGGCGGATCATCGTCGAAGCCGACCTGGACACCGGCGGGGCCGCACGTCGGCTCAAGTCCGCCATCTTCGACCTCTACGGCTTCTCGTGCGAGTTCGTCGTCATCACCCCGAGTCAGTTGCGACGCGGCACCCGCTACGTGGTGCGGCTGATCCGCGACGGCGACTCGCTGGCCCGGCAGACGGGCTTGATCGATTCCCGCGGACGCCCCGTCCGCGGCCTGCCCGCGTCGTTGGTCGGTGGGGGGCTGGACGTCGCCACCGCGCTGTGGCGCGGCGCCTTCCTGGCCCACGGCTCGCTCACCGAGCCGGGCCGGTCGATGGCGATGGAGATCACCTGCCCCGGCTCGGAGGCGGCCCTCGCCCTGGTCGGCGCCGCCCGGCGGCTGGGCGTCACGGCCAAGGCGCGCGAGGTGCGCAATGTGGACCGCGTCGTGATCCGCGACGGCGACTCGATCGCCACCATGTTGACCCGCCTGGGTGCCCACGACGCCTTGCTGCGCTGGGAGGAGCGGCGGATGCGCCGCGAGATCAAGGCGTCCACCACCCGGCTGGCGAACTTTGACGACGCGAACCTGCGCCGCTCGGCACGCGCCGCCGTCGCGGCGGGCGCCCGCGTCGAGCGGGCGCTGGAGTTGCTGGGCGACGGCGTCACAGAACACCTGCGGCTCGCCGGCCTGCTGCGACTCGAGCACAAAGAGGCCAGCCTCGAGGAACTCGGTCAGCTGCACACGCCACCGTTGACCAAGGACGCCGTTGCCGGACGCATCCGCCGGCTGCTCGCCACGGCCGACCGGAAGGCCGCCGAGCTGGGCGTCCCGGGCACCGAGGCGAACCTCAGTCCGGACATGCTGGACGACGCCGACTGATTGTTGCCGTAGCAACCAATAGTCGGTGGGACGGCCCACACGATCGGGCATGTTTCCCCCTAGGATGAGAGCGTCCGCCTGTCACATTCCGGTGGCATTGCCTAGGAAAAGGAGACCGCCTCATGACCGTCAAGGTTGGAATCAACGGCTTCGGCCGCATCGGCCGCAATTACTTCCGCGCTCTGCTCGCTCAGGGCGCCGATCTGGAGGTCGTGGCCGTCAACGACCTCACCGACAACAAGACCCTCGCCCACCTGCTGAAGTACGACTCGATCCTCGGTCGCTTCCCCGGCGAGGTCAGCTACGACGACGACTACCTCACCGTCGACGGCAAGAAGATCCGTGCGCTCGCCGAGCGCGAGCCGGCCAAGCTGCCTTGGGCCGAGCTGGGCGTCGACATCGTCATCGAGTCCACCGGCTTCTTCGTGGACGCCGAGAAGGCCAAGGCCCACATCGAGGCCGGCGCCAAGAAGGTCCTGATCTCCGCCCCGGCGAAGAACGAGGACATCACGATCGTCATGGGCGTCAACGACAACCTCTACGACGCCTCGAAGCACAACATCATCAGCAACGCGTCCTGCACGACGAACTGCCTGGCCCCGATGGCCAAGGCGCTCAACGACGGCCTCGGCATCGTCAAGGGCCTGATGACCACGATCCACGCCTACACGCAGGATCAGAACCTGCAGGACGGCCCCCACAAGGACTTGCGCCGCAGCCGCGCCGCCGCCCTCAACATGGTTCCCACCACGACCGGCGCCGCCAAGGCCGTCGCGCTCGTGCTGCCCGAGCTCAAGGGCAAGCTGGACGGTTACGCCATGCGCGTGCCGACGCCCACGGGCTCCGCGACCGACCTCACCTTCGAGGCCGCCCGCGAGACCACGGTCGCCGAGGTCAACGCCATCGTCAAGGCCGCCGCGGCCGCTGCTCCGCTGAAGGGCTACCTCGTCTACACCGAGGACGAGATCGTGTCCAAGGACATCGAGACCGACCCGGCGTCCTGCGTGTTCGACGCCCAGCTCACCAAGGTGATCGGCAACCAGGTCAAGGTCGTCGGCTGGTACGACAACGAGTGGGGCTACAGCAACCGCCTCGTCGACCTCACCGAGCTCGTCGCGTCCAAGCTCTGAGCTAGAAGAACCGGAAGGAGTCCGAGGGTGAAGACCATCAAGGATCTGGGTGATCTGGCGGGCAAGCGGGTCCTGATCCGCTGCGATTTCAACGTGCCGCTGGATGGCGACACGATCACCGATGACGGCCGCATCAAGGCGGCGCTCCCGACGCTGTCACAGCTCGTGGACGCCGGCGCGAAGGTCGTCGTGATGGCTCACCTCGGACGCCCGAAGGGTGAAGTCAATCCGAAGTACAGCCTCGCCCCGGCCGCAAAGCGGCTGGGCGAGCTGCTCGGAGTTCCGGTCAAGCTGGCCGGCGATGTCGTCGGACCGTCGGCGTCCGAGACCGTCGCGAGTCTCGCCAACGGCGAGATCGCGATGCTCGAGAACGTGCGCTACGAGCCGGCCGAGGAGTCGAAGGTGGACGCCGAGCGCGAGGCCCTCGCGGCCAAGTACGCGGCGTTCGGTGACGTGTTCGTCTCCGACGGCTTCGGCGTGGTGCACCGCAAGCAGGCGTCCGTGTACGACGTCGCGAAGCTGCTGCCGAACGCGGCCGGCCACCTCGTCGAGAAGGAGGTCGAGGTACTGAAGAAGCTCACCGCGACCCCGGAGCGGCCGTACGTGGTCGTGTTGGGCGGGGCCAAGGTCGCCGACAAGCTCAGCGTCATCGACAACCTGCTCAAGGTCGCCGACACGCTCGTCATCGGCGGCGGCATGGGCTACACGTTCCTCGCGGCCCAGGGCCACGAGGTCGGCACGTCGATTCTGGACGCCGAGAAGATCGACGTCGTCAAGGGCTACATGGCGGACGCCGCAGCGGCCGGCAAGCAGATCCTCATCCCGGTGGACGCTGTCATTACGCCCGAGTTCAACGACGGCTCCCGCAAGAGCACGGTGGACGCCGACGCGATCCCCGCCGACCAGATGGGCCTCGACATCGGCCCGAAGACCGGTGCGTTGTACGCCGACGCCATCGCCGGCGCCAAGACGGTGTTCTGGAACGGCCCGATGGGCGTCTTCGAGAACCCCGACTTCGCTGACGGCACCATGGCTGTCGCCAAGGCCCTGGCCGAGACCGACGCGTTCACTGTGGTCGGTGGCGGCGACTCGGCCGCTGCCGTGCGCCAGCTCGGCTTCGCCGACGACCAGTTCGGGCACATCTCGACCGGCGGTGGGGCGTCCCTGGAGTACCTCGAGGGCAAGGAACTGCCCGGCCTGACGGTTCTGGAGGGCTGACATGGCAGACCGCATCCCGCTGATGGCGGGCAACTGGAAGATGAACCTCAACCACGTCGAGGCCACCGGCGTCGTCCAGAAGCTGGCGTGGACGCTGTCCGACAAGCGCTACGACAAGGCGAAGGCCGAGGCCGCGGTCATCGTGCCGTTCACCGACCTGCGCACCGTCCAGACCCTGGTCGAGGGCGACAAGCTCCCGATCGCCTACGGCGCCCAGGACGTGTCGGTGCATGCGTCCGGCGCGTACACGGGCGAGGTCTCCGCCGACATGCTGGCCAAGCTGAAGTGTGCGTACGTCGTGGTCGGTCACTCCGAGCGCCGGGAGTACCACGGCGAGTCCGACGAGATCGTCAACGACAAGGCCAAGGTCGTCCTCGCGGCCGGCATGACGCCGATCATCTGCGTGGGCGAGAAGCTCGAGATCCGCAAGGAGGGGCGGCAGGTTCCGTTCGTCCTGGACCAGGTTCAGAAGGTCCTCGCGGATCTGACGCCCGAGCAGGTCGCCAAGCTCGTCATCGCCTACGAGCCCGTCTGGGCCATCGGAACCGGCGAGGTCGCCACTCCCGAGGACGCCCAGGAGGTGTGCGGCGCGATCCGTCGGTACATCGCCGAGGAACTGCAGGGCGCGGACGCCGCGGCCGGCTGCCGCATCCAGTACGGCGGCTCGGTGAAGTCGAGCAACATCGTCGACATCATGGCCCAGGCCGACGTCGACGGCGCGCTGGTCGGTGGCGCGTCCCTCGACCCCGAGGAGTTCGCCAAGATCGTGCTGTTTTACCAGCACGCCTGAGGTGTGATCCACAACCATCGTCGCGACCCCCGGTTCGGTTCGGACCGGGGGTCGCCCTGAGTTAGAATGCTCGCCGTGACTGTTGCCCCACTGATGACCTGGCCGATCTTGGCAGTGTCGATTCTGCTGATCATCACCAGCGCCATCTTGGCGATGTTCATCCTGCTGCATAAGAGCCGGGGCGGCGGCATGTCCGATCTGTTCGGCGGCGGCATGTCCACGTCGATGGGCGGCACGTCCGTTGCCGAGCGCAACCTGGATCGCCTGACGATCACGGTGGGGCTCGTGTGGCTGGCCTGCATCTTCACGCTGCTGGTGCTCTACCGCTACTTCCCGACCTTCGGAACTCTCGGCGCAGCCTGAGTTTTCGGTCAACCAAAGCTGTTTGACAAGGAGAAACGTTCGTGGTCGGTGGCAGTGCGATTCGAGGCAGCCGTGTCGGCGCCGGTCCGATGGGCGAGGCTGAGCGGGGGGACGCCGCGCCGCGGCTCTACGTCTCCTACTTCTGCTCGAACGGCCATGAGACGCGTCCGGCGTTCGCCGCCGACGCGCAGGTGCCCGAGCAGTGGGACTGCCCGCGCTGCGGCCTGCCGGCCAACCTCGACTCCGAGAACCCCCCGCCCCCGCCGAAGATCACCCCGTACAAGACGCACCTCGCGTACGTGAAGGAGCGTCGTTCGGACGCCGAGGCTGCGGCCATCCTCACCGAGGCCCTGGAGCAGCTGCGCGCCCGTCGCGCCGCGGGCGAGGTCATCTACTGAGCTGGCAGACGTGACGAAGGGGACGCCGTGGAGGCGTCCCCTTCGTCGTTTCTCGGTCTAGAAGGCGCAGTCGTAGATGTCGAGCCTGGACGCCGCCGCGACGTCCGCGAACCACACGGTCTTGTCGCGTCCGCGGGCCACGCCGGCGGGCAGCGTCGGGTCGCCGGCCATGGCCCCGGCCAGCGCCGCGGCCTTCTCCGGACCACTCACCAGGAACCACACCTCGGACGAGTTGCGGATCGTCTCCATCGTGACGCTGATGCGGGTGCCCGGCAGCTTGGGCGCGTCGTTGACCCCGATGACGGTGTGCGTCGACGGCTCGAACGACGGGTGATCCGGGAAGATCGACGCGACGTGCCCATCCTCGCCGAGACCTAGCAGGCACACGTCGAAGCGGGTGTCGCCCAGTTCCTTGGCGTAGGTCGCGGCCGACGCCGCGTTGTCGGCGACGCCGTCGGCCGAGGGCATCGGATGCGTGCGGGCGGGATCCAGCGGGAACTGCCCGGCGAGCAGCGCCAGCGTTTGACCGGCGTTGCGCTCGGGATCGTCCGTCGGCACGAACCGCTCGTCGCCCCACCACAGCTCGAGGCGTCCGGGATCGAGCGGCGAGCCCTCGACGAGGCGTCCAAGGCGGGCGTAAACGCGGTTGGCGATGCGCCCGCCGGTGAGGCACAGCTGCCCCACCCGGCCACCGGCCTGCAGCTCGACGATCCGGGCGACGAGCGCCCGCGCGGCGGCGTCGGCCAGCTCGTCGGCCGTGCCGAACCGGTGGAGCTCGCTCATGCGCGCTGCGCCAGCGCCTTCTCGACCGAGGTGACCAGCTCGTTGTCCCACGACACGATGAACTTGCTGACGCCCTCGTCCTCGAGCACCTTGAACACGTCGTCCAGGTCGACCCCGACGGCGTCGATCGCGTCGAGCAGCTGGACGCCGTCGGCACCCTTGCCCTCCATCGACTCACCCACCTCGCCGTGGTCGGCGAACGCCTTCATGGTCTTCTCGGGCATCGTGTTGACGACGCCGCGGGCGGCCAGGTCGGAGACGTACAGGGTGTCGGGGTACGCCGGATCCTTGGTGCCCGTCGACGCCCACAGCGGACGCTGCTTGTTGGCGCCGGACGCTGCGAGGCGTCCGAACCGCTCGCCGCCGAAGACCTCGTCGAAGGCGGCCAGGGCGACCTGTGCGTTGGCGATCGCGGCCTTGCCCTTGAGGGCGAGGGCCTCGGGCGTGCCGATGTTCGTGAGGCGCTTGTCGATCTCGGTGTCGACGCGGGAGATGAAGAATGACGCCACCGAGTGAATCTTGGACAGGTCGATGCCGGCGGCGGCGGCCTTCTCGAGGCCGGCGAGGTAGGCGTCCATGACGGCGCGGTAGCGGTCCTCGGAGAAGATCAGCGTGACGTTGACCGAGATGCCCTTGCCGATGACCTCGGTGATGGCGGGGAGGCCCTCGACGGTGGCCGGGATCTTGATGAGCACGTTCTCGCGGTCGACGAGGCCGTAGAGCTCCTGGGCCTCGGCAATGGTGCCATCGGTGTCGTAGGCCAGGCCGGGAGCGACCTCGATCGAGACGCGTCCGTCGTAGCCACCGGTCGCGGCGTAGATGCCGGAGAACAGGTCGCAGGCATCCTGGACGTCCTTGGCCCACAGGGTCTTGATGGCGCTCGCGACGCTGACGTCGCCGAGGGCCGCGAGGTCGTCGGCGTAGTCATCGCTACCGGTGAGGGCCGCGGCGAAGATCGTGGGGTTCGTGGTGACGCCGGTGACAGAGTCGTTGGCGATCAGGTCGGCGAGGTTGCCACTCTGCAGGCGTTGCCGGGACAAGTCGTCCAGCCAGATGGAGACTCCGGCGTCTGCGAGGGCCTTCAAACGAGCATTCATGGTCGACTCCTTGAGCTGGTGTGCGCGCTGAGGTGCATCTCTCATGGCCACTCTAGTTGGGGGCGCTAGGGCGTTCCGCACCGGTTGTCGGAAAGTGCCTTCCGCAGCGTCCGCGTCTAGACTCGGCCAGACGATCGGAGGGATCACCATTCGCATGCATCAGCTGTCGGACGCCGACGCGGCCATCGTGTCGGGGCGTCCACTGGGCGTACGAGACAAGGTGGCAGCGTACGTCGCGCTCACCAAGCCCAGGATCATCGAGCTGCTGATCGTCACGACCATCCCTGCGATGTTCTTGGCCGCCCGGGGATTTCCGCCCCTGAGCCTGGTCGTCGTGACGCTGGTCGGCGGTGCGCTGTCTGCGGGCGGGGCGAACGTCTTCAACTCGGTCTACGACCGCGACATCGACGCCGAGATGCACCGGACGCGTCGGCGTCCGATGGTCCGGGAGCAGGTTCCCAAGCGGAACGCGTACGTCTTCGGCGTGGTCCTGTCGGTGGTCTCGACGCTGCTGCTCGGCTTCGGCGCCAACTGGCTGTCGGCCGGTCTGAGCGTGGCGGCGATCCTCTATTACGTCTTCGTCTACACGATCTGGCTGAAGCGCCGGACGGCCCAGAACATCGTCTGGGGCGGCATCGCAGGCTGCTTCCCGCCCCTGATCGGCTGGACGGCGGTCACGAACGCGGTGGCGTTGCCCCCGCTGATCCTGTTCGCGGTCGTGTTCTTGTGGACGCCGCCGCACACCTGGGCGCTCGGGCTGCGGTACCGGGACGACTACGCCCGGGTCGACGTGCCGATGCTTCCGGTGGTGGCCGAGGCGCCGGCGGTCGCCCGCCAGATCCTGTACTACACGGTGGCCACGGTCTTGATGAGCCTGGCGTTGTGGCCGGCGGCCCGGACGGGCTGGCTCTACCCGGGGGTCGTGGTCGCGGCGGGGGCCTGGATGACCTACGAGGCGATCATGCTGCTGCGCCGGGCCAACGCGGGTCTGCGTGATGCGCAACTGGTTCCCATGCGCCTGTTCCACACCACGAACAGCTACCTGGCTCTGATCGCGGTCGCCGCGGCGATCGATCCGCTGATCTTCGGCTGAGCACCGGCACCGCCCTCAGGCGCGGGCGTCTGCGCCGATCCGCCAGAGATGCGCGAGGGCGGCGACAAAGAGTGACGTCCCGACCATGTGCGCCAGGACGACCCCGATGGGCAGGTGGGTGAAGTACTGCACGTAGCCGACCACGCCCTGGTAGAGCTCGACGGCCAGGACGCCGATGAAGAGCCGGCGGAGGCGTGGCTCGGACCTGGTCCACCAGAGGCCGAGCGCCGTGAGCGCCACCTCCAGCCAGACCGCCCAGGCGTGGATCTTGGCCGTCCACTCCAGCGACAGTCCATTGCGGGTCGCGGCGCCGTCGCCGCTGTTCGGGCCAGCTCCGGTCACGACGACGCCCAGCACGACGATGACCAGGCCGAGCCAGAAGACGGCCTGGATGAGCGCGCGGAGGCGTCCGGCGGTCGGCACCGGCTTCAGGTCGTAGGCGACGTGCACGATCTCGACCGAGACGATGATCAACACCACGGACGCCACCATGTGCAGTCCCACGACCCAGGGGTTGAGCTGGGTGAGCACCGAGATGCCGCCGATCACCGCCTGGGCGATGATGCCCAGGCCGATGGTGATCGTCAGCGGCACGAGGCGGCGCGGTCGGCGTCCGTCTCGAACCGCGCGCAGCGCGGCCAGGAAGAGCCCGATCGACAGCGCGACCAGGACGAAGGTCAGGGTCCTGTTGGTGAACTCGATCACGCCGTGGACGCCCGACTCGGGTACCGGGACGTACGAGCCCGCGTTGCACTGCGGCCAGGTCGGACAGCCCAGCCCTGACTTCGTCAGCCGGACCAGCGCGCCCGTCCAGATGATGACGACGTTGGCGGCCAACGACGCGAGCGCCCAGCGCTTGAGTGCCTTGTCAGAGCCTAAGAGGTCCACCGGAATGCCTTTCGAGCGACGAACAACAACACCAAGCACCACGCTCCGAGCACGGGGTACGCCCACCACGTGAACTGACCCGTCGCCCAGCCGCGCAGCGCCTCGCCGAGCGCCGCGGTCGGCAGCAGGGCGAGGACGGGACGGACGGCGTCCTGGTACGAACTGAGCGGCACGACGAGCCCGCCGCCTGCCGCGCCGACGAGGTAGACCAGGTTGGCGAGCCCCAGGACCACCGTGGCCTCGAGGCGTCCGGCCAGAACGAGCCCCAGGCAGGCGAAGGCGAAGGCGGCCAGCACGACGAGCGGCCAGGTGACCAACGACACCATCGGCGGCGGGTTTGGACGCCAGCCGAGCGCCAGCGCCAAGAGCGTCAGCGCCAACACCTGCACCGCCGTGATCGTGATGGTCGCCTGGGCCTTGCCGGCGATCAGGTCACCGCGGGTCAGGGGCGTCGCAGCCAGGCGTTCCAGGACGCCGTAGCGGCGCTCGAACGCCGTGTTGATGGCCAGCGAGGTGAACGAGGACGACCAGACCGCCAGCGCCATCACCGAGGCTGGGAAGGTGGTCCGATCGAGGCCGAAGCGATCGCCGAACAGCATGCCGCCCACCAGCAGTCCCACCGGGATCACGAACGCCAGCAGCAACTGCTCCCCGTTGCGCAGCAGCATGGCCAGCTCGATGCGGGCGTGCTGGGCGATGCGATCCCGCCGATCGGACGCGCCCGGCCGCGGCGTGAGGTCGAGGCTCATGCGTCACCCCGCTTCGTGTGGGCCAGGAAGACCTCTTCCAGGGACGCCTCGCGCGTCAACTCCGCGACGGTGCCGCCGAGGACGATCCGTCCGGCGTCCATCAGCCAGACGTGATCGGCCAACTGCTCGGCCTCGTCCATGGCGTGCGTGGTCAGCAGGACGCCGGCGCCCGCGTCCCGCAGGCGCCGGATCAGATCCCACGTCGAGCGGCGGACGTGCGGGTCAAGCCCGGCCGTCGGCTCGTCCAGGACTACGAATTCGGGGCGTCCGATGATGGCTCCGGCCAGGTTGACGAGTTGCTGTTGACCTCCGGACAGGCGGCGGTACGGCGTCTTGGCGAAGCCGGTGATGCCCAGCTCGGCGGCCAGGGCGTCCGGATCGTGCGGATGCGAGTACAGGCTTGCCAAGTAGCGCAGCAGCTCGCCCGGTCGCACGCCGGACCAGGCCCCCGTGGACTGAGGCATGAGGCCGACGCGCGCGGCGGCGTCCGGACTGCCCGGAGCGAAACCGAGGATGGAGATCGAACCCGAGTCGGGTACTAACAGCCCCGTGCAGCACCGGATCGTCGTCGTCTTGCCGCAGCCGTTGGGTCCGAGGAGGGCGGTGATCAGGCCCGGGGCGGCGTCGAACGTGAGCTCGTTCAGGATGCGGCGTCCGCCGAGGGCCAGGCTGACCTGGTCGAGCTTCAGGGACGCGTCGGGCACCGGGTCAGTCTCGCAGAAGTCCGGACGCCGTCGGCGCCCGAGACGCACGATGGCCCCGTCCGCGGGACGGGGCCATCGAGGTGAGAGGGACCAACGGCTACGGGGAGGGGATCCCTGCCTCGGCGCGGACGGCTGAGGCCGTCGGACCGGTGGACGCGGGGATCTCGACCGGGGTCGCGAAGTCGTCCGAGGTGGCCATGGGCTGGTCGATGAGCATCTTGAAGAAGGACGCCCACACGAAGTACACCGAGGCCAGGAAGAACACGACGGCCAAGACGATGACGAGGACGCCGTAGCCGCCCGCCCGCATCGAGAGCCCGAGGTCGACGGCCAGCAGGCCGAACAGCGTCGTGAACTTGATGACGGGGTTGAGGGCAACGGACGAGGTGTCCTTGTAGGGGTCGCCGACGGTGTCGCCCACGATGGACGCGTCGTGCAGCTCGGTGCCCTTGGCGCCCAGGTCGACCTCGACGATCTTCTTGGCGTTGTCCCAGGCGCCGCCCGCGTTCGCCATGAAGATGGCCTGGTAGAGGCCGAACAGGGCGATCGAGATCAGGTAGCCGATGAAGAAGAAGGGCTCGATGAAGGCGAAGGCCAGCGTCGCGAAGAAGATGCCCAGGAAGATGTTGAGCATGCCCTTCTGGGCGTAGATGGTGCAGATCTCGACGACCTTCTTGCTGTCTTCGACGGACGCCTTGGTCGCGTTCTCGTCCAGCTTGATGTTGTCCTTGATGAACTGCACCGCGCGGAAGGATCCGGTCGTGACGGCCTGGATGGAGGCGCCGGTGAACCAGTAGATGATCGCGCCGCCCGTGACGAGGCCGAGCAGGAACGGTGCGTGCAGCAGGGACAGGTTCGCGACCTGCTCGGGGACGAACTTCCCGTCCACGACGGTGAGGCCGACGATGATCGAGAAGATCATCGTGGTGGCGCCCACAACGGCGGTGCCGATGAGGACGGGCTTGGCCGTGGCCTTGAAGGTGTTGCCGGCGCCGTCGTTCTCTTCGAGGAGGCGCTTGGCCTTGTCCCACTGGACGTCGAAGCCGTACTTGGCCTTGATCTCGGCGTCCGCGCCCTCGATGGTCTCGATGGTGGAGAGCTCGTAGACGGACTGGGCGTTGTCGGTGACGGGGCCGTAGGAGTCGACCGCGATGGTGACGGGTCCCATGCCGAGGAAGCCGAAGGCGACGAGGCCGAAGGCGAAGACGGCCGGCGCGAGCATCAGCGAGTCGAGGCCGATGGTCGAGATGCCGTAGGCGACGCCCATGAGGGCGATGATCGCCATGCCGAGCCAGTAGCCGGAGAAGTTGCCGGCGACCAGGCCGGACAGGATGTCGAGGGACGCCCCACCCTCGCGGGCCGACTTCACGACTTCCTGGACGTGCTTGCTCTTGACCGAGGTGAAGACCTTGACGAGCTCGGGGATGAGCGCGCCGGCCAGGGTGCCGCAGGAGATGATCAGCCAGAGCTTGACCCAGTTGGTCGGGTCGCCGCCCAGGTTCGGGATGAGTGCCCAGCTGACGAGGCCGGAGAGCACGATCGAGACGATCGAGGTGATCCAGACGAGCGAGGTGAGGGGGGCCTCGAAGTCCATCGCGTCGGCGGTGCCGTAGCGGGCCTTGGTGCGGGCCGCGTTGAAGAAGTACGAGCCGGCGGACGCGAGCACCATGATCGAGCGGATGGCGAAGATCCAGACGAGCAGGGTGGCCTGCATGGTGGGATCCTTGACGGCCAGCATGATGAAGGTGATCAGCGCGACGCCGGTGACGCCGTAGGTCTCGAAGCCGTCGGCGGACGGGCCGACCGAGTCGCCGGCGTTGTCACCGGTGCAGTCGGCGATGACGCCGGGGTTACGGGCGTCGTCTTCCTTGATCTTGAAGACGATCTTCATGAGGTCGGAGCCGACGTCGGCGATCTTGGTGAAGATGCCGCCTGCGATGCGCAGGGCCGAGGCGCCAAGGGACTCGCCGACCGCGAAGCCGATGAAGCACGAGCCGGCCATCTGGCCGGGGACGAACAGCAGGATGCCGAGCATGAAGAACAGCTCGACCGAGATCAGCATCATGCCGACGCTCATGCCGGAGCGCATCGGGATGTTGTGACAGTCGTAAGGACGCCCGCGCAGAGCGGCGAACGCGGTGCGGCTGTTGGCGAACGTGTTGACGCGGATGCCGTACCAGGCGATGGCGTACGAGCCGGCCATGCCGATCAGCGAGAACAGCAGGATGACGCCGATCTGCAGGGGAGCGGAGCCGGAGATCGCGAAGTACAGCACAATCACGACGGCGATGGCGCCCCACAGGCGCATCAGGAACTTGCCCTGCTGAACCAGGTACGCCTTGCAGGTCTCGTAGATCAGCTCCGACATCTCGAGCATGGACGCGTGCACCGGCATGCTCTTGAGTTCGCGGTACGTCCACAGGCCGAAGCCGAGTCCGAACACGCAGATCAGCAGGCCGATGAGCAGGAGTGCCCAGCCGTTGATCGCTCCGCCGAAGAAGGTGGCGATGTGCAGGTCCGGCAGGTGCAGGTTCGCCTCGCCGCCACCCTTGTGTCCGCCTGCGGACGCCGCCGGCGCGGTGCAGCCGGCGAGGGCGAGAGCGGGGAGTCCGAGAACGAGCGGCAGAGCCCGCGCCAGGCGCGGAGCCGTGCGGGGCTCGAGGTCGTTATGTGTGGTCATCAGTATGGGTCCTCGATCAAGCTCCGGCCCTCTCACAGGGCCCTTCGACAGCGCCGTCGTTATCTCGCCGATATCTGTCTAGGCAACCATAATCCGCACGTTCGGCCGCCGAGGGTAAACGCGCCAGTTCGTAACGAACAGGTCACGGAGTCTTGGTGTGGTCGTTGCCACGTCGCGCTCTGGCCGGTGGTGGCTGGTACGAAAGTACCGTTTGGGTCGTTCTTTGGTGCCGGTGTTGTCGTCCGCCCAGCTTCGACCTGGCCGGGAGGGTGACCACGGTGACCACGACGGTGGCGGGGGTGGCCTCGACGGTGGGGTATAGCTGGCGGGATGATGGGCAGATGACTGCGATCACCCTTGATGGTGTGGCGGTGGCGACGCTCGGTTATGACCCGGCCGGTGAACTGGCCGGGGTCACTTACCCGTTCGGGGGACTGGGTGGCCTCACTAAACAGCCCTCCGGTGCCCTTGTGGGTGATGCGTGGACGGTGAACCTGGCCAACGGTGCCAGCCGTACCTTCACCGAGTCGTTGACCCGCTCCCAGGCTGGCAGGGTCACCGCGTCATCCTGGACCGATACCGGCAGTCCGGGTAGTGCGGTGGGGTGGGGGTACAGCTATGACCAGGCCGGACGCCTTACCCAAGCTGTCCTGGCCCCGGCGGCAGGACGGGCCCAAACCAGCTTCGGGTACAGCTTCACCCCCACCGGTGGGTGTGGCGCTGACCCGCAAGCCGGCAAGAACGGGTCACGTACCGGGTCAAGTATCCAGACCGGCGCTGGCACACCGCAGGTGACGTCGTACTGCTACGACCAGGCCTCCCGGCTCACCGCCACCACCGGCGCTAACCCGATCGATCCGGGCACGGTCAGCTACGACCCGCACGGGAACGCGACCCGGATCGGTGATCAAACCTGGACCTACAACGCTGCCGACCAAGTCACCGGCACCACGGTGGTGTCGGCGGGGCAACAGCTCGGCTACACGCGTGACCCATCCGGTCGGGTCGTGCAACGCCAAGCCACGGGCCCTGAAACCGCCACGGCACGCTACGGGTTCGCCGGTGGGGACGATTCCCCAGACTTGCTGCTTGATCCGGCTGGTCAACCTGTGGAGCGGTATCTGTCTTTGCCTGGCGGGGTCCTGCTCACCAAGCCCACCACCGGTGCCGCCACGAGGTGGGCGGTACCGAACCTGCACGGCGACACCAGCATCCTGATCGGTATCACCAACGGTGCCGTCACGATCAGCGGTGCAGGCTGGATCAACGACCCGTACGGCCAACCGATCAACCCGAACACCGGGCAGATCGACTTGGCAGCCACCCCCACCACCCGGACCGGCACCACGACCACCGATGCCTGGCTCGGTCAACACCAGCGAGGCTTCGAACACACCACCGGCCTGAACCAAATGCTGATGGGAGCCAGAACCTACCTGCCCAGCCTCGGCATCTTCACTGCTACCGACCCCGTAGAGGGTGGCAACGACACCACCTACACCTACCCCAACGACCCCATCAATAAACAAGACCTCAGCGGAGAAAAATGGTGGAATTGGTGGCGCCCCATATCTGGGCTGCAAGTTGCCCGACGCGTATTGAATCACGGCACCGCTTTCTACTCCTTCAATGGCCCCTTCGTCTCCGCTCAGGGAGGCGTCACATGCATCAAGAGATGCCCATCTGTCTCCGTATCTTTTGGAGCAGGTGCCTCGGCACAAAAGATCAATAAGGTGGCTAGGTTTGTTCCTGGGACCATGATTGGCTATCAATTTGGGCGACCCACAAACGGGCTGGGTTTCGGTGCCGCAGCATGCTGGCACGGCTTATGTCTCGGCGCCAGCAGTGGTGACGAAGGCTGGGGTACAGTTAACGGATTCAGCCCTGTATTTGGAATAGGCACACCAGGCGTTCAATTATGGGCTTTAGGAACATTTGCAGATGAGCGTTCAGGACAGGGGGCCTCGCCGGGTCGCCCAATGAGGGTAAGGTAGCATGAATGACTCATTGAAGCCGCGGGGTCTCGCGGTAAAAGTCGGGGCGTTTTGCTCGGCTATTGTCCCTCAGTGGTGCCTTGCTCTGGGCCTGTGGGTGGGGATGCTGACGGGCATGCAATTCTACTTCTTGGCGGGCATGTTGTCGTTTCTCTTGGTCGCTTCGCTTACCTCTCCTTACAGATACTGGAGTCTATTCAGCTCCGTCCCGTCAAAGACTGAGCATGAAGATCCCGCCTTCGTTCTTCGTGTCAGGCGTGATTACTTGCGTGCCGCGGCGCACTTATCCGGTTGTCCAGTGGAAATTGTGGCCATTCTGGCTTGGCTTGGATGGCTTCTGTTAGGAGTTGCTTGGGTGTTCTTGGTCATTGTCGGTGCCCAGGGCGGTGGGTGGTGAGTTTTCCCGGATTCGAATTGGCGCGCCATTAGTGGCAGCCTGGCTTTCCATTCAGGCCCGCAACAGACAGTCCGGACCTGCGGTCAAGCGTGGACGCAGCCCTGGGGCGAGGCGCCGCCAGGTTTGCGCAAGGACCTCGTTTCGTAAATACTAGTGTTGTGGAAATGGTCTGGAGTGCCCAGTCCGGACAGAGGCCTTCGGCCGCCGGTCCGCTGGTCGGCGCCCCGGACGCGACCGAGCCCGAAGCGGACGCCACCCGCCGCCGGGTCGCCCGCTCGATTCTGCAGCACGGACCCTCCACCGCCGCCGACCTTGCCGACCGCCTGGGACTCACGTCCGCGGCCGTCCGACGGCACCTCTCGGCCCTCGAACTGTCCGGTGAACTCACCACCCGCGAGCAGCGCGTCTACGGCGCGCGCGGGCGGGGGCGTCCGGCTCGGGTCTTTGTCCTGACCGACGCCGGACGCCGCACCTTCGACGCCGCCTACGACGAACTCGCCATCAAGGCCCTCGACTACCTGTCCCGTCGGGTCGGACCCGGCGCCATCGCCGACTTCGCCGAAGAATCACTTGCCCCCGTCGAGGCAAGGTTCGACGAACTGGAGGGCCACGGCGACCGCGCCGAGCGGGTCGTCGAGGCGTTCAACCACGCCGGGTACGCAGCAACGCTCAAGCCGCTGGCGTCCGGACAACAACTCTGCCAACATCACTGCCCGGTCGCTCACGTCGCCAGGGCCTACCCCGCCATCTGTCTGGCCGAGACCAGGCTGCTGTCCAAGCTGCTCGGCAGCCACGTCCAGCGGCTCGCCACGATCGCCTCGGGCGACGAGGTGTGCACCACGCACATCCCGCACCCGGTCGCGGTAGCCATCGAGGAAAGGAAGAGCTCATGAGCACGACCACCCAGGCCCCCGGAACCGGGGCCACCCAGGACGAGCATCTCTCCGCGCTCGGGGCCTACCGCTACGGCTGGCATGACGCCGACGCCGCGGGGGCGTCCGCCAAGCGAGGCCTCAACGAGGACGTCGTCCGCGACATCTCCGCCCGCAAGAACGAGCCCGAATGGATGCTGCAGCGCCGCCTGCGCGCGCTGAAGCTGTTCGAGCGCAAGCCCATGCCGACCTGGGGCGCCGACCTCGGCGACATCGACTTCGACAACATCAAGTACTTCGTGAAGTCGACCGAGAAGCAGGCCCAGACCTGGGAGGACCTGCCCGACGACATCAAGCGCACCTACGACCGCCTCGGCATCCCCGAGGCCGAGAAGATGCGGCTGGTCGCCGGCGTCGCGGCCCAGTACGAGTCCGAGGTCGTTTACCACAAGATCAACGAGGAGCTCGAGCGCCAGGGCGTCATCTTCGTCGACACCGACACGGGCCTGCGCGAGTACCCCGAGATCTTCGAGCAGTACTTCGCCACGGTCATTCCGGCCGGCGACAACAAGTTCTCGGCGCTCAACACCGCGGTCTGGTCCGGCGGCTCGTTCATCTACGTGCCCAAGGGCGTCCACGTTTCGATCCCGCTGCAGGCCTACTTCCGGATCAATACCGAGAACATGGGCCAGTTCGAGCGGACGCTGATCATCGCCGACGAGGGCTCTTACGTGCACTACGTCGAGGGCTGCACGGCCCCGATCTACAAGTCCGACTCGCTGCACTCCGCCGTGGTCGAGATCATCGTGCGCAAGAACGCCCGCGTCCGGTACACGACGATCCAGAACTGGTCGACCAACGTCTACAACCTCGTCACCAAGCGCGCCACGTGCGACGAGGGCGCCACCATGGAGTGGATCGACGGCAACATCGGCTCCAAGGTCACCATGAAGTACCCGGCCGTCTGGCTGCTGGGCGAGCACGCCCGCGGCGAGACCCTGTCGATCGCGTTCGCCGGCGAGGGCCAGCACCAGGACACCGGCTCCAAGATGGTGCACGCCGCGCCGCACACGTCCAGCTCGATCGTGTCCAAGTCGGTGGCCCGCAACGGCGGACGCTCCTCGTACCGCGGCCTCGTCCAGGTCGACGAGGGATCGCACCACTCGGCGTCCTCGGTGAAATGTGACGCCCTGCTGGTCGACACCATCAGCCGCTCCGACACCTACCCGTACGCGGACGTCCGCAACGACGAGGTGTCGATGGCGCACGAGGCGACCGTGTCGAAGGTCAGCGACGAGCAGCTCTTCTACCTGATGAGCCGCGGCATCTCCGAGGACGAGGCCATGGCGATGATCGTGCGTGGCTTCATCGAGCCCATCGCGCGCGAGCTGCCCATGGAGTACGCGCTCGAACTGAACCGCCTGATCGAGCTGCAGATGGAGGGCTCGGTCGGCTGACCGGGCACGGACGAGAGACGAATCAATGACCACGACATTGGACGCCGCACCTGCGGTCTCCAGCCACCTCCACCCGCGCGCGTCCTGGGACGTCGCGGACCACCCGACCCCCACCGGACGCGAGGAGGTCTGGCGCTTCACGCCGATCGACCGCATCGAGCCCCTGTTCCTGGACGCCCTCAGCGGCGACAACCTGGCCTGGGAGACCTCGCTGCCGGACGGCGTCCGGATCGAGCCCATCAGCCGGGACGAGGCGCGCGAACGGTCCGTCGAACCGCCCGCCGACCGCATCGCGGCCGTGGCCGCCCACAACGCGGGCTACGCCGCGCTGTTGACGATCCCCGAGGGCCTCGAACTGGACGCCCCCATCGTCATCGCCGGCACCGGACGCGACGACCACGTCAAGGAGCACCTCGTCATCGAGGTCGGACGCCGCGCGCGGGCCACGATCGTGCTGCGCTACCGCGGTCACGCCCAGTTCATGGCGAAGACCGACGTGCGCGTCGGGGAGGGCGCCGCGCTGAACATGGTGCTCGTCGCCGACTGGGACGACACCGCCCTGCACGGCGGGCAGGCGTCCTACCTGGTCGGACGCGACGCGCAGGTGCGCACCGTCGCCGTGAGCCTGGGCGGCAAGGTCGTCCGGCTGGTCGACACGGCCCGCTTCGACGGCCCCGGAGGGTCCATCGAGCAGTACGGCCTCTACTTCGCGGACGCCGGCCAACACCTCGAACACCGCCTGTTCGTCGACCACAACGAGCCGCACACGTCATCTAACGTCGACTACCGCGGCGCGCTGCAGGGCGAGGGCGCGCACTCGGTATGGGTGGGCAACGTGCTGATCCGAGCCAACGCCACCGGCGTCACGACGTACGAGCAGAACCGCAACCTTGTGCTGACCGACGGCTGCATCGCGGACTCGATCCCGAACCTTGAGATCGAGACCGGCGAGATCGCCGGAGCCGGCCACAGCTCCACCACCGGACGCTTCGACGACGAGCAGCTGTTCTATCTGATGAGCCGTGGCATCCCGGCCGCCGAGGCGCGCCGCCTCGTCGTCGAGGGCTTCTTCGCCGACATCATCCGCCGCATCGGCGTCGGTGAGTTGGAGGAGAAGCTGATGGACGCCATCCGCGACGAGTTGGCGGTCACGGTGGGGGGCGCGTCATGAGCTTCGTCCGCGCCTGCTCGCTGGCCGACCTCAAACAGGACCGGCCGCTCGGCGTCCACATCGGCGACGTCCGCGTCGCCCTGGTGAGGTCCGGGGACGCGATCTACGCCATCCACGACGAATGCAGCCACGCCAAAATCCTGCTGTCCGTCGGCGACTTCGACCCCGAGGGCCCTGACGGCCCGACCCTGGAGTGCTACGGCCATGGCTCGCGGTTCGACCTGCAGACCGGACGCCCCCTCGAACTGCCGGCCACCGCACCCGTCCCCATCTACGCCACCGCGATCGAGGGCGACGACGTCCTCGTCGACCTCGACAACCCGATCCAGGAGTCCTGACATGTCCCTCGAAATCCGCGACCTGCACGTCGATGTCATGACGGAGTCCGGGCCCAAAGAGATCCTCAAGGGCGTCGACCTGACGATCAACCCGGGCGAGGTCCACGCGATCATGGGCCCCAACGGGTCCGGCAAGTCGACCCTGGCCTACGCGCTGATGGGCCACCCGAAGTACACGATCACGTCCGGCTCCGTCGTCCTCGACGGCGTCGACCTGACCCACCTGGCCGTCGACGAGCGCGCTCGCACCGGACTGTTCTTGGCCATGCAGTACCCCGTCGAGGTGCCCGGCGTCTCGGTGGCCAACTTCCTGCGCACCGCCAAGACGGCCCTCTCGGGCGAGGCTCCCAAGGTGCGCACCTGGGTCAAGGAGGTCAACGCCGCGCTGGCGTCCCTCGACCTCGATCCGTCCTTCTCGGCGCGCTCGGTCAACGAGGGCTTCTCGGGCGGCGAGAAGAAGCGCTCCGACATCGCCCAGCTGGGCCTGCTCGGCCCGAAGTACGCCGTCCTGGACGAGACCGACTCCGGCCTCGACATCGACGCGCTGCGCGTCGTCGCCGACGGCGTGAACCGCTACCTCGCCGACGGCACCCACGGCGTCCTGCTGATCACGCACTACTCGCGCGTGCTGCAGTACATCAAGCCGACCGTCGTGCACGTCTACATGGACGGCCGCATCGTCGCGTCCGGTGGACCCGAGCTCGCCGACCGCCTGGAGGCCGAGGGCTACGAGCAGTTCGAGGCGCGTGCGGATGCCTGATCGCTCGCCGTTCTGGCTGGCGGACGCCGTCCGGCCCGACTTCCCCATCCTGGCTCGCCGGGTGGGGGAGTGGCCGCTGACCTACCTGGACTCGGGCAACACGTCCCAGAAGCCCAGGCAGGTCGTAGACGCGATCGCCGCCCAGTACCTCGAGCACAACGCCAACGTCGCCCGGGCGATGCACCTGCTGGGCGCCGAGGCCACGGAGGCCTTCGAGGGCGGACGCGCCAAGGTCGCGTCCTTCATCGGCGGACGCCCCGAGGAGATCGTGTTCACCAAGAACGCTTCCGAGGCCCTGAACCTGGCCGCTCACGCGCTCGGCCAGCACCTCAAGCTGGGGCCGGCCGACGAGGTCGTCACGACCGTCATGGAGCACCACAGCAACATCGTCCCGTGGCAGCTCCTGTGCGAACGGACCGGCGCCACGCTGCGCTGGTTCGACGTCACCGAGTCCGGACGCCTCGACCTCGCCCAGGCGCACGCCGACGGCCTGCTCAACGAGCGCACCAAGATCGTCACCGCCGCCTGGGTTTCGAATGTGCTCGGCACCGTCAACCCCGTCATCGAGCTGGCAGCGCGCGCCCATGCCGTGGGCGCGGTCTTCGTGCTGGACGCCTCCCAGGGCGTCCCGCAACTGCCGACCGCCGTCCGCGACCTGGGGGCCGACCTGGTCGCCTTCACCGGCCACAAGATGGTCGGGCCGACCGGCATCGGCGTCCTGTGGGGCCGCTACGACCTGCTGGAGAAGCTGCCGCCGTTCCTCGGCGGCGGCGAGATGATCGAGATCGTCGAGATGGAGCGATCCACCTTCGCGCCCCCGCCAGCCAGGTTCGAAGCCGGGACGCCCCCGATCGCGCAGGCGGTCGGGCTCGGGGCCGCCGCCGACTACCTCAGCGCCCTCGGCATGGACAACGTCGCGGCCCACGAGCGGGCGATCACGGCCTATGCGCTGGAGCGCCTCAACGCCATCGACGGGCTGCGCATCCTGGGGCCCAACGAGATCGCCGATCGCGGCGGGGCCATCGCCTTCACGCTGGCCACCCCGGACGGGGCCGAGGTTCACCCCCACGACCTCATGCAGTTCCTCGACTCGCGCGGGGTCGCCGTCCGCGGCGGGCATCACTGCGCGCGTCCGCTGCACAAGCGCTTCGGCGTCCAGAGTTCGACGCGGGCGTCCTTCTATCTCTACACGACGCCGGACGAGATCGACCGGCTCGCGGACTCGCTGATCTATACCCGCGACTTCTTCACCAGGGGGGCAGCATGAGCGTCGAAGCCATGTACCAGGAGATCATCCTGGACCACTACAAGGCCAAGCATCACGCCGGCCTGCGCGACCCCTACGAGGCCGAAGTCACGCACGTCAATCCCTCCTGCGGCGACGAAATCATGCTGCGCGTCCACCTCGACGGCGACACCGTCGCGGACGTCTCCTACGACGCCGTCGGCTGCTCGATCTCGCAGGCGTCCACGTCGGTCATGTCGGACCTGGTCATCGGCAAGACCGTCGACGAGGGCATGGCCCTCGCGGCGTCCTTCTCGGAGATGATGCACAGCCGCGGCGAGATCGAGCCCGACGAAGACGTTCTTGAGGACGCCGTCGCGTTCGTCGGCGTCGCCAAGTTCCCCGCGCGCGTCAAGTGCGCCCTGTTGGGCTGGTCTGCGTGGAAGGACGCCGTCGCCCACGCCCTCGCCGCTAAGGAGTCCTGACATGTCCGAGCCGATCACCAGCAGCCTCGCCGACGCCTTCGGCGTCACTGACGAGGCACCCGTCGTCCGCACCGCGCTGGACGACGACGAGCCCCGTCCGTCGTCGCTGGTGAAGGACACCCTGCCCGGCGAGTTCGGTTCCCGGGTGGTGCCGACGCAGGAAGACATCGTCGAGGCCATGCGCGAGGTCATCGACCCCGAGCTGGGGGTCAACGTCGTCGACCTGGGCATGGTCGCCGACATCCTCATCGACGACGAGGCCAACGTGATCATCGACATGGTGCCCACGTCGCCCACCTGCCCCATGACCGACCGCCTCGAGTACAGCGCCGAGCTGGCCACCGAGGGCATGGTGAATTCGTTGGCCGTCAACTGGCTGTGGCTCGAAGTGTGGACGCCGGCCCGGCTCACCGAGGACGGACGCGAGCAGCTGCGCGCCTTCGGGTTGAACATCTGAACGCCCACGCCCCCTGGCGGTGACGCGCCTGGCCAATACACTGACGAGCTAGGCGGCACATAGGCTCTTGGAGGCGTCGTGGACACTCACCTGTACTTCTCGTTGATCCCTGAGTCGCTCATCGCGTCCCACCTGACCCCCGACCAGTTCGGCCAATACTACGCGACCGGGCACGGGTTCAAGTCGAAGGGCCAGGTGCTGTTCTTCGAGCTCGACCCGTCCTTCCGGCACCCGTTCTTCGCGATCGACGAGGCGCTGGCCAAGTGCGAAGTACACCCCGACGGCCGCCCCAAGAACTCGGTCTACGTCGCCACCTATCGCGTCCTGGAGCACATCCCCGTCAGCGCGTTGGGCACCCTCTACGTGACGACCGCCTACGGCGCGACGTTGGCGCTGGCCGCCGCGGACGCGCTGCCGGCCCCGGCGTCCGGACTGCACCTGTACAAGGAGATCGCGCCGGTCGACAGCCTGGTGGCGTCGTCGCAGGATCCGCAGCGCTTCTACGAGAGCATCGTGGTCAACCCCTCGAAGTTCGTGCGGTTCCCGGGCCTGTTCTTCGTCGAGCTGGATCTGGGCCCGCTGGCGGCCGATCCCATGGCCGCGGCCGGCCGGGACCTCCCTTATGACAACATCCACCATCTGCGCGAAGGGCTGATCGAGGCGGCGCGTCCGGACAAGACGTCGAAGATGGTCGAGCGGGTGCAGTCCCCGGAGTTCGCCTACCGGATGGTCAAGACCGGGTCCGGCTTCTACTACGGCAACGGACCCGACCTGGTGTGCTACCCGATGCCGTCCCACGACGACCTCCGCGAACACCACCCGCTGTGGTGGCGCTCGGCCAACAAGTAGCACCCTCAACAACGCCGCCCGTCGGGCAGACGGGCGGCGTTGACGTTTGCGCTAGCGGGCGGGCACTTCGTCGTCGGCGGACGCGATCGCGCGGTTCGCCCGAAGGCGGGCGTTCGTGATCGCGCCGAAGGCGATGGCGGCGGCCACGCACGCGATCGCGATGCGCAGCGGCTGCGACGCACCCGGCGCTTCGGACAAGATGATGGCGGTCGGGGCGACCAGTACCGAGACCAGGTTCATCACCTTGATGAGCGGGTTGATGGCGGGTCCGGCGGTGTCCTTGAACGGGTCGCCGACGGTGTCGCCGATGACGGACGCCTCGTGCGCCTTGGAGTTCTTGCCGCCGTAGTTGCCGTCCTCGACGATCTTCTTGGCGTTGTCCCAGGCGCCGCCCGAGTTGGACAGCAGCACGGCCATCAGGACGCCGGCCGCGATCGAGCCGGCCAGGAAGCCCGCCAGCGGACCGACGCCCAGCCCGAAGCCGACGGCCATGGGCGCCGTGACGGCGAGCAGGCCGGGGGTCACCAGCTCGCGCAGGGACGCCTTCGTGCAGATGTCGACGACACGGCCGTACTCGGGGCGTCCCTCGCCGGTCATGATCCCGGGGATCTCGCGGAACTGCCTGCGGACCTCGAACACGATCGTGGACGCCGTCCGCGTCACCGAGTCGATGCAGAGGTTGGCGAACAGGAACACCGTCGCGGCGCCCAGGACGACGCCGATCAGGGTCATGGGGGCCACGATCGAGTAGTCGGCCATGGCCTTGACGAAGGCGTCCGAGATGGTGCCCTCGCCCAGCGTGGCGCGTCCTCCTGCGACGGCGTCGTTGTAGGCGCCGAACAGGGCGGTCGCGGCCAAGACGGCCGTCGCGATCGCGATGCCCTTGGTGATGGCCTTCGTGGTGTTGCCGACGGCGTCCAGGTCGGTGAGGACCAGGGCGGCGTCCAGGTGGACCTCGCCCGACATCTCGGCGATGCCCTGGGCGTTGTCGGAGATCGGGCCGAACGTGTCCATGGCGACGATGACGCCGACGGTGGTCAGGACGCCACAGCCGGCGACCGCGATGAGGAACAGGGCGAGCCAGAGCGAGCCGCCGGCGAGGACGAAGCAGAGCGAGATCGCGACGGCGATCGCGCCGGCGGTGAAGGCCGCGGACTCCAGGCCGAGGCCGAAGCCCGACAGGATCACCGTCGCGGCGCCCGTCCGGGTGCTCGCCGCGACCCGCATGGTCGGACCCGACTCGGTGCCGGTGTAGTAACCCGTCAGCCAGAGGATCCCGCCCGCCAGGACGACGCCGATGACGACCGCGGCCGCCAGGATCAGCCGGGGATCGCCGGGCTGCCGCGACACCTCGGACGCCAAGCCCGAGAGCCCCGCGAACGTGGCCGGCAGGTACACGTAGGACGCCACGGCCGAGAGCACGATGCCGATGCCAGCTGAGAGGTAGAAGCCGCGGTTGATGCCACGCAGGCCGGGCTCGTCGCGCTTGATGCGGGTGGCCGCGATGCCGATCAGGGCTACGACGACGCCGACGGCGGCGATCAGGATGGGGAACACGAGGCCCTGCTCGCCGAGGGCGGCCTTGCCGAGGATCAGCGAGGCCACCAGGGTCACGGCGTACGACTCGAACAGGTCGGCGGCCATGCCGGCGCAGTCGCCGACGTTGTCGCCCACGTTGTCGGCGATGGTGGCCGCGTTGCGCGGGTCGTCCTCGGGGATGCCGACCTCGACCTTGCCGACGAGATCGGCGCCGACGTCCGCGGCCTTGGTGAAGATGCCGCCGCCGACGCGCATGAACATGGCCAGCAGGGCGGCGCCGAAGCCGAAGCCCTCCAACACGGCGGGGGCCTTGTCACGGAAGGTCAGGAGCGCGAGCGCGGCGCCCAGCAGGCCCAGGCCCACGACGGCCATGCCGACCACGCCGCCCGTTCGGAAGGCGATCCGGGCGCCGTCGGCCTTGCCGTCGGACGAGCCGGCCGCGGCCGCGACGCGGACGTTGGCCCGCACCGCGAGCCACATGCCGAGGTAGCCGGTGGCCGCCGAGAACAGCGCGCCGCCCAGGAACGCCACGGAGCGTCCGATCCGGACCGCCAACTCGCCGGGCAGGGCGAACAAGAGGGCGAAGACCAGGACGGCGAAGACCGAGAGGGTCCGCATCTGCCGGTTCAGGTACGCCTGCGCGCCCTCCTGCACGGCCGCGGCGATGGCCTGCATCCCCGGGGTGCCCTCGTGCTGGCGCAGCACCCACCCGCGCAGGAACCAGGCCACCACGAGGGCGACCAGCGCCATGATCCCGATGACGGCGACGATCGTGATGCTGGTGTTGCCGAAACTCACCATGAGCGGCTCCCTGTCGGGCTGGTCGGTGCGTGGAGATCGAGCATGATCGTGGCTCCTTAGGCCAAGCGCCGCTGCAGCAGCGTCGCTTCAACGGCCGTCGTCAGGACGGGTTCTCAATTCCCCGCATCATGTCAACTCTCACCGCTCAACGGGAGGGGCTGCCTTTCGGTTCACTCCGGTGGGGTCCGCTGTGCGGAACGGCTCAGCTCGCGGCGTCCGCCTTGTCCGGACGCCGTCGCGGCCGCCGCGTCCGGGGCACGCGGGCGGACGAGGCCCGCTCCGCCGGGACGAAGACGCGTTGGGGCTGCTCGACGACGCCGGCGTCCTCGGGATCGGCCGTGCTCGGATCGGAGGCCAGGAAGGAGTTGAACCAGCGGCGTTCCGGATCGTGGTCGACGAGCATCGCCTTCAGCAGCAGCGTGGCGGGCAGTCCGAGCAGGGCGCCCAGGGGCCCGAGCACCGAGCTCCAGACGAGCAGCGACAGGAACGAGACGAGCGCCGTGACGCCCACGGCGTCCCCGTTGAACTTGGGCTGGATGAAGCTCTGGATGACCATGTTGATCACCGTGTAGGCGATCACCACCACGAGCGCCTGGGCCGGACCGAGCGCGAGCAGCGCCATCAGGGCGGGCGGGATCACGCCGATCACGAAGCCCACGTTCGGGATGTAGTTGGTGAGGAACGACAGGACGCCCCAGACGAGCGCCAGCGGCACGCCCAACACCAGCAGCAACGCCACGTCGAGCACCGCGACGATCAGGCCGAAGACCGACGTCACCACCCAGTAGCGCCGCACGCCGAGCACGAAGTCGCCCAGAGCAAGCGCGCGGTGGGGCTGGTACTTGGCCAGGTCGGCCCCGCGGCGATTGATCGATCCGGCGTCCATGAGCAGGAGGAAGATGACGATCGCGATGACCCCGACGGCCGCGACGCCGTTCGAAACGCTCGCGAGCGCAGAGGAGGCCACACCGGCCACGCTCGACGGGCTGATCTCCTTGAGCTGGGCCAGCACGGCGTCCTGGGTGATGCCGAAGCTGGCCGCGAACGTGACCAGCTGGTTGTACAGCGTGACGAACCGTCCCTGGTAGCGGGGCAGCTCCCGGACCAGGGCGGACACGCTCAACCCGAGGGCGAGCATCGCGAGCCCGAGAACGAGGAACACCACCAGGCCGAGCGCCAGCGTGCCCACGAGGGGGGACGCCCCGCGCTTGAGCAGCGCCGTGCGGACGGGCCAGGCGGCAATGACGAGGTTGAGGGCCGCGAACAGCGGCCCGATGATGTCGCGGGCCGCGCTGATGCCCCAGAGGACGCCGAACAGGCCTAGCCACACGGCGAGGGTGACGAGGGTGCGGGGCAGCCCGGACTGCTCACTGTCAGACATGTGGACAGCGTAGGGGGTGGCCTCGGCACCGCGGCTTTGACCGTGCGTCGCCCGCCTCGGATACTTGCTCGTTGTGATCGTGGCGCGCGAGGTGGAGGTTCGGGTGGGAGCCCGGCTCCTGCTGTCGTCGGTGTCGTTCCAGGTGGCGTCCGGTGATCGCATCGGCCTGGTCGGACGCAACGGCGCCGGAAAGACCACCCTGACCCGCATGCTGGCCGGTGAGTCGCTGCCCTCGGGCGGCGCCATCACGAGGACGGGTCCGGTCGGCTACCTGCCTCAGGATCCGCGCACCGGCGACCTGCACATGCTGGCCCGGGATCGCATCCTGTCCGCGCGCGGGCTCGACCACATCCTGCGTCGGCTGACGACCTATTCGATGGCGATGGCCGAGGCGACCACGGACGAGGCGCGCGACAGCGCCATGACGTCGTACTCCCGGGCCGAGGCGGAGCTCGCGGCCGCCGGCGGCTACGGAGTCGAGGCCGAGGCCGCCCGCATCGCGGCCAACCTGGGCCTGCCCGACCGGGTGCTCGGCCAGGAGATCGGCACGCTGTCCGGCGGCCAGCGTCGCCGCGTCGAGCTGGCGCGCATCCTGTTCTCCGGCGCCGACACGTTGCTGCTTGACGAGCCGACCAACCACCTGGACGCCGACTCGATCGTCTGGCTGCGGAGCTACCTCAAGGACTATCCGGGCGGGCTCGTGGTCATCTCGCACGACTCTGGCCTGCTGGACGCCGTCGTCAACAAGGTCTTCCACCTGGACGCCAACCGCGCCGAGCTCGACCAGTACGCCATGGACTGGAAGAAGTACCTCGTCCAGCGCGAGACCGACGAGAAGCGCCGCAAGCGGGAGCGGGCGAACGCCGAGCGCAAGGCGGCCCGGTTGTTGGAGCAGTCGGAGAAGCTGCACGCCAAGGCGACCAAGGCCACGGCCGCGCAGAACATGGCGCGCCGGGCCGAGCGGCTGCTGTCGGGCACCGAGGGGCAGCGGGCGGCCGATCGCGTGGCGAAGATCCGGTTCCCGGAGCCGGCGCCCTGCGGCAAAGTGCCGCTCACGGCGTCCGATCTGTCGAAGAGCTACGGATCGCTGGAGGTCTTCACCGGCGTCGACTTGGCGATCGACCGCGGAGCGAACGTCGTCGTCCTGGGCCTGAACGGCGCCGGCAAGACGACCCTGCTGCGGCTGCTGTCCGGCATCGAGGAGCCCGACACCGGCGAGGTGCACCCCGGACATGGGCTCAAGCTCGGCTACTACGCCCAGGAGCACGAGACGATCGACGTGTCACGCTCTGTGCTCGACAACATGGTGTCGGCGTCCCCGGACCTCAATGAGACCGAGGTTCGTAAGATCCTCGGCTCGTTCCTGTTCACGGGCGACGATGTCGACAAGCCCGCCCGGGTGCTGTCAGGCGGCGAGAAGACGCGCCTGGCCCTGGCGATGCTGGTCGTGTCGGCCGCGAACGTGCTGCTGCTGGACGAGCCCACGAACAACCTCGACCCGGCGTCCCGCAAGGAAGTGCTGGACGCGATCCGCACGTACGCGGGGGCCGTGGTCCTTGTGACCCACGATGAGGGTGCGGTCGAGGCGCTCCAGCCCGACCGCGTCTTGCTGCTGCCGGACGGCGATGAGGACCTGTGGAGCCCCGAGTACGCCGAGCTCATCTCGCTGGCCTGAGCGATCGTGTCTATGGTGTGCGCGTGGCCAACACTGACCTGATCGACGCCCTCGCGGCGGACGGCGCCCTCAGCATCGACGAGTTCGAGCAGCTGTTGGCGACCTACACCGCGGCCGATCGCGACCATGCGGCATCCAAGGCCTACCGGATCGCGCGCCAGCAGTTTGGGACGTCCCTGACAGCCTGGGGTGTCGTGAGCGTCTCGAACGTCTGCACCAAGGAGTGCCTGTATTGCGGCCTTCGGCGCAGCAACGAGCAGGTCGAGCGGTTCCGGCTCAGCCCGGAGGACGTCGTGACGGCCTGGGCCGAGGGCCATCGGCTCGGCTTCCGGACGGTCTACCTCGAGGGCGGCGACGACCCTGAGCTGACCGACGAGTCCATGGAGCACGTGATCTGGCTCGTCAAGAAGCAGTTCGGCGACTCGACCGTGACGCTCGAGTTCGGGGAGCGGACGCGCGGCACCTACGAGCGCTACTTCGAGGCCGGCGGCGACGCCTACGTCCTGCGGCACGAGTCCGCGGACGCCGACCACTTCGCCTCGCTGCATCCGCGCCGGATGACCCTGGCGAACCGCATCCGCTGCCTCGAGGACCTCAAGGCCGTCGGGTTCTCCACGGGCTGCGGCATGATGATCGGCAGCCCGTTCCAGACGCCCGCGCACCTCGCTCGCGACCTCGCCTTCATCGCGGACTTCGATCCCGCGTCCGTCAGCATCGGCCCGTTCGTGCCCTCGGCGTCCACGGAGTTCGCCGATCAGCCGGCCGGCTCGATCGACAAGACCCTCTTCGTTCTGAGCCTGGTCCGGATCATGATGCCGACCGTCGACCTGCCGGTGCTGACGTCGGTCGCCACGGTCCACCCGCGCGGACGCGAGATGGCGGTCATGGCCGGCGCCAACGTCGTCATGCCCAACCTCACCCCGACCGTCGACCGGGCCAAGTTCGCCCCCTACGACCACAAGATCGTCTCGGGCGCCGAGGCGGCCGAGGGCTTCGAGATCCTCAGCCGACGCATGGCGGCCATCGGCTACAGCATCGGCCCGACGGCGCCCGAGCCCCGGCACCGCTGAGTTCGCGAGCGCGCGAAGGTTCTAGTGAGCCTGGTCGACCACGACCAGGGCCACGGCGAAGCCGACGAAGATGAGTCCGGCCACGACGTCGATCCCGCGCTGAACCTGCGGCGAGGCGAGCCAGCGCCGCATGGTCCGGGCGCCCACGATCAGCCCGGCGAACCAGACCATGGTCTCCACCCCGTGGACCAGCGCCAACAGGACGCCGCCCGCGACCGGGGGCAGGTCGGCCGGCAGGAAGTGCGGCAGCACGGCCACGTAGAAGACGCCGATCTTGGGGTTCAGCAGGTTGGTGGTCAGCCCTTGGCTGAACGGTGACGCGACGCCCGCGGTCTCCTCGGACGGCTCGGCCGCGTGAGGCGTCCGGGCATTCCAGAGCAGTCGGACGCCGAGGTAGGCGAGGTAGACCGCCCCGGCCACCTTGAGCACGGCGTACGCGGTCGGCGAGGCGGTGACGAGCGCCGACACGCCCACCGCCGCCGCGAGCCCCCACACGAGGCAGCCCACCGCGACCCCGGACGCCGTGGCGAACGCAGCCCTCGGACCGGCCCGCAGCGCCGAGCGCAGGACCAGCAACGTGTCGAGTCCGGGGGTCATGGTCAGGACGCCGGCCACGATCGCGAAGCGCCAGACGGCGTCCAGCCAGGTCATCGGACAGACAACTGCGCCACTGACGCCCGCACCTGAAGCGGCATGGGGACGAGAATCTCTCCTCCCGGCCGGTCGTGCGCGAGGACGATCTCCATGGCGCGCCGACCCATCTGCTCGTACGGGAGTTGGGCGGTGGTGAGCGTCGGTCGCAGATAGCCCGCGATCACTTCGTCGTCGAACGAGATCACTGATAGGTCATGGGGGATCTGAAGCCCTGCCTGCTGGGTCGCCTGGTAGATGCCGAAGGCAACCCGGTCGTTGGCGGCGATCACGGCAGTGACGTCGAGCCCGTCGTCCAGCAAGGCCTGAGTCGCCGAGTAGCCGTCCTCGGGCTCCCAGTGCCGCTTCTCGATCGTCCGAGTGAGGGCGAGTCCGCGGGTGGCCAGTTCTGCCTCGATTCCGGCGAAGCGGCGACCGATGGTGGCAGAGAGGCGGAGATCGGAGCGCAGGTCAGGGTGATCGCCGATCAGGGCGATGCGGGTGTGCCCGGTGGCCACCAGGTGGGCAGCCACAGCACGGCCCGCCTCAAACTCGTCCGGTAGAACAGAGAGGTGTTGGTCCGGGCTCGTCGCGTTGAGAAGCACGACCGGCACGCGGGAGGCGGCTGCAGGGACGTCGATCTGTTTGGCGCCCATCAGCGCAATGATCAGCCCATCGGGCTGGCGGTCCAGCATGACGTCCAGTGCTCGGCGCACCCGCTCCGGGTTCGAGCCGGTCTCCGCGATCAGCACCGTGTGGTCGAGACCCTCGGCCACGTCGAGGGCGCCCCGGATCATCGCGGAGGCGTACCGCGTGACGGTGACGTCGTCTGAAAGGAGTCCAACCGTTCTGGTCTTGCCAAGGCGCAGGCTGCGCGCCGCGGGGTTCGGTCGGTAGCCGAGCTCGCGGGCGGCGTCCTTGATGCGCTGAACGGCTTCGGGGGAGAGCCGTGATCCGGGACGGTTGTTGAGAACGAGGCTCACAGCCGTGGTTGACAGGCCAGCGTGCTGGGCGACATCCACCAGTGTCACGCGTCTTCCCATGCTCCCATCCTCCCGACTTCGGCAACGGAAATCCGCGCGCCACGCCGTGCGACCCCCGTCCTTCGGGGCTGAGTATCGCTGCCAGTAGAAACCTTTTAGCACCCCTTGACGAGCAGGGAGATCGCTCGTTACCTTAACAGTGCTAAAAGCATTTAGCACCCAAATCAAACTGTCCGCGCCGACGCGGGCACGAAGGAGACACCATGCCGGTCACCTTGAAGAAGATCGCCGTCGCCGCCACCGCGATGACCCTCGCCATGTCCTTGGGCGCCTGCTCGAAGGGCGGATCCACCCCCGCCAGCCCCGCCCCGGGCGGCTCGGGCTCAAGTGGCGCCGCGGCGTCCGAAATCAGCATGTGGACGCACAACGCTGGCAACAAGGACGAACTCGCCGCGATCCAGACGATCGTGGACGACTTCAACGGCTCGCAGGCTCAGTACAAGGTCAAGCTGCAGGCCTTCCCGCAGGAGTCCTACAACCAGTCGGTGACGGCAGCGGCGTCCGCCAAGAAGCTGCCGTGCCTGCTTGATATCGACCAGCCGAACGTGGCCAACTGGGCTTGGGCGGGGTATCTCGCGCCGATCACGGGCATGGACGACACCTTGTCCAAGTACTTGCCCTCCACGGTCGCGAAGTACAACGGCAAGACCTACGCGTACGGCTACTACGACGTCTCGCTGACCTGGGTGACCCGCAAGTCGATCCTCGATGAGTTCGGCATCCGCGTTCCGACGATCGAGCAGCCCTGGAAGGCCGACGAGTTCATGGCGGCCCTCAAGAAGGTCAAGGACTCCGGAAAGTACGCCAACGCGGCCGACATCGCCACCGGTTGGACCGGTGAATGGTGGCCGTACGGCTTCTCGCCCTTGCTGCAGAGCTTCGGGGGCGATCTGATCAACCGAACCGACTACAAGACGGCCGACGGCGTCCTCAACGGCGACAAGGCCGTGGCATGGGCGACCTGGTTCCAGAACCTCGCCAAGGACGGCTACATCGCCAAGAAGTCGGGCTCCGATCCGTCGCAGGACTTCATGAACGGCAAGTCGGCCTTCCTCTGGAACGGCTCCTGGACGGCGGTTCCCGTGCGCGAGAAGTTCTCTGATGTCGTGTTCGCGCCCCCGGTCGATTTCGGCAACGGAGGCAAGGTCGGCGGCGGCTCCTGGACGTGGGGTCAGTCGGCCCAGTGCTCGAACCCCGAAGCGGCAGCGGCGTACCTGAAGTTCGCCTCGGCCGACAAGTACGTGGCCCTGGTGGCGCAGAAGACGAACAACATCCCCACCACGGATGAAGCGGCCAAGTTGGTGCCCGGCTTCGAGCCCGGCGGCGTCAACGACGTGTTCCGCCAGTACTCCAAGAAGTTCACCGTGATGCGTCCCGAGACCCCGGGGTACCCCTATATCGCCACGGCTTTCGAGAAGACGGCGAAGGACATTCTGAACGGAGCCGACCCGAAGACGTCCCTGGACGCCCTCGTCAAGGACATCAACACCAATCAGCAGCAGTACTCCTGACGAGGGACGGCCCCGGGATCTCGGTCATCCCGGGGCCACCTCCTTCGACCGGTTCGAAAGGGACCCATGGCCACCACTGTCGTCACGGACGCCCCCGCGTCCGATCCCGTCCGGCGGGCTCGCCGGACGACCGTGCGGCGGACCGCCGGCGTCGGGTGGGCGATGCTCGCCCCGGCGGCCGTCTTGATGATCGTCTTCTTGATCATCCCCATCCTGTTGACCTTCGGCCTGGCGTTCACCAACGCACGGCTCATCTCACCGGTCCCGGCCAAGTTCATCGGGATCGACAACTTCGTCCGGCTGTTCGGTTCGGCAACGTTTTGGAAGTCGCTGCTGAACACCGTGATCTTCGCCATCGTGATCGTGCCCGTGCAGTCGGGCCTGGCCCTCGTCCTCGCCCTCCTGGTGAACGCGAAGGTGCGCGGCACCAACTTCTTCCGGACGGTCTACTTCCTGCCCGTCGTGACGTCCATGGTCGTGGTGTCGATGTTGTGGATGTTCATGTACCAGCAGAACGGCCTGATCAACGCCCTGCTCGGCCGCCTCGGCATTGTCGGTCCGGACTGGCTGGGTGACTCCCGGACGGCCCTATTCGCGCTGATCGTGATGTCGGCCTGGCAGGCGATGGGCTTCCACATGGTCATCTGGCTGTCGGGTCTGCAGACCATTCCGGGCGAGCTCTACGAGGCGGCCTCCCTCGACGGGGCGTCCACGTGGCAGCAGTTCGCCCACGTCACGTGGCCGGGGCTGTTGCAAACGCGGACGTTCATCCTGATCACCATCACGATCGCCGCGTTCTCACTGTTCACCCAGGTCAACGTCATGACCCAGGGCGGGCCGCTGGATTCGACCTCCACCGTCGTGTTCCAGGCCGTCCGCACCGGCTTCCAGCAGCAGCAGACGGGCTATGCGTCGTCCATCTCGCTGGTGTTCTTCGTGATCGTCCTCGCGGTGTCGCTCGTCCAGCGGTACCTCACCCGTGACAAGGAGCTCAAGCGATGACCGCTCCACTCGACGCGTCCGCCAAGGGCGTCGTGCACGCCGCCGGCGAGAAGCGCCGTCCCTGGCTGCCGTGGGCTGTCCAGGCGCTGCGGATCGCCCTGTGCCTGGTGTTCGGCCTGCCGCTGCTGTTCATGATCGTGTCCAGCTTCAAGCCCGACACGCAGATCTTCGGTGATCTGGGCTCAGCGTCCGCCTTCCTTCCGGTCGGCAGCCTCAGCCTCGACAACTACCAGGGCGTGTTCGAGCGGGTGCCGTTCGCGCGGTTCCTGATCAACTCGGTCATCATCTCCGTCGTCACCGTGGGTCTCGGTATCGTCGTCAACTCCATGGCCGCCTTCGCCCTGTCGCGGCTGAAGTTCCCTGGGCAGAAGCTCGTGCTGGGTGTCATTTTGGCCACGCTGATCGTGCCCTTCGAGACGATGGCGCTGCCGCTGCTGTGGTGGGTCAATCAACTGCCGTACTTCGACGGCTCGATCGGCTGGCTCGACACGTATGAGGTGCAGATCATCCCGTTCGTCGCGAACGCGTTCTCGATCTATCTCTTCTACCAGTACTTCGACTCCATCCCGAAGGAGCTGGACGAGGCTGCCACCGTCGACGGTGCCAGCTGGTTCCGGATCTACCGCAGCATCGTCATGCCGCTCGCCGGACCGGCCATCGCGACCGTCGCGATCTTGACATTCCTGCCGGCCTGGAACTCCTACCTGTGGCCGTTGATGGTGACCCAGTCAGAGAGCATCCGTCCGGCGATGGTCGGCATCGACTATTTCAAGCAGATGAATGTGTCGTGGGGGCAGATCATGGCCTACGCCAGCATCATTACGGTGCCGGTTCTCGTGCTCTTCGTCGCCTTCCAGCGGGCGTTCATCAACTCCATCGCCAGCTCCGGCGTGAAGGGATAGCCGTGTTTGCTCTGCGTGATTCCTGGGTCTGGGACTTCTGGCCAGTCGACGACGGCCAGCGGTACCACCTGTTCTTCCTCCACGCCCCCAAGAGCCTGATCGACCCTGATGCCCGGCACTACAACGCTTCGATCGGGCACGCCGTCTCCGATGACTTGGTGTCGTGGGAGCGGCGTCCGGATGCCTTGGCCAAGGGCCTCCCGGGCGAGGCAGACGACCTCGCCACCTGGACGGGCTCGATCGTCCGCTCCGACGAAGGCGTCTGGCATCTGTTCTACACGTCGGCGTCCCTGACCCCAGCCGGGAACGTGCAGACGATCTCGTGCGCGACCTCGTCCGACCTGGAGACGTTCACCAAGCTGCCCGGACCACTCCTGCGCGCCGAACGACCCTACGAGCTCCTGGCGGACGGTGCCTGGCACGACGAGGCGTTCCGGGATCCCTGGGTGTTCCGGGACCCGGACGGCGACGGCTGGCACATGCTCATCACGGCCCGGACGCCATCGGGTCCGGCCTTCGATCGCGGGGTCGTCGGTCACGCCACGTCGCCGGATCTGCTCACCTGGACGCTGCGTCCCCCCTTGTCGGGACCCGGTCAGGGCTTCGGGCAGTTGGAGGTGATGGAGACCGTTCGCCTCGGCGACCGCCAGTTCTTGCTCTTCAACTGCCTGGCCGGCGATCGTCCCGCCGAGCGGCGGGCGGAGTCGACCGGCGGGACGTGGATCGCACCCGCGGCGTCCGAACTCGGCCCCTACGACATCTCCGGCGCCCAACTGCTGACCGATAACCGGTTCTACGTGACGCGTCCGATCACCGAGCGCGGCACGGGCCGCACCCTGATGCTGGCGTTCCGCAACCTGGACGCCGACGGCACGTTCGTGGGCGAACTCACCGATCCGGTCGAGCTGGCGCTGGTGGACGGCCGCCCAGCCTTCGTGGGGCCGGGAGCCGAGGACTGGCAGCCGCGCGCGGCGGGATCAGAGAGGTAGCGAGTCGATGTCGCGCTGGATGACCTCACGGTCGTCCGGGTCCGCGATCGCGTCCAGGGAGGCGACGGCCTTGGCCTTCCAGTCGGACGCCGCCGCCCGGTCCCCGGCCACGCGCGCGCGATGTCGAACCAGGATGTGCGGTGGTCGGCGTCCGCGGACAGGTACGTCCGGATGTCGCCTAGTCCGAGCTGGAGGAAGCGCAGGTCCGCGACGAGGCGTCCTATCGCGACTTGGTCGCGGCCGTAGCGCCGGTAGCCAGGTGCAGCGTCGACGGCGGACGGCCGCAGCACCTCTTCGGCGTCGTAGTGCCGAAGCGCACCCATGGAGAGACCGCACAGCCGGGACATCATCCCGATGCTGAGTGGCTGATCCTCGTGCGGCACGACGGCAAGCATGGACTCTCCGGCAACGGCAGGGTCAAGCGAGCCCGGACTCGTCCCCGGCGGCCTTGCGGAAGAGAGACACCGTCACGGATACCTGCACTGTGTCCGCGGTCACGTCGTTCGGGACGCCGTGGAAGGCGTTCGGACCCATCGCGATCAAATCGCGCACCTGCTCCGCGGACGCCTCAGCCCGATACTCGACGACCGCCCGCGCCGTGGGATCGAATAGGCCCAGGGCCGACCGGGCGAGGCGTTCGTCCTTGTCGGCCTCGATGCCGAGCAGCCCGTGCCGCTCGCGCAGTCCGCTCAGATGGGACGCCGTCGGCGTGACCACGACGAGAAGGCCACCCGGGATGAGGATTCTCGCGAACTCCGGCACCGAGCGCGGCGCGAAGACGCACAGCACCGCCGAGAGGCGCCCCGACAGGAGCGGGAGGCGTCTCCAGACGTCGGCGACCACGGACGCCGCCCGCGCGTGAGCCTTCGCCGCTCGGCGCGCCGCGGGCACCGAGACGTCCAACGCGACGCCCCGACCACCCGAGGCGTCCAGCGCGCGGGCGAGGTAGAAGCCCGTCCCAGCGCCGACGTCCACGATCGTGGGCGACTGGGCGAGCCGACGCGCCACCTGCTCGGCGATCGGGTCGTAGAGCCCGGACGAGAGCACCCGGTCGCGGGCCGCGACCATCTCGGCCGTGTCGGCGTTGGCCGGCGGACGCGAGCCCAACAGGTTCACGTACCCCTGACGGGCGACGTCGAAGCGATGGGCGTTGGCGCAGGTCAGTGACGTGTCCGACTCGGTCAGGCCCGAACCGCAGACCGGGCACGCGAGGAGCCCGCGCGCGGCGTCCAGACTCATGCTGACGGTTCGGACGCCGACGCTGCGGCGCGCCTGGCGGCCTTCGCGGCCGCCTTCTTGCGGTCTCGGATGTCGTTGCGGATGAAGACGAAGAGTCCGACGATGGCGATGATCGCGAACGACGCCCACTGCAGGGCGTACGACAGGTGCGGACCTTCGTCGAGCGGGGGAGTGGAGACCGGCTCGAAGCCGGTCTGCGGCGGGGTCACCTGCAGGGCGCCGATGTAGCCGTTGACGAGCGTCAGTCCGGACGCCGCGCCGATCGCGTCGCTGTTGATCAGGCGGACCGACCCCGACGCGGGGGTCGTCGCGTTGGCGGGACCCTGCTCGTTGCGCCGCACGTGCCCGACAACCGTGACCTGGCCGGGGGGCGGCGCGTCGACGGTGGTGGGGAAGTCCTGGCCCGCGGGACGCGTGACGAAGCCGCGGTCGATCAGGACGGTTCGTCCATCGGTCGCCTTCAGCGGCACCACGACCTCGTAGCCGGCCGCCTCGCCGTTATTCCGATACCGGACGATCAGCTGCTGGTCGGCAAGGAAGGTGCCGGTGACGGTGACCCGCTGCCAGGCGTCCGCGTCGGTGATGGGGTGGTTGAAAACGGCCTCGTACGGCTGCACCGGCGCGCCCTCGTGGTTGACGACCGTGGTGTTCGTGCCGCGCCTCTCATCGAGGCGCCGTAGCTGCCACTGCGCCAGGTTGACGAAGGCGACGGTCAGCACGACCACGAGCGCCAGCAGCGCCAGCCAGCGCTTCCACGGGACGCCGGATGCCGGGGCTTCGCTCACCGCTCGTCTCCGTTCGGAAGCAGCACCGCGTCCTCGACGCCCCCCTGGACGACGACGCCCGTGGTCAGCGCCGGGACCGCGCCTGGGGCGTCCGCAACGGTCTCGACGGGGACGCGCATGTCGATCGCGTTCGCCAGGATGACCGCGATGCCCGGGATGATCGCGGCGCCCGCGATGAGCAGGATGTTGGCGGGGAAGGGCGTCAGGCACGCGGCGATGAAGCACACCACCCGGACGGTCATCGACCACAAGTAGCGCTTCATGCGCTGGTCAGCGTCCAGGGACTTGCTGATCCGCGCGCTCGTGATCAGCGCGGGGATCGCACCCTTTCGTCCGTTCGCCACCTTGTCAGCCTAGCCCGGCCTCGGGAGGTGGGCTGTGGACGTTTCGTCGTCGGCGTCCACGAGCGCGACACGGTGTCTCATCGAGGGTCAACCTCCGACGGGAGCGAGGGCTGGTTACGGTAGCGTAGGTTTCGTGACTGATTCGAACATCTCCCGCAGCGTGCTGGTGACCGGAGGCAACCGGGGCATCGGCAGGGCCATCGTCGAGCGCTTCCTGGCCGAGGGCCACAAGGTGTGCAGCGCGGACTTTGGGGGCGAGGCCCCCGCCGGCGCCCTGGGCGTCAACTGCAACGTGACGGACGCCGCCCAGGTGGACGCCGCCTTCGCCGCCGCCGAGGCCGCCCACGGTCCGGTCGAGATCGTGATCGCGAACGCCGGCATCACCAAGGACGGCCTGATCATGCGCATGACGGACGAGCAGTGGGACGCCGTCATCGACGTCAACCTCAAGGGCTGCTTCTACACGGCGCGCCGCGCGGTGAAGTCGATGATGCGCAACAAGTACGGACGCGTCGTCTTCATGGGCTCGGTTGTCGGCCTGTACGGCAACGCCGGACAGGTCAACTACAGCTCGACCAAGGCCGCCCTCATCGGCATGGCCCGCTCGCTGACCCGCGAGGTCGGCAAGCGCGGCATCACCTTCAACGTCGTCGCGCCCGGCTTCATCGAGACCGAGATGACCGCGGTGCTGCCGGCCGAGGTGACCGACGGCTTCAAGGCGCAGACCCCGGCCGGTCGCATGGGCTCCGTCGACGACATCGCCAACGCCGTCGCCTTCCTGACCTCCGACGGCGCGGGCTACATCAGCGGCGCCGTGATCCCGGTCGACGGCGGCCTCGGAATGGGGCACTGACCCCTTCGACAACCTCAGGGACCGACGACCTCAGGACCCACAAGTGCAGGGAACGACCACCTCAGCCCTCCAACAGCTCAGGAAGCGAAACCATGGGAATTCTTGACGGCAAGACCATCCTCGTCGCCGGTGTGACGATGAACACGTCCATCGGCTACCGCGTGGCCGAGATCGCACAGGCCGAGGGCGCGCGCGTCATCGTGTCGAACCTGCCGCGTGCGGCGTCCCTGACGCGACGCATCGTCAAGCGCCTGGAGCCGGTTCCGGAGGTCATCGATCTCGACGTCACGGACGCCGACGCGCTCGCCGGCCTGGCGGACGCCCTGCGCGCGCTGGGCGTCCATCACCTGGACGGCATCGTGCACTCGATCGCCTACGCCAACCCCGAGAAGGCGCTCGGCGGGGCGTTCCTGTCGACCGAGTGGGACGACGTCGCGACGGCCGTCCACACCTCGGCCTTCTCGCTGAAGTCGCTCGTCGTGGCCGCTCAGCCGCTGCTCGCGCGGGGGGCGTCCGTCGTGGGGTTGACGTTCGACGCGCAGATCAGCTGGCCGAAGTACGACTGGATGGGCGTCGCCAAGTCGGCCCTGGAGTCGACCTCGCGCTACCTGGCCCGCTACCTCGGCCCGGAGGGCATCCGCTGCAACATCGTCGCGGCCGGGCCGATTCAGACGATCGCGAAGAAGGCCATCCCGGGCGCCGAGTCCTTCGACGACATCTGGGCCTCGCGCGCGCCGCTGGGCTGGGATCCGACCGATTCGGCGCCGACGGCCAAGGCCGTCGTGGCCCTGCTGTCGGACTGGTTCCCGGCGACGACCGGCGAGATGATCCACGTCGACGGCGGCCTGCACTCCACGGGAGCCTGATCCGGACGCCTCCGCGTTCAGCTCTTCGGAGTCCGGTGTCCGCACCGGCCACCTTCGAGGTGAAGCTGATCGTCGAGACGACGGACAAGGCCGACATCAGCTACGGCTGCGACGTTCTCGACTCCAACGCCTCGACGAGGACGGGCTGGCCCCGGATCGACACCGTCGACGGGTTCGACGTCGTCCAGCTGAAGGTGACCGTGAGTCCCCAAGCCGCCCCCCGGCGCCAAGGTGCGGTGCGTGATCGAGGTCGAGGGTGACGCCTGGTCCGAGGGTGAGGCCGTCGGCCCCGGCAGCAGCGCGACCTGCCTGGCGGTCAACCCCTGAGTCTGGCCGATCTCGACACGGTTGCGCCCAGCGGGGCCATCGGGAGCCCGAGGCGTCCGACCTTGTAGGTTGGGGCCCATGGCACCCGTCGTCGACCTCGCTGGCGTCTCCGTCGTCCGCGGAGGCAACGCCCTCCTGCACAACGTCGACTGGCGCGTGGACGAGTCCGACCGCTGGGTGATCATCGGCCCCAACGGCGCCGGCAAGACCACGCTGCTGCAGCTGATCAGCGCCACGATCCACCCGAGCGCGGGCACCGTCACGCTGCTGGGTGAGCGGATGGGCGCCGTGGACGTGTTCGAGCTGCGTCCGCGCATCGGCATGACGTCGGCCGCGCTAGCCGACCGCATCCCGCGGGCCGAGAGCGTCGGGAACGTGGTGATCTCGGCGTCCTATGCCGTCATCGGACGCTGGAACGAGAAGTACGACGTCCTCGACCTCAAACGGGCCGCCTTCCTGATGCGCCAGCTGCAGGTCGAGCACCTCTCCAAGCGCACGTTCGGCACGCTGAGCGAGGGCGAACGTAAGCGCGTCCAGATCGCCCGCGCCCTGATGACCGACCCCGAACTGCTGCTGCTGGACGAGCCTGCCGCCGGCCTGGACCTCGCCGGCCGGGAGGCCCTCGTCGACACGCTCGGGGACCTGGCCGAGGACGAGTCCTCGCCGGCGCTGGTCCTCGTCACGCATCACCTCGAAGAGATCCCGCGGGGCATCACGCACGCGATGCTGCTGGCCGAGGGCGGCATCGTGGCCGCCGGGCCCATCCACGAGATCCTGACGAACGACGCGCTGAGCGCGACCTTCGGCTTACCCTTGGTCGTCTCGACCGAGGCGGGCCGCTGGACGGCCCGCGCCGTCCGGCGCTGAGAGGGGTCCGCCATGCTCGAGTGGCTCAGTGAGAACATGTGGGTCATCTGGCTCGTCCTGGCGGGCGGTCTGGCGGTCAGCGAGATGCTCACGCTCGACCTGACCCTGCTGATGCTGGCGAGCGGTGCGCTGGCCGGCGCCGGGGTCGCCCTGGTGTTCCCGGGCCTTCTCGTCGGGCAGATCGTCGTGGCCATCATGGTGGCGCTGCTCATGCTCTACGTCACGCGTCCGGCGCTGCTGAAGCGGCTGCACAACTCGCCTGGCTACCGCTCGTCGGCGTCCAAACTGCTCGGCAGTACAGGGCTCGCGGTCGGCGAGATCACCCCGGCGTCCGGCGAGGTGAAGATCTCCGGCGAGGTCTGGAGCGCCCGCTCCTACGACGGCTCCGCCATCGGCCCCGGCACCGAGGTCGAGGTGATGGAGGTGGACGGCGTCACGGCCGTCGTGTATCCCAAGCACCTCCCCCTGACGTCCTGAGCCCGGCGCGCCGGCGAGTTGAGCATTCCGTCGCTGACGACGAAGATGGACGCGTGTAGGGCTCCCCGCTGATCGATCCGGACGGTGGTGGGCCCTCAGCCCTTTGATGAGGAGAAACGATGTCCGAGCCCCAAGCATCCGTCGCCTGGCAGCACCGTCCGGCTGACGCCCCCGAGATCATCTCCGACGACACCGCCCGGCTCATCGACGGCTGGTGGCGGGCGGCCAACTACCTCTCGGTGGGCCAGATCTACCTGCTGGACAACCCGCTGCTGCGGCGTCCGCTGACCCGCGACGACGTGAAGCGGCGCCTCCTCGGCCACTGGGGGACGACGCCCGGCTTGAACTTCCTCTACGCCCACTTCAACCGGGCGATCATCGAGCGCAACCTGGACGCGATCTACGTCGCCGGCCCCGGACACGGCGGACCCGGCCTCGTCGCGAACACCTACCTCGACGACACCTACACCGAGGTCTACCCGAACATCACCCGCGACGAAGCGGGGCTCGGCAAGCTGTTCAAGCAGTTCTCGTTCCCCGGGGGCATCCCCAGCCACGTCGCGCCCGAGACCCCCGGCTCGATCCATGAGGGTGGCGAGCTGGGGTATGCGCTGTCGCACGCGTACGGCTCGATCTTCAACAGCCCGGACCAGATCACGTTCGCGGTCGTCGGCGACGGCGAGGCCGAGACCGGACCGCTGGCCACCTCCTGGCACTCGAACAAGTTCGTCAACCCCAAGCGCGACGGCGTCGTGCTGCCGGTGCTGCACCTCAACGGCTACAAGATCGCCAACCCCACCGTGCTGGCCCGCATCGAGACCGACGAACTCGCCGACCTCATGCGCGGCTACGGGCACGAGCCGCTGTTCTTCAAGGTGGAGGCCGGAGACGATCATCTCGAGGCCCACCAGCGCTTCGCCCGCGTCCTCGACGACGCCCTCGACATGATCGTCGCGATCAAGGCCAAGGCTGCGGCGTCCGATGAACTCGATCAGGAGCGTCCGCGCTGGCCCATGATCGTCTTCGACCACCCCAAGGGCTGGACCGGTCCGGCGTCCGTCGACGGCAAGCAGACCGAGGCGCACTGGCGAAGCCACCAGGTGCCGCTGGCCAACGCCCGTGACAGCGACGCGCACCTGAAGGTGCTGTCGGATTGGCTGACGTCCTATCGGGCAAACGAGCTCTTCGACGAGTACGGGGCCTTCCGAGCCGAGTTCGACGCGCTGCGTCCCAAGGGCGCCAAGCGCATGTCGGCCAACCCGGTCGCCAACGGGGGCGTCCTGCTCAAGGACCTCGTGATGCCCGACTTCCGCGACTTCGCGGTCGAGCCGGACGCCGACGGTCACGGTGGTCCGATGGTCGAGTCCACGAAGCGGCTCGGGGAGTTTCTGCGGGAGGTGGCTCGGTTGAACCCCGACAACTTCCGGGTCTTCGGGCCGGACGAGACGGCGTCCAACCGCCTGCAGGCCGTCTTCGAGGAGACGCCCAAGCAGTGGATGGCCGCCTTCCTGGACGCCGACGCCGGCGATCCCATGGCGCAGGCCGGCCAGGTCATGGAGATGCTCAGCGAGCACCAGTGCCAGGGCTGGCTGGAGGGCTATCTGCTCACCGGACGCCACGGCATGATGAGCAGCTACGAGGCCTTCATCCACATCGTCGACTCGATGTTCAACCAGCACGCCAAATGGCTGGAGGTGACCAACCACATCGGCTGGCGGCGTCCGATCGCGTCGCTCAACTACCTGCTGTCGAGCCATGTCTGGCGCCAGGACCACAACGGCTTCAGCCACCAGGACCCGGGCTTCCTCGACGTCGTGATGAACAAGTCGCCGGAGGTCGTCCGCGTCTACCTCCCGCCGGACGTCAACACGCTGCTGTCGACCTACGACCATTGCCTGCGCTCCAAGCAGTACGTGAACGTCGTCGTCGCGGGGAAGCAGCCCGAGCCGGTGTTCCTGAACATGGACGAGGCGATCGCGCACTGCACCCGTGGCCTCGGCATCTGGGAGTGGGCGGGCACCGAGGTGGACGGCCAGGACCCGGACGTCGTCCTGGGCTGCGCCGGCGACGTGCCGACGCTGGAGGTGCTGGCCGCCGCCGACATCCTGCGCCGCCGGATCCCCGAGTTGAAGGTGCGCGTCGTGAACGTCGTCGACCTCATGCGCCTGCAGGACGAGCGGGAGCACCCCCACGGCTTGTCCAGCCGCGAGTTCGACACCTACTTCACCACCGACAAGCCGATCATCTTCAACTTCCATGGCTACCCGTGGCTGATCCACCGGCTCGCCTACCGGCGCACCAACCACGCCAACTTGCACGTGCGCGGCTTCAAGGAGAAGGGCTCGACCACCACGCCCTTCGACATGTGCATGCGCAACGACATCGACCGCTACCACCTGGTCATGGACGTCATCGATCGGGTGCCGGGGCTGGGTTCGCGGTTCGGCGTCCTGCGTCAGGAGATGATGGACGCCCGCATCCACGCCCGCGAGTACGCCATGACGTGGGGCGAGGACCTGCCCGAGATCGCCTCCTGGGTCTGGCCGGACGCTGGCGACGCGGCGTCCGGACGCCAGGTGGCGGCAGCCCTGCAGACCGGCGGCGACAACGTCTGACGCCGACGCGACGTGCTGACGACGGGGGGCTGGTGCCCCGGGCTATGGTGGACGTAGCCCCCCGTCGAAGGAGTCGCAATGCCCCTCTTCCTGATCCCCTTCATCCTGATCGCGATCGTGGTGGTGGTGGCCATCGTGATGAGCGTCCGCGTCATTCAGCAGCAGCAGGTCGGCATCGTCCAGCGGCTGGGCAAGTTCCACAAGACGATCGAGCCGGGCATGCACCTGATCACGCCGATCGTCGACAGGGTCGCCTACACGATGGACATGCGCGAGGCGGTCGTGCCCTTCCCGCCGCAGGGCGTCATCACCGAGGACAACCTGATGGTCGGCATCGACTCGGTCATCTACTTCCAGATCGTCGATCCGGTCCGGGCGGCGTACGAGGCCCAGAACTACATCCAGGCCATCGAGCAGCTCACGATGACCACGTTGCGCAACATCATCGGCGGCATGGATCTCGAGCAGACGCTGACCTCGCGCGAGGACATCAACCACAAGCTGCGCTCGGTGCTGGACGAGGCCACCGGCAAGTGGGGCATCAAGGTCAACCGCGTCGAGCTGCGTTCGATCGAGCCGCCGGCGACGATCCGCGATGCGATGGAGAAGGGCGCCCGCGCCGAGCGGGAGAAGCGCGCCCAGATCCTGTTGGCCGAGGGCCAGCGGCAGTCGCAGATCCTGTCGGCGTCCGGTGACCGCGAGTCGTCGATCCTGCGGGCGCAGGGCGAGCGGGAGTCCGCGGTCCTGCGGGCGCAGGCCGATCGGCAGGCCGCCATGCTGCGGGCCGAGGGCGAGGCGCAGGCCATCACGACGGTGTTCGGCGCGATCCACGCGTCCGAGCCCGACCAGGCGCTGCTGTCGTACCAGTACCTGCAGATGCTGCCGAAGCTGGCCCAGGGCGACGCCAACAAGGTGTGGGTCATCCCGTCGGAGCTGAACGACGCCCTCAAGGGCCTCGGCTCGACCGTCGGCGACGTGACCCGCGCCCTGGCCCCGGCTGACAAGTCCAAGTACAAGTCGCCGGAGCGGGTGGACGTCTTCGCCGAGATCGCGGACGCCAAGAAGGTCGCCGAGGAGGAGTCCCAGCGCAGCGTCCAGCAGGCGATCGCCGAGGCCCAGCAGCTCGAGTCCGGACGCGCCGCCCGCTTGGCGGTGGGGGAGGCCCCGCAGCTGACGGCGGCCGCGGAGCGCGAGGTCGACCCGGTCGCCCAGTTCCTCCCCGAGACGGACGACGCCGCGGCCCCCGACGTCGCTGCTCCGGACGAGACGAAGCAAGCCTGAGCCCAGTCGGCTTTCACGTGTGACGTTGTTGGCGTCTACCCCGAGAAAGTCACACGTGGAACTTCACGAGGCGGTCAGCGCGCGCAGGCCTTTGCGCATCGTCACCAGCTCGAAGCCTGCGGCCACGGCACTGCGCTCCAGCGACGGCTGAGCACGCCACAGGTCCAGGCCGCGCCTGATCAGCACCGGAACTGCCTTGCGTTTCTGGGCCAGATCTCGACGGAACCGCAGCGCCGCGACCAGGGCGCCGGGCCGGTGCAAGTAGAGGCCTTCGACGGCCAGGCCGTGGTCGCGCGCGATCGCCATCAACTGGATCGCGAAGATGCCCTCCGCGACGATCACGTGGTGCTCGCCGAGATCGAGCCGGTGCCAGCCGAGTCGCTTCGACTCGGCGATCGAGTAGACCGGCAGCTCGCAGAAACCCTCGCTGACGAGGTGCGCCAGCGCGGCGACCGCACCGTCGGCGTCCCAGGTTCGGACGTCGTCCCAGTCGATGAAGCCGTGCGGCGTCCGCGGCAGGTCGGGGGCGTCGGCGTCCCGATAGAAGTCGTCCAGACGCACGACGAGCGCATCGGCCGCGTGCGCGAGGCGCGACTTGCCACTGCCGGACGGGCCGGCCAGCAGGACGATCCGGGTCACAGGCCCAGCGCGGCCTGCACGTCGGCGCGCACGTCGCCCATCATCCCTGCCGCGGCGATGCGGGCGGCGTCCGGATTCTCGCTGAGCCCAGGCGACAGCCGCACCTGGCAGTAGCACTTCAGCTTCGGCTCGGTGCCCGACGGCCTGACCACGACCCGCACGGACGGACCCTTGACCAGGATGCCGTCGGTCGGCGGCAGCCCCTGGTAGCCGTCCAGCAGGTCGGACGCCTCGACGGCCTCGCCGGCCAGCTCTGTCGGCGGGCGGGCGCGGAAGCGGGCCATGGCGTCCGAGATGATCGACAGGTCCGAGACCCGGAACGAGAGCTGCGACGTGTGATGCAGCCCGTACGTGCGGACGATCTCGTCGAGCCGGTCGGCGATCGTCTTGCCCTCGGCCTTCAGCCCGGCCACCAGGGTCAGCACCCGGACCAGGGCGGTGATGCCGTCCTTGTCCGGCACGGACGCGGGATCGGTGCAGTAGCCGATCGCCTCCTCGTAGCCGAACGCGAGCCCGGGCACGCGGCCGATCCACTTGAACCCGGTCAGGGTCGGCTCGAACCGTTGCCCGTGGGCGGCGGCCATCACGCTCATGGCCGTTGACGACACGATCGAGCAGGCGTAGACGCCGTCACGACCCGAGCGCAGCGCGTCGTCGGCCAGCAGCATGCCCAACTCGTCGCCGGTGAGCATCTGCCACTGGCCCCCGATGACCGCGGCGACGGCGCAGCGGTCGGCGTCCGGGTCGTTGGCGATGGCGACGTCGGCGTTGATCCGGCGGGCGGTCGCGAGGCAGAGGTCGATGGCGCCCGGCTCCTCGGGATTGGGGAATGCCACGGTGGGGAAGTCCGGGTCCGGCTCGGCCTGCTCGGCGACCACCGCAGCGGCCGGGAAGCCCGCAGCCTTCACGACGCGGTCGACGATCGCCCGGCCCACGCCGTGCATGGCCGTGTACGCCCAGGCCAGGTCGCGCGGCGCCTCGGGCGCCACCAGGGACGCCGCCCGCTCGACGTAACGCTCGATGAGCTCGTCGCCCAACACCTCGTACTCCGACGAGCGGGGCAGGTGGGCCACCGGCATCGACGACACCGCGGCGATCTCGGCGGCGATCTCGCCGTCGGTCGGCGGAACGATCTGGGACGCCCCGACGTAGACCTTGTACCCGTTGTCGGCCGGGGGGTTATGGGACGCCGTCACCACAACGCCCGCGGCCGCGCCGCGGCGTCCGACCTCGAACGGCACCAGCGGCGTCGGCACCCGGGTCGCCGACAGCAGCGGACGCAGGCCGTAGCCGGCCAGGATCTCGGCCGTGTCACGCGCGAAGACGTCGCTGTTGTACCGCGCGTCGTAGCCGATGACGACCTCGGAACGCACGTGGCCGTGCGCGATCAGCCAGCGCGCCAGCCCCGCAGCGGCGCGCGAAACGACCACGCGGTTCATCCGATTCGGACCAGGGCCCAGGGCAGCCCGCAGACCGGCCGTCCCGAACTCGAGCGTGCCCGAGAAGGCGTCCTCCAGCTCGGCCTGCGCGGACGCGTCGCCCAACTCGGCGGCGGCCACGAGCCGGCGAAGCTGCTCGGCCGTCGCGGCGTCCGGATCGGCGTTCGCCCACGCCAGCGCCTCGGTGTACAGGGCGCTCATCACAGCACGCCCAGCAGGCCGGAGAGCAGCGTGCGCAGGCGCGGGACGGCGTCCTTGCCCGCCTGGATCACCTCGGCGTGGTTCAGCGGCGTCTCGGAGTAGCCCGCGGCGGGGTTGGTGACCAGCGAAATGCCGAGCACCTCGAGCCCGGCCTCGCGGGCGGCGATCGTCTCCAGCGTCGTCGACATGCCCACCAGGTCTCCGCCCAGCGTGCGCGCCATGCGCACCTCGGCGGGGGTCTCGTAGTGCGGTCCGGGGAACTGGACGTAGACACCCTCGTCCAGCGACGGGTCGATCGTGCGGGCGAGCGTCCGCAGTTCAGGGGAGTAGGCGTCGGTGAGGTCGACGAAGGTGGCGCCCACGATGGGGCTGGTGGTCGTCAGGTTGATGTGGTCGCTGATGAGCACCGGGGTGCCCGGCGCCCATGCCGGGTTGAGCCCGCCACAGCCGTTCGTCAGCACGATCCTGGACGCCCCCGCCGCGGCGATCGTCCGGACGCCGTGGGCGACGGCCGCGACGCCGCGTCCCTCGTAGAAGTGGGTGCGTCCGGTGAGCACCAGCGCGACGCGACCGCTCGGCGTCCGAAGCGCGCGGGCGACCCCGCCGTGGCCGGCGACGACGGGCTTGTTGAAGCCGGGCAGCTCGCCGAGCGGGGCTTCGGCGATGGTCTCGGCGACGCCGTCGATGGCGGCCGACCACCCGGAGCCGAGCACGAGGCCGACGTCGATCCGGTCGATCGAGAGTCGTTGCAGCAGGGCCTGTGCAGCGTCCTGGGCGGCGGCGTAGGGGTCAACTTCTGCGTCCATCAGGACAGGCTATCGGGCGTGGACGCCCCAGTGGGAGTCTGGGCTCCGGGGCTGGAAGAATGGGCCCCGGTGGGCGCGCGGGGCGTCCGGACGAGCGGGCGGGGAGCCAAGTGACGGACGTTGTCATCATCGGCGGGGGACCGGGCGGCTACGAGGCGGCGTTGGTGGGTGCCCAGCTGGGCGGAACGGTCACCCTGGTCGAGCGGCAAGGGATCGGCGGGGCCGCGGTCCTGAGCGACGTCGTCCCCAGCAAGTCGCTGATCGCGGCCGCGGACGTCATGAGCCGGGTGCGCGGCGCCGAGCGGCTGGGCCTGCGTCCGGCGTCCGGGCATGGGCGGATCAAGGACGGGGTCACGGCCGACCTCGCGGCGGTGAACGACCGCGTGACCAAGCTGGCGATCGCCCAGAGCGACGACATCCGGTCGCGGCTGGAGGCGTCCGGCATCAGGATCATCTCGGGCACGGGGCGGCTGCACGGTCCCGATCGCGTGCTGGCCGTTGCCGAGGACGGACGCCGCGAGGTGCTCCCCGCCGACATCACGTTGATCGCCACGGGCGTTCGGCCGCGCGAGCTGCCCGAGGCCATGCCGGACGGCGAGCGCATCCTGAACTGGACGCAGATGTACGGCCTTAAAGAGTTGCCCACCAGGCTCATCGTGGTCGGCTCGGGCGTCACCGGCGCCGAGTTCGCGTCCGCCTACCACGCCCTCGGCGTCGAGGTCGTGCTGATCTCGTCCCGTGCACAGGTGCTGCCCAGCGAGGACGAGGAGGCCGCGCGGGTCATCCAGGGCGTCTTCGAGAGCACGGGCATGACGATTCTGTCCCGATCACGCGCCGTCGCGGCGCGCCGTGAGGGCGACGGCGTCGTCGTCACCCTCTCGGACGGCCGCACGGTCGAGGGCTCGCACGTGCTGATGGCCGTGGGCGGCATCCCGAACACCGAGGATCTCGGCCTGGCCGAGGGCAAGGTCGCGACGTCGGCGTCCGGACACATCGTGGTCGACAAGGTTTCGCGCACGTCCGCGCGCGGCATCTACGCCGCTGGCGACTGCACCGGCGTGTTCGCGCTCGCGTCTGTGGCGGCCATGCAGGGTCGCATTGCCATGTGGCATTCGCTGGGTGACGCCGTCGCGCCGCTCGACCTGCGCAGCGTGTCGGCCAACGTGTTCACGTCGCCGTCGGTGGCCTCCGTGGGGGTCAGCCAGGCCGAGATCGACGCCGGCTTCAACGCGCGCGGCATCATGATGCCGCTGCGCTCGAACGCCCGCGCCAAGATGCAGGGGCTGAGCGACGGCTTCATCAAGCTCTTCTGCCTCCCGACCACCGGCATCGTCGTGGGCGGCGTGGTGGTGGCGCCGTCGGCCTCCGAACTCATCCACCCGATCGCGCTGGCCGTCTCGGCGAAGCTGACCGTCGACCAGCTAGCGCAGGCGTTCACCGTTTACCCGTCGCTGTCGGGCTCGATCGCCGAGGCTGCGCGGCGGCTGCATCCCGGCGCGGCGATCAGCGAGCACGTGGACTACTGACCGCCGCGTCAACTCTGACTTGAACGGACGAGGGGCGCCCGGCTGACCGGGCGCCCCTCGTCGACTGCTGCCTACTCGGCGTCGACGATCTCGCAGAGCTGCTCGCCGCTGGCGCAGGTGGCGCCGGCGACGGCCGTCAGGCTCTTGATGACGCCCGCGCGGTGCGCGTTGAGCGGCTGCTCCATCTTCATGGCCTCCAGCACCACGATGAGGTCGCCCTCGGCCACCGTGTCGCCCTCGGCGACAGCGACCTTGACGATGGTGCCCTGCATCGGGGACTGCAGCGAGTTCGTCGAGGGGGCCTTGGCCGTCGCGCCGCTGCGGCTGCGCTTGGTCGGCTTCGGCGCCGTGCCGGACGACTTGCCGGCGGCCGGAGCCCCGAGCGTCGCGGGGACCTTGACCTCGATGCGCTTGCCGTTGACCTCGACCACGTAGGTGGCCTTCTCCTCGGCCTCGGCGTTGCCCAGCGTGCCCGTGTAGGGCTCGATGGTGTTGTTGAACTCGGTCTCGATCCAGTTGGTGAAGACGCCGAACTGCCCGTTGGTGGCGGCATAGGCCGGATCGTCCAGCACGACCTGGTGGAACGGGATGACCGTGGGCATGCCGTCCAGAATCGTCTCGGCCAGCGCACGCTTCGACCGGGCGATCGCCTGGGCGCGGTCGGCACCCGTGACGATGATCTTGGCGACCAGCGAGTCGAAGTTGCCTGGGACGCTCATGCCCTCGAGGTAGCCCGAGTCGACGCGGACGCCGGGGCCCGTGGGGGGCGTCCACTTGACGAGGGTTCCGGGAGCCGGCATGAAGTTGCGTCCGGCGTCCTCGGCGTTGATGCGGAACTCGATGCTGTGCCCGCGGATCTCGGGATCACCGAAGCCCAGCTCCTCGCCGTCGGCGATGCGGAACATCTCGCGGACCAGGTCGATGCCGGTGACCTCTTCCGAGACCGGGTGCTCGACCTGCAGGCGGGTGTTGACCTCCAGGAACGAGATCAGGCCGTCCTGCGCGACCAGGAACTCGCAGGTGCCGGCGCCGACGTAGCCGGCCTCCTTGAGGATCGCCTTGGACGAGGCGTACAGCTTGTTGAGCTGATCGGCCGTCAGGAACGGGGCCGGGGCCTCCTCGACCAGCTTCTGATGGCGGCGCTGCAGCGAGCAGTCGCGCGTCGACACGACGACGACGTTGCCGTGGGAGTCGGCGAGGCACTGGGTCTCGACGTGCCGCGGCTTGTCGAGGTAGCGCTCGACGAAGCACTCGCCGCGTCCGAAGGCCGTGACGGCCTCCCGGGTCGCCGACTCGAACAGCTCCGGGATCGACTCGATCGTGCGGGCGACCTTGAGGCCGCGTCCGCCGCCGCCGAAGGCTGCCTTGATGGCGATCGGGACGCCGTGCTCCTTCGCGAACGCGACGACGTCGTCGGCGTTTGCTACCGGATCGGGCGTGCCCGGGACCAGGGGAGCGCCCACCTTGAGCGCAATGTGACGGGCCTTCACCTTGTCGCCGAGGGCGTCGATGGCGGCCGGCGGGGGGCCGATCCAGATCAGGCCAGCGTCGATGACGGCCTGGGCGAAGATCGCGTTCTCCGCGAGGAAGCCGTAGCCGGGGTGCACGGCGTTCGCGCCGGACCGCTCAGCCACGGACAGGATCTTCGCGATGTCCAGGTAGGTCTCGGCCGGGCTCTGGCCGTTGAGGGCGTAGGCCTCGTCCGCCAACTTGACGAATAGGGCGTCGGCGTCCGGATCCGCGTAGATCGCGACGCTCGCGAGACCGGCGTCCTTCGCCGCACGGATCACGCGGACTGCGATTTCGCCGCGGTTGGCCACCAAGACTTTGGTGATGGGCACTGTTCCTCCTCGAAGCTCGCCACGCCAGGCTCGCCTGGCTACGCCGGAGTCTAGAGCGACGCAAGAGACCGCGGTACGTCCGTTCTTCCCCTGTGGACGCCTATTTCGAAAGTCGCGCGTGCGGACGCGTGCAGGCCCAGCTCTCAGTGGACGAAGGTCAGCCCCAGCGTGATCGCCCAAGCCAGTCCGAGGACTTGGAGCGTTCGGTCGCCGAGCACCGCGTCCTCGGGCTCGCCCGCAGCGCCGCGGTCGATCGCGTAGGCGTACCGGAGCATGGCGAGGGTGAAGGGGGCGATGCTGACCTGGTCCCAGGGCACACCGAGCCACTGCACCGGGGCGCTGCGCAGATCGAAGGCCCACAGCGCGTACGACATGACGACGAGCGCCGCCGACAAGGTCCAGACGAAGCGCAGGTACGTCGGGGTGTAGCTCGCCAGGGACGCGCGCGTGCCGGCGTCCGGCCCGACTTCGATCATCTCGGAGTAGCGCTTGCCTGCCACCATGAACAGCGATCCAAAGGACGCCACGAGCAGGAACCACTGCGACAGCGGGATGCTGGACGCGACGCCGCCGGCCACGGCGCGCAACAGGAAGCCAGCGGCGACCATCGCGAGATCGATGATCGGCTGGTTCTTGGCGAAGACGGAGTAGCCCACCTGGAGGAGCCAGTAGACGACGATGACCAGGGCCAACAGCGGCGCGATGAGATAGCCGCCGACGGCGGCGAGGACGACCAAAACGGCGGCCATCGCGAGCGCCGTGCTCGGCTTGAGTTCGCCCGCGGCGATCGGGCGGAACCGCTTCTTCGGATGCTGGCGGTCCGACTCGACGTCGCGCACGTCGTTGATCAGGTAGATCGATGCGCTCACCGCACAGAAGGCGACGAAGGCCGCCAGCGAGTGCGCCAGGACCCGGGGCTGCAGCACGACGCCCGCCGCGGCCGGAGCCGCCAACACGAGCACGTTCTTCACCCACTGCTTGGGACGCATCGCGCGCAGCGGGGCTGGCAGCGCCGATCGCCGCGGCTCGAGTCCGGTCTGGTCGCTCATCGGCGACAGCCTAGACCCGGGCCTCCCACAGGTCGTACCAGCGGACGCCGACCAAGCGGAGCATCGCGCGCAGGAGGGGCAGGCTGAGGCCGACCACGGTGTGCGGATCGCCCTCGACCCGCGTCACGAACGGGCCGCCCAGCCCGTCGATCGTGAAGGCGCCGGCCACGTGGTCAGGCTCGCCCGTCCCCACGTAGGCGTCGATCTCGTCGTCGTCCAGGTCGGCGAAGAAGACGGTCGTGGACGCCGTCCTCGTCACCCGCTCGGTGAGGGATCCGCGTCGGACGATGAGGTGGTGGCCGGTCAGGAGGGTTCCCGAACGCCCGCGCATCCGACGCCAGGCTTCGGACGCCTCCTGGCGCGAGGCTGGCTTGCCCTGCGGCGTCCCGTCGAGATCGAGCAGGCTGTCGCAGCCGAGGAGGGCAACGTCACCATCCTGCACGAGGGGGAGGACCGCTTCGGCTTTCAGACGGGCGAGCTCGGCGACGAGGGTGGCCGTGTCGGGGGCGTCGACGCCTGACTCGTCCACCCCGGACACCACGACAGACACGGCAACGCCGGCGCTCTGCAGAGTCTGCAGACGCGCCGGCGAGGCCGAGGCAAGGACCAAGCGGTCGATCAAGGCTGCGGATCAGCCGAACAGGATGCTCTTCAGGATGCCGCCCACGGACGGCATGCCCGAGTTCGCCGAAGCCGCAGCGGCGTCCGCGCCCGGATCGTCGATCGTCAGGTTGCCGGGCTGCTGGTACTGGGGCTGCTGGTACTGGGTCTGGGTCTGCGGGGCCTCCTGGCCGCCGCCCAGGATCTGGCCCAGGATGTCGCCGAAGCCGCCGCCGGACGACTGCTGCTGCGCCGGAGCCGCCGCGCCGCCACCCAGGATCTGACCCAGGATGTCGCCGAGCCCGCCGTGCTGCTGCTGGGCCTGCTTCGCGGACGTGCCACCGCCGAGGATCTGGCCGAGGATGTCGCCCATGCCGCCGGACGAGGCCTGGGACTGCGAGCCCAGGACGCTGCCCAGGATGCTGCCGAGGCCGCCGGAGGAGGCGAGACGCTTGGCGAGGTACGACATGACGATCGGTGCCAGCAGCGGCATCAGCTTCTTGATGAGCGCGCCCTGGACGCCGCCGAAGAGCTGGCGCTGCTCGGTGGCGGGAAGGATGTGGTTGACGATCTTCGCGCCGTCGGTGAGGTCAAGCTGGCTCAGGTCGATCGCGCCGGTCTGCGGAGCGGCATTGTCGTCATCAAGGTGGTTGCCCAGCGCGTTGGCGAGGCTGATCGCACCCTGGTCGCTGCCCAAGTTGTTCTCGAGGCCGCCCAGCAACGAGCCAACGGCCTTCTGGGCGGCGGACTCAACGTCGGCTGGGTTCTGACCCAGGGCAGCAGCGATCTGGTCGACGTCAAGATTGGCCAGAATGTCGGAGATTGCACCCATCGGAGTTCCTTTGGTATCGGGCGGGCTCGGTGTTTGAGAGTACCAGCGCACTGGCGCCGGCCCCAGGGGTCCGGCGCCAGTGCGCTGGTGAATTGGTTAGTCGTTCCGCGTCACCGACGCAGGGTCGCCCGCCAGGAGTTCGAGCCCGGGAACAGCGGCCCCCGAACGATGTGCCAGTAGGACTTCCAGCCCCCGCTGATGCGGGGGTTCTCCGGCGCGGCCAGCTGGCCCCGCTCCCGTCGTAGCGACGAGATGACCACGGCGAGCGCCGCCAGTTCGGCGTCCGTCGGGTCGCCGCCCACGACCTGGAAGGCGGGGGCGACGACCTCGGCAGCGGCGGCGGTCATAGCGGAATGTTCCCGTGCTTCTTCGGCGGCAACTGCTGGCGCTTGGTGCGCAGCAGGCGCAGCGTCCGGATCACGGTCTCACGCGTGGCGTGCGGGTAGATGACCTGGTCGATGTAGCCACGCTCGGCCGCCACGTACGGATTGGCGAGCTCGTCGTTGTATTCGTCGATCAGCTCCTTACGACGGGCCACCGGATCGGACGCCTCGGCCAGTTCCTTGCGGTACAGGATGTTGACCGCGCCCTCGGCGCCCATGACGGCGATCTGCGCGGTCGGCCAAGCCAGGTTGACGTCGGCGCCCAGGTGCTTGGAGCCCATGACGTCGTACGCGCCGCCGTAAGCCTTGCGGGTGATGACGGTCAGCTTCGGCACGGTCGCCTCGGCGTACGCGTAGATGAGCTTCGCGCCGCGGCGGATGATGCCGTCGTACTCCTGGTCGGTGCCGGGCAGGAAGCCGGGGACGTCCACGAACGTCAGCACCGGGATGTTGAACGCGTCGCACGTGCGGACGAAGCGCGCGGCCTTCTCCGAGCTCTTGGCGTCCAGGCAGCCCGCGAAGACCATCGGCTGGTTGGCCACGATGCCGATCGCCCGGCCCTCGACGCGGCCGAAGCCGCACACGATGTTCGGGGCGTACAGCGGCTGCACCTCGAGGAACTCGTCGTCGTCGAGCACGCACTTGATGACCTCGTGCATGTCATAGGGCTGGTTGGGGCTGTCAGGAATCAGCGTGTCGAGCTTGCGATCGTGATCAGTGATCGTCAGATCGACCTCGGAGTCGTCGTAGATCGGCGGGTCTTCGAGGTTGTTCTGCGGCAGGTACGTGATCAGCTCGCGGACGTACTCGATGGCGTCCGTCTCGTCGGCGGCCAGGTAGTGGGCGTTGCCCGACTTGGTGTTGTGGGTGCGGGCGCCGCCGAGTTCCTCGAGGGTGACGGTCTCGCCGGTGACCGTCTTGATGACGTCCGGGCCGGTGATGAACATCTGCGAGGTCTGGTCGACCATCACGACGAAGTCGGTCAGGGCCGGGCCGTAGACGTGGCCGCCGGCCGCGGCGCCCATGATGAGGGAGATCTGCGGGATCACGCCGGACGCGAGCACGTTGCGGTAAAAGATCTCGCCGTACAGGCCGAGGGAGACCACGCCCTCTTGGATGCGGGCACCGCCGCCCTCGTTCATGCCGATGATCGGGCAGCCGGTCTTGATCGCGAAGTCGAGGATCTTGACGATCTTCTCGCCGTAGACCTGGCCGAGGGCGCCGCCGAACAGGGTGACGTCTTGGGAGAACACGCAGACGGGGCGGCCATGGATGGCCCCGACTCCGGTGATGACGCCGTCGGTGTACGGACGCTTCTTCTCCATGCCGAAAGCCGTGCTGCGATGGCGCGAGAACTCGTCGAACTCGGCAAACGTGCCTTCGTCGAGCAGGGCGAGGACGCGCTCCCTTGCGGTCATCTTGCCCTTGGCGTGCTGCTTCTCAACCGCTTCCGGCGTGCTCGGATTCTCGGCAGCGCGAATCCGCTCTCCGAGATCGGCGATCTTGCCTTGTGTTGTGTGGATGTCGATCTCCATGGGGGCGACGATAGCCATATCCCTAGGGGGTTGGACACGGGTGTTCCGCGTGTTTGGACACCTGGTGTTCTACGATCGCGCGGTGACTCCGTTCCTCGACCGCCAGGCGCTTCTCGACGACCTCGTCGGCACCCGGTGGTCGCCGATAGATCTCGTCGCGGCTACGGGTTCCACCAACGCCGATGTGGCCGCTCGGGCCCGCGCCGGGGCTCCGGACGGCCTCGTCGAGATCACGGGCTGGCAGCAGGCTGGACGCGGTCGCTTCACCCGCGTCTGGGAGACGCCGCCCGACACCTGCGTCGCCATGTCGGCGCTGGTCCGGCCGACCGCTCCGCTGGCGGCCTGGGGGTGGCTGTCGCTGGTCGTCGGGATGGCCGTGGCTGACGGCCTGCGCGCGGCGTCCGGCCTGGACGCGCGGCTGAAGTGGCCCAACGACGTCCTCATCGGTGAGCGGAAGATCTGCGGCATCCTGTCAGAGGCCGTCATGACGGACGCCGACCGCGCGGCCGTCCTGGGGATGGGCATCAACGTCGCGCTGGCGGAGGAACAACTGCCCGTGCCGACGGCCACCTCCGTCCGCATCGAGGGCTCGGACGCGTCCGCCACCGCGGTCGCCGGCGGCGTCCTGAAGGCCCTCGATCATTGGTACCGCCGCTGGGATGCGGGGGAGTCGCTGACCGACGCGTACCTGGCGCGCTGCTCGACGATCGGACGTCGCGTGCGCGTCCAACTCGCCGAGGGCGCGGTCGAAGGCGAGGCGGTCTCGGTGGAAGCCTCGGGCTCGCTGATCGTGGCGACGGCGTCCGGTCGGCAGGCGTTCTCGGCGGGCGACGTCGTCCACCTGCGTCCCGGGGACTGACAAGGCACTGAAGCATCGGTCGCTTGTCGAAGCCGCGCGAGCAAGGGGCTTCGACAGGCTCAGCCAACGACTGCCCCGTGTCATCCGCCAACGCATGACCGAGGCGATCAGCCAGCGATTCCCCGGGTGATCCGCCAACGAATGCCCCCAACGAGCAATGCTTCCTAGCTTGCGGCAGCGTCCAGAAACCCCCAGAGCGCCGCGTTGAAGGCCTCCGGTGCCGAGAGGTGGACCGGATCGGAGGCATCCGGTATGACCGTCAATCTTGCCCCCGGCACACCGGCGGCCACGGCGTCCGAGGCGGGGCGCTGGGTGCTGTCGTGAGCGCCGACGATGGCGAGCGTCCGGGCGCGGACGCTGCCCAGGTCGCGCTCGAGGTCGATCCCGGCGAGCCCGTCGAGGACGCTCAGCACGGAGGTCCGGTTGAGGCCCGTCGCAGCCCATCTCGCGTCGGGCAGCGCCCGGATCATCGCCTTCTGCGCGCCCATCGCGAGGCGTCCGTACTTCAGCGCGACCCCCTCGACGACCAGATCGGACACGCAATCCGGTGACCGTTCCGCGGCGGCCAGGGCGACGACCGCACCCAACCCCGAGCCCACGAGGGCCATCGACTCGACGCCGTAGGTGTTGAGCAGCCCGAGCAGCTCGTCGGCCGCGGCGTCCACCGAGAACGCGCCGAGCTTGCCGGGACGCAGGCCCTTGATCCAGGGGGCGACCGCCTTGAACTGGTCCGACGGCATCGCCGTCACCTGGTCCTGCCAGGTCTGCGGGAGTTGTCCGAGCCCATGGACGAAGACGAGGAGCTTCACGTCCGTCACCGTAGCGGCTTGTGGCAGCATGGCGGCCGTGACCACGCCCGATCCCCAGACCGCTGCGGCGGCGGGCGACCGGCTGTCGCTGCGGACCCAGCTGACGCGCTTCATCCTCACCGGCGTGCTCTCGGCGGCCGTCGACTTCGGGCTCCTGCTCGTCGGCCAGTACGCCTTCGGCTGGGATCACAACCTGGCAAAAGCCCTCTCGTTCGTCTTCGGCACGTTGACCGCGTACTCGATCAACCGGGTCTGGACGTTCCGCGCGGCCCACTCACATGGACGCCTTGCCGCCGTCGCCGCGCTCTATGCACTGACGTTCGCGTTGCAGGTCGGCACGTTCGCGCTGCTCTTCCCGCCGCTGCTCACGGCGTACGGCCGCGAGGTGGCGAACGCGGTCGGGTTCGTCGTGGCCCAGGGCCTGGCGACCACGGTCAACTTCATCGTCCAGCGGACGGTGATCTTCCGTCACCCCTGACCGGACGCCGAGGGCGTCCGATCAGCACCGTGTCGGCCTAGAGCAGCTCGACGTCGACGGGCTCGCTGAACACGCCGGACGACGTGGGTGACGACGTCGGACGGAAGCGCATGACGCGGGCGCCGGGGGTGTCCGCAATGCCCTTGAGCTTGCCCTCGGAGTAGTGGATGCCAGCGCCGTCGTCGCAGGCGTAGCCCTCCGGCAGCGTGCCGTCGGCGATGGCCTCGGTGTAGACCGGGACGCGGCCGTCCTCGCCGTCGAAGTGGCAGCAGAAGCTGCTCGGGATGAGCCCGAGGCCGCCACGCACCGCGCGGAACGGGCCGAAGCTGTCGGTGACGAAGCCCTCGCACCAGGCGTTGGCGCCGGCGGCGACGCCGCCGAGGACCACATCGCCGGCCTCATAGCGCTGCTTGAGGGCCTTGCCGACGCCGTGCGCCTCCCACAGGGCCAGCATGTTGACGGTCAGGCCGTTGCCCACCATGACCAGGTCGGCCTCGGCGAGGCGCTCGACGGAGCGGGCGGCGTCCTGCCAGAGCGTCAGCACCATGACGCGGACGCCGAGCGTGCCGTAGGCGTTCAAGAACTTGTTGATGTACTGCGGATCGTCCGCGGACGCCGTCGGCACGAAGCACACCAAGGGGCTTGACTTGCCGGTCAACTCCACGAGGTAACGATCGAGATTGGTGGGAGCCCCCAGGGGCGACATCGAGAATCCGCCGCCACCCATGGCCACGATGTGTGCAGTCATGCGCTCATCTTGGCACGGAACACAGCCGCTTCGGATGGGCTGTTCCGGCCCGTGATCCGGCTGTCCGGCAGGCGCCGCGTCGAGGCCCGTTAGGCTGCCCCCGTGACCGGGATACGCACCATCGGAGTCGTCGGCGGCGGGCAGCTGGCGCGCATGATGGCACCGGCCGCGGCGGCGCTCGGGCTGAACCTCAAGCTGCTGGCCGAGGCCCCCGGTTCGTCGGCGGCGCAGGTGATCGCGGACGTGACCGTGGGCGATTACGCGGACGCCGGCGTCCTCGGCGCCTTCGCGTCGGGCTGCGACGCCATCACCTTCGATCACGAGCACGTGCCTACCGATCTGCTGCGCGACTTGAAGGCGTCCGGCGTGCTCGTTCGACCTGGTCCGGACGCCCTCGAGCACGCCCAGGACAAGGCGGTGATGCGGGCGCGGCTCACGGCACTCGGACTGCCGTGCCCCCGGTGGCGCGTCGTCGACTCGGTTGCTGATCTTGTGGCTTTCGGCCGGGAGACCGGCTGGCCCGTCATCGCCAAGCTGTCGCGCGGCGGCTATGACGGTAAGGGCGTCTTCAAGATCGAGTCGGACGCCGACGCGAACGTCCCCTTCGCGGCGCTCGAGGGTCCCCTCGGACCGACGGAGCGGGAGTCGGCGACGTCGGCGTCCGGGCCACGCCCGGTGATCCTGGCGGAGGAGTTCATCGACTTCACCCGCGAACTGTCGGTCATCGTGGCCCGCGGGGCCGATGGCCGTTGCCTGGCCTACCCCGTGACCGAGACCGTCCAGGCCGACGGCATCTGCCGCGAGACCACGACACCCGCACCGGCACTGTCTGCTGAGCGGGCCGACGCGCTCCAGGCCCTGGGCATCGCGGCGGCGTCCGAACTCGGCGTCGTCGGGCTCCTCGCCGTGGAGCTGATGGAACTGGCGGACGGGTCGGTCGTGGTGAACGAACTCGCGATGCGTCCGCACAACACGGGGCACTGGGCCATCGACGGTGCGCGGACGTCCCAGTTCGAGAACCATCTGCGCGCGGTGGCCGGGCTTCCGTTGGGTCCGACCGACGCCACCGCCGCGGTCGCGGTGATGAGCAACATCCTGGGCGGCTCCCGCGACGACCTCGTGGGCGGGCTGGCCGATGTGCTCGCCGCTGACCCCGCGCTGCGCGTCCAGCTGTACGGCAAGGCGGTCAAGCCCGGCCGCAAGGTGGGCCACGTCACCGCTTTGGGTGACGATCTCGCGACGGTCGCCGGACGCGCGCGGGCGGCGTCCGAGGCTCTCGAAGGCCGCCGCACCAACCTGGAGGAGGACCGATGAAGCAGCAGCCGCTGGTGGGAATCGTGATGGGCTCGGACTCGGACTGGCCCACGATGGAGGCCGCCGCGCAGGCCCTCGCCGAGTTCGGGGTGGCCTACGAGGCCGACGTCGTGTCGGCGCACCGGATGCCGGAGGACATGGTCCGCTACGGACGCGAGGCGCACGGACGCGGCCTGCGCTGCCTCATCGCCGGCGCCGGGGGAGCGGCCCACCTGCCCGGCATGCTCGCCGCGCTGACGCCGTTGCCGGTGATCGGGGTCCCGGTGCCGCTGAAGCACCTCGACGGGCTGGACTCCCTGCTGTCGATCGTGCAGATGCCGTCCGGCGTGCCGGTGGCGACCGTCGCGATCGGAAACGCCCGCAACGCGGGCCTGCTGGCGGTGCGGATCCTGGGGGCGTCCGATGCGGGGCTGCAGCAGGCGATGGTGGACTTCCAGGAGTCGCTGAGGGCGGCAGCGGTCGCGAAGGGTGAGGTCGTCCGGGGTCGCTGACGCGAGCTTCGGCGGAGCCGGGGGCTAGATGCTGCCCGAGCCCAGGATCTTGAACAGATCCGAGCCGATGGCGTCCAACAGGGCCTTGCCCTGCTCGAACGTCTTCACCCGGCACATCATGGCGGCCAGGTAGTCGCGCCCCTCGCCCTGCACCCGCCCCATCGAGTTGACCGCCCACAGGCCGTCGCTGCTCTTGAACTCCACCCAGCCGTTCTTCATCTGGACGGCCACGTCGTCGCTGCGCTTGGTGCCGACGCCCCAGATCTGGGTGGGATTGGTCTTGCGCATGACGTCGAGTTCGTACAGCCGATCCTCATCAACGAGCGCGGGGGTGCCGTTGATCAGCGCTGACAGAAGCGTCACCTGGTCGCGCGGGGTGGTCCAGGTCCAGGACCAGTCGGGCCGCTTGGCGTCCCGGTGCGACGACGTCATCTGAAGCTCGTTCGCGAGGCGCTGGTACGCGTCCGCCCCGCCGGCGTAGGCCCACAGCCGATCGGCGGAGTCGTTGTCGGAGTTGATGAGGGCGTTGCTGACGTCGGTCTGCTGCGCGAACGCCAGCGGATGTCCCTCCGAGCGCGCCTGACGCAGCGCCATTGCGGAGATCATCACCTTGGCCATCGACGCGCTCTGCGATGCGTAATCGCCCTTGTGGTTCCAGTCGTTGCCGCTGGTCAGGTCGCGGACGAACACGCCGAGCTTGTCGGTGTTCGCGTCGTAGGTGCGCATGATCGCGGTCAACTGGTCGGCGATCGCGCCTGTGGGGGACGCCGTCGGCCGGACCACGGTCGCGGACGGCTTCGCACACCCGGCGAGGACGGCGCAGGCGCCGAGCAACACGGTCCGGCGGGTCAGCCGCGAACTCATCCGATCTCCTGTTTCCACCCGTTGATCATCGTGGCCATCTTGTCAGACCCGCCGAAACCGGACGCCCCAAGGCGCGCCCGCAATCGGCGCACGAGCCCGGCCAGAGGGGAGCCATCCGGGTCGGATACGCTGCGGCCATGCGCTACGTCGTCATCATGGCCGGGGGCTCGGGCACGCGCCTTTGGCCCCTGTCACGCAAGGGAACGCCGAAGCAACTGTTGAAGCTGATCAGCGGCCAAAGCCTGCTGCAACTGGCCTACGAGCGCGCCTCGCGCGTCGTCCCGCCGGAGCGGATCGTGGTCGTGACCGGCGAGGCGTACCTGGACGCCGTGGCCCGCGAACTGCCGGCCCTGCCGGCTGAGAACCTGCTGGGCGAGCCCGAGGGGCGCGACTCACTGAACGCGTGCGCATGGCCGGCCGCGGTGCTGCTGCGCCGTGATCCGGACGCCGTGATCGCGCAGTTGACGGCCGATCACGTCATCGAACCGGTCGACGCGTTCGCGGGGGCGCTCGACCAGGCCTTCACGATTGCCGAGTCTTCGCCCGACGTGCTGGTGACCCTGGGGGTCGTTCCGACGAGCGCGCACACCGGCTACGGCTACTTGCAGCGGGGCGAGCCGTTGGCGGATCACCCCGGCGCCTGCGCGGTGGCGAACTTCAAGGAGAAGCCGCCCCTGGCCACCGCGGCGATGTACGTGACGTCCGGCGACTACTGGTGGAACGCCGGCATGTTCGTGTGGCGGGCGTCCACGTTCCTCGAGCAACTGAGGCTGCTGGAGCCGACCACGTACGCCGACATCATGACCCTGGCCGACCATCCCGGACGCCTCGCCGAGATCTTCCCCACCCTCACCAAGATCTCCGTGGACTACGCGATTTTGGAGCCGGTGGCGCACGGGAAGGCGTCCGCGCGAGTGGTGGCCGTTCCGCTGGGGGTCGACTGGCGCGACGTCGGTGGCTTCGCCAGCCTCGGCGAGCTCTTGCCGAGCGACTCCGACGACAACGCGTCCAATGCCCTGATCCAGACCTTGGACGCCACCAACAACATCGTCTTGGACCACAGCGGCTCGGGCCAGCTCATCGCGCTGCTCGGCGTCAGCGACCTCGTGATCGTGCAGACCCCGGACGCGATCCTGGTCGCCACTAAAGACCAGGCAGAGAAGGTCAAGGCGCTCGTCGCCAAGATCGCCGAATCGGCACCGGACTACGCGTGAGAGGGGATGCGATGCTCGACAGCCTCAAGAAGGTGCGTGAGCCCGCCGCCTGGGCGGTGATGGTGATCATCGTCGGATTCATGGTGCTGAACGCGGCTCGCCTGGTGTTCGTGCTGACGCGCGGCGAGGTGCCGGTCTTCGCGGCCTTCGCCGACATCGCCAACAACTCAACGAACCTGACGCTGGTCGCAGCGCTCGTCGCCCTGGTGTGCCTGTGCCTGTTCATCGCGCCGGCCAGCCCGAGGTCGACGACCATCGCGCGCTGGGCGGCGATCATCGTGACCGTGGGCACCGTGCTCACGATCGTGGCCACCCTCTTGGGCCTGTGGGCGTCCAACGGCGTGCTGGGCGTCATCTTCGAGCTGCTCGGGGGACTGCTCGACATCACGCTCAAGGCCGGGGCTGCCTTCGCGCTGTGGACGATCTACCGGGCCGTCGAGGCGGGTCGGATGCAGACGCCCGCGGCCGAGCCCGTCGTCGAGTCGCCACGGGCCATCACAGACGACGCGCCGCCGGTGTGGCGGGCCGCGGAGGCGTCCGGCTCGGTCTGGAAGACGGCGGCGGACGCGGCGTCCGGAGCGGGTCCCGCTCGTCTCTCGGACGCGCCCGACGTGCCGAAGAGGGCCGTGGAGGCTCCGACTGAGGCGCCGTACACCCCGGCCGGGGCGTGGGCTGCGAATCCGCGGACGAAGCAGGGCGCCGCGGAGGCCATGGGCTGGCGGCGCATCGGGGGAGGGTCTTCTACGACCTCAGAGCCCGAGGCGTAAGGCGACACGCCGTAGCGGCCACCTAAGAATTGGCCTTGATGACCTCTGCGGCTTGACTATCAGCGAACTACAGGCATGTAATTCCCTCAGCACCCCCGTCACCAGGAAGAGGAATCGCATGTCAGAGCTGCTGATCGTCGATCCCTCGGACGACGGTGCCCTCGCCTGGCAAGAGGCCGCGCTCTGCGCCCAGACAGACCCCGAGGCCTTCTTCCCGGAGAAGGGTGGCTCGACCCGCGAGGCGAAGCGCGTGTGCCACAGCTGCGAGGTCCGCTCCGAGTGCCTGGATTACGCCTTGGAGAAGGACGAACGCTTCGGAATCTGGGGCGGGCTGTCCGAGCGCGAGCGGCGCAAGCTCAAGCGTCGCGTCGTCTAGGCGCGGGCGCTCGCGTCGGGCTACGGCGCGCGGGCCCGTACGATAAGGCCCCATGACCGACGACACCTCAAGCGCTGACCCGTGGGCGTGGGCCCGCCAGGACGACGCTGACGGCGCCGCTGTGCGCGTTTCCCCTGCCACGGTCACGGTCGTGATCGTCGCGCATCAGGGGGAGCGCTGGCTCAAGTCCGCGATCGACTCGGTGACCGCCCAGAACGCGCGGCCCACCCGGCTCGTCGTGGTGGACGCGGGCTCCGACGACAAGACGGCGCAGGTGGCGTCCGACGCTCGCACCTTCGGTCGCGTCCAGGCGGTCGTCCAGGGCGTGAGGGACGCATCCTTCGGCGCCAACGTCGCGCAGGGGCTGCAGGGGCTGCCCGCCGACGAGTGGCTGTGGCTGTTGCACGACGACGTCGTCGCGGATGCCTCGGCGCTCGATCGCCTTCTCGACACCGCGGTGCATGGCCCCGCGGACGTCGTCGGACCTCTCCTGCTGGAGGCCGGCCGACGCCGCGGACGAGCCGTCCGGGTGAGCGAGGCCGGTCAGACGATGACCGAGAGCGGTGTCATCACGGGAGTCGTCCCGGAGGGAATGGTCGATCAGGGCCAACTCGAGAGCACGCAGGTCCTCGGTCTGAACTCCTGCGGCATGCTCGTCCGGCGGTCGGTGTGGGACGAGCTGGGGGGCTTCGACGACGCGGTTCCGTCCGGTGTCCAGGGGCTGGAGTTCTGCTGGCGGGCACGCCTCGCGGGCTATCGGGTCGTGACGCAGCCGCGTGCTCGGGTGGTCCACGTCGAGGCGTCCACGCGAGGCATCCGGGACAACATCGCGGTCGATCCGCACCAGGACAAGCGGCGGTGGGGTCTAGCGCTGCACGAGGCCTTCCGGTCCGGCCCGATGTCGTCCGGTGAGCGCGGACGCCTCGGGGCCGAGTCCTTGCGGCGCGTGCTCGGGTTCGTCGTGGGCAAGGACCTCCTGGACGCCCGCCTGGAGCGCGCCGCCGTGCGCGAGTGGCGCGCGGACCGGGCCAGCGTCGACCGGCTCCACCAGTCATATCTGTCGGCCACGCAGGGGTCTGACCGCTCGGACGAGCCCGTGGGCGCCCTGCGCCTCACCCGGAAGGCGCTGCGGACGCGTCGCCTCGACGAGACCTTTGGACGCATCACCGACTGGCTCTCGGCGTTCGGCGATCGGGGCGGTGGTCTGGGCCTCGAGGCGCTCACGGGTGACGACTTCGCCCGCGACGACCAGACCAAGCGGCGAATCTCGCCCGTCTGGGTGCTCGCCTGGGTCTTCATCGTGGGCGCCCTGGTGGCCAGCCGCGGGCTGCTGTCGTTCGCGCCGTTGTCGGGACCGCAGCTGCTCGAGGTGCCGGACTCGATCGGGGCGCTCTTCGCCCGCTACGCCGCTGGGGTCAGCGGGGCGGACCCGTCGGCCGGGGCGCCATGGGTCGGGCTCGTGTGGGCGGCGTCGCTGTTGACCCTCGGGCACCCCGACCTGATCGTGAGCCTCGTCCTCTTGGGGGCGGTGCCGGTGTGCTTCTTGTTCGCCTCGCGCGTCTTGGGCCGCCTGGCCGACGACCGGTGGGTGGTCTTGGGGGGTGCGGCCTGTTACGCGCTGGTGCCGGTCCTGACGGGGGCCGTGGCCTCCGGTCAGTTGGGCGCCGTCGCCTGGGCGATCGCCCTCCCGCTGCTCGCCGGACGGCTCGTGACGTGGTGGCAGGACGGAGAGCCCAGTTGGCCGGTGGTCGGTGGCGTCGGCCTGGCGGCCACCGTCATGACCGCGGCGGAGCCCCTCACCTGGGTGGCAGTCGTCGCTGCGGTGGGCGTCCTGGCTTGGCGGCTTCGACACGGCTGGATCCGGCCGGCGGTCGCCGCCGTGTCGCCCCTGTTGCTGCTCGTGACCCCGTTCACCGCCGAGCTTGCACGTTTCCCCGGACGCCTCCTGACCGGCACGGAGCCCCTGCTGGTGCCGACCAACGCCATGAGCCGGATCGAGTTGTTGCTCGGCCGCGCGGCCCCCGAGGCCGCCCCTGTGTGGGTCGCCGCGGCCACGCTGGGCGTGATCTGGCTCCTGGCCCTGACCGGTGCCGTCCTGAACCGCCGCGCTGCCTGGGCCGTCGCCGTGGCCCTGGGCAGCGCCGCTGTGGCCGTCGTCCTGACGCGCATCGTCGTGACGGTTCAGCCCACCGGGATCCCCACCCATCCGCAAGCGACGGCGTGGACCGTCGGCATGGCTGGCGCCTTGATCTGGGCCGCGGTTCTGGGCCTCGACGGACTGCGCGAGTCGATCGCGGAGAGCACCTTCGATCGGCGGCACGCCTTGGTCTACGCCGTCGCCCTCCTCGCCTGCGGCGCCGTGGCCATCGGCAGCGGCTGGTGGGTCGCCCTGGGACACGCGGAGCTCGAGCGCCGCGGCGGGTCGTCCGTGCCGACCTTCATCCGCAAGGACGCCGCCCGCGACAGCTGCCGCATCGTCACGCTCGACCTTCGGGGCGACCACGTGTCCTGGAACCTGTTGGAAGGCGACTTCGGACGCCTCGGCGACGCCGAGCGTGGGCTGGCCTTCGGCGGCTCGCAGGACGGCACGGCGACGGCCCAGTCCGTCGTGCACCGGCTCGCCCAGGGCTCGGCCGACGAACGCATCGTCAGCGACCTTCAGTCGCTGGGCGTCTGCTACCTGTGGGTGACCGGGGCGTCCCCTGACCAGCGGGTGTCGATCTCGAACGTTCCCGGTCTGGGCGTCGGCGCGGCCGACGCCGACGGCGCGAGCTGGATCGTCCCCGATTCGGGACGCCTCGTGCTGGTGTCCGGGGAGCAGACCACCCGGGTGGACCCCGGTTCGTCGGTGCCCGCCGGCGGCGCCGGACGCGTGCTCCTGGTGGCTGAGCCGACGTCGCCCGCCCTCGCGGTGCGCATCGGCGAGGCCTTGGCGACGCGCCTGCCGGACGTCGCAGGTCGTGCGGCCTTCGCCGTGCCGGACGCCGGCGGCGCCGTCACCCTCAACCGCGAGGGGGGAGTCCCCTGGTGGGCGGGGGTTCAGGCCGCACTGTTGATCGCGTTGCTGGCCCTGGCCGCCCCGGCGTCGCCGTCGGCGTCCGACGCGCGCGCCAGGACCCCTCGCCACGTCAGGAGGGGCGTGTGATGACCGACTCCCGCTCAACGACCATGCGTCGCGCCGCCGCGGCTCGACCGGCGAAGGGGCCGCTGGTGGCGGTCGCCGTCGCGGCCGTGGCCCTCGCCGCCGCGACCGCCTTCGTCCCTGCCATCCGCCCGACAGCTCCCGTCGCGGACGCGTCCGCGGTGCGGGTCACACGCGCCTGCCCGACCCTGGACGCCGGCGTCCAACTGGGGCTGACGGCCCTCGGCGATGGACTGGCCCAAGCACCCCTGGCCACGCCCACCACGCTGACTCCGTTGACGTCGCCGCAGGTCATCGCGCTCGCCAAGGACCCGGGCAGGATCTCGGCCCCGGTCGGGTCCCCCTTCTGGGGCGTCGTGTCGGCGTCCGCCGCGACGGACGCCGACCAAGGTCTATCGCTGGCGGCCTGTCGCTCGCCGCGCGCGCAACAGTGGTTCGCGGGCGTGCGGTCGAACGCCAACGCACGCTCTGAGGTCGTGCTCGTGAACCTCGACACCACCGAGGCGAGCGTGAACATCAACGTCTACGGCCCGGACGGCGCCCTCGCGGCGCCAGGAGCGCGCGGCGTCGAAGTTGCGGCCCGCAGCCAGCGGATCCTGCCCATGGGCCCGCTGGTGGACGCCGCCACGCCCGTGACACTGGAGGTGGCGACGTCCACCGGACGCGTGGCCGCGTTCGTCCGGCAGCGGCTCTTCAACGGCACCGCGCCGCTCGGGGCCGACTGGATCTCGGCGACGGCCGAGCCGGACGAACTCGCGGTGATCGGGTCGGTGCCCGCGGGCGACGGCGCCAGGACGCTGGTCATCGGCAACCCCGGCGACCGGACGGCTCAGGTCAAGGTCGAGGTGCTCGGTCCGGACGGGGCCTACGCGCCGGTGGGCATCGAGACCGTCGACGTGCCCGCCGATACGACGCGAACCTTCCCGCTCGACAAGGTGCTCGGCGGCAAGAGCGCGGCCCTGCGTCTGACCGGCTCGCGTCCGATCGTCGCGGCCGTCGAAGCCGCGACGGTGGGTGACTGGGCGACGCTGACCGCGCACGCCGGAGTCGGCGCGAAGGCGGTCGTGAACGTCCCGTTGCCCGGGGGGATCGCCCCGGTCGTGACCGTGGCCAACCCCGGTGCCGAGGCCGCCCACGTGGAGGTGAAGATCACCGACCCGTCGGGCAAGGTGCTGCTGGAGAAGTCCCAAGACGTCTTGGCCTCCGCGGCGCTCACCTTCGAGCCGGGGCCGACTGCTGGGCTGCTGCTGAGCGTCGTGAGCTCGTCACCGTCGCTGCGGGTGAGCTTGGCCGCCACCGGTGCGGTCGGGACGGTGACCGGCATCGCCATGGTGGGCGTTGCGGACGCCTCGTCGCCGGTCCCGGCGGTGGTCGTGACGCGCGATCCGCGCCTGGGCGGCTGACTCAGTCGTCCCAGTCCGGATCGGCCTCGCGATGGCCCTCGGGATCGATCTCGTCGACGCTGATCCCGGTGATGCTGGCCAGCTGCTCCACGATCGTGCGGTACACCAGGATGCGGAGCCCCTTGCGGGTCGCCGCTCGGCGTTCGAGCGGACGCCGGAACAGCACGATCTGCCCGTTCACCTCGACGGTGGGGGAGAGCGCGGCCGCCAGCGGCACCCGGCTCGGATCCCACGAGGTGGCGATCGTCGGAACGTCCTCGATGCCGACGTCCACCGAACCGAGCGCCCGCGGGCACGTCCGGGTGATCTGCGCGAGGGCGTCCGAGACGCAGTGGGCGAAGAACGAACGGCGGTCCGGACGCGTCTTCACGCTGACGGCAGCTCCGGTGTAGGGATTCGGCCACGCGAGGCGTCCGCGGAGCCCGCGGCCGTGTCGATCCCTGCTCTTCACCACGGTCGAGGAGCCTAGCCGACACGCGCTGAGCCTCGGGGTTTCGCCGGGGCTCCCCACCTAAGCTCACCGGTGTGATCGCCAGACGCTGCTCCAAGGCGGGCTGCTCGGCGCCCGCGGTGGCCACGTTGACCTACGCCTACACCGACTCGACGGCCGTCGTCGGGCCGCTGGCGCTCCGGTCCGAGCCCGGCACCTACGACCTGTGTCGGGTGCATTGCGGACGCCTCAGCACGCCGCGCGGCTGGGAACTGATCCGGCTGCCGATCGACCCGGACGCCCCCTCGCATTCGTCGGACGACCTCGCGGCGCTGGCCGACGCGGTGCGCCAGGTGGGCCTCGGTTTCGAGGATCGCCCCGCCCCCGAGCCTGCCCTGTCGAGGCGCGTCGGACACCTCGGTGTGGTCGCCGACCACGCCCACGATGGCAGGTAGGGTGAACACCCCCGAGGAAGGACCACCTGTGAGCGAGATCGCACCCGAGGTGCTGGGCCTGCTGGTCTGCCCCCAGTGCCATCAGCAACTGAGCCTCGACTACGAGGCCGCCGAGCTGATCTGCTGCAACCCCGCTTGTGGGCTCGCCTTCCCGGTGCGGCAGGGGATCCCGATCCTGGTGACGGACGCCGCGCGAAAGCCCGAGCGCTGATATGAGGGAGTTCGACGACTCCCGACTCGACGAGCCCGACGCGCTGCGCAGCGGCGACGCCCTGCTCCGCCCGCTCGCCGAGGCGGGGGCGCGGCTTCGCCGCGAGGTGGCCGCCGCCGAGGGCGCGCTCGCATCGTTGAGCAACGAGGGACGCCCGCGGGCGGTCATCGCGATCGGCCCCGAGGCCCGCCTGCTGCGCGCCGTACTGGAGCCCACCTGTCCCGTCCCGTTCGTCGCCTGGCCGGCGCTCGGACTGCCCGGCTGGGTGGGCCCGCTGGACGTCGTGGTGGTGCTCGGCGGCGTGGGCCCCCAGCCGCTCGACTGCGTGCGCGAGGCCTTGCGCCGCGGGTCACGCGTCCTGGTGACGGCCCGTCCCGACTCCCCGCTGGCCGAGCACGCGGCTTCCCGGCTCACGACGTTGCTGCCGTCCACGACGACCGATCCGCTCTGCCGTGCGGTCACGGCGTTGATGGCGCTCCACCAGCTCGGTCTGGCCACGCAGGTCGACTCCGAGCCCATCGCCGACGCCCTGGACGCCGTCGCGCAGGCGTCCGCGCACGCGAAGGATGTATCGGCCAATCCGGCCAAGACCCTGGCCCTGGAACTGGCGGACGCGTCGCCGCTGATCTGGGGCGGGTCCGTGCTGGGCGCTCGTGCCTGCCGCCGCATCGCGGAGGCGGTGCGGTCGGCGTCCGGTCGGGTGGCGCTGGCCGCGGACGCGACCGAACTCATCCCCCTGCTGGCGCAGACGGCCCCGAAGGACCCGTTCGCGGATCCCTTCGACAGCGACGGCGAGGAGCGGCGTCCGAGCTTGGTGATCGTCGACGACGGACTGGGGGACGCGGCGTCCGACTCGGAACGCGACATCCTGGAGCACAACGCGCGGGCCGCCGACGTCCGGGTGTCCTACCTCGTCCACGAGACCGGCGCGGACCTGGTCCGCTACGCCACCGTCCTCCAGCAGGGCCGGTTCGCAGCCGCGTACCTCGGCATCGGCCTGGGGCGCTCCGAGCCGTCCTGAACTACAGGCTCTTGACCAGCCACGCCCCTTCGGGACGGAAGCCGAGGCCTTCCAGGTAGGTCTGGTGCTCATAGGTCCGGGTCGAGGCGAGCAGCCGTTTGAATCCGGCGTCGGTGAACGTGGCCTTGCCGTCGCCGTAGAGCCAGCGGCCCTGCCGGGAGTCGCGATAGCGCGGGGTCACGTAGTCGAGGACGATCGTCAGCTCTTGGCCCTCCGGACGGCCCATCAGGATGCCGGCCGGGAAGCCGTGCCGGGTGATCAGCCGGACGAAGGGGGCGTCGGCGTCCGGGTCGAAGTCGGGCTGGGACTTGCGGATGTCGGCCAGGTTCGCGCGCAGGAAGTCGGTCAGGAACGGATGCCCGGGCTCCATCGGCACCGCCGCGATCTCGGACGCCGCGGGCGCGGCGAGTCCGGACCGCAGGCGCCACAGGCTCATCAGGGCGATCGCGGCGCTCGCGATCACGACGGGCCAGGTCCCGGTGAGGACGCCGTAGGCGCAGAAGCCGATCCCAGCCAGCGCCATGACCGCCCGTGGCCAGACGACGCCCCGGATGCCCAACGCCACGAGGTACAGCGCCGCCGCGCTGTACCCCAGCCCCTGGACCCATGCCGGCATGCAATCAGCCTCGCGGGATCTCGACGGAGTCGAGCGTGCAGCTCCCGGGGGTGAGGTTCGACCAGTCCTGGTCGTGGCTCAAGACGGCGATCGCGGACGTCGGGAAGTGCGCGGCCACCTCGTCGGTGAGGGCGGAAGGGGCTGCCAGCTTCGTGACCAGGTCGCTCACGCCCGGCTCGTGGGCGATCAGGACGACGACCGACGCCGACTCGGGGGTCCTAGCGAGGACGCCCAGCATCGTGTCGGCCGACGCCGCGTAGAGGGAGTCCGACGTCACCGCGTGAGCGGCGCTCGCGCCGCCCAACTGGGCGCACTGCCACGTCTGGACGGCCCGCGTCGCCGAGGAGACCCAGACCAGGTCGGGTGCGTGGACGGCCAAGAACTGGCCCGCCACCACGGCGTCCCGCGTGCCGCGACCGCTGAGCGGACGCCGATGGTCGGGCTCGTTGGTCTTCCACGACGACTTGGAGTGCCGCATCACCAACAGCTTGTTTTCGCCCGACATAGGCGCATCTTAGGGGGTCAGTCGGAGGAGTCCGAGCCCCCGGCGCCGGGGTTGAGGCTCTCCCAGATCTCCTTGCACTCGGGGCACACGGGGTACTTGTCGGGGTTGCGGCTGGGCACCCAGACCTTGCCGCAGAGCGCCACGACCGGCGTCCCGAAGACCATGGCCTCGGTGAGCTTGTTCTTGGCCACGTAGTGGCTGAGGCGCTCGTGATCGCCCGCGTCGAGGCGGGCGTCGGTGCGCTCGTCGAGGACGGTCTGGGAGCCGGGAGCGAGCTGGGTCATGGCGCCATCGTAATTCCCCCTGCGGGGCGACGGCATGGTGAGATGGCGGGCGTGACTTCCCCGGCCCCCACCTCAGCGGCGCTGTCGCAGCGGCCGCTGATCGCCGGCTTGCTGGTGCTGGTGACGGCCGTGGCCTTCGAAGCACAGTCGGTGTCGACGGCCATGCCGGCCGCCGCCGCCGACCTGGGGCAGCTCGATCTCTACGCCTGGGCATTCACGGCCTTCGCCATCCCACAGATCGTCGCGATCGTCGCAGGCGGACGCCTCTGCGATCGCTTCGGCCCGGTGCGTCCGCTGCAGCTGGGGGTGCTGATCTTCGCGGCCGGGGTGGTGTTGTCCGCCCTCGCGGTGTCGATGCCCATGCTGCTGGCCGGACGCTTCGTCCAGGGGCTCGGCGGTGGCCTGACGAACCTCGCCCTCATGGTCGTGGTCGGCCGGGCGTTCCCGCCCGCCGACACGAGCCGGCTGATGACGTACTTCTCGTTCGCGTGGATGCTGCCGTCCTTCGTGGGTCCGGGTGTCGCGGCCTGGCTCGTGCACGTCTGGAGCTGGCACGCCGTGTTCTGGGCCGTCCTGCCCGTGGTGGGGCTGGGCGTTGCGCTGCTCGGACCGGCCCTGGCCCATCGGCCGCTGCCCGGTCTCGGAGCCGCGCCCGCCGGCACCCGCACCCTGTTGGCGGGGCTCGGCCTCGCCGTGGGAGCGGCGGTCGTCCAGGCGGCCGCCCAGCTGGGCTCGCTGTGGGGGATTCCCCTGGGCGTGGCGGGCGCGCTGCTGCTGGTGGTCGGTATCCCGCGGCTGATGCCGCGCGGCTGGCGTCCGGGGGGCGTGGGCCTGGCCGGGGTCATCGCCTCCCGGTTCTTCTTCTCGGGGGCCTTCAGCATCACCTTCGCCTTTCTGCCGCTGATGATCGTCAAGCTGCGCGGCCAGGAGCTGTTCGTGGGTGGCATCGCGCTAACGGTCGCGTCCTTCGGCTGGACGTTCGGCTCCTGGGTGCAGTCCCAGCGCTGGCTGCACCTCAGCCGAGACCGGATCACGACCCTGGGCACCGCCCTGGTCACCGTGGGCCTATCGATCGTGGCCTCCGGGTCGTTCGTGCTGGAGGTCCCGGTGGCGGTCGTGATCGCGGGTGCCACGATCGCCGGCGCCGGGATGGGGCTCGCGATGCCGAGCACGTCGATCCTGATGATCCAGCTGTCGCCGACCGACGAGCTCGGCCACAACACGTCCGCCCTGCAGGTGGCCGAGGCGCTCGGCAACGCCGTGATCGTGGGCGCCGCGGGTGCCCTCTTCGGCGCGTTCAGCGGGGCGGGCGATCTCCGCAACGCGTTCGGCTGGGCCGCCGCGCTGGCGGCGGCGTGCGCGGCGGCGTCCGTGGCCTTCTCGAGACGATGCGGGCACGTCGAGAACCTCTCGGCCAGGCCCTGAAAGCGGACGCCCGCGATTCAGTCGAGCCCGAGAGTGTTTGTGGCTAGACTCTCGACTCCGAGACAAGGAGCCGTGCCCATGGACGAGGTGGACCGCATTCTCGCCGCCTGGAAGCGGGAAGCTCCGGAGTTGGACGTCGAGCCGCTTCGGGTGTTTTCCCGCGTGAGCCGGCTGGCCCGGCACCTCGACCTCGCCAGGAAGGAAGCGTTCGGCGCGCAGGGCCTCGAGGTCTGGGAGTTCGACGTCCTGGCCGCGCTTCGCCGCAGCGGCGCCCCCTATGAGCTGTCTCCGGGGGCGCTGATCCACGAGACCCTGTCCACCTCGGGCACCATGACGAACCGGATCGATCGGCTGGCCGCGCGCGGCATGGTCGAGCGCCTGCCGGATCCGCGCGATCGCCGAGGCGTCCGCGTTCGCCTGACGCGTACCGGACGCCAGGCGGTCGAGGCCGCCCTCACCGACCTGGTCGCGTCCGAACACACGCTGCTGCGCTCGCTGTCCAGGGACGACGTCGATCACACGGCCGACCTCCTCCGCTCCCTGATCGCACCCTTCGAAGGAGAAGACTGACATGGCCTTGGCCGACCCCGATCTGCAGCGGCTTGCGGACGCTCACGGCATCGCGACCGAGTTCTGGGACTGGAAGGGCCGGCTCACCCCGGTCAGCCCTGAGACGGTCGTCTCGATCCTGGCCGCGCTCGACGTGGACGCCTCGTCCGGCGAGGCCATCGCGACGGCCCTGGCCGAACTCGACCTGAAGCCCTGGCGTTCCGCCCTGCCCGCTTGCGTGGTCATCCAGGCCGGCACGGGCACCCACGTCAACGTTCACGTGGACCACGGCCGCGAGGCGCGGCTGAGTGTCCGCCTCGAAGAGGGCGGCGAGCGCGACACCTACCAGGTCGAGAACTGGGCACCGCCGCGCTGGGTGGGCGACCGGTTCCTGGGCGAGGCGACGTTCTGGGTCCCGGGTGACCTGCCGCTCGGCTACCACCGCCTGCACCTGGAGTCGGAGGACTGGAGCGTCGAGTCGTCCCTGATCGTGACGCCGGCGTTCCTGGGGCTGCCTCCAGCGATGGGCAATCGCCGGATCTGGGGCTACGCGACCCAGCTGTACAGCGTCCGCTCGCACGAGAGCTGGGGGATGGGCGATCTGGCCGATCTCGGCGATCTGGCGACGTGGTCGTCCACCCAGCAGTTCGCCAACTACGTGCTCGTCAACCCGCTGCACGCCGCCGAGCCGATGACGCCCCTGGAGCCGTCCCCGTACCTGCCCAGTAGCCGCCGCTACGTCAACCCCCTGTACCTGCGGCCGGAGTCGATCCCCGAGTACGCCGTGCTGGACGAGAAGGCCCGCCGACAGATCCGTGGGCTCAAAGAGAAGCTGCTCGCCGAGGTCGGCTCGGTCGATCGCATCGAGCGCAACCCGATCTTCGTCGCCAAGCTGGCGGCGCTCCGCATCATCTTCGACGCCGGTCGAACGCCGGCGCGCCAGATGAGCCTCGACGACTTCGTCCGCCGCGAGGGCCGCGGTCTGACCCAGTTCGGGACGTGGTGCGCCCTGGTCGGCGCCCTGGGGATGAATTGGCGCAGCTGGCCGAAGGAGTACCAGCGGCCGTCCTCGCCGGAGGTCGCCGCCTTCGCCGCCGAGAACGCCGCCGACGTCGAGTTCTTCGTCTGGCTGCAGTGGATCGCCGACACCCAACTCTCGGGCGCCCAGTCGGCCGCCAAGGACGCCGGCATGCGCGTCGGCATCGTCAACGACCTCGCCGTCGGGGTGTCGAAGGAGAGCGCCGAGGCGTGGGTGCTCGGCGACGCGTTCGCGTCCGGTGTCGAGGTCGGCGCGCCGCCGGACCACTACAACCAGCTGGGCCAGTCCTGGGGGCAGGCGCCGTGGCGTCCGGACCGTCTGCAGGAGCTGTCGTACGCGCCGTTCCGGTCGATGGTGGCCGGCATCCTGCGGCACGCGGGCGGCGTCCGGATCGACCACATCATGGGCCTGTTCCGGCTGTGGTGGATCCCGGACGGTCAGCCGCCGACGCAGGGCACCTACGTCCGCTACCCGCATGAGGCGATGGTCGGCATCGTCGTGTTGGAGGCCCAGCGCGCCGGTGCCCTCGTCATTGGCGAGGACCTGGGCACGGTCGAGCCGTGGGTGCGCGACTACCTGCGCGGACGCGGCATCCTCGGCACCTCGGTGGCCTGGTTCGAGTCGGGCCACGACGGAGCGCCGCTGGCCCCCGAGGCCTACCGCGAGTTCTGCATGGCGTCCGTCACGACCCACGACATGCCGCCGACGGCCGGGTACCTCGCCAAAGACCACATCGCGCTGCAGGCCGAACTCGGCCTGCTGACCGAGGACGTCGGGGTCGAGGAGCAGAACTTCGACCGGCAGCTCGACACGTGGCGCGCGATCCTGTGGGACCGGGGGCTGTACCACCCCGGCGAGGAGGGCGACGACGACGTCGAGGCGATGGTCCTGGCGCTGCACCGGTTCGTGCTGCAATCGCCGGCCCTGGTGGTCTGTGCTGCGCTCGTGGACGCCGTCGGCGACCGTCGCACCCAGAACCAGCCGGGCACGGTCGACCAGTACCCCAACTGGCGGGTGCCCCTGTCCGGACCCGACGGCACGCTGCTCTCGCTCGAGGACGTCTTCCGCAGCACGCGGGCTCAGCGGCTCGCCTCGGTCATGAACGGCTTCGCGACGCCGCTGGTCGGGATGCGCTGATCAGGAGTTGGTGCGCCGCACCCGAACGCCAGCCTCGGTGAGCGCTTCGGTGACGGCGCGGACGCCGTCCGGATGCACGGCCGCGGTGAGGTCGAGGAGGACGGTGGTGGCGAAGCCGAGCCGTGCGGCGTCCAGGGCCGTGGCCTTGACGCAGTAGTCGGTCGCGATCCCGACTACGTCGACGTCCGTCACGCCGCGGCGGTGCAGGAAGTCGGCCAACGGCGTCCCGTGTTCGTCGCGTCCCTCGAAGCCGGAATAGGCGGCGGCGTGGCCGCCCTTGGCGAACACGCCCGCGAAGGTGCGATAGGTGAGGTTCTCGTGCAGCATCGCGCCCAGGGTGTCCTCGACGCAGTGGGGCGGCCAGGTCTCGGCGTAGTCGGGGTCGTCGGAGAAGTGCGTCCCCGGATCGACGTGCGCGTCGCGGGTCGCGACGACGACGTCGTAGGGGTGCCCGGCCAGGTAGCTCGAGATCCTGGACGCCGTGGCGGCCCCGCCCTCGACCGCGAGGTTGCCGCCCTCGCAGAAGTCGTTCTGCACGTCGACGATAACGATGGCCTTGGTCATGGCTGAACCTCCGGATCGATGATCGTGGGGATGGCGGCGTCGCCGCGGCTCATCTTGTGCGCCGCGCGTGGCAGTTCGGCCCGGGAGGCGGCGTGGCGGGCGCGGGCGGCCGACAGGGGCTCGCGTCCGACGATCCGTCCGGCGTCGATGAGCGGCACCAGCAGAGCCCGGTCGTCGCCGTCGTCGACGGGCGGCCTTCCGATGCCGATCACGTCGGCCTCGGCGATCCCGCGCGCGTTGCGCCTTCTCAGGGCGTACTTTCGGCCACCGATCGTGGCCTTGTTGGGCGAGCGCTTCTGCACCGGTTCGAGGGTGGCGTCGGCGGCGTCCGAGTCGGCGCGGGCCACGATCTTGTACACCATCGAACAGGTCGGCGCCCCGGAGCCGGTGACGAGCGAGGTGCCGACGCCGTAGCCGTCTACGGGGGCGCCCCTGAGGGCCGCGATCTGGTACTCGTCCAGGTCGGAGGTGACGATGATCCGGGTCTTCGTGGCGCCGAGCGAGTCCAGCAGGGCGCGCACCTCCACCGCCTGATCGGCGAGGTCGCCCGAGTCGATGCGGACGGCTCCCAGCTCGGGTCCGGCCAGCTCCACGGCCGTCCGGACGGCGGCCTCGACGTCGTAGGTGTCGACCAGCAGCGTCGTGCCCTTGCCCTGCGTCGCCAGCTGCGCGCGGAACGCCTCCTCCTCGGAGCCGTGCAGCAGGGTGAAGCTGTGCGCGGCCGTCCCGGCGGTCGGGACGCCGTACGTGCGTCCGGCTTCGAGGTTCGACGACGCCGCGAAGCCGGCGATGTAGGCGGCCCTGGACGCCGCGACCGCGGCCCGCTCGTGGGCGCGCCGCGCCCCCATCTCGATGCACGGGCGATCGCCGGCCATGAGCGTCATCCGGGACGCCGCCGCCGCGACCGCGGAGTCGTAGTTGTAGATGCTCAGCAGCAGGGTCTCGAGGACGCAGGCCTCGGCGAACGTGCCCTCGACGATGAGCAGGGGAGCGTTCGGGAAGTAGACCTCGCCCTCGCCGTAGCCCCACATGCTGCCGGTGAACCGGTAGTCCGCGAGCCAGGCGGCCAGGTCCGGCGAGATGATCTTGGCTGTCGTCAGGTAGTCGAGCTCGGACGCCTCGAAGCGGAACGCCTCGACGGCGTCCAGCATGCGCCCGACACCGGCGAGGACGCCGTAGCGGCGTCCGTCCGGGAGCCGGCGGGGGAACAGCTCGAACACCGTCTTGCGGAAGGCACGGCCGGACGCCAGCGCGGCGTCGAGCATCGTCAGCTCGTAGCGATCGGTGAGCAGCGCCGTTGACCCGTTCATGGGGGCCACCCTATTGGGCACTCGTGAAAGAATGTGTGGCGTGACGAACCCATCCAGCCCCGCGCAGCCGGGGGCCGGCACGGCGATCGCCGACCGACCCGCCGAGGTCGTGCAGGGCCTGAAGGAGTGGGTCTGCATCGTCTGGGACGACCCTGTGAACCTGATGTCGTACGTCACGCACGTCTTCAAGACCTACTTCGGTTACCCGCGCGACAAGGCCGAACGCCTGATGATGCAGGTGCACTCGGAGGGCCGCTCGGTGGTTGCTTCGGGTTCGCGTGAGGCGATGGAGCGCGCCGTCTCGGCGATGCACGGCTACGGGCTGTGGGCGACCCTGGAACCGAGCGAATGAGGGCCTTCCGTCGTGTGGGCGACCACCTCGAAGCCGAGCTTGAGGAGTTCGAGGTCGCCCTGCTCGCCTCACTGGTCGAGCAGCTGCAGGACATCCTGGGCGGCCCGGATTCCGGCCAGCCGCCGGCCGGATTGGACGCCTTCGAGCGGCTCGCCGCGGCGAGCGCCACGCAGGTGGAGCTCGACCACGACGACCCCCTGATCGAGCGGCTCTTCCCGGCGGCCTACACCGACGAGCGCGACCGGGACTTTCGGCGGTTCACCGAGGACGATGCCCGCCGGACGCGACTCGACGAAGCGTCCGTGGTGCTCAGCGATCTCGCGGCGACGGCCGACGGCGCCGAGCCGCTGCGGCTGGCCGACGACGACTTCGAGGCCTGGGTGAAGACGATCAACGCCCTGCGGCTCAGCCTGTCCGTGCGGCTCGGCATCACGGACGCCGACAGCCTCGACGCCCTGCAGGGCCTGTCGGCGCGCGATCCGCGCACGCACATCCTGGACATCTACGACTGGCTGGGGTTCGTTCTGGAGTCCTTGCTGGACGCCAGCGCCTGAGTCGCTGCTGGCCTGGACGCGCCGGATCGGCAAACGCTGACCTTTACGGCACATGCTGATCGAGGGACGTGGGCGTTTCTCCCGGGGGTGAGCGATTGTTGTCACGACCGGAGAGCATCCGCTCCATGGGGAGTTCTCCCCCGAACGGATTCGTGGCGCCTTCGAGTTAGGGCGTCCGAGTTCACGGGCCTCCTGACTCACCTTCGCTCACCTTCGTGGCACGTGCTTACGTCTGGAGCTGAGCGTTTGCCTCGGCGGTGAGCGTTCGGCGCTGTCGTGCCCGCTCGTCGTTGGGCTGGACGCGCGGGTTCATAGCTTGGCTGGCGGGACGCGTCAGGTGACGTCGGTGTCCACCCAGTCGAAGGTCTTGGTGACGGCCTTCTTCCAGCTGCGGTAGAGGCGATCTCGCTCGGCGGCGTCCATGGTCGGCGTCCAGCGCTTGCCGGCGGCCCAGTTGGCCACGACGTCCGCCTCGCCGGCCCAGAAGCCCACCGCGATGCCCGCGGCGTACGCGGCCCCGAGCGCGGTCGTCTCGGCGACGACCGGACGCACGACCTCGACCCCCAACTGGTCCGCCTGGAACTGCATCAGCAGCTCGTTGGCCGTCATGCCGCCGTCCACCCTCAGCTCGATCAGCCGGACGCCCGAGTCGGCCTCCATCGCGTCCAGAACCTCCCGCGTCTGGTAGGCGGACGCCTCCAGGGCGGCCCGGGCGATGTGGGCGCGGTTGACGTAGCGGGTGAGACCCACCAGTGCGCCGCGAGCGTCGCCGCGCCAGTAGGGCGCGAACAGGCCCGAGAAGGCGGGCACGAAGTAGGCCCCGCCGTTGTCGTCGACGGACGCCGCTAGGGCCTCGACGTCGGCCGCCGAGTCGACCAGCTGCAGGTTGTCGCGCAGCCACTGGATCAGCGAACCGGTGACGGCGATCGAGCCTTCCAACGCGTACACCGGGGCGGTGTCCCCGATCTGGTAGCACACCGTGGTGAGCAGCCCGTGCTTGCTCGGGACGGGCTCGGTGCCGGTGTTCATCAGCATGAAGCAGCCGGTGCCGTAGGTGTTCTTGGCCATCCCCTTCTCGAAGCAGGCCTGGCCGAAGGTCGCGGCGTGCTGGTCGCCCAGATTGCCGGCGATGGGGGTGTCGATGAGCAGTCCGTCCTTGGCTCCGTAGCCGTAGACCTCGGCCGAGGAGGTGATGGTCGGGAGCATCGAGATCGGGATACCCATGTCGGCGGCGATCTCGGGATCCCAGGCGAGGGTCTTGAGGTCCATCAGCATCGTCCGGGACGCGTTGGTGACGTCGGTCACGTGGACGCCACCGTCCGGCCCGCCGGTCAGATTCCAGATGACCCAGGTGTCGATGGTGCCCATGAGCAACTCGCCGGCCTCCGCTCGGGCGCGGGCGCCGTCGACGTTGTCGAGGATCCATCGCACCTTGGGGCCGCTGAAGTAGGTCGCGAGGGGGAGCCCGACGCGGGCCTTGTACTTGTCGGGGCCGTCCGCGCCGCCCAGGTCGGCCACCAACTGGTGGGTGCGGGTGTCCTGCCAGACGATGGCGTTGTAGACGGGGACGCCCGTTGCGGCGTCCCAGACGACCGCGGTCTCGCGCTGGTTGGTGATGCCCACCGCCGCGAGCGCGTGGCGGTTGATGTCGGCCTTGGCGAGTGCCTCGCCGACGACCTCGCGCGTGTTGGCCCAGATCTCCAGCGGATCGTGTTCGACCCAGCCGGCCCTCGGAAAGATCTGAGCGTGCTCCTTCTGGCCGGTCGCGACGGGGCGTCCGGCATGGTCGAAGACGATGGCACGCGTGCTCGTGGTGCCCTGGTCGATGGCCAAGATGAAGCGCTGATCGGCCACGGCGGCGTCCTTTCGTCGGATGCTCTAGCGTGGCGCGTCCGCCCGCCGCTGTCATCCCCGTGCACGAACCGGGCGTCCGTCCTAGTGTGGACGCGGAAGGGAGGCGAGCGTGGCACGAAGGTTGACGGCCGACGTCGTGGTGATCGGGGGCGGATCGACGGGCGCCGGCGTCGTGAGGGACGCCGCGATGCGCGGGTTCTCGGCCGTGCTCGTCGACCGATCCGACCTGGGCCAGGGCACCACGGGACGCTTCCACGGGCTCCTGCACTCGGGGGGACGCTACGTCGTGAGCGATCCGGGGTCTGCGTCCGAGTGCGCGTCCGAGAACGCGATCCTGAGCCGCATCCAGGCGCCGGCGATCGAGCGGACGGGCGGGCTGTTCGTGGCCGTGCCCGGCGATGATCCCGACTACGGCGACCGCTTCCTGGCCGGCGCGCGGGCAACCGGCGTGCCGGCGCGGGAGATCTCGGTTCGCGAGGCCCTGAGGCGCGAGCCCCGACTGAACCCGGGCATCGTCCGGGCGATCGAGGTCGAGGACGCGTCCGTCGACGGCTGGCAGCTGGTGTGGGGCGCGGTGAACTCGGCGAAGGCGTACGGGGCCCAGGTGCTCACGTACCACCCGGTCACGAACATCGAAGTCGCCGACGGAGCCGTCCGGGTCGTGCGCTGCCACGATCAGCGCCGCGACGAGGACGTCCTCATCGAGTGCCGGTTCGTCCTGAACTGCGCCGGACCGTGGGCCGGCCAGATCACCGAGCTGACCGGGCTGCCGCCCGTGCCGGTCGTGCCCGGCCGCGGGATCATGATCGCGATGAACCACCGCTTGGTGAACACCGTGGTCAACCGGCTGATCTATCCGGCCGACGGCGACATCCTGGTGCCAGTGCACACGGTCTCGGTGATCGGGACGACGGACGTCAAGGAGTCCGATCCTGACCACCTGCCCATTCCGGCCGCCGAGGTCCAGCAGATGCTGGACGCCGGCGAGGAGCTCATCCCGGGGTTCCGGCAGGCCCGCGCCGTGCATGCCTGGGCGGGCTCGCGTCCGCTGATCAAGGACGACCGGGTCGCGTCCGACGACACCCGGCACATGAGCCGCGGCATGGCGGTCGTCGACCACCTGGCCCGCGACGGCGTCCAGGGCCTGCTCACGATCGGCGGGGGCAAGCTGACGACGTATCGGTTGATGGCCGAGCACATCGTGGACGCGATGTGCGACCAGCTCGGCGAGTCGCGCGCGTGCCGGACGGCGTCCGAAGAGATCCCCTACGACGGCGACGCCAAGCACTACACGATCACGCACCGCCTCGCCGATCGGGAGGCGGATCGGCTCGACGACCAGATCATCTGCGAGTGCGAGCTGATGAGCCGCTCGATGTTCACCGACCTGCTGGACGCGCAGCCGCTGTCCACCCTCGACGACCTGCGGCGCCAGCTCCGGCTGGGCATGGGGCCTTGTCAGGGCGGCTTCTGCGCCTCGCGCGCGGCCGGAGTCGCGGTGACCGAACAGGCCGTGGATGCCGAGCGCGCGTCGGGGCTGCTGCGGCTGTTCTTGAGGAACCGCTGGATCGGGCTGTGGCCGATCCTGCACGGCGACCAGGTCCGGCAGACCGCGATCGACCACTGGATCTACTCCGGCACGTTCGATATCGAGCACCTGCCCGAGCCTGCAGAGGAGGTCGTCCGATGAGCCGAGACATCGTCATCGGGGCGGGGCTCGCGGGGCTCTGCGCGGCCCTTCGCCTCGCCCAGGCCGGACGCCCCGTCACCCTGGTCGCCAAGGGCGCCGGGGGCCTGGGGCTCTCGCAGGGCACGATCGACATCCTCGGGTACGCGCCCGATCGGGTGTTCGCACCGCTGGACGCCGTCCGCGCGGTCGCCTCGGACCACCCGTACAGCGGCATCGGCCCGGACGCCGTCGCGGCGTCCGCCGCTTGGCTGCGCGACGAGCTGGGCCCCGAACTCCTGGTCGGCGACCCAGGCGTCAACCTGCACCTGCCGACCGCGCTGGGGTCGATCCGCCCCACCTGCCTGGCCCAGCCGTCGATGGTCGAGGGCGCGGTGGTCGGTGGCAGGCGCTACGTCGTCGTCGGCGTCCGCCAGCTGAAGGACTTCTCGCCCGAACTCGTCGCCGGCAACCTCGCCCGGACGCCTGCGCCCGACGGCGGCGCCATCGAAGCGCACCCCGCCTGGATCGACCTGCCCGCGCGCCCCGGCGAGGCGGACGCGTCCGGCCTTACCTACGCGCGCGCCCTCGACGACGTGGCCTTCGCCGATGCCTTCGCGGCCGCCGTCGCTGCGGTGGCGGGGGAGTGCGACGTGGTTCTGCTCCCGGCGGTCCTCGGCCTGCGGCGCCTGGGGGTCTGGCGACAGGTCAGCGCCCGCGTGGGGCGTCCGGTCGCCGAAGTGCCGCTGCAGCCGCCCTCCGTTCCGGGCATCCGGCTGTACGAGGCGCTGCTAGGCCGCCTGCGGGCGGCCGGCGTGCGGCACGTCCAAGGCAGCCTGGTGACGGGCTTTCAGGCGAAGGACGGACGCCTCCGCTCGGTCACCGTCGCTGCCGCGGGCGGTCCGCGCGAGCTGGCTGCCGCCCACGTCGTGTACGCCCCCGGAGGCTTCGAGAGCGGCGCTCTGGCCGTGGACAGCTACGGCACCATCGCGGAGCGACTCTTCGGGCTGCCGCTCACGGCGTCCAGCTCGCCCGACCTCGTCGGGCCGGACTTCTGGGCCCCGCACCGACTGTTCCAGGTGGGCGTCCGGACCGACGCCGCGGGGCGTCCGGTCGACGGCGAAGCCGCCGTCTACGCCAACCTGTACGCGGCCGGGGGGCTCATCGCCGGTGCGGAGCGCTGGCGGGAGAAGTCGGGCGACGGCATCGCCGTCGCGACGGCCGTCCGGGCGGCGGACGCGATCATCGGAGGTGCGGCATGAGCAAGGACGAGGCCAAGCGTCTGCGCGAAAGGCTCAACAACGAGCTCAACCGCGCCACCCTGGACCACTGCGTGAAGTGCACGATCTGCGAGCAGAGTTGCCCGGTCTCGGCGGTCACGCCGCTGTTCTCGGGGCCCAAGTTCGTGGGGCCGCAGGCGGAACGCTTCCGCGACGGCGAGTCGGTGGACCACTCGGTCGACTACTGCTCCAGCTGCGGGACGTGCTCGGTGGTCTGCCCCCAAGGCGTCAAGGTGGCCGAGCTCAACTCGCTGGCGCGCGCGGTGATGAAGGCGGAGCACGGCATCCCCGTGCGCGATCGACTCATCACCCAGACCACGCTGATGGGCCGCGCGATGACCCCGCTGGCCCCCGTCGCCAACGCCGTCCTCGGCAACTCGGCGGCGCGCAGGGTGATGGAGCTGGCGGTCGGCGTGGCGGCGTCCGCCCCGATGCCGACCGCGCACGGCCAGACGCTGCGCGGCTGGCTCAAGAAGCGTCCGGCGCCGACCAAGGCGCCGACCCGCGGACCCGTGATCTTCTTCCACGGGTGCGCCGGCGCGTTCTTCGAGACCGAGGCCGCCAAGGCGGCGATCGAAGTCCTCGAGCACCTCGGCTTCGAGGTCATCGTCCCCGAGCAGGGCTGCTGTGGTCTTGCCGAGCAGAGCAACGGACTCTTTGCGCAGGCGTCCGACGCCGTGCTCAAACTCGTCGGGCAGCTGCGCGCGCCCGGCACGGCCGCGCCGGTCGTCTCGGTCGCCGGTAGCTGCGGCGGCATGCTCAAGCACGAGGCCCACGAGATCCTCGGGCTGGACGATCCCGATCTCGCCGACGTCGGACGCCGCACGCGCGACATCTCCGAGTTCCTGATGGAGCTCTACGACGCGGGGGAGTTGCCGACCGATTTCGCGCCGATCCCGCTGCGGGTGCCGTACCACCAGCCGTGCCAGGTGCGCAGCCAGGGGATGGGCATGCCCGCGGCCGATCTGCTGCGCCTCATCCCCGAGCTGGAGGTCGTCGAGTCGAACGCGGTCTGCTGCGGGATCGCCGGCACGTACGGCCTGAAGAAGGAGAAGTACGAGATCGCCCAAGCGGTGGGCAAGCCGCTGTTCGACCTGGTGCTGGAGCTGAACGAGGGCCTCGCGGCCTGCGACACGGAGACCTGCCGCTGGCAGATCGCGAAGTCGACCGGGGTCAAGACGGTCCACCCGATCCAGCTGGTCCACCAGGCGTACGGGCTCGGACGGCTCCCAGGGCTGGGCTGACCGCACCCCGAGGGTCCGTCCCTCGGGGTCGAGCGGGCTCTGGTCGAGCAGGTGTTGCAGAGCATCAGCTATGCCTGAGGTGCGTCGCCCGGCGTCCCCGTGGAGCGAAACGGTGTTCCGCTGATCGGGAGGATGTCCTGCGGACGCGACACAGTTAGGTTAGCCTTACCTCATGACGTTGACGCAGGCACCGCTTCACCAGACCCTGGTCCTGACCGGGTCCAGCCTGGAGCCTGCGCAGACCCGTCGCCTGTCGTCCCTCGGCCTGCGGCAAGGCGCCCAGTTGCGCCTCGTGCAACGGCTCGCCGGCGGTGCGCGCGTCGTCGCGGTGGCCGGAGCGCGGGTTGCCCTGGGCTCCGCCCTGCTCGGCGGCCTGACGGTGGAAGCCGCCGCCTGAGCGGTGATGATGACCTCCAACATCGACACCAGCGAGCATCGGCACCTGCCGGGCCTCGACCTTGAGCGCGAGTGCTGCGTCGTCCCGGACGTGGCCTCGCCCGCCGGCACCCCCGTGGTCGCCCTCGTCGGCGCGCCTAACTCTGGGAAGTCGACGCTCTTCAACGGACTGACCGGCCTGCGCTCGCACACCGGCAACTGGCCCGGGACGTCGGTCGAGATCGCCCGCGGCCCCTGGAAGGCCAACGGTGTGGCCCTCGACCTCATCGACCTGCCGGGGGCGTACAGCCTCGACCCGATCAGCCCGGATGAGGCGCTCACGCGTGATCTGCTGGTGACCGACGGGCCGGGGCGTCCGGACTTGGTCGTCGTCCTCGCGGACGCCGCCCACCTCGCCCGCTCGCTCTACCTCGTCACCCAGGTCCGCGAACTCAACCTGCGCTGCGTTGTCGCCTTGTCGATGAACGATGTCGCCGCCGCGCGCGGCGTGACCGTCGACGCGGACGCCCTCGCGGCGTCCCTCGGCTGCCCGGTCGTGCCGCTGGATCCGCGCCGCCGGCGTGGACTCGATCGCCTCGGGGACGCCGTGGCCACCAGCCTGGCGGACGGCGTCCCGGCGCCGCGGACGCGACCAGAGGCGTCCGATGAACTCGCCCGCGAGGACGAGCGCTTCGCCTTCATCGACGCCGCCGCGTCGTCGGCGACGCACGACTCCGGACGCGCCCGCGTCGACTGGAGCGACCGCATCGACCGCGTCGCCACCCACTCGATCGGAGGGCCGATCGTCTTCCTGGGCGTGATGTGGCTGGTGTTCCAGGCGACGACGACGGTCGCCGCCCCCCTTCAGGACGCCCTGGACGGCTTCTTCTCCGGCCCCGTGTCGGACGCCGCGCGCGCCGGTCTGGCCGCGCTGGGCCTCGGTGGCACCTGGGTCGAGGGACTGCTGGTCAACGGGCTCATCGCGGGCGTCGGCATGCTGCTGACGTTCGTGCCGCTGATGGCGATCATGTTCGTGCTGCTCGCCCTGCTGGAGGACTCCGGCTACATGGCCCGCGCCGCGGTCGTGACCGACCGCCTCATGCGAGCGATCGGCCTGCCCGGCAAGGCGTTCCTGCCGCTGGTCGTGGGCTTCGGCTGCAACGTGCCCGCCGTCAGCGCGACGCGCATCCTGTCGAACCCGCGCCAGCGCACGCTGACCGCGCTGCTCGTGCCGTTCACGTCCTGCAGCGCCCGCCTGACGGTCTACATGCTGCTGGCCACCACGTTCTTCGGCCGCAACGCCGGCACCGTGGTGTTCGCGCTCTACGTGACGTCGATCGTGTTCGTCATCCTGGTCGGCCTGGCCCTGCGACACACGTTGTGGCGGACCATGGGCGACGAGCCCCTGATCCTGGACCTGCCGCCCTACCAGCGCCCGACGCTCGCGATCACCGCCACCGTCACCTGGACGCGCCTGAAGGGCTTCCTCAAGACCGCGTCCGGCATCATCGTCGCCACCGTGTGCGCGGTGTGGCTGCTGCAGTCCATTCCAGCCGGGCCGGGCGCCTTCGGTGAGGTGCCGATCGAGGGCTCGCTGTACGCCGCCATGGCACGGTTCGTGGCGCCGATCTTCGCCCCGGCCGGATTCGGCTCCTGGGAGCTGGTGTCCGCGCTGGTCGTCGGCTTCGTCGCCAAGGAGGCCGTGCTCACCTCGTGGGCGCAGACGTACGCGATCGCCGAGGGCGATCCCGGCGACCTCGGCGTCCACCTGACGAACTCGTTCGCGGCGGCGTCCGGCGGGCACACGCTCGCGGCGGTGGCGGCGTTCCTCGTCTTCGTGCTGGCCTACACGCCCTGCGTGGCCACCCTGGCCGCGCAGAAGCGCGAGATCGGCCTGCGCTGGACGCTGTTTGGCGTCCTCATCAACCTCACGGTCGCTTGGCTGGCGGCTGTTGCCGTGTTCAACGTGGCGAGCCTGCTGTGAGCGGACCGCTGACGCGCGTCCTGGACGCCTTCGAGGCGGGCGCGTCCAGCCTGGCCGAGGTGCAGGCGTCCACCGGTCTCAGTCGGGACGTCGTCGACGCCAGCGTCGACCACCTGATCCGGCTCGGACGCCTCGACGCCCGCGAGCTGGCGATGGGCTGCCCGTCCGGTGGCTGCGGCGGGTGCGCCAGCGGGACGACCGAGGGGACCGCCGGGTGCGGCGCGCCAGGCCCGTCGTCCGGACGCCACGGGCCGGCGTTGGTCGCGCTGACGCTGCGCCGCCCGGCGACCGCTTGAGGCGACGTAGACTGCTCGGCCGTGACGGCGTCCATCGATTTGCCCATCGGGATCTTCGACTCGGGCTTCGGCGGCCTGACGGTCGCGCGAGCGGTCTGGGACCAGCTGCCGAACGAGGACATCGTCTATCTCGGCGATACGGCCCGCGCCCCCTACGGCGACAAGACCATTCCGGAGGTTCGCGAATACGCGCTCGAGTGCCTCGATCACCTCTACGAGTCCGGGGTGAAGGCGCTGGTCATCGCGTGCAATTCGGCCTCGTCCGCGGTGCTGCGGGACGCCCGGGAGCGCTACGACGTGCCGGTGATCGAGGTGATCCTGCCCGCGGCCCGGCGCGCGGTGAAGGTCAGCAAGACCGGACGCATCGGCGTGATCTGCACCGAGGCCACGGCGACGAGCCGCAGCTATGACGACGCGGTGGCGGCGGTTCCGGGTGTGGAACTGCTGACACAGCCGTGCCCGCTCTTCGTGGAGTACGTCGAGCGTGGGATCACCGGCGGCCCCGAGCTGCTCGGCGTGGCCGAGGGCTACCTAGCAGGCTTGCGCGAGCAGGGGATCGACACCCTGATCCTCGGCTGCACGCATTACCCGCTGCTGACGGGCGTGATCGCCTACGTGCTCGGGCAAGAGGTGACGCTGGTCAGCTCGGCCGAGGAGTGCGCCAAGGAGGTTTTCCACACCCTCACGGACCTCGATCTGGTGCACGCCCAGGCGCGGGAGGCGTCCAGGACGTTTCTGACGACGGGCAATCCGGAGCGGTTCGAAGGCATCGGACGCCGCCTGACGGGCGGCTTCGTGGACGGCGTCGAGCAGGTCGTCGCCGTCTCGCGCGGCTAGGGCCGCCGCCTACTTGGCGGGGGACTGCGGCTGGTGTCCGCCGCACCAGTCGTTGGCCGGCACCATGGCCTTGACCTGCTCGACGTGCGCGCCGCAGCCGGCCCAGGTGGTCTTGCCGCAGGTCACGCACTTCACGGGACGGCACATCGTCGTTCTCCTTCGCTCAGGTTCCGCCGAAAATATACCCAGGGGGGTATCTAGGATCAAGTCGTGTCGGACGCCGCCGGTAGGGTACCGCTCATGGCTTCACGACTCGACGGACGCGCCCCCGACCAGCTTCGGCCGGTCACGATCACCCGCAACTGGCTCGATCACGCGGAGGGCTCGGTGCTGGTCGAGTTCGGCAAGACGCGGGTCCTGGTGGCCGCGTCGGTGACCGAGGGCGTCCCGCGCTGGCGTAAGGGCTCGGGGCTGGGCTGGGTGACGTCGGAGTACGCGATGCTCCCGCGCTCGACGAACACGCGCAGCGACCGCGAGTCGGTGAAGGGTCGCATCGGCGGCCGCACCCACGAGATCTCTCGACTGATCGGCCGCTCACTGCGGGCCGTCATCGACTACAAAGCCCTCGGCGAGAACACGATCGTCATCGACTGCGACGTGCTGCAGGCCGACGGCGGGACGCGGACGGCGTCCATCACCGGCGCCTACGTCGCGCTGGCGGACGCCGTGAACTGGCTCCGCTCCCGGGGCGCGCTCGCGGGCGAGCCGCTGCTGGGCTCGGTGGCGGCCATCTCGGTCGGCGTGATCGACGGCGTCCCCATGCTGGACTTGCCCTACGAGGAGGACAGCCGCGCCGAGGTCGACATGAACATCGTCTGCACCGGCGAGGGCCGGTTCGTCGAGGTGCAGGGCACCGCCGAGGGCGAGCCGTTCGACCGCGACGTCCTGAACAGCCTGCTCGACCTGGGCCTGGCCGGCTGCGCCGAGCTGACCCGCCTGCAGAACGAGGCGCTCGGGCGATGAAGATCGACAAGGTCGTCCTCGCGACCCGCAACGCGAAGAAGTTGGTCGAGCTGCGGCGCACGTTCGAGGCGTCCGGGCTAGAGGTCGAGGTGCTCGGGCTGGACGACGTTGCGGCCTACCCGGAGCCCGCCGAGACCGAGCCCGACTTCGCCGGCAACGCCCTGCTGAAGGCGCGCGCCTGCGTGGCGGCGACCGGCCTGCCGGCGCTCGCGGACGACTCCGGGCTCGAGGTGGACGCCCTGAACGGCATGCCGGGGGTGCTGTCGGCACGGTGGTCGGGGCCGAAGGCGTCCGATCAGGCGAACTTGGCGCTGGTGGTGCACCAGCTGGCCGATGTGGCGGACGACGACCGCGATGCGTCCTTCGTGTGCGCGGTGGCGCTGGTCCTGCCCGACGGGAAGCACTGGCAGACCTTCGGTCGCATGCCTGGACGCCTCGCGCGCGAGCCGCGCGGCAGCAACGGGTTCGGTTACGACCCGGCTTTCGTCGCGGAGGGCGAAACCCGCACCAACGGCGAACTCTCGGCGGAGGAGAAGGACGCCATCAGCCACCGCGGCCAGGCCGTCCGGGCGATGGTCGACGTCATCAGGGCCCTCAACGCCGGCGAGGAGCCGCTGGACGGCGCCTCGTCCAACGCGGCCGATGACGAGTATCTGGATCTGCTGGACAGGATCCTGGCCGAAGGCGTCCGCAAGGACGACCGCACCGGCACCGGCACGCTGTCGGTGTTCGGGCACCAGATGCGCTTCGACCTCGCCGAGGGCTTCCCCCTGCTGACGACGAAGCGGGTGCACGTGCGCAGCGTCTTCGGCGAGCTGCTGTGGTTCCTGCGCGGCGACACGAACGTGGGCTGGCTCCACGAGAACAAGATCACGATCTGGGACGAGTGGGCCGACGCCAACGGCGACCTGGGCCCGATCTACGGCCATCAGTGGCGGTCCTGGGGTGCCGCGGACGGCCGCACCATCGACCAGATCAACCAGGTGATCGACCAGCTCAAGACCAATCCAGATAGCCGTCGCCTGATCGTCTCGGCCTGGAACGTGGGCGAGCTCGACAAGATGGCCCTGCCGCCCTGCCATGCGTTCTTCCAGTTCTACGTCGCCGACGGCAAGCTGTCGTGCCACCTCTACCAGCGCTCGGCGGACGTGTTCCTCGGCGTCCCGTTCAATATCGCCAGTTATGCGTTGCTGACGCACCTGATGGCCCAAGTCTGCGGGCTCCAGGTAGGGGAGTTGGTGCACACCCTGGGCGATGCCCACCTGTACGTGAACCACGTCGACCAGGCGTACGAGCAACTGTCGAGGACGCCGTTCCCGACGCTGCCGACGCTACGCCTCAACCCGGCCGTCACCGAGATCGACGCCTTCACCCTGGACGACATCGAGGTGATTGGGTACTCCCACCACCCCGGCATCAAGGCCCCGATCGCGGTATGACCTCCTTCATCGCCATCGCGATCGTCGCAGCCAACGGCGTCCTGGGCGACGGCGAGAAGCAGCCGTTCGAGTTCGCCGAGGACTGGGCCCGCTACAAGCGCGTCACCCTGGGTCATCCCATGATCATGGGACGCCGCACGCACGACGCCATCGGGCGCTTCCTGCCGGGCCGCACGACGATCATCGTCACGCGGCGTCCGGAGACGGTCGAGATCCCCGACGGGGTGGACGCCTACGCTGTCGCCTCGGTGGACGCCGCCCTCGACCTGGCGGCGTCCCTGGACGACGTGGTCTACGTCGCAGGTGGCGGTGAGATCTACCGACAAGCCTGGCCGCGGCTGACCGAGCTGGATCTGACCGAGGTGCACGCGGAGGCGTCCGGCCACGTCACGTTCCCCGAGATCGATCCCACGCGCTGGGTCGAGACTCGCCGCGAGCCGCTCGGGCCGTTCGACTTCGTCGGCTACGGACAGTTGGCGACCAGAGGTGAGCAGTCGTAGATCGTGTAGCTGAGCACGACCTGGGACGCGCCGGCTGACATGGTCACCGACCCCTGCTTCGGCATCGACCCGCAGTCCACCTGACCGAAGGTCGCGGTGCTGAGCGCAGTAGCCTCCAGTGCGACACTGGACGCGATGAGATCCACTGCCTCGATCCTCCACCTCGACCTGGACGCCTTTTTCGCGGCGGTCGAGCAGCGCGACAAGCCGTCGCTCCGGGGCAAGCCGGTGATCGTGGGTGGGCTGGGCCACCGCGGGGTCGTGTCGACGGCGTCCTACGAGGCGCGCAGGTTCGGGGTCGGCTCCGCCATGCCGATGCACGAGGCGCGGCGGCTGTGTCCGCACGCCGCCTTTCTGACCGGACGGTTCGGGGCCTACCGCGAGGCGTCCGGGATCGTCATGGGTCTGTTGCGACGACTGTCGCCGCTGGTCGAGCCGTTGAGCCTGGACGAGGCCTTCGTCGACCTGGCCGTGGACGGCCGCTCGCTGGCGTCCGGCGATCTGGCGGCGGTGGCGACCACGCTTCGCGAGGACGTCGAGGCTCAGACTTCGGGGCTGACGGCGTCCGTGGGGCTTGGGTCCAGCAAGTTCATGGCAAAGGTGGCGTCCGAGCTGGCCAAGCCGAACGGCCTGAGGCTGATCGAGCCCGGCACGGAGGAGGCCACGATCCGTCCGCTGCCGGCGCGGGCTATCCCCGGGGTCGGGCCAGCGACGATGGAGCGACTCGGACGCCTCGGCGTCAAGACCGTGGCGGACGTCCAGGCGCTGAGCGAGCGCGAGCTGGTCCGCGAGCTGGGGAAGGCGTCCGGCGAGGGGCTGCACCGGCTGGCGTTCGCTCGCGACGACCGGGCGGTCCAGGCCGAGCGCGAGACCAAGTCGATCTCCGTCGAGGACACCTTCGAGCACGACGTCCGCGACCGCACCCAGCTGGCGGCGTTGATCGAGCGAGACGCGGTCACGTTGAGCGAGCGGCTCGCCAAGGCACGCCTGTTCGCCCGGACGATCACGGTGAAGGTGCGCCTCCCCGACTTCACGACCTTCACCCGGTCGCAGACGCTGGACGGCTCGACCGACCGCCCCGAGGTGATCGCGCGACAGGCCCGGTCGCTGGTCTTCGGACTCGACCTGTCCGAAGGCGTCCGGCTGCTGGGAGTCGGGGTGGCGTCCTTCACCGAGGTCGCCCAGGAGGCCCTCTTCGAGCCGGACGCCGTGGGCGTCGTCGTGGAGGAGACCTCGGCCGCCGCGCAGGCCCCGGCGACGGCCGGCGTCCGGGATCGGCGTCTGGGGTACGCGCCGGGTGCGGACGTGGTCCACGAGACCATGGGTCCGGGCTGGGTGTGGGGCTCGGGCCTGGGCCGGGTGACGGTTCGGTTCGAGACGGCGGACACCGGCCCCGGACCGGTCCGCACCTTGGCCCTGGACGACCCTGCCTTGCGTCCCGCTGACGAGCCGACGGACGCCAGCCCCTAGACTCGTCCGGACGGCCGGAGTGGTGGAATGGCAGACACGCCAGATTTAGGTTCTGGTGCCCCCAGGGCGTGAGAGTTCGAGTCTCTTCTCCGGCACCGTTTGTCCTCCCTGTCCGACCCCGGAGCCAGGGGAGGCGTCCGTCAGTCCGGCAGCAGCGCCCGCATGGCGTTCAGTTCGACGCGCAGTCGCTGCGCCAGCGGCGTCGCCTCCACGTCGCTCCGGGCCATCGCCGTGTTCACGGCGGCCAGCAGCAGTCCCATCGCGACGCGGGCCGAGTGGGCGTCCCCCGTCCGCCTTTCGAAGGCCAGGAACAGGGGCTTGATCAGGCACATCAGCTGCAGCAAGAGCTCGTGGCGCAGCTCGGGCTGGAAGCCGAGGGCGTCCTTGATCCGCCTGAGGTCGGCCGGCAGCGAGATGTACGGGGCGACCAGGTCGCAGGCGTCCTCGAGGATGTTCCCGGACGCCGAAGTGAAGACCTCCAGCGCCTCGGCGAGGATCTCCTCGGTGCGCAGGTCGAATACGGCGGCGGCCTTGCTCGGGTAGTAGTTGAAGAAGGTGCGCGGGGCGATGTCGACCACCGCGCAGATCTCCTCCACCGTCACTCCGGCGATGCCGCCGTCGGCACCCAACCGCAGCGCGGCCTCGTGGATCGCCTGGCGGGTGGCGGCCTTCTTCCGCTCCCGCAGTCCGGGCTCGGCCGGCCGCACGGCCATCATCCGAGCATCCCCTCGGCGGCGGCCGTCTTCTCCTCCAGCGCCGAGCGCGTGCGCAGCGGAGGCACCCGGTAGAACAGGGTGATCACGAAGGCGAACAGCATGACGGTGAGCGCCGTCCAGTACAGCGACACCACCGAGGTGTTGAACGCCGAGAGGAAAGGCTTGGTCAGGCGCGGATCGGCGCCGGTCAGGAAGGACGTGTTGCTGGACGACGTGTCGGTCTGCACCTGGTCGGACGAGCCGTCCCGGATGGCCGAGATCAGGCCGGGCACGATCGAGTCGATGATCGCCTGCCGCTGCACCGGGTCGGCGTAATCGATCGCGAGGCGTCCGTCGACGACGGTGAAGTGCTTCTCGCCGGCGACCTTCTGCAGGGCCTTGGCCTCGGCGTCCGGAAGGGCCTTGGCGACGGCGTCCTCGATCTGGGCGTCGACGGCCGACAGCTTGTGCGCGCCGTCGGCGATAGCGGTCGTTCCGGACGCCGCCTTCCGCGTCCCGGACGTCAGCAGGCTTCCCTTGCTGGCCGCTGTGTTCGCGCCGGTCGCGAGCTGTTGGGCCCCACTGGCGAGCTGCGTCAGCCCGGACGACAGCTTGGTACTTCCGGACGCCGCCTGCGCCAGCCCCGTGGCCAGGCCGGGCTTCCCTGACCCACCGTTGAGGTAGCCGCTGGTCGTGTAGACGCTGGTGGCCAGGGCCGTCATCGCGCCCTGGACCGACGTGTTGTCGGATGCGAGGCGTCCGCACGCGGCGCTGTCGCCGTCCGTGCAGGCCTGCTGGTCGGCGCCGAGGGTCTTCATGGCGGACGCCAGGGCCGCGTAGTCGGTCGTGGACTTCTGTGTGGTGGACGCTGCCGTCTGCTCGGCCGCGGACAGCTTGGTGAGGCCGCTGGACAGCTGGCCGCTCGCGTTGGCGATGGCGGAGGCCCCGGCTGTGCCGCCGCCGATCTTGCCGACGCCGCTGACGAACGCGCCGGTGCCGGTGCTGAGCTGGTTGAGCCCGGCGCCGAGAGAATCGAGTCCGTCGGCCAACTTGCCGGTGCCCTCGGCGGCCTTGGCATGGACGATCGTCGACACCTGTTGGCGGACAGCCGCCTCGACCTGGGTCTTCACCTGATCGGTGGCGTCCGAGAGGCTCGTGTCGATCTTGTCGGTGATCTTGGTGGTGACCGGCGTCCACATCTTGGCCATGATCGCCCGGTTCGCCGGGGCGGTGGCGACCGCGGGATCCAGGGCGGCGTCCAAAGCGGCGGTGATCGTCGCCTTGTCGGTCAGCGACGTCGAGATGTTGGCAGGCAGGGAGCTGAACAGCATCGACAGCATGATCGCCGTTCCCAGGGTGCCGCCGATCTGGCGGAAGAAGGTCGCCGAGCTGGTGGCGACGCCGATGTCCGCAGCCGGGGCGGCCGCCTGGACGGCCATCGTCAGGGTCTGCATGAGCTGGCCGAGTCCGAGCCCGACCACGAACATGGCGACCAGCAGGTAGGCCAGCGGCTTGTCGAGTGTGATGTTCGCAAGGATCGCGAAGCCGACCGCCATCGTGGCCGTGCCGGTGATCGGGAAGATGTCCTATTTGCCGGTTCGAGCCACGACCTGACCCGACATGAGAAAGCAGTTGGCCTTGTCACGGCGTCGTGCCCGCGACGGCTGGCCAGATGATCTTGGACGCCGCGGCCGTCCGGCCTTCGGCGGCGGCGATGCTCGCCAGGGCCCGCCGCACCTCCCTGGCCTGGGACGTCGTGAGTTCGGGATCCCAGGCCACGACCACGCGCACCGGCGCCACCGAGCTGCCGCCCTTCGGGGTCACCCCGGCCTCGGCGGCGGCGAGCAGCGCGCGGGCCCGGGCGGTCGCGTCGAAGGCGCCGGTGCCCGTCGGCCGCTCCACCCGGACCGCCAGGAACGGCCCGGCCTTGTCGACCAAGTGGGTGCGCCCGGGCGCCCACCTCGGCGTCCCGACGATCGGGGAGCCGGGCTGCGAGCGCGCCGCCACCACGGCCTCGGCGAGGTCGACCGACTCGGGCGTCTGGCCGCGCGGGGTGTTCGACAGGTCCTTGAACAAGACGTTGTCGGGGGCCTGGTAGCCCATCCGCCGGAACCGCTCGGTGCGCAGCCAGAGCTCCTCGGCGTCCATCATCGCCCCTTCGCCGATGGGTGTCGGGTCGTGCGTCACCCGGACGCCGCTGCCGCCACCCGGTCCGGTGCGGCGCCGCAGCCGGCGCTGCAGGTCGGTCATGTGGTCGGGGTTCACCGTGGTGGACGCCGTCGTCTGGATGATGACGTCGACCTGGCCGGCGTCGATCGACCGGATCGCCGCCTCGACCTGGGGACGGGTCATGCCGACCTCGTCCCAGGTGCAGTTCTTCAGGTGGGCCTCCAGCCGGCTCCGGGCCCGGCCCATGTTGGTGCGGTAGTTGTCGTCGACCGCGGTGAAGCTCGACACCTGGCCGTCGTAGTTCTTGGCCTCGTACACCTGGGTGCGGCAGTCGATCGTCCCGTTGGCGCGGGTCTCGAAGCGGAACCACAGATCGTCGAGCCCCGCCCCGGTGCCCGTCTGGCCGCCCAGTTGGCGCACCTGCACGGTCGCCGATTCGTCGGCGGTGGCGGCCAACGCGTGCTCCATCCGGGCCGCGAACTCGGCCACGCCGCCCCGATCGCGGCCGACGCGTCCGGACAGGCGCCAGGTCGCCCCGTCGCGGCGCTGCAGGACGACCTCGACCAGCTCGCCGCCCTCGTAGACCCCGACCCAGCGCGACTTGCGCGAGCCGTCCATGAAGTGCGGCTCGGCGATGAACGTGCGGCCGCCCTCGGTCCACGTCTCGGGGACCGCGGCCGGCGGCGGGGGCGGCGGGCCGGGCGCCTTGGCGAACAGCCGCGGCTCGTCGGCCAGCCAGCGCGGCTCGGGCAGCTCGCCGGACGCCATCCGGGCGACGGTCGCGGCGTCCAGGCCGGCGAGGTGGGCGCGGCGTCCGGACAGCACCTCGAGCGCCGTCTCCGCCTCGGTCAGCATGCGGCCGAGGTCGTTGGCGCGCTCGACGGACAGGTTCGGGTCGTTCAGCCGGGCCCGCAGTTCGGGGATCGCCCGGCGTTGGACGTCGAGTTCGAGGTCGATCTTGGCGTTCCAGGCGGCGATCCGCTCGGGCACCGACAGGGCGGCGTAGTCGGCCAGCCGGCCCTCCTCGATCAGCGCCAGCCGGGACGTGTTGGCCGGGTCGAAGAACTGCGCGACGTGGCGGCCCTCCTCGGCCAGTCGGGTCGGCGGCGCCCCCTCGCGCACCACGACGACGGGCTCCCCGTTGACGTTGAGCGTGGCCGCGTAGCCGTTGGACTCCGAGCCGGTCCGGGCGAAGAACTCGGCGTCGCTGAGCACCTCGATCCGGGCGTGCGCCGCCAGTTCGGCGTCCGCGCCGGAGAGCCCCGCCACCAGCTGGCCGCGCAGCTCGGGCAGCGTGGCGGCCACCGACTCCGCCCGGGCCCGGGTGTCGATCCCGCCCATCATCAGCGCGACGTCGAAGTCGGCGTCGGTCGCGCCCGGGTTGGCGCGCAGGTACTCGCGCCGCGCGGCCATCCGTTCGCCCCAGGTGCCGCGGTTGGCCGCCCCCTCGACGTCCCCGGACGCCGCCGCCCGCCGCGAGGACGCCAGCGTCACCGAGTCGGCGCTGATGTGGGCTCCGGAGCCGCCGACCAGCATCCGGCCGGTCTCGATGACGCTGCCCAGGGCGCCCGTGACGTGCGGCATCGCGTGGTGCATGACGGTGCCCATGCCGATGCCGGTGATCGCGGCCATGCCGCCCGCGGCGGCGACGTTACGCAGCGGGTCGCCGCGCCAGGTGTCACGGTTGAGCGCCGCCCCGGCCAGCGCGGTCGGCACCGACTGGGCGATCTGTTCGGCGCCGAAGGCGGCCATCCGGGCCAGCACGGGTCGGGTGGCCCGCTCGGCCGCGATGGCCCGCATGGCCAGCGTCCGGGCGGCGGCCGTCCGGGCGCCGGCCAGCTGGCCGAGGGAACGCAGCCGCAGCAGCTTGTCGCCGAGCCCGGCGGTGAGGGCCGAGACGATGGCGTCCACGACGCCGATCACCAGGTCGGTGCGGAAGGCGTTCTGCCCGTAGGCCGAGCCCAGCATCGACTGCTTCACGGCCATGGACGCCGCGGTCGCCGCCACGGACGCCCCGACCGCGGTCGCGACGGCCACCCAGGCCGGCGCCGCCAGGCCACCGGTCAGGACCGTGGTGACGGCGGCGGCGATGACCACGACGGCCAGCGCCACGGCGATGGCGACCTTGGTGGCGACCCCCTCGACGTGCTCGTCGACAGCGTGCCGGTAGGCGTCCGCGGAGACGGCCACGCTGGCGCGGGCGGCGTCCAGGCCCGCCTCCAGGCGCCGCGCGGCTGCCGTGTCCCCGGACGCCGTGGCGGCTTCGAGACCGCGCATCCGGGCGTCCGCTCGGTCCATCTGGCGTTGCAGGGCCGCGAATTGGGGCGCCAGTCCGGCGGGGCGGCCGGATGACCCGCCGAAGTAGACGTCGCGCTCGTAGGCGAACCGGCGCTGCGCCGCGTCGTAGGTCTGCTGGGGGGTGGTCGGGACGCCGCGCATCGCCTCGCGGATGTCGAACGCGTCGCGCTCCAGCCTGGTGGAGGGGGTCTCGTCGGTCCACGACCCGGTCTCGGACCGCAGGTCGGCCAGCATGTCGCGCCCGCCCACGACCCGGCCGTCGACGTCGCGCCCGCCGGTGTTGCGGGCGTAGTCGGCGCTGATGCGGGTCAGCTGCTGGGTGGTGCGGTTGCCGATGCCCGCCAGCACCATCGACCGGTCCATGCCCCAGCCGGCCTGCCCGATCTCCACCGACTGGGCGGCGGTCAGCCCGCCGCCTCCTGCATAGCGGGCCAGGGCCTCCGTCTCGCCGGCGAACTGGGTCTCGGACGTGATCATGTCCCGCAGGGGGTCGTCGCCGCCGCCCCAGCGGCGTCCGTAGCGGTCGGCGAAGGCGGCGCTGGTGCCGCGCATCCACTCGCCCGACAGGGCACGGGCGGCCTCCTCCTCGGCTTCTTGCCGGTAGGCGGCGATCTCGGACGCCGCGGGCGTCCGTCCGCCGGCGGTGATGCCGTCGGCCTCCATGAGCGCCCGGGCGCGGGCCTCCACGGCCTCGCGGCGCGACCGGTTGCGCCGCACCTCGGCGAGGGCCTGGTCGTAGGTCCTGGTCAGCTCGGTGTTCATCTCCGAGTCGGAGGTGTAGAGGCCCTCCGTGGTCCGCTGCAGGCGGCCGGCCCGCTCGCGGCTGCGGTCGACGTCCAGCAGCGCCTGCCGGATGTCGAGGGAGGTTCCGTAGGAGTAGCGCGCGACGGCGGTGCGCAGCGCGCTCACGCCGCCCGAGGGCAGTTCCGACCCGAACTCGGCCTCGTACGCGTTCTCCATCGCGCGCACCCGGCGACGCACCTCGTTGTCGATCTCGGCGTCCGACCAGGTGTCGGGCGCGGACGCCGTCACCGAGGCCCGGATCCGGTCCATGACCGCCTCCGTGGATGGCGCGCTGCTGCCGGTGCCGCGGCGCACCGCGCGGTCGAACTCGATGGCGTCCGCGCGGGCCTGCAGGTCGCGGCGACGGGCGGCGTCCGCCGGGTCGGTCGCCTCGGTGGGCCGGTTGAGCTGTGTGAGGATGTCGAGCTCGCGCATGCCGCGGTCGTCGGTGACCGAGCCGCGGGCGTCCACCCAGCGGCTGCCGTCGAGCACGGCCCGCAGGTGGGCCGCGGTGTCGGTGTCGTTGACGACGGCCTCCGCGTCGCCGGGGGGCAGGTTGCGGACGGCGTCCAGGGCGCGGCTGGAGTCGTTGGAGAACCAGCCGTGGGACTCGGCGATCTCGCCGCGCGCGTACATCTGTCGGCCCTCGCGGTCGCCGCGGGCCAGTCCCATCGCCCGGTCGTACTCGGAGCCGGACATCTCGTCGCCGATCCGCCACTGCAGGCTCTCGCCCTTGATCAGGTAGTAGGCGCGGTTGAGCAGCGCGGACGCGTGGGAGTCGAGGCCTTGCAGCTGGGTGATGGCGTCCTCTTCGGCGGTGCCGTGCCAGACCTCGAAGGCGTCCCAGAGCTTGTTCACCCGGCTCTCCAGCTCGCCGCCGCCCCCGGGGAAGTAGATGTCGCCCTGCTCCCCAGCCTCGGCCGTGGTCGCCGCCACCTTGGCGTAGACGGCCGTTTGGATCTCGGCCGGCTTGTCGGCCAGGTTTTCGCGAGCGTACGTGCGCACGAGGTTGTTCGCCACGGCGCTCATCGGGTCGCCGGCGTCGCCGGTGGCCAGGAAGGCCCGGCCGTCGCGCAACTGCTCGTCGTTGAGCGTGATCATGTGCTCGCGCGAGACCGAGTCGGCGTCGTCCATCGTGCGCAGCGCGGTCGCCGCCGCGAACCGGATCTCGCCCACGAGCCGCGCCCGGGTGGCGTCCCGGGTCGCCTGGGCGCGCGCGTTGTTGACGGCGGTGTTGGTCGCGTCGATGTCGCGCGTCGTCCGGGCCACCCGCTCGTCATCGGAGAGCGTGCGGCGCAGCCTGGTGTCGGACCAGGTGCGCACGGCGGCCTTGGCGGCCAGTCCCGCGTCGCGGACGCTGTTGGCCAGGGTCGCCGCGTCGTTCTCGGTCTGCGTGTTCAGCCGTGTCATCGCCGTGGCCAACTCGTCGGTGGCCACGTCGTACCAGAGGCGGTCGCCGACGTTGGGGGGCGCGCGGGGGCCGCGTCCGGCCGGGTGCTGGAAAGCGTCGTCGGCGGTGCGGTAGGCCGTCCGGTAGGCGGTGTCGTAGAGGCCGAGCAACTCCAGCCGCCGGGCCTTGGCGGCGTCGATGGCGACCTCGCCGCGTCCGACGTCCGCGTCGATGTAGCCGAGCCGGGCGGTCACCAGCTCCTCGACGAGGGTGGGATCGCGCGAGTGCAGCGCCTGCCGGTAGCGGGCCACCTGGCGAGCCTGGTCGCGCAGGCGTTGGGCCTCGGCGCGGCCGTTCTCGCGCTCGGCTTCGCGGGTCAGGGTGGTGGCGGTGCGGTCGACCTCGAGCTCGGCGGCCGTGGCGACGTGCGTGCGGTGCTCGTCGATTTCGGCCTGCCTGGCCCGGACGGCGGCGTCCAGGGTCTCGACCGTGATGCCGGCCGCCTCGCGGAGCTCGGCCAGCTTGGCGGTCAGCCCGGTGCGGATGGTCTCCTTCATCGGGTCGGTGACGTCGAGGTAGTAGTTGGCGAGTTTGTGGGGCGGGAACGCGCGGTCGCGCAGGTCGTCGACCAGGGTCTGGGTGCGGGTCTCGACGTTCTGCGCGATCAGCGCCAGAACGCGGGTGATCTGGGCGTTCTCGAGCGCGGCTTCCGCCTGGGGCAGCGGCGGCGGGGGTGGACGCCGGAAGTCGACGAGCACCGGTGGCGACACCGGGACGGGCGCGGGGGCGGCGGCGGCCGGGTCGGGGGCGGGGGCGGTGGCCCGCGTCCGGCGGGACGCCTCGGCCGCGTTGACGTCGGCCGCGTCGGCGGCGGGGGAGTCGACGTCCACCTCGACCGCGAGTTCGTTGGCGGTGTCGACCCCGCGGACCGCGGGCAGCGTCGGGACGGTGCCGTCCGGCATCGCCCGGATCGCCGGCAGGTTCAGCTCCGGCAGCCGGTCGTTCAAGGCGGACGACAGCGTGGCCGTCGCGGTGGGCACCGGGTCGATCTCGATCGGCTCCACCGGGCGCGGCGGTGGGTAGCTGCCCCCGCCACCGCGCGGGATCGGACGCCGCGCCCGGGCCGCCGCCGCGGTGACCAGGGGGGCGAAGGCCCGGTCCAGCGGGGCCCGCGGGACGTCGGGGTGGGGCAGGCCGTCGGCCGTGGCCCGGGCCGCCGCGACCAGAGCGCCCGGGGTGTCGATGCCGGCCAGGTTCGGCGCCGCGCCCGCCCGGACGCCGGCGTCCGGGGTGGCCACCGAGACGGCGTCGGGCGTCCCGTCGGGGGTCTCGCCACCACCGCCCGCGTCAGCGGCCGGGAGGCCGACGGCCGGGGCGGCGTCCGGTGACCCGATCGCCTCCGGCCCCGCGGGGGCGGCGGTCGGGCGGGCATCGGCCGTCACGTAGGACGCCGCCTGGGCGTCGTCCTCGGCCGTCCGCTCGTAGGCGGCCCTGCCGAACGCGGCCCGGTCGACCGCGGGCCCGGCGTCCGGCATCGGGGGCGCGGGCGTCGCTGGGCCCGACCCGCGCCGGGCCGCGGCCCGGGCGTAGGCGCGGACCTGGGCATCGTCCTCGGCGGTTCGGGTGTAGCCGAAGCCGCCGAACGCGACGCGTCCGGCGTCCGCGGACGCCTCCCGCAGGGCGCCGGCCGCCCGATTGGTGAGCGGACGCCCCCGGATCACCAGGGGCTCCATCTCGATGGCCTCGGGCGCGGCGGCCCGGCCGGGGGCGCGTCCGCGGATGACCAAGGGCTCCATCACGATGACGCTCATCGGCCGGCCCCCAGGTGGACGCCGAGGTCGCCCAGGTCGGCCCGGGTCGGGGGGCGTCCGGACTTCGCCAGCTCCAGCACCGACGCCCGCACGAGGTGCCGAAGCCCGATCGGCGTCCCCTCGGCGGCCGCCTCGTACGCGGCGTTCAGGGCGGCCGTCCGGATCGCGCCCCCGGCCAGCTCGAACCGGTCGGCGACGGTCTCGAGGTCGGACCGCGCGTCGAGCGGTGCGTCCGCCGGCAGGGACGCCGTCCACAGCCGGCGCCGCAGGCTGGCGTCCGGCACGGTGAACTCGACCCGCTGGCTCATTCGGCGGGCGAAGGCCTCGTCGAGGTGGTGGGACACGTTGGTCGTCAGCACGGTGACGCCATCGTGCTCCTCGATGCGCTGGAGGAGGAAGGCCACCTCGACGTTGGCCCAGCGGTCCTTGGCCTCCTTGACCTCGCCGCGGCGTCCGAAGAGGGCGTCGGCCTCGTCGAACAGCAGCATCGCCCCGGATGCCTCCGCCGCGCGCAGGACCTTGTCGATCGCCTTCTCGGTCTCGCCGAGGTATTTGTCGACGACTCGGGCGAGGTCGACCACCCACAACTCAAGGCCGGTCGCCGCTGCGATCACGCCGGCCGACATGGTCTTGCCGGTGCCGGACGGCCCGGCGAACAGGACGTGGTAGCCGCGCGATCCCGGACGCCCGCCGAAGCCCCAGTCGTCGAGGACCCGGCCACGCTGGCCGATCGCCGCGGCCACGTCGCGCAGCTGGCCACCGATGGCGTCGGTCACGACCAGGTCGTCCCAGCCGCTGCCGGTCGGCCCGGGCCGGGCGCAGCTCGACAGGTCGCGCCACGCGGTGCGGCGGGCGGCGAGCCGCAGGTCGCCCAGCGTCGGGACCTGCGGGTCGTCCGCCGGCCAGCCCGCGACCGCGCGCTCGGCGGCCTCCTCGATCGCGTCCAGCCCGAGCGGGTACTCGGACGCCAGGGCGGCGAGGTCCTCGGCGTGCGCCACCGCGCCGCGCCGGGCCAGCGCATCCGCCCACCGGCGGGCCCGGGAGGCGGCCGGCGCCGGGGACACCGTGAGCACCCGCCAGGACGCCGGCGCCACCCACGACACCCCCGGTGCCAGGCTCACCGCGACCCGGACGCCGGCCTCGGCGACGGCGGACAGGGCGGCCACCAGCTCGGGCGGGGGGACGTCGTCGAGGGCGGCCACCAGGACGGCGTCCGCGAGGAGGGCCGCCCGGGCCGCGGCGGGGAGGGTCTCACCGCGAGGGTTCGTCCACAGGGCGGCGCGCCCCGACGGCGCCGCCACGGACTCGGCGTGGCGCAGGTGGTCGGCCCCGGAGACGACGGTCGTCCGGACGCCGTCCGCGGCCTCGGCCGTCACCCAGGCCAGGCCGTTGGCCTCGGACTCCTCGCCCTCGACGGCGTCGGTGAGCCAGCCGGACGCCACCACCCACGCGTCGGCGGGCGAGGGGCGTCCGGGGACGGCGAGCGTCGCGACCAGGCCGAACAGTGCGAGGCGTCCGCCCGGCGCGACGGCGGCGCGAACCGCCGCGGGCGGAAGGTCGAGCGCGTCGGCCAGCTCGGCCGCCAGCCCGACCGTCGGCTGCCGGGCCCCGGGGTCGTCGGTGAGCGCGGCCACCAGAGGACGAAGCCGCGGCTCCACCTCGACGGCGACGGCGAGCGCCGCGACGAGGGTCTCGCCGGCGTCCAGGCCGAGGGCGTCCGGGAACCGCACGGCCGCGTCGAAGCCGGACGCCAGCCCGTCCGGCCAGGGGGCACCCGGGGCGGTGGCGGCACGCCAGCTGGCCAGGGCGTCGGCGGGGTCGATGTGCAGGGCGCGGAAGTCGTCGGCCCCGCGATAGCGCCCCTCGCGCTCCTGGCGGCGCCAGCTCGCGAGCAGCAGTTCGGCCACCCACGCCACGAGGGGGTTCATCGGATCGCCTCGTGGCTGACCAGCACCCGGACGTCCAGCCACGGCGGCCGGCAGACGAACCCGTCCAGCCCGGCCAGCGCCAGCAGGACCCCGAGCGGCACGGGCGGCAACGCCACGTCGAGGACGTCGTCGAAGGCCGTGACCCGGCCGCCGGGGGGCAGCACGCGGGGGATCAGGTGGGCTGCGCTGGCCAGGCCGAACCCGGCCAGGTGGCCGGCGAAGCGCCGGAACAGGGCGGCCGAGAGCCGGCCCGCGGGGTCGCCGCCGAAGCGTCCGGCGTCCGTCGGGTGCACGAACGAGAGCGGCTCGGACGCCAGCGCGTCGGCCAGCGCGGACGCCGGAACGGCGAGCAGCGCGGCGACGGCGGCCGGGTCCGGCTCGCGGACCAGGCCGGACGCCAGCGCCACGGCCGGGTCGTCCGCGTCCACGGCCCCCGCGAACATCCCGGCCAGGATCCGCGCCCGGACCGCGGCGGGCGCGGGTCCGGGGGCGGCGAGCTCGGGGGCGCGCGACAGCAGTTCGTCCAGGTCCGGCAGCAGGACGAACGCGACGCAGCCGGCAGACACGAACGACCGGGGACCCGCCACCGGGCGACCCGCGGCCTCGGGGGCGTCGGCCTCGTCGGCGACCTCCGCTCCCGGCACCTCGGGACCAGCGTCCGGCTCCAAGCCTGGACCCAGGGACGCGGCGACCGGCCGGTCCGGCGTCCGGGACACCGCCAGGACGGCGGCCAGGTCCCCGGCGTCGACCGGTCCGGACGCCGCCAACTCCGCGATCAGCAGCAGGGCGAACGCCCCGCCGCCGCTGGCGCCCACCGGTGGTCGGCCCGTCGCGGCCAGCCGCTCGGCGCGCGCCCGGGCCGCGCGCGCCAGCGCCCGTCGGGTGGGGCTGGTGTCGGCCAGTGCGCTGGCCAGGGCGGACGCCAGCCACTCGGCCTGGGCGGCGTCCAGGACGCCGACGAGCCGATCCCAGCCGCCACCGGGCGCGCTGAGGGCGACGACGGCGTCCACCACGGTGACCTCCAGGGCGCGCGCGGCGGCGATCAGGGCGTCGCCGACGCTCAGGGCGGCGAAGGTCGCCAGCCGGGCGAAGACCCAGCCCGGCTCGGTGCCCGACAGCCGGGCCCGCACGTACGCGGCCACGTAGTCCGGACGCCCCGCGAACCGGACGGCGTCCGCCCCCGGCCCCCGCCGGACGATGGCCTCGACGGACTCCGCCAGCCCCTCGGCGACGCGACGGGCCTGGCGTCCGGCGTCCGGCTCGCCGGCGGGGACGCTGACCCGGGTCCGCACCTCACGCAGCACCCAGTAGGCGCCGGGGTCGACCTCGGCCAACTCGGCGAAGGCGTCGGACAGCGCCGCCGGGGCCGCATCGAGGGCGCGCCGCAGCCGGTGCGCCGCAGCGTCCCCCAGCCCGTGCGGGCAGCGGCCACGCACGCGCAGGGAGTCGATCACGGCGTCCGGCATCGAGGCCGTCCTACGCGGCCGGGGCCCCGCGTAGCGGGGTTGCGCCCGCCTGGGCGGACGACAGCACCTCCGACAGCACCTGGGCCGCGCCGGAGAGCCGCAGCAGGTTGGCAACCAGCTGCTCGCGCTGGGCGTCCAGGTCGGCCAGGGCCCGCTCGCCCTCGGCCAGCTGGGCGCGCACCTCGGCGAGGCGGGCTTCGACGAGTTCGGTCATGTGAGCTTCCTTCCGATGGCGACGACGGTGAACGCGGTGCCGTTGTTGTCCTCCCAGTCGGGACGCGACTCCGAGCAGAACGCGCGTCCCCAGGCTCCGGTGCTGCTGTGGCCGTCGACCTTGGCCCAGACCCACTGCGGGATCGCGTCCGCGGACGCCGAGCGGCTGGGGGAGGCCTGGAAGATCTCCGAGCTGATGAGGCCGAACCCCGTCAGCACGCAGTAGACGCTGTAGACCTCGTCGAGTTCGCCGGCCCAGCTGGTCGACCAGTTGGCCGGCAGCCCCTCGAAGCCGTTGAACGCGTTCTGGACGACGAGGTCGCGCGTCACCACCTTGATCACTGACTGCACGGCCGACTGCCCGGGCCCGTGCACCCGGACGCCGCCGCTCACGTCGAGGTCGGACGCCAGCCCGCCGCCGCCGACGTAGACGTCGAGGCCGGTCGCCCAGTTCAGGTACAGGTGGTCGGCGGAGTCGTTGAAGCCCGACTTGCCGTTGACGTGCCGGGTGAGCACCTTGGCGTTGCCGCCGGCTCCGACGGTGACGTCGCCCGAGACCCGTTCGGCGCCGAACACCTCCAGGGTCGAGTCCTCGCCCAGCTTCATGGCCAGGGTGCCGCCGGCGCCGGCGCTGCTCCGGACGTCGGCGTGGGTGCCGTCGCGGAACCAGCAGAAGTCGGCGTCGGTGCGGAAGTAGAGCGTCCAGGGCTGGACGCCGACGCCGTACACCGTGGTGCCCGTGGCGCTCCACAGTTTCAACATCTGGTGGGTGACGGCGCCGAAGTCGAGCGCGCCCTCGGCGTCCAAGACGAGACGCCGGACGCCGGGCCCGCTCGTGCCGGTGCCTGGGTCGAGGGCGGTGTCACTGTGGACGCCACCGGTGTACCAGGCGAACTTGGCGGGGCTGCGCTGGTACAGGACGCCGTCTTGGGTGCCGAGCCCGTAGGCGCCGTCCGCGAACTGCACCTCCTGGCGGTGGACGGTCCCGAGGTCGAGCGGGCCGAGCGGCACCCGGACGCGTCCGTCGGCACGCACCTCGACGACCGGGTCGGCCGCGGCGGCGTCCGCAGTGGTGCCGATCGACAGGCTCACGTCGGGGCTGGGGGCATCGCCGAGGGTGAGCCGCAGGCGGTCCTTGCCGGCACCCACGCCGGCGTCCCGGCCCAGCGTCAGCTGCTTTCCGGGAGGCTCGGCGCCGCCGGTCTTGGTGAACCGGATCTTGGTGCCCTCCATCCACAGTTCGCGCTCGGCGTTGACGCGCCCCTTGGCGCGCAGGCGTCCCTCGACGGTCGCGAAGTCGGCGGCGTCCGGGTCGGCGAAGGCCGTGCGCGGGGCGACCCGCAGCGTCCCGCCGGGGGCGAGCACCTCGGACGCCAACGCGCCCACGAAGCGCCGGTCACGCGTGAGGTAGGCCCCCGCCGGCCGGAATCGCCGGACGCCGCCGTCCCAGAACAGCCAGCCGATCGGGATCAGCCAGCGCGCCAGGGGCGGCTCCACCGGAGGTTCCTGATAAGGCACCGACGTGTCGACGGGGATGGAGGCCCCGGACGCCGGCGGCGGCAGCGCGACGACGCCGTCCACCACCACGTCGGTGGTGGGGTCGACCGGGTCGATGACGAGCCGGAAGGTCTCGACCACTCGGGTCGGGGTGGCGGCCGAGCAGTCGGCGTAGCCGTCGGGGGTCGGGGCGGCGTCCGTCTCGGCGTACTGCAGCCAGACGCTGCGCGCGCTGGCGTCCGTGAAGGCCGCGAACAGCGCGGGGTCGACCTGGACCCGCGAGAATGAGACCAGCTGGCGCCCGTAGCCGTCGACGGCCAGCCCGGGGGTCAAGAAGACGTCGACCAGGCCGGCGTCCGCGGGTTCGGGCACCTCGACCAGGTCGAAGCCGACCACCACTCCCCACGTGTGTTGGCCGGTCTCGTGCCGCTCCAGGGCGCGCCGGTGGTACTCCTGCTCGGCGACGAAGTCGGCCGCCGAGAGGAACTGGCCCTCGGCGTACGTGGGCCGGGCGACCTCGGGGCGGCCCACCCCTGTGACGGTCACTTCGACCCCCCGGTCAGGTCGACGCCCTCGGACCCACGGACGCCGACCACCCGGCCGCCCTGCACGTACAGGGTGGCCTGGCCGCCCTCGGCCGCCCGCGGGATCGCGTCGAACGCGAGCCCCTCGCTGGCGTCCGAGACCTCGACGATCTGTACCTTGACGCCCTTCTTGGCCAGCACCGCCGATGCCTCGGCGGCATCCGAATGCAGGTAGGACGCCAGCCGCACCGACCCGCGCGCGTTCTCCAGCGACCGCTCGACCGACGACAAGACGTTGGCGACCCGCAGCTTGCCCATCGCCTGGGACGCCCGCTTCTTCCACAGGCCCGCCAGGGCGAAGTCGTCGGCACGCAGGGCGCCCAGCAGGTTGTCGTAGCGACGCACGCTGAGCGGCCGCGCCACCTTCCCGTGCACGTAGGCGGGGTCGGCGACCTCCCTGCCCACCTTCGGCAGGCTCAGGGGGAAGCAGCACAGCTTGGCGGCCAACAGGCTGAGCACGGGGCCGATCGGCAGCCAGTACTCGCGGTTGACGAACGAGCCCGCGTACTTGCGGCAGGCATGGTTGCAGATCTTGGTGACCACGCCCTTCTTCACCGTCAGGCAGGCCAGGACGATTCGGTCGTCGCAGGCCGGGCCGGGGCACGGCGGGAGGGCCGCGTAGCAGACGCAGTCGCGCAGGTAGAGCACCACCAGCAACACCAACTGCTGCAGGCCGAGGACCAGCCGGTTGCCGAACTCGGCGTCCGTCTCGTTGGGACGCTGCGGCGCGCAGTCGATCTGTTGCAGCTCCTCGGGCAGGACGCACTGGGTGCGCATCGGGTCGTTTCGGTACAGGTCGACCACGTTGGCGTACAGCTGGCACAGGGCGTCGCGGGCTGCCCCCGTCGACAGCCCCTTGGTGCCGCCGGTGACCATCGACAGCGCGCTGCCCTGCAGGTTCTTGCTCATCCCCTTGGTCAGCAGCGGTTGCAGCCGGGTGATGCACTCGACGACCCGCGCCGGGAAGGTGCCGGCCAGCGCCGTGCCCCAGTCGTCGCACGCGGCGTCGCGCGGGGACACCCCGAACTCGACGTACTCATACGTCCGGGACGGCTCGCAGCCCGCCGGTCTCGGCGCCTGCGCCGGGGCGTTCGTGCACCCGCACGTGGTGGCCCGGGACGTGCGCCCGGTGCCGCCGCAGCCGCAGCCGGACGCCGTGGGCGCGGCCTTGGTGCCTCCACAGCCACAGCCGCCAGTCGACGGGGTGGACGTCGTCCCGCCGCAGCCGCAGCCGCACGACGAGGTCGGCGCCGGCCCGCCGCCCAGCGGCGTCACCGGACGCGCCTGCTGCTCGCGGTAGCGCACCCACAGGCACCAGGTCTGCTCACCGTCGTCGCAGCCGGACGCCGTGGGGTACCTCGGCGGATCGCAGTCGGCGACCTTCCCGGTCGCGGTGCAGGCGGCGATCAGCTTGTCGACCGGCACGGTGATCGAGTCGGGCAGCACGAGGTCGTTGCCGCACTGGTCGAGGGCGTAGCCGGGTCGCACGATCACGCCCGGACCGCATCCGTCGCACTCGACCTGGAGCCCGCAGACGACGCCGTAGCCGTGCAGGTAGCGGTTGTGCAGGCGCTGCTTGTCGAGCATGTAGGTGGTCAGGCCGGTCAGCTCGGTGTCGGTGAGCAACTGCCCCGCGAAGAACCTCGGCCGGACGAACGTGTGCAGCCCCGCGCACACCGGGCAGGTGCAGGACGCCGCGTGTGCGGTCGCCCCCTGGGCGGCGGTGGCCGGGCGGGTCGCCCGGTGGCTGTAGATGGTCACAGCTGCTCCTCTCCGAGGATGAACCAACTCACGAACCGGCCGCCCTCGATGAGGTCGCCGGTGGGGCAGCGGTCGGTCAGGCCGGGGGCCAGGTGGTTGCCGTCCAGGGCCAGTGGGCCCTTGCTGCCGTCCAGCCGCAGGTCCTGGCGGACCGAGGCGATCAGGTCGCCCTCGAGGACCACCAGGTAGACCCCGTTCGGGGCGTCCGGGCCGAGTGGCAGCAGGACGCCGTTGGCCTTGTCGGCGGGTGGTTTGGCGTCCAGGACCTCTTTGATCGGGACGCCGCACTTGGCGTCCACGGTCACCGGCGTCACCGGCACCCGCAGCCCGACCCAGCGGTAGCCGGTGAAGCCCGGCACCTGGTCGGGCTGGCGCAGGTAGACCGCGCAGGAGATGGCGTCCAGGGTGCTCTGGTCCATCGGCTCGCTGAAGCCGACGACCACCCCGAGCGCCTTCTGCCGCCGGATCGCCGCCGCGGTCGCGACCCGTCCACGGTGGGGCCACGACAGCCCCACGATCTTGGGCAGGACGATCTTGGTCAGGTCGGTGCCGGGGTCGCCCGGGTCGCCCTTGGGTCCGGGGTCGCCTTGGGGTCCGGGGTCGCCCTTGGGTCCGGGGTCGCCTTGGGGTCCGGGGTCGCCCTTGGGTCCGGGGTCGCCCTTGGGTCCGGGGTCGCC
>NZ_FXTL01000009.1 GCF_900182665.1 Propioniciclava tarda
CCTTCACGCAACCCCAGGGCAGGGGCAGGACGATTCGCCATACCCCATCATCCCAAGAACCCAACCATAAAGGAACTAACGACACACACCACTAGAGTCTCCGATCAGTGCCCCAGGCTACCGCCCCCTTCCCCTCGTTCTGGGGCGAGTCATGGGTATATCCAGCGATGCAGTCGAGCGCCTGGCAACTCAGCGCGACTTGACCCACCTCTGGCGTTGAGGGGCGGACTCCCAGAGTGTCATGGCTAGAGCCTTCGAAACCCGGGAGGCCACCTGCCGAGCTTGCGGTCGTCCCACCGCACTCGAGCGATCTGAGCGGTCGATCCCAGGGGGTGAGACGGGCGAAGGTTGAACTTTCAACGCTCTGTATCGCCCTGTGACAAGGGGTTTCACCTCGCATCGGCACCGTCGAGAGGCCGCCGACGTGCGACAGGCGCCGCGGCGTCCAATATCGTTCAACTCATGAGCAGCACCAACACCGTCATCCTCGTGGGCCGCGCCCACGTTGATTTCGGTCGCGTTTTGTCTGCCATGTGTCGCGCGTCCTGACGCGCCCGCACCTTTTCGCCGGGCCATCGTCGCCCGGCTCTTTTCATGTCCAGAGCCAATCGGACGCCGCTGGCCCCTGTCCTGCCCAGCTGTCGCTTCACGAAAGGCCCTTCGATGAACTCCCGTCGCGTCCGCCCGTCCCGCATCGCCGCGCTCGCACTGGCCTGCGCGATGATGCTGACCGGCTGCGCGGGCGGTGGAGCCAGCGACGCCACGGGCGGCGCGTCGGCGTCCACGAAGCCAGGGACGGCGCTGAACGTGTACGCATTCTCCGTAGCCAAACCCGCTTTCGACGCGCTGGGTCAGGGCTACGCCGCCTCGGGCGGCGGGACGGTCCAGGCGTCGTACGGCCCGTCCGGGGACCAGTCACGCAAGGTCGCGGCCGGCGCCCCGGCCGACGTCGTCGCCTTCTCGCTCGCCCCCGATGTCACCCGCCTCGTGACGGCCGGGCTGGTGGCGTCCGACTGGAATGCCGGCACCCTGCACGGGACGCCGTTCGGCTCGGTCGTCGTGATGGTGGTCCGGAAGGGCAACCCCAAGGGCATCAAGGACTGGCCCGACCTGCTCGCGTCCGGGGTGTCGGTGGTGACGCCGAACCCGCTCAGCTCGGGCTCGGCTCAGTGGAATCTGCTCGCCCCTTACGCGGCGGCGTCCGACGGCGGCAAGAACCCGGCGGCGGGGCTCGCGTACGTGTCCTCCCTTGTCAAGGACCACATCCACAGCCAGCCGGCGTCCGCGGCGGAGGCGTCCGAGTCGTTCCGCCAGGGTACCGGCGACGTGCTGCTGAGCTACGAGAACGAGGCCATCGCGGCCATCAAGGCCGGGGAGGCGGTCGAGTACGTGGTGCCGCACCAGACCTTCAAGATCGAGAACGCGGTCGCGGTCGTCAGCAAGAGCAGCCATCCGGACGCCGCGAGGGCTTTCGTGGCGTACGTCGAGTCGCCGTCCGGCCAGGAGGCCGTCGCGAGGGCTGGCTACCGGCCGGCGGACGCGTCCGTGCTGGCGGCCCACCCCGAGTTCGTCCAACCCGCCAAGCTCTGGACCATCGCCGACCTCGGCGGCTGGCCCGCCGTCACGGCGTCCCTGTTCGACAAGTCGACCGGCGCGATCACCCAGCTGTACTCGAAGGTGACCGGATGACCGCCACCTTGACCCGACGTCCGGACGCCGCGGCGAACGTCGCGGCGGCGTCCGGTCGGCCTGGGGCCGGTGGACGCCCCGGCCTGGCGGTCGGGGTGGTCGTGCTGTGGCTGGGCGTCGTGGTGGCGTTGCCGTTGGCGGCGCTGACGGTCGCGTCGTTCGGGGAGGGCGTGGGTGGGTTCGTCCGGGCCGCCACGAGCCCGGGGGCGGTCGCAGCCTTGCGGACGACTCTGCTGCTGTCGGCAGCGGTGGCGATCCTGAATGCCGTGGTGGGCACGGTGATCGCCTGGGTGCTGGCCCGCGACGAGTTCCCCGGCAAGCGGATCGTGGACGCCCTCATCGACCTGCCGTTCGCACTGCCGACGATCGTCACGTCGATCGTGCTGCTGTCGCTCTATGGGCCGAACAGCCCGATCGGCGTCCGGTTGAACGCGACGCCGCTCGGGGTCGCGGTCGCCCTGGCGTTCGTGACGCTGCCCTTCGTGGTGCGATCCGTGCAGCCGGTGCTCGCCGAGCTCGACCGCGAGGCCGAGGAAGCGGCGGCGTCGCTGGGGGCGTCCAATCTGGTGACCTTCAAGACGGTGATCTGGCCGGCGATCCGTCCGGCGGTGTTGGGGGGCGCGGCGTTGGCGTTCGCGCGGTCGGTCGGCGAGTTCGGGTCCGTGGCGCTCATCGGCGGCAACCTCCCCGGACGCACCCAGGTGGCCAGCCAGTACATCGCCCAGCGCATCGAGATCGGCGACCCCGCTGGGGCTGCGGCCGTGTCGGTGACGCTGCTGGCGATCGCCGCGCTGGTGCTGGTGGCGATCCGGTACGTGACCCGGGATCGACGGGTTACGACGGTGGCGTCGCCAGACCGCTCAGATTCCGACGCCCTGACTGGTTCGCGGGTCAGGTTGGCAGACGTCAACGGCGTTTCGCCGTCAGCGCCGGGCCTGAAGAGTGGCTCCCGGGACTCGGGGGGCGTCGGATGAGGCTCTCGACCCCCGCCAGGCTCACCCTGCGCACGATCGCGATCGCCTACCTCGCCGTCCTGGTCGTGCTGCCGATCGCCACCGTGCTGACCAAGGCGCTGGGACCGGGCCTCGCGTCCTTCTGGGCCTCGATCACCACCCCGGCGGCGATCTCGGCGCTCAACCTGACCCTGCTGATCCTCGCGATCGTCGTGCCGCTGAACGTGATCCTGGGCACGGTCGCCGCGCTGGCCCTCGTCCGCGGACGCTTCCGCGGCAAGGCGGTCATCCAAACGCTGCTCGACCTGCCGTTCGCCGTGTCGCCGGTGGTCGTGGGTGTGGCCCTGATCTCGCTGTGGGGCGCGTCCGGCTGGTTCGGCGCCCTCGCCGGTGCGGGCGTCAAGATCGTCTTCGCGGTGCCCGGCATGGTGCTGGCTACGGCATTCGTCACGGTGCCGTTCGTGGTGCGCGAGCTCGAACCGGTGCTGCGCGAGCTCGGCGACGACCAGGAACAGGCCGCGGCCACCCTCGGCGCGACGCCCTGGCAGACGTTCTGGCGGATCACCCTGCCGTCGATCCGCTGGGGCCTGCTCTACGGCACCCTGCTCACCATCTCCCGTGGCCTCGGCGAGTACGGCGCGGTGCTGCTGGTCTCGTCCAACCTGCCCGGCGTGAGCCAGACGCTGACCCTGCTCGTCCATCACCGCTACGTGGACGCCGCCAACGCCTACGGCGCCTACACGGCCGCCACCCTGCTGATGGGGCTGTCGCTGGTCACCCTGCTCGCGACCGCCCTGCTCGAACGCTCCCGGAGGACCGCATGATCACCGTCACCGGCGCTACCAAGACCTACGGCGCCTTCCGCGCCCTCGACGACGTCACGCTCGACATCCCCGCAGGCTCGTTGACCGCCCTGCTCGGCCCGTCCGGCTCGGGCAAGTCGACGCTGCTGCGCGCCCTCGCCGGACTAGAAACCCTGGACGCCGGCCGCGTCACCATCAACGGCATCGACGTCACCGCTGAGCCGCCGCAGCGCCGCGGCATCGGCTTCGTCTTCCAGCACTATGCCGCCTTCAAGCACCTCACAGTCCGGGAGAACGTGGCGTTCGGCCTAGCCATCCGCAAGAAGCCCAAGCCCCAGACGGACGCCCGGGTCGCCGAACTGCTCGAGCTGGTGGGCCTCACCGGCCTCGCCGGACGCTTCCCCGATCAGCTCTCCGGAGGCCAGCGCCAGCGCATGGCCCTGGCCCGCGCGCTCGCGATCGAGCCGTCCGTGCTCCTACTGGACGAGCCCTTCGGCGCCCTGGACGCCCACGTCCGGGCCGACCTTCGGGCCTGGCTGCGGCGGCTCCACGACGAGGTTCACGTGACGACCGTGCTGGTGACGCACGACCAGGAGGAGGCCCTGGAGGTCGCCGATCGCGTCGCCGTCCTCAATCACGGACGCCTCGAGCAGGTCGACGAGCCGCTCGCCGTCTACGACCGGCCAGCCAACGCGTTCGTGATGGGCTTCGTCGGATCAGTCGCCCGCCTCGGCGGCGCGCTGGTGCGTCCGCACCGGATCGCGCTGCGGCGGCCGGAGGAGTCCAGCGGCGTCGCTTCGAGCGTCCGTTCGACCGCCTCGGCTTCGGTCGGCTCGGCTTCGACAAGCTCCCCGTCGACGAGCTCAGGAGCCGGAACCGGGACCGGAACCGCGGAGTTCGGCGAAGCGTCCGTCACGGTCGACGCCACCGTCGACCGGATCGCGCGACTGGGCTCCGAGACAGTAGTCGAACTGCTGGACGCCGACGGCGTCCGGTTCGTTGCGCGGCTCAACCGTGCCGACAGCGAGAGACTCGGACTGGCGCGCGGTGAGCGCGTCTCGGCCTCGGCCCCCCTCGACCCTGCGACCGCCGACTTCGGCGACTACGTCATCTGAAGGAAGGACAGCGATGACCACGACGACCAAGAGCAACGGCCAGTGGGCCGTTGACGGGCGCGCACCGCTCAATCCGAACGAGGTGTTCAAGGCGGCGGACGGGCGTCCACTGGACGTCCGCGAGCGGGTCGAGAAGATCTATGCGGTCGAGGGCTTCGACTCGATCCCGGACGAGGACCTGCACGGACGCCTCCGCTGGTGGGGCCTGTACACGCAGCGCAAGCAGGGGATCGACGGCGGACGCACCGGCTCGCTGGGCCCGGATGAACTCTCGGATCGCTACTTCATGATGCGCGTGCGCTCGGACGGGGGCGCGCTCACCACCGAGCAGCTGCGCGTCATCGGACGCATCAGCGAGGAGTTCGCCCGTAACACCGCGGACGTCTCGGATCGCCAGAACATCCAGCTGCACTGGATCGAAATCGAGGCCGTGCCCGAGATCTGGCGCCGCCTCGAAGCTGTCGGGCTGATGACGACCGAGGCCTGCGGCGACACCCCCCGCGTGATCCTCGGCTCGCCGCTCGCGGGCGTGGCCGCGGACGAGATCATCGACCCGACGCCGGCGATCCGCGAGATCGTCGACACCTACATCGGCGACCCCGAGTTGGCCAACCTGCCCCGCAAGTTCAAGACGGCGATCACGGGGCATCCGAGCCTCGACGTGGTGCACGAGATCAACGACCTCTCGCTGGTCGGCGTGGTGCATCCCGAGCTGGGTCCGGGCTACGACCTCTGGGTCGGCGGCGGACTCTCGACGGCCCCCCGGCTGGCCGAGCGGCTCGGCGCCTTCGTGCCGCCCGAGCGGGCGGCTGAGGTCTGGTACGGAGTGGTCCGACTGTTCCGTGACTACGGGTATCGCCGCCTGCGCAACAAGGCGCGGCTCAAGTTCCTGCTGGCCGACTGGGGGACTGCTCGGTTCCGCGAGGTGCTGGAGAGCGAGTTCCTGGACGCCCCCCTGCCGGATGGTCCCGCGCCCGCGCCGTCCACGTCGCCGGGCGATCACGTCGGTGTCCATGAGCAGAAAGATGGACGCCGTTACGTCGGCTTGGCGCCGACGGTCGGACGCCTGTCCGGCTTGTCCCTGCTGGCGCTGGCGGACGCGGCGGAGGCGTCCGGATCGAGCAGGCTGCGCCTGACGCCGCACCAGAAGCTGGTCGTCCTGGATGTCGAGCCCGAGAAGGTGGACGCCCTCCTGGCCGCCGCCGCGCCGCTCGGGCTCACGGCGAACCCGTCGCCGTTTCGGCGGCACACCATGGCGTGCACCGGCATCGAGTACTGCAAGCTCGCGTTCGTCAACACCAAGGACACCGCGCGCGAGACGATCGCTGAATTGGAGTCGCGGTTGGCGGGGGTCGAGCTCGACACCCCGATCTCGCTGCACGTGAACGGCTGCCCGAACTCGTGCGCCCGCATCCAGGTCGCCGACATCGGACTCAAGGGTCAGGTCGCCAAGGCCGCGGACGGCTCGGACGAGTTCGCGTTCCAGGTGCACCTGGGTGGCGGGCTGGCGTCGGACGAGCGCGATGAGGCCGGGCTCGGACGCACCGTGCGCGGGCTGAAGGTGCTGGCGTCCGACCTTCCCGACTACGTGGAACGCGTGGTGCGCGGGTTCGTCGCCGAGCGCGAGGCGGGCGAGACGTTCTCCACGTGGGTCGCCCGAGCGGACGAGGGGGCGTTGCGATGAGCAACCACGTGCTCCCGGTCCCGGTCCCTGAGCTTGTCGAAGGGGAGCTTGTCGAAGGGGCTTCGACAAGCTCAGCCAACGGGGGGCTCGTCGGAGGGGAGCCAGCCGCCGATCCGTTCGCGCCGCACGGTCCCGGACGCGCCCGAACGGAGGCCGACCTGCACGACCTCGCGGCGCAGGGCGCCGAGCGGTTCGCCGACGCGAACACCGCCGGACGTGACCCCGAAACCGTCGCCCGCGAGGTCCTCGCCTGGGCGTCCCAGACGTTCGGCACGAGCATCGCCGTCGCCTGCTCCATGGCCGGCGACACGGTCGTGGCGCACCTGGCGGCGCAGGCGTCCCCGGGGGTCGACGTGCTGTTCCTGCAGACCGGCTACCACTTCCCCGAGACCATCGGCACCCGGGATGCCCTTGCGGCGACGATCGACGCCCACGTCATCGACGTCCTGCCTCGCCAGAGCGTCGCCGAGCAGGACGCGACGCACGGCCCGAAGCTCCACGACCGCGACCCCAGCCTGTGCTGCGCCCTCCGCAAGACCGAGCCGATCAACCGCGAGTTGGCGTCCTACGAGGCCTGGATCACCGGCCTGCGCCGCGAGGACTCGCCGCTCCGCGCCGCCACCGCACTCGTCGAATGGGACGCCGTTCACGCCATGGTGAAGATCAACCCGATCGCCACCTGGACCTTCGATCAGCTCGCCGACTACGCCGGACGCCACGCCGTCCCGATCAACCTGCTGCTCGGCGAGGGCTACCCGTCGATCGGCTGCGCCCCCTGCACCCGACCCGTCGCGCCCGGCGAAGACCCCCGCGCCGGACGCTGGGCCGGACTCGCCAAGACCGAATGCGGACTCCACGTCGCCCCGACCTCCAAGGACGCCTGATGCCCCCGACCACGACGCAGGCCGCGCCGGCGGCGTCCGCGCTCGATCAACTGACCCTGCTGGAAGCCGAAGGGATCCACATCATCCGCGAAATCGTCGCGGAGTTGGAGCGGCCGGTGCTGCTGTTCTCCGGCGGCAAAGACTCGGTCGTCATGCTGCACCTGGCGCGTAAGGCGTTCTGGCCGGGGCCGATCCCGTTCCCGGTGCTGCACGTCGACACCGGCCACAACTTCGCCGAGGTGCTGGCCTACCGCGACGCCGTCGTCGCCGAGCTCGGGCTGCGGCTGATCGTGGCGCGCGTCCAGGACTACATCGACGACGGACGCCTCCTGGAGCGTCCGGACGGGACGCGTAACCCGCTGCAGACCGTCCCGCTGCTGGACGCCATCGTCGACGGCCGCTTCGACGCGGTCTTCGGGGGTGGACGCCGCGACGAGGAGAAGGCGCGCGCCAAGGAGCGCGTCGTGAGCCTGCGCGACGAGTTCGGGCAGTGGGATCCGCGCAACCAGCGTCCTGAGCTGTGGAGCCTCTACAACCCGCGGCATCGTCCGGGTGAGCACGTGCGCGTCTTCCCGCTCTCGAACTGGACCGAGCTCGACGTCTGGCGCTACATCGAGCGCGAGCGAATCGCCTTGCCAGAGCTGTATTACGCCCACCAGCGCGACGTCTTCCGCCGCGACGGGATGTGGCTCGCGGCGTCCGAGCTGCTGCCGCTACGTCCGGGAGAGACGGTCGAGCGCAGGGTCGTCCGGTACCGGACCGTCGGCGACATCTCGTGCACGGGAGCCGTCGAGTCGGACGCCGCGTCCGTCGCCGACGTCATCGCCGAGGTCGCCGCCGTCCGGATCACCGAGCGCGGCGCGACCCGCGCCGACGACCGCCTGACCGAGGCCGCCATGGAAGACCGCAAGAAGGAGGGCTACTTCTGATGAGCACCCTGTTGAGGCTGGCCACCGCCGGCTCGGTCGACGACGGCAAGTCCACCCTCGTCGGACGGCTCCTGTACGACAGCAAGTCCGTGCTCGCCGACCAGTTGGACGCCGTCCGCCGCGTCAGCGAGGACAAGGGACTCGGCCACGTCGACCTGGCGCTGCTGACCGACGGACTGCGCGCCGAGCGCGAGCAGGGCATCACGATCGACGTCGCCTACCGGTATTTCGCCACGCCGAGGCGGGCGTTCATCCTCGCCGACTGCCCGGGGCACGTGCAGTACACGCGCAACACGGTGACCGGCTCATCGACGGCCGACGTGCTCGTGCTGCTGGTCGACGTGCGCAAGGGCGTCCTGGAGCAGACGCGTCGGCACCTGTCGGTCGGACGCCTGCTCCGCGTCCCGCACGTGATCCTGGCCGTGAACAAGATCGACCTGGTCGACTACTCGGCCGACGCCTACGAGGCCGTCGCCGAGCAGGCTCGCGCGCTGGCGTCCGGACTGGGGGTCGACCTGCACACGATCCCGGTCTCGGCGCTCGCGGGCGACAACATCGTGGAGCGGTCGGAGCGGACGCCGTGGTACGCGGGTCCGTCGCTGCTGGAGTTGCTGGAGACGCTGTCGCCCGAGGACGTGGCGGACGCCGACTTCCGCTTCCCCGTGCAGCTGACGATCAGGCCGCAGGCGGCGGCGTCCGGGTTCGAGGAGTACCGCGGCTACGCGGGCCGCATCTCCTCGGGGCGGGTCGCCGTGGGCGACGAGGTGGTGGCGCTGCCGTCCGGACGCCGCACGCGCGTGGTGGGCATCGACCTGTTCGGCGAGGAGCTTCCGGACGCCGTCGCGCCGTTGTCGGTGACCCTGCGGTTGGCGGATGAGCTCGACCTGGCGCGCGGCGAGGTGCTCGCGTCCGGGACGCCCGTCGAGCCGACTCAGGACTTGGACGGAACCGTGGCTTGGCTAGGGATGAGACCGCTGCGGGCGGGCGCGCGTGTGCTGCTCAAGCACGGCACGAAGACGGTTCAGGCGATGGTCCGCGGGGTGCACGGACGGCTGGATCTCGACACGCTGACGCCGGTTGCGGCCGCTGCGCTGGAGCTCAACGACATCGGACGCGTCGAGCTGCGGCTCGCGTCCCCGATCGCGGCGGAGGAGTACGCCTCATCCCGGACCGGCGGGTCGTTCCTGCTGATCGACCCGCAGACCGGCGAGAACCTGGCGGCGGGGATGATCCGGGCCACGAACGTGGACGCCTTCGCCGCCGGCGACCAGCTGGACTGGGTGATCTGAATGCCGCGTCCGCTGGTGATCGCGCTGCACGGGTCCGAGCACCCGGGCGCCGCGGCGCTGGCGGACGAGCTGGTAACGCTGGTCGGGGCCGAGTTGCCTGGTGTCCAGGTGAGCACCGCGTGGGTGGACGCCCGCGCGCGGGCGTTCTGTGTGGACCAACTCCCGGTCCCTGAGCTTGTCGAAGGGGAGCCTGTCGAAGGGCCGATCCGGACCGCGGTTCCTGAGCTTGTCGAAGGGGAGCTTGTCGAAGGGCCGATCCCGAGCCCGGTCCCTGAGCTTGTCGAAGGGGAGCTTGTCGAAGGGCCGATCCCGACCCCGGTTCCTGAGCCTGTCGAAGGGGAGCTCGTCGAAGGGCCGATCCCGGTCCCGGTCCCTGAGCTTGTCGAAGGGGAGTTTGCCGAAGGGGAGCCTGTCGGAGGCGACCCTGTAGAAGGGCCGACCGTGGTCCCCGCCTTCCTGACGGCCGGCTACCACGTGCTCGAGGACCTGCCCGCCCTGGTGGACGGCGGGGTCGTCACCGGCCACGTCGGCCCGGACTTGCTGGACGCCGTCGCCGATCGGGTAACCGAAGCCGGGGGGCCCGGAGATGCGATTCTGCTTGCCGCAGCGGGATCGAAGCATGCCGAGGCCCGCGCCGAGGTCGAGGCGGCGGCGTCCGAACTGGGGGTTCGCTTCGGCGTGCCCGTCCGGGTCGGCTACCTCTACGGCGACGGCGCGAGCATCGAGGCCGCCGCCGCAGCACTGATCGCCGATGGTGCCCGCGACGTCACGGTTGCCACCTACTTCTTGGCCGACGGGCTCTACACCGCCCGATTGCAGGGGCTGCCCGTGGCGCGGCTGAGCCGTCCGATAAGCGCGCATCCGGTGTTGGTGGACGCGATCGTTCAGCGCTACGCGCACAGTGTCGGGACAACTGATCCCCTCAACGACCCAGCGCCACTGGGTGCTCATCGTCTCGGTTTTGCGGGAGGTTCAGCACCCAGTCAGCAGGGTTGTGTGCAGCCCGTAACCGCCCAGGGCGCGGAAGAGTTCTTAGCCGGCGTGCCCGCACCGGAGCCCTACCTGCTCGGCCTGCACCTGAACGGACGCCGCGTCGTGGTCGCGGGCGCGGGTGCGGTCGCCTCGCGGCGCATTCCCCAACTGCTGGACGCCGGCGCGCGCCTCCACGTCGTCGCGCTCGCCGCGTCCGAGCAGATCAGGACGTGGGCGGCCACCGGACGCCTCACCTGGACGCCTCGCGAGGTGACCACCGCCGACCTCCAGGGCGCCTGGGTCGTGCTCGCCGCCACGAACGACGCGGACGCCAACGCGCAACTCGCGCAGGCAGCAGAGGCCCAGCGCATCTTCTGCGTCCGCGCGGATGACGTGGACGCCGGCACCGCCCGGACCCCCGCGACCGGACGCAGCGCGGACCTCCGCGTCGGCGTCCTCTCGGACACACCCAACCCACGACACACCGCCGCGGCCCGCACGGTCGCGGTCGAGGCACTGGACGCGTGGGCGTCCGGCAAGGAGCAACCATGACTGGCCACGTCACCCTCGTCGGCGGCGGACCCGGCGACCCCGACCTCATGACCGTCGGCGGCCTCCGGGCGATCCAGAACGCCGACGTCATCGCCTACGACCGCCTCGCCCCCCTCGAGGTGCTGGCCGAGGCCCGCCCGGACGCGCTCCTCATCGACGTCGGCAAGGAGCCCCACGGCCGCCAAACCTCCCAGGACGCCATCAACGAGCTCCTCATCACCCACGCCCGCGCCGGACGCCACGTCGTCCGGTTCAAGGGCGGCGACGGCTACGTCTTCGGACGCGGCGGCGAAGAGGCCCTCGCCTGCGCTGACGCCGGCGTGCCCGTACGCGTCATCCCCGGCGTCAGCTCAGCGATCGCCGGACCAGCCCTGGCCGGCATCCCCGTGACGCACCGCTCGCTGACCCAGGGCTTCACCGTGGTTTCGGGGCACGTCCCGCCGGGTGACGAGCGCAGCACCCTGGACTGGTCGGCGCTCGCGCGCCTCAACACGACCCTGGTGATCCTGATGGGCACGACGCACCTCGCCGCCATCGCCGCGGCCTTGGTTTCCGACGGCAAGCCCGCCGCCACCACGGCCGCCATCGTCCAGCAGGCCGGACGCCCCGAGCAGCGCGTCCTCCGGGCCACGCTCGGCTCGATCGCGGACGCAGCCCGCGCCCACGGCGTCCGGCCGCCGGCGATCGTCATCGTCGGGGACGTCGCCGCCCTGGACGTCACCGCCGCCTCGCTGGCGGCGTCCGTCACTGCGGCCTGACTAGGCCACTCAGGTGCCGGGCGTCGGCATGGGACGCTTCGGGTCCAGCACGGCCTTCGGGTCGAAGAAGCCGTCCAGGATCTTCGTCTTGCCCTGAATCGCCCGCGACAACGTGATGCCGTCGATGTTGATCCGCCCCTGGCGCAGGGAGCTCGGCTGCAGCTGCATCCAGGCGGGCGTGCTGCCGTCCACGTTGAAGAAGTAGTCGAAGCCGACGCTGCTCAGATAGGCGTACTTCGGGTTCGCCTTCGTGTACGGCTTGACGTCGGAAATGTCGGCCCCGAACGCGTAGATCAGCATGTCGGTCTTGCCGATGATCGGGCTGACGTCGGCCAGCCACGTCCCCATGTCCTTCTGTATGGCCCCCACCGAGAACTTCGTGTAGTTGCGGTGCCCGTAGCTGTGGCTGGCGAACTTCCAGCCGGACGCCTTGAGGGCATCCGCGACCGCCTTGGCCTTCGCGGCCTCGGCCTTCGTGGTGTCGTTATCGCCGTAGACGTACGGCGAGCTCTTGTAGCCCAGGACGCCCTCGTAGCCGGTCAGCGCGATCGTGCCCTTGTCGCCCTCGAAGCTGAAGTCGGGGTGCTTGGCGACGAACTCGTCCAGGACGGTGGTGACGTCGTAGGCGCCCTGGGTGGTGTTGCCGGCGGCGTCCGTGTAGTCGTTGGTGACCTTGCCGTCCGGGGTCAGGGTGAGGCGGGTCGCGAAGCCGTTGCCGACGGTGACCTTGTTGTAGCTCATGTCGTCGACCGAGAGCACCAACGGGGTCTTGCCGGCGGGCAGGTAGAGGGGCGTCCACTTCATGACGCCGGACGCGTCCTTGGCGGCGAGGCGTTGCGGGTGGACGAGCACGTAGCCCTTGGCGTACAGCGAGTCCAGGATCTTGTTGAACTCGTACTGGGTCACCATGTACTGCTCGATGCCCGCCGACGTCGACCGCTTCGGGTCGAAGCCGCGGTCGGTGTCGACCACCAGCGAGTGGAAGAAGATGTGCGAGACCTTGCTGTTGTCCGGCCACTTGACCAGCCCGTCGGCCCGCGGGGTATCGGACGCCGACGGCTGGCCCGTCGCGGACGGCCTGGGCGGCGGGGACACGGGGGTGGTCGGCGAACTCGGTGCGGACGGTGTCGAACAGCTGACAAGGGCAAAGACCAGCGCCAGGGTGGCAAGGGCGCGACGACTCATGGTCGAAGGATATGCGCGATTCTGTGAGGATCCCGTGAGCCGCGCGGTCGACCGCCCACGGCTTGCCGGACGCCACTGGCTTGGGGAGGCCGATCGATGAATCCCCCCGGCGTGTCCGGAGGCTCCGATCCTTGGGAAGGTTGGAGTTCGCCGGTGGGCTGGCAATGCCCCCACCGCAGGGTTGAAGAGCCATCAAAGCCGCCCGCAACATGCCGGTCGATCCGGGGCTGACGTTCGAGGAGACCGGCATCGACTACTTGTGCGTCGACGAGCTGCACGGCTACAAGAACCTGGTGACGGTGTCCGAGATCCCGGACGCCAACATCACCGGCTCCAAGCGTGCGTTCGATCTTTACGCCAAAGCCACCTATCTACGGCGCACGACCCAGAGTGGTCGGGTGATGTGCGCCAACAGGAGTTCCCCATGGATTTGCGCTGCCCCAGTTGACGCCCGCAGCAAGGACGCCGCTGGCTTGGGGCGCGTTGATGGATCGCTGGCTGAGCCTGTCGAAGCCGCTGCTGCTCGGGGCTTCGACAAGGTCAGCCACCGGCGTCCATGAATCGGCCAGCCGGATTGGCCGCAGCGGTCGGCGCGTTTCCGTAGGTTGGCCCTGGCGGCTGGCGCCCGGCCGCGTGAGGAGGACCGAGCATGCGTCATCTGGTGCGACTGACCGACTGGACGGCCGACGAGGTCCAAGTCATCTTCGACCTCGCCGACGCCTACTCACGCGGCGAGGGCCCGCGCACCGAGGGCTGCGCCGTGCTGTTCTTCCCGGCGTCCAGCCTGCGGACCCGCGTCACCTTTGAGCGGGGCGCCCACCTCATGGGCCTGCAGCCGATGGTGTTCCCGCCCGAGACCCTCGACAAGCCCGAAAGCCTCGCCGACGTCGCCGGCTACCTCGCGAACTGGGCGTCGCTGCTGGTGGTCCGGCACGGAGACATCACCAAGCTGGACGCTCTCGCCGCCGCCCAGCAACTGCCGGTCATCAACGCCATGACCAGCGCCAACCACCCCTGCGAAGTGCTCGCGGACGTGTACGCCCTGCGGGGGTTGCGTCCAGAGCTGGGACGCCTTCGGTTCCTGTTCGTCGGCGCGGACGGCAACATCGCGCGGGCGTGGGCCGAGCTGGCGTCCGTGCTGGGACTCTCGCTCACCCAGTGCTGCCCGGCCGAGTTGGCCGTCCCGGGACTCACCTGGACCGACAACCTGGACGCCGCCATCACGACGGCCGACGTCGTGCTCACCGACGGGGTCGGACCCCACCGCGACGCGCTCGCGCCGTACCGCGTGACTCGGGAGAAGCTGCGTCTCGCGAAGCCCGACGTGCTGCTCAACCCGTGCCCGCCGTTCATCCGCGGCAACGAGATCTCAGCGGACGCCGTCGAGTCGCCTGGTCCGTTCGTGGGCTACGGCTTCAAGAGGTCGTTGCTGCCGGTGCAACAGGCCGTGATGGCGTACTGCCTCGGTCTCGGCTGACGACTGCTCAGCATCAGGTCCGTCTTGCGCGTCGGATCCTGCCCGTTCCTTCATCGTTGAGGTCGGTTCCCAGATCCCATGCTCGATCGCCGAAACGCCGGGCGAGTGCTGCGGATCACTCATCGAGCATGGGATCCGGTTCCGCCCCCTGCCCGCGCCGGGCTGACGGCGGCGATTCGTTCCGAGCTGTCAAGAGCGGCCCCTCACGCCTTCCGACCGGGTCTCGGATCACAGATGCCCCGATCGCGGGACGCCGCCGCGTCCTCTGATTCGGCAAACCTGAGACCGGACGCCAGCGCGACGTGCGCGGCGGCGTCCGAACCGGAGGTGGACATGGACTGGACGGGGGCGCGCCCGGTGCGGGCGCCGCGCGGGGCGGAGCTGACCTGCAAGGGCTGGCCGCAGGAGGCCGCGCTGCGGATGCTGATGAACAACCTCGACCCCGAGGTGGCGGAGCATCCCGACGAGCTGGTGGTCTACGGCGGCTCCGGGCGGGCCGCGCGCGGCTGGGCGGCGTTCGACGCGATCGTGGCGTCGCTGCGGGACTTGGAAGCGGACGAGACGCTGCTGGTGCAGTCCGGGAAGCCGGTCGGGATCTTCCGGACCCACGAGTGGGCCCCCCGCGTGCTGATCGCCAACTCGAACCTCGTCGGCGACTGGGCGAACTGGGAGCACTTCCGATCCCTGGAGCGGCAAGGGCTGATGATGTACGGCCAGATGACCGCCGGGTCGTGGATCTACATCGGCACCCAGGGCATCCTGCAGGGAACGTACGAGACGTTCGGGGCAGTGGCGCGGAAGCGGTTCGGCGACCCTTCGACAGGGTCAGGGACCTTGGCCGGGACGATCACCCTGACCGCCGGGCTGGGTGGCATGGGCGGAGCGCAGCCGCTCGCGGTGACCATGAACGACGGCGTGGCGATCTGCATCGAATGCGATCGCTCCCGGATCGAGCGGCGCATCGAGCACCGCTACCTGGACGTCATGGCGTCCGACCTGGACGACGCGCTGCGGCTGGCGAACGAGGCGAAGGCCGCGAGACGTCCGCTGTCGATCGGACTCGAGGGCAACGCGGCCGAACTCGTGCCGGCGATCCTGGCGCGGCACCTCGCCGGCGACGTGACGATCGACGTCGTCACGGACCAAACGTCCGCGCACGACCCGCTGCAGTACCTGCCGGTGGGGGTGGCGTTCGCCGACTGGAAGGACGCTGCTGCCGCCGACCCGGCCGGCTTCACCACGCGCGCGCAGGCGTCCATGGCCGCCCACGTCGCAGCGATGGTCGGCTTCGTGGACGCCGGCGCCGAGGTCTTCGACTACGGGAATTCCATTCGGGACGAGGCCCGCAAGGGCGGTTTCGCGCGGGCGTTCGAGTTCCCGGGGTTTGTGCCGGCGTACATCCGGCCGCTGTTCGAAGAAGGCAAGGGACCCTTCCGTTGGGCCGCGCTGTCGGGCGACCCCGAGGACATCGCCAAGACGGACGCGGCGATCCTCGAGCTGTTCGGCGACGACGCGCACCTGCGCCGCTGGATCACGATGGCCCAAGAACGCGTCCACTATCAGGGCTTGCCAGCACGCATTTGCTGGCTGGGCTACGGCGAGCGGGCGCGGGCCGGCGTCCGGTTCAACGAGCTGGTCGCGGCGGGCGAGATCGGCCCGATCGCCATCGGCCGCGACCACCTGGACTCGGGCTCCGTGGCGTCCCCGTACCGCGAGACCGAGGGCATGCTCGACGGCACGGACGCCGTCGCCGACTGGCCGCTGCTCAACGCGCTGCTGAACACGGCGTCCGGTGCGAGCTGGGTGTCGATTCATCACGGCGGTGGCGTCGGGATCGGACGCTCCATCCACGCGGGCCAGGTCTGCGTCGCCGATGGGACGCCGCTGGCGGCGGAGAAGCTCGCGCGGGTGCTCACGAACGATCCGGGCACCGGCGTCATGCGTCACGTGGACGCGGGCTACACCCACGCCCGCGACGTGGCCCGCGAGCGCGGCGTCCGGATCCCGATGCTGGACGCCTGACCGCCCCAGCACCTCGATCTCTCCTTCGTCCACGACCCGCAGTGGAGCCCGCGCGACTACAAGGCCTGTGAACGGCGACTACAGGTCGCGGGTCCCGGCTATCGCAGCGAGGTGGCTGCGGCCGGGGGGTGGAGCGAGAGTTCACGCCGGCGAACCCGGATTTGCGCACTCTCAGCGTCCAGAATGGGCGAAGGATGCGCCTGGGCGTCCGTGAGAGTGACGAAAACCGTGTTGACGAGAGGAGGAGGCGATGTCGCTGAGGGTCGTCAACATCGGCGAGCTGGTCACGAACGATCCGAGCATGGGCGACGGCACGCTGGGCCTGCTGCATGACGCCGCGCTTGTCGTCGAGGACGGACGCGTCGCCTGGGTCGGACCCTCGTCGCGCTGCCCTGACGCCGACGAGAACCTGGACGCCGCGGGCGCGGCCGTGATCCCGGGGTTCGTCGAGAGCCACAGCCACCTGGTGTTCGCGGGCGAGCGGGCGGCCGAGTTCGAGGCCCGGATGACGGGCCAGCCGTACGCCGCGGGTGGCATCCGGACCACGATCGCAGCGACGCGGGCGGCGTCCGATCTCGCCCTCGCGACCAACGTCACGCGCTTGCTGGGGGAGTACCGCCGAGCCGGCACCACGACCGTCGAGTGCAAGTCGGGCTACGGGCAGACGGTGCACGACGAACTCCGATCGGTCAGCATCGCCCGTTGTCACGCTGACGATGCGACCTTGCTCGCAGCGCATGTGCCGCCGCCCGAGTACGCCGGACGTGCGGACGACTACGTGCGGATGGTCGTCGACGAAATGATCCCGGCCTGCGCTCCGCACGCCGCCTGGATCGACGCCTTCTGCGAGCGCGGGGCGTTCAGCGCCGAGCAGACCCGGGCCGTCCTCGAGGCCGGACGCGCCGCCGGGCTGGGCGTCCGGGTGCACGCGAATCAGCTGACCCCCGGCGACGGCGTCCGGATCGGGGTCGATTTGGACGCGGCGTCCGTCGACCACTGCTGCCACCTCACCGACGCGGACGTGGACGCGCTGGCGCAGTCGACCACCGTTGCCACGCTGCTGCCAGCCGCCGACTTCTCGACCCGTAACGCCTACCCGGACGCGCGCCGCCTGCTGGACGCCGGCGTCACCGTAGCGCTGGGCGCCGACTGCAACCCGGGCACCAGCTACACGACGTCGATGCCCTTCGTGATCGCACTCGCGGTGCAGGCCCTGCGGATGTCGCCGGCTGAGGCGCTCTGGTCGGCCACCCTCGGCGGCGCCCGGGCGCTGCGCCGGACCGACGTGGGCCATCTCAGCCACGGCGCCCGCGCCGACCTCGTCCTTTTGGACGCCCCGAGCTATCTCCACCTGGCCTACCGGCCGGGCGTGCCCTTGGTGGCGCGCGTGCTCAAGGCGTGACGTCGGATACGTGCGCTTTTGGTCGGTGGTCGAACCAAAAGCGCACGTATCTGGCGCTAGCTCAATACTGGACGCATGACAGGGGTATGCGCGTGACAGCCGAAGCGTGGGTGTGCCTGGCGCTCGCGGTCGTCGCCGGCGCCACCGCCGCGTTCGTCGCCCTCCGCTGGCGTGTCGACCGCCGCGCATTAGCCCTCGCCAGCGCCGCGCGGGCGTCCGCGATCGACGCCCAACATCGCACCGCCGAACTGGCCGTGGCGGCCGAACGCATCCGGATTGTCCGCGAGATGCACGACGTGCTCGCCCACAGCCTCGCGATCATGATCGCCCAGGCGGACGGCGGCAGCTTCGTCACGGCCAACGCGGACGCGTCCAAGCGCGCCTTCGTCACCATCGCCGAGACCGGACGCGCCGCGCTGACCGACACCCGCCGGATCCTGGGCCTGCTGCGCTCCGGCGAGGACGCCCCCGATCTGGCCCCCATGCCGGACGACGCCTCCACCGACGCGCTCGTGGATCGCGCCCGGGCGGCGGGGCTGGCGGCGTCCGTGGTGCGGGTCGGCCAGCCGCGCAACCTGCCCGCCGGCACCCGGATGGCCCTGTTCCGCATCTGCCAAGAGGCGCTCACGAACACGTTCAAGCACGCCGGCGCCGGCGCCCGCGTGATCGTCGCCGAGGACTGGCGCGACGATCAGGTCGTGCTGACCATCACCAACGAAGGCGGGTCCTCGCCGGCGCCCGCCGACGACCCGATGGGCGGCCACGGCCTCGGACTCATCGGCATGCGCGAGCGCGCCGAAATCGTCGGCGGACGCTTCACCGCCGGCCCGTCCGAGGGCGGCTTCCGCGTGCAGGCTGTCCTGCCGATCACGTCCAAGGAGGGCGATGTCTGAGATCACGGTGGTGCTCGTCGACGACCAGGAACTGGTCCGCGCCGGGCTGGCGATGGTGGTCGGCGCGCAGGCCGACATGCGGGTCGTCGGGCAGGCGTCCGACGGTCAGTCCGCGGTCGCGTTGCTCAGCCGGACGCCGTGCGACGTCGTCCTCATGGACGTCCGTATGCCCGGCCTGGACGGCATCGAGGCCACCCGTCGCATCCTGGCCAGCGCGGACGCCGCGGCGTCCGAGGGGCCGAAGATCATCATGCTGACGACCTACGACCTGGACGAGTACCTGCTGGACGCCATCAACGCTGGGGCGTCCGGGTTCCTGCTCAAGAACGCCCCGCCCGACGACCTCCTGAGCGCCATCCGGACCGTCCACGCCGGCGACGCCGTCATCGCACCCTCGGCGACCAAGCGCCTGCTCAGCCGCGTGGCGGCGTCCCCCACCCCGACGCCGGTGCCGCAGCTCGACCTGATCACCGAGCGCGAGCGCGAGGTGCTGCTGCTGATCGCGCAGGGGGCGTCCAACGGCGAGATCGCCGGGCAGCTGTTTTTGTCGGAGACGACGGTCAAGACCCACGTCCGGCATCTGCTGAGCAAGCTGCGGGCCCGGGATCGCGTCCAGTTGGTAGTGCTGGCTCACACGTCGGGCCTGCTCCGGTAGGGGCTAACAAGCCGAACGCCGGACGCCTCGGCGGCGTCCGGCGTTCAGCGGAGGTGGGTCAAGCGACGCGCGTGCCCTTCGGCAGGACGCCGTACGGCACCGACAGCCGGCGCACGGCCACGTAGAACATGCCCGCTCCGAGCAGCAGGCTGAACCCGAGCCCCCACGGCCAGATCGGCGTGTTCGCCGTGATGATGCGGCGCGGCACCGGGCTGCCCGTGTCGAGGACGTTGCCCTTGGCGTCCACGACGAACGCCGAGCCGTCGGAGGTCGAGCGGACCTCGTAGTTCCGCGAGGCCGGGTTGTCGCTCATCAGGGCCCAGGAGCACTGGTCCTGGTCGTTGCTCGGCGGCAGCGAGAGCGACCGCGTGAGCAGGCTCAGGAAGGCCAGCGGGTCGCCGGACCTGCCCGCCCACGTCTCGAGGTTGCCGCGCGCCTCGGGCGGCAGCGGCGCCGCGTCGGCGACGATCACGAACGGGTTGGGCGCGATCAGCCACCAGATGGACTCGACGTGCGGGCGCGTGATGACCTGGTTCTCGGGGTGGCAGGCGGACCAGTCCGGCCTCTTGCTCGGGGCGAATCCGGACGCCGCCCAGTCGTTGGCCTGCGTCGTCAGCACGGTCGGGTCGCCGGCGTAGTTCCAGATGCGGACCGTGTCGTCGCGCATGGTGAGCATCGACGCGAAGCCGAGCGCGATCGGCAGGATGGCGCTGAGCAGCGCCACGCTGGCGTACGTCATCACGGTCGACCCGGCCGGGCGTCCGATGAGGGCCGACCAGCCCAGCCCGATGGCGCAGACGATGGCGACCTCGACGAACATGACCAGGAAGCACACGACGACCTGCAGCGGCGAGATGCCGCCCATGACGGTCGTGACGATGATCCAGGGCAGGGCCGCGACCAGGAACCCCAGCGCCAGCAGCCAGGCCGCCAGCAGCTTGCCGCCCGCGATCTGGACGGCCGTCAGCCGCGTCGCCTGCAGGATCGCGAGCGTGCCGGCGTCCCGGTCACCGTTGATCGACAGGGCGGTGAACGTGGGGGTGACAAGCAGCGACAGTCCCAGGACGAAGAGCGTGATGGTGCCGAACGCCGCCGGCCCGAACGACGCTGACGAGACGCCCTGGCTGCGAGAGCGCTCGAACGCCGCAAGCATCAGCAGGGTTACCGCGCCGATGACGACGAACCAGATCGCGAGCGCGACGTAGAGCTTCCGCGACCGGATGCGCTGCGCCAGTTCGAGGCGCGTCACGATCCAGAGCCCGCGGAAGAACCCGAGGGACGCCGACGCGCCGGGCGCTGCCGTGCCCGGACCCGTGGCCGGACGCGCAGCGGAGGGTGCCGCGGTCGCGCCGGGGGTGGTGGGGGTGGTCATTTCCGCTCCTCGTCCAGGGCCAGGTAGGCCTCTTCGAGCCGCCCGGCGACGGGGGCAATGGTGTGCAGGGCGACCCCCGCTGCGACCGCAGCCCGGACCAGTTGCATGGCCGAGTCCGTGCCCGCGAGCTGGACGATCACCTCGCCCCCGGACGAGCGCGCCCATGGGATGCCCGCGTTAGCCAGGAAGGTGCGCAGCGCGACCGGGTCGAGGGCGTCCAGTCGCCAGCCTCGCTCGGCGGTGCGGGCGTCGACGGCGGTGGCCTCGACGGTGCGTCCCTTCGACAGGAAGACCGCGTGGTCGTAGACCTCTTCGAGCTCCGAGAGGACGTGCGAGCTGACCAGCACCGTCTTGCCCTCCTGGGCGAGGTCGCGCAGCAGATCGCGCAGTTCGATCCTTGAGCGTGGATCCAACCCGGACGCCGGCTCGTCCAGCAGCAGCACGCACGGGTCGTGGACCAGCGCCCGCGCGAGCCCGAGCCGCTGCTTCTGCCCGCGCGAGAGCACCCGCGCGGGGCGCTCTGCGAACTCGGTGAGGTGCAACTGCTCGAACAACGAAGCCGCGCGTCGGCGTCCAGCCTCGGGCGATAGCCCGTAGGCAGAAGCGAACGTCAGCAGGATCTCGCGGCAGGTGAGGGCGTCCCAGGTGCCGAAGCTGTCGGGCATCCAGCCGACGGACGCGCGCGCAGCCAGGTTCTCGGTGACGATGTCGAAGCCGCCGACGCGGGCGGTGCCGGCGTCCGGACGCAGCAGCCCCGCGAGCACGAGCAGCAGGGTCGTCTTGCCGGAGCCGTTCGGCCCGATCAGGGCCGTCACCGCCCCGGACGGTGCCGAGAACGTCACGCCGTCGACGGCTCGCACATCGCCGAAGGCGCGCTTCACGCCCTCGGCGACGATGCCGGTGCAGCCGACGACGACCGACGGCCCCGGTGAGGTGGGGTGGGCAATGCTCATGGTCCCAACCTAGGGACGCCGACGCGCGGCCTCGTCCTTCCGTGCGGCGGTGCGGGTCCTCCCGGGGGATGATCCGGCTCAGGCGAGCTTGGCGTCCGCGTAGTCGCCGTTGGCCGCCAGCACCTCGCGGGCGCGGGCGACGAGGTGATCGCACTCGGCCCGGACGCCGGCCGCGTAGTCGGCGTCCGTGATCTGGGCGAGGTTGATGAGGGCGTTCCAGACTGCGCCCCGGACGCCGGCGAAGCCCAGCTGCACCCCGACCGCGCCGTCCGTCAGGGACGCCTGGTTGCCCTCGCGGGTGACGCGATCGGCGAGCTCCATCGCCCGCAACGAGGCGCGCGCGGTGCCCATCGGGACGTCGATGGCGACCTTGAGCCCGTCCTGCATGGCGGCGGCGCGGGCCGCCTTGGCCTCCGGGGTCGCCTGGGGCAGGCGGCGGGCGTCCATGTAGGCCGTGAACGCGTCGGTGTCGGCGTCCACGGCGGCGATCAGTTGGTTCTTGACCGACTGCGCCTCGACCGAGATCTCGACCATCGCCGCGTCTACGTCGGACGCCGCCCCGCGGCCCTGCGTCAGCGCCGCGACCATGGACGCCAGCGCCGCGGCCAGCGCGCCCGCGAGGGCCGCGATCGAGCCGCCGCCGGGGGCGGGCGTGTCGCGCGAGACCTCGTCGGCGAGCCCGGCGACGGTCAGGTTGACCAAGGGTCCGGCGTCCGTCTTGGGGGCGCCGAGCACCTTGGTGGCGACGTCGAACGGCGACACGTCCGAGAGCCCCATCGACTGGACCGCGGTCGCCAGCAGGTCCGAGGTCGGGACGCCGGGCGTCCGGCCCTGCGTCTGCAGGTAGTAGCGGCCGGCGTCCGCGAGGGCCTCGTACGGGATCAGCCCGACCAACTCGGACCCCGTCACGACCAGCCCGCGCTCGGTCGCCAGCCGCCGCGCGGCCTCGAGCACGAGGTGCGGCGGGGTGACCGTGAAATCGGTCAGGTTGATGGAGATCTGCGCGCGGTCGTACTCGGGGACGACCCAGCCGATGGCCTTGCAGTGGCTGAAGAGTCCGGGCTTGTAGACCTTTTGGCCCACGACGGCGTCCGGGACGTCGTTCAGGTCGAGCAGGTGCCGCAGGTCGTAGCCGTGGGCGTCGCTAGCGTGGGCCGCCGCCGCGGCGAACGTCTCGCCGACGAACCCGCACGTCCCGCACGGGTACGCGCCCTCGGCGTACTTCAGGATCGCCCCGCGCGAGTAGATCGGGGACGGGTTGGGCGTCCGGGCGACGCGGCCCTTCTCGCGCAGCTCGAAGGCGATATCCGTAGCCAGGGCCTTGTCACGGGTGTTCAGGGTGACGTTGTACGCGATCAGGAACGGACGCGCCCCGATGATCAGCGCGCCCGCGCGCGGGTGCGGGGTGGTGGGACCGAAGTCCGGACGCCAGTGCGGGTCGGCCAGCTTCGCGGCCAGCCCTTCGTACTCGCCGCGGCGCACGGCGGCCAGATTCTGCCGCTCGGGCGTCGACGCCGCCGCCTCGTACAGATAGACCGGCATGCCGAGCTCGTCGGCGGCGCGGCGTCCGACCGTGCGGGCGATCTCGGCGCATTCGTCCAGCGTGATGCCCTGCACGGGCACGAACGGGCACACGTCCGTCGCGCCCATCCGCGGGTGCGATCCGGTGTGGGTCGTCATGTCCAGCACGGACGCCGCCGTCGCGATCGCCGCGAACGCGCCCTCGGCCACGGCGTCCGGGGAGCCGATGAACGTCACGACCGTGCGGTTGGTGTCAGCGCCGGGATCAACGTCCAGCAGCGTCACGCCAGAGACTGCCTCGATGGCGTCGGTGATCTGCTTGATCTTCGCGAGGTCGCGTCCTTCGGAGAAGTTGGGGACGCATTCGACGATCTGGGCGCTCATGGCTGGCAACGTAACGTCCCGGGTGGGGTCCCGCGCGAGGGGTCGGGGCCGGTCTCGGATGCCAGACGTCCCGGGGCATCCCATGCGATGCAGGGTCGGTCCGCCTCGGCCGACGTGTCGTCGATCGAGCATGGTTTCTGGAAACGCCGGATGCGAGACGCCTGCGGCGTCCGACACCGTCAGGCGAAACCCCTCCCGCGCACGGCCGTCGCTGCATTAGCGTCGTGCCACCGAGCAGCCAACGGGGGAAGAAGGCGCGGAGCATGTCCAGAATCGTGAAGTCATTCGCCGCGTCGCTGCTGGCGGTCGCGCTGGTGCTGACCGGCGGGACGCACGCCCTCGCGGCCTCGCCTGATCCGGCCCTGACAAGCAGGATCGAAGCGCTCATGACCGATCCCGCCGTCACGAACGCCACCGTCGGCGCCGTGGTCGTCGACGCGGACACCGGCGAGGAGATCTACGCACGCAACCCGGACGCGATGCTCGTGCCGGCGTCCAACATGAAGATGCTGACCACCGCGGCCGCCCTCGCCACTCTCGGACCCGACTACCAGGTGCCGACGAAGGTGCTGGCGTCCAAGGCGCCGGCGCGCGGCGTAATCGGCGGCAACCTGTACTTGAAGGGCTTCGGCGATCCGACCCTGACCGAGGCCGACCTGATCGGCCTGGCCGGGCAGCTGCGGGCGTCCGGGGTGAAGAAGATCACGGGCACGCTCGTCGCGGACGCCTCCTTCTTCGACGACAGCCGCTACAACGCCGGCTGGCCCGCCCGGATCTTCGAGCAGTCGGACGCCGCCCAGGTCGCCGCCCTGACCGTGACCTCCAACGCCGACGGCGCCGCGGGCACGACGATCGTGACGGCGTCCGGCAAGCGCGTGGGATCGAGGGCGACGATCACGCTGTCTCCGGCCCCGGCGTCCGGCTACGTGACGATCGTCAACAAGACCACCACCGGACGCGCCGGCACCGGCACGTCGATCAGCGTGCACCGCTCGGCGTCCGGCACGATCACCGTCAGCGGACGCGTCGCCGTTCGTAGCTCGGCGTCCCAGCTGATCACCGTCAACTCCCCGGCGCTGTACGCCGCCGCGATCTTCCGCAAGGCGCTGGCGGCCAACGGCATCAAGGTCGTGGGCAAGACGACGACCGGCGCGGCGCCCGCGGGGGCTCCCGTCCTGCAGACGCACTACTCGTGCGCGATGAGCTGCGTGATCTACAAGCTGATGAAGTTCTCGAACAACACCCAGGCCGAGCAGGTCATGAAGATGGTCGGGGCGACCTCCGGCGGGCAAGGGACGTGGGCGAGCGGCGCGGCGGTCACGAAGGCGGTGCTCGCCAAAGCTGGCATTGGTGCGGGTGAGCTGACGATCGGTGACGGGTCGGGGCAGTCCTACGCCGACCGGATCACCCCGCGGGCGCTGATGAAGCTCCTGCTGTGGGCGCGCGGCCAGTCCTGGTACGGCGCCTGGTACAACGCGCTTCCGGTCGCCGGCCACCCGGACAAACTCGTCGGCGGCACCATCCGCGACCGCTTCCTCGGCACCCCGGCCGCCTACAACCTGCGCGCCAAGACCGGCACCCTGTCGGACTCCTTCCGCGTCACCGCGCTGTCGGGCTACGTCACCGGACGCGACGGGCGCCACTACGCCTTCGTGGGCATCAGCAACTACTCAGGCGCCTCGCCGAGGTCGGTGGTCGACAGCATGGGCGTCCTGCTGGCGGGCTGGACGAAGCCCTAGCGGACCCCAGGCGCCCCTCACGGTCCTAGCGGCAGCGGACTTGCCAAAGTGAAGAGGAAGTCTCGCCTCAAGCTCCCGCGGCCCTAACAGTTCTCGCGCTTGGGTCGAATCGCCGTACTAACGTGGGCGCAGGACGACCGGCTGACACGGAAGTCAGCGCCCGGACGCCGCACCACCAACGCGGCGCTCGGCCCGGCGTCCACAACATCGCACGACGATGATGACGAACGCGACAGGCCCAGAGACCCTGGCCACGACCGAACGCCGCTCGCCAGCAGGCGCTGCTGGACCCGAGCGGGCCGTCGCGCACACCATCCTCGCCATCGATCCCGGCTCGACCTCGACCAAGATCGCCCTCTTCTCCGGACGCGATCAGCTCGCGTCCATGACACTTCGCCACGCGTCGGCGGAGTCGGCCACCTTCGACGGACGCCTCGCCGCGATCGTCGACTGGCTCGCGTCCCAGCCCGGTCACACGCTGGACGCCGTCGTCGGACGCGGCGGGCTGCTGCGGGCGATCCCGTCCGGCACGTACGCCGTCTGTGACACCATGCTCGCCGATCTGCGCGCTGGCGTCCGGGGTGACCACGCGTCCAACCTGGGCGGCCAACTGGCGCGGGCGCTGGCCGACCCGCGAGGCGTCCAGGCCCTGATCGTCGACCCCGTGGCGACCGACGAGTTCGCGCCCGTCGCACGGGTCGCGGGCCTCGCGGACCTGGAGCGCATCTCCCTCGTCCACGCCCTCAACGTGCGGGCGGTCGCGCGCCGCGACTGCGCGGCCCGCGGCGTCCGGCTGGACGACGCCCATCTCGTGGTCGCCCACCTCGGCGGCGGCATCTCGATCGTCGCCATCCAGGCCGGACGCATGGTCGACGCCAACAACGCCAACGAAGAGGGACCCTTCTCTCCCGAGCGCACCGGCAGCCTGCCGTGCGGCCAGTTGGCGGAGTTGATCCACTCCGGACGCCTGCCGAACTGGGCGTCCGCCAAAACGTTCTTGCACCGCGAGGGCGGCGTCAGCGCCTACCTGGGCACCAACGACCTGGTCGAGGTCGAGCGCCGGATCGCCGCCGGCGACCAGGCCGCCGCCGAGGTGTTGGACGCCATGGCCTACCAGGTCGCCAAGGCGATCGGCGCGTACGCGACGGTGCTGTCCGGACGCGTCGACGCGATCCTGATCACCGGCGGCGCGGCCCATTCGACGATCCTCACCGAGGCGATCATCGACCGCATCGGCTGGATCGCGCCCGTTCGCGTCCACCCCGGCGAGGACGAACTCACGGCGCTCGCCGAGGGCGCCGGACGCGTCCTGGCCGGCGAGGAAACCCCACGCGACTACGCCTCTTCCATCATTACCACGGATCAGGAGCACGCATGATCACCCATTTCGCCGAGATCCTCGCCCGCGCCGTCCAGCTGCCCAACCGCAAGATCGCGGTGTGCGGCGGCGACAACGCCGAGGCGCTGGAGGCCGTCGAGAAGGCGCGCGCGCTGGGCATCGCGTCCTCGATCTTGGTGGGGGACGAGGCGACGATCCGCACCGAACTGGACGCCCTCGGCATCGACCCCGAGCCCTACGAGATCGTCCACGCCCCCACCCTGCAGGACGCCGCCGTGACGGCCGTCCGGCTGGTCGCCGAGGGTCAGGCCGACATCTTGATGAAGGGCAACATCGACACCAACATCATGTTGCACGCGGTCCTCGACAAGGAGCACGGCCTGCGCCACAACAAGGTGCTGAGCCACGTCGCGCTGTTCGAACTGCACCACTACGACAAGCTGCTCGCGATGACCGACGGTGGCATGAACATCGCCCCGGACGCCGACACGAAGGCCGAGATCATCAAGAACTCGCTCCAGGTGACACGCGCGCTCGGCATCGACATCGCCAAGGTCGCGGTCGTTGCGGCCAAAGAGAAGGTCAACCCGAAGATGCAGGCCACCACAGACGCCGCCGACCTGCGCACCCGCGACATCCCCGGCGCGCTCGTCGACGGACCGTTCGCCATCGACAACGCCATCAACCGCGAGGCCGCCCTGGCCAAGGGCATCACCAGCGAAGTCGCCGGCGACTGCGACGTACTGCTGATGCCGCAGATCGAGTCCGGCAACGCGTTCTACAAGGCGTTGGTCTTCCTCGGCCACGCGTGGGTCGCGGGCATCATCGTGGGCGCGCGGCGTCCGATCGTGTTGACCTCCCGGGTCGATACCGAGCAGGCCAAGCTGTACTCGATCGCCCTCGCCATGCTGGTCTCGGACCGCCTCCAGCAGGACGCCACATGAGTCGAGTCCTGTGCATCAACCCCGGCAGCACGTCGACGAAGATCGCGGTCTTCGACGACGAAGCCGAGGTGTGCGCAGTGACGGTCCGGCACCCCGCCGAGGAGCTGGCCGCCTTCGGACGCGTCGCCCAGCAGGCGTCCTTCCGGCGCGACCTGATTCTGGACGCCCTCGCCCAAGCGGGCTTCGGCCTCGACACCCTGGACGCCGTGGTCGGACGCGGCGGGCTGATCCGTCCGGTCGCGGGCGGGACCTACCTCGTGGACGCCGACCTGCTCGACGAGCTGCGGCACCCCACCGGTGAGCACGCGTCCAACCTGGGCGGCATCTTGGCCGTCGAGTTGGCGGCTGCGGCTCACGCTGCTCCCCGGCCCAACGGACCGGTCCCTGAGCCTGTCGAAGGGGCGCATGGGGCTTCGACAAGCTCTGCCAGCGGAGAAATCACCAGCACAGGACGTGATGGCGGTCAGGTCCAGGCGTTCATCGTGGATCCGGTCGTCGTGGACGAGTTCGAGCCGCTGGCGCGCTACAGCGGGCATCCAGAGATCGAGCGGCGGTCGATCTTCCACGCGTTGAACCAGAAGGCCGTCGCCCGGCATGACGCGTCCGACAAGGGACGACGCTACGAGGATCTCAACCTCATCGTCGCCCACCTCGGCGGCGGCATCTCGGTGGGCGCGCATCGCCGCGGACGCGTCATCGACGTGAACAACGCCCTCGACGGTGACGGACCCTTCGCCCCCGAGCGAGCCGGCGGGCTGCCGACGGCGTCCTGGGCGAAGCTGGTGCTGTCCGGGCGCTACACCCCCGCCGAGACCAGGCGACTGCTGGCCGGGCGCGGCGGGCTCGCGTCCCTGCTCGGCACCAGCGACGCCCGCGAGGCGGAGGCCCGCGCGACGGCCGGCGACGAGCAGGCCCGCCTGGCCCTCGACGCCATGGCCTACCAGGTCGCCAAGGAGATCGGGTCCGCCGCGGCGGTGCTCGCCGGTGACGTGGACGCCATCGTCCTCACCGGCGGGCTCGCCCACGACCACGCCTTCGTCGCCGCCATCACGGCCTGCGTCTCCTTCATCGCCGACGTTGTCACCTACCCCGGCGAGGACGAGATGCCCGCCCTGCGCGACGGAGCCCTCCGGGTGCTGCGCGGTATCGAACCCGCCAAGCTCTTCGCGGACGAGGTGCTACTCCGATGAACGCGTCCCGCTTCTCCACGATCGGCTCCCTGACGGGTCAGACGCCGAGCGGGGCCGAGCCGGTCCGGATCATCTGCGGCCACTACGGCAGCGGCAAGACCGAGTTCGCCGTGAACCTCGCCCTCCGCGAGGCGCACGCCGGACATCGCGTCGCCCTCGCCGACCTCGACATCGTCAACCCCTACTTCCGTTCGCGCGAGCGCGCCGACCTCCTGGAGGCGTCCGGCATCCGGGTGATCAGCTCGAGCCTCGGCCACATCACCACGCTCGAGATCCCGGCGATCTCGGCCGAGATCCGCGGACCCCTCGCCGAGCCCGACACCCAGGTCATCCTCGACATGGGCGGCGACTCGACCGGCGCCAAGATCCTGGCCCAGTTCTACGCGGACGTCCACCGCCGCGAGTCCGAGCTGCTGCTGGTCGTGAACGCGTACCGCCCAGAGACCACCACGCTCGAGGGCGTCCTGGGCCACCTCGAACAGATCGAGTTCACCACGCGGCTCACCGTGACCGGCCTGGTGTCGGCCACCCACCTGCTCCGGGACACCACGGTCGACGACGTCCGCGTCGGCCTGGAACTCTGCCGGGAGGTCAGCCGCGCGTGCGGCGTCCGACTGGCCTTTGTCGCCGCGATACCGGACGCCCTCGCGGCACTTGACCCCGGCGAGGCCGGGGACGCGGAACTGCTCCCGGTGGGGATGCACCTACGAGATGAATGGATGTGAGGCAGATGGCCAAGGGTTCTGCGGCTTTCGAGGGTGAGCTCTGCAAGGGCTGCGGCTTGTGCGTCAACGCCTGCCCGCAGCATGCCCTCGAGATGGACCAGACGGTGATCAACCGCAAGGGCTACCATCCGGCGCATTTCATCGCCGGACGCGAGCACGAGTGCATCGGCTGCGCGATGTGCGCGGTCATGTGCCCGGACCAGGGGATCGAGGTCGAGAAGTTCGACCGCGTGACCCCATCGGACGCCGAGGCGAAGGGCTAGCCATGACGAAGATCCTGATGAAGGGCAACGAGGCCATCGGCGCCGCCGCGATCGCCGCAGGGTGCCGGTACTTCTTCGGCTACCCGATCACGCCGCAGAGCGAGCTGCCCGAGTACATGAGCCGCCACCTGCCGGGCGCGGGCGGGGTGTTCGTGCAGTCGGAGAGCGAGGTGTCCGCGATCAACATGTGTTACGGCGCCTCGGGCGCGGGCGCGCGGGTGATGACGGGATCGTCCTCGCCGGGCATCGCGCTGAAGCAGGAGGGCATCTCCTACCTTGCCGGCGCCGAGTTGCCGTGCGTCATCGTGAACATCGTCCGCGGCGGCCCGGGGCTCGGCGGCATCCAGCCGGCGCAGAGCGACTACAACCAGGCCACGCGTGGCGGCGGCGACGGCGACTACAAGCTGCTCGTCTACGCCCCCTCGACCGTGCAAGAGATGGTCGACCTGGTGGGCGAGGCCTTCGACAAGGCCGACCTCTACCGCAACCCCGTGATGATCGTCGGCGACGGCATGCTCGGCCAGATGATGGAGCCCGTCGAGATCGGACGGACGCCCGCGGCGTCCCCGATCGAGAAGCCTTGGGCGACGACGGGCGTGGCGACCCATCCCGGACGCCGCAACATCATCAACTCGCTGTTCCTCAAGCCCGAGGAGCTCGAAGCCCACGTCAAGCACCTGTTCGACAAGTACGAGGCGATGAGGGCCAACGAGGTCCGCGTGGAGGAGCTGGGCGTCGAGGGCGCCGACCTGGTGCTCGTGGCCTACGGTACAACCGCCCGCATCGCGAAGTCGGCGATCGCGCACCTGGCCGACGAGGGCATCAAGGTGGGGCTGATCAGGCCGATCACGCTCTTCCCGTTCCCGATGGGGTCGTTCGCCACGCTGCCGGAGCGCGTCAAGGACCTGCTCGTCGTCGAGATGAGCATGGGCCAGATGATCGACGACGTCCGCATCGCGAACGAGGGACGCCGTCGCATCCACTTCGTCGGACGCACCGGCGGCATGATTCCGACCCCGGCGCTCATCGTGGACGCCGTGAAGTCCATCCTGGACGGCCAGCCGGGCGATGCGCCCCTCAACGCCGTCGGACCCCAGAAGGGAGACAGGCGATGACCACCGCCTTCAAGCGCACCCTCGGCCTCACCACCCACGAGACGCACTACTGCCCCGGCTGCACGCACGGGATCGTCCACCGGCTCGTCGGCGAGGTGCTCGAAGAGCTCGGCGTCATCGACATCTCTGTCGCCGTGGTGCCGGTCGGCTGCTCGACGCTCGCGTACGACTACTTCAACTGTGACGTGAGCCAGTCGTCTCACGGACGGGCGCCCGCGGTGGCCACCGGCATCAAGCGGGTGCTGCCCGACAACGTCGTGTTCACCTACCAGGGCGACGGCGACCTCGCGTCCATCGGGACGGCCGAGATCGTGCACGCGGCGCACCGGTCCGAGAACATCACGGTGATCTTCGCCAACAACGCCATCTACGGCATGACGGGCGGCCAGATGGCCCCCACGACGCTGATCGGCCAGAAGACCACGACGTCGCCGTACGGGCGCGATCCGTACGCGGCCGGCTACCCGCTGCGGGTCTCGGAGATGCTGGCGCAGATCCCGGGGGCGTCCTTCGTCGAGCGGGTGGCGTCCGACACGCCGCCGCACGTGAAGGCGGCGAAGAAGGCCATCAAGCGGGCCTTCGAGGTGCAGCTGGCCGGCGAGGGGTTCTCGATCGTCGAGGTGCTCACCACCTGCCCGACGAACTGGGGCATCGACCCCGTCGAGGCGCTCACCTGGCTCAAGGAAAACATGATCCCGTACTACCCGCTGGGCAACCTGCGGGACCCGAAGAAGGAAGCCGCCGCGCTCGCCGGCATCGCCCGCCGCGAGCCGACGCCGATGGCCCAACAGCCGATCCCTGAGCAAGGACGCGCAGCGTCCGCGTCGAAGGAGAGCGACCATGCATAACGAGCGCATCATCCTGGCCGGGTTCGGCGGTCAGGGGATCATGACGATGGGCCAGCTCCTCGCCCAGGCGGCCCTCGACGAGGGACGCCAGACCTCCTGGCTGCCCAGCTACGGACCCGAGATGCGCGGCGGCACTGCCAACTGCGACGTCATCGTGGACGACGCCCCAGTGGCGTCCCCGATCATCCACGGGGACGCGACGAGCGTCATCATCATGAACCTGCCGTCGATGAAGTTCGTCGAGGACCTGATCCCCGGCGGCGCTGCGCTGATCAACTCGTCGCTCATCGACGACCGCGTCGACCGCGACGACGTCCGCGCGTTCTACGTGCCGGCGAACGAGCTGGCCGATCGGGCGGGCAACCTCAAGACGACCAACATGGTCATGCTGGGCGCGTTCTGCGAGATGACCAGCTGCGTGGACGCCGAGAGTGTCCTGCACGCCATGCAGGCCAAGCTCGGGGAGAAGAAGGCCCACCTGATGACCGTGAACCGCGCGGCCTTCGCCGCGGGCGCGGACGCGGTGCGCGAGCAGCTGGCCTTGTCGCCGTCGTAACGGACCCCTGATCACGCCACGTGCGGACCGGCGCCAGCGGCGTCCGGGGGGTTAAAAGTGGCGGTCCGATCGGTGCTGAGTTCCGATCGGACCGCGGGGCTCGGAGAACCAGTCCGAACCGCATGACGCACAGGGACGCGTCTGACGTGAAAGCTGGTCGGTGGCTTCGCGGGCCACCCCTGCCCAGGCGGCCGCCGGGATTGTTCGATGCAATTACCCAACTCTTGATCAGGGGCTGCCACCGCAGACGCTACGGTGCGGGAGTGGCGACGGAGTCAAGCACCTCCCCGGCGGTGGGCCGGGCGCTCGACATCCTCACGTACCTGGCGCACCGCACCGGGACGGTCGAGGCGTCCTCCATCGCGCGCGATCTGGGGCTGCCGCGTTCGTCGACCTATCACATCCTCACGGTGCTGGCGGCGCGCGGTTTCGTCGTCTACGTGCCGGAGGCGCGCGGCTACGCGCTGGGCGCCGCCGCGCATCATTTGGGCAACCCCTACGACGCCCACGATCAGCTCGAGCGGCTGGCGCGTCCGGTGATGCAGGGCCTCGCTGAGCGCCTCGAGATCGTCGTGCATCTCGGCGTCCTGCGCGGCAATCACACGCTGTACTTGCGCAAGGAGCATCCGTCCCGCGACCCCGAACTGGAGCCCGCGCTGATCACGGCGGTCGGCGTCCTGCTGCCCGCGCACCTCACCGCCAACGGACGCGCGATGCTCGCCCACCTCGGGTCCGCCAACCTGGACGCGTTGTATGCGCGGCCGTCCGACTTCGTCACCCGCACCGGACGCGGCCCCCGCTCGCTGCCGGAGCTGGCGTCCGAGCTGGCGGTCGAGCGCCAGCGCGGCTGGTCGGAGGAAGTCGGGCTCGTCACCCCCGGCCTGCGCTCGGCCGGCGCTGCGGTGTTCGACCTGCACGGTCTGCCCGTGGCCGCGTTGAGCTGCACGTGGCGGTCGCGTGTGGCCCTGCGCACCTCGGACGCCGTCGTCGCGGCGCTGCGTGCGGGGGCGTCCGAGTTGACGCGCCGGATGCAGGGCCGCGAGCCAGGGCGTCCGGCATGAGCCAGGCGCCGGTGGGAGCCGGACGGCACGGACCTGCGGACCTGGTCGCTGACGCTGGACGCCTCGGAGTCGGCCGAGTCGCTCTACGAGCGGTGGGACGCCGCGGTCGCCCGGTCTCGGGCGCTAACCCTCTCAGGCTTCCGGGCCCGAGGCCTACGCCAGCGGACCCGTGACCCTCTCGGCGGCCGCTACGAGGCGTCCGGACTTCACGAACTCGACCGTCGCCTCGATCTCGGGCGACAGGAACCGGTCCGGTCCCGGGCCGGCCACGCCCTCGCGCAGGGCCGCGACGACGGCGGCCGTCGCGGGGGCGGACCCGAGCCCGCGCAGGTCGATCGACCGGGCCGCGCTCAGGGCCTCGCACGCCAACACCCGAGCGAGGCCGTCCAGCGAGCGGCGCAGCTTGCGTCCGGCGTGCCAGCCGAGGGAGACGTGGTCCTCCTGCATCGCCGAGCTCGGGATCGAGTCGACGGACGCCGGCGCGGCCAGCCGCTTCAGCTCGGCGACGATGCCGGCCTGGGTGTACTGCAGGATCATGTGTCCGGAGTCCACGCCGGGGTCGTCGGCGAGGAACGGGGGCAGCCCGTTGGACCGCTTCACGTCGAGCATCCGGTCGGTGCGGCGCTCCGAGATGGACGCCAGGTCCGCGGCGGCGATGGCGAGGAAGTCGAGCACGTACCCGACCGGCGCGCCATGGAAGTTGCCGTTCGACTCGACCCGCCCGTCTGGCGTGACGACCGGGTTGTCGATCGCCGAGGCCAGCTCGTGGCCGGCGATTCGGCGGGCGTGATCGAGCGTGTCGCGTCCGGCGCCTGCGACCTGCGGGGCGCACCGCAGCGAGTAGGCGTCCTGGACGATGGGGCAGTGCGGGTCGTCGCGGTGCGAGGCCACGATCGGCGAATCGGCCAGCGCGAGCCGCATGTTGGCCGCCGCCGCCTGCTGCCCGGGCTGCGGACGCATCCCGACCAGGTCGGGGGCCAGCACGTGGTCGGTGCCCAGCAGCGCCTCGACCGACATGGCCGCGACAACGTCGGACGCCGTGAGCAGGCGTCCGAAGTCGTGGCAGGCCAGGACGAGCATCCCGAGCATGCCGTCGGTGCCGTTGATGAGGGCGAGTCCCTCCTTCTCGGCGAGGGTCAGCGGATCGATGCCCGCCGCGGCCAGCGCCTCGCCGGCCGGACGGACCGCTCCCGAGGCGTCCCGGACCTCCCCCTCGCCCAGCAGGGCCAACGCGCAATGCGCGAGCGGCGCGAGGTCGCCCGAGCACCCCAGCGAGCCGTACTCACGCACGATCGGCGTGATGCCGGCGTTGAGCGCGGCGGCGTAGGTTTGAACGACGATCGGCCGGACGCCAGTCCGCGCGGTGCACAGCGTCGACAGCCGCAGCAGCATCAGCGCCCGGACCACCTCCCGCTCGACCTCCGGCCCCGACCCCGCCGCGTGCGACCGGATCAGCGACAGCTGCAACTGCGCACGCCGCTCGACCGGGATGTGCTTGGTCGCCAACGCCCCGAATCCGGTCGACACCCCGTACACCGGACGCTCCGCCGCAGCCAGCGCCTCGACGTGCCGCCGGGTCGCGCCGACGGCGTCCAGGCACTCGTCCGTGACCTCGACCCGGACGCCGTCGCGGGCGACCGCGACGACCTCAGCTGGGGTGAGGGGACCGATTCCGAGGCGCACGACGTCCATGGTGGTCACTGTGTCGTCCGGACGCCGCGGGCGCGAGTCGGCGTCCGGGGCATCTCGGATCACAGACTGGTGGGCCTGGGTGGGGCGGCCTTCACCGGGGGTCGTGGGGGTCATGGGCCGGGTTGTCGCACTAGCCGAAGATCACCCACGGGTTCGCTGACGCGCTCTGGAGGCGACCGACGCGGTTTGAGAGCCCGCCGCTGCGAACCCACCCAGCAGCCTCCAAACCGCGTCCGTCTAACCGCCGACCCGAGGCAGCCGGATGAATCACCTCAGCAGCTTCGCCACCGCGAGAGCCACGTCGGCACGGACGGCGCCCTCGGGGCGAGGCGCGTACAGCAGTTGGCTGGCCAGGCCCTGGGCCAGCGCCAGCCAGAGCCGCGCGACGGCGTCCGGATCAACCGTGCTCGGCACCTCCCCCTCGCCGATCGAGCGACGGACGAGCAGCGCGAGTTGGCTTGTCAGTTCGTGGTCGCTCGCGGCGATGGCGGCGCCGATCGCGGGGTCGTAAGCGGCCAGCTCCGAGAAGGCGTTCGCCTGCAGTTGGGAGTCGCGGCGGACGGCGTCCAGGGGCAGGACGGACAGGAGCAACTCGGTCAGCCAGCCGTGGAGGGTGGGGCGTCCGGGCTCGCCGAGGGCGGCGGACGCCGCCGTGGCGCGGAGGCGGGAGACCATGGCGGCGAGCATCACGTTCTTGGAGGGGAACGCCTTCTGGACCGCGCCCACCGACAACCCGGCCTCGGCGGCGACTGTTCGGAAGGTAACGCCCGCGAGACCGTCCCGGGCCAGCAACGCTAAAGCGACGTCGGCGAGCCCGGTTTGGCGCGGGGTCAGGTCCATGGGCTCAGACTGCCAGACCCCGGAGAGTGGTCGCTTCGGGCAAGCGCCGCCACAGGACCACCGCGTACCAGCCCAGCACCGCGCACTCGAGCGCCAGGCCGGCCAACGAGGCGGAGTCGAGCGCGTCGCCCCCGAGGTAGGACGTGAAGTCGTAGGCGATGTGCCAGGCGATTCCGACCCAAAGGGTGAGAAGCACGATGAGCGGGATCACGGCCAGCGGCAGCGCCCACCAGACGGCGCGCAGAGCCCGGGGGCGCCGGAATCCGTAGTGGGCGAGCGGCCGTCGGCTGGCGAGCACCAAGCAGCGCTGGCGTTGTGCTGTTGGGCTGGTGCATCGCTATCTCCTGCGCGGACACCAGGGGAATACGAGCGTATTCCCAGAATACGCAAGTATTCGCATGGGCGCTCTGGTGGGTGGGGCTCTGCGAAGTGCGTGTCAGGCCCGGAGGAGAGTGTGCACCGCCACCTCGGGAGGGCAGTTGATCCGGATCGGGACGATCGCGTGACCGACGCCGGGGCAGACGTAGAGGCGGCGTCCGCCGTCGATCTCGAACTCGCCGGACGCGTACCAGCGGTTCACGATCGGCAGCATCGGCGGCGGCCCGATCGGCGGACGCACCTGGCCGCCGTGCGTGTGGCCCGACAGCACCCAGCCCCGGTAGCCGCCCCACCCGCCCAGGTCGATCGCGTCGGGGTTGTGCACCAGCCCGACGGCCGGGGAGTCCGGGTCGATGCCGCGCAGGGTCGTGCGCAGGCTCAACTGCTCGGACCACAGGTCCTCGGTGCCGAAGAACCGCAGCCCGTCCACCTCGATCGACTCGTTGCGCAGGAACCGCATCCGGTCGCTCAGCGCGGCCACCAGCGCATCGGCGTGGGCGAGGTCCTTCCAGTCGCGTCCGTAGTCGTGGTTGCCAAGGATGGCCAGCGTGGCGAGCCGTCCGGCGGGCAGGTGGGCGTAGATGCGCTGCGCGTGCTCGACGATGCCACGCTCGTCGCTGGTCAGGTCGCCGGTGACGACCAGCACGTCGGGGGCCAGCCGAGCGACCGCGTCGAAGGTGCGTAACACGTAGTCATCAGCCACATGCGGCCCCACGTGCACATCGGTCAGCTGGACGATCGTCCGGCCGACCCACGCGTCCGGCAGGTTCTCGACGGGCAGCGGACGCCGCACGAGCCGCAGGCCGTGCAGCTCGACCAGCGAGCCGTACGCCGCCCCGCCGCCAAGCCCGAGCGCCGCCACCCCGCCGGACAGCTGCAGCAGTCGGCGGCGGGTGAGCATGTCAGCGAGAGTACGTCGATCGGACGCTGCGGGCGTCGGCCCGCGGTCGGTCGGGTGGCCGACCGGAGTCGCAGCGCAGGGACTACAGCATCGTCCGGATGAGCGCGTCGGCGTCCGCCTTGGTCAGCTTCGGCTGTGCCTTGATCAGGATGCCGGCCGCGTACGACGGGTCGGCGTCGGCGTCCACCCCGGCCTCGTGCAGGACGCCGTACGCCCAGGTCCGCGCCCGCGGACCCGGGAACGGGACGCCGGGGGCGTCCCCGAACAGCTCGCCGTTGCCGCCGAGGGTGAGGGCGAGGAACTCCTCGGCCGTGTCGGGGATCTTCGCCGCCGGACGCCGTTGCTGCAGCATCACGGACGCGGCGACGCCCGCTACGGCGATCGCGATCAGCAGCCACTCCATACGCTCAGTGTGCCGCGGACTGGGGAGGCCACGCGGGCGTGTTCGCGTCCACCCAGTCGGCGAGCTGCGACAGCGACTCGAGGTCGGCCCGGACCACCTCGCGCGCATCCGGACGCAGCACCTTCACGACCACGTCCTTGCCCGTCCGGGTCGTCGCCCGGTGGACCTGCGCGAGGGACGCCGACGCGAGCGGCTTGTCGTCGACCTCGGTGAAGAGCGTCGAGACGGACGCCCCCAACTGGTCGGAGATCGCGGCGCGGATGTCCTCGACCGGGACAGCCTCGACCTTGTCCTGAAGGCGCTCGAGCGCGGCGGTGTACGCCGTCGGGCCTCGACAGGCTCAGCCTTCGGGCTTGGACAGAATCAGCCCGCGTTAATCGACGAACCTCGGGAGGCTGCCGGTGTCCCAGTCGGACGCGTCGGCGTCCGAATCTTCGGGGGGCGTGAGCGATCCGGGGAGCCGAACCTGGAACTCGGCGCCGCCCTCGGGGGCTCGTCCGGCTTTGACCCAGCCGCCGTGCGCCTCGATGGTCTGGGCGACGATCGACAGGCCGAGGCCGGATCCTGGGGCGGTCCTGGCCTGATCGGAGCGGTAGAAGCGCTCGAAGACGTGCGGCAGGTCGGCCTCGGTGATGCCCGGACCCTCATCCGCGACCCGCAGTCGATCGCCGACGAGCGACACGTGAATCGTGCCCTCGGGCGGTGAGAACTTGACCGCGTTGTCGAGCAGGTTGGTGGCGGCGCGCTCGAGGGCGTCCGGCTCGCCGAGCAGGTAGAGCCCGTTCTCGATCGAGACGTCCCAGCCGATGCCGGGCCCGCCGCGGCGCTTCACGCGTGCCAGCGCGCTGTTGAGCACGTCCCGGAAGTCGATGGGCTCCGGGTGCGGCTGGACCTCGTCCTCGCGTGACAGCTGCACCAGGTCGCCGATCAGCGTCGTGAATTCACCAAGCTGGGCGGCCACGTCGCGCAGGATTTCGCCTCGCGCGCCCGGCGGGAGCATGCCCGACTTCTCGTCCGCGACCAGCAGCTCGACGTTGGTGCGCATCGAGGTGAGGGGCGTCCGGAGCTCGTGGCCGGCGTCCGCGATGAGGCGGCGCTGCCGCTCGCGGGACGAGTCCAGGGCCTTGAGCATGCGGTTGAAGGTGCGGCCGAGGTCGGCGACCTCGTCGTTGCCGTCCACCGGCACCGGGACCAGCCGGTTCGTCGCCGTCACCTGCGCGACCGCGACGCCGAGCTGACGCAGCGGGTCGATGGACGCCCGCGCGATGACGTATCCGACGGCCGCCGCCGCGACGATCGCGAGTGCGCCGACCAGCAACAGCGAGAGCAGCAGGCTGTTCATGACCGCGATCGTCGACCCCAGCGGACGCGCCAGCACCAGCGCGTACTGATAGTGCGACTTGGTGTCGACCAGCGGCACGGCGACGATCCGGTAGGGGACGCCGGTCTTCGAGTAGCCCGTCCGCGTGGACGATCCCTCGCCCGTCATCGCGATCGCGCGCTCGGCAGGCGTCACGAAGCTGGGCTTGCCGGGCAGCTGGAACAGCCGGTTGTCGGCGCGCAGCACCTCGAGGTTGACGTTTGCCGCCTGCAACGCGGACTCGTTGATGCCGCCCATCGTCTCGATGTCGTCGTGCAACATCTCGGCCGTGATGTTGCCGACCTGGGTCAGCTCGGCATCGAGTTGGGAATTCACCGCGGTGAGGGTGATCAGGTAGGCGGCTGCGCCCGTGACGGCAACGGAACAGAAGACGGCGACGGCGATGAGCAACGCCAGCCGGTCCTGCAGCCCGCGTCGGTGATCCGACAGGCGGGCGCGCAGCCGTCCGATCACGGCGCGGTTTCGCGCAGCACGTAGCCGATCCCTCGCACGGTGTGGAGCAGGCGAGTCTCGTCCGGCCCCTCGGTCTTGCGGCGCAGGTAGCCGATGTACACCTCGAGCGAGTTCGCGGTCGTCGGGAAGTCGAAGCCCCACACCTCGTTGAGCAGCCAGCCGCGTTCGAGGACGCGGCGCGGGTTCTCCAGGAACGTCTGCAGCAGCGCGAACTCGGTCCGCGTGAGCGAGATGCGGCGTCCGTTGCGGGTGACTTCGCGGGTCTGCAGGTCGAGCGTCAGGCCCTCGAACGACAGCACCTGAGCGCCAGCCTGGACGCCGCCGGCCGCCTCCGCGGCCGCCTCGGCCTTGGTGCGCCGGGTCAGAGCGCGCAGGCGCGCGAGCAACTCGTCGAGCGCGAACGGCTTGACCATGTAGTCGTCGGCGCCGGCGTCCAGGCCGTCGACGCGATCGCCCACGGCGTCCCGCGCCGTCAGGATCAGGATCGGCACATCGTTGCCGGACGACCGCAGCATGCGCGTGGTTTCGAGGCCGTCGAGCCGCGGCATCATCACGTCCATGATCACCGCGTCCGGACGCGCCGCCGACAACTGGGCGAGCGCCGCCACGCCATCCGGGGCCGTGACGACCTCGTAGCCGGAGTAGCTGAGCGACCGCGCCAACGAGTCGCGGACCGCCTGGTCGTCGTCGACAACGAGAATGTGCATGCCGCGATGCTACTTCTGCAGTCCGCGGACGCGGGCGATGATGCCCGGCATGGCGGCTTCGATCGAGGCCAGGGTGTCGTTGAAGCCCTCGGCGTCGCCGTACCAGGGGTCGTCGATGCCGGAACCGGGGGCCGCGTCCGGATCGAAGTCCGTGACCAACGCCAGCTGGGACGCCTCCGGTGCGATCGCCCTCATGCGGCTCACATGGATGGGCTCGAAGCCGAGGACGAGGTCGGCGCCCGCGATCTCGGCGGCGGTGATCTTGTGGGCACGGTGGCCGCCGGAATCGAAGCCGTGGCGGTCCAGGACGGCGCGGGCGCGGCGGTCGATGGGGTTGCCGAGCTCCTCGGTGCTGACGGCGGCCGAGGTGATGTCGACGTGGCCCAGACCGGCCTCGGCGAAGCGCTTGCGGGCCACCCGCTCGCCCATCGGCGAGCGGCAGATGTTGCCCCAGCAGACGAAGATGACCTTCATCGGTGGACCTCGCCACGGCGTCCGAACAGGGCGTTGACCAGGAACGACACGGTCGCCACGACCAAAGCCCCGAGGAGCGCGGCCAGGATGCCGTCCACGCGCCAGGGGATGTGGGCCTGGGTGCAGACCCACGAGGTCAGCAGCAACAGGGCAGCGTTCACGATCAGCAGCGCGATGCCGAGGCCGATCAGCGCGAGGGGTGCGTGGGAGAAGCGGAACAGCGGCTTCACGGCGGCGTTCACGATGCCGAAGATGACGGCGACGCCGATGAGGGCTCCGACGTCGGCGGTCGGGTTCTTGCCGCTGATCGAGATGCCGGGGACGACCAACGTCGCCGCGCCGAGCGCCAGGAACGTCGCGAAGAAGCGAAAGATGAAGCCGCCGATCATGCCGAGCATCCTGTCACGACGGCCAAGAGGGACGTTTTCACCCGGAGACCCGTGGCTGGTGCACCCGCGTGCGCGCGGGTGTGAATGGTGAAGGGTCGCCGGGGCGGCGTCCGTCGTGTTCTGGGTGCTCAAGCGTCCGGATTTCCGGCAGGCTGGGCTGTCACACTGTGCGGCGTCCAGGAGCAACCGGACACGAAGCATGGATATGTATGATGACCCATACTTATGTAACCGCTGTTGAGGCGGGTGGAAAGGATCAGACGTGACCATCGACCTGCACGGCCGCGACTTCCTCAAGGAAGTCGACTTCAGTCCCGCCGAGTGGACCTACCTGCTCGAGCTGTCGGCCCAGTTGAAGGCTGACCGCAAGGCCGGACGCGAGCGCCGCCGCATGGAGGGCATGAACGTCGCGCTGCTGTTCGAGAAGACGTCCACGCGCACGCGCTGCAGCTTCGAGGTCGCCGCCAACCACCAGGGCGCCGGCTCGACCTACCTGGACCCGTCCGGCTCGCAGATGGGCCACAAGGAGTCCACGGCCGACACCGGACGCGTCCTGAGCCGCTATTACGAAGGCATCGAGTTCCGGGGTTCCGCGCAGGCGACCGTCGAGGCGCTCGCGGCCGCGGCGTCCGTGCCGGTCTGGAACGGACTCACTAACGAATGGCACCCCACCCAGGCGCTGTGCGACGGCCTGACGATGCTGGAGGCGTCCGGCAAGCCCGGCGCCCAGCTTTCCTACGCCTACCTCGGCGACGCGCGCTACAACATGGGCAACTCGCTGCTGGTCCTGGGCGCGCTGATGGGCTCGGACGTCCGGATCGTCGCGCCCGAGTCGCTGCAGCCCGGCGCGGACGTGGTGGCGCAGGCCCAGGCGATCGCGTCCGAGACGGGCGCGCGCATCCTCCTCACCGATGACGTGAAGGCCGGCGTCAAGGGCGTCGACTTCGTGCACACCGACGTGTGGGTCTCGATGGGCGAGCCCAAGGAGGTCTGGACCGAGCGCATCGCGCTGCTCGGCGACTACCAGGTCAACGCGTCCGTGATGGCCGCGACCGGCAACCCGCACGCGAAGTTCATGCACTGCCTGCCGGCGTTCCACGACCTCGGCACGTTGGTCGCCAAGGACATGCTCGAGCTCACCGGACGCGCCGACGGCTACGAGGTGACGCATGAGGTGTTCGAGTCCGACGCGTCGATCGTGTTCGACCAGGCCGAGAACCGGATGCACACCATCAAGGCGGTCATGGTCGCGACCGCTGGTCGCTGAGTCCAAACAACGGGCGGGTTTGGTACTGGTACTCCAGTACTGAACCCGCCCCTTGTTTGGGTCGGCTTCAGGCCAGGACGCCGATCTCGCGCAGCCAGGCGCGCGTGTCGGAGTCGTCCACGTACAGGTGCGCCTGCCAGCCGACCTGGCGCGCCCCGAAGACGTTCGCCGGCCGGTCGTCGATGAAGGCCAGTTCGGACGCCGTCAGCTCGGTCACCTCTTCGACGCGGTTGTAGGCGGCCGGATCTGGCTTGGTGACCCCCATGGACGCCGAGACGAACCAATAGTCGGCGGCGTCCGCGTAGGGGGCGTCCGCGAGGGCCAGGTCGAGGGCGAACGGGGCGTTGCTCAGGATCGCTACGAGGCGTCCGGCTGCGCGCACGTCGCGCAGGAGTTGCAGGGCGGTCGGACGCATCCCGTCGACCCAGAGGCGGGCGTCCAGCTGGGCGAGGGCGCGGACGGACTCGGGCGTGTCCGGACGCCCCAGGTCGCGCAGCAGCGGACCCCAGTAGGCATCGTCCGTGCCGCCGCGGTCGTAGGCGACGCGGCCGTCCCAGTAGCGTGCCTCGTAGGCCGACGGCTCGACGCCCAGCAGGGCGGCGGGCTCGGTGTGAAGGCCGGCGGGGGACGAGAGCACCTGGCCGAGATCAAAGACGACGCAGCGGATCATGCCGTCAGTCTGGCAGGCGTCAGCGTGGGCCGTCGTCCGACCCGATTTTCGTCACTCTCAGCGGCAGCATCCGGGCCCGAGCTCGCCCATCGCTGCATTGGGAGGGACGGAATCGGTGTTCAGGACCCGGGCCAGCCAGTCAGCCCGACACCGACCGGGTGGAATGTCGCCGAAGGTCGGACGCGGCGCAGGGCAGCCCTTGGGCGACGTCTCGTCATCGCCGGTTTCGCGGTAAAACTGTCCCTGTGCTGTACGACACCACCGCCACGACCCACCTGGGGGCGATCCGGCGCAATCTGGAGCGCATCCGTGCGCGCGTGACGGCCGACCGGCCGGACCGCCGGGTCCTGCTCGCCGTCAAGGCGGACGCCTACGGGCACGGCGCCGCCGCGGTCGCGACCATGGCGCAGGCGACGGGGACCGCCGACTGGTTCGGCGTCGCCACCGTCCCCGAAGCCCTCGAGCTGCGGGACGCCGGCGTGACACTGCCGATCATGAAGCTCTCGCCAGCCGTGACGGCGGGCGAGCGGGAGGCTGCGGTCGCGTCCGACATCACGCTGACCGTCGTGGACGCCGACACCATCGACGCCGCCGAACTCGCCGCGCGGAAGGCCGGACGGACGGCGTCCGTGCACCTCAAGGTCGACACGGGCATGCGGCGCATCGGCTGCGAGCCGGACGTCGCCGCCGACCTGTGCCACCGGATCGACGCCGCCGGCAACCTGAGCCTGGGGGGCGTCTACTCGCACCTGCCCGTCAGCGACGTCGAGTCGGGGCGGTCGTTCACGGCCGGGCAGATCGCCGAGTATCGGCGCGTCGTCGAGGCCTGTGAGGACGCCCGCGGCCCGATTCCGCTGAAGCACCTCGCCAACAGCGGAGGCGTCCTGATGCATCCGGACTCGTGGTTCGACATGGTGCGCCCCGGCGTCCTCGCGTACGGGTACCTGCCCGACGCTGATAGCGAACCGACCGTCGACGTCGAGCCCGGCATCTCGTGGACGACGTACGTCACGTTCGTGAAGCGGGTCCGCGCGGGGGAGTCCGTGAGCTACGGACGCACCTGGTCCGCCCCTCGCGACACCTGGATCGCCACCGTGTCGGTCGGCTACGCCGACGGCTTCAGTCGGCTGTTCAGCAACAACGGACGCGTCCTGATCCGCGGTCGCTCGTACCCGATTGTGGGCCGGGTTTCGATGGACCAGACCATGGTCGATCTCGGCCCCGACCTGCCGGCCGTGGCCGTGGGCGATCGGGTCGTCCTGCTCGGAACCTCGGGGCACGAGTCCATCGGCTGCGCCGAGTTGGCCGCGCGCATGGGGACCATCACCTACGAGGTGACCTGCCTCATCGGCCCGCGCGTCACGCGCGAGTTCGACGACGACTGACGCGCTCGGCGCGGACGGTGGCCCAGTTCTGAGGCTTCCCACAACCTACGCGCTGTCGGACGCCGCGGGCTCGCTCGCGTCGGCGTCCGACTTCGGTGGACGCCCCCGGCGCGGCAGGGGACCCGCGTCGCCGGGGAGGCGTCCGGCCTTCTTCAGGGCATCGCGCACGAGCGACTCGACCTGAGCGTTGAGGCTGCGCAGGTCGTCGGACGCCCACCGCGCCAGGGCGTCGTGAACGGACGGATCCAGGCGCAGCAGGACGGCCTTTCGCTCGGGCTTGCCCATGCTTACGTGTACAGGCTGCCCGTGTTGACGACCGGGGTCGCGCGCGAGTCGCTGCACAGGACGACGAGCAGGTTCGAGACCATGGCGGCCTTGCGCTCGTCGTCGAGGGTGACGATGTCGTCCGCTTCGAGCTTGGTCAGCGCGTTCTGGACCATGCTGACCGCGCCCTCGACGATCTTCTCGCGGGCCGCGATGACGGCCGTCGCCTGCTGGCGCTGCAGCATCGCCTGGGCGATCTCGGCTGCGTAGGCGAGGGACGAGATGCGGGCCTCGATGACTTCGAGCCCGGCGATGGCGATGCGGGCGGCGACCTCTTCTGCCAGCTCGCGGGCGACCAGGTCGGTCGAGCCTCGCAGGGTTTCCTCGCCGGGGGCGGCGTTGTCGTAGGGGTGCGAGGTGGCGACGTGACGCAGCGCCGACTCGGACTGGACGGCGACGAAGTCCGCGTACTGCTCGACCGCGAACACGCTCTTGGCGGTGTCCGCGACCTGCCAGACGATGATCGCGGCGATGTTGACCGGGTTGCCGTCCGCGTCGTTGACCTTCAGCTCGTGGGTCTCGAAGTTGCGCACCTTCACCGAGACCTTGCGCTTCAGGGTGAAGGGCAGGGTCATCAGCAGGCCGGTCTTGCGGATGGTGCCGACATAGCGTCCGAAGAGCTGGACGACCTTGGTGTCGCCGGGGCTGACGATCACCAGCGAGCTGCCGATCAGGCCGGCCAGCAGGAACAGCAGCAGCGCGCCGCCGATGGTCGCCAGCACCTTGCTGGGCTCGCTGACGTCGCGCACTGCCGCGTTGACGATCAGGGCGGCGCCGCCGATGGCCGAGGCCAAGGCGACCAAGAAGGCGAGGTAGCCGTTCATGGTCCAGGCGCGAAACTCGCTGACCTCGACCCTGGTGCCGTCGTGGCCGACCGGACGTCCCGCGGCCTCTCCGCCGCTGGATTCCTGGTCGTCGATGCGTTCGATGGTGGTGGACATGGTGACCTCCGCTGTGGGGTGACTGCTATCTATATGATATCACTTTATCGCCGCGGGTGGTCAACGGGTCACAAGTAAGTCGGACGCCGTCGCGCTGCCTCGCCTGTGGTCAGTTGGCCGCGTGGTCTCAGTGCCAGGTTCCGGGGATCTGTTGGCTGAGCCTGTCGAAGCCCCTGGGGCATGTCGGCTTACGAGCTCGGGTAGCCACGGCAGTGCCCTCCTGGGCAACTCGGCCCGGGAGCGCCCAGGCGAACTCGGACCGGCGCCCGCGGCGTCCGGTCTAGTCAGACGGGGTCGACTCGGACGCCTTCGCCGGACCAGCCGTCAACCGCCGCCGGGTCGGGAACTGCTCGCGGCAGTAGGCGCCGACCGAGCTGGTGAACCAGCCGTCCAACGCGCCAGAAACGCCGCCGCCCAACACCGGAATACGCCGCGCCAACAGGACGACGGCCTGGCGGCCGCCGAGGCGTCCGGACAGATCGCCGAAGACTTCGGCGGCCACGAGCTGGTCCAGGGACGCGTCGAAGATCGGGGCGGTCGCGATCGCCAGCGGCGTGGTCGGGATCTCGTTGCGCTCGATCATGCCGGTCACGCCGACCTCGCCGAGCAGGCACAGCGCCATGGCCGTGCGGACGCGGGAGTCGTCCACGTCGTAGCCGCGCAGGTGCGCGATGGACGCCACGAGGCGGCTCTGGACCATGGCTAATCCGGCGATGTTGGCGGGCAGAAGGAGAGGAGCGGTCCAGAGTCCGCCGAGGTTGGTGATGACGCCTTGGGCCGTCGCCATGCGCACGTGGGTGCTGACCAGGGCGTCGATGGCGGGCTCGGCCGACCCGTGCTTGACCAGCGCGTGGGCCGCCGTCGCCTTCGCGCCCGGCACCTTGCCGATGCCGTTGATGGCGGCGTCCAGCAGTTGGCGGAGCACGTTGCCCCCGACTTCGGGGCCGCGCGTCGCCAGGATCTTGCTGGCTTCTTGGGCGTCCATGTCCCCAGGGTAGGCGGCGCGGGAAGGGCTGTGGAAGGACGGCGTCCGGCGGCGGCTCGTGCGGCGTCCGGGGCGAGTCTTGTCGGACGCGTCTGCGAGGATGCGGGCTGTGCGGTTGTCGGGGGTGTTGGGTCCGTGGTCGGAGTGGCCCGATCAGGATCTCGTCGCGCTCACGGCCGAGTTCGACGCCCCCCTGACGCTTGAGGCGTACTGTGCCGGCGCGTTCCCCATGCCCCTGCACGACGCCGGGCTGCCCGAGGGGGTGATGGGCTGGTGGTCGCCGATGCGCCGGGCGATTCTGCCGCTCGGGGACCTGCGGGTCACGCGGTCTTTGCGAAAGTCGGCGCGGCATTACCGGGTGAGCGTCGACCGGGCGTTCGACGAGGTCATCGCCCGGTGTGGCGACCCGAGGCGTCCGGACGGCTGGATCGACTCCGACATCGTCCGGGTCTTCACCGAACTGCACGCCGCCGGCGCGGTTCATTCGGTCGAAGTCTGGACGCCGTCCGGCCAGTTGGCCGGTGGTCTGTACGGGGTCAGCCTGGGCGGATTGTTCGCTGGGGAGTCGATGTTCCACGACCCGGTGATCGGTCGGGACGCCTCGAAGGTCGCGCTGCTGGCACTGGTGGCGTTTCTGTCGGACGGGCACGAGAGGCTCTTGGATGTGCAGTGGCTGACCCCGCATCTCGAGTCGTTGGGCGCCGTCGAGGTCGACCGGGTGGACTACCTGCGCCTGCTGAGCGAGGCTTTGGACGTGCCCACGCCTGATTGGGGGAGAGTTGCCTGAGTTGCCCGAGGTTGAGGGGCTGCGCCGATTCCTGGCGGGCGAGTTGGTCGGCGCGACGGTCGCGCGGGCGGAGTTGGCGGCCTTCAGTGCTCTCAAGGCGTTCGCGATGCCGCTGTCGTCGCTGCTCGGCCAGGAGGTCGAGCGGGTCGAACGGCGCGGCAAGTTCATCGGCATCGGCGTCGACGGCGCCTGGCTCGCGTTCCACCTTGCCAGGGCCGGTTGGTTGCGCTGGTACGACACGGTGCCGGTCGCGCCGGCGCGTCCGGGCAAGGGTCCTATCGCGCTGCGGATGGGGTTCGACCCTTCGACAGGCTCAGGGCAGGCTCCTGAAGGCTTGGACGAGGGGGCACCGTTGGCTGAGCCTGTCGAAGCCTCCCCTATCGGCTTCGACCTGACCGAGGCGGGCACCCAGAAGAAGCTCGCGATCTACGTCGTCCCGCGGCTCGAGGATGTGCCCGGAATCGCCACGCTGGGCGCTGATCCGCTGGCGTCCGACTTCACGGTCGACGACTTCGGGGAGGTCCTGGGCGAGCACGGCCGGACGCAACTGAAGGGCGTCCTGCGCGATCAGCGCATCTTCGCGGGCATCGGCAACGCGTACTCGGACGAGATCCTGCAGGCGGCGGGGCTGAGCCCGTTCAAACTGGCCGGCACGCTGGCGTCCGAGGACGTTGACCGGCTCTACAGCGCGATGCGCGACGAGTTGGCGGGGGCGATCGAGCGCGCGTCCGGGCTGCCGCCCAAGGAGTTGAAGGACGACAAGCGCAACAGCATGCGGGTCCACGGCAAGAAGGGGCAGCCGTGCCCGACGTGCGGCACGACGGTCGCCGAGGTGTCGTTCGCGGACTCGTTCCTCAACTACTGCCCCACCTGCCAGACGGGCGGCAAGATCCTGGCCGATCGGCGCATGTCGAAGCTGCTGAAGTAGGTCAGCGTCGCGTGCCGACTCCGGGGTTGCGCTGTTCGCCCTCGCGAACAGCCACCGCGAAGGCGCTGTGACGAGGACGCTTCCCAGCAATCGCGCGAAACGGCGTCCACAGCTCACCACACACTCGGTGGCGAGCGGAGCGGTGGCGGGCATGCGGCGCAGGGCGTACGAAGTAGCCTGATGCCCGCGAGGAGCGGAGGATCCCAGTGAGGGTGAAGGCGGTGGTCGAACGCGCTGCGCGCTGGCCGGACGCCGTCCCGCGGCTCTCCTCCCCGCGGGTGGGGCTGTCGCTCGTGGTGGCGTCCGCCCTTGTCACGATCGTGGTCGCGGCGCTGGGGCCGTCGGTGGTGACGCTGAACCTGGGTCCGGAAGGCTGGCTGCCGCCGTGGCGGCTTCCGGTCGGGACGCCGCACGAGTGGCCGGTCACGGTGGCTTTGTGGTGGGGGATCATCCTCGGCGGGCTGGGCCTGTGGGTGCTTCTGCGGGCGTTGGACGCCGGCTGGCGTCCGGGCTGGAAGCGGCTGTTCGGGCTCGGCGCGGCGCTGAACGTGCTCACGGTGTTAGTGGCGCCCCTGACGTCCGCGGACGTGCTGATGTACGCGGCGTACGGACGGCTGGTCCGGCTGGGGGTGGACCCGTACGCGGTGACGCCGGCGGCGGTGCTGTCGCGCACGTTCGACCCGCTGTTGGCCTGGACGGAGGGCCCGTGGCAGGACACGCCCTCGGTCTACGGGCCGCTCGCGACGGCGTCCCAGTGGTTGGCGAACGTGCTCGGCGGGGAGTCGATGCACGACGTCGTCTGGTGGCTCCAGGTCTTCGGGATGGTGCCGCTGCTCGTCATCGGCGCGGTGCTGGTGGCGATGGCCGGCGGCGACGAGGTCCGGCAGGCGCGGGCGGTGCTGTTCACGGTCCTGAACCCCCTGGTGATCTGGGCCGTCGTCGCGGGGGCGCACAACGAGGCGCTGTGTGTGGTGTTCGCGGTGTGCGCGCTGGCGTCCGTGCGGCGGAGCGCGTTCGTCACGGGCGTGTTCATCGGGCTGGCGGGGACCGTGAAGGTGACGCTGGTCTTCTACGGTCTCGCGCTGGCGTGGGGCTACCGGCGGGATTGGCGGCGGCTGTTGGCGCTGGGGCTAGGGGCGTTGCTGCCGTTGGCCGTGGCCTACGGGCTCGTGCCGCAGGCGCTGTTCGCGGCGTCCCGGAATACGGGGTACATCTCGCAGGGGTCCTGGGGGCTGCCGGTGGTGTTCGTGCTGCAGGGGCTCACGGGCGAGGAGTTGGCCCGATCGATCGTCACGAAGGTCGGCTGGGTGCTGCTGGTCGTCATTGCCTGGATGCTGTCACGGGTCCTGCCGTGGGACGGGGTCTCGGAGGACTTTTCGGTACAGCGTGGTTCTCGATCCGAAATTCGGGCCGAAAACCCCGAAAAGCCCAATCGAGAACCACGCCATACCCAGGTCGACACCTTGACACCGGTGGTGGCTGAGACCGACCAGCAGGCCGTGGCGGTGCGCACGGCGGCCGTGCTGAGCGCGGCGTGGGTGATCACGTCCCCTTGGACGCTGCCCTGGTACGACCTGATCGCCTGGGCGCCGCTGGCGCTGCTGGCCGCCAACCGGGTCGACCGGATGCTCATCTGGCGCGGGGTGTCGTTGTCCGTCGCTCATGTCACGGCCCGCGCGGTCGTGCTCGGACCCGAGCTGACCTGGATGTCGTGGCTGCTGCGGGAAATGCTCTGCTCGGTCGTCCAGTGGGGCGTCCTGGTGTGGATCGCGGTGTGGTGGTGGCGCGCCGGACACGAGTTGCCGACTGGGGCTTTCGTTCGGCGAGGCTGGGCACGCCTCAGGGGCTGAGGCGGCCAGCCGAGGGGGTGGCCCGCCTGGTTGGCTGGCTGTCACCATGGCGATGCTCGAACTGCGCATCAGCCTGCCGACTGCGGCGTCCGACGAGGTCATGACGATCCTGCAGGCGTCGGACGCCGTCGGCACGCTGTCCAGGTTTCCCGGCGCTTCGGTGCGTCCGGAAGGCGATGTCATCGTCGCTCATGTCGCCCGCGAGGGCGCCGACGCCTTGGTCTCGACCCTGGTCGCCCGGGAGTTGCACCATGAAGGAGGCATCGCCCTCCAGCCGATTCAGGCGGGGGCCTCGCGGTTGGACTGCCGCGCCGAACACGATGCCCCGGGAAGCGGCAGCGATGCCATGGTCTGGCTGGACGTCACGCAACGCGCCTACGACGACTCGGAGTTGAACTGGACGTTCCTCGCCTTCATGGTCCTGGCGACCTTGATCGCCGGGGTTGGGATCATCCTCGACTCAACCGTCCTGATCGCGGGGCCATGGTCCTCGGCCCGGAGTTCGGCGCCATCGCTGCGCGGACTGCTTCGACGCCGTACAACTGTTGCTCGTAGCGCCCACCCGCGCCCCGTGGACGCGACGGTCGGCGTCCGAACGGCCCTCACTACACTGCGGACGTGCTCGGCTACTTCGGACCCCCTGGGACCTTCACCCAACAGGCCCTCCTGCGCATCAACGACGGCGAAGAGACGATGCCGTTCGACACGGTGCCGCTGGCCCTGAACGCGGTGCGACAAGGGGTGGTGCGCGCGGCGCTGGTGCCGATCGAGAACTCGGTCGAGGGTGGGGTGTCGGCGACGCTGGACAACCTGGCCGGGGACGATCCGCTGATGATCGTGCGCGAGGTGGTGATCCCGGTGGCGTTCGTCCTGTGCGCGCGTCCGGGGACGAAGTTGGCGGACGTCCGCAAGATCCTGACCCATCCGCATGCCCACGCGCAGACGCGCGACTGGCTGGCCAAGCACGTCAAGGGCGCGCACGTCACCGAGGGTGGGTCGACCGCGGCGGCGGCCGAGGAGGTCGCGAACCCGGAGTCGCGGTACCAGGCGGCGGTGTGTGCGCGGGTGGCGTCCGATTTGTACGGGCTCGAGGTGCTCGCCGACAACATCGCCGACAACAAGCACGCGCTGACGCGGTTCGTGCTGGTGGCGCGTCCGGGACGGCCGCCGGCGGCGTCCGGCTCGGACAAGACGACCCTGGTGGCATTCATGCACGCGGATCATCCGGGTGCCTTGTTGGAGATCTTGGAGCAGTTCGCTGGACGCGGGGTCAACCTGTGCCGCATCGAGTCGCGTCCGACCAAGAAGTCGCTCGGGGACTACTGCTTCTCCATCGACGCCGAGGGCCACGTCCTCGAGCCCCGCATGGCCGAGGCGCTGAAGGGCCTGCATCGGGTCTGCAAGAAGGTGTCGTTCCTGGGCTCGTACCCCCGCGCGGACGCCGTCATGCCGCGCATCGCCCGCGGTTTCACCGAAGAAGATTTCGAGGACGCCGACCGCTGGCTGGATTCGATTCTGGGGCAGTAGTCCGGACGCCGGGGCGCCGGCCGATGTGGGTGCCGGTGTGGACTATGGATCGATCGTCTCGAGAACTCGGACGCCGTGAACTGACTCTGGGTTTGTGGTCTCGGATCCGCACGGCAGAGCGAAGTTCGGGGCTGTGGATAAGTCGGCTTGCGCGTTTCATTCCGTGAAGCGCGTGCAAGACTGATCGCCCCGATCCGTACCCCAGGAGTCGAGATGCACAGCAACCCTGGTGCCGTCGCAGGAGCAGCGCTCTTACTGATGCTGCTCGCCGCCTGTCAGCCGGTGCCGACGGGGTCGCCCTCGGTGACGGTGAGTCCCGTGGCGACGGGGCCAGCGCCGGTGTGCACGGCGACGCCCGGTGCCACGCCCACCCCCTGCACCGCGGAGCAACAAGCCGCCCAGCAGGCTGAGCAGCAGAAACAGGACGCCCTCTACCGCGAGGCTGAGCGCGTGTACCGAGCCTTCCTCGCGGAGGACGAGAAGATCTCGCGTGCGGGGTCACTTATGACGCCGGAGATGAAGGACCTACTTGGCGGACCTATGGTGGCGAGTTTCGCGTCTGTCTACGAACGTCACAAAGCGCAGAACATCCGCGTAGTTGGCGGCGAGTACGTGTTGAATTACATCCGACCCGCTCCCGGCAAGACCTATCCGGAGACTGTCGTGGCTATGGAGTCATGCGTTGACGGAACGACGGTGGAGACCTACTCAGGATCAAAGAAGATCGGCAACGGTCGTGCTGTCCACGTCTTCACGTTCTACAGCAACGCGGATGGTCCCCTGAAGCTCTGGCATCAGGAGGGAACCGTGGGGGATACATGCTGACTTACAAGACGAAAGGACTCGCGGCGGCTGTCGCAACTGTCCTCTTCTTCCTCCTCGCGCCGGCCAATGCTGCATCGGCTTCTCCCAGCGCCACATGCACGGAAGGTGTCTGCATCGTTCTGGATGGGGTGCCCGAAACTGTGGGGGCGAAAGGCGGTGGAGGGAGCGGAAGTTCAGGTTCGTCGGGTTCCTCCGGGCCAAAGCCGCACCCGCTCTACGGGTGGTACGGCTGGGACTGGGTGTACGTCGACGAGCATATCGGGACGATCATCCCGGAGTGTGTGGTGGGTCCGCTGTACACCTGCCCGACGGCCCGGGACATCGCGGCGGTCCAGGCGGCGTCGCCGCAGCCCTTGCGGCCGTCGTTCTCGGACGTGTCGGCGATCGCCCGCCAACTGGTCCTCACCATGAGCGTCGATCGGCCGGTGATCCGGGTCGGCCCGGACCCGTCGGCCAACGAGTGGAACATGGCCGTGGTCGGACACCCACTCTGGCTGTGGACCACCGAGCCCGGGACGAAGTCGGCGACCATGACGAGCAGCGGCTATCGCTTCACCCTGGCGGCGACTCGCACGTCGGTCACGTTCGATCCGGGCGATGGAACCGGCGCCATCACGTGTCGAAGCATGAGCGCCTACCCCGGGTCCTCGGCCGTCGGTCGCACCTCGCCGACCTGCGGACACACCTATCAACACGCGTCCCCGGCCGGCGGGTCGTTCACCATCACGGCCACCGGAACCTGGGAGGTCGACTGGTCGGCCATGGGCTACAGCGGCACCATCCCGCTCACCCTCAGCCAGACCAGGGCGCTCAAGGTCGGCGAACTGCAGGCGGTCCGGGTCGGCTAGCGGCACCGGCCGGGACGCCAGGGCGCAGGCCGTCGGCGACAAGGTCGGCCAGCAGTCGCCCGGACGACTGCGCGTTAGAGCGTCGGCGATCCGAGGCGCCTGGCCAGATTGCCGTGATGCCTCCGCGCACAATGGGGGGACTGGATCGACGGACCAACGCCGTTGACGGCGCAAGATCGTTGGACCTACCCGTTCACACCCGACAGATCTGCCCGCCATGGCCGGAGAAAGGTCCGCGCGGAGCGTCCGGATAGGATCGCCTCGTGATCGATCCGAAGCTTCTGCGCACCGACCCTGACCGCATCCGGCGCTCGCTGGAGGCCCGCGGTGAGGCGTCCGGCCTTGTCGACGACCTGATCGCCGCCGACGAGCGGCGCCGCGAGCTGATCGCGTCCAGCGAGACCATGCGCGCCGAGCAGAAGGACCTGTCCCGCCAGGTGCCCAAGGCGTCCGCCGAGGAGCGCCCCGCCCTCCTCGAACGCACCAAGGACCTCGCCCAGCGGGTCAAGGACGCCACCGCCGAGGCCGACGCCGCCAAGGCCCGCTTCGACGAGCTGATGCTGCGCCTGCCCAACCTGGTGATCGACGGCGTCCCGACCGGCGGCGAAGACGACCTCTACGTCATCGAGACCCACGGCGCCCCGCGCGATTTCGCCGCCGAGGGATTCACCCCGCGCGACCACATCGAGCTCGGCGAGGCGCTCGGCGCCATCGACATGGACCGGGGCGCCAAAGTCTCCGGCAGCCGCTTCTATTTCCTCACCGGCGTCGGCGCGCAGCTCGAATTCGCCCTGCTCAACCTCGCCATGCAGAAGGCCGCCGAGTGGGGCTTCACGCCGATGATCCCGCCGGCGCTGGTCAAGCCCTCCGCGATGGAGGGAACCGGCTTCCTCGGACAGGCCGCCGAGGACGTCTACTACCTCGAACGCGACGACCTCTACCTCGTCGGCACGTCCGAAGTGGCTCTGGCCGCGTACCACTCAGACGAGATCCTGGACGCCGCCACGCTCCCGCGCGCCTACGTCGCCTTCAGCCCGTGCTTCCGCCGCGAGGCCGGCTCGTACGGCAAGGACACCAAGGGCATCTTCCGCGTCCACTGGTTCGACAAGGTGGAGATGTTCGTCTACTGCCGTCCCGAGGACGCCGAGGAGTGGCATCAGAAACTCCTCGGCTTCGAGAAGGAATTCATCAGCCTGCTCGAGATTCCGTTCCAGGTGCTCGACGTCGCGTCCGGCGACCTCGGCCTGTCGGCCGCCCGCAAGTTCGACTGCTACGGCTACGTCCCCAGCCAGGATCGGTACCGCGAGATCACGTCCACCTCGAACTGCACCGAGTTCCAGGCCCGCCGACTCAACATCCGCATGCGGGACGCCTCGGGCGTCAGCTCGCTCGCGACCCTCAACGGCACGCTGTGCTCGATGGCGCGGCCCATCATCATGATCCTCGAGAACCACCAGCAGGCGGACGCCTCCGTCCGCGTCCCGGTGGCACTGCGCCCGTTCCTCGGCGGACGCGAGGTCCTGACGCCGATCGCTTAGACGTGTGACTTTGTCGGCGTAGTCGCCAACAAAGTCACACGTCGAGCGGGCGGTGCATGCCTGGTCATCTCAGTTTCCACCCGTCCCAACGCGGGCAGGAGCACGATGGGGGTGCTCATCCGATCAACGAGGCAGCCATGGTCAGCGACCAACCCGGACCCATCCCGAACGCCACCGTCATCGCGGACGCCGTCCGCTCCGGACGCCTCACCGCGCGAGCAGCCGTTGAGCACTCCCTCGCCCGGATCGCCCGCCACGACCCGGCCCTGAACGCGTTCACCGTTGTCCGCGCCGACCAAGCCCGAGCAGAAGCCGACGCCCAGGATGCGGGCGGCCGCGGCCACCACGGACCCCTCGCCGGCGTCCCGGTCGCCGTCAAAGAGGAGTACGACGTCGCCGGCCTCGTCACCACCCTCGGCGGACGCGGCAACTCGACGCCCGCGGCGTCCGACTCGGACGTCATCAAACGACTCAGGGACGCCGGCGCCATCATCGTCGGCAAGACGGCGATGCCTGAGTTCGGGCAGTTCCCGCACACCGAGGGCCTCGACCGGGGTCGCACGCACAACCCCTGGGCTCTCGACCGATCGCCCGGCGGCTCGTCGGGAGGGTCGGCGGTTGCCGTGGCGTCCGGGATGGTGCCGATCGCCCTCGGCGCGGACGGTGGCGGCTCGATCCGGATCCCGGCGTCCGCGTGCGGGCTCGTCGGCCTCAAGCCCCAGCGCGGACGCATCACCCCGTCGCCGCTGATCGAGCACTGGTTCGGCCTCGTCGTCCTCGGCGCGCTGACGCGATCGGTCGCCGACCAGGCACTCGTCCTGGACGCCATCGCGGGCTCCCTGCCCGCCGACCGCTACCGCGCCGCACCCCTGAAAGAGCCGCTGACAAGCGCCATCACCGGACGCCCCCGGCTCCGCGTCGGCTGGACCACCAAACCGGTCATGCCCGGAGCCAAGGTCGATCCCGAGGTCTCGGACGCCATGGCGGCCTTCGGCTCTCGGCTCGCCGGACTCGGGCATGCGGCGTCCCCCATCGAACCCCGCTGGCCCGTGCCGACCCCGGCCTTCCTGCCGCAGTTCTTCGCCGGCATGCGGGTCGAGGCGGGCCAGGTGGAGCATCCCGAACGCCTGGAACCGCGCACTCGCGCGACGGTGGCCATGTCCGGCTGGGCGACGCCCAGGGTCGTCGAGGCCGCCTTGGCGGCAGGTCGCCGGGTGACCGCGGCCCTGGACGCCCTGCTCGCCGACTGGGACGTGATCGCCGTCCCGACGATGACGGTCCCGCCCCCGAAGCTGGGCCTCCTGGACGGCCTGGGCGCCGTGCGATCGCTGCTGAAGTCCACGCCGATCGTGGGCAACACGGCGATCTTCAACGTCTCGGGCCACCCCGCGCTGTCGATCCCGATGGGCCTCACGAGCGACGGCCTGCCGCTCGGCGTCCAACTGCTCGGACCCTACGGCGGCGAAGGACGCCTCCTCGCCCTCGCCGCCGAGTTGGAAGAGGCGCAGCCCTGGGACGCCGTCGCTCCGGCCTACCGGTAGGGGCTGTCACCCGCGCGAGTTCTTCACGCCCGCCGCGCCCGGGGCGGAGGATGAGTACGGTCAGCAACAGCTCGCCCGCCAACCCCAGGAATCCGATGGAAGCCCCACCCCCCAGCACCCCTTGGCGCGTCGAACGCCAGTTTGAGCCGGTCGAGCGCGTCTGGGTTCTGGACGCCGACGCGCTGCTCGTCGGCACCTATGACTTGGCCACGGGGGCGGTCCGCTGCTGCCGGGTCGGGGCGCACGCGGGCCTGGACGCCTTTCTCGCGGGGTGGTTCGCAGCCACGTTCCCGGGCGGTGGAGACCATCGTTCCGTAGGCTCGGGTCTGCCCGCCGACCAGCAGATCCCGTCGACGCCACCCGACGAAGGGCCAGTGCTCCTGGCGCAGTTCCCGCCGCCCGAGGGGGAGCCCCTGCTTGAGCCCCACGCTGGTCCCGAGTGGCTCAACCCGTGGCGCGGACCGGTCGAGAAACAGATCGCCGTACTGCCCGCGGGGACCGTCCCAGCCGCGGCTCCTTACGCCGTCCCGACGAGGGCGTGGTCCGAGATCACCGTGGATCCGCTTGCCGGGCCCTGGGAGACCGTCGACCCGAGCCAGGTGCCCGCCCAGGGCCGCCGCAAACGCGGGGCTCCCCAACCGGACGACACTGCCGCGGTCTTCATCAGCCGCATGTTCAAGTCAGGCACGGCGGCGCTTCCACGCAAAGAGCGCTGAAGGTACCGAAGAGCGCATCCGCGAGGCACCTCAGCGATCCCCTCGATCGGGGTGGCTTACCGAGCCGTCGAGTTCATCGATTGCCGTCTGCGCCAGCGCTGAACGTCGGAAGGCCGCCGCCGCGGCGGGCCGCCTTATGGCTGGCAACCCGGAAACCGTCACTCTCATGGTCGTTGGGCACCGGATAGGCGCGTCGAGGTGGCGTGAGAGTGCTCAAAACCGGGTTGAGAGGGAGGATGGCGTCCGTGATGCATCCTCGGCAGGTGGAGGTGAGCGTGGACGCCGTCGCTCGGGCGATCGAGGACCAGGTGCCCGAGTTGGCCGGGCTGCGGATCGAGCGCGTCCCTTCGGCGGGCACGGAGGTGGCGCCGTTTCGCGTCGGGGAGGCGTTCGTCGCCCGCGTCCCCCTGGTGCCGAGTGCGGACGCCGACGCGCGAGTCCGGCTGCGGGCCGCGGCCGAGCATGCGCTGTTCCTGACGCGCAGGATCCCGGTCGAGGTGCCGCGCCCGATCGCCGTCGGCGAGCCCTGGGACGACTATCCGGGCTTGTGGTCGCTGTGGACTTGGGTCGACGGCGACTCGCTGGACGCGGCGCCCCAGCTAGACCAGCAGTCCTTGGCTGGCGACCTCGCCGCCCTCGCCAACGCGTTTCACGCCCTGCCGATCGGCGCCGACTGGACGCATAACGGACGCGGCGGCCGTCCACTGGCCGACACCGACTGGGTGCGCACCTCGATCGCCCGCACGGCTCACCTGATCGACGCCGTCGCCGCGACCGCCGTCTGGGAGCGCGCCCTCGCGGCCGAGCCCCACGCGGGGCCAGCCCTCCACCTCAGCAGCGACGCCGTGCCGGGCAACCTGATCGTCCGCGACGGACGCCTCGCCGGGCTGATCGACATCGGCGCGCCGATGTTCGGCGACCCCGCGTCCGATCTCGCGCCCGCCTGGTCCGTCCTGGACGAGCCGGCCCGCTCGGCCTTCCGCCACCTGACAAAGCTGGACGCCGCCGCCTGGGAGCGCGGCAGGGGCTGGGCGTTCGAGATGGCGATCGGCGGACTGCACTACTACGAGCACACCAACCAGACCTTCTTCGAGATGGCCCGCCGCACCCTGGCCCGCCTGCTGGAGACCGCGTGATCGCGATCCCGCCCGGGCTCGCCGAGCGGGCCGAGCTCGGCCCCGATTGGGCGGCCTGGCTCGACGGACTGCCGCGGCTGGCGTCCGAGGTCTGCGCCGACTGGGACCTGACCCCCGATGGCCCCCCGCAGCACGGCTTCTGCGCGCTGGTCCTGCCGGTGACGGGCGCCGACGGCGTCCGACTGATGTTGAAACTGTCCATGGGCGAACGCGACAACGCCGGCGAGGTCGAGGCGCTGAAGGCCTGGCGCGGGCTCGGCGCGGTGCGGCTGGAGGCTGCGGATCCGCACCGCGGGGCGCTGCTGCTCGAGCGACTGGAGCCGGCCGACCTGAACGCGCTCGATCCGCTGGACGCCTGTGAAATCGTCGGACGCCTCATGTCGCGTCTGCACGTGCTGCCCACGCCGCGCCTGCCTCGGCTGACGGGGTTCGTGCTCGAGTGGCTGGCCGACCTGGCGGCCCTCGGGCGAGACGTTCCGGCCCCGCCGCGGTTCGTCCAGCAGGCGCTCAGCGCGGGCCGCGCGCTGGCGTCCGATCGGGCGATGACCAGCGCGATCGTCCACGGGGACCTGCACTACGACAACGTCCTGGCCGGACGCCGCGAGCCCTGGCTGGCGATCGATCCGAAGGGATTCGCGGGCGATCCGGCCTACGAGCTGGCGCCGATGCTGTGGAACCGCTGGGACGACCTGGTGGCGTCCGGCGACCTCGGCAACGCGCTGCGCGAGCGCTTCTACACGCTCGTGGACGCGTCCGGGCTCGACGAGCGGCGGTGCCGCGATTGGGTGGTGGTCCGGTCGATGATCGGGGTGAGCTGGGAGGTCCGGGACGCCCGCGCCGCGGGGCGTCCGCTCAGCGCCGAACAGCGCGACTGGATCACCCGCTGCGTGACCACGGCGAAGGCGATGCAGGCCGTCGAGTAGCCCGTGGCGCTCAGGCGCTGACTCGATGTTGTCGCCGACGGTGCGCCGCGTACCGTTGAGGCATGCACACCCCCGGCGACGACGCCTTCCCCACCCCGGGTCCTTCGGCGTACGGCCGGACGCCTGCGCCGCAGCCGTACCCCGTGCAGCAGTGGAACGCGTACCCGCAGGCCACCCAGGTCCCGATGGGCTGGGTGGGCCCGCCGCCGATCGTCGCCCCGACGAACGTGCTGGCGATCATCTCGCTGGTGTCGGCGCTGATCGCCATTCCGCTCCTTCCGGTGATCCTGGGGCACCTGTCGCTCGGTCAGATCAACCGGACCGGCGAGGGCGGCCGCGGCATGGCCATCGCGGGCCTCGTGCTCGGCTACCTGTCCATCGCGGGGTGGTTCCTCCTGTTCCTGCTGGTGCTGGCGGTCGGGCTGTCCGGTATCTGAGCGTCCCGCGCGGCGTGGGTCGGTCGAGTTCGGCCGCGTACTGTGGCACGGTGACAGTCGTGTGGAAGCCGAAACTCGTCGCCCTCGATCTCGACGGCACCCTCGTCCGGCACGACGACACCGTCCCGGACGAGATCGCCGCGGCGGTACGGGACGCGGCGGCGTCCGGTGTGCACGTCGTCATCGCGACCGGACGCGGCTGGCACGGGACCGTCCATCACGTGGACGCCCTGGGGCTGCCGCCCGGGCCGCACGTGTCGAGCAACGGGGCGGTGCTCGTCACCTACCCGCCGCTGCACGTCGACGAGGTGGTGACGTTCGATCCGCGCGAGGCGATTGCGCGCGTCCTGGAGGAGCACCCGTCCGCGCTGCTCGGCGTCGAGGAGGTCGGGCGCGGCTACCTCGTCTCGAAGCCCTTCCCGCCGGGCGAGCTGGGCGGTCAGGTGGAGGTCGTGACGCTGGAGCGCATGGCCGCCCACCCGGCGACGCGCCTCATCGTGCGCGATCCGGAGGGCTCGGACGACGACTTCATCAACCTCGCCCACCGGCTCGGACTCAACGGCGTCGGCTACTCGATCGGCTACACCGCCTGGCTCGACATCGCGCCCGAGGGGGTCAACAAGGCGACCGGGCTGGCGTCCGTGGTGGGACGCCTCGGCGTCCGTCCCTCCGACGTCCTCGCCATCGGCGACGGGCGCAACGACATCGAGATGCTGTCCTGGGCCGGACGCGGTGTCACCTTCGCCGACTCCCCGCCCGAGGTGATCGCGGCTGCGGACGCCGTCGTGCGGCCGTTCGCCGAGGGCGGCACCGTCGACGAGCTGCGTCGCTGGTTCTGACATTCGAGACGCCGTCGGCGTCGGTTTGTTGGTGATGCGGACGCGGTCGGCGCAAGGTTGTTGTTGACGCACGTGATCGACGCGGGCCTCACCGTCGGCGCCTGGTGCGGTAGGTCCATCGCGGGGCGCGGCCTCCTCGGCGCGCTCGGTGCTGTCGACGCCCGTGACGTTGCGACTCGGCTAGCGTGAGCACGCACCACCACGACAGGACCACCGATGCTGCAGTCGTTCCGCCACACGCCCGAGTACCTGAGCACGATGGCCGACGGCACGGTCAAGCAGCTCAACCCGTTCAGCGGCACCGAGGTCTGGACGGTTCCCGGGCGCGGCAACCGTCCGCTGGGCATCATGACCGCAGACCCGAAGCCGCTGGACCCGGCCGATCACGCCCGGCACTGCGCCTTTTGCGCCGAGCGCTACCTGGAGACGCCGCCTGAGAAGTCGCGGGTGGTCCAGCACGAGGACGGCCGTTACGAGACCCTCTACCGGCTGCCTGCGGCCAACCTGTTCGATACGGTCGCTGAATTTCGACGCATCCCGAACCTGTTCGAGATCCTGAGCTTCGACTACTGGAACGCCAACTACGGCTACGTCCTGCCCGACCGGATCGCCGAGCGCAAGGCCGCCTACCTCGCAGACCCGAAGGGGCTCGCCCACGTCCTGGCCGTGATCGACAACAAGCTCAAGGCGTCCGGCAAGACGCCGGCGCAGATCGACGAACTGAGCGTCGAGGAGAAGGTCGCGGCGGCGTCCGGATTCTTCGGCGGCGGCCACGACGTCATCGTCGCGCGCCGGCACTATGTCGACGGGGCTACGGACGATACGCAAACGGCGGCGTCCGGAACCCTCACGATGGACGAGCATCACCAGTTCACCGCCTTCACGATCGACGGGATCAAGGGCCTGTACGACCTCAACCGGTACGCCCGGTACGTGGCCGTTTTCCAGAACTGGCTGAAACCCGCGGGGGCGTCCTTCGACCACCTGCACAAGCAGCTGGTGGCGATCGACGAGCGGGGCGTCCAGCACGAGAACGCGCTGATGCGGCTGCGCGGCAACCCCAACGTCTTCAACGAGGATGCGGTGAATTACGCGTCCTACAAGAACCTGGTGATCGCCGAGAACGAGCACGCGATCATGTTCGCCGGCTTCGGGCATCGCTACCCGACGATCGAGATCTACTCCAAGAGCGAGACGTCCGACCCGTGGGAGCAGACGGACGCCGAGGTGCGTGGGATGTCCGACCTGATTCACGCCGCCCACGCGGCGACCGGCGTCGACGTGCCGTGCAACGAGGAGTGGCACTACCGGCCGGCGGACGTCGACCTCGCGATGCCCTGGCGCGTCATGCTCAAGTGGCGGGTGTCGACGCTGGCCGGCTTCGAAGGTGCGACGAAGATCTACCTGAACACGATCGATCCGGCGAACGTGCGCGACCGCGTCGTCAACAAACTGTTCGCGCTGCGGGCGCAGGGCAAGGTCGCCGAGAACCTCCAGATCGCGTTCGAGGCGGCGTGCCGCCCGAACTGCCTGCGCTACAACAAGGTGGCGCGCTGATCAGAGCTCGGCGACGAGCGGCGTCGCGGCGGTGGCCAGGATGACCACGATCGCGACAAGGCAGAAGATGATCGTCATCGCTCAAGGGTGCGCGGCGGTGGGGGTCCGCACCATCGTCCTGCAGGACCGTTCTTGATCAGTCCCTGGGCCTATTCGGCGTCTCGCGCCGTGCAGTGATCGCGGTCGGCAGTCCTGGCGCCAGAGGCGAGGTCAGGTCCGGACGCCGCCTCAGGAGCCGGCTGCTTGGCCGATCAAGGCCGTCATCGCGGACGCCAGCGCGGCGGCGTCCGGACGCCCGCGCAGCGGCTCCCCGACCACGAGCCGCGGGCGGATGGTCCGGTCGCGGAGGAGGATCTGCAGGGTCGCCGCCGCGAGTTCGCGGTCGTCGCGGGTGCGCTGGCGCCGGGCCAGCGGCGAGCGCAGCGCCCGCTGCGAGACGACGCCCTCCACAGCTACCGGGACCACGACCGTGCCCGGCACCAACCGCGCCAGTAGCTCGGGACTCCGCGACCAGGACGCGAGCGCGGCTACGGCGTCCGCCCTTCTCAACGCGGGGTCGGGCTCGATCTCGCCCGCGGGGAAGGTCAGCACGGCGCCCCCGGAGCGCAGGTGGTCGGCCGCCCGCCGGACGAGGCTGCCGCGGTGGCCGACCGACTCCCCGACGTAGAGCAGGTGCGCGGCGAGATGGGGGACGGCGCGCAGGAACGGCCGGTCCAGGGCGAGCACCTTGAGGTCGCGGCGCACCGCCAGGGACGCCATCACGGCCGGGGTGTCGACGGTGCCCGGGTGGTTCGCGACGACCACCAGCGCCCCCTCGGCCGGGATACGCTCCAGCCCGCTGTACGCGACCGGGCCCGAGTAGACGCGCAGCAATTGATCTGCGCCGGCGGCGAGGCCGAGGCGCCCGATGAGCTCGTCGGCGTCCTCAATCTCGCGGCGAAACCGCCGTGCCAACGGCATCAGCCCTAGCCGGAAGGCGGCACGGGCGGCGCGCGGGCGTCCGGCGGCGAGGCCTTTGACGGCATCGTCCAGCGTCGTCTTCAGCAGGACCTCGTGGTCGCGCCGATCCGGCGCCGGATGGGGCACGGGGCGAGCGTAGGCGACGGCGTCCGGTCTGGTCCCGGAACTGAAGACTGAATCGGATGCCGCAGCCTCGGGTTAAGAAATGTCGGAGGCCGGGTTTAGGTTGCTGGATGTGTCTGTGATCCACGCGTCCGAGCTGCGGAAGAACTACGGCGACTTCGCTGCCGTCGACGGCATCTCGTTCGATGTCGCGCCGGGGGAGTCGTTCGGGCTGCTCGGGCCGAACGGCGCCGGCAAGTCGACGACCATGCGGATGATCGGTGGGACGCTGCTGCGCACGTCAGGCACGTTGGAGGTGCTGGGGCTCGACCCCGAGACCCGCGGGCCCGAGGTGCGGGCGTCGCTGGGTGTGGTGCCGCAGTCCGACAACCTGGACGAGGAGCTGCGCGCCCGCGACAACCTGATCGTCTACGGGCGCTACTTCGGCCTGCCGCTGTCGTACCTGAAACCGAAGGCCGACGAGCTGCTCGAGTTCGCCCAGCTGACCGAAAAGGCGAACGCGAAGGTGAACTCGCTGTCGGGAGGCATGAAGCGCCGCCTCACGATCGCGCGCGGGCTGGTCAACGAGCCGCGGGTGCTGCTGCTGGACGAGCCGACCACGGGGCTGGATCCGCAGGCGCGGCACATTCTCTGGGACCGGCTGTTCCGCCTCAAAGAGCAAGGCGTCACCCTGGTGGTGACGACCCACTTCATGGACGAGGCCGAGCAGCTCTGCGACCGCCTCGTCGTCATGGACCACGGCCAGATCGTCGCCGAGGGCTCCCCGTCGTCACTGATCAAGCAGTACAGCAGCCGCGAGGTGGCGGAGGTCCGGTTCGGGTCCGAGCGCAACGCCGCGATGGTGGACGAGCTGCGCGACCTCGCCGGGCGCATCGAGGTGCTGCCCGATCGCATCCTGATGTACGCCGACGATGGCGAAGGGCTGTTGGAAGAGGTGCATCGCCGGGGGCTCAACCCGGTGACGTCGCTGGTCCGGAGGTCGTCGCTGGAGGACGTGTTCCTCCGCCTGACCGGACGGAGCCTCATTGACTAGGTCTTTCGTCCGGACGCCGACGCGTCCGCTGGGCGTTTCGTCGGGCGGAATGGGGTTTCGACAGGCTCAGCCATCGGGTGGAGTTGGGCTTCGACAGGCTCAGCCATCGGGTCTTTCTTGCGTGTTCCGTCGTTCCCTGAGCTGGTCCACCCGTTCCCTGAGCTTGTCGAAGGGCCGCTCCGTTGCGGGAGGCGGCCGTGGCTGAGCCAACGACCGCGACGGCGTCCGAGGTCGCGACGGTGGTGGGGACGGGCGGGGTGGATCATGCGGCCCTTGCTGCGCGGTCCCGCGTCTGGGGGGCACTCCACGTCGCGCAGCGGCAATGGGTCAACGAGATCCCGTTCATCCACATCGTGCTGCTGACGGCGCTGGGAAATCCGATCATCTACCTGGCGGCGATGGGCATCGGATTGGGGGCGCTGGTCACCTCGCAGGTGGCAGGGGTCCCGTACCTGATCTTTGTGGCCCCAGCGCTCCTGGTTTCGACGGTGGCCACCAGCGGAGCCGGCTGGGGCACGTGGCCGATCATGGGCGGCTTCAAGTGGGAGAAGAACTACTTCGCGGCGTCCGCCACCTCTGTCACGCCGGGGCAGATCGCCCTCGGCGAAACGATCGGAATGACCGCGCGGCTGATCCTGCAGGGGGCTGCGTTCTGGGTCCTCGGGCTGCCGTTCAACGCCTGGCACAGTCCCTGGTCGGTGCTGACGGTGCCGATCGCGATGCTGGCTGGGCTGGCATTCTTCGCGCCGCTGGCCGCGTACTCGGCGACGATCGAGGACGAGGGCATCCAGTTCAACCTGATCAACCGGATCATCGTGATGCCGATGTTCCTGTTCGCCGGCACGTTCTTCCCGCTCGACGTGATGCCCATCTACCTGCAGTGGATCGGCTGGATCTCGCCCATGTGGCACGGCACCCAGCTGGCGCGGGTGGCGGCCTTCGGCATGGCGTACCCGCTCGAGGGCGTCGTCGCACATCTGCTGGTGCTGGTGGCCTACGTCGCAGTCGGACTCGTCCTGATGCGCCGCAACTTCTTCCGGAGGTTGACCAAGTGAGCGCGATCATGGGTCCGACCCTGGAGCGGCTGCGGCGGCGTCCACCCACAGTGGCGGCTCTGTACGCGGGCAACGCGCGGGCCGTCATCGAACGGGGCTTCCGGGTGATCCGCAACGCGAACTGGGCGGTCATCGCGACCGGGTTCTTCGAGCCCGTGTTCTACCTGCTCGCGATGGGCGTCGGCATGGGCGCGCTGGTGGGCGGGGTGCCGGGGCCGGACGGGCGTCCGATCTCGTACGCGATGTACATCGCGCCGGCGCTGCTGGCGACGTCCGCGATGAACGGGGCGATTTACGACGGCGTCCACAACGTGTTCTTCAAGCTCAAGTACGGACGCCTCTACGAAGGCATGCTCGCCACCGCCCTCGGTCCGATGGACGTCGCGCTCGGCGAGATCTTCATGGCGCTGTTCCGGGGCTTCCTGTACGCCGTGGGGTTCTTGGCAGTGCTCGGGGTGATGGGCCTGGTCACGTCGTGGTGGGCCCTAGCGATGCTGCCGGTGGCGCTGCTGATCGCGCTCGGATTCGCGTCCCTGGGCATGGCTGCCACGAGCTACATGAAGGGCTTCCAGCAGCTCGACCTGGTGCCCTTCGTGCTGCTTCCGATGTTCCTGTTCTCGGCGACGCTCTACCCGATCACGGTGTACCCCGGCTGGGTCCAGGCGCTGATCATGGCGCTGCCGCTGTGGCACGGGGTTGAGCTGATGCGGCAACTCTCCGTCGGCTACTTCGACGGCCGCACGGCCGTGCACATCCTGTACTTCGTGGCGATGAGCGTGATCGGCGTCACGGTCGTGACCTTGCGCCTTCGGAAGCTCTTCCTGCGCTGAGCGTGGCACGCCGCACGCCGACGGCCGACGCCACGAGGGCGTCGGCCGTCAACCTGGGGATGGGCTAAACAGCGAGAGGTCGAAGGCTGTTGCCGGTGCGGGTCGCCGTAGCCACGGCCGCAAACTGCTGAGCCGGAGGCGTGGTCGACGACGGGCTGGAGGCGGCTGGAACCACCGCGGCCGTCTGCTGCGTGGCCGCGTCCGCGGCGACCTTCGCCTTCTCGGCCTCGGTCGTGGCAACCGGTTGCGGGACCACCTCGTTGCCCACGGGGCTGTTCTTGGTGAGTCCGGTGCGCTGCACCCGCTCGGCCCCGATCCCGGCCAGGCGGGTCGCCTCCGCCGCGGTGCTCGCAGCGGTGCCGCGCGGCAGGGTCACGGTCACGGAGACCAGGACGTCGCCGACCAGCCGTGAATGCGCCGCCGTGAAGGAGCCGAATCCGTCGCGCCACGTCGCCCCGAAGTCGGTCGCGGACTTCTCGACGACCTTGAAGGCGGTCAGGTTCAGCGCGCCAAAGCGGCAGGCGCCGGTGTCGTTCTGGAGGTCCGTCAGGGCCTTCTTGCCGTCCGCCCAGATCGTGACGATCTCGATCACAGACACCTGAGGATCGTTGGACGCCGGGCTCGAACCCCACAGCCACTGGCGTCCGCCGAGCGGCATCGGCTCGTTGCCGGTGGAGCCGTTGTCCGTGGAATCGCAGTACTGCCCGTCGGCCGCCGGTTGGAGCGCGTAGGAGCCCGAGTCGAAGCCGAGTGTCATCTTGGTCTTGAAGTCCGGGACCTTCAGCGACACCGAGTTCGACACGGTGATCGACGTGGAGGGGGCCGCGTGGGCCGAGGTCGCGGCTGCGGGGCCGGCGACGAGAGCGAGGGCCAGCGCGAGGCCAGCGACGGTGCGGGGTTTGATCGTCATACCCCCTTAACGCGCCGCAGCGGTGAATGGTTGGGTCCGGGTCGAGAATTCGAGCAGTATCGCCGGGAAGCGTCCTCGTCCGCGCGTCGCGCGGAGGGCACACGCTTGAGCAGGTCCGGGCGTCACGACGGGTACGTACGACCGGTGCGCCCGGAGCCGCAAGGGCGTTCGCCCCTCATCTGGACGAACCCGGTTTTGCGCACTCTCAACGTCTTCTCCCGCGCGTCCAGGTCACTCACGAGCGGTGAGAGCGCTCTAGCCCGGGTTGTCGCTTCGGCCCCTACAGTTCAGCCCATGCCAGCCGTGGACCCCTATCGCCCCGTCAGCCTGTGGCTCGACCAACTCGACGAGGCGCTGACGCCGCGTCCGTCGCTGCCGGGCCATCGGGACGCCGACGTCGCGATCATCGGCGCCGGCTACACCGGGCTGTGGACCGCCTACCACCTGCTGGCGATCGACCCCACCCTGCGAGTGGTGCTCCTGGAGTCCGAGATCGCCGGCTTCGGCGCGTCCGGCCGCAACGGCGGCTGGTGCTCGGCGATCTTCCCCGCCTCCCTGGCCAAGGTCGCGCGGGTGGCGACGCGCGCCGGGGCGTCCGACGGCCGCGAAGCGGCGAAACGATTGCAGCGGACGCTCCACGACCTCGTCCCCGACATCGGGCGCATCGCGGCGTCCGAGGGGATCGACTGCTCGTTCGTCCAGGGCGGCTACCTGAGCGTGGCGCGCAACCCGGCTCAACTCGCCCGCGCCCGCGCCGAGGTCGCGGAGGCGTCCGACTGGGGCTTCGGCGACGACCACGAGCTACTGGACGCGTCCGGCGTCGAGCGCCACGCGCGCGTTGCGGGTGCGCTCGGCGGAACCTGGACGCCGCACTGTGCGGCCCTCGATCCGGCGCGGCTGGTCCGTGGGCTGGCGCGGGCGGTCGAGGGGCGCGGGGCAACGATCTACGAGCAGACGACGGTGCAAGGCTTCGGTCCGGGACTGGTCGTCACCGATCGCGGGCTCGTCCGGGCCGAGCGGGTGATCCTGGCGACCGAGGGATACACCGCGGCGCTGGCCGGGCAGCAGCGTCGCATCGCGCCCATCTACTCGCTGATGACCGCGACCGAGCCGCTGCCCGAGTCGGTGTGGAGCGAGATCGGTCTCGCGGGGCGTCCGACGTTCAACGACGGGCGGCACTTGGTGGTCTACGGCCAACGCACCGCGGACGGACGCATCGCGTTCGGCGGGCGCGGTGCCCCGTACCACTTCGGGTCGCGGGTGAGCCGGGCGTTCGACCAGAACCCGGGCGTCCACGCGATGCTGCAGGGGACCCTTCGTGAGCTGTTCCCGGCGCTCCGCGACGTGTCGTTCACGCACACCTGGGGCGGCAACCTGGGCGTGCCGCGGGACTGGTTCCCGACCGCGACCTTCGACCCGAGGACCGGGCTCGGCTTCGCCGGCGGCTACGTGGGGGATGGCGTGTCGACGTCGGCACTGGCCGGACGCACGCTGGCGGCGCTCATGACCGGCGACGATCCGGACGCCCTGGGCTCGCTGCCGATCGCGAACCACCGCAGCCCTTCGTGGGAGCCGGAGCCGTTCAGATGGCTGGGCGTCAACGGGGTGACGGCCGTGATGACGAGGGCGGACGCGTCCGAGGCACGCACCGGACGCCCGTCGCGTGCGGCGTCCGCGTTCTGGAAGTTGGTCGGCGAATAGCCCTTCGACAAGCTCAGGGACCGGTTGTTGCGCCTGTGCCGGTCGACGCTCGGGAGCGGCTGCGGTTCAGGGAGTGAGGCCTTCCTGGGGTCCCGTTGGCTGAGCTTGTCGAAGCCTCAGAAGGTCAGGACGATCTTGCCCACGTTCTCGCCGGACGCCAGCCACTCGTGCGCCTCGCGGACCCGCTCGATCGGGAAGCGGGTCTCACCGGCCAGGCGAATCTGTCCCGAAGAGATCAGGGGCCATACCTCATCCCGGACGCGCGCGCAGATCGCCGCCTTCTCGGCCGTCGGCCGGAAGCGCAGCGACGTGGCCGTCACCGTCCCGGCTTTGGAGAGCAGCTTGTTGAGGTTCAGCTCGCCCTTGATGCCGCCCTGAAGGCCGATGACGACGAGGCGTCCCAACCGGGCGAGGGACGTGACGTTGGCGTCCAGGTACTTGGCGCCCATGACGTCGAGGATGACGTCCGCGCCGTGGCCCTCGGTGGCCTCGCGCAGGTGCGTGGGCCAGTCGTCGTGGTAGTCGATGGCGATGTCGGCGCCCAGCTCGCGGCACACCTCGAGCTTCTCCTCGGTGCCGGCGGTCGCCGCGACGGTGCAGCCGCGCGACTTCGCGTACTGGATGGCGAACGATCCGATGCCGCCCGCTCCACCGTGAACCAAGAAGGTCTCGCCGTCGGCCAGGCGCACGTGGTCCATGTTGGAGATGACCGTCGCGGCCACCTCGAGCAGCCCGGCGGCGGTGATCAGGTCGACGCCCGGCGGCGGAGGGATGACCTGGCCGGCGTCCACCGCGACGTAGTCGGCGTAGCCGCCACCCGCGAGCAGCGCGACGCACGGGTCGCCGACCGACCAGCCGGTGACGTCCTCCCCGATCTCCTCGATATGCCCCGAGACCTCCAGGCCGATGATCTCGGACGTCCCCTTCGGCGGCGGGTAGTGCCCCTGGCGCTGCAGCAGGTCGGCGCGGTTCACCCCGGCGGCGGCGGTCCTGATGAGCACCTCGGCCGGCTTCAGGGTCGGCCGCTCGACGTCACCCACCGTCAGCACCTCGGGTCCACCGAACTGGGTCAACGTGATCGCGCGCATGCCGCCAGACTGCCAGCCCCGGCCCGTTCGGGCCAACGGCGGCGCTCAACCCGGAACACGTCCCTCTCAACGACGTCCTTGAGGCAGATGGGCACGAAACCCGCGCTGAGAGTGACGAAATCGGGGTTGGCGTCTGGACCACCCCGCGCGACGGCCGACGACCGCGGCCGGTAGGATGCGGCGGAGTTCGGGCGAGATCGCATAGTGGACTAGTGCAGCCGCCTTGAAAGCGGCCGAGCGGAAACGCTCCGTGGGTTCGAATCCCACTCTCGCCGCGTGAGTGTCGCCAGCTATCAGATCAAGGGCCGCCCCGCCGTCCGCACCGTGGCCGGCGCCGCCCTGCTGTCGCTGCTGGGGATCGGCGTCATGCTCGCGGCGGGCGCGTTCAACTGGGGGTCGGTCGCGCTGACGGTCGGCGTCGTGATCGCGATCGGTGGCATCGGCGTCCTGCTGCTGGCCCAAGAGGCCGCCCGCAAAGCTGGCGTGATCGCGATGCTCGACGACGACGGCTTCGTCCTGACCAGCGCCCAGACCCGCTTCGGACTGCCCTGGGCTGAGGTCCGCAAGGTCACCATGGCGGGCAACCAGCTGACGATCCGGGACGCCCACGGCAAGGACGCGTCCATCGTCGCGCCCCCCGGAGCCCGCCCCGAGGAGCTCGATCGCCTCGCCGCCGCCATGGCCGCCAAGCTCGACGCGAACCGCGGCTACCGCAACCTCCACTGACGCCCGCTCCCCGCTTTGCCGCGCCCGTCGGCGTCCTTGTAGGCTGTCCCAGCGCGAGGAGGCGTCGCCTAGTCCGGTCTATGGCGCCCGCCTGCTAAGCGGGTTTGGGGGTTAACCCCATCGCGAGTTCAAATCTCGCCGCCTCCGCCGACACGCCCCGGTTCCGCCGGGGCGTTCGTCGTTTCTACAGCGGACGCCGACGCGCCGGTTGCCTAGTCCGCTGGGTCTTGCGCCTAGACGGAGTCCGGAACTCGCTGTCGCCCGATGGACGCTGTCTCGCCCGGCTGGCTGGGTCTCGTGGCCGGACGGCGCCAGCTGACGCGGCCGGCTCTCGATGGACGGCGTCGCGCCCGTCGGCGCGGTGTTCAGCTGCTCAGGCGGACGCCCGGGAACCCCTCTGAGGCGACCTCCGTGCACAACTCGTGCCACTGGCACCCCGCACAGGCGTTGCGGACCCTGCCCGTCGCGAAGGCCGAGCGGAGCGTCCGCAACGTCGCCGCGTCGAGCGCAATGGGTCCGGTGAGATCGAGCAGCGGGTCCAGCGATGCCCGCGCGGCAGCGTCCCGGGCCGACAGCCGGGCTTCCTCGCAGTGGTGGCCGAGCCCCAACATGGGCGCGCACACGGCGTCCGGACCCTCCACGAGCGTGACGTCCTCGCCGGCCGACAGGCGTTCGCAGAGGGCGTCCAGGTTGACGGCGAACGCGGGCGTGTAGCCGTGGCCGACGTACGTCAGCAGGCAGAGCAGGTGGTGGGCGCGCAGCTCGATGGTCACCCCGCGAGGGTAGCGAGGACCAACCCGGACTAGAGCGCCCTGAGTGTCCGCATCCCCGGGGACGCCAAACGGGGGCCCGGCGAACCGGACCCCCGTTTGACGAGCGGTATTACGCCGAGGCGATGCGCTCGCGCAGGGCGGCGAGCTGAGCGGACAGCTCAGCGGGCAGCTTGTCGCCGAACTTGGCGTAGTACTCCTCGGTGAGGTCGGCCTCGGCCGCCCACGCCTTCGGATCGAGCGCGAACAAGGCCTTCAGCTGATCGTCGGTCAGGTCGAGCCCGTCGAGGTCGAGATCCTCGACGCGCGGGAGGCGTCCGGAGATGGCGTCGTCGGCCTCAACCTCACCGAACACGCGCTTGATCGCCCAGGCGATCGGACGGCTGTTGTCGCCGAAGCCCGGCCACAGGAACTTGCCGTCGGCACCCTTGCGGAACCAGTTGACCTGGAAGATCTTCGGCGCCTTGTCGCCGAGGACCTCGCCCATCTTGAGCCAGTGGCCCCAGTAGTCAGCCATGTTGTAGCCGCAGAAGGGCAGCATCGCGAAGGGGTCGCGGCGCAGGTCGCCGACGGCGCCCTCGGCCGCAGCCGTCTGCTCGGAGCTCACCGTCGAGCCGACGAACACGCCGTGGTTCCAGCCGTAGGTCTCCGCGATCAGCGGCACGTTGGACGCGCGGCGTCCGCCGAACAGGATGATGTCGACCGGGACGCCGGCCGGATCCTCCCAGTTGGGGGCGATCGTGGACGCCTGGTCGGCGCGCACGGTGAAGCGGCTGTTCGGGTGCGCGGCGGGCACGCCGGACTCAGGCGTCCACGAGTTGCCCTTCCAATCGGTGCAGTGCGCGGGGGGCTCGTCGGTCATGCCCTCCCACCAGACGTCGCCGTCGTCGGTCAGCGCCACGTTGGTGAAGATCGTGTCGCGGTCGACCGAGTGCAGGGCCGTCGGGTTCGTCTTCTCGCCGGTGCCCGGCGCGACGCCGAAGAAGCCGGCCTCGGGGTTGATGGCGTAGAGGCGTCCGTCGGGGCCGGGACGCATCCAGGCGATGTCGTCGCCGACCGTCTCGATCTTGTAGCCCGCGATCGTCGGACGCAGCATGGCCAGGTTGGTCTTGCCGCAGGCGCTCGGGAAGGCGGCGGTCAGGTAGACCTCCTTGCCGTCGGCCTCGCGCGTGATCTTCAGGATCAGCATGTGCTCGGCCATCCAGCCCTCGTCGCGCGCCATGCCGGACGCGATCCGCAGCGCGTAGCACTTCTTGCCGAGCAGCGCGTTGCCGCCGTAGCCCGAGCCGAACGAGATGATCTCGCGCGTCTCGGGGAAGTGGGTGATGTACTTCTCGTCGTTGCACGGCCAGGCGACGTCCGGACGCGAGTTTCCGTCGGCGTCCACCAGCGGGTAGCCGACCGTGTGCAGGGCCTTGACCCACGGCTTGCCCTCGCCGATGAGCTTCAGGGCGTCGGCGCCCATACGGGTCATGATGCGCATGTTGACGACGACGTACTGCGAATCCGAGAGCTCGACACCCAGCTGCGAAATGGCGCCGCCCATCGGACCCATCGAGAACGGGATCACGTACAGGGTGCGTCCGCGCATGCAGCCGTCGAAGAGGCCGTTCAGGATGCCGCGCATCTCGGCCGGGTCCGCCCAGTTGTTCGTGGGGCCCGCGTCCTCTTCTTTCTCAGAGCAGATGAACGTGCGCGACTCGACGCGGGCCACGTCGGACGGGTCCGACTTGGCGTAGTACGAGCCGGGACGCAGCTCTTCGTTGAGCTTGATGAAGGTTCCGGCCTCGACCATGTCGGCGTAGAAGCGGTCGCGCTCTTCGACGGAGCCGTCACACCAGTACACGGCGTCTGGCTTGGTGAGTTCGGCGACCTCGGTCACCCACGCGACCAAATCGGCGGGGGCGGCGGCGGGGGCGTCCGCCTTAATCTGCTTGGCATCCACGGGCATGGGCATCTCCTTTGTTGCATCGTCGGCCGTGCGCTCATCTTCCAGCGCCCCAGCCGGTCATGACTGATCCGTTCCTCTGGCTGCAATCTTGCCGTACTCCCCGATCCTTCGGGGTTGTTGGGTTTCGGTCCTGGACGCCGTGGGCGGCGGTCGGCCCGTGGTCGCCCGTGGCCAGGATGGTTCGGAGCGGCAAGAGTGACTGTGAAATCCACACATTGCGGCTATTCCTGCGGTCACGGCAGGAGAGTGGAAGAGTTTTCATCGATACCGGTCCGCGAGGGAGGTTGCGGTGAGCGGCGCGGACGGCCTGGAGACGGCGGTCGAGGACGGGTGTGCGATCGGCTTGGTCGACGCTGCCCGAGACGCCAGAGGGCTGGAACAGGTGCGGGGACTGCTGAAGGCGTCCGGCCTCGGTCTGGACGCCGACGTCGAACTCTTCGCGACCGCCCGTGACGCATCCGGGCGCCTCCTGGCCTGCCTCGGCCTCGCGGGCGACGTCGTGAAGTGCGCCGCGAGCGCGCCCGAGGTGCGCGGCGAGGGGGTCACCGCCCGGCTCATGCAGCGGATCCTTGACGAGGCGTCCGATCGCGGCCGGACGCACCTGTTCGCGTTCACGCGTCCGGGCAATCGGGCGATCCTGGAGGGCCTCGGGTTCCACGCGCTGGCCGTGACCGACGACGCGGTGCTGCTCGAGAACACCCCGTTCGGGCTGTCGAGTTACGTCGCCGGGCTGGCCCGGCTGAGGCGTCCGGGACGGCGCATCGGCGGGGTCGTCCTGAACGCCAACCCGTTCACGTTCGGGCATCGGTACCTGGTCGAGCGGGCGGCGTCCGAGTGCGACGCCCTGCACGTCTTCGTGGTCGGCGAGGACGCCTCGGCCTTCGACGCCGCGACCCGCCTGCGGCTCGTCCGCGATGGCATCGCCGGACTGGACCTCGGCGAGCAGGTCGTCGTCCACCCCGGCAGCCGCTACATCGTGAGCCGCGCGACGTTCCCCAACTACTTCCTGGCGAGGGAGGACGCCCGCGCGTCCGCCGCCGCCGGGCTTGACCTGCAGCTGTTCCGTACCGCGATCGCGCCCGCCCTCGGCATCACCGACCGCTTCGTCGGCACCGAGCCGCTGTCGCCCGTCACGGCCGCCTACAACGCCGAGATGCGCTGGTGGCTGGCCGAGGCGCCGCTGGACGCCCCGCCCATCGCGGTCCACGAGGTCGCTCGACTGGAGGTCGACGGCGAGGCCGTCTCGGCGTCCAGAGTTCGACAGGGACTGGCGTCCGGCGATCTGGACGCCGTCGCGCGGCTCGTCCCGGGGCCCACGCTGGCCCACCTCCGCTCGCTCGTTTCCCCTGGTCATCGCCGTTAGGAGCCGTGAATGCGCATCGAAGTGGACGCCGTCGCCGGCACGTTGGAGTCGTCGGACGCCCTCGTCCGGGTGTCACCGGCCGAGGAACTGCGGATCGAGGTGACCTCGACCGTGGAGGCCCAGTTCGGCGCCGAGATCCGCCGGACGGTCGCCGAGCAGCTGGACCGGTTGGGGGTCACCGAGGGCCTCATCTCGGTCCAGGACAAGGGCGCGCTGGACTTCGTGATCCGCGCGCGCGTCCAGGGGGCCGTGCTGCGCGGGGCGCAGGCCAGGCCGGATTGGAGGAAGCTGTGAAGGCCAAGAAGAGCCCAGCCGAGCGGCCCAGCCGGTCGATGCTGTTCGTGCCCGGATCGAACGCCGCGTGGCTCTCGACGGTGCAGGTTTATGGCGCCGACTACGTGATGTTCGACCTGGAGGACTCGGTGTCGGTGCGCGAGAAGGACACCGCGCGGCTGCTCGTGCACGAGGCGCTCAAGAGCCCGGTGTGGGCGGGGGTGCCGGTGGTGGTCCGGGTCAACGCGATCAACACCCCGTTCTTCCGCGACGACCTCGAGGCGGTCGTCAGCGCCGGGGTCGCCATCGTCCGGCTGCCGATGGTCACGGACGCCCAGATGATCCGCCACCTGGACGCCGAACTGGGCGTCCTGGAGGGCAAGTACGGGAGCGTCCCGGGCACGACGCGCATCCTGGCGGCCGTGGAGTCGGCGTCCGGGGTGGTCAATGCGGTCGCGATCGCGACGGCGTCCCCGCGGATGATGGGGATCGCGCTGGCCGCGTACGACTACGCGATGGACATGCACACCACTCACGACGCCGCCGCCGACGAGTCGCAACTGTTCTTCGCGCGCTGCGCGATCCTGCACGCGGCGCGGGTGGCGAAGATCCACTGCTACGACGTCATCTACGCCGACGTGAATGACACCGAGGGCTTCCTGCGCGAGGTCGCGGTGATCAAGAAGCTGGGCTTCGACGGCAAGTCGCTGGTCAACCCGCGGCAGATCGAACCGCTGCACAACGCGTTCGCGCCGACGCCGGAGGAGGTCGAGCGCGCCCACCGGGTCGTGGCCGCCGCGGTCGAGGCCGAGAAGGTCGGCATGGGCGTGGTCGCCCTCGACGGCAAAATGATCGACGCGCCGATCATCGCCGCCGCGCACCGGACCATCCGGCTGGCGCAGGTGTCCGGGGTTCAGGTCGCGGGAGGCGTCCGATGAGCGGCTGGCAGGGTCGGGTTCCAACGGACGCCGTCGAGCTCGCCGGATTGGTCCCGTTCGCGGGGCCGGCGCCGTCGACGCAGGCGGACAAGGACGCCCGTCGCGCGCGCAAGGTGGTCGGCTCGCTGACCGAGGCGATCAGCCGCTCGGGGCTGGGCGACGGCGACACCATCTCGTTCCACCACCACTTCCGCGAGGGCGACCTGCTGATCCTGCAGGTGCTCGCCGAGGTGGAGGCCCTGGGGATCCGGGGCCTGACGCTGGCGTCCTCGTCGTTGAACGCGTGCCACGGCGACGTCGTCGGGTACATCGAGCGCGGGGTCGTGAGCCGCATCTACACGTCCGGAATGCGCGGCACCCTGGCCGCGCGGATCAGCCGGGGAGGGCTGCTGCCGCACCCGGTCCAGGTGCACAGCCACGGCGGACGGGCCGCGCTGATGGCGTCCGGGGAGCTGCGGCCGAAGGTGGCGTTCCTGGGGGTCTCGGCGTGCGACGAGTTCGGCAACGCGAACGGTACGTCCGGGGCGAGCCGGTGCGGGTCGCTCGGGTACGCCCTGGTGGACGCGATGTTTGCCGAGACCGTGGTGCTGGTGACCGAGCAGGTGGTGGCCTTCCCGAACACGCCAGCGGTGATCCGGCAGAACCGGGTCGACCTGATCGTGGTCGTGGAGCGGGTGGGTGATCCGAGCCGGATCAACGTCGGCGCGACGCGGACCACCACCAACCCCCGCGACCTGCTGGTCGCCCGGCGCGCCACGGACGTCGTCGAGCACGGCGGCTTTTTCGTGGACGGGTTCTCGATCCAGACCGGGTCGGGCGGCGCGGCGACGGCGGTGACCGACTACCTCGGCGAGCGGATGGAGCGTCGCGGGGTGAAGGCTGGCTGGGCACTCGGGGGGATCACGGGGAGCATGGTCGCGTTGCACGAGCGGGGGCTGGTCGGGCGGTTGCTCGACGTGCAGAGCTTCGACCTCGTCGCCGCCTCGTCCTTGGAACGCAACCCCGGGCACACGATCGTGTCGGCGTCCGAGTACGCCTCGCCCGCGGCGAAGGCGGCCTGCGTCGACGAACTGGACGTCGTGATCCTGTCGGCGCTCGAGATCGACCTCGACTACAACGTCAACGTGCTCACCGGCTCGGACGGGCTGATGATGGGGGCGTCCGGCGGGCACTGCGACACGGCCGCGGGGGCGAAGCTGGTGGTGGTGGTGGCGCCGCTGATTCGGACGCGGATCCCGACGATCGTGGAACGGGTGACGACGCTCATCACGCCCGGGTCCAACGTCGACGTTCTGGTCACTGACTACGGGGTTTGCGTCAACCCGAGGCGTCCGGCGGTGGCGGAGCGCCTGGCTGCGGCCGGGATCAAGGTGACCACCATCGAGGCCCTGTTCGCGCGGGCGCTGGAGATCTGTGGGCGGCCGCGGGCCGTCGAGACGACGGACGAGATCGTCGGGGTCGTCCGGTACCGGGACGGCTCGGTGATCGACGTTGTGCGGGCGGTCGCGTCCTGATGGCGTCCTGCGCCGACGTGCTCGACCGCCGCGAGGAGCGCCGCGATGAGCAGGTGGCGCTGCTGGGGTCGGGCGTCGTGGTCAGCGTGACCGTGGTGTCGCCGGGGGCCGACAAGGACGACGCGGTCGCGCGGTCGGTCTGCGCGGCGGCGGTCGAGGCGGTTCGGGGCTTGGTCGGACGCCGCGGCTGGCGGCTGGCTGCGGAGCGGTCGGCGTCCGGGGTGACGGGTCCGGAGTGGCTGGCGGCGGTGGACGCGTCCGGGATGGAGGTCAAGGCGGCGCTGGTGGCGTTGGAGGAGTCCGAGCCGCTCGGGCGGCTGTGGGATCTCGACGTCGTCGTCGGGCCCGTGGCTGGTCAGCCGGTGGTGCTGAGTCGCCGAGACCTCGGTTTGGAGCCGAGGCGGTGCCTGGTCTGCGACCTGGACGCCGCTGGCTGCGCGCGCTCGCGGCGGCATTCGCCGCTCTTGGTGGATGCCGCCCGCGCGGGGCTGGCGGCGGGGGCGTCCAGGGAGGCGGCCGAGGCGGCCGGGGGGCTCGCGGTTGACGCGCTGCTGATGGAGGCGCGGCTCACCCCCAAGCCGGGGCTCGTGGACGCCGTGTCGTCCGGGTCGCACTCGGACATGGACCTCGTACTCCTGGAGCGCAGCGCCGAGGCGCTGCTGCCGTGGTTCGTGGCGTGCTGGCAGACGGGTTGGGCCTGGTCAGGGGCGGATGCGGCGACGCTGCGTTCGCGACTGGTGGACATTGGGCTGGCCGCCGAGGCGGAGATGCTGGCCGCGACGGGCGGGGTGAACACCCACAAGGGAGCGCTGTTCGCGCTCGGGCTGTTGCTGGCGGCGTGGGGTGGCGAGGCCGCTGGGCAGGCGTCCGAGGGATTGGTGGAACGCGCCCGGACGCGGGCCGCGCGGCTGGCGTCCGGCTGGCTGGAGGACTGGCGGAGGCGTCCGGACGCGAGCCACGGGGCGTCCGCACTGCGCGAACTCGGCCTCACCGGGGCGCGCGGCGAGGCGTCCGGCGGGTTCGAGACGGCGGCGACGGTGGGGCTGCCGGCCTACCGGTCCCGGCTGGCTGAGACCGGGGACGCCGACGATGCGGCGCGCTGGGCGCTGATGGCGCTGATGGCGGCCAACGACGACACGAACCTGGTCGCGCGGGGCGGCGCCGAGGGGCTGGCGTACGTCCGTGGGTGGGCCCGGGGCGTGGTCGAGGGGCGGCCGGGACCGGACGCCTTGGTCGCGGACCTGGCCGACGCGGAGGCCGCCTTCGTGGCGCGACGGCTGAGCCCGGGCGGCAGCGCCGACCTGCTGGCGGTGACGTGGCTGCTCGACCGGGTGGACGCGGTCGGTTTGGCCGCAGGTCTGGGGGCGGGGTAGAGTTTCTCCCTGGTTTACCAACCAAGCGCTCGTGGCTCAACGGATAGAGCATCTGACTACGGATCAGAAGGTTGGGGGTTCGAGTCCCTCCGAGCGCGCAAACCGAAAGGCCCGGGTCAGTTGATCCGGGCCTTTCGGTTTCTCGGATCGGGTGGAGAATGCCGGGCATGGTGCGTCCGGCCGACTGGTCCCAGCGGTGGTGGATTCTGGGGCTGACGCTCGGGACGTGCCTGGTGGCCGGCGCGGTGTATGCCCTGGTCAGGGCCCTGCAGCGGCGCGACGAGGCCGAGGACTAGCTCGGGGCGTCCGACTCAGCGTCCAGGCCGATGAAGCGACGGAAGGCGTCCACGCCGGTGCAGACGACCGGGTCAGAGGGGCGAACGAAGGCGTCCGGAGTGAGAAGGAGCTGGAGTTCCTCCCGCCAACCCTCCCCGTCGGGCTGGGGCAGCCGATGGACGCCGTTCGGTACGTAGCCCACCTTGCGGCTCACTCCGAGCGAGCGCTCGTTGCCGAGGAAGGCTCCGGACGCCATGCGCTCGGCGCCGAGGTCGTCGAAGGCGAACGCGCAGACCGCCTGACGCATGAGGGTGCCCGTGCCGCGTCCCTGCTCGGGGCGCAGCAGCCATGACCCGGTTTCGAGGGTGCGGGTGGCGAGGAAGGGGGTGCGGGTGAACACGTCCTGGACGCCGACGAAGCGTCCCTCGAACTCGACGCGGAACGGCAGCTGCCACTGGTCGGGGCTGAAGGTTGCCCAGTTGGACCACAGCAGTTGCTGCAGGAGGTTCACGCCGATGCGATCGCCGGCGTCCGCCCACGGGGTCAGGAACGGCATGACCCGTCCGTCGTCGTAGATGCCGTGCGTGCGGACGGCGTCCTCGAACCCTGGTGCGTCCGACTCGCGGAGCGGGCGCATCGACAGTGGTCCGCAGGTGATCGTCACGCCGAACGGCGGGAACAGGTCTTCGATGGTGCGCGTCACGCGCCCATCCTGCCGACTGATGGGGCCGTCCATCACGCGGACCCGGATTTGCGCACTCTCAGCCAGCTGATCAGCTCGGATCAGCCGATCCGGGACGTTGAGAGTGACCGTTTCCGGGTTGGCGCCGGAGAGGGCATGGGTCAACGGCTGGTTGCTGGGGTGAGGGTCGCTGTGACGGACTGCAACCGGCACCCACGTGCACGACGGCGGGCCATGGAACCCGATTTTGCGCACTCTCAGCGAGCGAAGTTGGGTGGGAGGGGCTGGACTCCGCCGTTGAGAGTGACCGTTTCCGGGTTGACCCGCTCGGCCGGCCAGAGCGGGTTGGTCTTGGGCCCTTCGACAAGCTCAGGGAGCCATCTCTCGCCGCAACCAGCAGCCGCGGGTGCTAATGAGTCGCTGAGGCGCTGACCTGCTCAGGCGTCGGTGCGGCCGAGGGCGAGGTCGGTGAGCTCGTCCCAGGTGGCGACCTTGGTGCGGGCGCGGCCCAGCGAGGCGCCGAGCGCGCGCTCCTCAGCGTCGATGGTCAGCCAGTCCTCGAACGTAGCGATGTCGAGGCCGCGTGCGGTCAGGATCTCTTCGCCGGTGCGTCCGCTGCCGCGGCGATCGGTCGAGGCCAAGTCAGCCAACAAGGCGCTGACGGTCTCGGCGGCGTCCGGTTTGTTGCTGCCGATGACGCCGATGGGTCCGCGCTTGATCCAGCCGGAGGTGTAGAGGCCCGGCACCTGGCTGCCGTTGGCGTCCACCACGCGGCCGCCCTCGTTCGGAATCACGCCTCGCTTCTCGTCGAAGGGGACGCCGGGCATGGCCAGTCCTTTGTAGCCGACCGCGCGCAGGACGAGTCGAACGGGCAGCGCCGTCTCGTCGCCCGTGCCTTGGAGGCGTCCGTCGACTAGGTGCGTCCTCTCGACGACGAGCTGCTCGACGATGCCGTCGCCCGTCATGCGGACGGGGCGATGCCAGAACAGCAGGTGCAGCCAGCGTCCGGACGGGTTCGCGGCGGCCTCGGTGCGCTCCACGGCCTTGCGGATGGCATCGACATTGGCCAGCGCGCGGCGGTCGAGGGCGGACTTGTCCAGCCCGTCCAGCGCACCGTCCGACAGCGACACGTTCAGCCCGGGCAGGTCGAGGAGCTCGCGCAGCTCCTTGGTAGTGAAGGGTGCGTGCTGGGGGCCGCGGCGTCCGATCAGGTAGACGTCGTGTCCGGACGCCGCCGCCTCACGGTGGGCGTCCAGTTCGTCCAAGACCTCCTGGGGCATGTCGGTCGTGGCCAGCGCGGCAACGTCCTTGAGCACGACCCGCGCCACGTCGACCGCAACGTTGCCGACCCCGATGACGGCCACGGCGTCCGCGTCCGCGAGCGACTGGTGCGCGGCGTCCGGATGCCCGCCGTACCACTCGACGAACTCGCGTCCGGAGCGCGACCCGTGCAACTCCTCGCCGGGGATGTCGAGCAGCAGATCACCGCCGGCGCCGAACGCCAGGATCACCGCGTCGTACGCCTCGCGGAGGTCGTCCAGCGGCAGGGTGACGCCGACGTCGACGAGTCCGTAGAAGCCGACCCGGTCGTGGCGGAGGACCTTCTCCAACGCGTCGCCGACGAGCTTGATGTTGCCGTGATCAGGGGCGACGCCGTAGCGGAGCAGTCCGAACGGGGTCGGCAGCCGGTCGTAAAGGTCGACGCGTTCGACGCCGTCGTCGGCGGTCAGGGCCTGGGCGGCGAAGAGGCCGCTCGGTCCGGCTCCGACGATGGCCACGCGATGGCCACGCGGTTGGCTCAGCTGGGGACGATCATCGGCCTCGGGCACGGCGCCAGCCTAACGCTCGCTGTTTCGGCGCGTGCCCCGCGGTGGACCGCTCGTCTGGAATCACGTCCGCATCGGGCACTCGATTCTGCGCTCTCAGTGTCGATTCTGCACGGCCATCGCGGCTGGATGCCCGTGAGGGAGCGCACATCAGGGTTCAGGTGTTGATCGTGAGAGGGCTCCGCTGAGGTCGCACACGGACCAGCACGGTTCAGTCATTGAACTATCTTGTAGAGTCGCGGTTCGTGAATGACAGGACCAAACCGGCATCGACGTCGGCACCGGCCCCGGTCGGGCTGGACGCCGCGACGCCGGGCCAGGCCGGGCTCACGCCCGGACGCAAGAACGTCGCCATGATCATGGCGCTGTACCTGCTGGGCATCTTCATGGGCGCCATCGACACGGGCATCGTGACGCCGGGGCGGACGATCATCCAGAACGACCTCGGGGTGACCGAACAGACCGGCATCTGGATGATCACGATCTACACGCTGGCGTACGCGGCGGCGATCCCGGTGATGGGCAAGCTGGCCGACCGGTTCGGACGCAAGCGCATCTACCTCGTCGCCATCGCCCTGTTCGGCATCGGGTCGCTACTGTGCGGCCTGAGCCAGGACGTGCACAGCTTCGAATTCCTGGTCGCGGCGCGGGCGCTGCAGGCGGTCGGCGGCGGCGGGATCATCCCGATCGCGACGGCGGAATTCGGCACCGAAGTGCCGGAGGAGAAGCGCGGCATGGCGCTCGGCCTGGTCGGCGGCGTGTACGGCATCGCGAACATCTTCGGGGCGTCCGCGGGGAGTTTGATCCTCGACATCGTGGGCGCGCACAACTGGCAATGGATCTTCTACGTGAACGTCCCGATCGCGCTGGCGATCGTGGCCGCGGGCGTGATCTTCCTGCCCAACCACAAGGTCGAGGACGCCAAACGCATCGACATCCTGGGCAACCTGCTGCTCGTGGCGATGATCCTGGCCCTGCTGTACGGCCTGCGGAACATCGACTTCTTCGATCTGGTCAAGAGCGTCGAGAGCCTGGACGTCTGGCCGTACCTGCTCGGCTTCGTGGTGCTGCTGCCGCTGTTCATCCTGGCCGAGCGCCGCGCGGACGACCCCGTCCTGAACCTGCGCTATTTCACCAATCGCGGCATCGGGCTCACGCTGATCCTGTCGGCGCTGACCGGATTCATCCTGATGGGCGTCATCTTCGTGCCGCAGCTGAGCGAGAACGCCCTGCACGTCGCGTCCGGCAAGGGTGGCTACTTCGTCATCATCCTGGGCCTGTTTTCCGGGGTGGGTGCGCCGCTGTCCGGACGCCTCACCGACAAGTACGGACCCAAGCGCGTCCTCGGCCTCGGCGTCCTGCTGTCGCTGCTGGCGGCAGCGGTGACGATCTGGTGGCTGATCCCGCATCCGGGCTGGCCGAGCGTCTTCGCGTCCCTCGCGCTCATGGGCCTGGGTCTCGGCTTCACGGTCGGCTCGCCGATCAACTACATGATGCTCGAGCGCACCGACAAGGCCGAGGCCAACTCGGCCCTGGGCACCCTGTCTCTCATGCGCTCCATCGGCACGACCGTCGCGCCGGCGCTGATGATCGGCATGCTCGCCCACGCCGGGACGGGTCTACAGACGGCCATCATGAACGTGCTGCCGTCGGAGGTGAAAGCCCCGACGCTGCCGTACGCCGCCGAACTGCAGGCCAAGTTCGACGCCATGAAGGCCAACCCCGACCTGGCCGACAAGCTCAAAGACGTCACCTTCCCCGACCTCAACGCCCAGCAGGTGGTCAAGGTCGACATGAACGGCGGCGGCACCCTGCCGGCCGACCTCGTCGAACTCCTCAAGACCTCGGACGTCACCACCATCGTCGACCGGACGAAGACCGTAGCCACGCGCATGTTCGCGACGCAGACCCCGACGGTCCAGGCAGACATCATCGCCGGCGTCGACAAGGGTCTGGGGTCCCTCGACACCGCCAGGGCCGACATGGGCAAGGGCCTGGACGACATGTCGAAGGGGCTCACCGACATGACCTCCGGGCTCGCGGAGCTGGACTCCAAGATCCCCGAGATGACCAAAGGCCTCTCCGACCTCAAGGCGGGCATCTCGGGCGTCGACCAGGCCATCGCCGGCATGAAGAAGGGCCGAGACGGGCTCAGTCAGGCCATCGCCGGCATGACCACAGGAGTCAAGCAGCAGCAGGACGCCCGCGCGCAGCTCGCCCAGGTCGCCGGCATGATGCAGCAATACGGGCTGACGACGGTCCCGCCGGGGAAGACCCTGCTCGACTTCCTGCCGCCGAACGTCGCCTCCGCTCTGCCGGACGCCGTCAAGACCCAGTTGACCTCGATCCGGTCGCTGGCCCAGTTGCAGGGGCAGATCTCGGGACTGGACGCGGCCATCTCGGCGCTGCAGTCCAAGCTGGCGACGACCAAGACGCAGTACGCGACGCTCGGCACCCAGCTGAGCACGACCACCGCCAAGCGCGCCCAGATGGTCACCGCGCGCGACAAGCTGGCCGAAGGGCTGGCGTCCGTGACGAAGGCCCGCGCCGACCTGGCGAAGGCCCGCGAGGACCTGACCGCCGCGAAAGCCAAGCTCACGGCGTCCCAAGCGGATCTGGACGACACCATCACCAAACTGACGGCGCTGAAGGCGGGCGTGCCGGGGGCGTTCGACCAGGCGCGCGACGACTACCTCGCTCAGATCGAGGCCCGGCGGGCGCTGATCGAGCAGACGTACCAGTCGACGCTCGGCGACGGCTTCCGGAACCTCTACCTGCTCTACGGGGCGGCGTGCGTGGTCGCGATGGCGGCGCTGCTCAGCGTGCCGGCGGTGCGGCGGAGGGCTGAGGCGGCCGTATCGTGACGCCATGACCTACCTCGACCACGCCGCCAGCTCGCCCCTGCTGCCCGAGGTCGCGGAGGCCATGGCGGCGGTGCAGTTCGCGGTGGGCAATCCGAGTTCGCTGCACTCGTCCGGACGCCGACGCCGGGCTCTGCTGGAGGACGCGCGCGAGTCCATCGCGGCGGACCTGGGGGCGTCCCCGATCGAGGTCGTGTTCACCTCGGGGGGCACCGAGGGCGACAACCTGGCGGTGCTCGGCGGGCAGGCGGCGCGGGTCGCGCGGGATTCGGCGCGGGAGGCCGTGGTCGTGTCGGCGACGGAGCATCCGGCGGTGCTAGCGGTGTCCAAGAAGCTGCCCGAGGTTCGGGTGGCTTCGGTGGATGACTCGGGCGCTCTGAACCTGGACGAGCTCGACCGGCTGCTCGACGAGCGGGTCGCGGTGGCGTCCGTGATGTGGGTGAACAACGAGACGGGCGTGATCCAGCCGATCGACGAGGTCGTCGCGCGCGGGCAGGCGGTGGGGGCCTGGGTGCACACGGACGCGGTGCAGGCGGTGGGGCACCTGCCGGTGGCGTTCGGGGCGTCGGGGCTGGACCTGCTGTCGTTCACCGCTCACAAGCTGGGCGGGCCGGTCGGCATCGGGGCGCTGCTGGTCCGGCGCGAGGTGGCCCCGATCGCGTTGGGATTCGGCGGCTCGCAGGAGCGCGAGCTGCGTCCGGGGACGTCGAACGCGACGCTCGCGGTCGGGCTGGCGGCAGCTGTGCGTGGTGCGGTAGGTCGGTTGGAAGCGGAGACGGTGCGCCTTTCTGGGCTGAGGGCGCGGCTCGTCGATGGGGTGGTGGGGCTTGTCAGCGGGGCATCGGTCAATGGCGGGGTGACGTCGCCGAACATCGTGAACGTGTACGTGCCCGGCGTTCGGGCCGGCGATGTGATGATGCTGCTGGATGCGGCCGGGGTTGAGTGCTCGACTGGATCGGCCTGTCATGCCGGGGTGCCGCAGCCGAGCGATGTGCTGCTGGCGATGGGCCGGACGCCGCAGGAGGCATCCGGGGCGCTGAGGTTCTCGTTCGGCGCGCAGTCGACCGAGGCGGACGTTGATCGGCTCTTGGCGGCGCTGCCCGACGCGGTGTCCCGAGCCCAGGCTGCGTTCTGATCCGGTTGGCCGATCGCTGACTGCGGCGTTTGTGTGAGGCGCTTGTGACGCAGACGCGACTCTCGCAGGGCGCCAACCCGATTTTCGTCACTCTCGGCGCACCGGCGGTGCGTTTCCAGGTCCCCCTCGAGCGTTGAGGGTGCGCAAAACCGGGTTGGGGCTGACGTACCCTGGGCGTCCGAACGAAAGGGTGACCATGCGCGTGCTGGCCGCGATGTCCGGCGGGGTGGACTCCGCTGTGGCTGCCGCGCGCCTCGTGGACGCTGGGCACGAGGTCACGGGCGTGCATCTCGCCCTCGACAAGACTCCCGCCGCGATGCGCTGCGGGTCGCGAGGCTGCTGCTCGCGCGAGGACGCTGACGACGCCCGCCGTGTCGCCGATCGCCTGGGACTCCCCTTCTACGTCTGGGATCTCTCCGACCGCTTCGAGGCCGACGTGATCGACGATTTCGTCGCCGAGTACGCCGCCGGGCGCACCCCCAACCCGTGTCTGCGCTGCAACGAGAAAATCAAGTTCGCGGCCGTCCTCGACCGCGGCGTGGCCCTCGGCTACGACGCCGTCGCCACCGGCCACTACGCCCGACGCGTCGAGATCGACGGCGAGCCGGCGCTGCTCCGCGCCAAGGACCCCGGCAAGGACCAGAGCTACGTGCTCGGCGTGCTGACGTCAGATCAACTGAAGCGATCGCTCTTCCCACTAGGGGATTCGCTGAAGTCAGAGGTTCGCGCCGAGGCCGCCGCCCGTGGCTTCTCCGTGGCAGCCAAGCCCGACAGCCATGACATCTGCTTCATCCCCGACGGGGACACCGCGGGTTTCCTGGCCAAGCGCCTCGGGACGCGTCCGGGCGACATCGTGGACGAGTCCGGCGAGGTCGTCGGTGCGCATGAGGGAGCGCACGCCTTCACCGTCGGCCAGCGTCGCGGCCTCCATCTCGGCAGGCCCGCGGCCGACGGACGCCCCCGCCACGTGCTGAGCATCTCGGTCGCCGACAACGTGGTCGTGGTGGGTCCGCGCGAGCGGCTCGCGGTTTCCGCGCTGACGGGCGGGACGCCGACCTGGGCCGGACGCCCCCGCCCGGACGCCTGGCGCGGGCTCGCCCAAGTCCGGGCTCACGGCGAGCCCGTCGCCGCGACGTTCGCGGCGACGGACGGACGCCTCCGCGTCACCCTGGACGCCCCCATCCACGGCATCGCCCCTGGCCAAACCGTGGTTGGCTACGACGCGGACCGCGTGATCGTGAGCGCCACGATCCACGCAGCCGGTTGATCTTTCAACCACCAGCCGCCTAGGGTGAGCCCCATGGTGGAACGACTCGTCACGCGCAGGCATATCGACCTGCTGCTCGTGGCTGGCTGCTGCTGTCGCTGAACGAAGCGCTTCCGCGCGCCCGTCCCTGTCAGCCAGCCACCATCGGAGTCACCTCATGAACGCCATCACCACGCTCGACAACCCTGTCCGCCTCAAGCTGATCCCCACGGCCGTTGACGAGGTCAACGTCCGCATCGTCGCCGGACTCGTCCTCCTTCTCACCTCGACGGCCCTTGTCAGCGGCCAGTACTGGCTGTACGCCCCGCTCGCCGTCGACTTCGCCTCGCGCGCGCTCGGTGGCCCCCGCGTGAGCGTGCTCGCGCACCTCGCCGCTCGCCGGATCCGTCCGCTCATCCCGGCGAGCCCGCGTCCGGTGGCCTACGCGCCGAAGCGGTTCGCTGCGGCCATCGGAGCCGTCATGACTACCGCGGCCACCGCCCTGGCCGCGATCTCGCGGTTCACCCCCGTGGACCTGACCCTCGGCGTCCAACTGATCGGCGTTTTGATGGTTGTCTTCCCCTTCCTCGAGGCCGCCTTCGCGTTCTGCGTCGGCTGCAAGCTGTACGCCCTGCTCGCGCGCACCGGCGTGGTCTCGCCCGACGTCTGCATCGACTGCACGCTCGGCTGAGCGCGGGCGCCGTCCGTCGGCGACAATGCTCGGGTGAGAATCGCCGTCGCCGCCAAGTGGGCGCCTGATCCGAAGGACGCCTCCGTCGCTCCGGACGGCTCCGTCGACTGGTCGCGGGCGCGTCCGGCGGTCTCGGACTACGACGCCGTCGCCTTCGTCGTCGGACGTCTGCTCGCGGACGCCCTCGGCGCCGAACTGGTCGGGGTGTCGGTCGGCGCCGCCGACCTCGGAACGCCGTTCGCGCGGAAAGCCTTGTTGGCCCGGGGTTTGGACCGTCTCGTCATCGTCGCAGACGACCGCCTGGCCGGCGCGGATGCGTTGACCACGGGACGTGCCTTGGCCGCGCTCGTCCGCCACGTCGGCGCTGTGGAGCTGGTGTTGGCCGGCGAGGCGTCCGTGGACGAGGGCGCCCAACTGGTGCCCTCGGTACTGGCCGCAGACCTCGGATGGCCTGTGCTCTCGGGGGTCGGTTCGGTGTCCGGATGCCCTGGCGCCCTGCTCGTCGAGCGAAGAACGGACGCCGCGCGCGAGACCGTCCGCTGCGGGCGTCCGGTGGTGCTCTCGCTCGCCTCGGACGCCGCGACGGTCGGCGTCCCGGGCATGAGAGACGTCCTCGCGGCTGGACGCAAGCCGTCCGAGGCGGTCGAGCTGGACGCCCTCGGCGTCCGGCTGTCGGCGCCCCAGATGGTGGGCAGGGCGCGCCCGGCGGAGCGTCCGCGGCGGCGGGTGATGATCGATGGCTCGGACGCCGACGCGGCGGCGTCCTCGCTTGTCAGCGCGCTGCGCGGGGCCGGGGTTCTGTCGTGAAAGCCTGGATCGTGACGACGTCGGCGGCGATCGGCTCGCTCATCGACCTGGCGCGCGAGGTCGATCCGGAGCCGGTGGCACTGGTGCTCGGGGCGGCCTCCGTGGCGGACGCCGTCGCGCGCTCGGGCGTCGGGCGCGTCGTCTGGGCGGAGACATCCGGGCCGGTCGAGGCGTATCGGGGCGCGGTCGCGTCCCTGGTGGCCGAGGCCGGGGCGGACTTGGTATTGGTGCCGGCCTCCGACGCCGAGCGGGCCCTGGCGGGCGGCCTTGCGGTGGCGTTGGACGCCCCCTTGCTGACTCTGCCGATCGGCCTGAAGAACGGATTGATGACGCACGGCGTCCACGGAGGCATCGCCGAGCGCACGGTGGCTGTCGAGCGGGCCGTCCTGGTGGCCGACGGCGGGGGCCTGGTCGACTCCGGCACGAGCGTGGTTGTCGAGCGGGTAGTGCTGGCGTCGGCGTCCGGACTGGAGATCGTCGACAGCCAACCGGCGCCCGCGGCGTCCGTCGACCTCGGGACCTCCCGTCGGATCGTCGCGGTCGGACGAGGCGTCCGGGCGGCAGAAGACCTCGCGGTCATCGGCGACCTCGCGGCGCGCCTGGGCGCCGACGTGGCGTGCAGCCGGCCGATCTCGGGGCTCGGTTGGCTGCCTCACGATCGCGTGATCGGGCTCACCGGACGCCGCGTGGCGCCCGAGCTGTACGTGGCGCTGGGGGTGTCCGGGCAGCTGCAGCACGTGGTCGGGGTGCGCAGTTCGGGCGTCGTGGTCGCGGTCAACACGGACGCCGCCAGCCCCCTGTTCGGCGAGGTGGACTACGGCGTCGTGGGCGATCTCTACGAGATCGTGCCGGCGCTGATCCGGGCGCTGTCGTGACCCCCGACTTCGATGTCGCGGTCGTCGGGGCCGGCATCGCGGGCAACGTCGTGGCTCGTCAGCTGGCGAATGCCGGACGCGAGGTCGTCCTGATCGAGCGGGGTGAAACCCCGGGGTCGAAGAACCTGTCCGGCGGCGTCCTGTTCGGGCGAGGGCTGGAGGAGGTGTTCGACGGGGCGCCCGTCGAGCGGCGGATCACGCGCCACGTCCTGCAGACGCTGAAGGCTGAGGCGTCCGTGGGGCTCGACTATGCGGACGCGCGACTGGGGTCCCCGGCGAACGCGGTCTCGGTGCTGCGCGCCAAGCTCGATCCGTGGCTGGCGTCCCGCGCCGAGGAGGCCGGGGCGACGGTGCTGACCGGGGTCCGGGTCGACTCGGTGCTGCGCGACGAGGGGCGGGTGGTCGGCGTCCGGGCGGGCGAGGACGACCTCACCGCGCGCGTGGTCGTGGCCGCGGACGGGATCAACTCGTTCGTCGCCAAGGACGCGGGCCTGCGCGGACCGGATGATCCGGCGCACCTCGGGCTCGGGGTGAAGGCGGTGGTCGCCCTGCCGCGGACGGTCCTCGCCGACCGGTTCCGGCTCGCGGGCGACGAGGGGGCGTCCTATGCGGTCGTTGGGGACGCGACCCTCGGCGTCCCGGGCGGCGGCTTTCTCTACACCAACCTCGACTCGGTCTCGGTCGGGATCGTCGTCCGACTGGACGCCCTCGCCGCGAGTGGGCGCTCGTCCGCCGAGGTGTTCGAGCACTTCTGCGATCACCCCTTCGTGGGGGGGCTGCTGCAGGGCGGAGAGGTCGTCGAGTACGGCGCGCACCTGGTCGCCGAGGGCGGGCTGCGAGGGCTCGGTGGCCTCGTCGGAGACGGCATCGTGGCCGTCGGAGACGCCGCCGGCCTGACGATCAATACCGGGCTGACGATCCGGGGCATGGACCTCGCCGCCGCGTCCGGACTGGCCGCCGCGCGCGCGATCGAGGCGGCGCTGGCGGCGTCCGATGTGTCGAAGGCGTCCCTGGACGCCTATCGCCGCGACCTGATGTCCGGTGTCGTCGGGCGGGACCTGACGACCTACGCGCGGACGCCGGGCGTGCTCGCGAGGCCGCGGCTGTACGACGACTACGGACGCCTCCTCGCCGACGCCCTGCGCGGTGCGTTCGCGCACGACGGGACGCCGAGGCGTCCGCTGCGATCGGTGGTCCGGGGAGCGCTGAAGGGATCGGGCGTGCGGGCAAAAGACCTGGTCGGCGACCTGTGGGCGGGGGTGCGCGGGCTGTGAAGGGCGTCGAGCAGCGGCTGGCGACGAACCGTTTCGTCACGGATGTGGAGGCGCATCTCGAGGTGGATGCTGGCCTGGACCCCGCCCTGGGTCGGGTGTTGGTCGCCATCTGTCCGGCGCGGGTCTTCGTCCAGGAGGTCTCCGGACGGGTTACCGCCGACGCCGCCGCGTGCCTGGAGTGCGGCGCGTGCGCCGTGTTGGTGACGCAGGGATACCGCTGGCAGTACCCGCGCGGCGGCATGGGCATCGCCTACCGCGAAGGCTGATCCGGTCGTCGCGGGAGCCGCGCTAGGGCGCGCACAACGACGCGTCCCGTGCGTGTCTCGTCGCTGTGGCGACCGGGACCATGGACGCCGTCCCGAGCGTTCGAGCCCGACGCGAGGTGTGAAGCGTCGACTGGGTCAGTCCGGCGGCGCCACGACCTGCAACCCGATTTTGGTCCCGCTCACGACCGCGACGACGCCTGATTGCGTGCGATTGCCTCGTTGAGAGTGACGAAAACCGGGTCGGTGTCTACGTCGAGCGCTGGCGGATCACCCACCGTGGTGGGAGATCACTAGGGAGGTGGGAGCATCGCCGGCAGGGGCCGGTCGGATACGGGCGGCCGCAGCTCGCGGGTCTGGCGCCAACTCCAGACAAACCCGTTTTTGGTCACTCTCAGTGGGGTCTACGCGCGATCGCAGCCTGATCTCAGCGTTGAGAGTGACCAAAATCAGGTTGGGTGGGCGCACGGCCGGCCGGTCGATCGATGAGTGGCCCTAGGGGGCGAGCGTCAGCGAGCGAACGTTGCGACGCAGATCGCGGCGTAGTGGGCGGCCGCCGCGGCGATGGTGCACGCGTGGAAGATCTCGTGATAGCCGAACACCGCGGGCGCCGGGTTCGGACGCTTCCGCCCGTAGACCAGCGCGCCGTAGCTGTAGATCAGCCCGCCAGCGACGATCAGCGCCACGACGAGGGGGCCGCCGGCGGTCCAGAACTGGACCAGCCAGAACATCGCCACCCACCCCATCACCACGTACAGGGCCGTGTAGAGCCACCGCGGCGCCCCGAGCCAGAACACCCGAAACGCGACGCCGGCGAGGGCGATCCCCCAGATCAGCGCCAGCAGGACGGCCCGCGACGTTCCGCTGAGCAGTTGCACCGCGATGGGCGTGTAGGTGCCCGCAATGAACACGAAGATGTTGGCGTGGTCGACGCGCCGCAGCACCGCGCGGACCCGGTCGCTCCAGGTTCCCCGGTGGTACACCGCGCTGTTGCCGAACAGGGCGAGCGACGCCAGCAGGTAGACCGCGGCGGCGGCGCGTCCACCGACCGTCGGCGTCAGGATCAGCAGCGCCAGCCCGCCCACCAGGGCCAGCGGCGTCATGCCCGTGTGCAGCCAACCGCGCCACGTAGGCTTTGGCTCGACGGCGGACACGACAGGCTCCTTCAACTCGGTCTTCACGTTACCTACGGTACCGTAGGTTTCTCGATCGGCACGTCCGACGCTGCTCAGCGATCTTCCATGATCGGACGCCGTCGGCGCCAGAGCCGCGTGATCGCAGACGGAGATCCGACTGGATCGATCGAAACGGTGCGGCCCGTGCTCCGCCGCGCGCCATCGTCACGGACCTACGATGCACCCATGAGCACGCCGCCGTACCAGCCGCCGGACTCTGCCGCGCCCAGCAAGCCGGACGCCTCGGGCGGCGACGCCCCGACCACCTCCGAGCCGGCCGCTGCGCCAGCCTCCGGCGTCCCCAGCTATGGGCCACCGTCGCACGCGGGGGCGTCTGGGTCGACGGTGCCGTCGTACGGACCTCCCGTCCCCGGCAGCCCAGCGGACTCCCCGACGTCCAAGGGCTACGCACCCCCGGCCGCCGAGCCGCCAGTTCAGCAGGCCGTCGCTCCTGGTTACACCCCGCCGAGCGTCGGAGAGGCGCAGTCCACGCCCACGCATCCCACCGCCGGCTACACGCCGCCGAGCGTCGGCGGCGGGGCGCACTCGACGCCCGCCCAGCCGGTTACCGGTTACACCCCACCCAGCATGGGCGGCCACGCGCCAGCTCCTGCACAGGGCTACCAGCCGCCCGCCCAGGGCGGGGTCCCGTCCGCCCCGCCCGCCACAACTTCGCCGCAGGCCCCCATAGCCTTCCCGCCGCTATCCCACTCCGAGAACACCCAGCCTCCCGTCGCCGAGCCGCCGACGCCGGACGGACCCTCCACCGCTCGTCCCGGCATGAACCCGCTGGTCCTGATCGGCGCCGCACTGCTCGTCCTCGTGATCGTCGGCTTCGCGATCGCGTGGCTGTTGGGCGCCTTCTCGCCCAAGATGTCGCACCTGCCCGCCCGGGTCGGCAGCTACGCCCTGGACTCCTCCACGCAGAAGTCGTCCGCCACGATCTACGACAGCGGCACCTACCGCGCCGGATCGGGTGACCTGTACACGGCGTCCATCGTGAAGGACGCCCCCGACCCCGCGGCCGCCTTCAACAAGGCCGCCGCGGACACCCGCCTCCAGCAGGGCGACGTCTACTGTGTCGGGGTCAGCAAGACGGGCAAGGGCGCGACGTGCACGATCCTGCTACCCACGGGATCGGCCGTGAAAGTCGAGGCCAGCACCCGCCACACCGCCCAGGAAACGGCCCAGTTCACCCAGGATCTGCGCGACGGCATCAAGTAGCGGGCGTCCGATTGCGCCGCCGGACGCGCGGTGCGAGAGTGGTTCGACCGCACCCGGACGGCCTCTGACCAGCGTCGCGTCCGGCTGCAAGGAAGGCCGCATGGGATCCGCATCCGACTCCGCTCGCCCCGGCACGGGCGAATTCCATCCGCTGTTCGCGGAGCGGCTGCACCTCCTCGACGGCCTCGCCGCCCCCTCCCTCGTCGCCCTCCCGGACACCCCCGGCCAGGCCGCCCGCCGGGCCGCCTTCGACGCCCCCTTCGACGCCCTCGAGCTCCCCGACGTTCGTGTTGAGGACGCCGTCGCGCCCGGCCCGCATGGTCCGGTTTCGCTGCGGATCTACCGTCCAATGTCGGACGCCGACGCGCGGCCCGGCCTGGTGTGGATTCACGGCGGGGCCTTCGTTTTCGGCGACCTGGACATGCCCGAGGCCGACCAGACGGCTCGGCTCGTGGCCGCAGCGGCGGACGCCGTGGTCGTCTCGGTGGACTACCGGCTGGCGCTCGGCGGCGTCCACTTCCCCATCCCGCACGACGACTGCTGGGTGGCCTGGCAGTGGACTCGCGCGCAGGCGTCCGACCTGGGGATCGATCCCGAGCGGCTGGCCGTCGGCGGCGGCAGCGCGGGCGGCAACCTGGCGGCGTCCGTCGCCCTGCGCGGACGCGACGAAGGTCAGCCGGCGTGGCAGGCGCTGCTCGTCTACCCGGCGCTGCACGCGGCGGGCGAGGGGTTCTCTGATGAATTGCGTGACTGTCTCGTCCGGACGCCACCCGCCCTGCTCTTCGGGACCGATGACAGTTTCTCGGTGAACTACCTGGGGGGTCCGGTGCAGATGGCTACGCCCTACGCTTTCCCGGGCGTCGCGACGGACCTGGCCGGGTTCCCGTCGACCTTCATCGAGAACGCCGAGTTCGACTCGCTACGCGCGTCCGGTGAGGAGTTTGCCCGGCAGCTGGCCGCCGACGGGGTGGACGTCGAACTGGTCACGATGTGCGGCGTCCCGCACGGGCACCTGAACCGTGCCGGCCTGCCCATGGCGGCCGAGACGTGCGCACGGTTGGCGGCGCGGCTGCGGCGCTTAACGCTGTCGTCGTAGAGCGGCGGGCACGCGGGTGACGCCGGTGTGGACCGGGTCGCGTCGACGTTGATTCGAGCCGCGGTCCGTCGGTCGATGTCCGCTTGAGCCCGCGTGAGCGTCGCCGGCGGCGGACGAGGCGACGACCCCCGCGGTCGTGGCGCCGGTGGCCCCCGCGGCACCTGCCGCCCGACCAGCCCCGGCCCCCGCGGACGCGGGCATGCCCACGCGTGGGCATCCGCGCCGTACTCGCCGAATCACGTCCGCCGGATCACGTCCGCCGCCGCTCGTCGGTGCCACTCCGCGCTGACTGGAGCGAGGTGATCAGCGGCGACGCGAGACGTACGCCACGGCGAGCGTCGCGACGATGACCGTGGGCACCAGGTGCCAGCCGCCGAGGAGGGTGAGCACGGCCGTTCCGGCGACCGAGAGCAGCGCGCCGAACCACACCGTCGTGCCGCGTGGCAGGAGCTTGACGGCCGCGGCGGTCGCCACCACGTAGACCAGGCTGAACGCGGCCGTGACGAAGAGCACGCCCGTCTCGATCGGGAGGCCGACGATGGTCAGGATGGCGACCACCAGCAACGAGAGCGCCGTCACGACCGCCAGGGAGTTCCGGGGCTCGCCGCCGTGGGTGCGTCCGAACCAGGACGGCAGCGCGCCGTCGCGTCCGAGGGCGGCGCCGAGCCGGGCCACCGAGGCCATGTAGGCGTTCATCGCGCCAAAGGACAGCAGGACCGCGATCAGGGCCGTCAACGGGCGCGCCGCCGGGCCGAAGCCGAGCTCGAGCAGGTCTGAGAGGGGGGCGGCCGAGGGATGCGTCCCGAGGACTGCGACCACCGCGAACGACACCCCGAGGTAGAGCACGCCGATGATGGCCAGCGCGATCGCGGTCACGCGGGGGATCTGCCGACGCGGGTCTGAATACTCGGCGGAGAGGGAGGCGACCGCCTCCCAGCCCGCGAACGCCCAGACGAGCAACGAGGCCGCCGTACCGACCGCGGCCCAGCCGTGCGTCACGAACGGCGTCAGGTTGGCGAGTCGCGCGTGGGGGAGCGACACCGCCGTGGCTAGGGCGAGCAGTGCGGCCAGCCCACCGGCGATCAGGAGCTGGAGGCGTCCAGAGACTTTGATCCCGAACCAGTTCATCGTGACGACGGCCCCGATCAGGACCACCACGACGACCGTCTGGGTGACGCGTCCGCCGCCGAGGAGGTCGGCGACGTAGGCGCCCGCGAAGCCGGCGGCCGGGGGCGCGCCGATCGGCACGCCGAAGTAGAAGAGCCAGCCCACGACCGCGGACGCCTTCGGCCCGAAAGCGAGGCGGGCGTAGGTGGCGACGCCGCCGCCGTCCGGGTGGCGCGCGCCGAGCCCGGCGAACGTCGCCGCGAGCGGGATGGACAAGACGACGAGCGCGAGCCAGGCCAGGAGCGAGGCGGGTCCGGCGATCTGGGCGGCGAGGGCTGGGAGCGACAGGACCCCGGTCCCCAGCACGGCACCCACGGTCATCGCCGTGCCCTGCGCGAGTCCGAGCCCGGCGCCGGGGCGGGCTGGGCTCGTGTCGGTCACCGCGTCACGGTAGCGGTGTGGCGCAGTGGGCTCGTGACGTCCCCACGATGCGGGCTCGCACGCCTCGCGCGTGCCGGCGCGGCCTCGCGCGGTGGCCTGACGTTCCGTCGAGCCACTCGTCATGGGCCAACGTCGCGGCCCCCAGTTCGGCAGTCCCGCGGCCGACGGAGGCCCCCGCCACGTGCTGAGCATCTCGGTCGCCGACCCCCGCGAGATGTCGGGCTCGTGGCCACTCCGCTTCACCGTCGCTGGTGCGGTGAAAGGCGTCCCCACAACGCGGGCCTCACGGGAGGCGCTCCGGGCGCTGTACGGCGACGTGGGCTGGCAACGCGGCTTCGCGGGCAGAAGCCGTCGATCGCGTAATTGCGAGAGCCCCCGCCCCCGTGGCTGACCTTCTCCAACAATCCCGCGGCACGGGCGCCCGAGAGGAGTCCGCTGACGGCGTCCCCGAAGACGGACCTTCTCCGATCGTTCCCGCGTCACGGTCGCCGGAGCGGAGTCCGCTGACGGCGTCCCCGAATGTCGCCTGCCATGAGCATGGGACCGGGGTAGCGGGTTTTCTGCCAGGTTCATGGGACCACTTGGATTGCCAGTCATGGGACCACCCGGCGTGTATCGCCCCGGGTCTGATGGAGGCTCTCATCACACGGGAGGATGGGAGTCATGGCAGCACCGAGGAAGTACTCGGAGGAGTTGAAGGACCGGGCGACCCGGATGGCGGTCGAGGCGCGTCGGGATCCGGCGTCGCGGGCGGGGGCGATCTCTCGGATCGGCAAACAGCTGGGGATTCATCCCGAGGCGTTGCGGAACTGGGTCCGCCAGGCCGAGGTCGATGGTGGGGTCCGCCAAGGTGTGTCCAGCGACGACGGGGCGAGGATCGCCGCGTTGGAACGAGAGAACCGTGAACTGCGACGGGCGAACACGATCTTGCGGCAAGCGAGCGCGTATTTCGCACAGGCGGAGCTCGACCGCCTACAACGGTGATCGTCGGCTTCATCGACGAGTACCGTAGCCAGCACGGGGTCGAGCCGATCTGTCGGGTCCTCAGTGGCCATGGCATCAAGATCGCCCCGAGCACCTACTACGCGTTCAAGACACGGCCTGCGTCGGCCCGCGCTCGTTCCGATGCTGGCCTGGTCCGGGTCATCGCGAGCGTGCACCAGGCGAACTACGGCGTGTACGGAGCCAGGAGGGTCTGGCACGAACTCCACCGCCAGGGGCACACCGACGTGGCGCGCTGCACCGTGGAACGGTTGATGCGGGCCAACGGGCTGCGTGGGATCAGCAAGGCCAAGACGCCGCGGACCACGATCCCGGCCAGCTCGCCGATGCCGACTGACAAGGTGCAACGTCAGTTCACAGCGGAGGCTCCGGATCGGCTGTGGGTGGCCGACATCACCTACATTCGCACGTTCGACGGCTGTGCGGCGTTCATCCTGGATATGTGCTCACGGATGATCGTGGGCTGGCAGCTCTCGACCAGCCTGCACACCCGGCTCGCGTTCGACGCCCTCGACATGGCGCTGTGGCGCCGGGCTCGGGAACAACGAGACTTGTCTGCCTTGATACATCACTCCGACAAGGGAGTTCAGTATCGAGCGATCCGCTACACCCAGCGGCTCGCTGACGCCGGCGTGGTCGCCTCGGTCGGCTCGACCGGGGACAGCTACGACAACGCCGCCGCCGAAGCGTTCAACTCGCTATTCAAAGCCGAACTCATCCGCAACCGTGGCCCCTGGCACGGCCACAGCGACCTCGAATTCGCCGTCACCGAGTACATCGACTGGTACAACCACCGACGCCTCCACAGCGAGATCGGCTACCAGCCACCCGCCGAATACGAGGCAACGTTCTACGATCAACCACAGACCAGCTCAACCGAGTTCGTCACAACAACCGGGAGCCTCTAAGAAACCCGGGGCGATACATCGAACAAACGTTCCGGGTCAGCAAGACGGACCTGAACAGCCGCCCGGTCTACGCCCGGACCCGGGCCCATATCGAGGCCCACTTCGCGCTCTGCTTCCTCGCCCTGCTCGTCACCCGGTTGTTGGAACGCTGGACCTGGCCTGCCCGCCGCACAACTGCTCGACGCCGTACGCCACCTCGACGCCATTCCCGTCGGGGACGGCGTGCACCGGATCGTCCGGCCCCAAGCGTGGGACACCATCGACCAGGCCACCGGCACGAGCCTGAACCAGGCCTGGGCCACCCTGCCCGAGCTCCGCGCCTGGCGACGTGACCTCGCCCGGGCCGCCAAAACGGCTTGTTTCACTGCGTCCGTGAACCCCCGAAAACAGCCCGAACCCCCTTGCCAGAGCAGCAATCTGTACTCACCGGGTGCAAAACTCGGGAGTTCGGCCTGGAACGCAGGGGGACCAGGTCTGGCCTCGTCGAGAGGATCTGCCCCAGCTTGATGAACGTGGGCCCGAGCTCCTCCAGCGTCCGCCGCACGATCGTGGGGGACGCCAGCGCGGCGTCCATGCGGTACTCCTCGGGCGTCAGCGCGTGGACGATCCGGCGGCTCGGCCACTCCTTGTCGAGCCCGGACGCCGCGACCAGGATCCCGAAGCCGTTCCGGGTCAGGATTTCCACGATCTCGCGTTGGCGCTGCAGGTGCAGGGGCACGTCCCCACCGTACTGGCACGGAGGGGGCCGGTCGGCGGCCCGACTTCCCCTCTGGCAATGCCTCGACCATCTCTTGAGACTCAGGGTTCTCCCGGGGGTGTCGCCGCAGCGTGCCGCCTTATCGCGTGATAAGCCCGCGTGGCTCAGGGTCGGAGCCCTCAATAGCCTTCCGCCTGATCGGGGTGGGGTCTGTCTCCGTCCGGGGGGATACGCGGACCAGCGCAACCTCCCATACCCCGCCGGTAGGAAGGCGAAAAATGGATTCATCACGCACAGTCAAACGGCGCGCAGGTACGTGGCCAAGACGCTGGCTCGGGATGGTGCTGTCCCTGGTGCTGGCCTTGGGCACCTTGGGCCTCACCGCGCCAGCGGCACACGCCGAGGGCGCTGTCGTCGGCATCACCAAGGCCATCAGCAACAAGAAGGACGCCTACGACAAGGGCGACACCGTCACGTATCGGCTGAACATCCAGTGCTCCAGCCTGGAGGACCCCTGCAAGACGGGCACCATCACCGATGTGTTGGACCCGAACCTGACGTACACCAACTACACGGTGGGCGGGAATCCCAAGAACCTCCCGGTGGCCTTCACCCAGACGGGTCAGACCCTGACCTGGGTCATCGGCTCCGCGACCGATGAGACGAAGTACTTCCAGGATGGCGATTCCCTCGACATCGTGGTCAACGCCAACGTCAAGTCGGTCCCGACCAACACCGGTCGCACGATCGACAATCAGGCGAGCGCGTCGACCCCCGACGCCCCGACGCCGGTCAAGTCGGACATTGTGACGATCGTCGTGAATCCCGCCCCCGCCGCGGTCTACGACTGGGGGCTCACCAAGTACAAGACGTTGCCTGACGGGGATCCCGCCGTGGACGGCACGGTCACCTACCAGGTGCGCTTGACGCGCCCCTGGGTCAACGGCACCGTCGCGCCCGGCGGCGTCGACCTCACGTCGGTCGTGCTGAAGGACGCCCTTCCGACCGGCGCCGAGTTCATTTCGGCGAACACTGAATACCCCTACAGCATCGGCACGTACGACGGAGCCGGGACCATCACGTTCCCGAGTGCCTCGATCTCCGCCACGGACGGGATGTCCTGCGGGAACGGCGACCCGTGCACCTCTTCCTTCGTTGCCTACATCACGGTCAAGTTCCCGTCGCCGACCTTCAGTGCCGGCGACGAGCCGGTCAACAAGGCCACCGCGGACGTCACCTACGCCGACGGCCATCCCGGTACCCAGCTGACGGCCGAGGCGAAGGTCAAGCTCGTCGAACCCGACATCGAAATCTCGATGTACAAGTGGGGCACCTCGTACACCGACCCGGAGCCCGGCGACACGGTGTCCTGGGTCGTGCAGGCTCACAACACCGGGAACGTGGAGGCCGCCGACCTCACGATGATCGACACGCTGCCCGCGCACCTCGTCAACGTGAAGGTCGTCGCCTCTGACTGGTTCACGCCCAGCCAGGTCGGGGCCGGTAAGCTCTCCTACTCGATGGACGGCACGAACTGGAGCGCCGAGATCGATTTCGCCCACTCTGACACCTTCAACGTCCCGGCCGGGGCGAAGGCCGTCAAGGTCACGACACACAACCTGCCCGTCAACAGCTACGCCGGGTACGTGGTCACCGGAACGGTCGCGGACGACGCCCCGGTGGGCTTCGCTCTGACGAACTGCATGAGCATCGAAGGCAGCCAGCAGGCCACCGGCCCGTGCGCCGCCTACACGGTGAAGGACAAGCCGCAGGCGAAGATCTTCCCGAGCAAGACCCACGTCACGGCAACCGGTGGTAGCCACCTGGTGCCGGGCGACGAGTTCGAGTGGCTGCTCGAGTGGCGCACCTTCGCGATCAACGAGCCGAAGACGTCCACCATCGTCGACACGTTGCCCGCGGGGTTCGAACTCATCACCGAGACCGCCCCCTGCCTCGAGGTCGCCGGAACGTGGGATGGCAACGGCACCGGATGCAGCGCGAGCGCCACGACGCCGCCCTACACGGCCGAGGTTCAGCCCGATGGAACGACGAAGATCACCTTCTCGAACATCGATCTGCCCCAGCGCACCAGCCAGGACGGCCAGAAGTACCGGATCCGCCTCGCGGTCCGGGCCAAGGACGGGGTCGCGGCTGCCACGTACACCAACACCATGGCTGTGAGCGTCCCTGACGAGTACCAGGCCACCTGCAACTGGGACACCCAGGCGTTAGCTCCCTGCTCCGCCCAGGATTCGGTGTCGATCGACACCGCCGCCGCGGTCGGCCTGCAGAAGTGGGACAAGGGCACTGAGCCGAACGTCGCCGAGGCGACCGGCAAGGCGTCCAGCAGCTGCCCGGACTGGGACGGCTTCACCCGCTTCCCCTGCGTCGCCCAGACCCTGGCGGGTGGCGACTTCACCTACCGGCTGCGCTGGTCGAACCAGGGCAACGTGCCGCTGACGAACACCGTCGTCTACGACATCCTTCCCTACGTCGGTGACACGGGCGTCAGCCAGACGCTGTCCACCGGCAACCGGAAGACGGAATGGCGGCCGGTCCTCACCGGTCCGATCACCCTGGACGGCACGCTGAGCTCGGCGACCGGCTCCAACGCGATCATCGAGTACAACACGACCTCGAACCCCTGCCGTCCCGAGGTCGCCGCCGGCTCAGCCGACAACAACTGGCAGGGCGGTTCCTGTGACGACACCTGGGTCACCAGCGTCTCTGACTGGTCCTCGGTGAAGTCGTTCCGGATCAAGGCGTACCAGGGCGCCGGCGAGACGTGGGCCCCGGGCACCAAGCTGGTGTTCGTCATCCCGCTGAAGGCCCCGGCTGACGCCATCCGCTCGACCATCGATCCTCTCGACCTGTCGGTCGCGTGGAACTCGGCGGCGCAGCGCGCCTACCAAGTCGCGGAGAACCGCAGCACCGTCCGCCTGCAGGCGAGCGAGCCCCGCAAGGTCGGCATCATCATTCCGGCTCCGTACGTCTCCGTCGGTGACTACGTCTGGTACGACGCCAACTACAACGGCCAGCAGGACGCCGGCGAGCTTCCTGCCCAGGGCGTCAAGGTCACGCTCAAGGACAAGGATGGCAACGTCGTCGGCACGACCACGACGGACGCCGACGGCTACTACTGGTTCCAGAACCTGACCGAGAAGGCCGCCTACACCCTCGAGTTCGAGAAGCCGTCCGGATACACCTGGACGACCCAGAACTCCGGCGCTGACAAGTCCGACTCCGATGTCGACCCGACCACGAGCACGATCAGCTTCACGGCCCCGACGTGGGTCGAGGGCGTGTCGAAGAACCTCGGCGGGCATGACAAGGCCGATGACCCGACGCTCGACGCCGGTCTAATCAAGCCGATCGCGCAGGTCAGCGTGGGCGACTACGTCTGGAAGGACACCGACCACGACGGCATCCAGGATTCCGGCGAGCCCGGCATCAAGGGCGTCGTACTGACGATCAAGGACGAGTCCGGCAACGCGGTGACCGATGTGCTCGGCCACCCGGTGGGCTCGGTCACGACCGACGACAACGGCTACTACCTGTTCCCGCTGCTCCCGGTCGGCCACACCTACACGGTGTCGATCGATACGGCCGCCTCTGCGACCGCATTGGCCGGCCTGGCGCCGACCCTGGCTAACCAGGGCGGGGACACCGCGGTTGACTCCTCCACCGGCTCGGCCACCTCGGTGCTGATGACCACGGACGGCCAGAAGGACCTGACGCTGGACTTCGGGTTCTACGACGCCCCGGTCTCGATCGGTGACTACGTCTGGTGGGACGCCAACCGTGACGGCCTGCAGAGCGCCACCGAGCTCCCGGTTGCGGGCGTGAAGGTCGACCTCCTGGACGCCACCGGCGCCCCGACGGGTCGTACCACCACGACGGACGGACAGGGCTACTACTGGTTCAACAACCTCGTCGCCGGCCAGAACTACATCCTGAAGTTCGCGGCCCCCGACGGTTCGACCTGGACCACGCAGAACGCCTCGAACGACACGTCGAACGACCCGGCGACGGACAAGACGGACTCGGACGTGAATCCGGCCAACGGCCAGATCGCTTTCACCGCGCCCGCCTCCGGCTCCAACGCCACCGGCGCCAACGTGACGGACAATCCGACGCTCGACGGCGGTCTGGTCAAGTACAACCTGGTCCTGGCCAAGTCGCTCGACACGGCCGGTCCGTTCGTTCCGGGTCAGGACGTCACCTTCACGCTGACGCCGCACAACGATGGCCCTGTGGCCGCGCTGGCGGGTTGGTCGGTGACTGACATCCTGCCGGCCGGTCTGACCCTGAAGTCGATGACCGGTACTGACTACGACTGCACCGGTGCGACCTGCACCGCGAAGTCTGCGCTGGCTGCCGGCGCCGACGGCCCGGCGATCACGCTCGTCGCGACCATCGACAACGGCTTCAACGGGACCGCGCACAACGTGGCCTACGTGTCGCCCGATGCCGATGACATCGACGAGACCAACCCGCTCGTCGTTCCGACCACCACGACCGACACCTCCAAGACCGACACCGACAACGACGCCCAGGCCGACCTGAAGGTCGATCTGGTCTCCATCGGTGACTACGTCTGGTGGGACGTCGACCGCGACGGCCAGCAGGATCAGGGCGAGGCTCCGGTTTCCGGGGTCACCGTCAATCTGCTCACGCCCGATGGCCAGCCCACGGGCAAGACCACGACGACGGACGCCAACGGCTACTACTACTTCAACAACCTGCAGCCGAACGCCGACTTCATCGTCGAGTTCGTCAAGCCGACCGGCTCGTCGTTCACGACGCAGACGACCGGCGCGACGGCGTCCGACTCGAACCCGGCGATCGACACCGGTTACGCCCCGGTGAAGACCCCGGCCTCCGGCTCGAACAAGACGGAGCCCGGCCAGACCGACGACCCGACGATCGACGCGGGCCTGGTCAAGTACAACCTGACCCTGTCCAAGTCGCTCGACACGGCCGGCCCGTTCTTCGTGGGCAAGGACGTCACCTACACGCTCATCCCGCACAACGACGGCCCGGTGGCCGCCCTTGCGGGCTGGTCGGTGACCGACGTGCTGCCGGCGGGTCTGACCTTCAAGTCGATGTCCTCGACCGATGCCAGCTACACCTGCTCGGGAGCCACCTGCACGAACAACGCAGCCCTGGCCGCGAACAGCAACGGCCCGGCGATCACGGTCGTGGCCACCGTCAACGCCGACTTCACGGGCGTCGCGCACAACGTGGCGTACGTGTCCCCGGCGGGCAACGACATCGTCGAAACCAACCCGCTCGTGGTGCCGGACACCAACACCGACACCTCGAAGACGAACACCGACAACGACGCCCAGGCCGACCTGACGGTCGACGTGGTCTCGATCGGCGACTACGTCTGGTGGGACGCCGACCGCGACGGCCAGCAGGATGCCGGTGAGGCTCCGGTTCCGGGCATCACGGTCAACCTGCTCAAGGACGGTCAGCCGACCGGCAAGACCACGGTGACCGACGCCAACGGCTACTACGCCTTCGGCGACCTGGTGCCGCACACGGCCTACACGGTCGAGTTCGTGAAGCCGGCGGACGCGTCGTTCACGACGCAGACGACCGGGGCCACGGCGTCCGACTCGAACCCGGACGTCACGACCGGCAAGGCCGACGTGACCACGCCGGACGAGGGCGACAACTCGCTGGAGCCGACGAAGGCCGACGACCCGACGATCGACGCGGGCCTGGTGAAGTACAACCTGACCCTGGCCAAGAAGCTCGATACCGCGTCCCCGTGGTACCCGGGCCAGACGGTCACCTTCACGCTGACTCCGCACAACGACGGTCCCGTGGCCGCGCTGGCGGGTTGGTCGGTGACCGAGGTCGTCCCGTCGCAGCTCACCTTCGTGAAGATGGAGGGTGAGGATTACACCTGCACCGGTGTGACCTGCGTCGCCGCGAACCCGCTGGCGGCGAACGCCGACGGCAAGCCGATCACGGTGACGGCGACGGTCAACGCGGACGTCCTGGGCAAGATCCACAACGTCGCCTACGTGGCGCCGGTCAGTGGTGACGTGCCCGAGACCAACCTGCTCGTCGTGCCGGACAACAACACCGACACCTCAACGACCGCGACCGACAACGACGCCCAGGCAGACCTGGAAGTCAAGCCGGTCTCCATCGGCGACTACGTCTGGTGGGACAACAACCGCGACGGTCAGCAGACTGCCGGGGAGCCGGTCGTGCCCGACGTGACCGTCAACCTCATCAAGGGTGGCGTGGTCGTCGACAGCACGGCGACGGACGCCGACGGTTACTACGCCTTCGCGGGCCTGTACCCGAACACGGCGTACACGGTTGAGTTTGTGAAGCCGGACGGCACGTCGTTCACGACGCAGACGCTCGGCGCGACGGTGTCCGATTCCAACCCGGACGTCACGACCGGCAAGGCTGACGTGACCACGCCGAAGACGGGTTCCAACCTGACCGAGGCCACCAAGGCCGACGACCCGACGATCGATGCAGGCCTGGTGAAGCTGAACCTCACCCTGGCCAAGTCGCTCGACACCGCCGGTCCCTTCATCCAGAAGCAGGAAGTCTCCTTCACGCTGACCCCGCACAACGACGGTCCCTCGGACGCGCTCGCTGGCTGGTCGGTGACCGAGGTCCTGCCGGAAGGCCTGACCCTGGTCTCGATGAGCGGCGATGACTACACCTGTGTCGACGTGACCTGTACCTCCACGGTGCAGCTCGCAGCCGGTGCCACCGGCGAGCCGATCAAGGTCGTGGCCGAGATCAATCACAAGGCGTACGGCAAGGTTCACAACGTGGCCTACGTGGCCCCGGCTCCGGGAGAGATCCCCGAGACGAACCCGCTGGACGTCCCCGGCACCGACACCAACACCTCGGAGACGGGCACCGACAACGATGCTCAGGATGAGCTCGGCCTCGAGCCGCCGGCCATCTCGCTGGACAAGATCGCCCACCTGGACGACTTCAACGGCAATGGCTACGCGGACGCGGGCGAGACCATCCGCTACACCTTCAAGGTGACGAACATCGGTGGCGTCCGGCTGGCTCCGGTGACGATCTCTGACGACATGCTGGGCCTGGACGACGCTGACTGCGTCGACAGCCTCAGCGTGGGCGAGAGCGCGATCTGCAGCACGACGGGCAGCTACACGGTCACGTCCGACGATGTCGAGCACCGCAGGTCGATCGACAACACGGCCACGACCACCGGTCATGTGCCCGGTACCCCCGACACGGTGACCTCCACCGATGACGAGACGGTGCCGGTCGGCCGCAAGACGCTCCCGCAGACGGGTGGAGACATCCCGCTGTGGGCCGGCGTCGTGGCTCCGCTCCTGCTAATCGCAGGCGCTGGCCTCCTGTTCGTGGGACGCCGCGGTCGCAAGACGGCGGGCACCACGAAGTAAGGGGCGACTAGCTCGACCAAGGGGTGGGCGGTGATCCGACAGGGTCACCGCCCACCCCTTTGGTTTGTGCTGAGGAGGCGGTTCAGGTTGTGCTGAGGAGGCGGTTCAGGTTGTGCTGGGGAGGCGGTTCAGGTTGTGCTGGCGAGACAACCACCTGGGCGAGCCCGGGGGTCTTCACCTGTTTCTGCAGCGTGACGGCGACGCAGGAGGACGACAGGTCGCGGGGTGTGGCATTGCTCCGCGGAGGCGGGGCCCCACGCCGCGGCTACTTGGCGCGGGACTCCACGAGGTGGCCGAAAGCAACGGCGCGATCAGGGGCGTGGAAGAGCTCGGCGCACGTGATGAGCGTGATCCTGGCCACGGTCGGCTTGGTGGTCGGCGGCTGACCAGGCACCGGATCGAGCACCCAGGTGTCGGAGTTCAGCACCACCGTGTCGGCCGGGTGGTTGTCGAGCGCGTAGACGAACAACGACTCACGGGTCTCCACCTCGACGCGGGCGCCGACGGCGAGCCCCGGCAGCTTGACGAACGGGCCGTGACTGCCGCGATGGCCCGCGACGGCGAAGTTGCCGATCTCGCCGGGCTTGGCGGTCGACTCGAACCAGCCGACACCCTTCGACAGCGCGGCGTTCGTGGTGCCGTACACGACGGGCACCTCGAAGTCGGCCCCGAAGTCGGGAATGCGCAGCAACGCGATCGCGGTGCCCGGCACGGTGTGCGGCGTGAAGGGATCCGGGGTGCCGGCCTCCCAGGCGTCCTTCAGATCCGAGATGCCCTTGGCGGCTTCAGCCGGGTCCATGAGCGGGTCTGCGAAGAGCTCCCAGGCGACGTAGGCGCTGCCGCCGAGCCCGGCTGCCAGGAGGACGCCGCCCGCCGCCAGCAGGGCGCGCCGGCTGGTCCGGCGCTCCGGACGCGGGCGTTCGTCACTCGATGTCGGCGCTGGGGTCACACTCTGGTCGGACACCATGTCATTATGGAGAGTCGTCGCGGCCATGCCATAATCAGCGAGCCGCGGAGCCTTGCTAGGACGTGGGTAGTCAAGTGTTGATCAATCCTCGAGCTGCTTGCCCATTTGCTACGGTGTGTAGTAGTTGGCGCTCTGGGTCAGACTACCGTGACGAATGCCCTGGCCAATGCTGCCGAGCGTTCCATCAAGCGAGTCGAGTGGGTGCCCATGACGAATCCATCTGGTGCCTTGTATCCGGACCAGGTGCTGCTGACGGCCCCCCAGAACATCCGTCCCCTGCTTCGCCACGGGTTCGCGTCGCGGCTGCTCGCCGAGATCGGCGGCGGCCCCCTGCCGCGCCTGGACACTCTGCTGGCCTCGGCGTCCAGTCTGCACCTGTGTTCTGGGGATTTGCTGTGCGAGCCCGGCAAATCGTTCCCCTACCTGGTCCTGGTCGAGCGTGGCCTGTTGGCGCAGACGGTGGCCCACGAGGGACGCGAGATGACGGTCGCCTTCCTCGAGCGCGGCGAGGTCTCGGGCAACCTCTTCGCCCTGTACGGCGACGTGCTTCGGGAGCCGTCCTCGGCGGCGATGGGGTACGACAGGGCGCCGGCGCCGTCCTACCGGGTCTCCGCGGTGACAGAGGCGCGGGTCATCCTGCTGGATGCGCGTCACATCTCGACGCTCGCCGGTCGGCACGCGGAGTGGGCGACGCTGCGCTCGCGCATTCTGCTGGAGCAGACGCTCAGGCAGGCGCAGCGCGAAGAGGAGCGGTTGACGCGATCCTCCGAAGAACGCTACGAGGCACTTCTCGCACGCTCTCCCGAGGCGGTCTCTCAACTGACCCAGCGCGAAATCGCCCGCTACCTGGGCATCTCGGAAGTGACGATGTCACGGTTGATGGCGCGGCGTGGCGGTCGGCGCGCCGGCTCGCGGAAGCCGGTCGCAAACGTCTCGGACTGACGCCCGTTCGCGGCACGCCCGAAAGCGGGGGACATGAAGGCAGGAATTGACACTGGCGCGCGCCAATAGTTGGCGGATCGGTAAGCCGACGCTCTTGTCGTCGCTGGCCAAGGTGCGCCTCGGCTCTGTTGTGAGCATCGTTGCCCCGGCCGGCTACGGCAAGACGACCGCGCTGCAGGCCTGGCAGGAGAATGCCGACCTGCGGGCCATCGGCGTCCGGCTCGGCCCCGAGCACAACGACGAAGCTGCGCTCGCCCTGCATCTGATCGACGCGCTCGGCGGGCTCGTCCCCACGGTACGAGACTTGATGGGGGGCGGGCGTCCGGGTGACGCCGACTGGGGCCGGGCGCTCCTGCGCTCGTTGTCGCAGACCTACCTCGTCCTGATGCTGGACGACGTGCACCAGCTGACGGATCCGGGGGCGCTGAGGCTGGTCAAGCAGCTGGTGGTGCACACGCCGAGGAGGATGGTCCTCGCGGTCAGCGGCCGAAACCATCCCTATGTCAGCCTGGCCCGAGCCCGCGTCGAAGGACGCCTGCTCGCCCTGACGGGCGAGGATCTGGTGCTGAGCTGGCGCCGCTGCGCCGCCGCCAGCGAGGGCCAACTCCCCGACGACCACGCAGCCTCAGCCCTGTGGTGGCGGATCTGCCGACACCTCACCCCCACCGTCGCCAACCAACTCGCCGACCGCCACAACAGCCTCACCACCAACTGGCTCGCCACCCTCGAACAGGCCACTGGGCCCGAACGGGCAGTGACCTGTTTCAGCTCAAATGTCGCATTTCGCGGCTTTGATCAGTCCACCCCTGGCGGGTCTGGACGGTGGTTGTGGATCTGATTGTTCCGCCGTTGGCGGTGGTGAGCAAGACGACGCTGGTGGGCGTCGTGCA
>NZ_FXTL01000010.1 GCF_900182665.1 Propioniciclava tarda
CTGACTCACCCTCGCCGCTCGACAGCCGCGACGGCGACCCACCCGCCACCCACGACCAACCCGCCGTCAGATAGACGCCTTGTTCAGCAGGCTCCTAGCGCCGCCTCCGCCACAACGGCATCAGCGGAAGTGCCCTACTTCGTCGCTTCCACCATCTGCCGGAGCATCTTCTTCAGCTCGACGATCTCGTCCCGCAGGCGCGCCGCCAGCTCGAACTCGAGGCTCTTGGCCGCCTCGTGCATCTGGGCGGTCAGGTCGGTCACCAGGGACGCCAACTCGGACGTGGGCAGTGCACCGAGGTCGCGGTCGGCCTTGGACCCCAGCACCGGCACCGGCGAGCCCTTCCGTCCGCCGCCCGCCTTCGCGACGAGCTTCTCCGTGTCGGCGTCCTCGCGGGCGAGCATGTCGGTGATGTCGGCGATCTTCTTGCGCAGCGGCTGCGGATCGATGCCGTGCTCGGTGTTGTAGGCGATCTGCTTGTCGCGCCGTCGGTTCGTCTCGTCGATGGCCGCCGCCATCGACGGGGTGATCTTGTCGGCGTACATGTGCACCTCGCCCGCGACGTTGCGCGCCGCGCGCCCGATGGTCTGGATCAGCGACCGCTCGGAACGCAGGAAGCCCTCCTTGTCGGCGTCCAGGATCGACACCAGCGAGACCTCGGGCAGGTCGAGGCCCTCGCGCAGCAGGTTGATGCCGACGAGCACGTCGAATTCGCCGAGCCGGAGCTCGCGGAGCAACTCGATGCGCCGCAGGGTGTCGACCTCGGAGTGTAGGTACCGCGTGCGGATGCCGTTCTCCATGAGGTAGTCGGTCAGGTCCTCCGACATCTTCTTGGTCAGCGTGGTGACCAGGACGCGCTCGTTGCGCTCGACCCGCGCCTTGATCTCGCCCATCAGGTCGTCGATCTGCCCCTTCGTGGGCTTGAGCACGATCTGCGGATCGACGAGCCCGGTCGGACGAATCACCTGCTCAACGAAGCCGTCTGACTTCGCCAGCTCGTACTGCCCTGGCGTCGCCGACAGATACACGGTCTGCCCGATGCGCTCGGTGAACTCCTCAAAGCGCAGCGGCCTGTTGTCCATGGCGGATGGCAGCCGGAAGCCAAAGTCCACCAAGGTGCGCTTCCGCGACATGTCGCCCTCGTACATGCCGCCGATCTGCGGGACGCTGACGTGCGACTCGTCCACCACGAGGACAAAGTCCTCCGGGAAGTAGTCGAGCAGACAGTTGGGCGGCGTTCCGGGCCCACGTCCGTCGATGTGGCGGCTGTAGTTCTCGATGCCGGAGCACGTGCCGATCTGGCGCATCATCTCGATGTCGTAGCCCGTGCGCATCCGCAGCCGCTGGGCCTCCAGCAGCTTGTTCTGCCCCTCGAGCTCGGCCAGCCGCAGGTCCAACTCGGCCTCGATGCCACCGATCGCCTTCTCCATGCGCTGGGGGCCCGCGACGTAATGGGACGCCGGGAACACGTAGACCTCGGAGTCCTCGCTCAAGACCTCCCCCGTCACCGGATGCATCGTGGAGAGAGCCTCGATGTCGTCGCCGAAGAACTCGACGCGGACCGCGTGCTCCTCGTACATCGGGAAGACCTCGAGCGTGTCACCGCGGACCCGGAACGTGCCTCGGGACGCCGCCAGGTCGTTGCGGACGTACTGAATATCGACCAGCCGACGCAGCAGGGCGTCCCGGTCGTGCTCCTCCCCCACCCGCAACCGGACCATCCGGTCGACGTACTCCTGGGGCGTCCCGAGGCCGTAGATGGCCGACACCGTGGCGACCACGATGACGTCGCGCCTGGTCAGCAGCGAGTTCGTGGCACTGTGCCGCAGCCGCTCGACCTCCTCGTTGAGCGACGAGTCCTTCTCGATGTAGGTGTCCGTCTGCGGGACGTACGCCTCCGGCTGGTAATAGTCGTAGTAGCTGACGAAGTACTCGACGGCGTTGTCGGGGAAGAACTGCCTCAGCTCGTTGGCGAACTGCGCGGCCAGGGTCTTGTTGGGCTGCATCACCAGCATCGGGCGCTGCAGCCGCTCGGCCAGCCAGGCGATCGTTGCCGTCTTGCCGGTGCCGGTGGCACCCAGTAGGACGACGTCTTGTTCCCCTGCCCTAATGCGGCGCTCCAACTCATCGATCGCGGCCGGCTGATCGCCGGCCGGGACGAAGTCGGCGTGCACCTCGAAGGGGGCCAACCGCCGTTGAATATCAGTCACCGCGCGCATGGCCGCCAGCTTAGGTCGGGCCACTGACACTTTTGATCGCGGACGCCCGCCAGCACCTTCGCTATCCCCCAGCGGCGCGACCGGCCCTTCTCTAGCGTGGGAGGCAACCGACTTCAGGGAGTCACCATGCGTCCGCGCCGTTCGGGAGCCCACACGTGGCTTCTCGTCGCTTTCGTCGTCCTCATCTTGGCGCTGATCGGGCTACTTGTCTGGAGTATCGGTCAAGCCCTAGGCACCACCGGAAGCTGGCCCTTCCGGATCATCGGGGGCGCGGTCGCGATGATCCTTTTCGCCATCGGCTTCGGCCTCCGCGACGTCCTGCGCCTCCAGCCCGAGCGGGCCGAAGGACCCGAACTGACGCGTGCTGAGCATCCAGCCCTGTGGGCCGAGGTCGACAAGGTCGCCCAGGCCGTCGGCACGGCGGCACCAGAGCGAATCGTGGTCGTCGGGGGCGTGACCGCGGCCGTGGCCGAGGACGCGGGCGCTCGCGAGCTGATGCTCGGGCTCCCCGTGCTGTCCACCTTCTCCGTGGCCCAGCTCGGCGCAGTGCTCGCCCATGAGCTTGGACACTTCGCAGGCGGCGACACCGAGCAGTCACGAAATAGCGCGCCCCTGCGCCGCACGGCCGTCAGGGCCTACCAGCGCAGCGGCTTTCTGCTGCGTCCGGTCCTGTGGCTCTATTTGCGGCTGCTCACCACCGTGTTCGCGGCCGACGACCGCGCTCGCGAGCGGGCAGCGGACGAGGCGTCCGCGCGCTACGCCGGACCCACGGCCTTGGCGTCCGCACTGCGGCGCCTAGCCACCGTGGACCTCGGCTGGTCCGCCTTGCTGGAGCAGTACGCGCCGCTGTTCGAGCCCGCCAAGTCGCGGGCATCGCTGGTCGACGGCCTCGACCACCTGCTGGCGGAAAACGCAGCCCCACTCGCTGCGGCGACGACGGAGTACCTCGCCGACAGGACCACCGACTGGTGGGACACCCATCCGCCACTGGGCAGCCGGGTCGCCGCACTCGAAGCATTGGCGCCGAATGCCGTCGAGGCGGACCAGACGCCAGCCTGGACGTTGCTGTCCGGAGGGCGCGAGGCGCTGGGCGCCCTTGAGCCCGCCCTGCTGGCCGACGACCCCCTACCGCTGACCACCTGGGACGATGTCGTCCAGCGCGGCATTCTGAACGAGACCGCACGCCGCTTCCAGCGCCTCATCGATGAACTCAGAAGGACGGGGCTCGCGTCGAGCGGGACGTTAGGAGACATCCTGGACGCCGCCGCGAATCGTCCCCAGGAGTTCGAGGGCCTCTTTGCTGGCGCCGACGAGGGCGAGCCGACGCCGCGCACACCGCCCGAGATCGCCCGCGATGTGCTGGAGAACGCGGCTGCGTGCTCGCTGCTCGAGTCTGGACGCGCGCGCTACCAGTTGTCCTGGACGACCGACGCGCCCCTGGTCGACGCCACTGGCGAGCCGCTCGACTTGCGCAAGCAACTCCCGGACGCGCTGCCGGCGTCGGTTCGCGCCCTCAGGGACTGGCTCCTCGCCCAGGGCGTCGACCTGGGGAAAGCTCCCGGAACCGGCCGTGATCTGGCAGACCACACCATCCACGGGGTGGTCACCCACGTCAGGGGGCTGGGCGAAGGCCTACGGCATCTCGTGGTGTTCGGCGACGGGCTCCTGCTGTTGCCCGTGGAGCGTGACCGCGTCGCGTCCGCCTTCGGTCAGAGCCAGCTCTCGGAGCTCGACCGCCTCTCCGCGCTGCTGGACCTGCCCGTCGCCCAAGTCAAAGCCGTTGACCGTGCCCGGTGGATCCCGCTTGAGGACATCGTCAGCTTCGGCCTGAAAGGCAAGCTCATCAAGGTCGCGACCTTGACCCTCAAGGATGGGACGCCGATGGAGGTACGGGTCACCGACGACACGCAGGGAGTCGACGTGGGGATGGAGGCCCTCGGCTCCCTCCTCGCCCCCGTCAGGACCTTCTGAAGGGCCGGTTCAGGCGGCGCCAGAGTTCGTCCACCTGGGCCTCAAGCGCGTCCCTATTCCCCGAGTTGTCGATGACCACATGGGCGGCCCGGAGGCGTTCTTCTCGGGACGCCTGCGCGGCCAGCCGCGCCTCGGCGTCCGCCCGCGACAAGCCATTGCGGGCCCGGAGTCGGTCCACCTGGATCGTCGGGTCGACGTCCACCACGACCACCAGGTCGAAGGACGCCGCCTGTCCGGTCTCGACGAGCAGCGGGATAGCGTGGACGACGACCGACCCTGCCGGAGCGTCCGACTCAACCTCGGCGGCTCGCCTCCGCACGGCCGGATGAACGATGGCGTTCAGGTCGGCTCGCGCGTCGGCGTCCGAGAAGACGAGCTGACCGAGCCGAGCGCGATCAAGGCGTCCGTCGGGCAGCAGGACGCCGCGCCCGAAGCGGTCGACGATCGCGGCCAGCCCGGGCGTTCCCGGCTCGACCACCTCGCGGGCCAGCACGTCGGCGTCCACGATGACGGCACCCTTGGCGCGCAGCAACTCGGCGACGGCCGACTTGCCGGATGCGATCCCGCCTGTCAGCCCGATCCTCCGCACGCTCATGACCGGCAATCTACCGAGAAAGCAAAGGTGCCCCCGTCCTGCTAGACGGGGGCACCTTCGGTTCAACCGGACGCCGTGCTCAGTTGGCGCCGCCGGTCAGCTTCTCACGCAAGGCCTGCAGGGCCTCGTCGGACGCCAGCGAGCCCTCGGCCGGAGCCTCGGACGCACCCGCGCTGTAGGACGCCTGGTTGGCCTCGGCGACGAGCGCCTCGGTGTGGGCCTCCTGGGCCTCGGTGATCTGGCGCTTGTGCGCCTCCCACCGGGCCTGAGCCTCGGCGTACTGCTGCTCCCAGGCGCGCTGCTGCTCCTCGTAGCCGGGCTTCCACTCCTGGGTATCGGGATCGAAGCCCTCGGGGTAGATGTAGTTGCCCTGGTCGTCGTAGGACGCCGTCATGCCGTACAGGGACGGATCGAAGTCGTCGGCCGCGATGTCGACACCCTCGTTGGCCTGCTTGAGGCTCAGCGAGATGCGGCGACGCTCGAGGTCGATGTCGATGATCTTGACCATGACATCGTCGTTGACGCTGACGACCTGCTCGGGGATCTCGACGTGACGCTCGGCCAGCTCGGACACGTGCACCAGGCCCTCGATGCCCTCCTCGACGCGGACGAACGCGCCGAAGGGAACGAGCTTGGTGACCTTGCCGGGGACGATCTGCCCGATGGCGTGGGTCCGGGCGAAGGTCTGCCACGGATCCTCCTGGGTCGCCTTCAGCGACAGCGAGACGCGCTCGCGGTCCATGTCGACGTCCAGCACCTCGACGGTGACCTCCTGGCCCACCTCGACGACCTCGGACGGGTGGTCGATGTGCTTCCAGGACAGCTCGGAGACGTGCACGAGGCCGTCCACGCCGCCCAGGTCGACGAACGCGCCGAAGTTGACGATCGAGGACACGACACCCTTGCGGATCTGGCCCTTCTGCAGCTGGTTGAGGAAGCTGTGGCGAACCTCGGACTGCGTCTGCTCGAGCCACGCACGGCGGCTGAGGACGACGTTGTTGCGGTTCTTGTCCAGCTCGATGATCTTGGCCTCGAGCTCCATGCCCACGTAGGGCTGGAGGTCGCGGACGCGACGCATCTCGACCAGGGATGCCGGCAGGAAGCCGCGCAGGCCGATGTCGACGATGAGGCCACCCTTGACGACCTCGATGACCTTGCCGGTGACGACGCCGTCGGAGTCCTTGACCTTCTCGATCGTGCCCCAGGCGCGCTCGTACTGGGCGCGCTTCTTGGACAGGATCAGACGACCCTCCTTGTCCTCCTTGGTCTGCACGAGGGCCTCGACAACGTCGCCGACGGAGACCACGTCGAACGGATCGACGTCGTGCTTGATGGAGAGTTCCTTGGAGGGGATGACGCCTTCGGTCTTGTAGCCGATGTCGAGGAGAACCTCGTCACGATCGACCTTGACCACGGTGCCGGTGACGATGTCACCGTCATTGAAGTACTTGATTGTTGAGTCGACGGCGGCTGCGAAATCTTCAGCAGAACCGATGTCGTCGACCGCGACCTGAGCGGCCTCAGGAGAGGAGGTCATGTAGTAGGGCTCCGATAACTGGTGGATGTTTCGATGGGCGGCGCGGCCTACGATTCGCCCGTCCTGCTCCGTCCGAGTCCGGGCAGACCACACCGAGTGACTACCCTAGACCTCGGTCAGAATCGGGTCAAAAGCCCTGCGGGTTGGGCTAGCCTCAAGGGGTCATCGAGCGACAGGAGACAGACGATGAGCGGAACCGCCGAGGTTCACCCGGAAGCGACGTTGATCCCGAGCAAGTTGGAGTTGCTGGCGGCCTGGCTGCCCAAGCAGGGCTGGTTCAAGGGCACGGACGCCTCCGACGTCGAGCGCATCGCCGGCTTCCGCTTCGTCGACCCCTACGGCGAGGTGGGGATCGAGACGCTGCTGGTCCGCTCCGGCGGGCAGGTCTACCAGGTGCCGCTCACGTACCGGTCGGAGCCGCTCGCCGGCGCCGAGGAGTTCCTCGTCGGCGAGATGGAGCACTCGGTGCTCGGGCACCGCTGGGCCTACGACGGCACCGGCGACCCGGTCTACGTCGACGAACTGCAGCGGGTCATCCGCGAGGGCGACGACGAGGCCGACCTGAACACCGGCGCCCCGAAGTCGATGACCGTGCGGGGCAGCGGCGTCGTCCTGGTCTCGAACTCCACGGGCCAGATGAAGCTGTACCGGGTCGTCGACCCCGCGCCCGCGACGAACAAGCGCGTCGCGGTGGGCACCCTGGAGGGCGCCTGGACCCTCGACGGCGTCGAGCGGACGAGCCTGCTGGCGTCCCTGTACTGAGGTCCCTGCTCACGGGTCCCCGGACGCCGGCGCGACTGTCGCCAGCCAACCGGTCGCCTCGGCGAGGGCCAACGAGAGGTTCCCGAGTTGGCAGTGCGCGCTCGCGCCCGACGCGTGATCGAACGTGATCAGGCGTGACGACGGGCGTCCGGCTGCGACGACGTCCGCGGCCTGGCGGGGCAGCGGCGTCGTCCTGGTCTCGAACTCCACGGGCCAGATGAAGCTGTACCGGGTCGTCGACCCCGCGCCCGCGACGAACAAGCGCGTCGCGGTGGGCACCCTGGAGGGCGCCTGGACCCTCGACGGCGTCGAGCGGACGAGCCTGCTGGCGTCCCTGTACTGAGGTCCCTGCTCACGGGTCCCCGGACGCCGGCGCGACTGTCGCCAGCCAACCGGTCGCCTCGGCGAGGGCCAACGAGAGGTTCCCGAGTTGGCAGTGCGCGCTCGCGCCCGACGCGTGATCGAACGTGATCAGGCGTGACGACGGGCGTCCGGCTGCGACGACGTCCGCGGCCTGGCGGTGGAGTTCGGCGTCCTCGCCGTCCCCGACGAGCGCCAGGACCGGCAGGTCCACCTTCGTCAGGTCGACGGCCGTCATCGACGCGTAGGCCTCCAGCGCACCGGCGATGCCGAGGGGCCCGAACTGCCAGTCGTACTTCGCCAGCGACGCCGCCAGCACCGGGTTGAACCGCGAGGACGCCGTGACCGCGGCCGCGAGGACCCCCCGGGGCGCTCGGCGGGCCAGGCCCGGCATGGCGCGCTCGAACATCGACCCGATGTCGTGGATCGGCGTGGAGGCGACCAGCGCGACGATCCGGTCGGACGGACGGGACGCCTCGACCGCCTTCGTCGTGAAGAACCCGCCGCCGCTCCAGCCGCACAGGACGATGTCGCCCCCGAAACCGCGCCCTCGCACGGCGTCCAGGACGGCCCAGAAGCCGTCCAGGGTCGCGGGCCCGAAGTGCAACCCGTCGGCGGGCGTCGAGCCCTGCCCTGGAAGGTCCACCAGTAGAACGGCGTAGCCGGCCTCGATGAAGGCACCGCCACCCAGGAACCACAGGTCCTCCGCCGAGGTGTCGCCGCCGCCGACGACGACCACCAGGGGCCGCGTCCGGGTCAGGTCGGTCGAGACGTAGCCGGGCAGAGATTCGCCCGCGAACGGGATGGCCCATGGCTCCAGCGGTACCCCCGACGAGCGCAGGAACGCCTCGAACGCCTCCGCTGCGCGCGCCCGTGCGGCCTCCGCGTTCGGCGTCCGAGGGTCCTGCAGCATCAAGGCGGCCCGCTCGGCCGTTGTCGCCGCCAGCCAGGCGCCCGCCGCGACGACGGGATCGGAGGCCGCCTCGGCCCGGGCTGTGGTGGCGTCCGCGGCGCGAGCGAAGGCGTCCACCCAGGAGCGCGGGTCGCCGTCGGTGATCCGCGCGAAGGTGTGGAGCAGGGCCCCGGGCGACAGCCCTCCGAGTTGGCTGCAGCCGAGCAGCCAGCCGGCCAGGAAGTCCATGGTTCCGTTCCGGAACAAGGCGCCGTAGTTGCCGCGTCGGCCGAGGTCCGCCCGCTTCACGAGGTGCCCCCCTGCCCCAGCACGAGCCGACGCACCTCGACGAGCCCGGTCACGAGGTCGGCGTCCGCCACGCGCCCCAGTGCGACGTGGAAGGCGGCGGGGAGGAACGCGAAGTAGAGCAGCGCGGTGCGTTGCGCCTCGTCGACCGCCCGGCCGGACGCCGCGTACCGGGCGGCCGAGTCGTCCAGGAACGACTCGACGGCGGACCAGGCCGGCGCCGTGGCGTCCGGGCGGCTGATGCCCTCGACGATCAGGATGCGCAGGAAGTCCCGGTGGGGCGCCATCACCTCGGCGACGGCGCGCTCGATGAACGTGCGGGGGTCGCTCGGGGCAGGGCCGAGGTCGGCGAGGAGACGGGCCTTCGCCTCGAGGAGGTCGCCCACGCGCATGCTGACGAGGGCCCGAAGGAGCTCGTCCTTGGAGTCGAAGTGGTAGTAGAGGTGCGACTTCGACACCCCCGCGGCGGACGCGATCTCGTCCACCCGTGCGCTGCCGAAGCCCTTGTCGGCGATCACCCGCTCGGCGGCGAGCAAGATCGAGCGCTTGGTCTGTTCGGCGGCCATCGCCCCAGACTAGAACCAAACGGCTCTAACCGTCCAGGACTAAAGCCACCCCTTCACGCATCGGCTCACGCCCGCCGGGCCACCACCGCTTCCACGAGGCGTCCCCGGCTCGCGCGGACGTCCTCGACGACGAAACCGGACGCCGCCAGCGTGAGAAGCGGACGCCGCCGCCAGCACTCGCCGGTGTGGGCCGTCATCGCGTCCGCGAGGCGCTGGGCCCCGCGCACCGGCGCCCAGGACGACTCGACGTGGTCGAGCAGCAGCAACCGCCCGCCCGGACGCAGCACCCGGGCGAACTCGCCGAGCGTGCGGGCCACGTCCGGGACCGAGCACAGCAGTAGGGTGGCCACGACCGTGTCGAGGGCGGCGTCGGCCTCGTCCAGGCTGTCGGCGACGCCGAGCCTCAGGTCGGCGGCGCGGCCCAGCTCCGAGGCGCGCCGCCCGGCGACCGCCAGCATCGCCGGGCTGGAGTCGACGCCGGTCAGCTCGACCGTGTCGGGGTAGAGCGGCAGGTTGACGCCCGTCCCGATGCCCGCCTCCAGGGTGCGGCCGCGGGCGCGGGCCAGCAGGCGCGTCCGTTCCGGCCCCAGCCACCGGCGCTCCAGCGGCTGCATCGCGCGGTCGTACGCGCCGGCGGCCCGATTCCAGAGGCGCCGCTGCTCGTCCTCGGCGGTCATGACCCGGTCAGTGCGCCGCCTCGTGCCAGGTGCGGCCGACGCCCACCGAGACGTCCAGCGGGACCGTGAGGTCGATGGCGTGCCCCATGCGGTCGCGGACCAGGGCCTCCAGCGTCTCGCGCTCCCCCGGCGCCACCTCGAAGACCAGCTCGTCGTGGACCTGCAACAGCATGCGCGAGGCGAGTCCGGCTTCGGCGAGCCCCTTCTCCACGTCGAGCATGGCCACCTTGATGATGTCGGCCGCCGACCCTTGGATCGGGGCGTTCAGGGCCATGCGCTCGGCCATCTCGCGACGCTGCCGGTTGCTGGAGGTCAGATCGGGTAGGTACCGGCGGCGCCCGAGCAGCGTCTCGGTATAGCCGGTCTTCCGAGCCTGGGCGACGAGGCCGTCGAGGTAGGCGCGCGAGTTGCCGAACACCTCGAAGTACTCGTCCATCAGCCCCCGCGCCTCGGATGTCGGGATGCCGAGCTGGGCCGACAGCCCGAACGCGCTGAGCCCGTACGCGAGCCCGTAGTTCATCGCCTTGACCTTGGCCCGTTGCCCGGGTGTCACGTCGGACGGGTCGACGTCGAACACGCGGGCCGCGGTGGCGCTGTGGAAGTCGTGGCCCGAGCCGAACGCCTCGATGAGCGCCTCGTCGGCCGACGCGTGCGCCATGATCCGCATTTCGATCTGGCTGTAGTCCACGCTCATCAGAGACTCGTAGCCCGCGCCCACGACGAAGGCCTCGCGGATGCGGCGGCCGTCCGGCGTCCGGATCGGGATGTTCTGCAGGTTGGGATCGGTCGAGCTGAGGCGTCCGGTGGCCGCGATCGTCTGCACGTACGTCGTGTGGATGCGGCCGTCATCGGCGATGGACTTCTGCAGCCCGTCGACCGTCTGGCGCAGCCGGATCTGGTCGCGGTGCCGCAGCAGGTGCTCCAGGAACGGATGCCCCGTCTTGAGATAGAGCGAGTCGAGCGCGTCGGCGTCCGTCGTGTAGCCCGTGCGCGTCTTGCGCGTCTTGGGCATGCCCAGTTCGTCGAAGAGCACGGTCTGCAACTGCTTCGGTGAGCCGAGGTTGATCTGCTTGCCGAGCACCTCGTAGGCGGCCTGTTCGGCCGCCCGGACCTGGCCGTCGAACGTCTTGTAGAGCTCGTCCAGGTAGTCCTCGTCAACGGCGATGCCGGTGCGCTCCATGGTGGCCAGCGTGCGCAGCAGGGGCTGCTCAACCTCGACAAGGAGCGCCCCCGCACCCTGCGCGGTCAGCTCGGACGCCAGCGTCTCGGCCAGCTCGACGACGGCCTTCGCCCGGATCATCGCGTCGACGCCGGAGTCGTCCGGCGCCTCTTCGAACAGCGCCAGCTGGTCGCTGTCGGCGCTCTCGGTCTTGGACGCCGCCGCGAGTTCGCGCTTGAGGTGCCGCACGGTCAGGTCGGCCAGGTCGAAGACCCGCTGGTCAGGACGCAACAGGTAGGCGGCCAGCTGGGTATCCACGACGAGGCCCTGCAGATCCCAGCCTCGGGACCACAGCGCCAGCAGCGGCCCCTTCGCGTCGTGCATGGCCTTCGGCGCGCGCGGGTCCGCCAGCCAGGACGCGAGCGCCGCATCGTCGGCGGGGGTCAACGCGGACGCGTCCAGCCAGGCCGCCGACGCATCGGCGGAGGCGAGCGCCAGCCCCTGGACGTCACCCGTCCCGGCGCGCCAGCGACCTCCCACCTGGACGCCGACCAGTCCCGTCGCGTGCTCGGCGAGCCAGCCGGCGACCTGCCCGGGCGCGAGGACGGCGCCGTCGATGTCGAGCCCACCCTCGGGCTCCAGCTGCTTCTGCGGGAGGGTCTCCATCAGCCGATCGCGCAACACCCGGAACTCGAGTGAGTCGAAGAGGGTGTGCACGGCCTCGCGGTCCCAGTCGCGCCGCTCGAAGTCGGACAGGCCCTTCGGCAGGTCGAGGTCGCCGACGAGCTCGTTCAGCACCCGGTTGCGTCGCACGTCTTCGATACGCTCGCGCAACGCCTCTCCGGCCTTACCCGTGACCGAGTCCGCTTGTCGCAGCAGGTTCTCCAGGCCGTCGTAGGTGGCGATCCACTTGGCAGCGGTCTTCGGGCCGACGCCCGGAATGCCGGGCAGGTTGTCGGAGGTCTCGCCCACCAGGGCCGCCAGCTCCGGGTAGCGCTGCGGCGGCACGCCGTACTTCTCCTCGACCGATGCGGGCGTGTAGCGCCACAGATCCGAGACACCCTTGCGCGGGTACAGCACGGTCGTCGAGTCGTTCACCAGTTGCAGCGAGTCGCGGTCGCCCGTGCAGATCAGCGTCTCCCACTGCGCCGCGGACGCCTGCCGTGCGAGCGTGGCGATGATGTCGTCGGCCTCGAAGCCGTCCTGCTCCAGGTGGACGATGTTGAGGGCGTCCAGCACCTCCTTGACCAAGTCGACTTGGCCCTTGAACTCGTCGGGGCTCTTACTTCGATTGGCCTTGTAGCCGTCCCATTGCTCGGAGCGGAAGGTCTGTCGCGAGACGTCGAAGGCGACGCAGATGTGGGTCGGCTGTTCGTCGCGCAGCACGTTGATGAGCATCGCCGTGAACCCGTACACCGCGTTGGTGTGCTGCCCGGTCGAGGTCGAGAAGTTGTCGACCGGCAGGGCATAAAAGGCTCGGTAGGCGACCGAGTGGCCGTCGATCAGCAGCAGCCGTGGACGTTCGGACGGCTCATGAGTCTGGGTCACACGGCGACTCTAGTGCCGTCCTCCGACAAGAACGTCCGTGCAGCCTCGCCGCAGGGACTCAGGCGTCGGCATCCGCGCTCTTCTTCTTGCCCTTCTTCGTGGGCGCCCCGGCGTTGCTGTGGTCGATGACGCCCTCGGCGACCTCGCGCATCGACTTGCGCAGGTCCATGGCCGTCTTCTGAATCCAGCGGAAGGCCTCGGGCTCCGACAGCCCCAGCCCCTCCATCAGCAGTCCCTTGGCCTGGTCGACGGCCTTGCGGGACGCCAACCGCTCGTGCAGGTCCTCCACCTCGGCCTCGACCGCCCGGATCTCGGCGTAGCGGGCCATCGCCAGCTCGATGGCCGGCACCACGTCGGACGCGTCGAAGGGCTTGACCACGTAGGCCATCGCGCCCGCCTCGCGGGCCCGGTCGATCAGCTCGCGCTGGCTGAAGGCCGTCAGCATGACCACGGGGGCGATGCGCTCCTCCGCGATGATGGACGCCGCCGTGATGCCGTCCATGTGCGGCATCTTGACGTCCATGACGACGAGATCCGGGGTCAGCTCGCGGGCCAATTTTACGGCTTCCTCGCCGTTGCCCGCCTGGCCGACGACCTCGTAGCCCTCGCCCTGCAACAGCTCAACGAGGTCCAGTCGGATGAGCGCCTCGTCCTCGGCGACCAGGACCCGCGGACCAGCAACGTGCTCAGAACTCACTTCATCCTCTTCCCTCGGGGCGCCGTCGCCCCGTTCGATCGATGACGGGCGCTTATGGCAGGATAGTCCCGCCCTGCCGGGGTGGCGGAATGGTAGACGCGGTCGGCTCAAACCCGACTGGCTGAAAGGCTGTAGGGGTTCGAGTCCCCTCTCCGGCACAGATCACGGAACTTGCACGACACGCAGCGAGTTCGTCTTCCCCGCCGAATGCCGCGGGTTGCCCGCCACGATCACGATCTGGTCGCCGGACGCCACCATGGGCTCCTGATGGTCCTCGATCTCCAGGGTCGCCTCCTGCAGCATGTCCAGGATGTGCGCGACCATCGAGTCGATCGTGGTGAACTCCGGCGTCGTCCAGGACTTGACGCCCCACGCCAGGGTCATGTGCTGGCTCGTCCGCGGGTCCGGGCTGAACGAACACACCTGGATCTCGGACCGCATCCGGCACAGTCGCAGCGTCGTGTCGCCGGTCTTGGTGTAGGCGACGAGGTACTTCGCGCCGACCCGCTCGGCCACCTCGATGGCCGCCTTGGCGATGACGCCCGACGTCGTGTGCGGATTCCAGTCCAGGTGCGCGATCTTCGAGATGCCGAGCGACTCGGTCTTGTTGATGATCCGCGACATCGTTTCCACGGCCACGTTCGGGTAGGCGCCCACCGCGGTCTCGCCGGACAGCATGACCGCGTCCGCACCGTCCAGTATCGCGTTCGCGACATCGGACGCCTCCGCGCGCGTCGGCCGCGGCGTTGTGATCATCGACTCGAGCATCTGGGTGGCGACGATGACCGGCTTTGCCCACCGCCGGGCGGCCGTGATGATGATCTTCTGCGCGTTCGGGACGTCCTCCAGGGGCAGCTCGACCCCGAGGTCGCCGCGGGCCACCATGACGGCGTCGAAGGCGTCCACGATCTCTTCCAGGTGATCCATCGCCTGCGGCTTCTCGATCTTGGCGATGACCGGGACGCGTCGGCCCAGCTCGTCCATGATCGCGTGGACCGGCTCGATATCGGCGGCCGACCTGACGAAGGACAGCGCGACCATGTCGATGCCGTGAGTCAACGCCCAGCGCAGGTCGTCGGCGTCCTTCTCGGACAGCGCCGGCACGCTGACGGCGACGCCCGGCAGGTTGATGCCCTTGTGGTCGCTGACGCGTCCGCCGACGACGACCTCGGTGATCACGTCGGTGTCGGTCACCTCGACCGCGACGAGCTCGACTTTGCCGTCGTCCAGCAGGATCTGGTCGCCGGGACGGACGTCCTCGGTGAGCGTCTTCAGCGTGGTGCCGCAGCAGGTCACGTCGCCCGGGACCTCACGCGTCGTGATCGTGAAGCGGTCGCCCCGGTTCAGCAACTGCGGCCCTTCAGCGAAGGTCTCCAGCCGGATCTTCGGCCCCTGCAGGTCGGCGAACGTGCCGACCGGGCGCCCCACGACGCTCGCCGCTTCGCGCACCTGGTGCAGGCGAGCGAGGTGGTCGGGGTAGGAGCCGTGACTCATGTTGAGGCGGGCCACGTTCATGCCGGCCCGCACCAGCGCCTCGACACCGCCTTCGACGTCGGTCGCCGGGCCGAGGGTACAAACGATCTTTGCCTTACGCACGAGCAAACCCTAGCCGAGGAGCTAGCGAGCCCGAATCACCGCCAGTGCCTGAGCCAGGTCCTCCGGGTACGGCGATGAGAACTCGGCCCACTCCCCCGTGCCGGGATGCACGAAGCCCAGCCGCGTCGCATGGAGCCACTGACGGTCCAGGTTCAGCTCTGCGGCCAACACCGGATTCGCCCCGTACAACGGGTCGCCGATGACCGGATGCCTGAGCGCGGCCAGGTGGACGCGGATCTGATGCGTCCGGCCGGTTTCCAGGTGGATCTCGAGCAGGGTCGCCGAGCGAAAAGCTTCGAGCGTCTCGTAGTGGGTGACCGAGTGCCGTCCACCGTCGATGACCGCCATCTTCCAGTCGTGGCCCGGATGGCGCGCGATGGGGGCGTCGATCGTGCCGCTGAAGGGGTCCGGGTGGCCCTGGACAAGCGTGTGGTAGACCTTCTCGACCGTCCGGTCGCGGAAGGCACGCTTCAGGGCGGTGTAGGCGGGCTCGCTCTTCGCGACCACCATCAGCCCCGACGTGCCGACGTCCAGGCGCTGGACGATGCCCCGCCGCTCGGACGCCCCCGAGGTCGAGATGCGGAAGCCGGCGGCCGCCAGGTGGGCGAGCACGTCGGGTCCGTCCCAGCCAAGCGACGGGTGCGCCGCAACACCCGCGGGTTTGTCGATGACGACGATGTCGGCGTCGTCGTGAACGATCCGCATGCCCTCGACGAACGCCGGCACCACCTCGGCGAGTTTGGGCTCCGTCAGTTCAACCTCGAGCATGTCACCGGCCGCCACCCTGTCTGACTTGGTCACGACCCGACCGTTCAGCTGGACGCCGCCGCTCTCGATCAGCTCGGCGATCCGGCTGCGGCTGACACCGGTCATGCGGGACGCCGCGGCGTCCACGCGCTCTCCGGCGAGCCCGTCCGGAACCAGTTGGACGCTCACGACTTGTCAGCCAGGGACCCGCCCTCGGGCCCGACCTTCCCGAACATAACGAACCAGATGATCAAGACGGCAGCGGCGGTGATGAACATGTCCGCCACGTTGAAGATGGCGAAGTAGGGCAGTTCGATGAAATCCACCACATGCCCCCGCATCGGGCCGGGCTCCCGGAAGAGCCGATCGGCGAGGTTGCCGGCCACCCCGGCCAGCAGGAAACCTTCAGCGACGGCCCAGCCGGCGTGCTTCACCCGAGGGATGAGGTAGCCGCCCACGAAGGCGAACGCGGCGACGGCGATGCAGGACAGGACGATGGTGAAATTCTCGCCCATGCTGAAGGCGGCGCCGGGGTTACGCACCAGTTGCAGCGTGACGAAGCCCCCGAGGAGCTTCGGGGGCTGCAGCGGGTCCAGGAACGTCAGGGCGGCCGTCTTGGCGGCGTAGTCGGCGATGAGGCCGAGCACCCCGATCGCGTACGCCAGGCTGAGCAGACGGACGGAACGGCGTCCCGGAGCGGTGTTGACGACTATCGCCGTTCCTCCCGCTGCTTGCACGGCAGGCACATGGTCGCGCGCGGGAACACCTGCAGGCGGTCCTTGCCGATAGGCTCGCCGCACGACTCGCACACGCCGTAGCGTCCGGTCTCGAAGCGATGCAGCGCTGACTGCGCCTGGTCGAGCATGTCCTTGGCGTTCTGGACGAGAGACATCTCCTGGTCGCGCTCGAAGTTGGTCGAGCCGACGTCGGCCGGGTCGCGTCCGGCGCCCTCGGTGCCCTCGTCGAAGAGGCTCGCCATGGTGGCCTCGGCCGTCTTGATGGCGCGTTCCATGCGGCCGATCTCGAACAGCAGTTCCTCGTGGACCTCGTCGATCTCATCCTGCGTCCAGGGCTCTTCGCCCTCGGCGACCGGGATGTCGAACCGAGTCCGCGCGTCCTTGGTCATGGCCCGTACCTCTCAGTGGGATGGGGTGTGGCCGCTGAGCGTACCACCTGAAACCGACGCCTGGACGACGTGGCAACACGGCGGCCCGGGATCATCGATCCCGGGCCGCCGCAGTGTTTCAACGAGCGTGTTTCGCCTACTGCTCTTCGGGGTTGAGCAGCTTGTCGAGCTGCGGCGTGTGCGTCGCAACCGGGCCCATCTTGAGCAACTCGGGCTCGTCGGCGGGAGCCAACTCCGCCTTGCCGATGCGCTCGATATGCGAGTTCAGGTGGGCCGTGAAGGAGTCTCGGAAGTTCTTCTCGTAGTCGCGCAGGTGCGCAACCCGGGCGGCCAGCTGACCGTGCTCCGACTCCAACGTGCCGATGAGCTGATCGCGACGATCCGCGAACTCCTTGTCGAGGACGGCCTTGCGCTCGGAGTGCTCGACCTCGAGGCGCTCGCGCTTGGCCTGCGCCTCGGACGTCAGGCGGTGGGCCTCGGCTGCGGCGTCGTTGCGCGTGCGCGTGGCAGCGCCCAGCGCCTCGTTCTTCGCCCGCTCGGCCAGCGTCTCGGCCTCAGCCTTGACCCGCTGGGCGTGCGCCTCAGCCTCGGCCCGCGTGCGCTCCGCGTGCACCTGCGCCTCGGAGAGGCGGCGCTCGGCCTCGCTCTGCGCGCCGCTCACCAGGGCGTCCGCTTGAGTGGTCGCCATCTCCAGCAGGCGCGTCACGGCGGACGACGCCTCGGGAGCCGCGGTCAAGACGAGGCGCTCGACCTTGCCGTCGCCGCTGCTGACCACCGTGGAAGCGTCCTCGAGCTGCCGCTTGAGGCCGGACAGCTGCTCGTCGCGGCTCTGGATCTCGCCACGGAGACCGTCGAGGTGGCTGCGGTGCGCCTCAAGCTCAGCCTGGACGCGGGCCAGTTCGGCCTGCTTCGCCTCGAGCTCGGCGCGAAGCTTGGAGACGTCGTCCGACTCGCCGCTGTGCGCGGCAGCCAACTCGGAACGCAGACGCTCGGCCTCGCCGCGCTGGGCGTCGGCCTCCTGACGGAAGGCAGCGATCTCGGCCCGCTGGCGCTCGATCTCGCCGTCACGATCCGCGATCAGACGCGCGAAGTGATCGTCAGCCTCACCGCTGACAGCCGCAGTTCCGCCCGAGCCAACCTGACGCTTGAGGGTGCCGATCTCCTCGTTGAGGGCGATCAGGGTCTCCTCAACCTTGTCGACGAAGTTGTCGACATCGACCGGCTCATAGCCGTTGCGCCGGGCCAGGTGGAACTTGCAGTCGCGCACCTGCTCGATGGTCAGGGTCATACGTTCACCTCACGAGTTGGGTCGTGTTCAACGACTCGGTGGTTCAACGAACGCCACGGAGCGGCGCCCACGGTGTTTCAGGCTAGCCGCCCGGCGCCGAACGCGCCAAGCGAAGGGGCCCGCTTTGGACCCCTGGTCGAACGACCCTCGACTCCCGCTTGACCTAGCTTTGGTTGAAGAAGCCACCCGCCAGACGCTGGCGGTCCTCTGCGGTCACGCTCACGTTGTTCGGCGAGAGCAAGAAGACCTTCGACGTGACCCGCTCGATGGTGCCGCGCAGCCCGAACGTCAGGCCCGCCGCGAAGTCGACGAGACGCTTGGCGTCTGCGTCCTCCATCTCGGAGACGTTCATGATCACGGGGGCGCCGTCGATGAAGTGTTCGCCGATCGTGCGGGCCTCGTTGTAGGTGCGGGGCTGGATCGTGACGATGCGGTTGAAGTCCATGGGGCGAGGCTCCGGGTCGGTCACGGTGACGGCGGCCAGCGTGGGCGTGGCGCGGCGGCTGTCGAGGTCGGTCACGGACGCCTCCGGCCGCGGCCTGCGCTCGCGGACGACGACCTCGCGCTCTGCGTGCTGCTGATCGACGACTTGCGTGATCTCCTGCGACACCTCGTCGCCGGCATACCGGTTGTCGGACATGAGGCCCAGCCATACGGCGGCCTTCTTCAATCCATCAGCCATCACACGTCCTCCGCTTCGAAGTCACCGACACAGTACCTCGGCACCTCCGGGCAGACCGTGCGGCGCGCCCGTCACGAGCAGGCATTAGCCCAGCCAAACCAGGCCCGCGAAGCGTCCGGCGGCGGCGCCGTCGCGGCGGTAGGAGTGCAGGCCGGAATCGTGCATGGTGCAGGCTTCGTCCGCCACCCAGCGGACGCCGGCGGCGTCCAATTGGCGCCGGAGGGCGCCGCCCAGATCGATGCCTGGTGTGCCCCAGCGCGTGACGCTGGGCGCCACCCCGGTGACGTCGGCGAAGTCGGACGCCATCGGCGCCGGCACCTCGTAGCAGCGGGCACAGATGTGCGGACCGATCCAGGCGGACAACTCACCCGAACCCTTGGCCGCCAGGGCGTCCACCGTCGCTCGGGCGACCCCCAGCAGGACGCCGCCGCGGCCGGCGTGGGCCGCACCGATCAGGCCCGCGGCCGGATCGGCGAACAGGATCGGCACGCAGTCGGCGACGCGGACGGCGAGTGCCAGCCCCCGCTGATCGCTCACCAACGCGTCGGCCTGGTGAGCGGTCAGGTCGAGCAGCGGGTGGTCGGAACCGGAGACGTCCTGGACCCGGGCGCCGTGGACCTGGGCGACGACGCAGATGGCCGCGCCCACGGCGTCCGCGACGGCGGCGAGGGCCGCAGCCCGCTCGACGGGCGGCTGGGCGTCCGACAGGTTGACCGCGCTGGACGTGAACGCGACCCCGACGCCATCGGCGCCGGGGTCGCGGAAGGAGTGGAACACGGCCCTACTTCAGGAAGTCGGGCACATCCAGGTCGTCGTCGGCCAACACAGGCGCCGGCGCGACCTGAGCCTGAGGCGCGGGCTCGTGGACCGGCGCCTGGGCCGGAGCGTGCTGGCTCCCGACGGGACGGGTGCCCGGCGCCCGCAGATCGGGCTGGCGCGACACGCTCGGCTGACGCCGCGGCGGAGCCCCGCCGTCGAAGCCAGCCGCGATCACCGTAACCCGGACCTCGTCGCCGAGGGCGTCGTCGATGACCGTTCCGAAGATGATGTTGGCGTCCTCGTGCGCAGCCTGCTCGATGAGGTTCGCGGCAGCCGAGACCTCGAACAGCCCCAGGTCGGAGCCGCCGGCAATCGACAGCAGCACCCCGTGGGCGCCGTCGATGGACGCCTCGAGCAGCGGGCTCGACACGGCCATCTCGGCGGCGGCGCGGGCGCGGTCCTCGCCCCGGGCCGAGCCGATGCCCATGAGGGCGGAGCCCGCGTTGCTCATGACGGCCTTGACGTCCGCGAAGTCGAGGTTGATCAGACCCGGGGTCGTGATCAGATCGGTGATGCCCGACACGCCCTGCAGCAGCACCTGGTCGGCCTGACGGAAGGCGTCCAGGATGGCGACGTGCCGGTCGGTCATCTCGAGAAGCTTGTCGTTCGGAATGGTGATGAGGGTGTCGACCTCTTCGCGCAGCGTGGCGATGCCGGTCTCGGCCTGCGTCGAGCGGCGCTTGCCTTCGAACGAGAACGGACGCGTCACGACGCCGATCGTCAGGGCACCGAGCGAACGAGCGATGCGGGCCACCACAGGCGCGCCACCGGTGCCGGTGCCGCCGCCCTCGCCGGCCGTCACGAACACCATGTCGGCGCCCTTGAGCACCTCTTCGATCTCGTCGGAGTGGTCTTCGGCCGCCTGGCGGCCCTTGTCGGGGTCAGCGCCGGCCCCGAGGCCGCGGGTGAGATCGCGGCCGATGTCGAGCTTCACGTCGGCATCGCTCATCAGCAACGCCTGGGCGTCCGTGTTGACGGCGATGAACTCGACGCCGCGGAGACCCGCCTCGATCATGCGGTTCACGGCATTGACACCGCCCCCGCCAACGCCGACGACCTTGATGATGGCCAGGTAGTTCTGCGATGCGCTGCCCACGTCGGTCAACCAATCCTTGTAGCGATGTGCCTAGTCACAGTCGACTCTCAAGCCTGAGTCGAGCCCTATCCTAGGGTGGGCGTGATCGTCCGCACACAGGTTATGGGCGCGTCGACAAGGGTGTCCAAGGTCGGCGGGGACACCTCAACCCCTACTTCAGGGTTGCTGTCTCCCGACCCGTCAGCACCGCGTGATGGGATGGCTCGGCGACGAGACGTCCACCGACCTGCAGGTCGGCTGCGCCTTGGTCATGGTGTCGGCCAGCTGGCCCTTCAGCGACGACGACTCGGCGCTCCCCCAGACGATCTGGGTCCGCTCACCGGTCGCGATGACGATCGAATCGCGGGTCGGCGCCGTCACCTGGACGACCTTGTCCGTGAGTCTCGAAGGCAGAGCGCTGACGACCGTGGCGACATCGCTCAGCAGTTGGTGATCATTGAGATCAGCCACCGCCAAGGGGACGCCCGCCGGCCGCTCGGTGCTCGAGTTGAACGTGGCACCCGTCGCGTCCACCCAGGCGAAGCCGCCACCGTCGGCCACGACGAACGCAACCGCTCGCTCGATGATCTTGATGGTGACCGTGTCGGGCAGGGACAGGGCGACGTCGCCGCGCGCCACGGCCGGCAACGTCACGATGCGTCGCGAGATCGCGGCGGCGTCCACCTGGGCCAGCGGGACGCCCATCGGGACCTTGGCCGCCTTGGTGACGTCGTCGGTGGACACGATCGCGTTGCCGCTCACGACGACCTTCTTGACGCTGAACAGGGGCGATGCCACGCCCACCCAGGCGAGCCCCGCGACCACCATCAGCCCGAGCAGGATCTTCGCCGCCCGCTGGATCCGGCGTCGTCGAAGCTCGCGCACGCGGTCGCGGACGCGTCCGTTGAAGTCGATGAGCGGCACGTTCACGGCCGTGCCAGCCCCTCCTGGCCGAGCAGACGCACCAACTCGGGCCCCACCGTGGTCACGTCCCCGGCACCGAGGGTGAGCACCAGGTCGCCGGGCTCGACGAGGGCCGCGAGGGCGGCGGGGGCGTCCGACATGTTTTCGACGTAGTGCGCCTCGCGTCCCAGAGCGGTGAGCGCCTGGGCCACCAACGCGCCGGTGACGCCCGGGAAATCGACGGCGTCCTCGCGCGCCGGGTAGACGCCGCAGCAGACGATCACGTCGGCCAGCGTGAGTGCCTCGCCCAGCTCACCGGCGAACTCCACCGTGCGCGAAAACAGGTGCGGCTGGAAGCAGGCCACGAGGCGTCCGGTACCGACGCGTCCGCGCGCCGCCCCCAGCGTCGCGCGCAGCTCGGTCGGGTGGTGGGCGTAGTCGTCGAACACGCGGACGCCGTCGACCACGCCGATCGGCTGGAAGCGGCGATGCGTCCCGATGAACGAGGCCGCCGCCGCGCGCAGGGCGGCAGCGTCCAGCCCCAGCTCGCGGCCAACGGTGTAGGCCGCCGCCGCGTTGAGCAGGTTGAAGCGGCCCGGGACGACCAGCTGCAGGGGCCCCTGATCGCCGGACGCGGTGAGCGTGGCGGTCGAGGTCTCGGGCGTCTCGCGGACGTCGGTGAGCCGCACGTCGGCGTCCGATGATTCGCCGTAGGCGACGACGCGGCGTCCGGCGGCGCGGAGGCGTCCGATCAGGACGCGAGCCCCGGGATCGTCCGCGCAGGCCACCGTGACGCGGACGTGCTCGGCCGAACACAAGGTCACGAAGCCGTCGGCGTAGCGCTCGGGGGTGCTCCAGTTGTCTAGGTGGTCGGCCTCGATGTTGGTGACGACGACGATCTCGGCCGGGTACTGCAGGAACGAGCCGTCCGACTCGTCGGCCTCGATGACGAAAGCGTCCCCGGTGCCCAGGTGTGAGCTCTCCCCCGTCGCCGTGAGCGGCGACCCGATCACGTAGGACGGGTCGGCACCGGCGGCGACCAGCATGGTCGCAGTCATGCCCGTGGTGGTGGTCTTGCCGTGCGTGCCGGTGATGGCGACGCCGCGCCGTCCGGCCATCAGCCCGGCCAGGGCCGCCGAGCGGTGCCAGACCCTCAGCCCGCGGCGGCGCGCCTCGGCCAGTTCGACATTGGACTCCCTGATCGCCGACGACACGACCACCGTCTCGGCGTCGCCGAGCTGGACCGGATCATGCCCGACGAACGTGGTGACCCCCTGGGTGGCCAGGCGTCGAAGCGTCGCCGAGTCGGCCTGATCGCTGCCCGATACCCGGACGCCGAGGGCTGCGTAGGCTGCCGCGATTCCGCTCATGCCGGACCCGCCGGCCGCGATGAAGTGGACTGGGCCGACGGCGTCCGCACGCTCGACCGGCACGGGTTGCAGGAGCGGCATCAGGACGCCCCAGGAATCGAGTCCAGGACGGCCCGAGCCAGGTCACCCGCGGCGTCCGCGGGCACCAGGCCGGTCAGCGTCGCCGACATGGACGCCAGGCACGCCCGGTCCTGGATCAGAGGCAAGACCTCGGCCAGCAAGCGCTCGCGGGTCAGCTCGGCGTTCGGGACCAGGCGGGCGGCGTCCGCTGCCAGCAGGAAGTCCGCGTTGCGGGCCTGCTCCCCATTGCCGTGGGGCAGGGGCACGAAGATGCAGGGAAGCCCGACGGATGCGGTCTCCATGACCGTGCCAGCGCCCGAACGGGCCACCATCAGGTCAGCGGCGGCGTAGGCGCGCTCCATCGCGTCCACGTAGCCGACCGGCACGTAGCGGGCGCCCGTGGTCTGGTCGACGACCTCGACGTGCCGGTCGGCCAGGTTCTTGGGGCCGAGGACGTGCAGGACGTCGATCCCCGCTGCGAGCAGCGCGTCGCGCGCGGCCTCAACGGCGTCGTTGATCGACCGCGCCCCCTGCGAGCCGCCGCTCACCAGCAGCACGGGCCGGTCGGCGTCCAGGCCGAAGTCGGTGCGGGCGGACGCGCGTCCGGCGGCCCGGTCGAGCCCGGTGATGGCCTTGCGCATCGGCATGCCGAAGTAGCGCGCCTTCGGCAACTGCGTACCGGGGAAGGTGACAGCGACCACCTTGGCGAAGCGCGCCGCCACCTTGTTGGCCAGGCCCGGGACGGCGTTCTGCTCGTGCAGCAGCACCGGAATCCGCAACTGGGCGGCGGCCAGGTACGCGGGCAGCGAGACGTACCCGCCGAAGCCCACCACCGCGTCCGCCTTCGCCTCGCGGATGATCGCCCGCGCCTGCGAGACCGAACGCGCGAGGCGTCCGGGCACCTTCAACAGGTCCAGACCGAGCTTCCGGGGCAGAGGCACCGGATCGACCAGCCGCAACGTGAGGCCCGCCGCGGGAATGACCCGCGTCTCGAGCCCCTTGGAGGTTCCGATGCAGGTGAGGGTCGCCGCAGGATCCAGCTCGCGCAGGCGCTCGGCTGTCGCGATCAGCGGCGACGTGTGGCCGGCGGTTCCCCCACCGGCCATGACGATTGAAATCATCGAACTCCTGTCAGGAACGGCGACACTCGGCCACGCCCATGATGGCCGACAACCGCGCGCGAGGCTGCTTCGAGCGCTCCCGGTTCGCCAGGAAGGCCGCCGCTGCGGGCTCCTCACGCGCACAGCGAAGCAGGACGCCGACGGCCGCCACGTTCATCACCAAGGACGAGCCGCCGTAGCTGACCAGGGGCAACGGCACACCCAGAACGGGCAGCAGACGAAGGACAACGCTGATGTTGATGAGCGCCTGGATCGCCATCCACCCCGTGATGCCGGCGGCCACCACGCGCGCGTAGAACGAAGTCGAGTGCAGGGCGATCCGGAAGCCGCCGTAGGTCAGGATGACGAACAGCGCGAGCACGCTGAGGGTGCCGATCAGCCCCATCTCCTCGCCGATGATCGCCAGCACGTAGTCGGTGTGCGCCTCAGCGAGGAAGCCCCACTTCATGCGGCTCTGCCCGAGCCCGACGCCCCACCAGCCGCCGATGGCCAGCCCGAACTGCGCCTGGCTGGGCTGGTAGTTGGCGCCGCTCAGGTCCGAGGTGGGGTCCAGGAACGCGAAGATGCGCGTCAGCCGGTTCTGGTTGAGCCAGACCAGCGCGCCGGCACCGGCCGCGATCACGGCGCCGAAGCCCGCCAGCAGCTTCCACGAGCCCCCGACGTTCCACAGCATCAGAACGAGGATCAGGCCCATGATCATGGCCGTGCCGAGGTCGTGCTGCATCAGCGTGAGCCCGACCATCAGCAAAGCGAACGGGACGAACGGGAACAGCAGGTGCCGAGGATCGGCCAGCGTGCGGCGCTTGGCGGTGAAGATCGTCGCGCCCCACAGGATCAGCACGACCTTCACGATCTCGGACGGCTGGAGGCGCATCATCGGCCCGAAGTCGATCCAGTTCAGGTTGCCCTTGATCCGCTTACCCATGACGAACGGGACGCACATCAACGCGCCCGAGACGACGAACATGAGCCAGCCGAGCCGGCGGGTGAGGTCGAGCGGCACTCGGTAGACGATGGCGATCACGACAATGCCCAACGCCACGAAGACCAGTTGCCGCTGGATGAACGTGTAGGCGTTGCCGAACTGCGTCGCGGCGTACACCGAGGACGCCGACCACACCATGATCGTGCCGAGGCCCAGCAGCAGCAGTGCCGGCACCCCGACCAGGTACATGCTCGCCAGCGGGTGCTTCAGCCAGGCGGTCGCGGTCGTGCGCAGCGCATCGACCTCGGGCAGCAGCGGGACGTCGGTCAGCGGCGCGCGACCCTTGGGGCCACGCGGCTTGGTGGGGGTGATCGTCGCCACGTCCCTCCTTCGCTCCGCGTCGTCTACGTCCGCGCCAGGTCCGCCACCGCGTCGGCGAAGGCAGTCCCCCGCGCGCCGTAGTTGGCGAACATGTCCAGGCTGGCGCACCCGGGTGCCATCAAGACCGTGTCGCCCGGCTTCGCCAAGGCGGCGGCCGCGCGGACGGCGTCCTGCATCGCACCAGTGTCGCCGCGATCCAGGACGACGACGGGGATCTGTGGCGCGTGTCGGGCCAGGGCGCCCGCGATGACGGCCCTATCGACTCCGAGCAGGACGGCGCCGCGCAGCTTGCCACCGTAGGTCTGGACGAGCTCGTCGAACGTCGTGCCCTTCGCCTGTCCACCAGCAATCCACACGATCGAGTCGAACCCCCGCATCGAGGACGCCGCCGCGTGCGGGTTGGTCGCCTTGGAGTCGTTCACGTAGGTGACCCCGTCCACCTCGCCGACGGTCTGGATGCGGTGATCGCCGATCGCCAGGTTGCGGAGCCCCTGCCCGACCGCCTGCGGGGGAACGCCGAAGCTGCGCGCGAGCGCCGCAGCCGCGAGCGCGTTCTCGACGTTGTGGGGCGCGAACGGCTTGACGTCCGCCAGATCGGCGAGCGGCATCGCCGAGTCGCGGCGCTGCTCGACGAACGCCCGATCAACGAGGAGGTCGTCGACAACGCCGAGCATCGAGGGCGCCGGAATGCCGAGGGTGAAGCCGATGGCGCGCGCGCCCTCGGTCACGTCGGCGTCCGCGACCAGCTGCTCGGTGAGCGGCTCGGCCACGTTGTAGACGCACGCGTGCGTGACGCGCTCGTAGATCTTGGCCTTGTCGGCGACGTAGGCGGCCATGGGGTCGTCGGTGTGGGCGTACCACTCCAGATGGTCGGCGTGCACGTTCAGCACGGCCGCCGAGTGCAGCGCGACCGTGTGCATCCAGTGCAGCTGGAAGCTGGAGAGTTCGACGGCGAGCACGTCGTAGTGCACCTCGTCCAGGATCGCCTCGATGATGGGGCGTCCGATGTTGCCCACGGCGTCCGTGGTGAGCCCGGCGGCCGACAGCATGGACGCCAGCATGCTGGTCGTGGTCGTCTTGCCGTTGGTTCCGGTCACGGCGAGCCACGGCACGACCCGGTCCGGATGCATCATGCGCCAGGCCAGTTCGACGTCTCCCCAGACCGGGACGCCCCGGGCGGCCGCCGCGGCCAGGAGCGGTGCCGTCGGACGCCAGCCAGGAGACGTCACGACCAGATGGACGCCGTCCGGCAACTCCGCGGTGCTGCCGCGGCCCAGTCGGACTTCGACGTCGAGGTGGCGCAGCAACTCGGCCTTCTCGACGTTAGCGGAGGTGTCGGCCTCGTCGAGGACGAGCACTCGCGCGCCGAGGTCGATCAGCCCGTCCGCCGCGGCGAAGCCGGATGTCCCGAGGCCGGCCACGACCACGAAGGCCTCGTTCCAGGGCGACAGCCGGTCGGCGTCCGCCAGCCAAGGCAACGTCATCGGCCGACCACCCACTCGGCGTAAAACAGGCCTAGGGCGGCGGCGACACACAGGCAGGCCAGGATCCAGAAGCGGACGACCACCGTCTGCTCGGCCCAGCCCTTCATCTCGAAGTGATGGTGGAGCGGAGCCATCTTGAGGATCCGCTTACCTTTGGTGGCCTTGAAATAGCTCACCTGCAGAACGACCGAGAGCGCCTCCAGGACGAACACGCCACAGAGAATCACGCTGAGCAGCTCGGTGCGGGTCAGGACGGCGAGGCCGGCGACGGCGCCGCCGATGGCCAGCGAGCCGGAGTCGCCCATGAAGATCTTGGCCGGGGACGCGTTCCACCACAGGAAGCCGAAGCAGGCGCCGGCCAGCGCCAGCGAGATCATGGCGAGGTCGTGCGGGTCACGCACCTCGTAGCACTGCGGACCCGAGTTCGCGTAGGCGCAGTTCTTGTTGTACTGCCACAGCGTCATGATCGTGTAGGCGGCGAAGATCGCCGACGAGACGCCGGCAAGCAGCCCGTCGAGGCCGTCGGTCAGGTTGGCGCCGTTGCTCATGGACGCCGTGATGAACACGATCCAGGCCACGGCCGCGAACACGGGAAGCGAGAGCCAGGGCAGATCGCGCAGGAACGAGACGGCGTTGGTGGCGGGCGTCATGCCCCGATCGTTCGGGAACTGGAGCGCGAGGACCGCGAACACGATCGCGATCACGGTCTGCAGGACGAGCTTGCTCTTGCTGTCCAGGCCGAGGCTGCGGGCGCGCGAGATCTTGAGCCAGTCATCGAGGAAGCCCACGAAGCCGAGCCCGACGAGCAAAAACAGCAGCAGCAACCCCGAGATCGTCGGCGGCCGGAAGAGGACGAGATGGGCGAGGCCGTAGGCCAGCACCGTCGCCACGATGATGACCGTGCCGCCCATGGTGGGAGTGCCGGCCTTCTTGAGGTGTTCCCGGGGGCCGTCGTCACGGATGAACTGGCCGTAGCCCTTCTGCACGAGGATGCCGATGGCGACCCGGGTGCCGAGCAGGGTTCCGATCATCCCGAAAGCCCCTGCGAGCAAGATGCTGATCACCGCGTTCCTTCCCTCAGCAGCGCCGAAGCGACGGTTTCCAGGGCGATGCCCCGCGACGCCTTCACCAACACGACGTCGTCCCCGGTGACCCGACCGATCAGGTCCGCGGTCGCCAGCTCCTTATCCGACCAGTATCGGCCCGGACGGCCGCAGCCCCCGTAGCCACGCACGAGCGCCTCGGCGTGTTGCCCGATGGCGACCAACTCGTCGACGCCCAGCGACGCGGCGAGGCGTCCGATCTGGATATGGGCGTCATCGGCGTCGGCACCCAGCTCCAGCATGTCGCCGAGGACCGCGACGACGCGTCCGCCGGGACGCCGCAGCTGCGCGACGGCGGCCAGGGCAGCCGCCATCGAGTCGGGGTTGGCGTTGTAGGCGTCGTTGAGCACCGCGAGGCCGTCGGCGCGCTGGTCGAGCTGCATGCGCCACTTCGACCGCGTGGTCGCCGCCGACAGGGCTGCGGTGACGGCGTCCAGCGTGAGCCCCGCGCAGAGCCCGACCGCGGCCGCCGCGAGGGCGTTCGAGACGTTATGCCGGCCAAGCACCTGCAGCCGGACGGGAGCGCTGGCGTCCCCGTCGTGGAGGGTGAAGGAGAACCGCTGGAGGTCGTCCGCGGCGACGTCGCTCGCCCACACGCGCCGATCGCCCGCGGCCGGCTCGCCGAGCGCCGAGTAGTACGCGACCCGGGCCGGCGTCCGGGACGCCATGGCCGCGACGAGCGGATCATCCGCGTTCAGGACCGCCCAGCCCTCAGCGTCCAGGGCCTCGACCAACTCGCCCTTCGCCTGCGCGATCACCTGTTGGCTGCCGAACTCGCCCAGGTGCGCGTGGCCGACGTTGAGGACCGCTCCGATGCTGGGCGGGGTGATCGTGCAGAGGAACGCCACATGCCCAAGCCCGCGGGCCCCCATCTCCGACACGAGGAACTGCGTATCGGCCGCGACCCGGCAGGCGGTCAGCGGCAGCCCGATCTCGTTGTTGAAGGAGCCGACCGGCGCGATGGTTGGTCCGGCCGGGGCGAGCACCTGCGCGATGAGGTCTTTGGTGCTGGTCTTGCCCGAGGAGCCGGTGACGCCAATGACGGTGAGCCCGCGCGTCCGGGCGGCCGAGACGACGCCGCGCGCGACGCCGGTCAGGCCCACGATCGTGTCGGCGACGACGACCTGGGCGATCGGCGCGTCGACGTGACGCTCGACGATCGCGACCGTGGCGCCCTGCGACGCGACGCCGGCCACGAAGTCGTGCCCGTCAACGCGCTCCCCGGCGATGGCCACGAACACTGCCCCGGGGGTTACCTGACGGCTGTCGGTCACCACGTCGGGCCCGGCGACGACGGACGCCGAACCGATCAGCTCGCCTCCTGCCCAGTCGGCCACCTGGTGGGCCGTGGAGAGGTCCACTACTTCCTCCTCGCCAGGTCGCGGACGACCTCGACATCGTCGAAGGGCCAGACCCGATCGCCGATCGTCTGACCGGTCTCGTGGCCCTTGCCTAGAATCGCCACCCAGTCTGACGGATCAGCGAGCTCGAGCGCCGCCGCTATCGCCGCGCGCCGCTCACCGCCGTCGATGACTCGGACGCCATCGCGCGCGCCGTGCCGCGCTCCGGCCAACACCGCCGCTCGAATGGCTTCCGGGACCTCGCTGCGCGGGTTGTCGTCCGTCACGATCACAACATCGGCAGCCTCGGCTGCGGCGCGCCCCATCGGCTCGCGCTTGCCGGGGTCGCGGTCGCCGCCTGCGCCGAGGACGGCGATGTGGCGTCCACCGGACGGCAGCGCCCGCAACGCCGCCGCGACGGCGGTCGGAGTGTGGGCGAAGTCGACGACGACGTGGGGTGCATCCGGCCCGAGGTCGACCTTCTGCATGCGGCCCGGCACCTGCGCCGTGATCAGGCCAGCGGCAGCCACGGCCACGTCAAGGCCGGCGCTGCCGAGCATCGCGAGCGCGGTCAGGGAGTTGCGGACGTTGAAGTCTCCGAGCATGGAGATGCCGTAGCGCAGCTCGCCGCCCGGATGCGCCAGCCGGACGGTGGATGACCCGTCCGGGGCGGTGGACCAGTCCAAGACGCGATAGTCGGCGTCGGCCTGAACGGCGGTCGTGACCACGCGGGCATGTCCGTCGGCCCTGACCAGGTCGGCCAGGCGGCGTCCCCACGGATCGTCGATGTTGATGACCGCAATCCGGGCTCGTCCGCCCAAGAAGAGTCGGGTCTTGGCCTCGAAGTAGTCGTCCATGGTCGCGTGGAAGTCGAGGTGGTCCTGGCCGAGCATGGTGAAGGCGGCCACGTCGAAACCGATCCCCGTGGCCCGGTGCAGCGCCAGCGCGTGGGACGAGACCTCCATCGCCACGGCGTCCACCCCCGCCTCGACCATGTGGCCGAGCATGCCCTGCAGGTCGGGGGCGTCCGGGGTGGTCACCGTGCCGCGGGGCGTGGCGACCGCGGAGCCGTCGATGCGGAACCCGATGGTGCCGATCGTGGCAACGCGGCGTCCGAGCGCCGCCAGACCGGCCTCGAGGAGGAAGACGGTCGAGGTCTTGCCGTTGGTGCCGGTGACGCCGAACATCTCCAGGTGCTGCGAGGGTCGGCCGTAGATGGCGGCCGCCAGTTCGCCCATCTCCGCCCGCGGATCGGGGCGCACCACGACGGGCACCCCCACCTCGATCGCGGCCGCGCCCGCGGCGTCCGTCAGGATGGCGAGCGCCCCGCGCTCGACCGCCTGTTCCGCGAAGGACGCGCCGTGCACGTGCTGCCCGGGCAGGGCGACGTAGAGGTCGCCGGGGAGGATCTGGCGCGAATCGAGGCAGATGCCGGTGAGGCGTCCGGACGCTCCAGGCGCGAGCGAGTCGAGGGCGATGCCTGGGTGGCGGCGTGGCCTCAAGGGTGCAGCGGACATGGCCTGACTAGCACTTCTTCTTCGGGGATTCCCCTGCCTGCAAGGGCTGCAGCATGCAGTACTGATCGGCGTTCGCGCTGGGCATGATGCCGTAGCGCTGAATCGCGAGGCTCATGATGTCGTGATACACAGGCCCGGCGACCTTGATGCCGGCGCCAGCGTGGGAGTCCTTCTGGAAGAAGACCGTGTAGACCAGCACCTGCGGGTCCTCGGCCGGCGCGACGCCCATGATCGACATCACCAGGTCGTTGTTCATGCGGGCGGTGCCCGTCTTGGCGGCGGTCCGCACGCCCGGGATGCCGATGACCGGGTAGCTGACGAGCACCCGGTTCTCCATCATCCCGAGCATGTCCTTCGACGTGGTCGACTTGATCACGCGGCGCGTCACCGGTGCCGGGACGGTCTTCGCGACGCCATCCGGACCGGTCGTCGAGGCGATAATCGAAGGCGCAACGTAGACGCCGTCGTTGGCGACCGCGTTCACCGCGGCAGCCATCTCGACGGCGTTGACCGACAGGCTGGTGCCGAAGGCGACCGAGTCCATCGTGTAGCTGTCCTTGAGGATCTTGTCGACCGGGAACACACCGGGGTTCTCGCCGGGGAGGCCGATGCCTGACTTCTGACCCAGCCCGAACGCGGTCATGTAGTCGATGTACGCCTGCTTGCCGGCCGCCCCCTTACTGCTGAACGTGCTGCGGGCCAGCTGGATGACGCCCTGGTTGGACGAGTTCACGAGGATGCCGCGCGTCGTGTAATCGACCTCGCCGTGCTGCTCGGAATCGCGGATGGTGTTGTTACCTGACTTGATGCCGTCGGCGTAGGACGCGACGTGGGTGATGCTGTCCGGCGTGGCGCCGCCGGCGTCCAGGACGGTCGCGAGCGTCAGCATTTTCATGGTCGAGCCGGGCTCGAAGGGCGCCGTGATAGCCGGGTTGCTCAACGCCGCGGGGTTGGACTTGGCCACAGCGGCCACGTCGTTCCCGTTGAAGGACGGGGTGTCGGCCAGGCACAGGATCTTGCCGGTCTTGACCTCCATGACGACCGTGAAGCCCCACTCCAGGCTCATGTCGGCGCGCTGCTTGTCGATCAGCTGCTGCGCCTGCCAGCACATGCCCGAGTCGATCGTCGTGGTGACCGAGGCCCCATTGGTCGCCGGCGTGATCGTCGAGTCGGCCAGCGGGATCTTGCCGTTGCGGGAGCTGGCGTAGATCTCCTGGCCCGCCGTCCCGGTCAAGGTCGCGTCCAGCCCGAGTTCCAGGCCGGCGCCGCCCTTGCCGTCCGACACGTAGCCCAAGACGTTCGAGGCCACCGTGTTCATGGGGTAGATGCGGCGGGGGTTCGGTTCCTTGGTGACGACCCAGTTGAGGCTGCTGCCGATCCCGTTGCGACGAGCGTCCGTGACCGGGTCGGCCTGGATGCAGTTGTAGACCTCGATGCCCACCTGGGTCATCAGCTTCACGTACGGCTTGAGCGAGCCGTCCGCGGCCTTCTCGGTGAGCTTGGCCTTGACCTGGTCGGCCGGCAGGCCCGTGCAGCGCGCGATCACCGGGACGAAGGCGGCGACGATTTTGACGCCGTCCGCCTTGTCGGCGTCGCTGGCCTTGGTCACGTCGGTGCCCTTGCCAGCAATGATGTTCGGGTGGACGACGAGGTCCACCGTGGCCTCGGTGAAGGCGAGGATCTTGCCGTCGCGATCCAGCAACGAGCCCCGCAGCGGCTGCAGTTCGCGGGTGACCTTCATCGCCTGCGCCGCCTCCTTGGCGCGGTCGGACGCGTCGATCACCTGAAACTGGACGGCCCGCGCCCCGGCCACGCTGAAGAACACGGCCAGGGCGAGGAGCAGGATGCGGATGCGTCCGGCGGTGGACGCCAACGGGGCGCGTCCCCGGACCCGCACCCCAGACGGCTGCCGACGCTCGCTCATGGGTGGCCTATGGCTTCGCCGGGGCCGCCGGGGCGGCCAGAGGAGCGGCGGGCAGGTCGAACCAGGGCTGGACGTCGGACCGAACAGGGGTCACCGCGACCGTCGTCGGCGCGGACGGCACCTGGACGCGCAGCGCGGGCAGCTCGTTACCGGTGGCGGGCTTCGGCGAGCCGAGGATCGCACCCGTCCTCAGGTCGACGTAGGCCGGGTTCGGGTTGGGGATCATCCCCAGCGCACCAGCCGCCGCGGCGATCTCGCCCGGCGCCGACTTCACGTACACCTGGGCCTGCTTGTTGGAGACCTCCAGGGCCAACGCGGCAGCCTGCCGCTGCGCCCGGTTGAGCGCCATCTGCGAGTTCTGCACGTAGACGTTAAGGGCCAGGAGGCCGACCATTCCGACGGCCAGCAGCAACACCACGAGCATGGCGAACGGCAGCCCTGGGATCGCGGCGCGCTTGCCCCCGCGCACGCTCGTCAGAGGTGCGCGACGCTCGGACGCCTCGGCCTTCGCCTCTGCGACGGTCCAGACGCTCATGCCGCAGCCTCCAGACGCCGGATGGCACGCAGCCGCGCCGAGGCCGCGCGCGGGTTCGCGGCCTGCTCCACCTCGGCGGGACGCTCGGCACCCTTGGTCAGCAACGCGAATTGCGCGCGGTGCTCGGCCAGCACCATCGGCAGCCCGCGCGGCGCAGTGTCGGTGGAGGCATCCCGGAAGGCGTTCTTGACCAGGCGGTCTTCCAGCGAGTGATAGGCGAGCACGGCGAGGCGTCCGTTCGGCGCCAGCGCGGCCAGGGCGGCCGGCAGCAGGCCCTCGAGCGCTTCGAGTTCGTGGTTGACCTCGATGCGGAGCGCCTGGAACGTGCGCTTGGCCGGGTGCCCGCCCGAGATCTTGGACGCCGTCGGGATCGCCGCGTCCAGCACCTGGACGAGACGCGCCGAGGTGTCGAACGGACGATGGATGCGCTCGTCGGCGATGCGCCGCGCGATGCGGTCGGCGAAGCGCTCCTCGCCGAAGGTCCGCAGGATCCGGGTGAGGTCGGCGACCGAGTAGGTGTTGACGATGTCGGCGGCCGTCTGGCCGGACGTGGTGTCCATGCGCATGTCGAGCGGGGCGTCCACGGCGTAGGCGAAGCCGCGGTCCCGGCGGTCGATCTGGAGGGACGACAGGCCGAGATCGGCCAGGATCGCGGCCACGCTCTTCAGCCGCAGGTCCGCCAGAACCTCGGGCAGCTCGTCGTAAACGGCCTGCACGAGGGTGACCCGGTCGCCGAAGCGCGCGAGGCGTTCCCCGGCGAGGGCGAGAGCGTCGGCGTCCCGGTCGATGCCGACCAAGCGGGACGTCGGGGCGGCGTCCAGCAGGAGGCTGGCGTGCCCCGCGAGCCCGAGCGTGCAATCGACGAAGACAGAGCCCGGGGCGGCGAGCGCCGGGGCGAGCAGTTCGACGATCCGGTCGGCGAGGACGGGGATGTGGATGCGGTCGATGTCCGGCATCTGGGCCCTCCTCCCCTGGCTCGGTGTTTCGGACGGCGTCCGCGTGGCATGGCGTCGGCCTCGCGTGGTGCCTGCCACCGGGGAAGTGGTGTCAGGAGCCACTCGAGGCGGAAGCCGCGTCACGCGTCCGCGATCCGCCCTGCGGTGACGTCGGAATCGAGCTCGGCGAACTTCTCGAACGAACTCGCCTCGAACTCTTCCCACGCCGTGCGATCCCAGATCTCGACGCGGTTGTACGCGCCGACCACTGCGATCTCCTTGTCGAGCCCCGCGTACCGCCGCAGCAGCGGCGGGACGGTGAGGCGTCCCTGCTTGTCAGGAACCTCTTCCGAGGCGCCGGACGCGTAGAAGCGCTGGTACTCGCGGGTCGACCGGCTGCTCATCGAGCCGCTCAACTCGCGCGCCGCCTCGTCCTGGAAGCCATCGGGAGTGAACACGTACAGGCAGTGCTCCTGCCCGCGCGAGATCACGACACCCTCACCCAGCGCCTCACGGAACTTGGCAGGCAGGACGAAACGACCTTTGTCGTCGAGACGTGGGTAGTGCGTGCCCAGAAACATGGCACTCCCTTCCCCGCATCGCCCCAATGCTCCACTTCGCTCCACTCTACCCCATTTCCCTCCACTGATGGCAAGGCGTTGCTCCCCCTCAGGGGTCCGTTCGCCCCGCGCGGTGGTCTTGGCCGCCGAGTAGGGTGCAGCCGTGGACAACACCCCTCCCGTCGACCAGGTCTTCTCGCTGGCCTCCAAGCTGCGCTCGACCATCGAGACCGTCATCGAAGGCAAGACCGAGGCCGTCGACATGGCCCTCGTGGTGCTGCTCTCCGGCGGACATCTGCTCATCGAGGACAGTCCCGGGGTCGGCAAGACGATGCTCGCCCGGACGCTGGCCAGGGCGATCGACTGCTCCGTGAAGCGCATCCAGTTCACGGCAGACCTGCTGCCCAGCGACATCACGGGCGTCTCGATCTTCCGGCCGGACACCCGCAGCTTCGAGTTCAAGCCGGGCGGCGTCTTCGCCAACATCGTCATCGGGGACGAGATCAACCGCGCGTCGCCCAAGACGCAGTCGGCGCTGCTGGAGGCGATGGAGGAGCAGCGGGTCAGCGTCGACGGCGCGACCCACTTGCTGCCGCGGCCCTTCATGGTGGTCGCGACGCAGAACCCGGTCGAGATGCAGGGCACCTACCCGCTGCCCGAAGCCCAGCGCGACCGGTTCACCGCGTGCATCGCCATGGGCTACCCGACGCGGGCCGCCGAACAGGCCATGCTGGACCACCACGTGGCAGAAGATCCGATCGACCGGATCGTCGCCGTCACCAACGGCGACGAGGTGCAGGCGGCCGCCGGGATCATCCGCCAGATCTTCGTCCACGCGTCTTTGAAGCAGTACATCGTCGAGGTCCTCGATCGGACGCGGACTGATGCTCGCGTTCGCCTGGGGGCTTCACCTCGAGCCGGGCTGCAGTGGGCACGAGCGACCAAGGCCCTGGCGGCCATGAGCGGACGCGGCTACGTGATCCCCGAGGACATCGCGTCGCTGGCGGTGCCCGTGCTCTCGCACCGGCTCATCCTGAACACCGGCGGCAGCACCCGGACCGCGACCAGCGAGGTCGTGGCCGACATCCTCGCTCGCGTGCCACTCCCCCGACGCGGCTAGGCGACGTGCCCAGAAACCTCACCTCCCTCACGGCCCAGGGCGTGGCGCTGCTCGTCCTCGGGGTGGGCACGTGCGTGGCGGCGTGGTTTCTCCGAGAGCCGGTGGTGCTGTGGCCGGGTCTGTTTCTGGCGCTGCTGCCGCTCGCGTCCTGGCTGGTCTTGAGCCGCGCGCGACCGCGGCTGCGGCTTGCTCGGACGCCGCGTCCGGCCGAGGTCGAGGCCGGCACGCCGTTGGACGTGGACGTGGTCGTGACCCAGTCCGGCGCAGCCGCGCCGTGGCCCCTCACCGTCACCGACTTTGTGCCTACCTCGTTCGGACGCCCCCAGTCGATGCGCCTCAGCCCGCCCGGCGCCGGACGGGCCACCGGCGCCACCTACCAGTGCCGGCCGCAGCGCCGGGGACGCTTCGTCTTGGACGCGCTCGAGTTCTCCACGTCCGAGCCGTTGGGGCTGGCTCGCCACCGGACGCGTCCGGCAGTGCGAACCGAGGTGCTCGTGACGCCCCGAGTGTTCGCCCTCGAGACGGCCGAGGGGGTCGCGTCCGGTGACGTCGCCGAAGAGACGTCACTACCCCACCTGGCCTTCGGCGGACCCGACGACGTCCTCGTCCGCGAGTACCGTCCGCGCGACGACGTCCGCCGCATCCACTGGCCGTCCACCGCCCGCACCGGCACGCTCATGGTGCGGCGCGAGGAGCAGGAGTGGGACCCCATCGCGTGGGTCCTGCTGGACACGCGTCCGGTCGCTGCCGCGTCCGAGGCGGCCGCCGACGATCGCTTCGAGTACCTCGTCAGCCTCGCGGCGTCCGTGGGGGTGACGCTCCTGGACCACGGCTTCGAGGTCGGCCTGTCGACGCCGGACGGCGCGACGTTCGCGTCCGAGTCGCGCGTTCACGGGACGCCGTCGCGGGACTGGCTCCGCCACCTGGTCGACGCCCGTCCGACCGTCGGGACGATGGCCACCGCGGTCTCGGCGGTGACACCGGGCCCGACGGGGCACCTGATCGTCGCCGTCCTCGGACGCCTCACGCAGGGCGACGCGATGGCCCTGTCCACGCTCGGCTCGCTGCGACACCGCTGCCTGTGCCTGTACGTGCCCGTCTCGACGCCGGACGCCGCGGCGCGTGCCGACGAGGCGCAGGCCATCGACCTGCTCACGGACGCCCACTGGCACCTGGCGCCCGTCACCGTCGGCTCCGACCCCGCACCGGCCTGGGAGTCACTGTCGGGGGCGTTGACAGGGGGACGCCGATGAAGGGCCCGCCCGTCGCACGGAAGGCGTTGCTGGGGCTCGCGCTGCTCCTCGCCGTTGTGCCGCCGCTGACGACGTGGACTGCGATCGTCCGGGACCCCTCGGCGTTGGTCTTGGCCGGCGGCGGGGCGTTGGGCGTCATCGCCACCGGCATCGTCGTCCGGACGCTGCGCGTACCCGAGCGCTTCGTCGTTGCGCTGCAGGTGATCGTGCTGGCCGGGGTGCTGGCGTGGGTGGCATCCTCGCTCGGCGGGCTGCTGCGCGTGCCGGCCCTCGTTGCGGACGGCGTCCGGCATCTCGCGACCAGCAGCGCACCCGTCTCGCCGTCCATGGGGACGACGCTGCTGCTGTTCATCGCCATCGGCGTGCTGGCCCTGGCGGCCGACGTCGTGACGATCGCGCTGGAGCATCCGTTGGCGGCCCTAGCTCCCCTGCTGGTGCTGCTGCTGGTGCCCGCGTTGGTGCCGAAGACCCACGCGGGCCCGGTCACCGGGATGCTGTGGTTTGCGCTCGGCTTCACCGCCGTGTTGCTGGCCGGAAACGTCCGCTTCGCGTTCCCCGAAGGCCTGGGGGGCCGGCTGGTCTCCCTGGCGGCCGCCGGACTGGTGGCGTCCCTGGCACTGGGGGCTGCGCTGTTCGTCGCCCCGCGCATTCCGCTGCCGTCGGCGTCCGGTGGCCAGGACGGCGACCCGATCCAGATGGCGGACGTCAGCCTCGACCTCAAGCGACAGATCAATCAGGGGGCCGACCGCGCGGCCTTCGACTACACGACCAGTGACGGCGCGGGCGCGTACCTGCGGCTCTACTCCCTGCCGACCTTCTCGGCCGGCGGCTGGCACCTGATCAACTCTCCCGTCCAGACTGGACGCCTCCCCGCGCCGCCGGGGCTCGATCGAGGCACGGCCCTCACGACCAAGGTGACGATCACGGGCCTGCAGTCGGAGTGGCTGCCCGCCCCGTACGCCCCGACGTCCACCACCGCCGGCGAGAAGTTCGGCTTTCTGCCCGACTCGCTGGCCTTCCTGGCGCTCGGCGTGCCCGGCCGGGCCTCGGCCACGTCGTCGCTCAGCTACACCGTGCAGAGCGTGCAGGCGAAGCCGACGTTTGACGAGCTGGCCGCCGCGCAGGCTGGCAGCCCGCCGGACGCCGAGGTCACGGCGTCCGTGCCGAGCGACATCTCGCCGACCCTGGTCCGACTTGCCCACGACATCACCGCCGGCGCGGCCACGCCGGGGGCGAAGGTCCAGGCGATCCTGGCCTACCTCAAGCGGCCGGAGTTCTCCTACAGCCTGGACGCTCAGCCCGGGTCCGGCTACGAGGGCCTGGAGGCCTTCCTGCTCCGCGACCACAAGGGCTTCTGCGTCCAGTACGCGAGTTCGGTGGCTTTGCTTGCTCGCATCGAGGGGATCCCGTCGCGGATCGCCATCGGGTTCACCCCCGGGCGCTTCGTCGGCGACCACTGGACGGTCACCATGCACGACATGCACGCCTGGCCGGAGTTGTACCTCGCCGGCTGGGGCTGGGTGTCCTTCGAGCCCACCCCCGGCATCGGCAGCGGCTCGTCCTCGCAGGAAGCCCCGACCCGGACGACGACGCCCACGACGACCAGCACTCCCACGTCAACGCCATCGGCGGCACGGAGCGCGTCGTCTTCGGCGTCGTCCAGCCCGCGGCCGGCGGCCGGTTCGCCGGGTGGCCTGCCACGTGACCTCCTGATCGGACTGGGCATCGGGCTGGTGGTCGCCGTTGCCCTAGCCGCTACTCCGGCGCTGCTCCGCGGCCGGATGCGACGGGCGCGGCTGGCGCCCGGACGCGACCCGTCGGTGAGCGCCTTGGACGCCCTGGACGAGATCCGGGCGATCGCGCTGGACGCCGGACGCCCCTGGCCCGCAGGCTCCCCCCGCTATGCGGCGTCCGAGGTCGCCGCCTGGGTGGACGGGACGGCGTCGGCCCAAGGCGTCCGGGAGGTGGGAATGGCCGCGGAACGTGCCCAGTTCGGCGGCCCGGGCCAGGAGCCGTCCGCGCGAGATTGGACGCCGGTGGCGACGGGCTTCGCCGCGGACCTGGCGTCGCGGACGGCATCCAAGCGGCAACGCTTCAGGGCACGCTGGCTGCCAGCATCGCTGTTCGGCTGAACGAGAAAGGCCGACCCAACGGGGTCGGCCTTTGGATGATCTGGGTGTTAGTTGCCGTCGTCGCGGTGACGCCAGCGCTCTTCGAGCCGGTCCATGAAGCCCATTTCGGAGGTGACCCGCGACGGGGCGGAATGCGCGTCGTCGGCCTCGACGCGCTGCCAGGAGGTGATGGCGAGGATGGCGGTCGCGAGCATGACGAGGAAGCCGAGGATGCTGACGATGGGCGACGTCTCCATGCCGGCCACGAGCGCGGCCAGGCCCACGACGAACCCCAGAGCGGCCAGAAGGGCGCGGCGGCGATGGATCTTGATGACGCCGGTTCCGCGAAGGGCGTGGGCAAGCTTCGGATCGTCGGCCGCGAGAGCCTGTTCCATCTGCTCCAGCAACCGCTGCTCTTCGTCAGAAAGAGCCACGTCGCCTCCTCGGTCCCTGCGCAGGGTGCCCTGCGGTGTGGCCAGTGTAGGCGTCGCCGTCTGAGAACGGAACAGACTACGGACGCCGCCTGCCGGCCAGCGTCGCCCGCTGCACGGCCCGGGGGCCGAAGCGGGCGACGGCGGCGTCCGCGGCCCGCTCGGCGTCGCGCCAGCCATGGTCCGGCTCGCCCAGCATCGGCTGCTGATAAGCGGTTTCAGCGTTGACGAGCCCTTCGACGCGGACGCCGACGCGCCTGATCCGGGGGCGGTCCAGCCGCATCGCCCGCAGCGACTTGACCGCCGACGCGTGCACGTCGCCGGTGGCGTCCGTGGGGCTGCGCAGCGTGGCCGAGCGCTGGACGACGCGGAAGTCGGCGAAGCGGACGTGCACCGTGACCGTGCGGCCCAGGACGCGGGCCGCGCGCATTCGGGACGCCACCCTTGAGGACACCCGCAGCAGCTCGTCCTCGATCAGGCCGAGGTCGTCGGTGTCTTTGGAGAAGGTCTCCTGGCTGCCCACGCTGCGTTCACGCTCGTGGGCGATGACGCGGCGAGCGTCCACCCCCCAGGCCAGATCGTGCAGCTGGGCGCCGAGTTGCGCGCCCAGAGCCCGCTGCAGCGTCGAGCGTGGGGTGTGCGCGATGTCGGACACGGTCCGCAGCCCGATCTTGTGCAGCGCGGACGCCGTCGCCGGACCCACCCCCCAGATCTTCTCGACGCCGAGCGGGTGCAGGAACGAGATGACGCCGGTCGGTGGCACCTCGACCAGCCCGTTGGGCTTGGCCGCGTTGGACGCCAGCTTGGCGATGAACTTGCTCGGACCGATGCCCACCGAGCAGGGCACGCCCTGTTCGTCGGCCACCATCGCCCGGATCAGCTCGCCGATCTGTCGAGGGCTGCCCAGTAGCCGCTGGGCGCCGGTGACGTCCAGGAACGCCTCGTCGAGGCTCATCGGCTCGACCGTCGGGGTGATGGTGGAGAAGATCGCGAACACCCCCTCGGAGACGGCCGAGTAGGTGTCGTGGTCGGGGCTGACGGCGACGGCGTCCGGACACAGCCGACGCGCCCGGGTGGACGACATGCCACCCTCGACGCCGAACGCGCGGGCCTCGTAGCTGGCGCTCAGCACCACGCCGCGCGACTCGCCGCCGACCCACATGGGGCGTCCCTTGAGCTCGGGGTGACGGCGGAGTTCCACGGACGCGTAGAAGGCGTCCATGTCGACGTGCATGATCACCGGCATCGGGCCACCACCGCCTCACGCACGGGCCGCCCTTCGAACGTCCCTCCCGGCATCGGGCTCACCGCCACACGCATGGACCGTCGTCCGAACGTCCCTCCCGGCATCGGGCTCACCGCCACACTCGCCCGCCCTTCGCACGTCGCAATGACCGGCATCGCGACCACCTCACGCACGGCCCACCGGTCAACCTCCACGCTCACCGTCATCAGGCTCACCACCCCGAGCTGCCCTGGCTGGAGTGCCAGAGCTTGCGGTGCGGGACCGTCTTCGGCGACTCGCCGGCGGGGGCGATGTCGGTGTACGGGTTCTGGACGAAGCCGCTCGGGTGGACGAACACCCGGCGCTGCCCCATACCGCCGGCGGGGCCGTGCTGCCCGGTGTCGGCGGGCGGACCAGAACCCCAGTCGTCGCCGCGTTTCACCGGCTCGGGCATCTCGACGGGCGCGTCGATGATCTCGTGGACGGCCGCGATCGCCGCCGCCTCGTCGCCGGTCTCGTCGAGGACGCGCCGCCACACCGATTCCAGATGAGTCAGTTCCCAGGCCCCGGTGGCACGCAACGAGACCCCGCGTGGGCCGGTGCGACGCAGCTCGCCGCGTCCGACGAGGAGCCACGAGTTGAACACCGTGGCGGCGTAGGGACCCTGGGCGTCCGCGAAGAACGTCAGGTCGACCGGGCCGGTGGTGTCGTCGAGGGTGAGGAAGATCACCCGCTTGCCCGAGCGCACCGGCGGCGTCTGGGTGGCCACCTTCACCCCGGCGACCAGCATCGACGAACGGCTGCGCCGCTTCAGCAGCCCCTCTGACCAGGCGATCCCCAGCGAGCGGAGGAACGGCAGGTGGTCGCTCAGGACGTGCCGGGTGGCGTCCAGACCGATGATGTCGAGTTCGGCGGCCATCCGTTCGTCGGCGGTCATCTCGGGCAGCCCGGTCACGACCACGTCGCCGGGTCGCTCTCTCACGTGCCCATCGACCCGGCCCTCGTCGAGACCGCCGGCACTGACATCGACGTGCAGATCCAGACCGCGCTCAGCCGCGAATGCCGCCTCGGGGGCTCCCCCCTGCCGATCGCTGGGCGGAGGACCCAACTCCAGCGCGAGCTGGACCGCTTGGCGTCCGGCCGCACCGGCGGACGCCAGCCCTCGAGCGCGACCCGTGGCGCGGGCGTCCACCCGGGAGGCCCGGACCAAATCGGCCAGACACAGCAGCAGATCGCGGCGGGTGACGACGCCGCGGCGTCCGATCGACCGCGCCTCGCCGATGCCGTAGAGGTCGTCGAAGGCGCCCGCCAGCACCAGCCGTTCGGCCAGATCGGACGCCGGCGCGGCCCGCGTCCAGAAGTCGATCAGGCCCAGGTACGGACGCCCTGCGACGATGCGCTCGCTCTCGGCGTCCGTGATGCCCCGAACGTCGGACAGAGACAAGCGAATGCCGTAGCCATCGATCGCTCCCCCTGCACTCTCTGTCTTCTCTTCTGGCCAGGCGCTCGCGCTGCGCTGCTCGAGCGGCGCCGTGGCCCGTTCAGTAACGGGCTCGATGCGGTAGTCGGGCATCGACCGGTTGACGTCCAGGGGCAGGATCGGAATGCCGAGGCGGCGGGCCTCCTCGAGGATCAGCCGCTTGGGGTACATGCCCGGATCGTGGCTCAGGACACCGGACAGGAATGCCGCCGGGTGATGCCGTTTGAGCCAGGCCGACTGGTAGGTGGGCAGCGCGAACGCGGCGGCGTGGGCCTTGCAGAAGCCGAAGGAGGCGAACGACTTCAGCACCCCCCAGACCACCTCGACGGTCTGCGGGTCGTAGCCGCGACCCAGCGCGGTCGGGACGAACCAGCGGCGCACATCCTCTTGGCCGGCCTCGGAGCCCAGCGCCCGCCGGGCCTCGTCGCCATAGGCATAAGAGCAGCCCGTCATGATCGAGACGATCTTGATGACCTGCTCATGGAAGACCACCACGCCGGCGGTCTCGGCGAGCGCGGGGATCAGATCGGGGTGCAGGTAGCGAGGGACATCCCAGCCGTTGCGGGCGCTCAGGAACGGGGTCACCATCTCGGACTTCACCGGGCCCGGACGGAACAGCGAAATGTCGATGACGATGTCGGTGAAGTCTCGCGGGCCGAACTTGCCGACCAGCTCGCGCTGCCCCGGCGACTCGATCTGGAAGCAGCCGAGGGTCTCGGCGCGCCCGATCATCTCGTAGACACTCTCGTCGTCGAACGGGGCGAGGGCGTCCAGGTCGATGCGCTCCCCAGTCGTGCGCTCGACCTCGTCGACGGCGTGGGCCATCGATGACTGCATGCGAATGCCCAGCACGTCGAGCTTGAGCAGTCCGATGTCCTCCACGTCGGTCTTGTCGAACTGGCTCATCGGGTAGTCGCCGAAGGAGCGTTCGACGGGCGTCCGGTCGAGCAGGGACGCGTCGCTCAGCAGGACGCCGCACGGGTGCAGCGCGACGTGCCGCGGCAGGCCGTCGAGGCGTTCGACCAGTTCAAAGAGCACCTGTAATTGCTTGTCGTTGAGGTTGGCGGCGCGCAGTTCGGGCAGGTCACGCAGCGCATGGCGGGCGTCGCGGGCGCGGATGTGCGGGAACGACTTGGCGATGGCGTCGATGTCGCCAGGCGGCAGGCTCATCGCGGCGCCGACGTCGCGGATGGCATGCCGGACGCGGTAGGTGTCCATCATCGCCACGCAGGCGACGCGCTCGGTGCCGAACGTGTCGAAGATCATGTCGTAGATGTCGGTGCGCCGGGCGGACTCCACGTCGATGTCGATGTCGGGCAGGGCGCGCCGCAGGGGCGACAGGAAGCGCTCCATGATCAGCCCGTAGCGGATCGGGTCGACCCCCGAGATGCCGAGCGCGTAGTTGACCAGGCTGCCCGCCCCGGAGCCGCGCGCGGCCACCCGGATGCCCTTGGCCTTGATGTCGTCGACCACCCTCGCGACGGTCAGGAAGTAGGACGCGAAGCCGAGTTTTCCGATCACCTCCAGTTCGACGTCGAGCCGCGCGAGCGCGGCATCGTCAGGGACGCCGTAGCGCACGTTCAACCCGGCCTCGCAGCGGTGGCGCAGTTCGGTGAAGCCGTCGGCGGCGCCGAGGACCTCGAACTCGGGCAGGTGAATCTCGCCGAGCCCGACGTCCGCGGCCGGATCAAGCCGGCACCGGATCGCCAGGTCGCGGGTGGCGCCGAACAGCCGGGTCGCATCGCGGCGTCCGGAAAGGGCACAGACCTCCTCGGCCACGGCGATCATCTCTTTGCCCGACTTGAGATAGCCCTCGGCGTTGCGGCGATCGACGTTGCGGACGTCCAGCGGGACGAGGCGACGGGCGGCGTCCAGGACGTCGGCGGCGGGGGCGTCCGAGCGGGACGCCATGCGGACCGCGTTGGTGAGGACACCGGTGATGCCGTGGCGGTCGGCGAAGGCGAGCATGCGTCCGGCCAGGGACGCCGACCCCTGCCCATGGCCGGCGACCCGATGGTTGGTGACGCCGATAGCGAGCCGGTCGCGCGGGACGACGTCCAGCCATTCACGCAGCAGGGTCTCGGCGCGGTCGTCGGAACGCGCATCGAGCGCGCGACCGAGATCGGAATCAGGGCCCAGCATGACGACCAGGTCGTCGCCGTGGCGTCCGATCAACTCGCGGGTGACGCGCGGGCTGCCGCGCTCGCCGTCCGCGTGGGCCGCCGAGACCAGCCGGCACAGCGACGCCCAGCCGCGTCGGCTGGACGCCAGCGTGACGAGGCGTCCGATCATCGGGGACGCCTCGCGCGGCCCGGTGCCGACGATGGCGTGGGCGTCCGGGCGGCCCCGGATTCCGGCCGGACGCAGGGCGAGGTCGGCCCCGATCACCGGGGCGATGCCGGTCTCGGCGCAGGCCTTGGCGAACCGGATCGCCCCGTAGAGGCCGTCGCGGTCGGTGAGGGCGAGGGTGTCGGCCTCGGCGTCGACTGCCGCTCTGACCAGGGCCGACGGGTGCGACGCCCCGTACTGCAGCGAGTACCCGGACGCGACGCGCAGGTGCACGAAGGGGTCGCTCATGAGGCAACCCCCGGCCTGGCCACCGCCACCGCCGGACGCCTCCGCCAGCCCAGATCGACGGCGCGGTGAAAGGCGCGCGCGTCGCGGACGAGATCGTCGGCTTCGCGCTCGCTGACCAGCGCGGACGCCCCCGCGGCCACGGTCTGGCGCTTGAGGTCGAGGGCCGCGAAGTATTCGGACCACTCCCCCAGTTCGGGCGCCACCTCGGCGAGGACGGCCCACACGTTGCGGCGTCCACCATCGAGCGAATGCAGGGCACCCCGGCGGCGGGGGCGTCCGGACAACGCCTCAGCCGCGATCCGCAGCGCGGCGGCGTGGGCGAGCAGGTAGCGCTCGGCCGGACGCTCGGCGTACTCGGCGGCGTCCAGGGACGCGGCGATCGGGTCGGTGAGGTCGGGCATCAGTCGAGCACCGCCCGCAGCCGCCAGTCGGGCTCGCCGGTGGCGGTCGTGGTGTGGGCGAGGTCGTAGACGCCCGGGAGCGACGAGCGTCCGGCCATTGCCACCACCCGCCAGACCTCGGCCTCGGCGAGGAGGTCGTCGCCGGGGCGCGTCCACCAGTCGGCGGTCTCGAACCACCGATTCTCGACTTCGAGGACCTTCCACAGGCGTCGACGCCAGACGAACTGGGCGGGGCCGACGTCGTCGCCGGAGGGGGTGTCCAGCCGCTCGGAGCGCACCTCGATGGGCTCGTCGTATCGTCGCATAGCGCCCCTCCGATCGACTCAGTATCGAACACATGTTCGATGGGAAGGATCACTATAGGAGGGGCCTCCGACAGTCCGTCAAGGTGGTCTCCTGACCCCGTGGATGACTCCTTCGGCAGTCGGCCCGGCGGGGAGAGTTCAGGGTGATTTACGAGATCCACGACGATCGAGTCGTTGTGCGGGTCATCACGATTCGACACCGGCGAGATGCCTACGTGTGACGGTCCATACCCAAACGCCGGACTAGCCCGACGGACGTGCGCCCCGTCACCTCGCGAGACCACGAGACGGTGATATACCAACCCTGACGGCCCACGCCACAAGCCCGGACCGCCTCCTACCCGCTCCGCGACCCGGAGGTCCGCATGTCAGACCAGCACGATCCCACCCTGCCCGACCACCTCGCCCCCTGGATCGCCAAGGGCCAAGAGCTAGCCGCCGCCGACGAGCGCGAGCGGGCCCGGATGCGGCAGATGCGTTTCGACACCATCGCCGTCCACGGCCTCTACTCCGCCGAGGCCGCGCTGGCGAACGGCGGCAGCGTCATCGAGCCGGCGTTCCTGAGCCCCGCCCAGCACTTCCCCGACAGCGACGCCCTCGAGGCCGCGCTCGGCTACCTGATGCCCGCCTGGGGCTACACCCGCATCGCCAACCCGACGGTCGGCTACCTCGAAGAGACCCTCGCGCTGCTCGAGACCTACCAGACCGGACTCACCGCGTCCTGCGTCGTCACCGGCTCCGGCATGGCGGCCGTCGACATGGCCGTCAGCCCGTTCCTGGCCGTCGATCCGAGCCTGCCGCCGGCCAACGTCGTCGTGAGCGCCCGCTGCTACGGCGGCACCTTCCAGCTGTTCGCCGAGCGCTACGCCCGCGAGCGCGGCGTCGATGTGCGCTGGGTTCCCGATCCGCTCGATACCCACGCCTGGGCGGCCCGCATCGACGAGGGCACCCGCGTGGTCTACGGCGAGATGCCGTCCAACCCGTCGCTGTCGGTGTTCGACATCCCGGCCGTCGCGAAGCTCGCCCACGCCGCCGGCGTCCCGTTGATCGTCGACTCCACCGTCGCGACCCCGGCGCTGATGCGTCCGCTGGGCATGGGCGCCGACATCGTCATCCACTCGGTCAGCAAGTCGATCGCGTCGTCGGGCCTGGCGATCGCCGGCGCGCTCATCGCGCGTCACGGCCTCACCAGCCGCTTCGGCACCGACGACATGCGGGCCGACTTCGCCATGCACGTCAAGCTGCTGCCGATGCGCGATCACGGACCCGCGATCAGCCCCTTCAACGCCCTCATGGCGCTCACCGATCTGCGGACGCTCCGCACCAAGATGGACGCCTGGAGCCGCAGTTCGCTGCGGATCGCCGAGTTCCTGGACGCCCACCCGGCCGTCACCCGCGTCCTCTACCCCGGCCTCCCCACGACGCCCGGGCACGATCTCGCGCAGGCGTCCATGTGGCTCGCCGATGGCGACGCGGACGGTCAGCCGGCGAATCGCTACGGCCACCTGCTCGCGTTCACGGTCGGCGACGACCAAGCCGCCGCCCGCCGCGCCTTCGACGGCTTGACGATCGTCCGTCGCGCCACCGATCTCGGACGCGTCAAGAGCATCGCCACCATTCCAGCGATCTCGACCCATCAGCAGCAGGGCGAGGCCGGACGCACCATCGCGAGCATCCCGCCCAACCTGATCCGGCTGTCCGTGGGCGGAGAGCACACCGACGACCTGATCGAGGACCTCAACGCGGCCCTAGCGCGCGCCTGAGCGCGGCGGCCAGCTCCGCGTTGCGGGCGGCGAAGTCGCGCCACTGCGGCGGCGTCCGATGGAGTTTGGACGCCGCCGCGTCGGCGTCCACCGCGGTCACCGACCAGCGGTCGAGGCGTCCGTCGGACGCCGTCAGCGAGAACAGGACGCCGTCGCTCCAGCCGTGGACGGCGAGGTCAGCGGGCGTGCAGCCCGTCACGCGCTGCGGAGCGATCAGCCAGTCGAGAGCGGCCAGCTCGGCCTGAATCCTGGACGCCGTCTCGAACGCCAGCCGCTCTGCCGCGGCCTCGCGCGCCTCGGTCAGCGCCGAGCGGACGCGAGCGGCGGCGTCCGAATCGCCCGACAGCAGCGACCGCAGGACGCCGCCGAACGCCTCGCGATCGCGAGGCGCCACCCCGCGCGCCTCGGCGAGCGATCGATCGGTGGCGTCCAGGTGGGTCCCGGTCAGGTGCAGCGGGCAGGCCCGCACCAGCCCCGACCAGGCCAGCTTGGCCGCGGTCGCGCCCAGGTAGGGGCCGAACGCGGGGGCGTCCGGCTCGGACCAGACCAGCACCAACCCCGGACGCCTCGGCCCGTCGTCCAGGACCAGCCAACACGGCACCTCCTGGCCACCGCGGGTGCGGTTCCAGCGCGGTAGCGAGCGTTCGAGCAGGTTGCGCTCCAGCCAGGACGCCTCGTGCAGCGACGCGCACACGACCGCCTCGACGCCCACGATCTGGCCCACCATGCGGCGCAGGTGCCGCCGTTCGCGCAGGTCGCCCCAATAGGAGCGCGTCCGCGAGCGCAGGTCGGTCGCCCGGCCCACATACAGGACACGCCCCGCGGCGTCCGTGAAGCGATAGACACCGGGCTCGGGCGGCAGCAGCCCGCAGGCAGTCCGAACCATCGACGTCACGGCCACGAGTCAACCACCTGAATCGGGGACGGATCGGGCTCGATATCGGTATTTCGAGCCTCGTCACGACCGGGAGGCCACGACGGGTGCGCTTTTGATTGGTAGTCCAACCAAAAGCGCACCTATCACTTCGCGGCAGGAATCGTAGGCGCTCAACCGGCTGGCGAGGCCTGGGTCACAATGGACCGGTGCTGCTGACGATCACCCTCGCCCCCCACACGGACGCCTATCCGGCGTCCGACCTGGGCTTTCTGCTGCACAAGCATCCCGACAGGGTGCAGACCATCGACGCCGGTAGCGGCACGGCGACCGTCTTCTACCCCGAGTCCTCCCCTGCGCGCGCGACGGCGGCGCTACTGCTGGAGGTCGATCCGATCGCGCTGGTCCGCGGCAAGAAGACTGGACCCGAGGCTTTCGCGCTCGGCCAGTACGTCAACGACCGCCCGTACGCCGCGAGCTCGCTGCTGGCCGTGGCGATCAAGCGCGCCTTCAGCACCGCGATGACCGGACGCTGCGACTCGCGGCCCGAGCTGGCGGCGTCCGAGCTGCCGCTGACGATCCACGTCCCGGCCTGCCCGGCCCGCCGCGGCGGCGCGGACCTCGTCCGGCGCCTGTTCGAGCCCCTCGGCTGGCAGGTGGACGCCGTCGCGCCCCCGCTCGCAGCGGGCCTCGACTGGGGTCCGGCCCCGTACGTCGACCTCACCCTCACCGGACGCCTCCGCCTCGCCGACGCCCTCAGCCACCTCTACGTGCTGCTGCCCGTGCTGGACGACGCCAAGCACTACTGGGTCGGCGCCGACGAGGTCGACAAACTCGTTCGCCGCGCCGAAGGCTGGCTCGCCTCCCATCCGGAGCGGGGTCTGATCACCGACCGCTACCTGGCGCACCGCCGGTCCTTCGTCTCGGACGCCGTCGCCCGGCTGGCCGCGCTCGACGACGCGAGCGACGACGAGGCCGCGCCTGCGGCGTCCGGCTGCGTCGTCGACGAACCGACCGACCGGACGCCGCTGCGTCAGCAGCGACTGGACGCCGTGCTGGCCGTCCTGCGCGCGGTCGGCGCTCGCCGAGTCGCGGATCTGGGCTGCGGCGAGGGCCTCTACCTGCGGGCGCTGCTGGACGATCCCATGTTCACCGAGGTCCTGGGCATCGACGTGTCCGCTCGCGAACTCGACAAGGCCGAACGTCGGCTGGAGCGCCTCAGCGACAGCCAGCGGGCCCGGGTGACGCTGCGGCAAGGCTCGCTGACGTACACCGATCCGGCGCTGGCGGCCTTCGATGCCCTGCTGCTGATCGAGGTGATCGAGCACGTCGAGTCCGACCGGCTGGCCTCGCTGGAGGCGTCGGTCTTTGGGGTCCGAGCCGCGCACGTGGTCGTGACAACGCCGAACGCCGAATACAACGCGATCTACGGGCTCGCGTCCGGCCAACTGCGCCACGCCGACCATCGCTTCGAGTGGACCCGCTCCGAGTTCGCCGACTGGGCTCACGGGGTCGCGGAGCGGCACGGTTACGCTGTCGAGTTCCGCGGCGTCGGCGAGGCCGACGACGACCTCGGGACGCCCACCCAGCTCGCCCTGTTCACGAGGGAGGCGTCATGACCCCGGTGCGTATTCCGGCGCTCAGCCTCGTCGTCCTGATCGGCGTCTCGGGGTCGGGCAAGACCACGTTCGCCCGCGAGAAGTTCGCCCCGTACGAGGCGATCAGCAGCGACGCCTGCCGCGCGCTCGTGAGCGGCGACGAGAACAGCCAGGAGGCGTCCGGTGACGCCTTCGACGTGTTGCACTACGTCGCCGGCAAGCGTCTCGACCGCGGCCTACTCACCGTCGTGGACGCCACCAATGTTGGCCGCGACTCGCGCGCCGCGCTGATCAAACTGGCCCGCGACCATGACGTGCTGCCGGTGGCGATCGTCCTGGACGCCGGCCTTGACGTGGCCATCGAGCGCAACCGGAACCGTCCGGATCGGCCCTTCGGCGACGGACCGATCCGGCGGCAGCAGGCGCAGTTGGCCAAGTCGATCAAGCACCTCGGCAAGGAAGGCTTCCGTCAGGTCCACATGCTGCGGGGTCCTGACGAGATCGCGGCGGCGTCCATCGTGCGCGAGCCGTTGCTCAACGACCGGCGCGACCTCGCTGGACCGTTCGACATCGTCGGTGACGTCCACGGCTGCCTGGCTGAGCTGCTCGACCTGCTCGCTCGCCTCGGCTACGCCGTCCAGCGCGACGACGAGGGGCGTCCGATTGACGTCTCCCATCCCGACGGCCGGACGCTCGTGTTCGTCGGCGACCTCGTCGACCGCGGACCCGACATCGCCGGCGTCCTGCGGCTGGCGATCGGTGCGACGGCGTCCGGGCACGCGCTGGCCGTCCCGGGCAACCACGAGGCGAAGCTCATCCGGGCCCTCGACGGACACGACGTCAAGCGCACCCACGGCATGGCCGAGACCCTCGACCAACTGGCCGTCGAGACGCCCGAGTTTCGGGCGGCGGTCCGAGCTTGGTGCTACGGGCTGGTCAGCCACTTGGTCCTCGATGACGGACGCCTCGTCGTCGCCCACGCCGGCCTCAAGGAGGCCTACCACGGACGCGCCTCGGGACGCGTCCGGGCGTTCGCCCTCTACGGCGACACGACGGGTGAGACCGACGACTACGGGCTGCCGGTCCGTTACCCGTGGGCCGAGGACTACCGGGGCCGCGCGCTCGTCGCCTACGGCCACACCCCGACCCCGACGCTGGAGTGGGTCAACAACACGATCTGCCTCGACACCGGCTGCGTCTTCGGCGGACGCCTCTCGGCCCTGCGCTACCCCGAGCGTGAGACCGTCTCGGTGGACGCCGCGCGCGTCTACTTCGCGCCCGCGAAACCCTTGGTCGCGCCGGCCACGAGGGCCGTCGACGAGCTCCGAATCGACGACGTCAGCGGACGCCGCTCCATCGAGACGTCTGCGATGGGTCGGGTGACCATCACAGCCGAGGACGCCGCCGGCGCGCTCGAAGTGATGAGCCGTTTCGCGCTGCACCCGCGGTTGGTGCCCTACCTGCCGCCCACCATGTCGCCGGTGGCCACCTCGCGCCGCGAGGGCTACCTGGAGCACCCGGACGAGGCGTTCGCCCAGTTCGCCGAGTGGGGCGTGCCGCGGGTGATCTGCGAAGAGAAGCACATGGGCTCGCGGGCGGTCGTCTACCTACGCCCGGCCCGTCGACAGGCTCATGACCCCGGCGGCGCGGTCTACACGCGGACGGGCCGTTCCTTCTTCTCCCCCGCGGTCAGCGCCGAGTTGGTGACCAGAATCTCGGACGCCGTCTGCGCGGCCGGGCTGTTCGACGAGTTGGACACCGACTGGCTGCTCCTGGACGCCGAGTTGCTCCCCTGGTCGGTCAAGGCGACAGGACTGCTGCGCGAGCAGTACGCCCCCGTCGGCGCGGCGGCGCTGCTGGCACTGCCCCCGGCAGCCGACGCCCTGGCCGCCGCGGCGTCCAGGGGCCTGGACGTGAACGTCCTGGCGGCCCGCACCCAGCAGCGCCTGACGAACGCGCGCGCCTACGACGAGGCGTGGCGGCGCTACGTCTGGCCGACGGACGGGCTCGACGGCGTCCAGGTGGCACCGTTCCAGGTGCTGGCCGCCGAGGGACGCACCTTCGCCACCGTCGACCACGAGTGGCACCTGGGCGTGGCCGACCGACTGGTGCAGGTCAGCCCGGACCTGTTCCGTCCGACCCGGCGGACGATCGTCGCCGTGACCGACGACGCCAGCCGCGCCGACGGCGTCCAGTGGTGGGAAGCCCTCACCGAGGCAGGAGGCGAGGGCATGGTCGTAAAACCCCTAGCCAACCTCACCAAGCTGCCCCAGGGCGGTCTCGCGCAGCCCGGGCTCAAGGTGCGCGGACGCGAGTACCTGCGGATCATCTACGGCCCGGACTACACCCTTCCCGAGAACCTCGGACGCCTCCGCGACCGCAACCTGTCGCGCAAGCGGTCGCTGGCGCTGCGGGAGTACGTGCTCGGGTTGGAGGCGCTCGACCGGCTGGTCGCGGGCGAGCCGCTGTGGCGCGTCCACGAGGCCGTCTTCGGGGTGCTGGCGTTGGAGTCCGAGCCGGTGGATCCCCGGCTATGACGACCTGGCTGCACCGCTTCACCGTCAAGCCGCACCATCTGGACGCCTACCTCCCCCTGTGGCGGCGCGAGGTCACGCTGCGGCGGGCCTGCGGCTTCACCGTGCATCGCGCCTTCGTCGAGACGGACGCCGAGCCCAAGTTCACCTGGCTGTACTCGCATCCGGACGCCGATGCCCCGGCCCTGGTCGCGGCCGAGGCGGAGGCGTCCGTGCTGGCCGACGCGGCCCGGCCGCACGTGTTCGGCAATGTGGTGGTGCGCCCGGTCGACGTGGAGGTGCTGACGTCCGCGACGCCGGAGTCGATGGACGGCCGGATCGCGATCATGCGCCGCTACGACCTGACCGGCGACTGGGACGGCTTCTTGGAGGTGTGGCGCCGGATCGTCGGCGTCCGGGAGCGACACGGATTCACCTGCCTGTTCGCAGTGGCGGATCGACCTCACGACCTGTTCACGTGGGCGTTCGACTTCGCCGGAGAGTGGGCGGACTTCCCCGCGGCCCAGCGCGGCTACTACGCCGATCCAGACCGCGTGGCTTTGCGCTCGGTGTTCGATCACATGGCCGACTACTCGATCCACCCCGCCCGGCAGCTAGTCATCGACGAGGAGCCGGCCAACAACTGACTGTCTGGTGCTCATGGGAGAGTAGTTCCGTGCGCATTGCCACCTGGAACGTGAACTCGATCCGTCCCCGACTGCCCCGGTTCGTGCCGTGGCTGGAGCAGCGACGGCCCGACGTCGTCTGCTTGCAAGAGACCAAGGTCTCGGACGCCGCCTTTGTCGAGTTGCTCGGCGACGACCTCGCGCGACTGGGCTACCAAGTCGCCCACCACGGCCAGGGGCAGTGGAACGGTGTGGCGGTGTTGTCGCGGGTGGGCCTGGAGGCTCCGTCCGCGGGCCTCGTGGGCGACCCGGGCTTCCCTGATCCGGGCACGCTGGAGGCTCGTGCGGTGAGCGCGACGTGCGGGGGCGTCCGGGTGACGTCGGTCTACGTGCCGAACGGGCGGACGGTGGGCGATCCGCACTACCACTACAAGTTGGCCTGGCTCGCTGCGCTGCGGACGGCGGCCGCGGACTGGCCAGGCGACCAAGTGATCTGCGGCGACTACAACATCGCGCCGACTGACGCCGACGTGTTCGACCCGGCCGCCTACGCGACCGAGACCCACGTGACGCCGCCCGAGCGGGCCGCGCTGGCGGCGCTGCAGTCGATCGGGCTGCGCGACGTCGTGCGCGAGCGCTGGCCGGACGATCGGGTGTTCTCCTACTGGGACTACCGCGCCGGCATGTTCCACATGAACCTCGGCATGCGGATCGACCTGATCCTGGCGTCCGGCGCGGTCGCGGATCGGCGCGCTGCGGCCTGGATCGATCGCGAGGCCCGCAAGGGCACGGGCCCGTCCGATCATGCACCGGTGATCCTCGACCTGGACGAGGCGCCCGACGGCGACATCGGTCCGATGGTGCCGCCGCCGTCCAATCCGTCGTCCGGGCGCGGACGCCGGCTGCCGCAGGCGAAGGGCTAGCTCCAGGCGCCCATGGCGCCGGTGAACTGGGCGGCGATGATCGCGACGACGCCGTCCACGTCGACGGTGCCATCCGGCCCACCACAAGCATGGGGCGGCTTGTGGCTGTGGGGCGGCGCTGAAGCTTCATGAGTGGGCTGGCTGGCGCAGTGGTCGACGTTGCCATTCTTGGGCGGACGCGGTCATCGAGACAGCGCTCGTCCAGTTGGGTTCCGGTGCTGCAGGAACCAATCGAAGAGCTCGCGCTAGTTGACGCGTCAACGTTCGTCTGTCAAGATTTTGCCCCACGAGGGGAGTACTTCTCAAAGTCGACGCCGGTCATGGCGCGGGGCCCACGCTCCGCCCGGCGCGCGCCCGCAGGGTGAAGGAGACCTCGCAAGCACAAGCTGCGAGGACCCGATGTCACTGCTCACCACGACCATCGCCACCCCAACCCTGTGGGTCATCACCGTCGCCGGGGTGCTGGCCCTGGTCGCGTTCGACTTTCTGCTCACCCGCCGCCCCCACGATGTTTCGATGCGCGAGGCCCTGGGCTGGTCCGGCTTCTACATCGCCCTTCCGCTCCTCTTCGGCGTCTGGGTGTGGCAGGCCCACGGCTCGGAGGTCGGCCTCGAGTTCTACACCGGCTATCTCGTCGAGAAGACGCTGTCGGTCGACAATCTCTTCATCTTCATCCTGATCCTGTCGTCGTTTGCCGTGCCCCGCGTGCTGCAGCAACGGGTGCTGTTGATCGGCATCGTCGGCGCCCTGATTCTTCGTGCCGCGTTCATCGCGCTGGGTGCGGTCCTGATCGCCCAGTTCTCCTGGATGTTCTTGATCTTCGGCGCCATCTTGCTCGTCACGGCGTGGGGCGTCCTGAGGGACGCACGCCACGGCGGTCATTCTCTTGATGTCTCCGAACTGCGTCTCGTGCGTTTGGCTCGCCGCTGGTTCCCGGTCACCGACGACTACCGGGGCACCCGCCTCAGCGTCTCTCAAGCCGGACGTCGCGCGCTCACGCCACTGGCACTCGTCGTGATCGCCATCTTGGGCACCGATGTGGTGTTCGCGGTTGACTCCGTGCCGGCCGTGTATGGAATCACCGGCGACCCCTACCTCGTGTTCGTCACCAACGCTTTCGCACTCCTCGGCCTGCGCGCGCTCTACTTCGTCTTGGAAGGAGCCTTGGCCAAGCTCCGACACCTTGGCTTCGGGCTGGCGTTCATCCTCGCGTTCATCGGCGTCAAGCTCGGGCTGCATTGGGCTCACGGCGTGTGGTCCTGGGTGCCGAGCGTGCCGACCTTGGCGTCCCTGGTCGTCATCGTGGTCGCCCTGGCGGTGGTCACCGCCACCAGCCTCATCGCCGAGCGTCGCGAGCACGACGGCGCCCGCATCGCCTAGTGGGCCTCACCCGACGTCCGGGCGTCTGACACACTTCCGTCATGGCCCGGATCGTCGTGGTGGGGGGCTCGTTGCCCGGCATGGCCGCGGCGGCGCGCCTGGCGAAGGCCGGCCACCAGGTCACCATCGTCGAGAAGCGTGACCGCCTGGGCGGACGCCTGGCAGAGCCCGGCGCCTGGGCTCCGGTCCTGCCGTTCCCGGCCCCGCTCAAGGACCTGTTTCGCAAGTCCGGACGCGCGTTCGACGCCGAGTTCGGACGCCGCGGGCTCCGCCTGATCCCCGCGCCGAACGTCGAACATCACTTCGCCGACGGCACCCGGCTGTCGTGGCCGACCGACCGCGCCGAGCAGTGGCGCCTCATGAGCGAGCGCTACTCCCCCGACGTCGCGACCCGCTGGCGCGACCTGCTCGACGATCTCGACGAGTCCTGGCAGCTGATGCGTCCGTTGGGCCTCGAGGGCGAGCTGATCGACCGCGCCCAGATCACCTCCCGTCGCCATCGCCTCGACCCGAAGCTCACCATCGAGGCTCTCGCCCGCCGCCAGCCCCACCCGCACCTCGGATCCCTCGTCCGCGACGTCGCCTTCCGCGTCGGATCAGACCCCTACCGGACGCCGGCCTGGCTCGCCACCCGCCTCAGCGTCGACCGCATGTTCGGCCGCTGGCTCCTCGTGGACGCCGACGACCGCCCGCAGCCGGCCACGGCCATCCTCGACGTCTTGGCCCAGCGGCTCGCGACCCGCGGCGTCCGAGTCGTGACGAAAGCCCTGGTCACGTCGATCTCGTCGACGCGCGTCACGACCGACCAGGCAGCCTTCGACGGCGACGCCGTCATCAGCACGATCAACCCCTGGGTGCAGCCGCGCCTGGTGGGCGACACCTCGTGGGCCACCCGGCTCACCACGGCACGCCTGCGTCCGGCCCTGGCGCCGCACGTGACCGTCACCCACCTGCCCCAGCAAGAACCCTTCAGCGAGCAGGTCCGGCACACAGCGTCCGGACCGATCGTCACCTACCGACGCCCGACCGAGTCCGGCACCGAGGTGATCGTCCACGATCATGCACGGCCCACGCCGGCCGCTAGCTACGGCGCCCGCTGGGACGGCCACGCCTCCTGGCTCCTTCGTCCCGCCGTCCGGACGCCTCGCAAGCTGGCGCTGTACGTCGCGTCGGCGTCCGGCCGGGGTGGAAACGAGCCCTGGGCGCAACTGCTGACAGCAGCCCTGGCCACCTACGCCGCGCACGAGGACCTCACCGGCGAGGACATCCGCCCCAGCAACCGCGACTACAAGCCCTGACGGACGCGTCCCGGCGGACGCAACTGGGCTGCCGTCGGCGCAGGCACTAAACTCTCTCGACGGCCACGTCCGGAGGGAACCCCACTTGACCAACTCGTCCGACGCCTACTCGCCCGATGCCGGCGTCTCCAGTGACGTCCTGTCCCGCGAACTCGCGATCGAGCAGGCGCACGTGGATGCCGTCTACGAGCGGCTGGGCGTGGCGACGAAGTCGGCCCGCAGCGCGGCCGAGAGCGGCCAGGAGCTCTACCGCTCCGATCGGGGCTCGTGGGTCCGCGAGGAGGACGGCACCGCCCTCTTCGAACGGGACGCGTTCGCCTTCCAGGCCGCCAAGCGCCTCGCCATCCTGGACGCCGAGCACGAGGGCCTCGTCTTCGGCCGCCTCGACCACACCGACCGCGAGGTCCGCTACATCGGACGCATCGGCGTCCGCGATGCCGAGTACGAGCCGCTGGTGATCGACTGGCGGGCCCCCGCCGCCGAGCCCTTCTACCGCGCAACCCCGAACAACCCCATGGACGTCGTCCGCCGCCGCGTCCTGCGTTGCCGGGCGGACAAGGTCATCGGCATCGAGGACGACCTGCTGGATGCCGAAGCCAACATCGACGACCTGCCCATCGTCGGCGAGGGCGCGCTGATGGCCGCCCTGTCGCGCGCCCGCGGCAAGCACATGCGCGACATCGTCGCGACGATCCAGGCCGAGCAGGACGAGGCGATCCGCGCCGACCACCGCGGCGTCACCGTGATCTCCGGCGGACCCGGCACCGGTAAGACCGTCGTAGCCCTGCACCGCGCCGCCTTTCTGCTCTACTCCAACCGGCGCAGGTTCGAGCGCGGCGGCATCCTCGTCGTCGGCCCCGGACCCGTCTTCATGAACTACATCGAGCGCGTCCTGCCGTCCCTCGGCGAGGACTCCGTCACGCTCCGGGCCATCGGGGCGGTGGCGTCCGACGTCCTACCGGACGTCCGCGCGACCCGCATCGACGACGCCCTGGCCGCGAACGTCAAGGGCAGCCTCCGCATGGTCACGCTGATCAAGCGGCTCGTGAATCTGCCGCTGTCCGACGGGCCCACCCAGCTGCTAACCACGGTCAAGGGCAACGTCCTCAAGCTGGACGCCTCCGCCCTCGACCGCATCCGCACCTCGGTCGCCGCGCACGGCAAGCTCAACGCGTCCCGGGACGCCGCCGAGCGCGCGGTGCTCGCTGCCTTGCGGCCGCAGGTCCCCGAGGAACTCGGGTTGGACGCCGACGCGATCGACGACCTGATCACGAGTTCGAGCGCCTACCGGACGTTCCTCAGCACCTGGTGGCCGCCGCTGGTCCCGACCGAGGTGCTGCGCCGCCTCGCGGACGCCGGCGTCGTCGACCGCATCGCCACCGACCTACTGACCGAGGCCGAACGCGCCGCGCTCACGGCGTCCTATGCCACCCACGACGACTGGTCGGTCGCCGACACCGCGCTGCTGGACGAGCTCGCCGCCATCCTCGGACCCCTCCCGCGCGACGCCGGCGACAGCGACCCCACGCTCTTCCTCACCTCCGGCGCCGAGGTGTCGGAGCTGGTCACCATGGCCGACCGCTACACGCGCTCCATCGAGGCCGACCCCGACGACGACAGCGTCGAGAACTACGCCCACCTGCTCATCGACGAGTCCCAGGACGTGACCCCCATGCAGTGGCGGATGCTCCGCCGCCGCGGGCCGCAGGCGTCCTGGACGATCGTCGGCGACCTGGCGCAGAGTTCGTGGCCAGATCTGGACGAGGTCGGACGCGCCGTGCGCGAACTGATCGGCTCCGCGCCGCACCGCGAGTTCCGGCTCTCGGTGAACTATCGCTCCCCCAAGGAGGTCTTCGACCTCGCCGCCGAGATCGTCAAGCGCGCCTACCCCAAGGCCGATCTGCCGACGGCCGTCCGGTCGACGGGCAACGAGCCCGAGCTGGCGCGGGTCTCCGAGGCCGCCCTGGTCAGCGATCTCGCCGCCCGGATCGACACCCTCACCGACCAAGTCCCAGGCACCGTGGGCGTCATCGTCCCGCCGTCCCGCATCGAAGCCCTGCAGGCGGCGGTGCTGCGCCGGCTGGCGTCCGAGATGAACTCGGTCGACATCGACCGGGTCTGGTTCGTCACGCCGCTGGAGGCGAAGGGCCTCGAGTACGACGCCGTGGTGGTCGTGTCGCCGGACGAGGTCGTGGCCGAGTCGCCCGGCGGCGTCCGCGTGCTCTACGTGGCGCTGACGCGTCCGACGCAGCTGCTCGTCACGCTCGATGTGGGGGAATCTGCCGGAGCCTGGCGACGATCTCGTTCGTAGCCGTCGAGCGGTTCAGCGTGAAGAACTGGAGCCCCGGCGCCCCGCCGGCCAGCAGTTGATCGCACAGGCGCGTGATCCGCTCGAGCCCGATCTCGCGGAACCGCGCCTTGTCGTCGGCGGCCGTCATCAGCTCGGCGACAAGGTCGTCGGGCATGACGTCCCCGGCCATCGCCTTGAACCGCGCGATCTGACCCAGGTTCGTGACCGGCATGATGCCGGCCACGATCGGGATCGTCCCGCCCAGCGCCCGGAAGCGCTCGACCAGCGCGAGGTAGGAGTCCGCCCGGAACACCATCTGCGTCACCGCGAAGGACGCCCCCGCCTCCTGCTTGTCGAGCAGGATGCGCGCGTCCAGGTCCAGATCGAACTGGGCAGGGTGCCCGTCGGCGAACGCCGCGACCCCGACCTCGAAGTCGCCGGACGCCTTGACCAGCCGCACCAGCTCGGTCGCGTTGCCGAGCCCGTCCGGATGCGCCTCGAACGGCGTCAGCGGACCCGCCGGCATGTCGCCCCGGATCGCCAGGATGTGCTTGACCCCCAGCTCCGCATAGGACGCCAGCGCCGCGGCCACTTCGTCGCGCGTCTGGCCCGACACCGTCAGGTGACCCATCGTCTGGACGCCGCCGTGCCGCTGGATCGCCCGCACGGCGTCGAACGTGCGCTCCCGCGTCGCACCGGTCGCGCCGTAGGTGACCGACACCCAGTCCGGACGCAGCTCGCGCAGGTTGACCACCGTGTCCAGCAGAACGAACGCGCCGGCGGCGTCCGAGGGAGGAAAGAACTCGAAGCTGAACGTGGGCCGGTCGGGCTCGCCCAGTCGCTGGGCGATCGTCTGGCTGGTCATGGGGCCCAACCCTACGGCGATCGGACGCCGCCGCTGCGGCTAGGCTCGCCTCGTGGTCACCCTGGACGCCTCGCATCCCGTCTCCCCCGGCTTCAAGTCGGCCGTGGGCGATGCCATCGACGCCTTCCTCGTGGGCCAGCGTTCGAAGCTGTCCGCGATCGGCCCCGAGGTGTCGACGCTCGTCGACCGCGGAGCGGCCTTCACCGCAGGCGGCAAGCGGCTGCGTCCGGCCTTCTGCGCGTGGGGCTGGGCGGCGGCCGCGGGCTCGCTGCACCTGCCGGACGCCGTCGTCGCGGCGGCGGCGTCCCTCGACGTGCTGCACGTCTCGGCCTTGATCCACGACGACGTGATGGACGCCTCCGAGGCGCGCCGCGGCGTCCCAGCGGCCCACCGGCAGTTCGAGGCCGATCATCGCGAGGCGTCCGGACGCGGCGACGCCGAGGCGTTCGGACGCGCCGGCGCGATCCTGCTCGGCGACCTGCTGCTGGTCTGGTCGGCCGAGATGCTCGACAACGCGGGGCTGGATTCCGACGCGCTCGCCCGCGTCCGGCCGTGGGTGCAGGCAGTCCGGACCGAGGTCACCGCCGGGCAATACCTGGACGTGCTGGCCCAGTCGGTCGACCCGTACGCCCGCACCCGGACGCCCGCGGGCGTCGCCGAACTCGAAACGCTCGTCTCGCGCGTCGTCACCTACAAGTCCGCGTGCTACACCGTCGAGCGACCCCTGCACATCGGCGGCGCGATCGCCGGGGCGTCCGACGCGCAGCAGGCGACGTTCAGCGCCTTCGGCCGCCCGCTCGGACGCGCCTTCCAGTACCGCGACGACCTCCTGGGCGTGTTCGGCGACGAGGCGCTGACCGGCAAGGACTCCGGCGAGGACTTGCGCGAGGGCAAGCTCACCCTGGTGGTCGTCCGCACGTTCGCTGGCGCCTCGGACGCCGCGGCCCGCCGCTTCGCCGACCTCTTCGGGCGTCCGGACCTGTCGGCCGACGACATCGAGACCGCCAAGACGATCATCGTCGACTCCGGCGCGCAGGCCTTCGTCGAGCAGGCCATCGAGCGCGAGTTCGCCGCCGCGATCAGTGCGCTGGACCACGCTCCGTGGCTCGGGGCGGCGTCCGACGGTCTGGCCAACCTGGCGCGGGCCGCGGTCCGCAGGACGTTCTAGGAGCCGGGCATGGGTGTGTACGCGGGCCCGACCCTGATCATCATCCCCGGACTCGTCACGATGCTCTGGGCGATCCTCGCCATCCGGAAGGTGACGGCGGCGAAGCGCTGGACGATCGTCGCGGGCACGATCATCGGACGCGACCGGGACGCCCACGGGCCGATCGACGTCGTCGAGTACCCCCTGCCCGAGGGCGGCACGCGACGCCTACACCCGGAGCCCCACGGCCAGTACGTATCGGGACGCCCCCTCGGCACGCAGGTCACGGTGTGGCGGGACCCCCAGGACGCGCTCGAGGCCGTCTTGGAGCTGCCGCGGCTGGAACGCTTCGCCGGCCAGTTCGTGGTCGGCGTCCTCGGAGCGTTCTTCTTCTTCGGCGGGCTGATCTGGGCGGGCCTGATCTGGGCCCTGGTCAGCCGCTAGTTCGAGATCGGGTCGTCGATCGTCGGCCCATCGGCCGGCGGTGGCGTCGACTTTGCCCTCGCGAACGGGTTCGACAGCGAGCCGAAGCCATCACCCGCGTCCGGGGCCTCCGGATGTTCCGTGCCGGACGCCTCCGCGCCGGCTGCCCGGGGGCGGCGTCCGAAGGCCGCGAAGACCACCTTCTCCATCGCCGGGTCGGCGTCCCAGGCGGCCTTCATCGCCGTCGAGAACTCGGACGCCTTCGCCTGGGGATCCTTGGCCTTGGTCAGGGCCCGACCCACGACGACGCGGCGGCAGCCCGCCTTGATCAGCAAGTCGAGGTAGTCGACCGTGATGCCGCCGGCCGCGAACCACGGCTTCGAGGCCGGGTCGCCCTGGGGGGCCTTCGCAGCGGCGTACTCGACCGAGGACAGGTCCGCGGTGACGATCAGGACGTCGATGCCGGGGTCGGCCAGGGCGGCGTCGATGTCGGCGCGCGAGTGGCACGACCGGCCGATCAGCGCGTACTCGTGGATCCGGCGCCGGGCGCGGGCAGCCGACACGCCGTCGTCGGGCAGGACGAGCATGTCGGCCAGGAACTCCCCGGCCAGGTCGGCGTCCGACCAGACGGACACGATCGCCTGCCGCGGCGCGGCGGCCTTGCGCAGGGTGGCCAGGGCCGCGAGGGCGTCCTTGGTGCTGAGCGACGGGTCGGCCAACTGGACGATGTCGACCCCGCCGCCGCAGAGTCCGTTGACGAATCCTGCGAGGTCTTTCGAGCGGACGCGGGCGTCGGTCACGCACAGGAGTCGGGCGGTCTTGAGGCGGGTGTCCAGACCCAGCAGCGCAGTCACGGAGCACAGCATATTGGCCCCCCGCGGCGGGTCGCGTTCGGTGATGAATGACCTCGTCACCTAGAGTTGCCGCCAGGTTCGACCATGCACCACTTCCCCGACCCATGGCCGAAAGATTGCTTTGAACGTGCGCCGCGGTGACCCCATCTTGGGCTCCACTCTCGACGATCGCTATCAGATCGTCCGTCGCATCGCGCGCGGAGGCATGGCGACCGTGTTCGAGGCCACCGACCTGCGCCTGTCCCGGACCGTGGCCGTCAAGATCATGCACCCCGGCCTGGACGAGGACGGGGACATCGCCTCGCGCTTCGACACCGAGGCGCGGGCCGCGGCGCTGCTCTCCCACCCCAACGTGGTCGCGGTCTTCGACCAGGGGCACGACGAGGGGCGTCCCTACATCGTGATGGAGTACGTCCGTGGCATCACGCTGCGGCAGCTCATCACGCTCGAGGCACCGTTCCCGACGGTGCAGGCACTCGAACTCTTCGAGCCGGTCGTGGCCGCGCTGGCGGCCGCCCACGCCGCCGGGATCATCCACCGTGACGTCAAGCCCGAGAACGTCCTGATCTCGACCGACGGCCACATCAAGGTCGCCGACTTCGGGCTGGCGCGAAACGTGACCGCCGCCTCCGTGGCCGAGGGTGGCGTCGTCATCGGCACGGTCAGTTACATCGCGCCCGAGTTGGTCTCGCGCGGACAGGCGAGCACGCGCTCCGACGTCTACTCGCTCGGCATCCTGCTCTACGAGCTGCTCACCGGCGTGAAGCCGCATCGGGGCGCCACGCCGCTCGAGATCGCGTACGCGCACGTCCACCGCCCGGTCCCCGTGCCGTCCGCGGCGCCGCGCACGGCCGAGCCGGTGCCGGACTACCTGGACGCCCTCGTCCGCACGACCACCATCCGGACGCCCGCGCGCCGCCAGACCGACGCCGGCGTCCTGCTGGATCAGGTCCGGGGAGCGCGGACGGCCGCTACCCACGGGGTGCCGGACTCCGGAGCGCTCCTCGCGCTGATGACGGCCTCGACGCGTCACGGTGTCGACCAGGCGAGGGAGTCCCTCCCTGAGCTCGTCACCGCCGCCCCCCGCTCGGCCGTCTCGGCGTCCTCGGTCGACTCCCGCGAGGCCGCGTCGATGCCGGAAGCCGCCCGCTGGCTGCCGCGTCTGCGTGAGCTGCGCCTCGCTCGCCTCGGGTCCCCGTCGTCGCCGGGCATTCCGGACGCCGACGCGTCCGCCAGGCCCGCGCCGATCTCCCCCTACTCGCCGCCGTCGCGCCCGCAGGTCATCACCCCGAGCCAGTGGGTCCAGAGCCCCATGCACCGGCGCCGTCGCCTCGTCGCCGCGGTGGCGTCCCTGATCGTGGTCGGGACGCTGCTGCTGGGCACCTGGTGGGCGACGGCCGGACGCCTCCCCGCCGTCCCCGCGGTGAAGGGCCTCGAACAGCCGGGCGCGAGGACGGCGCTCGCCGAGGCGGGCCTAGCCGCCACGTTCGTCCGGGAGTACTCCGAGACCGTGCCCCCGGGCATCGTGCTGCGGACGGATCCCGCGAGCGGCGCCCACCTCGCGCCGGACTCGGTCGTCATCGTCTACCTCTCCCAGGGCGCCCAGCTGTACGACGTCCCGCTGCTCAAGGGCAAGACCCGAGATCAGGCGCTCGGGGCCCTGGCGGACGCGAGCCTCGTCGCCGGGGCGATCACGGAGGCTTACGACCCCAAGGTCCCCGCGGGGACGGTCCTCAGCCAGGCCACCCCCGCTGGCACCGCCCTGCACCGCGGCTCGGGCGTCGACTTCGTGCTCTCCAAGGGCATCGAGCCCGTGGACCTCGCGGACTGGTCCGGCAAGCCCGCAGCGGACGCCAAGGCGGCCCTCATCGGAGCCGGGCTGAAGGTCAAGAGCACCGAGGCCATCTCGCCGACCGTGGCGAAGGGCGGTGTGGTCTCGCAGTCCCCCGCGCCCGGTCAGGTGCACAAGGGCGACACGGTGACGCTCGTGATCTCCAAGGGTCCGGCGCAGGTCGTGGTCCCGGACGTCCGCAAGCTCGACGCCGCCGCCGCGACCGCGAAGTTGGAGGCCGCCGGTTTCACGGTCACGACCGCCCCGTCCCCGACGAAGGCAGGCGTCCCGGGCACGGTCGTGTCCACGGACCCGGCCTCGGGACGCCGCGTCGACGCCGGCTCGCCGGTCACGATCTTCATCGGCTGAGCAGCACTTCGTCGCTACCCTGGGCCCCATGCGCCAGGACACCCCCTTCGGCTCCGCCTTCTCGCCCGTGGAGTTCTTCGTGGTGATCGCCGGCGTTGTGGCCGTCGTCGTGATCGGCATCTTCGTCGCCCGGGCGGTGATCCGCGCGATGTACCGGGCGAAGGTCGGCGCGTTCGGCTGGGACTACGAGCCGAGCCCCGGACTCGAGACCGTGTACGGCCTGAACTGCCCACCCTTCGGCCTCGGACGCCAGCGCAGGGTCGAGGACCGGATCACCGGACGGACGGCGTCCGGTGTGGACTTCGTCGCCGTCCGCTACCGCAGCGACGTCAGCGGCTGGCAGTTCGTCGCGGCACTGGACCTGGGCGCCGCCTACCCCGAGGCCCAGCTGGCGCCGGCCGGTCGGGAACGCAGGGGCGTCGCTGGCCAGCGTCTCGATGTCGACGGCTGGTCCGTCGTCGGCGCGGACGCCACCTGGACCCAGGCCGTCGCCGCGAGCGTGCCGCCCGCAGCCCACCTGCTGCGCAAGCTGCTGCCGAGCGCGACCCTCAGCGTCGACGGCCGCCGGCTCACCGTCGCGCCCGTTCCCAGCGACCCTGAGCTGTTGCTCCCGGTGCTGAACTGCGCGGCAGAGATCGTCGCGATCATCCGGTCGCTGCCCGCCGGAGCCCCGGGTCCGGTGCCGGCGGAGCTGAGCTTCTACGGCCGACCCACCTGGATCTACCGTCCCCAGGACGACGCCTGGCTGGCCAGCGTCCCCTTCTCCGGCGCGGGCCACGCCCACGAGGCCAAAGAGGTCATCATCGGACGCCGCGGCGCCCTGCAGTTGGTCGCCTTCACCCACCACTGGGACACGACCGAGACCCGCACCACCACCGACGCCAACGGCAACAGCCACACCGAGACGTACACCGCGCATCACACCGAGCCCGCCGCCGCGATCTTCCTCGACTTTCCGTTCCGCGACCTCAGCCTGAACTGGGGCATGTTCGGCGGACGCCTCGGGCGCAAGATCGCCTTCGAGAGCGAGGACTTCAACCGCCGCTATCGCGTGAACGCCGACGACGACCGCTTCGCGTACGACGTCATCCATCCGCAGCAGATGGAGTGGCTGCTGGCCATCGACGCGCCCGCCTTCTCGATCGACTCAGGGCGCATGGACCTGGTGGTCCCGGACACCGACTTCCCCACGCTGGACGACCGGCTCAATTTTGCGGCCGCCTTCTTCGGACGCCTCCGGCCCTACACCTGGGAGTCGCTGGGCCTGCGCACCCCGCCCGCCCTCAGTTAGCGAGCAGGTCGCCGACGATCGCCCCGGCCCGGGCGCAGTCCTCGACCGACACGTCCAGGTGCGTCACCGCGCGGATCATCTTCGGCCCGAGGGCCGAGATCCGGACGCCGCGGGCGGCGGCCGCCTCCACCACCGCAGCCGGCTTGGTGCGCTCGGTCGAGGCCACCACGATGTTCGTCTCGGGATACTTCACGGCGTGCGGCGCCCTCGCCTCCACAGCCTCCGCGAAGGCCTGAGCGGCGGCGTGGTCGTCGGCGAGGCGTCCGATGTTGTGCTCCAGGGCGTACAGGCCGGCGGCGGCCAGCAGCCCCGCTTGGCGCCAGCCGGCGCCCAGCCTCTTGCGCAGGACGCGGGCTCGCGCGATCTCGGACGCCGTCCCGACGAGCACCGAGCCGACGGGCGCGCCGAGCCCCTTGGACAGGCAGACCGAGACGGTGTCGAAGAGGCGTCCGTAGGTGTCGAGCGGGACGCCGGTCGCGACGTGCGCGTTCCACAGCCGGGCGCCGTCGAGGTGCACCTTGACGCCGAGGTCGTGGCAGATCCGCGTCACGCGCTGCAGCCCGGGCAGCGGCTGGATCGTGCCGCCACCGAAGTTGTGCGTGTTCTCCAGCGCGACGCAGCGCGTCGAGACCAGGTACGGGCCGGCGTCCGGCTCGAGCAGGTTCGTGATCTGGGCGGCGTCCGCGACGCCGTCGTTGGTCACCCAGGTGCGCATCGTCACGCCGTGCAGGGCTCCGTGCGCGCCCATTTCGGCGCGGGCGATGTGCGCGCGTGCGTCGCAGAGCACCTCCTCGCCCGGACCGACGTGGAGCGCGACCCCGAGCTGGTTGGCCAACGATCCCGTCGCGGTGAAGAGCCCCGCCTCGTGCCCCAGCAGGGCCGCGACACGCGCCTCCAGCTCGTGGACGGTCGGGTCCTCGTCGTAGACGTCGTCCCCCACGGACGCCGACGTCATGGCCGCGCGCATGCCCGCGCTGGGCTGGGTGAGGGTGTCGCTCCTCAGGTCGATGACGGACGCGACGCTCATGCCAGTTCGTGCGGCTCGAAGGCCTGCACCGGGTTCTCGCCGCGGGCGATCATGTCGTCGTTGAGCCGCTGGGCCAGGTAGAACGCCAGCTCCAGCGACTGGTTGCGGTTCAGCCGGGGGTCGCACGCCGACTCGTACGCCTGCGCGAGGTTCTCTTCCGACAGCTCCTGCGCGCCGCCGACGCATTCGGTGACGTCGTTGCCGGTGAGCTCGACGTGAACGCCGCCGGGCCAGGTGCCCAGCGCGGCATGCACGTCGAAGAAGCCGTCGACCTCGGCCCAGACCCGGTCGAACGAGCGCGTCTTGTAGCCGTTGGACGTGCTGAAGGTGTTGCCGTGCATCGGATCGCAGACCCAGGCGACCTTGCGGCCGGTGGCCTCGACCGCCTCCACGATGGGCGGCAGCACGTCGCGGACCTTGTCGGCCCCCATCCGCGAGATCAGCGTGAGGCGTCCGGGCTCGTGCTGGGCGTCCAGTCGCTCGACGAGCGCGACGGCGTCCGACGGCGAGACGGTGGGGCCCACCTTGACCCCGATCGGGTTGCGCAGGCGCGACAGCAACTCGACGTGCGCGCCGTCCAGCTGCCGCGTCCGCTCGCCGATCCACAGCATGTGGCCCGACGTGCCGTACGGCGTTCCGGTGCGCGAGTCGATGCGGGTCAGGGCGTGCTCGTACTCCATCAGCAGCGCCTCGTGCGAGGCGTAGTAGTGGATCGTGCGCAGCTCGTCGCCACCGATGCCACACGTGATCATGAAGGCCAGAGCGCGCTCGATCTCGGCCGCCAGCGCCTCGTAGCGGGCCTCGATCGCCGAGGAGCGGACGAACTCGGAGTTCCACGAGTGGACCGTCCGCAGGTCGGCGAAGCCGCCGTTGACGAACGCGCGCACCAGGTTGAGCGTCGCCGCCGAGGCGTTGTAGACCTCCACCAGCCGCTGCGGATCGTTGCGCCGGGACGCCTCGTCGAAGTCGAGGCCGTTGACGGCGTCCCCGCGGTACGACGGCAGCGTGACGCCCTCGCGGGTCTCCGAGTCGCTGCTGCGGGGCTTGGCGTACTGGCCCGCGATGCGTCCGACCTTGACCACCGGCACCTGGGCCGCGTACTGCAGGACCAGCGCCATCGACAGCTGGACGCGCAGCGAGTTCTTGATGTTGACGGCCGTCACGTTGTCGAACGTCTCGGCGCAGTCCCCCGCCTGCAGGATGAACGCGCGGCCCGCGGCGGCTTCGGCGATCCGCCCGCGGAGCTCATCCACCTCGCCCGCGAACACCAAGGGCGGACGCCGCCGCAGCGCCTCCACGACGCGCCCGACCTCGGACGCGTCCGGGTACTGGGGCTGCTGGGCAGCCCCGAGCGCGTGGAGGTCAGACAACGACGGGTAGGGCGAAGACACGCCGGTCATGGTAGCCCGCGGCCGGAGCCCGGGCGTCGCTGTCCGCTGCCCGCGAATCAGTCGGACGCCGTCGCGCACGGCTCAGGGACGGCCAGCCCCAGGCCGGGACGGGCCGCGACGCGGGCGTCCGCCTCCTCGACGGTCATGCCGCCGTACTTGATCGACGTGCCGTAGGCGTCCACGTAGGTCTGCCCGGACAGCTCCATGATCGCGTTCATGATCTCGTCGGTGACCCACCGGATGACGGCGCGGTCGTCCTGGCAGCCGGCGTAGCGGCTGAAGTCGAGGGGGCGTCCGAAGGTGACGACGGGGTGATCGGCCATCGGGATCGCGCCGAACAGCTTGCCCGTGATCTCGTTGTGGGTGATGGCGCACGGCACGACCGGCACGTTGGCCGCCAGCGCGAGGCGGGCGACGCCGGTCTTGCCCTTGTAGAGGCGTCCGTCGACCGAGCGGGTGCCCTCGGGATAGATGCCGGCGATTCCACCGTCCTTGAGCACCTGCAGCACCGGGCCCAGCCCGTCGAGCGCGGCGCGTCCGCCGGTGCGGTCCAGCGGAACCTGCCCCACGGCCTTGACCGCCCACGCGATCACGGTCTGGGGGATGCCCTTGAGGCCTTTGCCGGGGATGAACAGCTCACGCTTGGCGGGGTAGGTCACCGGACGCTTGATGAGCGCCGGCATCATGTAGGTCTCGGTCGCCGAGGTGTGATTGCAGGCGATGATGGCGCCCCCGGACGACGGGATGTTCTCGGTGCCGACCGCCTTGGCCTTGTAGGCGAGCTTCACGAACGGGCGGACGAGGGAGTACTTGAAGAACGAGTACCACGACATGGGCGACCTCCTTGGACCGCCATAGCGTAGCCAGTGCGGCTGGGAGCCTACGATGCGCTCATGGCACAGCGTCCCTCCACCGAGTCCTACGCCGCCGGCGACGGACGCATCGGCGTCCTCTTCGTCCACGGCTTCACCGGCAGCCCCGCGTCCCTGCGCACCTGGGCCGAGCGGACGGCCGCGGCGGGCTACCGAGTCTCGCTCCCCCGGCTGCCCGGCCACGGCACTCGCTGGGAGGACCTCGCCGTCACGTCCTGGCAGGACTGGTACGCCTGCGTCGAGCGGGCCTTCGCTGAACTCAAGGCGTCCTGCGATCAGGTCTTCGTGGCGTCCCTGTCGATGGGCGGGGCTCTGTCGCTGATGCTCGCCGAGAAGCGTCCGTCGGAGGTCGCAGGGCTGATGCTGGTGAACCCGGCCGTCACGGTCGCGAGCCCGCTCGTGCCGCTGTCCGGCGTTCTCAAGCACGTGGTCAAGTCGGTCAAGGGCATCGCCAACGACGCCGTCCTCGACATCGACGAGGGCGCCTACGAGCGGACGCCAATCGCGTCCGTCCACGCCATGTACAAGCTGTGGGGCGAGTTGCGTCCGTACCTGGATCTGGTGGAGTGCCCGCTGGTGATCTTCCGCTCCGCCGTCGACCACGTCGTGCCGCCGGCGTCCGTCGAGATCATCACCCGGCAGGTCTCCTCAGCCGAGGTGACCGAGCACGTGCTGGCCAACAGCTACCACGTGGCCACCATGGACAACGACGCCGACTTCATCATCGACACCAGCCTGGAGTTCCTGGCCGCGCACTCCTAGGGCAGGCTCGCCAGGTAGGTGGCGGTGAGTTCGGCCTCGGTCGGGCGTTCCGGCGCCGTCCAGTCGAGCAGCCAGTCCAGCACCGCCGGACGCCCCCAGCGCGCGGTTGCCGCGTCCACGGCATGGGCGCTCAAGGCGTAGGCGCGGGCTGCGTCCGGACCGTTCAGCTCCGCTGCCGTGGGCAGGGCGGTCGGCCGCGGCGAGGATCTGAAGAGGCCGTCGTTTCTCAGCTTCGTCGCCCGATCGGACGCCGCCGCGACCGACTCGGCGAGGCCCTCGCTGAGCCACAAGGGAGCCCGCAACGTCGGCGTGCGCAGCACGACATGGACGCCTTCGTGGACGAGCACGGTGGTGAGTTCGTCGGTGCTCAGTCCGGCGATCGCCAGCCGGTTGAGGACGATCCGCGGCGCGGAGTCGGCCGAGGCCATCACCGTGACGGCCTGCGTGCGTGCGGCCACGTCGGCGCCCAGACCGGTGACCGCAGCGAAGGCGTCCAGGGTGGACGGGACGCCGACGACCAGGCTGCCGTCCCAGGAGGTCACGGCGGCTCGCAGCTCTGACGTGGCCAGCAGGTGGACGGCTCGCTCCGCGGCGGTGAGCAAGCCCCGCGCGTCGCTGCCCGCGCTGGAGCCGCCCACGATGACTCCCACCTGATCGCCGGGCAGCATGGTGATGGGTTCAGCGAGCCACAACGGCCGGGCGGGGCCGCGGGGCGCGAGCCGGACGATGCGCCCGTCGACCAGCCACGGCACGACCTGCTCGACGGCGCCCAGGATCTCTCCGGGACCGCACCACTCGACGACCAGGGCGTCGCCCTGCGCGGTGAGGTCGATCACGCCGAGCGCGATCAGGTTGCGCCACAGCAGACCCGACAGCCTCAGGCCCTCGGCGTCCGGCGTGAAGATCCCGGCGAACCGGGCGGCATTGGCCGTGCGGAGCGCATTGCTCAGGTCGGACGCCAGCTCGGGGGTGCTGGAACGCTCACGTGGCCCGGCCGGTGGAGCGCAACCGGCCAGAGACGCGGAAGCCGCCGCAGCTAGGAGGAGGCTGCGGCGGCGGAGTCCGGGCTGTGTCGCGATAGGCGTCAGCTTACGCGGCGTGCTCCGGCGAAGTAGATCCCGTAGCCGAGCCACTGGCTGACGGGCGTGATCACCACGCCGACTCGCGGGTTCTGCGCGTGGATCATCATGCCGTCGCCGACGTAGAGCGCGACGTGGTGGATCGGGCTGTACCAGAACAGGAGATCGCCCGGCTGCAGGTCGGAGCGGGACACCGAGCGTCCGATCCCCGACTGAGCGGACGACGAGTGGGGCAGCGAGATGCCGGCCGCGCGGTAGGCGGACAACGTGAACCCCGAGCAGTCGAACGCGTTGGGACCCTCCGCCGCCCACACGTACCGGTCGCCGAGGTGGGCTCGGGCGAACGCGACGGCCTTGGCGGCAGCCGATGACGGCGCCCCCGCATCGGCCACCGGAGTCGCAGCCGGGGCCGGGGCGACGGCCTTCGCGGCCGGGGCCGAGGGAGCGGCCGCGGCCGGTGCAGCCGCGGCCGCAGGAGCTGCAGCTGCGGGGGCTGCAGCCTGGGCTGCAGCGGCAGCTGCGGCCTGAGCAGACTGAATCTGGTCGAGGGCGGCGCGCTGCTCGGCAGACAAGCTGGACACCAAGTCCTGGGCCTCGGCGAGGCTGCGCTCGGCTTCGGCTTCGGCCTGGGCCATCTGCGTGGCCGCCGCCGTGGTCCGGGCAGCCTCGGCGTCCGCAGCGCGCTTGAGGTCGCCGAGGTTGGCCTGCTCGGCCTGGTACCGCTGCAGGACGTCGTTCATGTTCTCGTCGACCTTGGACGCCGTCGAGATCTGCTGCAGGAACGATTCGGGATCGCCCGACACGAACAGCTGGGCCGTCTGATCGACGCCGGCGTTCTGGAAGGCGGCGCGGGCGAAGCCGGCCGCCTGCTTGTGCAGCGCCTCGACCTTGGCCGCCTGGGCTGTCACGTCGGCCTGCAGAGCCGCGGCCCGCTGCGCGGAGGCCTCCTGCTCGATCTTGGCCTGGCCGTACTTCTCCTCGAGATCGCCGACGAGAGCATCGAGGCGATCGAGCTCGGCCTGGGCCGAAGCCAGAGAGCGGTTCGCGGCGGCGGCAGCCGATCGCGCCTGCGCCAAGTCAGAGGCCGGATCCGCGTTGGCCATGCTCGCCCCCCCAGTGAGCACCAACGACGTCGCCAGCAAGCCGGACAAGGCGGCTAGGACGGGCTTGCGAAACATCATGATGGCTGAAGGCTCCTTCTGGTCCAGGACAGCCTTGGCTTGCCAGGGGAAGCGAAGCGGCCAAAGTTCCTGAACGAAACCTTAACTCACCTGAGAGAATCTGCCAAGCTCTCAGGAAATATTCAGCCGGTGACGCGCACCGCGCCCGAGTACGGGGCGCCGTAGGAGTCCAGCGACTGCATGACGACGCCGACGCGCGGGTTGCGCGCGTGGACGACCATGCCGTTGCCCACGTACATGCCAACGTGGTGGATCGGGCGGTACCAGAAGACCAGGTCGCCGGTCTGCAGGTCGCCCCGAGCGACGGGACGGTAGCTGCGCGAGAGGCCGATCGCCGAGTGCTCGATGGAGATTCCCGCGGTGGCGTACGCGGCCAGCATCAGACCGGAGCAGTCGAAGGCGCTCGGCCCGGCCGCGCCCCACACGTAGCGAGAGCCGACGTGAGCGATCGCGTAGGCGGCCGCCTTCTGCCCGGCCGCCGTGCCGCCCGACATGGTCGAGGTGGACGCCGCACCGGCGGGCGCCGCGGCCGCTGCGGCGGCGGCATTGGTGGTCACGGCAGTGTCCGCCTCAACGGCGGCGCGTTGCTCGGCGCTCAGTTGGCTCAGCAGGGCCTGCTGGTCCGCCAACTTCGCCTTGGCCTGCTCGGTCGCCTTCGCCATGGCCTGGACGGCCTCGGTCGCCTTCGCGGCTTCGGCGTCCGCCGCACGCTTGAGGTCGACCAGGTTGGCCTGCTCGGACTGGTAGCGCACGAGGAGGTCGTTCATGTTCTCGTCGACCTTGGACGCCGTCGAGATCTGCTTCATGAAGGATTCGGGATCGCCCGACACGAACAGCTGGGTGGTCTGGTCGACGCCGGCGCTCTGGAAGGCGGCCCGGGCGAAGCCGGCGGCCTGCTTGTGCAGCGCGTCCACGCGAGCCGTCTGGGCGGTCACGTCCGCCTGCAGCGCCGCAGCGCGCTTCGCGGACGCCTCCTGGACGACCTGAGCCTGCTTGTACTGCTCTTCGAGCTGGCCGACCTGCTCGTCCAGGGCATCGAGGGTGGCGCGGGCCGAGGCAACCGTCTGGCCGGCAGCGGCACCGGCCGCAGCGGTCACGGGATCGGCGCTGGCGATCGCGGAGTTGCCGACGAGGGCCAGCGAGGTCGCCAACGTGCACGCAGCAGCGGACAACAAGAACTTACGACCACGTGACAGCACGGATTGATTCTCCTCAGAAGGCAAGTTTCAGGTCCTCGCCAGCCGGGGAAGGGTCATGCAGCCAGGTTCCTGAGAAGTAGCTTAAGCGAACTGGGCCGGAATTGACGAATCCCTCAGGAAACCTGTGGAAAGCGCCCGGCTCTGAGACCTCCGAGGTTCAGCCCAGCGCCTCCCACGCGGGGGGCGCCAACGGCGCCACCAGCCTGAGCGGCGGCAGCAGGCCGGAGTCGGCGAACAGGCCCAGGACCCGTTGCTCCTCGTCGCTCAAGATGGGCGGCGCCGTCGCGTCCGGCACCCCCAACAGCGCAGAGATCACGCAGTCTCCGCACGACCGCCCACGCACCTCGCAGGTGTCGCAATCAACGATCATCATGTCCATGACCCCATGGTGGCCACCCCCTCCGACAGTTTCTGAAAGGCGGTGGTCAGACGGGTCGGGAGCGGCCTCTTCCATCCGCTAGATCTGACGGACGAAAGAATCGCGGAGCGCCTGAGCGGCCGCGACCGTCGACTGGTGATGTCCCCCACGAAATCACGGCCCAGATCGGAAGCCGCAGTCCGCCAGACCTACCAAGACGGAAGCCCGAGCCCCGAGCCCACCGAGAAGCGCGCGCGGAAACTGTCGGTGGCCCCTCCTAGGTTGCGGGACGTGAGCCTCTTCGCCCAGCCGCAGATCTTCGACACCGGTCGCGCGCTGGTTGACGTGCAGTTCTGCGTGGTCGACCTGGAGACCACGGGCAGCACCGCGTCCGACGCCATCACCGAGATCGGCGCGGTGCGCGTCCGCGGAGGCGACGTGACCGGCGAGTTCCAGACCTTGGTGAACCCCCGCGTCGGCATCCCGCCCCTGATCTCAGTGCTCACCGGCATCACGAACTCCATGGTCGCCGGAGCGCCCGGCTTGGCCGAGGCGCTCCCCTCGTTCCTGGAGTTCGCCCGCGGCTGCGTCCTCGTAGCCCACAACGCGCGCTTCGACGTCGGCTTTCTCAAGCGGGCCTGCGAGCAACACGGCTACCCCTGGCCACACCACGAAGTGATCGACACCGTCGGCCTAGCGCGCGGAGCCCTCCTGCGGGACGAGGTGCCCAACGTGAAGCTCTCCACCCTCGCGCGCCACTTCAAGGTGTCGGTCGAGCCCAACCACCGCGCGCTGACCGATGCACGAGCGACGGTGGAAGTGCTTCATCATCTGCTCGAGCGGGTCGGCAACCTGAGGGTCGAAACGCTCGACGACCTCGCCGAGTTCCTGCGCGGAGTCTCCCCTGAGCGTCGGGCCAAGCGCGGGTGGGCGTCCGATCTGCCGGACGCGCCGGGCGTCTACCGCTTCTATGCCGATCTACCGGACGCCGCGGGCATGGTGCGTAGGCAGGTGCTCTATGTCGGCAAGAGCGTGAACATCCGGAACCGAGTACGCACCTACTTCACGGCTGCCGAGAAGCGCCCCCGCATGGCGGAGATGGTCCGGGTCGCTTCAGGCGTGGAAGCCGACGTCTGCCGCACGCCCCTTGAGGCCGAGGTCCTCGAGCTGCGGCTGATCGACGCCCATCGGCCCCGCTACAACCGCAAGTCGAAGTACCCGGAGCGCCAGGTCTGGCTGAAGCTGACCAACGAGGCATTCCCGCGCCTGTCCGTCGTGCGACGCGTCGCGGACGACGGCGCGGACTACTTCGGCCCCCTGGGTGGGCGGCTGGCTGCCGAACAGGTGGTGTTGGCCGTGTACGACGCGTTTCCGATCCGGCAGTGCACCGACCGGCTGTCGTTGGCCAAGCCAACGGCGTCCTGCGCTCTGGGCGAGATGGGCCGCTGCGCCTCCCCCTGCGACCGCCGGGTTTCGAGGGACGACTATGGCCAGATCGCCGACGGCGTGCGGGCCGCATTGGGCCGCGACGTCCGGCCGATCTTGGACGCGGGCGGCAGCCGCCTCCGCGTCCTCGTCGATCAGCGACGCTTCGAAGAGGCGGGGCTCGTGCGAGATCGCGTCCGGGCTACGCTGCGGGCGGCGCTCCGCTACCAGCGGCTGCGGGCCATCGCGGCCTGTCCCCAGATCGTCGCCGCGCTTCAGGTCGCCGGAGCCTGGGAGATCCATGTGATTCGTCATGGACGCCTCGCGGCGGCCGCGCTGGCACGGCCCGGCGAGGTGCCTCAGGCCGTTGCCAGGGCTGCCGTGGCCGCCGCTGAGGCGGTCCGGCCCGCCGTCGGGCCGCAGCCTGCCGCCCTCGTCGAAGAGAGCGAACGGATCGCCGCCTGGCTCGAACGCCCCGGCGTCCGTCTGATCGATATCCAAGGCGAGTGGGCCTGGCCCATCTTCAGCGGCATCAACGACACGGCTCTCGCCTCCCACCTCCTAGGATGAGCGCGTCGACCGTCCAGCAGCAGGGAGCACCATGATCACCGCCCTCGTCTTCATCGACGCCGATGTCGCGCTGATTCCCGAGGTCGCCGAGCAGATCGCCGCGCTCGACGGCGTGACCGAGGTGTACTCGGTTACCGGACGCATCGATCTGATCGCGGTGGTCCGCGTCCGCGATCATGACGCGGTCGCCGAGGTCGTCACCTTACGCCTCAACAAAGTCCCCGGCGTCAAGAGCACCGAGACCCACATCGCCTTCCGCGCCTACTCGAGTCACGACCTCGAGGCGGCCTTCTCGCTGGGCGGCTAACCCCGACGCCGCCGCCAGCGAACGCGCGCGTCGGCGTCCGATCTGCCATGGCGTCCACGGTCAAGCGCTGGCTGCGTTCGTCGAAGCAGCATCACAAGAGGCTTCGACAAGCTCAGCCAGCGAAGCCATTCATCCGACGGCTACCGATTGAGCAGCGCTCGCTTAACACGAACGGCGCCCCGACCCGCCTGGGTCGGAGCGCCGCGGCTCGCGGGAGGGTTACGCCTCGCTGACCTCGACCGACGTGATGACGACGGGCTCGACCGGACGGTCCATGCGGCCGGTCGGCACCTTCGCGATCGTCGACACGACGTCGCGGCTGGCCTGATCAGCCACCTCGCCGAAGATCGTGTGGCGGAAGTTGAGGTGCGGCGTGGGCGTCACGGTGATGAAGAACTGGGAGCCGTTCGTCGCCGGGCCGGCGTTCGCCATGGCGAGCAGGAACGGCCGGTTGAACGACAGGTCGGGGTGGAACTCGTCGCCGAACTTGTAGCCCGGGCCGCCGGTCCCGTTACCGACCGGGTCGCCGCCCTGGATCATGAAGCCGTCGATGATGCGGTGAAAGACGAGTCCGTCGTAGAACTTGCCGGTCTTCTGCTCACCGGAGACCGGGTCGCGGTACTCCTTGGTGCCCGTGGCGAGACCCACGAAGTTGGCCACGGTGGTGGGGGCCTGGTCACCGAACAGATTGATCACGATGTCGCCGTGATTGGTGTGCAGGGTTGCTGTCTGAGCCACGCGGGCGTCCTTTCTGCAAACGTACTTGAGTGCTGACACCCACCATCTTGGCAGACGTCCCCCAGTCGTCCCTCTGCCCCCTTCCCGCGGGACGGGCGACGGGTACGGTGGGGGCACGCGATCACGCGTAGCCCATTCGCGATCACGCGACGAACCCGGGAGGACCCCGTGAAGAAGAAGGACATCGCAGCCGTCGGCGACACCGCCCACGACCTGGCCCAAGACATCAAGGCCGATCTGGCCAACCTCGGAGCTGACGCCCTCAAGGTGGTGGACGAGTACATCGCCCCCCGCGCCCGGGATCTGGCCGATTACCTCGCCCCCCGCGCCCAAGACCTCGGACGCCGCGGCGTCCAGTTCGCCTCGGAGGCTCGCGACACCGTGCAGCCCAAGGTGGTCCAGTTCGCGACCGACGCCCGCGACGCGCTCCAGCCGAAGGTCGCACAGTTCGCGTCCGATGCCCGTGACACCCTGCAGCCCAAGCTGGCGTATCTGGCCTCCGAGGCGCGCGACAACCTGCAGCCGAAGGTCGTGCAGTTCGCGTCCGACGCCCGCGACACCCTGCAGCCCAAGCTCTCCCGTTTCGCGGACGACACGCGCGACAACCTGCAGCCCTACGTCGACGAGGCGATGGAGCGACTGCAGCCGCACCTGGACGACGCCTACGCGCGCGTCCAGCCGTTGGTGGACGCCGGCCGCGACCGGTTCAACGCCGACGTGCTTCCGCGCATCAACGAGGTTGTCGACTCGGTGGCAGCGATGCCCCAGACCCAGGACGCCAAAGACCGCCTCGTGGCGGCTCGCGCGGCCCTGGCCGGGGAGCTCAAACTGCCGGAGCCCGAGCCCACGCGTTCGATCGGCAAGACGTTCCTCCAACTGATCCTCGCCACCGGCTTGCTGGCCGGCATCGCCTACGCCATCAAGCGCTTCCTGGCCCCCGAGGACAGCGGCTGGCAGGCGCACGAGCCCAGCGAGGCCTACCGTCGCGACGCCGCGTTCGCCACCGAGGATGCCCTTGCTGACGTCGCCCCCGACGCCACTGCAGAACTCGTCACCGAGGAGGCGCCCATGGTGGCCGACGAGGCCGTGGCGTCCGCTGGGCGCACCTACGGGGCAGGCTCCTACGTGGGCGAGAACCCGCCCGAGGAGTTCTTCATCAAGGGCAACGAGCGGTCCATGAAGTACCACCTGCCCGGTTCGGGCGGCCACACCCGCACGATCGCCGACGTGTGGTTCAACTCCGAGGCTGCCGCGGAGGCGGCCGGCTTCACCAAGGCGCAGCGCTGAACTGACGCTCACCCGACAGGGGGCACGGTCTCGGACCGTGCCCCCTGTTTCGTCCTCAGAGGCGGGATGAACCCGACCCGGCTACGCGTGACACGCCGCAGCCGGACGCCAAAGTGCCCGACCGCGTCGGGTTCGGCCCGCACGGTCCGAACCACGCTGGGTCGGAACTGGGGGAATCGACGACGTGAACCGCATGGGGAGTTCTCCCCATTCCGCTCGGCGCGTGATCCCGCTTTGCTGGTGCCCACGAAGTCGAGCCCCAGGAGAAACAGCATGGATGCACCGAGCCGGGTGGTAGCCGCCCCCTTCCGAGCCCACCTGAACCACATCAGCGCGTCCACCGCCTTGCACTGGTCAGTCATCGCCCTGCACGCGGGCCTGCCGCTGGGTCTGGCCCGTGCCTTGCTGGATGTCAGGCCCGGACGCCGCGTGCAGAGCATCGCCCCCACGCTCGCGCGCCAGGTCCTCGCCATCACCCCCGAGTCACTGGACGCCGCCCGGCGCCAGCTGGTGCCCGCCCGCGCCAGCCGTCAGGTCCTGCGGCGGCTCGCCAGCCTCGGGTGGTCGAGTCGTTCTGTCGCCTCCCGGCTCCACGTCGCCCAGGGCATGCTGGACGCCCTCGCGACGGGGCTCACGACCGAGGTCCCCCAGCTGGTCGAGCTCCAACTCTGTTCGCTGCTGGCGGCCACTGAGGCAACCCCGCGGGCCCGCTCTGGACGCCTCGTCGCCGCTGCGTGACGTTAGGCTGCGAGCGTGACGACGCCGGGGTTGATCCTCACCGCGGGGCTGGCGCTGGTCATCGCCATCGCCACCCGCCCCATCCTCGGGCACCTGCCCGAGCCGCTGGACGACCCCGACATCGCCGACAAGCGTCCCTACGCCTCGCTTGGCAGCCCTGGCTTCCTGGCTGCGGTCTTCGTCATTGCGGTTGTCGCCAGCGGTCTCGTCGCCTGGATCGTCCCGCCTACCGGCTGGCTGGCCTGGGCGGCGCTGATCGTGCCCGGCGCCCTGGCGATCGCGATCGACGGGGCCACCACCTGGCTCCCGCGCGTGCTGACGACCGCAATGGCCCTCATCGCCGGCGTCGGTATCGCGCTGTGGGCGATCCTGGACGCCGACGCGTCGATCGCCCTCCGCGGCCTGCTCGGCGCGCTGGCTGTGGGCGGCTTCTTCTACCTGTTTTGGCGGTTCACCGGCGGGATCGGCTTCGGCGACGTCCGGCTGATGGCCGTCGTGGGGGCTGTGGCAGCCGCCCATTCGGCGCAGACCGCCAGCTGGGGCGTCCTGATCGGGACCCTTCTCGGCGCGATCTGGGGGGTCACCACGCGCCTCGTTCGAGGGCCGGGCCCCTTCCCGTATGGCCCCGCGCTGTGGTCAGGGCCGTTCGTGGCCCTGGCGATCAGCGCCCTCACGCAGGCCTGACCGCCACGTTCTGGCTTAGGCCCGAGCGGCCGCGTTTCTCGTCGCCTCGACCCAGCGGTCGAGCGTCTCGGACGCCGCGCCCGAGTCGATGGCGGCGGCGGCTCGGCCGACCGCCGCGTCGAGTTGGTCCGTGATGGGCCGGTCGAGATTCGGTCCGTCAAAAGCCAACAGCGCGGCCCCGGCGTTCAGCGTGACGATGTCGCGGACCGGGCCTAGCCGCCCCGCGAAGGTCTCGCGGACCACCCCCGCGTTGTGCTGCGGGTCGCCACCGACCAGGGCCGTCCGGTCCGCCGGCGCGATGCCGAGATCGGCGGGGTTGAATCGCGTGGCCTGGACGCGCCCCGCGTCGATCACCCAGACGTCGCTGCACGTCGTCGTCGTCAGCTCGTCAAGCCCGTCGTCGCCGTGGAAAACCAGCCCCCGGTTGCCGCGATCAGCCAGCACCCCCGCCATCAGGGCAGCCATGCGCGCGTCGGCGACGCCAACGGCCTGGGCCCGTGGCCGGGCCGGGTTGGCCAGCGGTCCGAGGAAGTTGAACGTCGTCGAGATCCCCAGCTCACGTCGGGGCACCGCGGCGTGGCGCAGCGAAGGGTGGTAGTACGAGGCGAACAGAAAGACGATACCGGCGCGCTCGAAGACGGCGCCCTGCCGATCCGGCGGGAGGTCGAGCACCAGGCCGAGCGCCTCGAGCACGTCGGCCGTGCCGCACGCCGAGGACGCGGCGCGGTTGCCGTGTTTGACCACCTTGGCGCCAGCGGCCGCGGCGACGATCGCGGCCATCGTTGAGACGTTCACCGTGTTGGCCCGATCACCTCCAGTGCCCACGATGTCCACCGCCTCGCGGGTCAAGTCGATCGGGCGGGCGTTGTCCAGCATGGCGCTGGCCAGGCCGGTGAGCTCCTCGACCGTTTCACCCTTGGCGCGCAGGGCCACCATGAGGCCAGCGATCTGAACGGCGGTCACGTTGCCGGACAGGATCTCGTTCATCGCCCAGGCTGTTGCCCCCCGGTCGAGGTCGCGTCCGGCTACCAGGCCGGTCAGCAGATCGGGCCAGGTCAGGCTCACGAAACGGTGGCGGCCCGTGACCGCAGCAGGTCGGCGGCCGCTGCTGGCAGACGCTGCGGGTCGATCGGGTACGCGACAACGGCGTCCGCCCTGGACCAGGTGGCGAGCCAGGCATCGGCGACGCGCGCGACGATCAACAGGATCGGCGGGGCATCCGCGATCTCGTCCTTGATCTGCCGGGCGAGGCCCATGCCGCCGAGCGGCACCGCTTCCCCGTCGAGGACGATCAGGTCGATGCCCCCAACGTCAAGCGTGCGGAGCACCGCCTGGTAGGTGGCGCACTCGACGACGTCGATGTCGGGAAGATCAGCGGCGATCCGGAGTCCGAGGGTCAGGCGGACCTGCTGACGCACCGAGCGGTCGTCGGAATAGACCAGCACCCGTGTCGTGCCCGCCGTCGCTTCGCCCATGGTCTCGTCCCCGATCTGCTGAGTCGCTTGTCGGCATCGTAGCGACTCCCGGCTCACCCCACGCACGGCCTCGCCAGTCAGTGATCACCCTGACGAGACCCCCGGAGGCCGCCACGTTCCGCCTGAGGGAACGGTTCACAAATCGCCGTACCGGGGGGTGGACGCCAGTAATGGTCAGGCGCCGTCTGACAAGACATAATGACGCCGTGGCACAGATCGAGAAGTTGACCGCGGTCCCCGCGACCCCTAGTGGCGCCCTGCACCCGATCGCTCCGAGTCGCTTGCACGCGACCAAGGGTCGCCCGGACATGGTGGCCGTCGGAACCTGGGTGTGGCTCGCCAGCGAGCTCATGTTCTTCGCGGCACTGTTCGCGGCGTACTTCTCGCTGCGCAACGTCACCAACGCCATGGCCAAGCCGGGCGAGCAGACGATGTGGCAGTGGGGCTCCGGCCACTTCATCAACGACTGGTTCGGCAACCCGCAGCCTTGGTTCTCGATCTTCAACACGTTGATCCTCGTGCTCTCCTCGGTCACCTGTCAGATCGGCGTCATGCGCGCCGAGAAGGGCCAGGTCGGACGCACCGGCTCCGTGCTGAACGTTGCCAAGTGGGGCCTGCGCGAGTGGTACACCCTGACGTTCCTGATGGGCGCCGTCTTCCTGGGCGGACAGGCGTTCGAGTACGCCAACCTCGCGGCCGAGGGCTTCATCCCGGCCACCAACGCGTACACCTCGGCGTTCTTCATCGCGACCGGCTTCCACGGCCTGCACGTGCTCGGCGGCCTGATCGCCTTCCTGCTGATGCTCGGCCGCACCTACCTGGCGCGCACCTTCACCCACGAGCAGGCCGTCCACGCGATCGTCACCTCGTACTACTGGCACTTCGTCGACGTCGTCTGGATCATCCTGTTCTCGGTGATCTACCTCATTCGCTAACCGCCCGCCCCACCCGAAGGGAACCGTTCATGAGATTCCTCTCATCCCACAGGCGCAGGCGGGCGGCAAAGCCGCTCATGCTCGCTTTCGCCCTGTTGCTGATGGGCACGCTGTACGCCGTCGTGGCGCCGGCGCCGCAGGTCGCGGCCGACACGGGCACGTCCGCCCAGGTCGCCGCCGGTAAGGGACTGTTCGCGGTCAGCTGCTCGTCCTGCCACGGCCTCAATGGCGAGGGCACCTCCCAAGGGCCCTCCCTGGTGGGCGTGGGCGCTGCAGCCGTCGACTTCCAGGTGACGACCGGCCGCATGCCGATGGCCGCCCCGGGCGCGCAGGCCCCCCGCAAGCACAACACCATGACGCGTGAAGAGACGGACGCCCTGGCGGCCTGGGTGGCCACCCTCGGCCCCGGCCCCGCCATTCCGCAGAAGTCGCAGTACGCGCCCGGCGACCAGGACGCCGCGACGATCGCCCGCGGTGGCGAACTGTTCCGCACCAACTGCTCCGCGTGCCACAACTTCGAGGGCGGCGGCGGCGCCCTGCCCGAGGGCAAGTACGCGCCCACCCTCAAGGGCGTCGAGCCGATCCACATCTACGAGGCCATGCGGACGGGTCCGCAGCAGATGCCGGTCTTCTCCCCCGGCGCCATCCCGGACGCCGATGTCGCCTCGATCATCACCTACCTGGAGTCGCTGCACGCGCAGCCCGGCCCCGGGTTCAACCTCGGCGGCCTCGGACCCGTGTCCGAAGGCCTGTTCGGCTGGATCGTCGGTATCGGCGGCCTGTGCCTGTTCGCCACCTGGATCGCATCGCGAGGAGCGCGCGCCCGATGAGCCACGACATCGTCCCCACCGACCACCCCTCGGCGCCGGCCCGCCAGTTCCCCGTTGACGACCCCGGCATCGAGCACCACGTCCCTCGCTACACGGACGTGGACGTCGCCGCCGGCAACCGCGCCTACCGCAACATCCTGGCGATGTTCGGCCTCGTGCCCGTGCTGGCGATCGCCTTCGTGGTCATCTACTTCGCCGTCCCGAAGACCGCCGGCTTTGACGTGCTGGGCAACAACTTCCACGCACAGACGCTCTTCCTCGGCCTGACCGCCGGCCTGGCCGTGCTGTTGATCGGCACGGGCATGGTGGCCTGGGCGCGCGACATCATGAGCGACCAGGAAATCGCCGAAGAGCGCCACGAAGCCGGCAGCGACGAGGAGACTCGGGCGGCCGCGCTCGTCAAGGTCAACGCGGGCATCACCGATTCCGGCGTCGGACGCCGCAAGCTCATCCTGGGCGCCCTGGGCGGCGGCATGGGCATGCTCGCCGTCCCGGCGGTCGTCCTGCTGGCCGACATGGGCCCCTACCCCCTGGCCGCGAAGCGCGCTGAGACCATCGAGAAGACCATCTGGGCCGAGGGCGTCCGGCTGGTCAACGACGTCAACGAACTGCCGCTTAAGGCGTCCGATCTGGAGATCGGCCAGCTGGTCAACGCGGAGCCGGAGACGCTGTTCAAGCTGCACGGCCACGAGTACCAGACCGAGAAGGCCAAGTCGGCGATCATCATCGTCCGGATGGACCCGGCGTCCATCAAGATCCCGGCCTCCCGCAAGGACTGGCAGGTCGACGGCATTCTGGCCTACAGCAAGATCTGCACCCACGTCGGCTGCCCGATCTCGTTGTGGGAGCAGCAGACGCACCACCTGCTCTGCCCCTGCCACCAGTCGACGTTCGACCTCGGCAACTCAGGCGTCGTCGTCTTCGGCCCCGCCGCGCGCTCCCTGCCGCAGCTTCCGATCAAGGTCAACGCCGAGGGCTACCTGGTGGCCCAGGGCGACTTCCCGGTGCCGGTCGGACCGAGCTACTTCGAGCGCGACTCGAGCAAGGACTTCAAGGAAGGTGACCAGTAATGGCCAAGCCCACGACCATCACCTCCTCGGCGCCCGTGCTGGAGAGCAAGCGTCCTGAAGGTAAGGACGCCGGCCCGCAGCAGTTCTCCGGCCCGGCAGCCTGGCTCGACGAGCGCGTCGGACTGGCCAAGATCGCCAAGGGCGGTCTCCGCAAGGTCTTCCCGGATCACTGGTCCTTCCTGCTCGGCGAGATCGCGCTCTACAGCTTCATCATCCTGCTGATGTCAGGTGTCTTCCTGACCATCTGGTTCAAGCCGTCGATGATGGAGCTCGAGTACAACGGCAGCTACCAGCTGATGAAGGGCCTGCCGATGTCCGAGGCGTTCGCCTCGACGCTGGCGCTCTCGTTCGACGTGCGCGGCGGCCTCCTGGTTCGCCAGGTGCATCACTGGGCCGCGATCCTGTTCATCGCCGCGCTGACCGCGCACATGCTGCGCGTGTTCTTCACGGGCGCCTTCCGCAAGCCGCGCGAGCTCAACTGGCTCATCGGCGTCGGCCTGATGTCGCTGTCGCTGATCGCCGGCTTCTCCGGCTACTCGCTGCCCGACGATCTCCTCTCCGGCACCGGCCTGCGCTTCGTGGACGGCTTGATCCGCTCGATCCCGCTGATCGGCACCTGGGCCGAGTTCTTCGTGTTCGCCGGCGAGTTCCCCGGGGACGCCCTCATCGCGCGTCTGTACATGGTGCACATCCTGCTGATCCCCGGCATCCTGCTGGCGCTCATCGGGGCCCACATGACGATGGTCGTCTACCACAAGCACACCCAGTTCCCCGGCCCGGGACGGACCGAGAAGAACGTGGTCGGCTACCCGCTCTTCCCCGTCTACATGGCGAAGGCCGGCGGCTTCTTCTTCATCGTCTTCGGCGTGCTGATCCTGATGGGCGCGCTCATGCAGATCAACCCGGTGTGGATGTACGGCCCGTACAACCCGGCCCAGGTGACCGCTGGCAGCCAGCCCGACTGGTACATGGGCTGGGTTGAAGGCGCGATCCGCATCATCCCCAACTGGGAGTGGCACCTCTTCGGCACCACCTGGTCGTGGAACATCTTCCTGCCGGGCGTCGGCCTGATGGGGCTGCTCTTCACGGGCCTGGGCCTCTACCCGTTCATCGAGGCGTGGGTCACCGGCGACAAGGCCGAACACCACCTGCTGGATCGCCCGCGCAACGCCCCGACCCGCACCGCCCTCGGTGTGGCTGGCATGACCTGCTACGCGATGTTCTGGTTGGCCGGCGGCAACGACATCCTGTCAACCCAGTTCCACGTGTCGCTGAACGCCGTGACCTACTTCATGCGGGTCGCCGTCTTCGTCGCCCCGGTGATCGCGTTCATCGTGACCAAGCGCATCTGCCTCTCGCTGCAGCGTGCCGATCGGGAGCGCATCCTGCACGGTTCTGAGTCGGGCATCATCGACCGCTCCCCCGCCGGCGGCTACTCCGAGGACCACGTCCCGGTGTCGCACGACGAGGCCTGGACGCTCACCCAGCACGAGCAGTACGAGCCGCTCGAGGCGTCCGACGGCGTCGACGTCAACGGCATCCCGCAGGCCGAGCGCGGCATCAGCAAGCTCCGTGCTCGCGCGTCCCGCTGGTTCTTCTCCGACGACATCCCGGTGCCCAGCCGGGACGAGATCGAAGAGGCCCATGCGCACGACCACCACGAACTCGACCACGAGGTCGAGGACGCCAAGGCCCTCGGCCACTGACACACCGACAAGGCCCGGTTCGCCCACCAGCGAGCCGGGCCTTGCTGCGTCCGCAGCCACTACGATGACCGGGTGCGCTTCACGACCTCCAAGCCCGACTACGACCTGACCTACGATGACGTCTTCATGTCGCCGACCCGCAGTTCGATCCGTTCGAGGCTGGAGGTCGACCTGACCAGCACCGACTCCCTAGCCCTCCCGCTGCCGCTGGTCGTGGCCAACATGACGGCCATCTCCGGACGCCGCATGGCCGAGACCGTCGCGCGCCGCGGGGGCATCGCCATCTTCCCCCAGGATGTGCCTGCGGCCATCGTGGTGAAGGCGATCGAGCGCGTGAAGGCGGCCCCCGTCGTGTTCGAGTCCGCCATCCACGTCGCGCCCGACACCACGGCCGGCGAGGCTCTGGCGCTGATCCCGAAGCGCTCGCACGGTGCGGCGGTCGTGGTCGAGGGTGGGGTTCCGCTCGGTGTGGTCTCGTCCGGCGACCTCGACGGCCTGGATCGGTTCGTCCAGGTGCGCGAGGCCATGGTCCCCATCGCCGAACTCACGACCGTGCCCGCGTCCGCGTCGCCCACCGAGATCTTCGACGCCCTCTCCGAGCGGCGCCACAAGCTGGCCATCGCCCTGGACCCGGACGGCCGCCTCGTGGGCGTCCTGACGCCCAAGGGCGCCATGCGCGCGGCCCTGTACTCCCCCGCCGTCGATCATGCCGGAAGCCTCCGCGTCGGCACGGCCGTCGGCATCAGCGGGGACGCCGCCGCGCGCGCCGCCACCCTGCTGGACGCCGGTGCTGACGTCCTCGTCATGGACACCGCCCACGGCCACCAGGAGCGGATGATCGCGGGCGTCGAGCGGGTGCGCTCCGTGCGCGACGAGTACGCGGCCCGCACCGGACGCCGCGTCCCGATCGTCGCCGGCAACATCGTGACGCGTGAAGGGACGACCGACCTCATCGAGGCGGGCGCCGACGTCGTGAAGGTCGGTGTAGGCCCCGGCGCCATGTGCACGACCCGCATGCAGACCGGCGTGGGGCGTCCGCAGTTCTCGGCCGTGCTCGACTGCGCCGAGGCCGCCCGCGACATGGGCAAGTCGATTTGGGCCGACGGAGGCGTCCGGCACCCGCGCGACGTCGCCTTGGCCCTCGCGGCGGGCGCTGGCGCGGTCATGATCGGCTCGTGGTTCGCGGGCACGTACGAGTCCACCGGACCGCTCATGAGCGACGCGAACGGCCGCGTGTACAAGGAGTCGTTCGGAATGGCGTCCTCGCGCGCCGTGCGCGCGCGCACGCGCGACCAGTCGCTGCTCGAGCGGGCGCGGGCGTCCCTGTTCGAGGAGGGCATCTCCAACTCCCGGATGTACCTCGATCCGCAGCGTCCGGGCGTCGAGGACCTGATCGACTTCATCGTCAGCGGCGTGCGGTCGTCCTGCACCTACGCCGGGGCGCGCACGCTCGATGACTTCCACGCCCGGGCCAGCATCGGCGTCCAGTCGCGCTCGGGCTACGAAGAGGGTCGTCCGCTGCACGTCAGCTGGTAGCCGCACCACGACAGGACGCCCCCGGCACGCTGGCCGGGGGCGTCCTGTTGTGTGGAACTCAGTGGCGGTAGTCGCCCACGTAGTACTCGTAGCACCAGCCGCAGACGGCCCAGACGCCGATGAGGGCGCCCATGATGGTCAGCCACCAGCCGAACACCGGGCCGAGCACGAGGATCGAGCACACGATCGAGCAGACGAACGGCCACATGCTCTTGGGCGGGAAGAATCCCAGCGCGCCCGCACCCTGGGCGACCTCGCCGCCCTTGTTGTCCTCGGGCCGGGAGTTCATCTTGCGTCCGATGACCCACAGGTAGAACCAGATCATCAGCGTCATGGCGAAGCAGAGGATGAACACCGTCTGCCCGATCGGCTCTACGGCGTGGTAGACCGCCAGCGACGCCCACAGGTAGATGCCGGTGACGATCAGGAAGAACACCCACAGGAACAGGAACAGCCTGGCTTCGACCTTCATCGCGTGGACTCCTTCGAACCGGTCAGGACGGGCGCTTCGGTGCGGGTCAGAGCCGCGTGGTAGTCGTCATGGGACGCCTCAGGGTGGTTCAGGTCGAAGGCCGGGGACTCCGAGCGCACGCGGGGGAGCGACACGAAGTTGTGCCGCGGCGGCGGGCAGGAGGTAGCCCATTCCAGCGACCGGCCCCAGCCCCACGGATCGTCCACGGTGACCTTGGGCGCGTTCCTGGTGATCCAGACGTTCCAGATGAACGGCAGCATGGACGCCGCGAGCAGGAACGCTCCGACCGTCGAGACCTGGTTGAGGAACGTGAAGCCCTCGGTCGGCAGGTAGTCGGCGATTCGGCGCTGCATCCCTTCGACACCCAGCCAGTGCTGCACGAGGAAGGTGGTGTGGAAGCCGATGAACAGCATCCAGAAGTGGACCTTGCCCCACGTCTCGTCCAGCATGCGGCCGTAGAACTTGGGCCACCAGAAGTAGAAGCCTGCGAACATCGCGAACACGACGGTGCCGAACAGCACGTAGTGGAAGTGCGCGACGACGAAGTAGGTGTCGGACACCTGGAAGTCGAGCGGCGGCGAGGCGAGGATGATGCCCGTCAGGCCACCGAACAGGAAGGTCGTGAGGAAGCCCACGGACCACAGCAGCGGGGTGTCCATCCGCAACGAGCCGCCCCACAAGGTGCCGATCCAGTTGAAGAACTTCACGCCCGTGGGCACCGCGATCATGAACGTCATGAACGAGAAGTAGGGCAGGTTGACCGCACCGGTCACGAACATGTGGTGAGCCCACACGGCGATCGACAGGCCGCCGATCGCGAGCGTGGCGCCGACCAGGCCGACGTAGCCGAACACGGGCTTGCGGGCGAACACCGGAAGGATCTCGGTGATCAGCCCGAAGAACGGCAGGGCGATGATGTAGACCTCAGGGTGCCCGAAGAACCAGAAGAGGTGCTGCCACAGCAGGGGCCCGCCCGTGGCCGCGTCGAACAGGTGGGTGCCGATCCGACGATCGGCCTCGAGGCCCAGCAGGCCGGCGGCGAGCACCGGGAACGCGATCAGGATCATCATCGAGGTGACCAGGATGTTCCAGGTGAAGATCGGCATCCGGAACATCGTCATGCCAGGCATGCGCATCGTCGTGATGGTCGTGATGAAGTTCACGCCGCCGAGGATCGAGCTCAGGCCGAGGAGGTACAGGCCCATCAGCCAGAGGTCGCCGCCCACGCCGGGGCTGTGGATCGCGTTCGACAGCGGAACGTAGGCGAACCAGCCGAAGGACGCCGCACCGCCGGGCGTCAGGAAGCCCGCGCAAGCCATGAGGGAGCCCATGAAATACAGCCAGAACGAGAACGCGTTCAGACGCGGGAAGGCGACGTCGGGCGCGCCGATCTGCAGCGGCATGAGCGCGTTCGCGAAGGCCGAGAACATCGGCGTCGCGAACATCAGCAGCATCAAGGTGCCGTGCATCGTGAAGAACTGGTTGAACGTCTCGTACGACAGGTACTGCAGCGACGGGAAGGCCAGCTCTGCGCGGATGACCAGGGCCATCAGGCCGGCGAAGCCGAAGTAGAACAGGGCCGTCCAGAGGTACATCTGGCCGAGGACCTTGTGGTCGGTGGTGGTCAGCAGCTTCATGACCATGGTGCCGGCGCGGGTGTTACCCCGGACCTGGGTCTGCGTGCCAGCGGTGGCCCGGAACACGGTGGAGCTCATGGGATCAGCCCTCCTTCTTCGAGTCGTAGAGCGGGCCGGTCGCCGAGAAGGACGGCGGCTTGATCTCGCCGGTCTGGCCCTTGCTGGCCAGTTCCTTGATCTTGGCGTTGTACTCGTCGACGCTCACGATGTGCACGTTGAAGAGCATGGCTGAGTGGTAGGTGCCGCAGAGCTCGGCGCACTTGCCGAGGTACGTGCCGACGCGGGTGGGGGTCACGTCGAAGCTGTTCGGGTGGCCGGGCAGCACGTCGAGCTTGTAGTAGAACTCCGGGATCCAGAACGAGTGGTCGACATCGGCCGAGTACAAGTTGAACCGCACCGGCTCGCCGACCGGGAGGTACAGATCCGGGATCTTCTCCAGGGTGCCCACCTCATGGACCGTGGCGCCGATGCTCGAGTTGGCGTCCTCCATGTAGTTGAACGTCCAGGACCACTTCTGCCCGATGACGTTCACCGTGTGAACGGGGCCGTCGGCCTTCTTGCCCACGGCGTCCTGCGCCTGCACGGTGAAGAAGAACAGCACCGAGATGATGAGCACCGGAACGATCGTGTACAGGATCTCCAGCGGCAGGTTGTACCGGTTCTGGCGCGGGGTCTCGCCCTCGTGCTTGCGCCGATAGCGGAAGATCACCCAGCCGATAAGGCCCCAGACGAAGACGCCGATCACCATCGAGGCGATCCAGGCGCCGTTCCAGAGGTTGCCGATATGGGGGGCTCGGTCACTGGCCGCCACCGGCATGCCCCAGCGGGCCCACTGGTCCGCAGTGTCCTTTGAGCATCCGGAAAGCAGCAGGGTCGCCGAGGCGGCGATGCTCGCCGCCGCGATGCGGCCTGGTGTCCGTAGTGATCTACCCACGTTGCGCCTTTCGATCGTCCCCGCGTCCGCGCCGCCGCGCGCCGCGTTCGCCAGGGGGATTCACGCCTGGTAATGCTGCGGTCACCCTAACAAAACACGCCCACCGGCGCCTCCCCCGTTCCGCGGGAATGGACAGACAGTTTCCTGGCCGGAAGCGCTAGTGGGCGTGTGGTTGTGGGTCAGTTGAAGCTGTCGCCGCAGGCGCAGGATCCGGACGCGTTCGGGTTGTCGATCGTGAAGCCCTGCTGCTCGATCGTATCGGCGAAGTCGATGGTCGCACCCTGCAGATACGGCGCGCTCATGCGGTCGGTGACGACCTTCACGCCGTACCACTCGAAGGCGACGTCGCCGTCCAGGTCGCTGTCGTCCAGCGTCAGCTGGTAGCGCAGCCCCGAGCAGCCGCCGGCGGCGACTCCGATGCGGAGGTGCAGGTTCTCGTCGGGCTCGGACGCCGCGAGTGCGGCGACCTTGTTGGCGGCAGCTTCCGTCAGGATGATGCCCTGGGTCTGCTGGTCAACGCTCATATCGGTTCCTCACAGTGAGTATGTCGTGGTGTGGGTGAAACCCCGCCGGCGAGGCGGCTTATTCCGCGCCAGTGTACGTCGAGTCGGCGCGATGTCGAGACAGGGTGTCGCTCAGGCCAGCCAGGTCCGGGCGACCCGGGCGGACGCCTCGCGGATGGCATCGGCGTCCAGGGTGCCGCCCCCCGCCAGCGACTGGACGGCCTCGATGCCGTGTCGTCGGACCTCCCGCACGGAGATGTCGACCGATCCGGCCAGGGCCAAGCACGGGATGCCCCGTTCGGACGCCAGCGGCGCCAGTCCCAGCACGGCCGGCCCGCCGAAGTTGCCGATCGTGAAGGTATCCGTGCCGACGACCACCAGGTCGCAGCGGGAGAGAGTCTCCGTCAACCGTGCGGCCGCCACGCACGCGGCGAAACCGGAGAGGAGGCGTCCGCCCAGAGCCGCGAAGACCAGCGGCAGGCCACCGGCCGCTCCCAGCCCGGGCGCGTCCTCGACGCCCCAATCGGACGCCCGCCGCGCGAGTTCGGCGTCCTCGGCAAGAACGTCGGCCACCGGACGACCAGCCGCGTAGCCGAGCCGCGCGGCCACTCCCTCGAGGCCGAGCAACCGGTGGGCAGACTGGTCACCGGGCAGGATCACGAGAAGGTCGACCGCCGCGCCGAGGCCGCGCAGGCGTCCGGGGTCGTCGGTCGCGGCGTCGATCCCCAGCCCGGCCAGGAGCCCGACGATGTCGTCCGGGGTGGCTTCGGCCAGGGGCGTGAGGTCGACCAGGAGCCTGCCCGGACCCGCGTCCATAGCGGCTCGCGTGCGGCGTCCGAGGTCGACCGGATCACCGGACGTCACCAGCGTGGTCTCCTGCCCGAGGGCAGACAGGGCGGCACCGAGGTCCGGCCCGGAGGACGCGAGCGGGACCACCGCGAACTGGTGGCCTCCCGGTGCGACCGAGGCGAAGCCTGAGGCAATCGCCCGGCTGGCGATCACCGGGTCCGCGAGACCGATCCGATCGCTGCAGACGAGAACACGGCTCACGCCGAAGGTGCCTCGCTCTGGCTCGCGGCGCCGGACTCGCCCGCGGCCGGGGAGTTCTTCGGCTGCTGCCACTGGCCCGCAGGCAGCTGCGGCGTGGCTTGCGTGGGCGCCCCGGGTTCGAGCTGCCCGAGCGAACGCTTCAGCTGTTCGAGCTCGTTGTCGACCTGCGCGGTGGACGCCAGGGCGTTCAGCTCGCGAGTGATGTCGTCCGAGCCGGTGCTCAGGGGATCGGCGAGGGCGCCGGACGACAGCAGCTCGTCCACCGCGCCCGCACGTGCCTGGAGCTGCTGCGTCTTGTCCTCGGCCCGCTCGATCGCGAGGCCGATGTCGCCCATCTCCCGACCGAGGCCCGCGTAGGCGTCCCCGATCTTCGCCTGCGCCTCGGCCGCCGAATAGGTCGCCTTGATCGTCTCCTTCTTGGTGCGGAAGGCGTCGACCCGGGACTGCAGCTGCTGGCTCGCGCGGATCAGCTTCTCCTCTTCGGCCTGCAGCTGCGCGTACTGGCCCTGCAGGTCGCCGAGCTGCGCCTGCAGGCCCGCCTTGCGGGTGAGAGCCTCGCGGGCCAGGTCCTCCCGGTTCATGGCGAGCGCCTGGCGTGCGGCGTCGGTGTACTTGTCGATCTGCTGGTTCAGGGCGCCGACCTGCAACTCGAGGCGCTTGCGGCTCGTCGCCACCTCGGCCACGCCCTTGCGCACTTGCTGCAACAGTTCGAGCTGCCGCTGGTAGGAGTAGTCGAGCGTCTCGCGCGGATCCTCGAGCCGATCGAGCGCGGCGTCCGCCTTGGCGCCGAAGATCATCTTGAGACGGTCGAAAATGCCGGGCATGAGGGTCCTTCCAGGGGGCCGACGAACGCCACCAGAGTAGGCGGTCCGGCAACGTCCGGTCCGCTCGGCGCGGAATCACACGCGGGCCGTCCGCTCGCCTAGACTGACGATCCGTCGTCCCCCGTCGCGCGAAGGATCACCGTGGGCCTGTTCAAGTCGTCCAAGAACTCGACTCCGGTCACGCCGGAACCGCCCGCGTCCCCCGGCCAGGCCGCTCGCAAGGACCGGCCGACGCCGTCCCGGCGCGAGGCCGAGGCGGCGCGCATGGCGCGCCTGCACCCCGAGCTGGACCCGAAAAAGGCCAAGCAGATCAACCGGGAGGCGACCGATCAGCGCCGCCGGGCCCAGATGACGGCCGTCGACAACCTGCCCGAACGGGCCCTGATGCGCGACGTCGTCGACTCGCGCTTCAACGTCGGCGAGATCGCGCTGCCGCTCATGCTGGTCGTCCTGCTGCTCGTGATGATTCCGGCGCTGCGCACGATCGCCGACATGTCGCTCTACTTCATGTGGGGCATCCTCGCGCTGATCATCACCGACATCATGCTGATGTGGACGCGCTACAAGCGCCTCGCCGCCGAGCGCATCCCCGGACGCCCCCTCAAGGGCATGATGTTCTACGGCTGGAACCGGCAGATGTCGATCCGCCGCTGGCGCATCCCGGCACCGCGCGTCAAGCGCGGGGACAAGATCTGACGTGAGCTTCCACTGGGAGGCCGCCGACTACCGCAGCCAGGACTTCCCCACCCGCGCCGAAGCCGAAGCGTGGCTGACCGAGTGCTACCTGGACCTCGTGGATGACGGCGTCGAGGCCGTCACGTTGTACGACGAGACCCACGTCGTCTACGGCCCGATGAGCCTGCTCACCTGAGCTGCTACCCGACGGACGCCGCGGCATCCGTCCGACGCGTCCGGGCGTCCTGGACGACCAGCACGCCCCCGAACACCACCAGGGCCAGACCCACGGCCCCCACGACGGGGCGAGCACCCTGCCAGGTGCTGGCCCGCTGCTCGTAGGTCTGGGTCTGCGACCCGTCGGCGCTGGCGCACGAGTCCCCCGGACGCATCACCGCGTCGCGGCACATGAGCGCGGGCGAGGCGCCGAGCACGAGCGCCCAGAGGATCGCCGCCGACCCGACCACGACCAGGGACAGGTGGGCGACGATCGACTTCACGAACGAACCTGGGGCGTCACCAACGGCGCCTTCTCGACCGTGAACGGCTCGGTGCGCGCGCGGACCTGCACAGACACCGCGTCACCGAACGTCACCGCCGGGTCGAGCAGCGCGAGCGCGATGCCCGTGCCGAGCGTCGGGCTGAACGTGCCGGACGTCACCACGCCGAGGTGCTTGCCGTCGGCGTCCACGACCTCCATGCCCGGGCGCGGAATGCCCTTGCCGGACGCCTTGAGCGCGCGCATGCGGCGGGCGGGTCCGGCGGCCTTGACGGTCTTGAGCGCCTCGGCTCCCCAGAAGGTGTCCTTCGCCCAGCCGACGGCCCAGCCCGCGCCGGCCTCGACCGGGTTGATGTCCAGGCTCAGTTCGTGGCCGTGCAGCGGGTAGCCCATTTCGGTGCGCAGCGTGTCCCGCGCGCCGAGCCCGCAGGCGAGCAGTCCGAGCGGCTGGCCGGCGTCCATGATGGCGTCCCACACGGCGCCCGCGTCCGAGCAAGCGGTGACGATCTCGTAGCCCTTCTCGCCCGTGTACCCCGTGCGGCACACGCGCACCGGCACCCCGGCCGCGGTGCCGTCGACGAACGCCATGTAGGGCAGCTCCCACGGGGCGCCGATGGCCCGCATCACCTGGTCGCTCGCGTCACCCTGGACGGCGATCACCGCGTAGTCGTCGTGCTGGCTGGTCACGGTGATGCCCTCCGGCGCGGCGGCCTGGAGCATGGCGACGACGGCGGCGGTGTTGGAGGCGTTCGGCACCAGGAACAACTCATCGTCAGCGACGTAGTAGGCGATCAGGTCGTCGACGACCCCGCCCGACTCCGTGCAGCACAGCGTGTACTGCGCCTGCCCCGGACCAATCTTGCGCAGGTCGTTGGCGAGGCACGCGTTCACGAACTCAGCCGCCCCCGGCCCGCTGACGAGCGCCTTCCCCAGGTGGCTCACGTCGAATACCCCGACGGCGTTTCGGGTGGCGTTGTGCTCGGCGACGATCGAGGTGTACTGCAGCGGCATCGACCAGCCGCCGAACTCGGCGAACTTGGCGCCGAGAGCCACGTGACGATCGTGCAGAGGAGAGGTCTTCAGTTCGGACATGACCTTGAAATTACTACGCCTGACGGCGCGACGAGCGCGCCCCCACCAGGTCGCACGCATGGCTATCGTGGGACACCTACGAACGCCTTGGAGGAGCCCATGAAGCCACCGATCATGAGTTTGGTCACCGCCCTTACCCCAGGTCTGGACGTCACCGTGCTGGGCCTCGCGGATTCGGCCGGCAGCCCCGTGACCGTCGGCGCTCCCGAGGCCTTGGCGGCCGAGGTGGCCAAGCGCTACGGGGCTCCCCTCGAGGTGCTGGCGACCCGCGTCGGGGCCTCGACCAAGCCGGGCTCGACGGCGGTCCTGCCCGGACCGTCCGGCCTGCTGGTACTGACCGCCCTAGGGGACGCCGACGTCACGCCCGACCGCGTCCGCCGGGCCGCGGCGCTCGGCGTCCGGCGCGCCCTGGAGGCGTCCGGTGACAAGTCCGTGACGATCGGGGTCAGCCTCGACACCAACGATCCCGAGGTGCTGAGCGCGGCGGCCGAGGGTGCCCTGCTCGGCGCGTACCGCTACTCCAAGCCCGGCCTCGGCAAGGCCGCGGCGTCGGCGTCCAGCATCGACATCGTCGGTCCGCGGACCGCGGCCGACGCGCTGGCGACGGCCAAGGCAACGGCCGAGGCCGTCTGGCTGGCTCGCGACTGGGTCAACACGCCGCCGAACGTCCTCTACCCGGAGACGTTCGCCGAGTCCGCGCGCAACGAGCTCAAGGGCCTGCGGGTCGACGTCGAGGTGCTCGACGAGAAAGCGCTGGCGAAGGGCGGCTTCGGCGGCATCCTGACCGTCGGTGGCGGCTCGGCCCGACCCCCGCGCCTGGTCAAGGCCTCCTGGGCGCCGCGCGGGGCGAAGGCGCACCTCGTCCTGGTCGGGAAGGGGCTGACCTTCGACAGCGGCGGCCTCAACCTGAAGCCCGCCGAGGGCATGATCAACATGAAGTGCGACATGGGCGGGGCGGCCGCCGTCCTCGCGGCCATCAAGGCCATCGCGCAGCTGGGGCTCAGGGTGAAGGTCACGGTGCTGGCGGGGATGGCGGAGAACATGCCCTCGTCGACGGCCTTCCGGCCCTCCGACGTCCTCACGATGCACTCGGGCAAGACCGTCGAGAACACCAACAGCGACGCCGAGGGACGCCTCGTCCTGGCCGACGCGCTGTCGTTGGCCGGCCAGCTCGCGCCCGACCTCATCATCGACATCGCGACCCTGACGGGCGCCTGCCAGATCGCGCTGGGCGACCGGACAGCCGGGCTGATGGCCAGCGACGACGACGTGGCCGACACCGTCCTGGACGCCGCCGAGATGGCCGGTGAGGCCTTCTGGCAGCTGCCGATCCCCGAGGAGATGGCCGAGCATCTCAAGTCGGACGTGGCCGACCTCAAGTCGACCGGCCCGCGTCCGGGCGGGGCCCTGACGGCGGCCGCCTTCCTGCGCGAGTTCGTGCCGGAGGGGACGCCGTGGGCGCACCTCGACATCGCCGGTCCCGCTTGGGCGGACAAGCCGTACGACTACGTGTCGAAGGGTGGCACGGGCGTCGGCGTCCGGACGCTGGTCGCGCTGGCCCGGTCGCTGGCCCGCTGACGCCGTGGAGACGCTCGAGACCGATGTCCTGATCGTCGGCGCCGGGGCGGCCGGGCTGTACGCCGCCGCCCAGGCGGCCGCGGTCGGACTCGGCGTGGTCGTCGTCGAGGCGAGCGAGCTGCTCGGCGGCTCCACGGCCGCCGACACCGGGCAACTGTGGCTGCCGGGCACCGAGCACGGCGCCAAGTTCGGCGGACCCGACCGTCCGGCAGACATCCGGGCTCATCTGGACGCCATCCTCGGCGCTCCGAGTGCCGCGTCGTCCGCGGCGCGACGGGACGCCTTCGCCGAGACCAGCGCCGCCGTCGGCGCCTGGCTGGATGCCCACCAGGTCGGGCTGGGGGTGGTCCGCGGCAAGCCGGACTTCCATCCGGAGGCGCCTCAGGCCCGGCGCAGCGGCCGCGTCGTCGCGGCGGCGCCCTTCGACAAGAAGCTGCTCGGGCCACTCGCCGATCGGCTGCGCGGCAGCGACTACGCCCTCGAGATCATGCCGCGGTCCCCGCGCGGGCTCGTCGCGGCGGCGTCCGCGCTCGGCCACCGACTGCTGAACCCGACCAAGGACGTCGTGCTCGGGGGCGCGGCCCTCTCCGGACGCCTCCTGCTGGAGGCCACCCGGCTCGGCGCCAAGGTGTGGCCGTCGACCCAGCTGACCGGTCTGGTCAGCAGGGACGGACGCGTCACGGGGGCCGAGGTCCTGCGCGAGGGGCGTCCGCTTCAGGTGCAGGCCCACGGGGGCGTGATCCTCGCCTGTGGCGGCTTCGAGGGCAACGCCGACTGGCGGCGCGAGCACCTTCCGCTGCCGACGGACGCGTCCTGGACGACCGGCCTGGCCACCAACACGGGCGCGGGCATGAGAGCGGCCGTGGCGGTCGGCGGGCGCCTGGTCGAGATGGGCGAGGCGTGGTGGACCGTCGTGGCCCGCTTCGACGACGTCACCTACCGCATGACGTCAGAGCGGTCGCTCCCCCACGGCATCATCGTCGACCGGGCGGGCGACCGGTTCTTCGACGAGGCCGGCCCGGCGCCCGAGGCCGGACGCGCGCTGTACGCGCGCAACCGCAGGGTGCGGGCCATCCCGGCCTACCTGATCCTCGACCACCGGCATCGGCAGCGCTATCGCCTCGGACCCTGGCTGCCAGGGTCCACGCCGCGCGCCGACGCAGACGGCGTCGTGAAGGCCACGTCGTTGGCCGAGTTGGCCACCGAGTTGAAGATCGACCAGGCCGGACTGCTCGGCACCGTGGTCCGGTTCAACGGGCTGGCGGCCAAGGGCCGCGACAGCGACTTCGGCCGCGGGGCGTCCATCGTCGACCGCTCCCAGGGCGACCCGACCTCCCGGCGTAACCCCTGCCTCGGCACCCTGGAGAAGTCGCCCTACTGGGCCGTCCCGGTCTACCCCGGCGACTCCGGCACCAAGGGCGGGTTGTTGACGGACGCCGACGCGCGCGTCCTGGACGCCGAGGGCCGACCGCTCCCGGGGCTCTATGCCGTCGCCGGCACGGCGGCCTCGCTCTTCGTCGGCACATCCCCCGGCGTAGGTGCGGCGCTGGCGTCCGCGTTGGTGGACGCCCACCGCGCGGTGGCCCAGCTCGCGGCGTCCGACGAGCACGCGGACGCAGGCCAGAGACGGAACCCGGGTGGGCGTGGGGGAAGCATCGGGCTAGGCTGACGGCAGATCCCGGCAGACAGCGAAGCACCCGGCAGACAGCGCAGAAGGAGTCCGATCCATGTCGACACACGTAACCCTTCCCGCCCTCGGCGAAAGCGTCACCGAAGGCACGATCTCGCGCTGGCTGAAGCAGGTCGGCGACCGGGTGGAGGCGGACGAGGCGATCGTCGAGGTCTCCACCGACAAGGTCGACACCGAGCTGCCGGCGCCCGTCGCCGGGGTGCTCTTGGAGATTTTGGTCGCCGAGGACGATGTCGCCCAGGTCGGCGCCGTCCTGGCCATCATCGGCGAGGAGGGCGAGTCCACCGCGGGTGGCGCAGCCCCGGCCGCCGCCGACACCGTCGCCAACCCGGCCGTCCCGTCCACCGAACAGCCCGCGCCCGTGGCGGCCCCGGCCGTCGAAGAGGCCGAGGCTCAGCCGCGTCGCGCGGCCGCTTCCGCACCCGCCCAGGGCGTGGAGGTCACACTGCCCGCGCTCGGTGAGTCGGTCACCGAGGGCACCATCTCGCGCTGGCTGAAGCAGGTCGGCGACCATGTCGAGGCCGACGAGGCCATCGTCGAGGTCTCCACCGACAAGGTCGACACCGAGATCCCGTCCCCCGCCGCCGGCACGTTGCTCGAGATCCGCGTCGCCGAAGACGAGACCGCCGCCGTCGGCAGCGTCCTCGCGATCATCGGGGACGCCGCAGGTGCAGCCCAGGCCGCCCCCGCCGCGTCCGCTCCCCCCGTCGCCGAGGCCCCTGCGCCTGCCCCCGTGGCCTCGCCCGAGCCCGTCGCGGCTGCGCCGGTCGCGGCTCCCCCGGCCGCTGTCCCGAAGCCCAAGGCGCCAGCCACGGGCATCGACGTGCCGCTACCGGCGCTGGGCGAGTCGGTCACCGAGGGCACCATCTCGCGGTGGATCAAGCAGGTCGGCGACGAAGTCGACATCGACGAGCCGATCGTCGAGGTCTCCACCGACAAGGTGGACACCGAGATCCTCGCGCCCACGTCCGGCGTCCTGCTGGAGATCCGCGTCCCCGAGGATGGCGTCGCCAAGGTCGGCGAGGTGCTCGCGGTGATCGGCGAGGCCGGCGCCGCGGAGTACGAGGCCGAGGCCCCCGACGAGGACGACGTCCAGACCGCCGAGGCCGTCGGCCAGCCGGTCCCGGCCGCGCCGGCTGCGGCGCCCGCCGCCGTCCTTGCTCCCGCGCCCTCGGCACCCACGCCGGCGCCCGTCCCGGCCGGCCCCGCCGGGTACGTGACCCCGTTGGTCCGAAAGCTGGCGGCTGACAAGGGCGTCGATCTCGCCTCGGTCAAGGGCAGTGGCGTCGGCGGACGCATCCGCAAGGAGGACGTCCTCGCCGCCGCGTCCGGCGCCGCCCCCGCGGCAGCGGCACCTGCGGCAGCCGCTCCCGCCCCCGTGGCAGCCGCCCCGCTCGCGGCACCGGCCGCTCCGGCTGCAACGGTCGCCCCCGCTGCTGCCGCCCCGGCTCCTGCCGCCCCGGCGGCTGCAGCGAAGCCGGCCGCAGCGGCGGCCGCACCCGCGGCGTCCGTTCGCGGAACGACCGAGAAGATGAGCCGCCTCCGCGCGACCGTCGCCAAGCGGATGAAGGAGTCGCTCGCCGTCTCCGCGCAGCTCACGGCCACCGTCGAGGTCGACCTCACGACCATCTCGCAGCTGCGCAACAAGGCCAAGGACGCCTTCAAGGCGCGCGAGGGCGCAGGGCTGTCGTACCTGCCGTTCATCGCGAAAGCGGCGATCGAGGGGCTGAAGCAGTTCCCGAAGGTCAACGCCACCATCGACGAGGACGCCGGGATCATCACCTACGCCTCGACCCAGGACCTGGGCGTGGCGGTAGACACCGAGAAGGGCCTGCTCGTCCCGGTCATCAAGGACGCGGGCGACCTCAACGTCACCGGCCTCGCCAAGAAGATCGCCGACCTGGCCGCCAGGACGCGCGCCAGCAAGGTCAACCCGGACGAGCTGTCCGGCGGCACGTTCACGATCACGAACTACGGCTCGGCCGGCACCCTCATGGACACGCCGATCATCAACCAGCCGCAGGTCGCGATCCTGGGCACGGGTGCGTTGGTGAAGCGTCCGGTCGTGATCTCCGATCCGGCCATGGGCGACATCATCGCGGTGCGCGACATGATGTACCTCAACCTCACCTACGACCACCGCCTGGTCGACGGTGCCGACGCGGCCCGCTACCTCAGCTTCGTCAAGGCCCGCCTCGAGGAGGGCGACTTCGGAGCGGAGTTCGGGCTCTGACCAGTCACGACGCACCGCAGCCCGGGATCACCTTTCGTGTTCTCGGGCTGCGGTCCGTTCCGGCGGAGTTGGCCGACTACGAGCCGACGTGGGCGCTGCAGCGCGAGGTCCATGCGCGAGTGGCGTCCGGTGAGATCGGTCCGCAGGTGCTGTTCGTCCAGCACGCGCCGGTCTACACCGCCGGACGCCGCACCGCCGCCGAGCAGCGTCCGGTCGACGGGACGCCGGTCGTCGAGGTCGACCGCGGCGGGCTGATCACCTACCACGGTCCGGGCCAGCTGGTCGGCTATCCGATCCTGCCGCTGCCCGACCGGGTCGGTCCCCTGGCCTACGTCCGGCGTCTCGAAGAGGCCATCATCCGCACCCTGCGCGGCTACGGCGTCGAGTCCGGACGCGTCGAGGGCCGGACCGGAGTCTGGCTCGATCCCGACGCCGGACGCCCCGAGCGCAAGATCGCCGCCATCGGCGTCCGGGTCAGTCGGCGGACGACGCTGCACGGCTTCGCCCTGAACGTCACCGCGGCCAGCCTGGGCCCGTTCGCGAGCATCATCCCTTGTGGCATCGCGGACGCCGGCGTCACGTGCATCGAGCACGAGGTCATGGGCACCCCCCCGACCCTGGTCGAGACCATGGACGCCATCACCCCACACCTCGCCGAGCTGCTCACCTGGGAGCCCTACGAGACGTCCGGATTCAGCCGCTGAGGCGTCCGGGCCGACCGCAGGTACGATGCAGGCGTGACCCAGACCCAGCCGCGCCGCCTCCTGAGAATCGAAGCGAAGAACGCCCAGACGCCCATCGAGAAGAAGCCCGCCTGGATCAAGACGCGCGCCGTCATGGGGCCCGAGTACCGCGAGTTGCACAGCTTGGTGAAGTCCGAGGGCCTGCACACCGTGTGCCAGGAGGCCGGCTGCCCCAACATCTTCGAGTGCTGGGAGGACCGCGAGGCGACCTTCCTCATCGGCGGGGACGCCTGCACGCGCCGGTGTGACTTCTGCCAGATCGAGTCGGCCAAGCCGACGGTCTACGACACCGAGGAGCCGGCGCGCGTGGCGGCGTCCGTCAAGACCATGGGCCTGCGCTACGCGACGGTCACCGGCGTCTGCCGCGACGACCTCGACGACCTGGGCGCCTGGCTGTACGCCGAGACCATCCGGCAGATCCACGAGGTCAACCCCGGCGTCGGCGTCGAGATGCTCGCCCCCGACTTCTCCGGACGCCCCGAGCTGCTGGCTCAGCTGTTCGAGACGCGTCCGGAGGTGTTCGCGCACAACGTCGAGACGGTGCCGCGGCTGTTCCGCGAGATCCGTCCGGGCTTCGACTACGAGCGCTCGCTGGGTGTCATGACCGCGGCCCGAAACGACGGCCTGGTGACGAAGTCGAACCTGATTCTGGGCATGGGCGAGACGCGCGAGGAGGTCTCCGGCGCGCTGCGCGACCTGCACGACGCCGGCTGCGACCTGATCACCATCACCCAGTACCTGCGGCCGACCGTCCACCTGCGTCCGATCGACCGCTGGGTGACGCCCGAGGAGTTCGCCGACCTTGAAGCCGAGGCGAAGGCATTAGGCTATGCGGGCGTGCTCAGCGGGCCGCTCGTACGCTCGTCGTACCGGGCGGGCCGCCTGTACCGGCAGGCCATCGAAGCCCGTCGCACGCACTGACCGACACAGTAGAACGAGATAGCCATGGCGAAGAGCGAGAAGGCGAAAGCCCTAGAAGCGCAGCAGAAGGCCGCGCTGAAGGCCGAGAAGCTGCGCAAGAAGACCAGCGACAATCCCGCCGACTGGGGACGCTGGCGCCAGTACAAAGAGGTCTACAAGCGCACGGCCGAGGTCGACCCGAAGCTCAACCTGTACCTGGGCCTGGCCGCGCTGGCCGGCATCGTCATCGCCGTCTTGCTCGGCATCCTCCTGCAGGCGCACTGGGCGGTCATCGCCGTCCTGGCGATCCTGATGGCGCTGCTCGGACTGCTGCTCGTCCTCACGCGCCGCGCCAAGGCTGGCACCATCGCTCGCTACCAAGGCCAGGCGGGGTCCGCCGAGGTTGCGATGTCGATGCTCAACAACAAGAAGTACACCTACACCTCAGCGATCGCCTTCACGCGCGACATGGACATGGTCCACCGCGTCATCGGCCCCTCCGGCGTCGTGCTCATCGGTGAGGGCCAGCCGGCCCGCGTCCGGACGCTGCTCGGCCAGGAGCAGAAGCGGCACCAGCAGGTCTTGTTCGGCATCCCCGTCCAGACGATGGTGATGGGCGACGGCACCGGACAGGTCAAGCTCGCCGACCTGCAGAAGACCATCGAGAAGTTGCCCAAGGCCATCCAGCCCGCGCAGCAGACCGCCGCGCAGACCAAGCTCAAGAGCTTGGACGCCGTCCGGCCGAAGGCTCCCCTGCCGAAGGGGCCGCTGCCGGCGGCCAAGGGCATGAACCGCGCGATGCGCGGCCGTTAGTTGGCCGCGATCGTCTCTGCCGAACACGTATCGATCGCGTTCGGCACCCGCATCCTTCTCGATGACGTCTCCCTCGGGCTCTCCGCGGGGGACGTCATCGGCGTGGTGGGCCGCAACGGCGACGGCAAGACCACGCTGCTGTCGCTGTTGACCGGACGCCTGACGCCCGACTCCGGCTCGATCGTGGCGGCGTCCGGTGCCTCGATCGGCTTCCTGTCCCAGACCGACGACTTCGCGCCGGAGGCGTCCGTGCGTGACGTCATCGTCGACGGCGAAGCCGACCACGTCTGGGCGGCGAACGCCGTCAGCCGCGGGATCGTCGAGCACCTGCTGGCCGACATTTCCTTGGACGCCGACGTCGCGGCCTTGTCCGGCGGCGAGCGGCGCAGGGTCGGCCTCGTGGCCCTGATGCTCGGCGGCCACGACCTGATCGTCTTGGACGAGCCCACGAACCACCTCGACGTCGAGGCGGTCGCGTGGCTCGCCGCGCACCTCAACGACCTGCAGTCCACGGGCACCGCGATGCTGATCGTCTCGCACGACCGCTGGTTCCTGGACGCCGTCTGCACGCGCATCTGGGAGGTCCACGACGCCGTCGTGGACGCCTACGACGGCGGCTACGCGGCCTACGTCCTGGCCCGGGCGGAGCGGTCGCGGCAGGCCGCGGCCAACGAGGCCCGCCGCCAAAACCTGGCCCGAAAGGAGCTCGCCTGGCTCCGCCGCGGCGCCCCGGCCCGCACCTCGAAGCCGCGGTTCCGCATCGAGGCGGCGAACGCCCTCATCGCCGACGTGCCGGACCCCCGCGACAAGCTCGCGCTCAAGCAGTTCTCGGTGACCCGCCTCGGCAAGGACGTCTTCGACGCCGAGCACGTCGACCTCACGCTGCCGAACGGACGCGTCCTGCTGAAGGACCTCACCTGGTCCATCGGCCCCGGCGACCGGATCGGGCTGGTCGGCGTCAACGGCGCCGGCAAGTCAACGCTGCTGCGCCTGCTGGCCCACGAGCAGAAGCCGACCCACGGACGCGTCAAGCAGGGCAAGACGCTGCGGCTAGCGCACCTGTCGCAGGCCGTCACCGAGCTGGACGACTCCGAGCGCGTCCTCGACTCGGTGAACCGGCTCAAGCGCGAGACGAAGCTGGCGACCGGCGAGGAGGCGTCCGCAGCCCAGCTCCTCGAAGACTTCGGCTTTGTCGGCGACCGGCTCGTGACCCGCATCGGGGAACTCTCCGGCGGTGAACGCCGACGCCTGCAGTTCCTGCGCCTGCTCATGCACGAGCCGAACGTGCTGCTGCTGGACGAGCCCACCAACGACCTCGACATCGACACCCTCACCGTCGTCGAGGACTACCTGGACACCTGGCCCGGCACCCTGCTCGTGGTGAGCCACGACCGCTACTTTCTCGAGCGCGTCTGCGACGTCGTCTACGCGCTCATGGGCGACGGCACCTGCGTGCTGCTGCCCGGCGGCATCGATGCCTACCTCGACCACCGGCGCGCCGTCGGCGAGCTGGCCCGACAGGCGGCCAAGGCCGCGCCGTCGGCGTCCAAGACGGCCAGCCAGTCCGCGGAGCAGCGGCAGGCGAAGAAGGACGCCGCGCGCCTGGAATCCCAGCTGGGCAAGCTCAACCAGCGCATCCAGAAGGTGCACCACGACATGGCCTCGGCGGCGTCCGACTACGGACGCCTCGCCGCCCTGCAGGCCAGCCTGACCGGGCTCGAAGACGAGCGTGACGAGCTCGAGCTCGCCTGGCTGGAAGCCGCCGAGCTCGCCGAAGGCTGAGCTGCGCCGACGGCGTCCGGGCTAGGCCTCGCGCTCCTCGGGACGGACGGACACAGCCTCCACGATCGGACGCAGGCCCAGCCACCACTGCTTCTTCGGACGCCGGAACGTCGGATCCATCTCGGCCATCATGTGCGCCATCGGCCGCGCCTGGAGCGTCGACTCGACGATGCCCAGGTAGTAGCCCTCCGTGCCACCGGACGCGAACTCGTCGTCGATTCGGTTCAACGCTCGGGACGCCAGCCGCGTCGCCAGCAGCCGATCGAACGGCGACGGGGCGCCGCCCTGCTGCTGATGGCCGACCACGGTCTGCCGGACGTCGTAGCGGTGGCAGCTCTCCTGCTCGAAGATCCGGGTGACGACGTCGGTGGTGTAGAGCGGGTTGGCGTTCTCGTTGCGGACGACCAGCGCCAGCTTGCGTCCGGTGGCGAACGAGCGGGCGAGCCAGTCCGTGTCGGCGTTGAGCCGAGCGAGCGTGATGCCGTCCTCGTGCAGGTAGACGCGCTCGGCGCCTCCCGCCAGGCCGCTCATCAGGGCCAGGTAGCCGCAGTAGCGGCCCATCGTCTCGACCACGAAGCAGCGGTTCACGGCCTCAGCCGACATCTTGACCCGGTCGATCACGTCGACCAGCGCCTGCAGGGCCGTGTCGGCGCCGACCGCGAGCTCGCTGCCGGGCAAGTTGTTGTCGATGCTCGCCGGGACGCACACAATCGGGATGCGGAAGGCCGGGTAGCGGTCCCGCTCGCTGTAGAGCAGCTGCGCCGCGCGGTACGCGTTCCACCCGCCGGCGACGATCAGGGCGTCGACCTGCTGATCCTCGAGCGCGCGGCTGATCCGGTAGAGGTCGGACACCTCGGGGACATCGCGACGAAGGCCAAGCCGGGCACCGGCCTCCCCCGTCCAGCCCTCCACGTCGGACCAGCCCAGCTGGACGACGTGGCCGTCGCGGAGCCCCGTGAAGCCGCCCTGGACGCCCAGCATGGTGTGCCCTCGCGCGATCCCGAGCCGCACCGCGACCTTCGCGATCGTGTTCATGCCTGGCGCCAGGCCGCCGGCGTGGATGAGGGCGACGCGCTTGCTGGTCGCATCGGCATGCACCCGACCCGGCTCGGCCAGTTCGCCGAAGATGCCGAACATCTCGACGAAGGACGCCCCGCGCGCGGCCATGGCGGCGTCGTAGTCGCCAGCCTCGATGAACGCCGGCACCTCGCGCGTGCGCCGCACGGCCTCCATGAGCGGGAGCCGAGCCACCCGGTTGCCCTTGAAGCCGATCACCGGGCCGTCGGATTCGTGATCGCCCAGCACCTCCAGGGCGGCCTCGTGACCGAGCAGGGTCGAGCACCACCGGTCGAACGCGCTGGGCGTCCCGCCGCGCTGGACGTGGCCCAGGATCGTGACCCGGGTGTCCTCGTGCAGACGCTCCTCGATGACCTGCTTCACGTAGTCGGCCGAGATGGGGCGTCCGGAGCGGTCAGTCGCACCCTCGGCGACGATGACGATCGAGTCGCGGCGTCCGGCCTCGCGACCGCGCGCCAGCTCGGCGCACATCCGCTCCTCCCAGCCGTCCGCCGGCGGGTTCTCGGGGACGAGCACGTAGTCACAGCCACCGGCGACCGCTGCCATCAGCGCCAGATAGCCGCAGTGCCGACCCATCACCTCGACGACGAAGCTGCGCTGGTGGGACGCCGCCGTCGACGCCAGCGCGTCGATAGCGTCCACGATGCGCCGCAGGGCGGAGTCGGCCCCGATCGTCATATCGGTGCCGACCAGGTCGTTGTCGATCGAGCCGACGAGTCCGGCGAAACGCAGGTCCGGGTGGGCGGCCGCCTGGTCGTCCGTGATCTCACCGGACGCCGCCAGCTCGGACACCAGCTCCGGCCATTCGGCGCTGAAGGCGTTCAGCCCGGACAGTGACCCGTCGCCGCCGATGACGACCAGGCGGTCGATGCCCCTCTCGACCAGGTTGCGGGCCGCGCGGAGGCGTCCGGCGCGTTCGCGAAAGTCCATGCTGCGGAAGGTGCCGATGACCGTGCCACCCAGATGCAGGATGCTGCCGACGTCCGACCAGTCGAGGCGGCGGATGCCGTCGCCGCCGTCGATCATGCCCTGGTAGCCCTCGTAGATCGCGAAGACCTCGGCGCCGTGGCTGAGGGCCGTGCGGACTACCGCCCGGACGGCGGCGTTCATGCCCTGAGCGTCCCCGCCGCTGGTGAGGACGCCGAGGCGCTTTCCGGTTCCGATCAGGTTCGTCGTCACAACGTCCGAGTCCACGTCAGCCTCCTCGTCAACACCACGAACCATCTTGGCCGATGACGCGGGCGCCTGGGGCGGATCACGGCTAGGAGCCTGCTGAACAATCCGTCCGCGAGTCCGCCGCGTTGATCGGTTCTGGGCTGGAATTGTTGGGTTGTGCAGGGTGAGTCGAGTCCGCAG
>NZ_FXTL01000011.1 GCF_900182665.1 Propioniciclava tarda
CTGATCGAAGCTGCCCAGGCCCGGTGGCGCATGGTCAACGCCCCCCACCTGGTCGCCCTCGTCCGTGCCGGCGTCCCCTTCACCAACGGCAAACAGGTCGAACGGCCCGACCAATCGGACACCCAACCGAACGCCGCCTAAGACACGCCGATCCACAGGATTTGACTATTCCTCCCCATCTGCGCTCGAAGGTGCGCCTGCGCGTCCAGCCGAAGTGGCACTTCGTCGATCCGTCGCTGGCAACGGCAGCGCTGCGCGCGCGACCGGACGCCCTGCTCGACGACCTCGACGCCTTCGACCTGCTCTTCGAATCACTAGCCGTCCGTGACCTTCGGATCTACGCACAGCCCCTTGGCGGGACCGTCTACCACTACCGGGATGATTCCGGCCTCCAGGTCGACGCGATCGTCGAGCTCGGCGATGGACGCTGGAGCGCCTTCGAGGTCAAGCTCGGCGGTACCGGCAACATCGAGAAGGCGTCCGCCAGTCTTCGGGCACTCAAGGCCAAGGTCTCAGAGCAGCGCGCACGACAACTCTCCACACTGAATGTGGTGACGGCCGGCGCGGAAAGCTACACCCGCCCCGACGGCGTCAACGCAATTGCGCTCGGTCACCTCTTCGCGGGGTAGGGATCTGCTTGTCGAGCAGGATGCGGTGGAGATCCTTCGTCTGGGGCTTGAGCGCCTGAGGTGGCAGTTCCACCTGTCACCCGACCGAGCGAACAGCCGCTCTGACGGGACACTAGTCCTTGTCAGAGCGGCTTTCTGCTATCCGGGTGGGCGCTCGCCCACCAGCCGACCGCGCAGGGTCTCGACACCCGGGCCCTGCAGGTCTGCGAGGGCAGCCGCACGCCCCGTCATCACCAGCGCCAATGCTTCCGCGGGCCCTTCGACAAGCGCGCCAACACCCCACGTCCAACCCAGATCGGACGCCGTGAGCGCGAGCCCGGCGAGGCGTCCGGCAGGCACGAAGCCGCGATGCGCGGCGTCCGTGACCAGGTAGTCGAGGATCGCGCGCAACCTCTCCGGCGCGAACTCGTGCGCGAGGCCCAGCGGACGCCGGATGTCCTGGCCGTGCACGATCACGTCGGTCAACGGCGCGTGCCAGTCGCCGCCCGGCGGGGTGAAGCGGCTGTCGGCGCGGTCGTGCAGCAGGCGGGCCAGCGCCGTCGGGCCGGCCGCAGCCGCCTTCCGCGCGAGCACGTCGTTCGCGCGGTCGAAGTTGCCGCGAGCGGCCAGCATCGCCAACGCGAACTGCGGCAGCCCGACGGTCAATGGCACGGTGAGGTGCCCGAACACCTGCTGGACGGTCCACGCCCCGCACAGGCTCGGCGTTGCCAGCTGGGCGGGCGTCAGCCCGCTGAGCAGGGTGGCGAGGGCGTGCCGCTCGTCCGCAATCCAGTCGAAGTGCTCCATGCCGGCGAGGCTAGACCCGACCGGCCTCAGCGACCGCGGCGACGCACGCCCTGCCGCGAGAACGCGGCGGCGCCGCCCGAGTTCGGCGCGGACGCCAGCTGTGCCGGACGCCGTCCCTGTCCCGAGCCGGACGCCGCAGGCGCGACCTTGGCGCGTCCCTGACGGGGCGCGGACGACGCGGGCGCGGTCTGGCCGCGACGGCGTCCCTGGGCCTGCGACTGACCCGACGCGGACGCTGGCTTGCGGCGTCCGGACGGCTGAGCCGGACCAGACTCGCCCGGCGCGTGGACGAACCCGCCCGGGTAGTGACGCTCGCCAGGAGCGATCTCGCGCAGCACCTCGTGGCCCTTGCCGGCGCGCGTGGTGGTGGGCTTGATGCCGGCCTTGCGGGTGAGATCGCGGACGTCGGCGCGCTGGCCGTCGAGCATGAGGGTGACGACGACGCCGCCCTTGCCGGCGCGGGCGGTGCGTCCGGAACGGTGCAGGTAGGCCTTGTGCTCCATCGGCGGGTCGGCGTGGATGACCAGCGTGACGTCGTCGACGTGGATGCCGCGGGCGGCGATGTCGGTCGCCACCAGCGTCTGCGCGGCGCCGGAGTGGAAGGCGTCCATGGTGCGGGTCCGGGCGTTCTGGCTGAGGTTGCCGTGCAGCTCGACCGCCGGGACGCCGGCCGCGTTGAGCTGCTTGGCCAGCTTCTTGGCGCCGTGCTTGGTGCGCGTGAACACGACGGTGCGGCCCGGGGCGGCGGTGAGATCGAGCAGGACGTCGAGGCGTCCGGCGGCGTCGACGTGCAGGACGTGGTGGTCCATGGACTCGACCGGAGCCTCCAGCGAGTCGGCCTCGTGGACGACGGGCGCGTGCAGGTAACGCTGCACGAGACCGTGGACGGCGTCGTCGAGCGTCGCGCTGAACAGCAGGCGCTGGCTACGGGCCGGGGTCTTGTCGAGCAGGCGCTTCACGGCCGGCAGGAAGCCGAGGTCGGCCATGTGATCGGCCTCGTCCAGGACGGTGATCTCGATCGCGGCGAGGCTGACGTGGCCCTGCTGGATCAGGTCCTCGAGGCGTCCGGGGCAGGCCAGGACGATGTCGACGCCGCGGCGGAGCGCCGCGACCTGCGGGGCCTGGCCGACGCCGCCGAAGACGGTGCGCGTCGTCAGATTGGACGCCGCGGCGAGGGGCGCCAGCGCCTCCTCGATCTGGGCGACCAGCTCACGCGTGGGGGCCAGGATCAGGGCGCGGGGGCGTCCGGGCTTGGTGGCATTCGTGGACGCCGTGAGTCGCGCCACCAGGGGCAGCAGGAAGGCGTAGGTCTTGCCGGAGCCGGTGCGGCCGCGGCCGAGGACGTCGCGTCCGGCGAGGGAGTCGGGCAGCGTGGCCGCCTGGATCGGGGTCGGGACGGTGATACCGCGGGCGTCCAGCAGGGCGCACAGCGGTGCGGGCACGCCGAGCGTGCCGAAGGTGTGGTTCGTCAAAGAAATCGTGAACTTCCGAAAGGTGTGATGCTTCGGTTCTGCCCGGCGCGATGAGTTCGCGGCGCAATGGCATCGATGAAAAGGATCGTCGGCCCGGAGCAGAACAACCCGGGCTGCGTCCCAAGACTACCAGTCCGGGCGGATGGGCCTTGACGCGCCTCGGGTTCAGCGGCCGCCGACGCCGTCCGGGAGTAGCTGGTCCAGGGTGTCGAGCACGTAGTCAGGACGCTGTTGAGCCGGCGCGGCGGCGGCGTCCGCGGCGGTGCTGTCGCCGGTAAGGACGAGCGCGGACGCCATGCCGGCGAGGCGTCCCATGGCGATATCGGTGGCGAGCCGGTCACCGACCATGCAGACGTCGCCCGGGGCGACGTCGAGCCCGGCGATCGCCTGGGCGACCATGATCGGACCCGGCTTGCCGAGGTTCACCGAGCAGGCCACACCCGAGCACGCCTCGATGGCGGCGGTGATCGCGGCGGCGTCCGGCTCGCCGCGGCCGCCGGGGAAGGGGCAGTAGCGGTCCGGGTTGGTCTGGACGAGGATCGCCCGCCGGTAGAACCACAGCGCATCGAACGCGATCTGCAGCTTGCGGTAGTCGAAGGTGCGGTCGTAGGACGCGATGACGATGTCGATCTCGGACGGGTCCTCGCTGAGTCGGACGCCGGCGTCCCGCAGCGCGCGGAGCAGCGGCTCCTCGGCGATGGCGAACACGGCGGCGTCCGGGTGGGTCGTCCGCAGCCAGCGCACCGTGGTGACGACGGTGTTGGCGATGTCGCCGACGGGCGTCGGCAGGCCGAGGCGTCCGAGCTTGTCGGCGTACTGCTCGGGATCCTTGGTGGGGTTGTTGGACAGGAACCTCACCGGTACGCCCGACGCGCGCAGGCGTCCGATCGTCTCCTGGACCCCCGGGAGCAGCTCGTCGCCGAGGTAGATGGTGCCGTCGAGGTCGAAGACGTACGCGGCGAAGAGGCGATCCGGACGCATCCCCACCCCTCCTCACTCACACCAAGACGCCTCGGACGCTACCGCACGCCGCGTCCGGAAACGGGCTCAGTCGCCTTCGGCCGTCGGATCGGACGCCACGGCGATGCCGGGCAGGTCGACGGTCACGTAGGGCAGCAGCAGTTGCAGGATGGGTCCGATGCAGACGGCGTACAGGATCGTCCCGATGCCGACGACGCCGCCCAGCGCCCAGCCGACCGCGACCACGGTGAGCTCGATCAGCGTCCGGACCAGGCGGATCGAGCGTCCGGTCCGCCGCGACAGCCCCGTCATCAGCCCGTCGCGCGGACCCGGCCCCAGCTGGCTGCCGATGTAGAGCGCGCCCGCGAGACCATTGCCGAGGATCGCCAACACGAGCAGGCCGATCCGGGCCGGCAGGGCGTCCACCGGGCCGAGCAGGCCCAAGGTGACGTCGATCGCGACGCCGATGACGATCGCGTTGAGCACGGTGCCCAGCCCCGGCCACTGACGAAGCGGAATCCACAGCAGCAACACCGCGAACGCGACGACGATGCTCACGACGCCGTACGTCAGCGGCACGTGCTGGATGATCCCGTAATGCAGGACGCCCCACGGCTCCAGCCCCAGCCCCGCGCGCACCAGCAGCGCCATCGAGATCCCGAACAGCACCAGGCCGACGTTCAGCTGGACGATCCGCCGCACGAGGCGTCCGGCACGCAGCTGCTCGATCGGGTTCAGGGACGCCAGCGCGACGCGTCGGCGTCCGGTGGCGATCATCGGACGCCGCCCAGCGGCGCCGCGCTGCCGGAGACCTCGATGCCGCCCGTGGCCGGGACGGGCCCCTGCAAGACGCTCGGACGCCCGACGTGGCGGTCCTTCCTGATGACCAGGTCGAACGGGGTGGGTTCCCCGAGGGCGCGCAGGTAGGCACCCGTGGACGCCGCGGCCGAGCCGGTGGCCGGGTCCTCGGTGATGGCGCCGACGGGGAACAGGTTGCGGGCCTCCCAGCCACCACCGCCGGCGTCCAAGAGGACGGTGACGGTGCCCGTCCAGCCGTGCGCGTCCAGGAGCCCGCGGACGACGGAGGCGTCGAAGGTGAACGCGTCGAAGACGTCCCTCTCGCTCGTGGACAGCGCGATCGGGCCGACGGGCGTCTCGACGAGGTAGTCGCCGACCCCAGTTCGCGAGGCCAGCGCAGCCGCTGCCGCGACCGTCGCGTGCCCACAGAACGGCACCCCGGCGTCCGGTGAGAAGGAGTGGACGCCGACGCGCCGCTCCCCGGGCAGGGGCGAGACGAAGGCCGTCTCGGAGTGGCCGAGCCAGGCGGCGATCGCCAGCATTTCGGGCTCGGACAGGGCGCCGGCGTCCAGGACGACCCCGGCAGGATTCCCGCCGCGTCCGGCATCGGTGAAGGCGGCGTACTCGAGGATCGTCTGCGTCATGCCCCCACCCTTTCGCCAACTGGACTGCAATTCGAGGGCCAATCGTGGCAGGCTGGCCTGCATGATCACCGCGACCGTCTCGGCTGCACGGCTCACCGCCCTTCTGGACGGGCTGCCAGCCGGCCGCCCAGCCTACGCCCGGCTGGCCGAGGCCGTGCGATCCCTCATCGTGGACGGGCGCATCGAACTGGGTGCCCGCTTGCCGTCCGAGCGCGACCTGGCCGAGGCCCTGGGGGCGTCCCGGACGACCGTGACCCGCGCCTACGACCTGCTCCGCGAGCGCGGCTTCCTGGCCTCGCGGCGCGGGTCCGGGTCGGTCGCGATGCTGCCCGTCCCGGGCGGGGCCAGCCCGAGCGCCGGCATCCTGCGGCCCTACGAGGAGGGCGACGACGAGGGCATCATCGACCTCACGTGCGCCGCGCTACGCGCGCCGGTCGGCATCGAGGACGCCTACCAGACCGCCCTCGAGGTCCTCCCCCGCTACCTGGCCGGGGCTGGCTACACGACCGTCGGGCTGCCCGAACTGCGGGCGGCGCTGGCTGAGCAGTACGCCGCCCGCGGGTTGGCCACCAACCCCGACCAGATTCTGATCACGTCCGGCGCGGTGATCGCGACCCTGCTGGCGGTGCGGTCTCTGGTGCAGCCCGGGCAGCGCGTCCTGATCGAGGACCCCACCTTCCCGAACACCGCAGCGGCCCTCAGAAGCGCCGGGCTGCGGCTCACCCCGGCACCTGTCGAGCCTCGCGGCTGGGACGTCGACCACGTGGCGTCCGTCATTCGACGCGGACGCCCGAGCGTGGCGGTCCTGATCCCGGACTTCCACAACCCGACCGGGGCGCTCATGTCGGACGCCGACCGCCACGTCCTCGCCGAAGCCATGGCGTCGGCGTCCACCACGGCCGTCGTCGACGAGACGGTCTGCTCGATCGTCCTCGACCCGGTCGCGATGCCGGCGCCGATGGGGGCTCACGCGCCGTCGGCGATCAGCGTGGGCAGCTCGTCAAAGTCGCACTGGGGTGGGCTGCGGACCGGCTGGATCCGCACGCCCGGACCAGTCGGCGACGCCCTCATCGCCCAACGCGTGGCCGGCGACGGAGGCGCAGCGTTGCTCGAGCAGCTCGTGCTGCTGCACCTGCTGCGCACCGATCGAGTGGACGCCGACCGCGGGCGGCTGGCGGACCTGCGCCTGGCCCGAGATGCCGCTGTTGCGGCCCTGAGGGACCGGCTGCCGGACGCGCGCTTCGTCGTGCCTGTCGGCGGGCTGTCGCTGTGGGTCGAGCTCCCCGGGCTCAGCGCCGGCGACGTCGCCCTGCACGCTCGCGAGCGCGGGCTGCTGCTGGCGGCGGGGCCGTGGTTCGCGATCGGCCGCGGGCTCGGCTCGTTCCTGCGGCTCCCCTACGTCCGGCCTCCGGCAGTCATGGCGGACGCCGTCGCCCGGCTCGCGGGGGCCGTCGAGGACGTTCGCCGTGGGGCCCCCACGTCCGCGCGTCCCGGACTCACCCCGCTGGTGGCCTGACGGCTGATCGCGACGGTGCGGCCAGGGCCGATCCATGCCTCGACGGTTCTGCGTGTGACTTTTGTTGGTGTCTTCCCCGACAAAGTCACACGTGGAGCCCTCCGCGATGCCAGTCAGGGACCCACCCGACGCACGCCTCGGGCGTGCTAGCAGTCACGCCCTAGCGCACGTTCCCCACAGCGGGACCAGCACCGCCTCGCCGCGAGGCTCTGCGCGAGCATGGCCCCACGCCCAACGCGCGCCAGACGACTCCGCGCGCGCGGCGTCCGAAATGGAGGTCACCATGACGCAGAACCCCGAGATCGGACGGCAGATCGCCACCGGCGACATCGTCACGAACTACCACGACCTCGGGTCCGGGGCGCCGTTGCTGCTGCTGCACGGCTCCGGACCGGGCGTGAGCGCGTTCGCGAACTGGCGGCTCGTGATGGGTCCGCTGGCCGAGCACACACGCGTCCTGGCCCCCGACCTGGCGGGCTTCGGCTACTCCGAGATCCCGGCCGGGCTGGCCTTCAGCCGCGAGGTCTGGCTCCGGCAGATCGTCGACTTCCTGGACGCCGTCGGCGTCGACCGCGTCTCGGTCGTCGGCAACAGCTTCGGCGGGTCGATGGCGCTTGCTCTGGCGATCCACCACCCCGAGCGCGTCGACAAGCTGATCCTCATGGGCAGCGTCGGCGTCCACTTCGACATCACCGACGGCCTGGACGCCGTCTGGGGCTATGAGCCGTCCGCCGAGACCATGGGACGCCTCATGCGCGACACGTTCGCCTACGACTCCTCGCTCATCACCGAGGACATGGTCCAGGGCCGCTACCGCGCCAGCCTCCGCACCCAAGAAGACTTCGCGCGCATGTTCCCCGCACCGCGCCAGCGCTGGGTGGACGCCATGGCGTTCAGCGAGGCCGAGATCCGCGGCATCAAAGCGCCCACGTTGCTCATCCACGGACGCGACGACAAAGTGATTCCGCTCGAGACCTCGCTCACCCTGCTGGGCTGGATCGACAACGCCCAATTGCACGTCTTCGGACGCTGCGGCCACTGGACCCAGATCGAGTACGCCCAGCCCTTCTGCGAGTTGGTCACGGACTTCCTCGCGATTTAGGGCAGCCCGCCACCGAACCCGGCTGCACATAAAGCAATCCCCGCCCGGGGGGATAGGGCGGGGACTGCGCTGTACAGACTAGCTCACCTACCGGCTGCTGCAAGTCCCCAGGATGAGGGACGCGCCGGGCTGCCGATCACTTCACCTCAGGCGTCGACGGAGTCAGCGTCCTGCGTCGGCTCGGTCGCGGCGCTCGCCTCCTCGGCAGACCCACCGGCCGCCTTTGCTGCCTCGGCGGCCTTGGCCTCGGCGACCTGAGCGCCCAACTCGTCGCTGCTCAGCGCCTCTACCAGCTTGTCGAGGCCGGACGCGTTGGTGGCGCCGGAGTTGCGGTAGACCAGCACGCCGTCGCGGAACGCCATGATCGTCGGGATGGCCTGGATCTCCAGGGCGTCCGAGATCATGCGGTTCGCCTCGGTGTCGACCTTCGCGAACACGACGTCGGTGTGCTTGCCGGACGCCGCCTCGAACACGGGCGCGAACATGCGGCAGGGGCCGCACCACTCGGCCCAGAAGTCGACGAGCACGACCCCGTCCTTGGCGATGGTGTCGGCGAACGTCTCGTCGGTCAGTTCGACGGTAGCCACGATTGAATCCTTTCCGATGCCGCCTCGTGCGGCTGCGGTCGACTCAACGCGACGCGCGGCGTCCGATATTCCGCGGACGGCTCAAGCCGAGACGAACAGGTGCTCCGCGACGCCGAGCTCGACGGTGCAGCCTGCGGTCGCCGCCGGACGCAGCGCCAGCCGATCGCCCTCGATCCGCGCCTCGACCTCGGCACCGGGCACGACGCCGGCGTCCGTCAGCAGCCCCAGGAGGTCGGCGTCCGACTGGGCGTGCTCGGTGAGCATCTCCACGGTGACGCGGCGTCCGTCGCCGTCGGCGACGTCGGCCAGCACGGACGCTAGCGACGGCCAGCGACGCTCGGGAACGTCGGTGCCGCCGACCTCGGCTAGGCCTGGAATCCGGTTTCCGTAGGGGGACGCCGTCGGCGAGTTCAGCACGTCCACGAGGCGATGCTCGACCGCCTCGGAGATGACGTGCTCCCACCGGCAGGCCTCCGCGTGGGCCTGCGGCAGCGACAGGCCGATGACGTCGGTCAGCAGCCGCTCGGCGAGCCGATGCTTGCGCATGACGCGGACGGCCAACTCGTGCCCGGCGGGGCTCAACTCGATCTGGCGATCATCCAGGACGGCCAACAGCCCGTCGCGCTCCATGCGGGCGACCGTCTGCGACACCGTCGGACCACTCTGCGCCAGCCGCTCCGCGATGCGGGCGCGCAGGGGCGGAACGCCCTCCTCGCCCAGCTCGTAGATGGTGCGCAGGTACATCTCGGTGGTGTCGATCAGATCGCTCATCCCCGCCTCGCTCTCGTCGGTGCACAGCTTACGGCCGGACGCCGCCGCGGCAGAGGCGTCCGGTGCCGGTCAGCGCAGGATCGCCCCGGCCATGACGGCCAGCAGCATCAGCACGAGTGCTCCGGTCACGATCAAACGCCTCGTCCGGGTGGTCATGGACCCCACCGTAGCCCGGAACGCTATCGTCACCGTCATGGGTGAACTGCGGCTGACCGCGATCGGGGTCGAGGCGTTGGGCACGCTGTTCTCGGGCTCGCCCGCGATCGAGGAGCACCTGCGCGGGGTCGCCGCCGCGGCCTACCCGCCCGAGGTGACGCCGCGCCGCCGCGGGCTGCTGGGCAAGGTCGGGCCGATCACGGTCGTGCCGGACGGCGCGCCGATCGTGAAGCCGGGCGTCCCCACCAACCAAGACCTCCACGACGTCACCCACGGACGCTTCGTCAAGGCCGACCGGCTGACCGCCGCGTGGACGCTGGTCCGGCTGTGGCTGGACGCCTGCGGCTGGCCGTCCCTGGCGCTGGATCTCGACGAGGCCCACATGAACGACCTCGACTTCGAGCTGGCGACGGGCGGCGTCGAGACCCGCTACGCCTTGCGTCGGCTGCTGAACGACAAGCTGTCGCTGCCGCTGCGCACCGCCCCCGGCCAGGTCACCGGCTACGTCGACTTCGACCACGCCCGGGCGCTGCGCGACGCGTGGCGTCCGGCGCTGGACACCTTGAGCCCGCACAACCGCGCGGTCGCCCTGCACGTCGTGGGCTGGCTCGGCGGCTTAGAGAGTTGGGCGTCCTACGCGCGTGCAGCGGGCCAGCCGTTGCCGGACCTCATCGCGTCCTACACCCAGCCCACGGCGTCCCAGGCCTAGAGGCTTCGACAAGCTCAGCCACCCGTGCTCTGCCTGTCTTGTCAGCCTCCGTGCACGGCGTGACTTCTCAGCGACCACACGATCCCTGAGCCTGTCGATGGGTCGACGAGACCGGACGCCTCAGTCGAAGAGCGAGACCGTCGCCATGTCGACGGTGTCCCAGACCGGACGCGGCAGCTCGACGCCACGGGTCACCTCGACGACGTCGCTGTGCGCTCCGCAGCCGTGGTCGATGCTCACGACGGACGCGTCCTGCGGCGAGTACTCATTCGCGCACACGCCGAAGGAGCGCCCGAGGCGTCCGGACAGGCGGACGAAGTACGCGCAGTCGACGCACAGCCCGGGGGCCTGCTGGGTCATCGCGTTGTGCGGACCACCCTCGCCGTCCAGCCAACGCTCGACGGCCTCGTCGCGTCCGTACTCGCTGAGCACGCGCTCGCGGCCGAGGCCCAGCTCGTTCACGACGGCGCGCAGCTGACCCCACTCGGCCGGGTCCTCATCGCGGGCCGACTCGCCGCCGGTGAACCCCGGCTCGAGCCGCAGGTCGCCGTCCGGGGTCGGCATGAGGACGCCGGGGCTCACGTCGCCGGCCTGGATGCGCTCGGCCCACGGCACCCACGCCGGCGCCAGCAGCGCGCCCTCGCCGGGCACCATGCAGACCTCGTTCACCGTGACGGCCTTGGCCCGGGACGCCCGCGCCACCGTCACCGCCCAGCGCCAGCCCACGTAGCCGGGGTGATCCACGGCGAAGTAGTGGGTGGCGACCCGGGTGTCCTCGGCCTCGACGCCGACGTGCTCGCCGACCCCCATCACGCCGCAGCGGCGCTCGGCGATCGAGCGCGCGACATCGACGGCGGCCGCACAGGCGGCGTCCAACTCGGGGGCCTTCAGGGCAACCGCCACGTTCACAACTCCAGTTCGTCGGCGACCGCGCGCAGCACCGCAGCCGTCTTGGCGGCGTGCGAGGAGTCGGGGTGGCGTCCGTGCCGGTAGCCGTTGCCGATGCCGTCCAGCATCTTGATCAGGTCTTCGACGATGACGGCCATGGTGTCGGCGGGCTTGCGCTGCGCCTTCGACAGCGAGACCGGGGCCTCCAGCAGCTTCACCGACAGGGCCTGCTCACCGCGCTTCCCGTCGACCACGCCGAACTCGACCCGCTGACCGCGCTTCAGCGCGGTCACGCCCGCGGGCAGGGCGGCAGCACGGACGAACACCTCGTCATCCGTCCCGTCCTTGCTGAGAAAGCCGAAGCCCTTCTCCGCGTCGTAGAAACGCACCTTGCCAGTAGGCATCGCGATCCCGCTCCATTCCATCGATCTGCGACGTCAGCCTAGCTGGCGCCACGCTCGCCGAGCCACCGGCAGAGGCGGTCTGCGGGCCGCGGCTAGCATGTGGTCCATGGCCGATTGGACGGACGGTCCCGAGTACGCGCCGGTCGAACGACCGGACGCCTTCGTCGCGTCCGCCGCCGCGCCGTTGGCCGCGCTCGCTGCGGAGCCCTCCGCGGCCGCCGCACCACTGGAGCGTCCGGACTTTCCGACGGCCCCCGACGCCCCGCCGCTCGACCAGCTGGCCGTGCCCGACAAGGACCAACGCGACCCGCTCGCGGCCTTCGCCGTGGTGTCGACGCCGCTCACGACGACGGCCGCGGCGTCCGGACTGCCGCAGGCGAACCAGCCTCTCGTCCTCTCCAGCGACCCGCTGACGTCCGCCTCCCCCACGCCGGACGCCGGCTGGGCGGCACCCACCGGCCTGCCGCTGAGCCCGCCCGTCACCTCAGCCTGGGGATCGGCGCACGCGGCGTCCGCCGGACCACGCCCCCAGGACGCCTGGGCCCCGCAGCAGCCGTTCGCCCTGCCGACCCAGCCGCCGATCCAGCCGCCGCCGACGGCGTCCGGGATGTACGCGCCGCAGGTGAACCCTCAGTCGTTCCCCAACCCGGACGCCCACTGGCCGGTCGGCTATCACCCGGGCCAGCCGCCGACCGTGCCGCAGCAGGCCACCGCCGCCGCGATCATCGCCGGGGCGCATCCGGCGGTGGCGGGCTGCCTCGCCGCCGGGGCCGTCCTGCCGTTCGTGGGGCTGGCCTGGATCGCTCCGCCGGTGCTCATCGTGGCCCTGATCGTCGCCAGCCAGCGGACCCACTACCGCCGCGCGCAGGTGCGCAACGTCATGGGGGCGACCGCCATCGGCTCGGTCGTGCTGTCGATCGTCGGCCTCGCGGACGCCTACAGCCCCAGTCCACTGGTCTGGTGGGACGCCTGGTGCGGCTGGGCGCAGCTCGCCTGCTGGGCGCTCCTGCCGGTGCTGTGGCTGACGGTGGGCGCGGCCATCCGGCGCGGCGATCGTCCGCAGCCGTGACCTTCCGGACGCGCGACTTCACCCCGGTGCCGCCTCACGCGCGTCCGCGGCGGTCGCGGCGAGCCGTCCGGGTGATCGTCACGGACGGAGCGTCCGTGCTGGTGTGGGTGGACACCGATCCGGGGCTGCCGGGCAGCCGGTGGTACGTCACGCCCGGCGGGGGCATTGATCCGGGTGAGTCGTCCGTTGAAGCCGCCGTCCGGGAACTGTGGGAGGAGACGGGGCTGCGCGTCGCGGCGTCCGACCTCAGCGGACCGGTCATGCGCCGGGTGGTCGTCCACGGCTACTCGGACCAGATCCTCGACCAGTCCGAGGAGTTCTACGTGCTCCGGACGCCGCGCTTCACCCCCGACGTCGCCGGGCACACCCCCGACGAGCAGCTCACACTGCAGGGCCACGTCTGGCTCGCGTTCGACGACCTCGAGGACGCCGACGCGCCGGTCTGGCCGGAGGTGCTGGCCGACGTCGTGGCGCTGGCGTCCCAGCCGGACGCGTGGCCCTGGGACCTCGGCGTCGTCGAGGAGTCGTCCGTGCCGGTGGGGGTTTAGGGACGCCTTTCCTAAGCGGGCCTGGCAGGCACGGTCGACTAGGGTTCCCCCGGCACGAAGGAGGTCCCGATGGACACGAAGACGACGGTCGAGTCGCCGGTCAGCACGAGGTTCCTGATGCGCTTCATGTGGCTGTCGATCGCGACGGCCGTGGCCACCGTGACCATCAAGGGCGCGGCTGCCTGGATCACCCAGTCGGCCGGCCTCATGTCGGACGCCCTCGAATCGACCGTCAACCTGGTCGCGGCGATCGTCGCACTCTGGGCCCTCAACGTCTCGGCCAAGCCCGCGGACGCCGAGCACGAATTCGGGCACGGCAAGGCCGAATACTTCTCCTCGGCCGTCGAGGGCGCCCTGATCTTCGTCGCGGCCGGCGGCATCATCGCGGGCGCGATCCTGAAGCTGTTGAACCCGGTTCCGCTGGAAGAGCTCGGCTTCGGCCTGGCCCTGGCGCTCGGCGCCAGCGTCCTGAACCTGATCACCGGCATGGTGCTCCTGCGCGCCGGCAAGAAGCACCGCTCGATCGTGCTGGAGGCCGACGGACGCCACCTGCTGACCGACGTGCTCACCTCGATCGGCGTCCTGGTGGCGATGGGCATCATCCTGATCGGGGCGCGCCTCGGCCAGAACTGGGAGATCCTCGACCCGATCATCGCGATCGGCGTCGGCATCAACATCCTGTGGACCGGCTACACCCTCATGCGCCGCTCCGTCGTCGGCCTGTTGGACGCCGCCCTGCCCGCCGACGAGGTGGCGATCATCCACACCGCCATGGAGCGCGTCGTCGACAGGACCCAGTGCCGGATCACCCAGCTGCGCACCCGCGAGGCCGGACGCCAGCGCTTCATCGAGGCCATCGTCGAAGTGCCCGGCGCCTGGACCGTCCACCGGGGCCACGAACTCACCGACGCCCTCGAGCGCGAGATCGAGCAGGCACTGCCTGGCACCGAGGCCCACATCCACGTCGAGCCGCTCGGCGCCGGGTCCGTAGCAGGACCGATCCCGCCGACCGTGTAGTCCGGGCTGGCCGGGGCACAGCGCGACTTTCTCGGGTCCAGCGGAGCCTCGGACACCCCGCCGCGGCCAATCGGGCCCACTCCACCCGTAAGAGTCGCGGTCGGCCATCCGCCTCGGTGGGCCCCACCCGCACTCAGTGGCGCAGGTGCGCGGACTCGTCGTCGAGCAGCGTCCGCCACGACCGGACCAGGGCCGCGTCCACGTAGGCCTTCCAGGACCCGCCCGGCCGGGCCTGGGCGTCCAGGTGGAACTGCCGGACGCCGGCGCGCAGCAGCCAGGGCACGTGTTCGGGCAGCAGTCCGCCGCCGACCAGCATCAGGGCCGCCGCCCGCGGCTCGGCCTTCGCTCGGGCGATCAGCGCGTCCAGCCCGGCGTCCACGTCGCGGGCGGACCCGGCCGTCGCGACGGCGTCCAACCCGGGCAACCCCAGCAGGACGCGCCAACCGCGGTCGGCGTCCAGCACCGCGTCGACGGCGCGGTGGAACGTCCAGGGCAGCGAGACGTCGCCGACCAGCGCGCCGACGACCTCGAGATCGACGTCGCCGAGTCCGTTCAGGAAGCCGAGCGACACCCCGTCGGCGCCCGCGGACGCGTACGAGGCGATGAGTCCGCGCAGGCGGCTGACCTCGCCGCCGTCCGTGCCGAAGCCCTCGCGGAGGCGCACGACCGGACGCAGGTGGATGGTCGTGCGGCGGCGCAGCTCGGCGACCAGGCGGGGCTCGGGCGAAAGGCCCCCGTCGACGAGGTCGCCGACGACGTCGAGCCGATCAGCACCGCCGGCCTCGGCGGGTGCGGCGTCCGCGGCGTTGGTCACGCGCACCTCGAGCAGTGGGTTCACGCCTCCATGATCGCGCGTGCCCCCGCGGCGGGCGGTCGACACGCTCGGGTCAGCCCGGCACCCGGCCCACCGCCGTGAACACCGCGTCGTCGAGCGACTGGTTGTGCGCCAGCCAGTCGAGCGCGGCGGCGTGGGCGTCCGGGGTCCAGCTGCGGCCGTCCGGGTGGACGAGCGATCCCGGCCAGGTCCGTGCGTAGGCCAACTGGTCCGGCACGGACGCCTCCCCGACGGCCAGGCGCCCCTGGCCTGGGTCCCACCGGGCGTACGCCGCAGTGGCGCGCCGGACGGCGTCTGGGGGTGCCGACAGCCACATCGGCGTCGGAGGGGCGACCGGCATCGCGTGCTTCAGCGGACTGCCGGGCCGGTAGAGGGGCGACTGGAAGAAGCGGCAGACCTGAACGGTGCCCGCCTCACAGCGATACTTCAGGGCGTAGGCGATCGAGACGTGGCCCGTGTGTCGGTCGAGCCAGGAGATGCTGTTGTAGATCGCGCGTTGACCGAAGCGGGCGACGATGCGCGTCCAGGCCGCGTCCACCTGGTCGGGGTAGCCGGCGGCCGACTCGTCCACCCGCTCGAACGTGACGTGGTCAGCGGGAATGCCCAACGCGGCGGTGCTCTCCAGCGCCTCGGCCTCGCGACTCGCCTGCAGCTCCGCCGGCGTCGGGCAGGCGCGACCCTCGTTGCAGAGTCGTCTCCCGACGTTCGAGTAGTCGCCGCGGTTCATCACCACCAGGTACACGTCGCAGTGGGCCGCCACGTCCGTGGTGATGCCGCCCGCGAGCGAGATGACTTCGTCGTCTTGATGTGGCGTGACGTAAACCGACGCCTGCGACAGGGCCCGACAGGGCGGAGTCCAATCCGGCGCCGCATGGAGCAGCGCCCACCAGTCGTCGCCCGGGGCGCTCGGCGGCACCAGGGCCGCCGAGATGGCGAACAGCAGGGCCGCGAACCGCCTGGCCCATTCCAGCATGTTTGCCGCCATGGCACTCCCCCTGCAACCTGTCAACGCGGGTGACGGGTCCGGGGACTGGCGCTGGCCGGGGGGTGCGAGTCACTCAGGGGGCAGTGAGAGAACTCGGGCGACGTCAGGCCCATCGTTGCACGTGCCCGGACCGATCGCGAGGACCTTCCCGGTAGAACATCGCCACGCCCGTCGGACGCCCTGGGCGTCCGCTCAGGAAGCGTCAGCAGGGCTGAACCCGCAAGCCGGACGCCGCGGCCGCCGACGCCAACCCGGTTTTGGTTACTCTCACGCGCAGCTTCGTCCCTGGGAGGCACCGAATCGGCAGCTGAGAGTGCGCAGATCCGGGTTGCGCGGCGAAGCGTCGCCCGTGCTCAGGGGTGGGCGCCGGGCCGCGTCCGCTCAGGACGCGTCGGTCGACTCGAGAACCTCGGTCCGGACGCCGGGGCCGACGGTCCGGACGTCCCGGGAGATCAGGGGCAGGACGCACAACACGACGAGTGCCAGGCCGCACACCGTCATGGCGGTGCGAGCACCGAGCACCACCGTGGCCGGACCGCCGATGAGCAGCCCCAGCGGCTGGAAGATCAGCGACCCGAGCGCGTCATAGGACGACACGCGCGAGAGGGCGTCCGGAGCCACGCGCTGCTGCATGGTCGTCGGCCACAGGACGCCGAAGACGCCGAACGAGACCCCGGAGAAGGCCATGGCGACGATGTCGGCGACCAGGGGCGCGCCTAGGCCGAGGCAGAGGAACGGCACCGGAATGGCCACCGCGCCCGCCAGCACGGCGGCAAGGATCGGCCGCGCCGGACGCCACCGCATGGCGAAGAATCCGCCGAGCACCATGCCGACGGCTTCGGCGGCGAGGATCCAGGACCAGGGTCCGGCGCCACCCAGCTGGTCGTTCGCCAACACCGGACCAACAACGCCGGTCGCGGCCGAGAAGAACAGCACCAGGAACGACCACTGGGCCACCACGACCCACAGCCACTCGTGGGCGACGAACTCGCGCCAGCCGTCGCGAAGATCCCCGAGGACGCCGCGCGCCGAGAGCCCTCCGGGCTGGCGCCGACCCTGGGGCAGCCACAGGGTCAGGATGCCCGCGACGGCGAACAGCGAGCCGCCTACGATCAGCGCCCACGCTCCGCCGACCAGCGCCACCATCGCGCCGGACGCCACCAGCCCCACGATGGACGCCGCGTTGCGGGCGATGCCCAGGATGCCGTTGCCCTCCTGAAGCTGGGCCGGCGGAAGGATCTCGGGGATGAGCCCGGTCAGCGCCGGGTAGATCAGGGCGATGCCGGTGCCGCTCAAGGCCGACGCGGCGCCCAACGCGAGCAACGGCGTCCAACCGATCAGAATCATGGCCCCGAGCAGGACGAACGCCGCGAAGCTCAGCCCGAGGCCGACCCGCAGCACTGCGGCGCGCGGGAACCGATCGGCCACCACGCCGCCGAGCAGCATGAACGCCACCATCGGGATCGACTCGCAGGCGAGCACGATCGAGAGCAGGCCGGGCGTCCCGTGCGGCAGGTGCAGGATCGAGAACGCCAGCGCCACTGGCGCGAACGACCCGCCGAGCGTGCCGATCGATCGGGCCACGAAGAACAGCACGAACGTGGGGTCGCGAAAGAGCGCGCGGTCGTGCCGCAAGCCGCTCATCTCAGCCTCCCCAGGTCGGACGCCGAGGCGTCCACAGCCTGCAAACGCTACGCCCAACGGCCGCCGGCTCGCCCACCCGGTCCGAGGACCAGGGCTCGACAACTGTTCAGTTCGACCTCCGTTCACCTGGCGTCGCTACGCTGCGAAGCCAGAGCGATCGGAGTCGAACCAGTGTCATTGCGGCGTGCGCACCTGGCGCCCCCGGAGCGCACGCTCGTCGACGTGCTCCGTGCGACGGTCGGCGACGTCCCGGACGCCCGCGCCCTCGACAACGGCGTCCACGTGCTCACCTACGAGGAACTGCTGGACGCCGCGGCTGAGGTCGCGTCCGACCTGGCGGCGCACGGCGTCGGACGCGGCGACCGGGTCGGCGTCCGGATCGCGTCCGGCACGACGGACCTGTACGTGGGCATCATCGGCATCCTGCTGGCCGGCGCGGCCTACGTGCCGGTGGACGCCGACGACCCTGACGAGCGCGCCCGCACCGTGTTCGACGAGGCGGGCGTCGCGGCGGTCCTCGGTGACGACCTGGCGCTGACGACGCGCGGGCCGGCGCGTCCCCCCATCGCGCCCCTGCCGACCGTCACGCCGGACGACGACGCCTGGATCATCTTCACCTCCGGCTCGACGGGCAAGCCGAAGGGCGTCGCCGTCAGCCACCGGTCCGCGGCCGCTTTCGTGGACGCCGAGGCGCGGCTCTTCCTCGCCGACGAGCCCATCAACGAGACCGATCGCGTGATGGCTGGGCTGTCGGTCGCCTTCGATGCCTCCTGCGAGGAGATGTGGCTGGCCTGGCGGCACGGCGCCTGCCTGGTGCCCGCGCCGCGGTCGCTGGTGAAGTCCGGCATGGATCTCGGCCCGTGGCTCGTCGCGCACCGCATCACGGTGGTCTCGACGGTGCCCACCCTCGTGCTGCTCTGGCCGCCGGAGGCGATGCGACGCGTCCGGCTGCTGATCCTCGGCGGGGAGGCGTGCCCGCCCGAGATCGGCGCTCGGTTCGCCACCGACGCGCGCGAGGTCTGGAACACCTACGGCCCCACCGAGGCCACGGTCGTCGCGTGCGGGGCGCGGGTGTTCCCCGACCAGCCGGTGCGGATCGGCTGGCCCCTCGACGGCTGGGATCTCGCCGTGGTGGACGCCGACGGCCGGCCCGTGGCGTCCGGGGGAACGGGCGAACTGGTCATCGGCGGCATCGGTCTGGCCCGCTACCTGGACGCGACCAAGGACGCCGAGAAGTACGCCCCGCTGCCCTCGCTCGGCTGGACGCGGGCCTACCGCTCGGGCGACCTCGTGGTCGACGACCCGGACGGTCTGCTGTTCGTCGGCCGCGCCGACGACCAGGTCAAGGTCGGCGGACGCCGCATCGAGCTGGGCGAGTTGGACGCCGCCCTGACCTCCTTGCCCGGCGTGCGGGGGGCCGCAGCCGCGGTCCGGACCACGGCGTCCGGGACGCAGGTGCTGATCGGCTACGTCGCCGCCGAGCCCGGCTTCGACCCGGTCGCCGCGACCGCTCGGCTGCGCGCCGAACTGCCCGCCTCGCTCGTCCCGCGGCTCGCCGTCGTGGACGTCCTGCCGACCCGCACGTCCGGCAAGATCGACCGGGACGCCCTGCCCTGGCCCCTCGCCCTACCGGAGCCGACGGCGCCCGATCAGGAGTTGACCAGCGACGAGACCTGGCTGGCGGGACTCTGGTCCGGCATCCTCGGCGCGTCCGTGACGGACGCCGCCGCTGACTTCTTCGACCTCGGCGGCACGTCGCTGGGCGTCGCGCACCTGATCGCGGGCATCCGCGAGCGCTACCCGGACGCCGGCGTCACGGACGTTTACGACCATCCGATGCTCGGCGCCCAGGCCGCGCACCTCGCCGCCCTGGACGCCCCCGAGACCCGGCTGAACGACAAGGTGACGCCGGTGCGGCGCCGATCGCAGTCGGTGCAACTGGTGGCCACGGGCGTCCTGCGCACGATCGGCGCCCTGCGCTGGCTGACGTGGCTGGCGACGGCCGTGAACCTCGCGGGCTGGCTGCGGCTGCCGATCGAGCCGGTGCCGTGGCCGGTCGTGGCGCTCGGGTGGGTGCTGTTCGTCCTCCCGCCGGGACGCATGCTGCTCGCCGCGCTCGGGGCGCGGGTGTTGCTGCGCGGCGTCCGGCCGGGCGAGTACGCGCGCGGCGGCACGACGCACCTGCGCCTGTGGATCGCCGAACGCCTCGCCGAAGAGCTCGGAGCCACCAGCACGGCCGGGTCCGTGGGCCTGCGCTGGTACGCCCGGCTGCTGGGCGCGCGGGTCGGGCGCGACGTCGACCTGCACACCGTCCCCCCGGTGACCGGCCTGCTCACGCTCGGCGACGGTTGCAGTGTCGAGATCGAGGCCGACCTCTCGGGCTACTGGATCGACGGGGACCGGCTCGTCATCGGCGACATCACGATCGGTCCGGACGCCCGCGTCGGCATGCGCTCGACGCTCGGCCCGGGTGCCGTCGTCGGGGCCGGCGCCGAGGTCGGCCCCGGGTCGGCCGTCACGGGCGCGATCCCCGACGGCGAGTTCTGGACCGGCTCCCCCGCCCACCCCGTCGCGCGCCACGCGCGCGGCCCCTGGCCCGGGACGCCGCCGCGGCGTCCGGCCTGGCTGCTGGGCTACGCGCTGGCCTCGGTGGTCATCGCGGCCGTCCCGGTGGCCGGGCTCGCGTCCGGGCTGGCCGTGGCGCTGGCGTCCGCGCCCGTGGGCGCCGGCCTGGGGACGCTGCTGGGCCACGTCCTGGCGTGGCTGCCGATCGCGACCCTCGCGGGGTTCGCGGTGACCGCGGTGCTGGTCTGGGCGCTGGTGCGGCTCACGGGGCTCTTCGTCCGCGAGGGCCACTACCCCGTGCACAGCGGACGCGGGCTCGCCGCGTGGGCGACCATCCGGCTGCTGGACGAGGCGCGGCACTGGCTCTACCCGCTCTACGCGGGCTGGTTCACCACGGTCTGGCTCCGCCTGCTCGGCGCCGAGATCGGGACGGGCGCGGAGGCGTCCACGGTCTTGCTGATCCCCAAGCTGGCCAGCGTCGGCGAGCACGCGTTCCTGGCCGACGACACGCTGCTGGGCGGCTACGAGCTGGGCGGCGGCTGGCTGCGCGTCGACCGGACGCGCGTCGGCAAGCACGCCTTCCTCGGTAACTCGGGCATGGCCGGGCCCGGACGCAAGGTGCCCGCCCGCGGGCTGGTGGCCGTGCTGTCGTCCGCGCCGGCCCGCTCGGACGCCAAGAAGGCCAGCTCCTGGATCGGCAGCCCGCCGGCCCCGTTGCGGCGGCAGGTGACCAAGGCCGACACGAGCCTCACCTACGACCCGCCGACGCTACTCCGGGTGGCCCGGGCCGCGGTCGAGGCAACGCGCATCGTCGCCCTGATGGTCTCGCTGGCGCTGGCGGTGCTCGTCGTGGCGGCGTTGTTGGCGCTGGCGTCCGTCTCGTGGTGGCTCGCGGCGCTACTCGGCGGAGGCGTCCTGATCGTGGCTGGCGTGGCGTCCACGTGGTTGTCCGTGTTGCCCAAGCGGGCCCTCGTCGGACGCGTCCGGGCCGGCGAACACCCGCTGTGGAGCTCGTTCGTGTGGCGCAACGAGCTGGCCGACCAGTTCGTCGAGCTGGTCACGGCGCCCTGGTTCGCGCGCTGGGCCACCGGGACGCCGCTGCTCAACGTGTGGCTGCGCCTGTTGGGCGCCCGCATCGGCACCGGCGTCTGGTGCGAGACGTACTGGCTGCCCGAGCCCGACCTGGTCGACATCGGCGACGGCGCCACGATCGGGCGCGGCACCGTCGTCCAGACCCACCTGTTCCACGACCGCGTCCTCGCGCTCGACTCGGTGGTCGTCAAGGCAGGGGCCACCATCTGCCCGAACAGCGTGGTCCTGCCGGGGGCGTCCGTGGGGCGGCACGCGACGATCGGTCCGGCGTCCCTGGTGATGCGCGGCGAGGCCGTCCCCCGCTACACGCGCTGGATCGGCAACCCGATCCGTCCGTGGGTCGACCAGGACTGACCTCCCCTCCCCGCGTGCCGCATCCGGCCCCCAGGGCCGACAGCGGTCGCCCAGCTGGGTGGCGGGTGGCGTCCAGCACCGCCTTCCCACCCACCCGGGAACTCAGGGCCGAGCGCCGGTGTGGCAGGATCGACGAGTGCGCACGTGGCCCGATCCTTACCTGCCGGGGCACGGCGACCCGTCGTACGGCGTCCGGCATTATGACCTCGACCTCGACTACCGGCTGGCGACGAACCGCCTCCACGGACGCGCCACCCTCCTGATCGAGGCCCTCGAGCCGCTGGACGCCGTCCGCCTCGACCTGTCCGGCCTGAGCGTCGATCGCGTCCGCGTCGACGGCGCCAAGCCCCGCAAGGTCACGGTCAAGGACCGCGCCGTCGTCGTCCGGCTGGCGACCAGGTTGGACGCCGGCACGTCGGCCGAGCTCGTCGTCGAGTACGGCGGCAAGCCCGCCCCGGTGCCCGGCCCCTACGGCCCCGCCGGCTGGGAGGAGCTGACCGACGGCGTCCTGGTCGCCTCGCAGCCCTACGGCGCGCCGTCGGTGTTCCCCTGCAACGATCGTGCCGACGACAAGGCCACCTACCGCATCACCGTCACCACGGACGCCGCCTATCGCGTCGTCGCCACCGGACGCCTGCTGGCCTCGTCCGCCCGGGGCGGACGCGCCTCGGCGACCTTCGCCGAGGCCGCGCCGACGGCGTCCTATCTGGTGTCGTTGGTGATCGGACGCCTCGTCCAGACGTCGCTGGGCGATCGGCTGACGCTGACGCATCCGGCGCGGAGCATCCCGTCCGGCAGCCCCTTCCCGAGGCTGCCGGCCATGCTGGACGCCTGCGAGGAGTGGTTCGGCCCGTACCCCTTCGACGCCTTCGACGCGGTGGTCGTGGACGACCCGCTGGAGATCCCGCTCGAGGCGCAGGCGATGGCGACGTTCGGCACCAACCACCTCGAACCCGGCTGGGACAACGAGCGCCTGGTCGTTCACGAACTGGCCCACCAGTGGTTCGGCAACGCGGTGACGGCGGCGCAGCTGCGCGACATCTGGCTGCACGAGGGCTTCGCCTGCTACACCGAGTGGCTGTGGTCGGAGCGCCGGGGGCTGGCGTCCGCGAACGAGCGGGCCCGCCACCACTGGACGATCCTGGCCGCCGAGGACCAGCCCGCCCCCCTCACCGACCCGGGGCGTCCCAACACCTTCGACGACTGGGTCTACAAGCGCGGCGCCCTGACGCTGCACGCGCTGCGCGCCGCCCTGGGCGACGAGGCGTTCTTCACCCTGTGCCGCGACTGGGTGACGACGTTCTCAGGCGGCAACGTCTCGACCGCCGACTTCATCGCGCTCGCCGGACGCCACACGGCGGTCGATCTGGGGCCGCTCTTCACGGCCTGGCTCGACGAGGTGGACCTTCCCGCCCCGCCTGCCTGACCTCTTGGTGGCGGAATGAGTCGCGCGTAGCGAGACCTAGTCCGCCAGCAATCAAGAACTGGCCACCCAAGACCAGGCGGCAACGCAGCCAGGGACCTCGATCAAGCCCCACGTCGCGTCCGTTGCGCCAAGGGCGATCGAATCCATCGGACGCCGCAGCCCGTCCCCGGTCGCTTTCAGGTAGGCCTCCTTGCGGACCCACAGCTCGATGGGCGACAGGTCCGGGTCGTTCGGGTGCCGGACGACGGCCGGCGCGGCGGCGTCCAGCGGTTCGAGGTCGACACCGACGCGGCCGGACCAACACAGCCCCACCAGCGTGAGACCACCCGCGTGGGCGATCGACACGTCGGGGGCCCGGACCCTCGCACGGCCACCGCGGTCCGTGCCACCCAAGAGCGGACGGGTTGGGGACGGGACTACCAGTCCCAGATCCGCCAACTCTTCGCGACCACCCTCGGCCGGCCGGAGCCAGGGGCGTCCATGCTCGGACGAACCGCACGCCGGGCAGAGGTGCCGGACGACCACCGGCTCACCCAGCAGTCCGCGCAACAGCTCGGACGCCGACGCCCGACCCCACGCCACAAGCACCGAGGGCGCCCCTGCCGCAGCAGGGACGCCCTCGGTTGGGTTCAAGCGGCTCAGAAGTCCATGCCGCCCATGCCACCGTCGCCGGCCGGCATGGCCGGTGCCTTCTCCGGCTTGTCGGCGATGACGGCCTCGGTCGTCAGGAACAGCGCCGCGATGGACGCCGCGTTCTGCAGCGCCGAGCGGGTGACCTTGGCCGGATCGATGATGCCGGACTTGACCATGTTCACGTACTCGCCGGTGGCCGCGTTGAGGCCCTCGCCCAGGGGCAGGCCCTTGACCTTCTCGGCCACGACGCCGCCCTCGAGGCCGGCGTTGACGGCGATCTGCTTCAGCGGAGCGTCGCAGGCGACGAACACGATGTTCGCGCCCGTGGCCTCGTCGCCCTCAAGGTCGAGCTTGACGTCCTTGGCGGCCTGGACCAGCGCCACGCCACCACCGGGGACGATGCCCTCCTCGACGGCGGCCTTCGCGTTACGGACGGCGTCCTCGATGCGGTGCTTGCGCTCCTTGAGCTCGACCTCGGTGGCCGCGCCGACCTTGATGACGGCAACGCCGCCGGCCAGCTTGGCGAGGCGCTCCTGCAGCTTCTCGCGGTCGTAGTCGGAGTCCGACTTCTCGATCTCGGCGCGGATCTGCTTGACCCGTCCGGCGATCTGATCGGACTCGCCCGCGCCCTCGATGATCGTCGTCTCGTCCTTGGTGACGATGACGCGCTTCGCGCGGCCGAGCAGGTCGGTCGTGACGGCGTCCAGCTTGAGGCCGACCTCCTCGGAGACGACCTGGCCGCCGGTCAGGATCGCGATGTCGGCCAGCATGGCCTTGCGGCGATCGCCGAAGCCGGGGGCCTTGACCGCGATGGACTTGAACGTGCCGCGGATCTTGTTGACGATCAGGCCGGCGAGGGCCTCACCGTCGACGTCCTCGGCGATGACCAGCAGCGGCTTGCCCGACTGCATGACCTTCTCGAGGACCGGCAGCAGGTCCTTCAGCGACGAAATCTTGGTGTTCGCGATGAGGATGTAGGGGTCGTCCAGGACGGCCTCCATGCGCTCGGTGTCGGTGACGAAGTAGCCCGAGATGTAGCCCTTGTCGAAGCGCATGCCCTCGGTCAGCTCCAGCTCGAGGCCGAACGTGTTCGACTCCTCGACGGTGATGACGCCTTCCTTGCCGACCTTGTCCATCGCCTCGGCGATGATGTCGCCGACCGTGGTGTCAGCGGCCGAGATGGACGCCGTCGCCGCGATCTGCTCCTTGGTCTCGACCGGACGCGACATCTCGGCGAGCTGCGCGACGATGGCGGCCGTGGCCTTCTCGATGCCCTTCTTGAGGCTCATCGGGTTGGCGCCGGCGGTCACGTTGCGCAGGCCCTCGCGGACCATCGCCTGGGCGATCACGGTCGCGGTCGTGGTGCCGTCGCCGGCCACGTCGTCGGTCTTCTTGGCGACCTCCTTGACCAGCTCGGCGCCGATCTTCTCGAAGGGGTCCTCGAGCTCGATCTCCTTGGCGATGGAGACGCCGTCGTTGGTGATCGTGGGGGCACCCCACTTCTTCTCGAGCACCACGTTGCGGCCCTTGGGGCCGAGGGTCACGCGAACGGCGTCGGCGAGGGTGTTCATGCCCCGCTCGAGCCCGCGGCGGGCCTCGGCGTCGAATTCAATCAGCTTTGCCATGTTGTGCTTGGCTGCCCTTCCGGTGTCGGGAGGTCACCCTCCCGGGTTGGTGTGGTAGTCAAGAGACGATGCCCGCGACGGACGGCCCTTTCGGACCTCATCGAGTCTTGCAGTCAATGCTCGGGGCCAGGCCCCGTTGGTTGTCACTCTCACACTGAGAGTGCTAATCACCTTTTTAGCACTCGCCCTAGGGGAGTGCAAACGGCGCAGGGGGTCGATCGCTCGGTTCGGGCTACGTGGCCGGCTGGGGGACTTGACCTCCCTCGCTGTCGGCCGAAACCGCGCGTCCGGGCAGCCGAGGGTCTGTGATGATGGACGCCGTGAGCCCCGCCACCCGGCACCGCCCGACTTCACCGGACGCCGTCCGGCGCCGCGCGCTCGTGAACCGGCTCAACCTCACCACGGGGTTCGGGCTGCTCGTGGCGCGGCTGGGGCGTGCCCGGCGGCGTCCGGGGCCGGAGGGGCTGATCCTCGCCGAGGGGTACAGGCTGAAGTTCCCGATCGCGGGGGCGTTCACCGTGGGCAACGTCGTGCTGACCGCCCGGACGTTCGACGAGCTGGAGGCGTCCTCACCGGGGGTGCTGGGCCACGAGAGCCGGCACGCCTGGCAGTACTACCGTCTCGGGCTGGCGTTCTTCCCGCTCTACGGCGCGGCGGCCGCGTGGTCGTGGCTGCGGTTCCGCGATCCAGCGATCGGCAACGTGTTCGAGAAGCAGGCGGGCCTCGTCAGCGGCTCCTACGTGGAATCGGCCCTGCACCGGCCGCAGCGACGGCGTCCGGACGTGAGGAACTGACCTCGGCCCAGAGCGGACGCGAGGACGCGGTTGAAAGCGAGGCAGGGCCCAGCTAAGACGGACGAAAACGCTCAGACCAGGGCGGACGTGGTCAGGTGGCGCGCAGAGCGGCTCTCCTGGCGCTGCGACCGCAGGCGGCGCAGGCGCTTCACGAGCAGCGGGGCGTACGCCATCGCGGCCGGGTCGTCCAGGAGACCGTTGAGGATCTGAAAGTAGCGCGGCGCCGACAGGTCGAACCGCTCGCGGATCTCGGCCTCCTTCAGACCGGGCGCCGACCACCAGGACGCCTCGAAGTCGAGGATGGCGGCGTCGCGCTCGGAAAGGTCGCCCGACGGCGTCGGAAGCGACTCGGCCAACTGCAGCATGTCGGCCATCATAGATCCGAATGACACCTCTGTCATTTGGCCCTGACGCGGGGGCGGGTGACAAACTGGTGAGCGCTGAGGCTGGCCCCACACGGCACACGTGGCAGGTAGAGGCCCAGCGCAGGACCACCGGAAGGCGACAGACTCCCACCATGCAGGAGATCCACGGCACGGCGATGCACTACCCCTGGGGTACGACAGACGCCATTCCGGCGATCCTCGGCATCCCCGCGGACGGTCGCCCGTACGCCGAGTACTGGCTGGGCGCCCACCCGTCCGCGCCAGCGACTGCCGACGGCGTCCGCCTCGATGAGCTGATCGCGTCCGACCCGTCCCTGCTCGGCGAGGCCGCGGGTGCGTTCGACTTCCGGATGCCGTTCCTGATCAAGCTTCTCTCCGCCCGCCACGCCCTCTCGCTCCAGGCCCATCCTCCCACCGAGAAGGCGATCGAGGGCTACGCCCGCGAGGACGCCGTGGGCCTGGCCCTGGACGATCCGTTGCGCTGCTACAAGGACCAATCGGGCAAGCCCGAAATTCTCGTCGCGCTGTCGGAGTTCGCGCTGCTGATGGGCTTCCGCAACCCCCAGCGCACCTGGGACCTGTTCACCGAACTCGGCGTGGGTGACGTGGTCGACCCCGTGATCGGCCCCCTCGTGTTCCGGCGGGGCTCGGCTGCCACCGAAGAGGTTTTCCTGGACGTTTTGAGCCTCGTCGACGATCGCGCCGAGATCCTCAACCGCGTGCTCGTCGCGGCCGTCGCGCACGCCGATGCCCCAGGAGAGCTGGGCGAGTTCGCCCGCCTCGTGATCGAACTGGACTCCCACTTCCCCGCCGACCCCGGCATCATGGCGGCCTGTCTGATGAACCAGGTCCACTTGGCGCCCGGTCAAGCCGTCGTCATCCCGCCGGGCACCATGCATGCCCACCTGTTCGGCACGGGCGTCGAGGTGCAGGCCAGCTCGGACAACGTCCTGCGCGGCGGTCTGACCCAAAAGCACATCGCCGTCGACGAACTGGTGCGCCTGGTCGACTTCGACGAACTCACCCCCGTCATTCACGACGGCGTCGAGGACGCCCCGGGCGTACACCGCTACGACACCGGCTTCGCCGAGTTCGCGGTCTGGCGACTGGAGTCTCAGCCCCAGCGGGTCGCTTCCGTGCCTGCAGACGGCAGGTTGCGCATCGCCCTCGTCACCCGTGGACGAGCCAAGCTGAGCGACGGCGTCCGAGATCTGGAGTTGGAGCACGGCCAGGCGGTGCTGATCCCGGCGAACAACCCGACCGTGTCCGTGACCGGAGACGCGCAGGTGTTCGTCGGCGCGCCCGGCGTCCGCTGAGGTCGCGGCTGGGCGTCGCAGACGGGTGGGGCGACGGGTAAGGTTGGCGGCCGACGGCCATCCGGCCAAGCCCCTGTAGCTCAGTTGGTAGAGCTTCCGCCTTGTAAGCGGAGGGTCGCGGGTTCGAATCCTGTCGGGGGCTCGTGGACTCTCCCAAGAGCCAGTGGGCTCTCATGATCGAACGCGACCCGGGGCATTCGGCCCGGTACGTGCAGCGCTTCAAGACGATGGCCGACCAAGGCGCCGACCTCGTCGGCGAGGCGCGCCTGATCGACGCGATGGTGCCGCGCGGCTCGGCGATCCTGGACGCCGGCTGCGGTCCCGGACGCCACTGCGGCTACCTGCACCGCGCCGGTCATCGTGTGGTGGGCGTGGACCTGGATCCCGTGCTGATCGCAGCCGCCGAGGCGGACGACCCGGGCCCGACCTATGTCGTCGGGGATCTCGCGCGGTTTACTCTGCCTGACGCCGCCCCCACGGCGTACGACGCGATCCTGTGCGCCGGCAACGTCTTGGGCTTCGTCCATCCGGACACGCGGCGTCCGATTCTGGCCAACTTGGCCGCGCTGCTGGCGCCGACCGGACGCCTCGTCGCCGGCTTCGGCGCCGGACGCGGCTACGCCTTCGACGACTTCTTCGCGGACGCCGCGGCCTCCGGCTTGGCGCTCGACGAGGCCTTCTCGACCTGGGACCTGCGTCCGTTCACGCCCGCGTCCGACTTCGTCGTGGGCATCTTCAGCCGGGCGTCCGACTGACACCTACGCGGTCGTTCCGCGAACAGCCGGTTCCCCACGTGGCAGGTGATGTGTGGCCAGCAAGGGGCAGCCGTCGGCCTCAGACCAGGCCAGCGTCGTGAACCTTCATCGCCACCTGGACGCGATTGTCGACGCCCAGCTTGTAGAAGATGCGCGTCACGTACGACTTGACGGTGGCGATCGACATGAACAACTGCTTGCCGATCTCCGCGTTGGCCAGGCCCTGACCGATCAGCACGGCGACCTCGCGCTCGCGCTCGGTCAGTCCGGCCAGGTCGGCCAGCGCGCGCTCGACGCGCCCGTCGCCCGCGCTGCGGGTGGCAACCGCCACCACCTGCGAGATCACGCTGGGCGACAGGGTCGTCTCGCCGGCGTCCACGGCCCGGATGGCGTCGACCATCTTGGCCGGCGGGGTGTCCTTCAGTAGGAACCCGGATGCCCCGGCCTGCAGTGCCTTCAACACCATGTCGTCGCTGTCGAACGTGGTCAGCACGATGATCTTGGGGGCGTCCGGCTTGGCCAGAATGTCGGCGGTGGCGGTCAGTCCGTCCTTGTTCGGCATGCGGATGTCCATCAGGACGACGTCGGGCTTGAGCTCTGCGACGACCGCCACGCCCTGGACGCCGTCAGCCGCCTCCCCCACCACCGCAAGGTCAGGGCTGCCGCCGAGGATGAGGCCGAGTCCCGTCCGGACCAGCGCGTCGTCATCGACGATCACGATGCGAATCTGTGAGGAGTCCATGGTGAGACCTTCCTAACCGGTGGCGGCGGGCCAGGGCACCCAGCCGTCCACGACGAATCGACCTTGATAGACCCCCGCGTTCACCTGGCCGCCCAGCATGCCCGCCCGTTCACGGATGCCGATCAGCCCGAGGCCAGCTCCGGGAAGGCCGGCGCCACTCGGCGCCAACGGGTTGCTGACGCGGATCGTGAGCCCGACGCCAGGCTCGCCGGCCAAGACGACGTCCGTGACCGCGTAGGGCGCATGCTTGCGCGCGTTGGTGAGGCACTCCTGGATCATCCTGAAGACGTGCCGCGCCGTCACGGCGGGCACGGTCGCCAGGTCGATCGACGCGTCCAGGTTGACGCGTTGGCCGAGCGACCGGGCCTGGCCGATGAGTCCGGGGAGGTCGACCAGGCTGGGCTGGGGTGCGGCGGGCGAGCCGGCGGCGTCCAGTTGCCCGTCGCGCAGCGTCGACAAGACGCTGCGCAGCTCGGTCAGGGACGCGTGCGCGTTCTCCTGGATGATGCCGGCGATCTCGCGCGTCTTCTCGGGCGGCAGGTCCGTCCGGTAGGCCAGCGCGCCGGCGTGCATCGACACCAGCGAGATGCGGTGGGCGAGCACGTCGTGCATCTCGCGGGCGATCCGGTTGCGCTCACCCAGGACGGCCAGTTCCCGATCCCGATCGGCATTCGCGGCACGATCCTGGACGCCGGCGGCCCGGTCCTGGCGGACGCCGTAGTACATGCCGAGCAAGGCGACGATGGCCATCATCAGCATGGTCGACAGGAAGGGCATCGCGTAACCGAACGGACCCAGGGTCGCGAACGACTCGAAGTTTCGACGCTGCCACGGCAGAAAGAGGGACGCCAGGATGCTCAGCGCGATCGTGTAGGCGATCCCCCAGCCGATCTTCTTGACGTCGCGTCGCGAACAGAGCGAGATGAACGACCAGACCATGACGACCCACAGCGAGTTCGACACCACAGAAGCAGTCGTCAGCACCATGAACAGCCCGAACGGCCAACGGCGTCGGTACCGGATCGCCCACAAAGCCGCGGCACCGATGAGACCGTCCACGACCAGGAGCCCCGTGGGCATCTCCGACAGCACGGGATCGACCGTCACCACCCCGGCACCGTCCGGGGTGGTGGCCACGGTCGTGGACGCCGCCGAGGGGAGCGCCGAGGCGCCGCCCGAGGGGGACGCCCCACCAACACTGGCCTCAAACGCCTTGACCCCGATCATGGTGCCGAGGTAGCCCAGGTAGCCGAACCCGGCCAGGGCGTAGCGCCAGGTGGTGGACAAGCCGTCGAGCGGGGGCGCGGGCAGACACGCGGGCTCGAACATGTCGCGCAAGGTGGCCCTGGCGCTCATGCCCGCGCCTCGATGTGCCTGGGCCCCGCTGCGGGCGCGGGGCAGCTCACGAAGAGGGCCGCCGCCGCTCCCGTGACCACATCTCGACGCACGGGTCCACTTCTCCGCGGCGCGGAGCGGCCTTGTCGCAGGGACGCCGGGGCACTCATGCACCCAACCCTAGGGAACGGACGCGTCGGCGTCCGATGACCCAAGTCGGCCTGGACGCGACTTTGGTCTACCTGGGGCTGGCCGCACGTCACGGACGCCGGAGACCGGGGTCCGCTGTGGGCGTCCGGGTGGCGCGACCAGGGTGAAGCCATGATCACAGTGACCCACCTCACCAAGCGGTACGGCGACACCAACGCCGTCAACGACGTCTCCTTCACCGTCAAGCCGGGCACCGTCGCCGGCTTCCTCGGCCCGAACGGAGCCGGCAAGTCCACGACGCTGCGGGCCATCCTCGGCCTCACGCCGCCCACGTCCGGCGGCGCGACCGTTCTCGGCGTCCCCTATGCACAGCTGCCCAACCCGGCCTCGCGCGTCGGTTCCTTGCTGGACGCCGACGCCCTGCACCCCGGACGCAGCGGCCGCGAGAACCTCGCGCTCGCCGCCCTCGCCCAGGGCGTCGGACGCACCCGCATCGCTGAGGTGCTCGACCTCGTCGGCCTCACCGACAAGGAGGCGCGCAAGCGCGTCGGCACCTACTCCCTCGGCATGAAGCAGCGCCTCGGGATCGCCATGGCCCTCCTCGGCGACCCGTCCGTGCTCATCCTGGACGAGCCCGCCAACGGCCTCGACCCTGCCGGCATCGTCTGGATGCGCGACCTGCTCCGCAACGCCGCCTCCCGCGGCTGCACCGTGCTGCTGAGCTCGCACCTGCTGCACGAGGTCGAGCAGGTCGCCGACCAGCTGATCATCATCGGCGCCGGCCGCATCCTCGCGGACGGCTCCCCCGCCGACGTGCTCGGCTCCACCGGACGCCTCGAAGACACCTACCTCCGTCTCACCGCCACCACCTCCCGTGAAGGACTCGCATCATGACCACCACCGCCGATCACAGCCTGCACGCCCCCTCCGACACTTTCGGAAGCTCCCCCCGCACCGCGGCCCACGCCTCCTCCGCAGCGCCCACCGTCGCCCTCGGGCGCCTCGTGGCCGTCGAGGCCCGCAAGCTCGTCGACACCCGCGCCGGACGGTGGCTCCTCATCGCCACGTTCGCCCTGGCCACTCTGACCACTGCGCTGCTGGCCTACGGCTCCGCCGAGTTCGCGCCCGGCAAGCCTCTCCTGGCATCCGAGCTGGCCAACACCGCGATTGGGTCGCTCACCGTGCTGCTGCCGGTCCTGGCGATCATGCTGGCCGCCAGCGAATGGACCCAGCAGGGCGCCCTCGTCACCTTCACCCTGGAGCCCCGCCGGCTCCGCGTGCTGGCCGCCAAAGTGTGCGCCCTCGTCGCCGCGGCGCTGGTTTCGTGCGTGGTCGCCGCGGGGCTGTCGCTCGCCGTCGCGGGCGTCGCGTCCGGCATCGGCCACCAGCGGGTCGACTGGCGCCTGGACGCCGCGGTGCTGGTCTGGTCCGCCGCCGCCACGCTGCTGGCCACCCTGCAGGGCTTCGCGTTCGGCGCCTTGCTGATGAACACCCCCGCCGCGATCGTCGTCTACTTCGTCACGCCCATGCTGCTGCAGGCCGTGTCCGCGATCGGGTCCAAGGTCGCCGACGCCCTGAGCTGGCTGAACACCTCGTCGGCGATGGCCCCCATCGCCCAGGGCGCCTGGAACGACGTCCATTGGGGCAAGGTCGCCGTCTCGATCGGCGTCTGGGTCGTGCTGCCGCTGATCGCCGGAAGCGTCCGGCTGGTGCGGCGCGAAGTGAAGTAGTTCCGAGAGGTCTAGCCCGCCCCACCCCTGCCGCAGGTCCCGATCGTCATCCGACGATCGGGACCTCGGCGTCAGTGCCCGAAGACGTCGCTGTCCACGGCCTCGATCCCGGACGCCGTCAGGGCGGACAAGGCCGCGACGTCGGCGTCCGACAGTTCGATGTCGGCCGCCGCGAGGTTCGCGGCGAGGCGTCCGGGGTCGGACGACTTGGGGCAGGTCGCCATGCCCAACGCGACGTCCCAGGCGAGGATGACCTGGCCGGGCGTGACCCGGTAGAACGCCGCGAGGTCACAGACGAGCGGCTCGTCCAGCAGCCCGTTGCCACGACCCAACGGGCTCCAGGCCTCGGTGACGATGCCGTGGGCCGCGTGATAGGCGCGCTCGGACGCCCGATCGAGGTAAGGGTGGCACTCGATCTGGTTCAGCTCAGGGGTGACGCCGGTCTCGGCGATCAGCCGGTCGAGGTGGGCGGGCTTGAAGTTCGACGTGCCGATGGCGCGCGCCAGACCCTGCTCGCGCAGCTCGATGAGGCTCTTCCAGGCCTCCACGTAGAGGTCCTGGTCCGGGTTCGGCCAGTGGATCAGCGCGAGGTCGACATAGTCCAGGCCGAGGCGTTCGAGGTTGGCCTTCAGCCCGGACGCCGCGTCACCGTGCCAGCGACGGTTGAACTTGGTCGTGACGAAGATCTGATCGCGCGCGATGCCCGAGTCCGCGATCCCCCGCCCGACGCCCGTCTCGTTGGCGTAGTTCTCGGCCGTGTCGACGTGGCGGTAGCCGAGCTCGATGGCCTGCCGTACGACGCGGCGCGCCTCGGCGTCGTCCATCGGCCAGGTGCCGAGCGCGATCGTGGGGAGGTGCGTGCCGCCCGACAGGGCGATGGTGTGCGTGGTCATGGGCGCCATCTTCGGGGGCGGTGGCCGCAGGGCGCCAACGGTTGCTCCCGCTTGCCGGGACGCCTCAGTCGACCAGCCGCTGCCCGAACTCCCAGACATGCCCGGCCGGGTCGGCGATCGTGAAATTCCGCATGCCCCACGGACGGTCCCGCACGAGCGTCAGCAGGACGCCTCCGCGGCCGACGAGCTCGGCCGCCACGGCGTCCACGTCGTCGACCCAGACGTTGAAGGAGAAGCCGGACGCCGACTGCGGGCCCGCGATCTCGCCCGGGTCGGTCTGGCCGGGACGCGCCTTGGTGAGGTTGAGGAAGAGGGATCCGGCCTTGAGGACGAGCACGTCACCCGGCTCCTCATGGACGACCTCGAGTCCGAGCACCTCCAAGTAGAACCGGCGTGCGGCGTCCAGGTCGACGGTGTACAGGGACACGGCGTTGACATTGAGTTCCATCAACCCAACCTGTCAACAGGCCACTGACAATCGCGAGCCCTAGGCGGCCGGTGCGCGGCGCGATCGCCAGATGGCAAGGGCGATCATGCCGACGATGAGCGCGATGGAGACGTACCAGAGGTACTTGCCGTAGACGTCCATCAGCTCGACCGCGGGCTCGCCGATCAGGTAGCCGGCGTACATGTACCCCGCCGTCGTGACCAGCGAGCAGAAGAAGCTGACGGCCAGGAACTTGCGCAGCGAGGTGCCCGCGGCGCCCAGGGCGGCGTAGATCACGGCCCCCGGCAGCGGGATCGGCACAAAGGTGAACGCCAGCGCTACCACGTCGAAGCGGTGGGCGATGGACCAGGCTTTGTCGTACCAGGCGCGGGTGCGGGGACCGCGGTCCTTCGCGAGGACGTCGAGGATCTCGCGGCCCCACAGCTTGCCGGCCCACCAATAGATCCAGCCGAACTTGATCGTCATCAACGACCCGGCGAGGAGGACCAGCGGCCAGCCGCCATCGCCGACGGCGGCGAGCGCGCCCGTCATGATGAGTCCGGTGCGGTACCCGAGCGAGCCGAGCAGATGCGGCGCCAGCCCCAGCATCACCGGACGCAGCGGCAGCATCACCAGCCCGTAGACGACAACGATGCCCATCGCAGCGAGGCAGATCAGGTCGGCGCGCGACGGCTTGTGCCGCCACGGCATGGCCGGGTCGTCCCACCACTCCTTCTCGGACGCCAGCGCGTCCGCCGACGCCTCGGCCGGCGTTGACTCGGGTCGGACGTCGTCTGCTGCCACGTCGCAGGAGCCTACCCGGCGTGGCCTGGGCCTCACTGTCCACGTCGACGACGCCGATGGTGGTGGATTTACCCCCCGACGTCGGGAGCAAATCCACCACGATCTCCGCAGAGCTCGTTGCTGCGGCATGCTTCCGCCAGTCCCGCCCGGCATGGCATGATGCGAGATGGACGCCGACGGCGTCCGCATCTTCCACTACGGATCGTCGGGCACGTACCTGCCCGTGGAAAGGAATGTGGCATGGCCACCGTTACCTTCAAGGACGCCACCCGTGTTTACCCGGGCGCGGACCATCCCTCAGTTGACAAGCTCAACCTCGCCATCGGCGACGGCGAGTTCATGGTGCTCGTCGGCCCCTCGGGCTGTGGCAAGTCGACCTCGCTGCGCATGCTGGCCGGCCTCGAAGAGGTCAACTCGGGTCAGATCCTGATCGGCGACCGCGACGTCACGACGTTGCCGCCGAAGGACCGCGACATCGCCATGGTCTTCCAGAACTACGCCCTGTACCCGCACATGACGGTCGCCGACAACATGGGCTTCGCGCTCAAGATGGGCGGCGTCGGCAAGGCCGAGCGCGACCAGCGCGTCGCCGAGGCCGCCAAGCTGCTGGGCCTTGAGGAGTTCCTCAACCGCAAGCCGAAGGCTCTGTCCGGTGGCCAGCGTCAGCGCGTCGCCATGGGCCGCGCCATCGTCCGTTCGCCCCAGGTCTTCCTCATGGATGAGCCGCTGTCGAACCTGGACGCCAAGCTCCGCGTCGCCACCCGCACGCAGATCGCGGCGCTGCAGTCGCGCCTCGGCGTCACGACCGTCTACGTCACGCACGACCAGGTCGAGGCCATGACGATGGGTGACCGCGTTGCGGTCATGCGCGACGGCATCCTCCAGCAGGTGGACGCCCCCCTGAACCTGTACGACAAGCCGAAGAACCTCTTCGTGGCCGGCTTCATCGGCTCCCCCGCCATGAACCTGATCAAGGGCAGGGTCGTCGACGGCGGCGTCCAAGTCGGCGACTACGTCGTGCCGGTCGCCCGTGAGGTCCTGGCCAAGGCCGGCGACACCGCCACGGTCGGCATCCGCCCCGAGCACCTGTCGCTCGCCGACGACGAGCGCGGCATCCCGGTCGACGTCTCCGTCATCGAGGAGCTCGGCGCCGACGGCAACGTCTACGGCACCCTGGCCGGCCTCTCCGAGGACGACCGCCTCAACGCGCAGCAGCTCGTCGCCCGCACGCACGCCCGTGGCGGCATGCACCGGGGCTCGCGCATCCGGTTCGCCGTGGCCCCCGGACGCGTGCACGTGTTCAACGATTCGACCCAGGAGCGCATCTCCTGACGTCGCACTGACAACGGAGCCCGCCACCGATTCGGTGGCGGGCTTCGTCGTTTCTGGACGCCGACGCGTCCGGCTTGGCATCAAGGTCTAGGGGACGCGACGCGCAGCGTCCAGAAGCCTTTCCCCGGGATCAGCGCCCCCACTGGGGCCCAATGACCACCTTGATCCCGGCGAGGTTGGCCGTCCGGACGCCGACGAGTCAGTCGCCCTGTGGGCGCGCGGCGGGAGCCCCAATGAGTTCGGGGTCCATACGCCCACCCGCGGCCAGCTCGGGCCGCAGGTCCGCTCGTGTTGCCCTCAGGACGTCGCCGCGCAGGCGTCCTTGACCAGACCCGCGAACGCGTCGATGTCGTCGGCGTCCGTATCGAAGGTGCACATCCAGCGGACCTCGCACGTCGCGGCGTCCCAGTCGTAGAAGAAGTAGTGCTCGCGGACGGCGTCCGCGACGCCGGCGGGCAGCCGGACGAACAGCCCGTTGCTCTGCGTGGGCTGCGAGAACTCGACGCCGGGCACGCCCTCGAGGGCCGACCGCAGCCGCGCCGCCATCGCGTTGGCGTGGGACGCGTTGCGCAGCCACACATCACCCTCGTAGAGCGCGATCAGCTGCGCCGAGACGAAGCGCATCTTGGACGCCAGCTGCATCGTGTACTTGCGCGCGTACGCCAGCCCTTGAGCCACCCCCGGACGCAGCACCACGATCGCCTCCGCGCCGAGCGCGCCGTTCTTGGTGCCCCCGAGCGACAGGATGTCGACGCCGGCATCCGTGGTGAACGCCGCGAACCCGACCCCCAGCGCGGCGGCAGCGTTCGACAGTCGGGCCCCGTCGACGTGGACGACCATCCCCAACGAATGCGCGTGCTCGCAGATCGCCTTGATCTCGGCGGGCGTGTACAGCGTGCCCAGTTCGGTCGACTGCGTGATCGACACCGCGAGCGGCTGGGCCCGGTGTTCGTCGCCGAAGCCCCAGGCCTCGCGGTCGATGAGTTCGGGCGTGAGCTTTCCGTCCGGCGTCTCGACGGTGTAGAGCTTCAACCCGCCGACCCGCTCCGGCGCGCCGCCCTCGTCGACGTTGATGTGCGCGGTCTTCGCGCACACGACCGCCCCCCAGCGCGGGAGCACCGACTGCAGCGCCGTCACGTTGGCGCCGGTGCCGTTGAACATCGGCCAGGCCTCGGCGTCCGGACCGAAGTGGCCCTTGACGACCTCCTGCAGCCGCGCGGTGTACACGTCGTTGCCGTACGCGGACTGATGCCCGCCGTTGGCCGCCGCGATGGCATCCAGGATTTCGGGGTGGACGCCGGAGTAGTTGTCGGACGCGAACCCGCGCCGGGCGATGTCATGCAGCGACACGGACTAGTCCTTTCCACCCGAGATGGGTGCGGTTTTGGTGGGCAGACGGATCAAAAGCGCACCCATCCTCGCAGCCGAGTTACGCCTGGGCCCAGTACCCGACGAAGCGGGCGGCCAGCTCGCGGACGTCGGTGTACTTGGAATAGTCACGATCGGGGTTGGCCGCGCGGTCGGCGTCGGAGACGAGCGCCATGACGCGCTCGATGTGCACGGACGCCGGGGCGTCCTTGAGCGCATTCCCCGTTGCCAGCAGCCAGGTCTCCGCGGCCGCCTTCGCTGCGAGATAGTTGGCATTGGACGCCGTCGGTCGCGCCAGCCCCGTGGCCGAGACGATGGCGAACCGCCCCGCCGGCGACGCCGCGATGGCGGGCAGGAACGCGCGCGTGGTGTTGCGGAGCGTCCCGACGATACGGGTCCAGAGCCAGTCGAAGTCGTCATCCGACTGGCCCGCCAGACCTCCACCCCCGCGCCAGCCGCCGACCAGGTGCAACACCCCGTCGACGGCGCCCAACCGCTCGGCCAGGGCCTGGACGGCCGCGAAGTCGGTCAGGTCGCAGTCGGCACGCCGCACCTCGATCACCTCGTGACCGGCCGCCGACAGGGCCGCGGCGGACGCGTCCCCCAGCGGCGACCCAGCCCCGGCGATGACGACGCGCATCAGGCGTCCGAGCCGGTGATCCCGGCCGTGGACGCGATCACCGGACGCATCTTCTTCGCGAACGCCTCGTAGAACATCGACAGCGGGAACTCGTCGGCCATCACCAGGTCGGTGAGCTGCTTGGGCGTGCCCGTCAGCGGCAGCTCGTTGGTGCGCCACACGGACGCGGGATGCGGCTCGACGGTGTCGGCGATCAGGTCGTACGCGGCCAGCCAGTGCGACACCCGCGGCCGGTCGAGGCCGCGCCAGTACAGGTCCTCGATCGCGTCGCCGAGCGCGATGACGGCGTCCGGGACGGCGTCCCAGTCGAACGACAGAACGCCGTCCAGCCACGTCAGGACGCGCCGCTTATGCAGCCAGCTGAACAGGAGCTGGCCGCCGAGGCCGTCGTAGTTTCGGACGCGCGTCCCGGTCACCGAGAACCGGAAGATGCGGTCGAACAGGACGCAGTACTGGACCAGCTTCGCGTGCACCTGCAGCTTGCGGTCGGACGCCGTGGGCTCGGCCTTGCGGGCGATGGTGCGCTCGAGCGTCACGGCCTCGCGGAAGGCGGTGAGGTCGCAGCGCATCTCCTCGAGCGTGTAGAGGAAGTAGGGCATGCGCTGCTTGATCATGAAGGGGTCGAAGGGCATCCGTCCGCGCAGGTGCGTCCGGTCGTGGATGAGGTCCCACATCGCGAAGGTCTCTTCGGTCAGCTTCTGGCTGGTGAGCAGATCGGACGCCAGCCCTGGCAGCTGCAGCTTGGTGACGTCGCACGCCGCCTTGAGCACCCGCCGGAAGCGCGCGGCCTCGCGGTCGGCGAAGATCGCACCCCAGGTGAACTCGGGCGTCTCGGCGACCGACACGGTCTCGGGGAACAGCACCGCCGAGTTGGTGTCGTAGCCGGCCGTGAAGTCCAGGAACCGGATCGACAGGAAGCCGGGGTTGACGTAGTCGGACGCCTCTAGCGCGGCCAGGAAGTCGGGCCAGATCACCTGAATCAGGACGGCCTCGATGTGCCGGTCCGGCGAGCCGTTTTGGGTGTACATCGGGAACACCACCAGGTGCAGCAGTCCGTCGACGCGCTGCAACTGAGGCTGGAAGGCCCGCAGAGAGGCCCCGAAGTCGGGCTCCGGGAAGCCGCCGGACGCCCACGCCTCGACGTCGGTCACGAGTGTCGTGAGGTACGCCTCGTCGTGGTCGAACTGGGGCGCCAGCTCGCGGATGCCCGCCACCAGCTCGTCGACGTGTGACCGTGCCGCTTGGTGCCGCGCCACGTCCTCGATCGCGCCGTTGGGCGACTGCAGGGCGGCCAGGGCCGTCGCGGCCGTCTTGATCTTCAGCCAGGCGGCATCCTGGGCCAGGACGGGGGCATCAACCTTCACAGCAGTACGCATGCGCGATTGTCTCCGGACGGCGGAAGGGGCGTCAAGATTAGCCGGATTGAGCGCAGATTCTTATGAATTGCCCCGTCGGCCCCTACGCAGGCCGGAGGATTTATCGGACTCAGCCGAGCCGGTCGAGCAGCTGCAGCGACGACCCGCCGCCGTCCAGCAAGGCACCTAGGCGTCCGTTGAAGTCGGCGTTCGCCGGATCGGCCAGGTGAGCGTCGAACGCTTGCTGCGAGGAGTACCGCTCGACCACGATCAAAGCGGACGCGGCGGCGTCCGAGTAGACCTCGAAGCGCTCGTTGCCGGGCTCGGCCGAGACGAGCCGACCGTAGGCGAGCAGCATGTCGCGGGCCGTGGCGAACGTGTCCGACCCGACGGGAATCGTCGCGATGAGGTCGATGGCGGACATGGGGCTCCGATCGGGCGGCAGACAGTAGCGGGAGTCTAGTGATCACGGCCGAAACCGGGCCCTCGGCGTCCACCTCGATGTCGGCCCGGGCTGGCACAATGGCCGCGTGCCACGCTTCCTCTCTGCGACGCCCGACAGCGGGCTCATCCCGCTGCCCTGGAGCCTGCCGCTGGCCGACTGGCCCGAAAGCGACCTGGTCGCCCTGCCGCGCGGCATCTCGCGGCACGTGGTGCGGTTCATCCGGGTCGGAACGAGCGTGTACGCCGCCAAAGAGCTCATCGAGCACGCCGCCCTGCACGAGTACCGCATGCTGCAGGACCTCAGCCGCCTGGACGCCCCCGCCGTCGAGCCGATCGCGGTCGTCACCTGCCGCCTGGACGCCGACGGACTCCCTCTCGACCCGGTGCTGCTGACCCGCCACCTGGAGTTCTCGCTGCCGTACCGCTCGCTGTTCTACTCGGGCGTCCGGCAAGAGACGGTTTCGCGGCTGCTGGATGCGCTGGTGGTCTTGCTCGTGCGGCTGCACAACATCGGCTTCCTGTGGGGCGACGTCTCGCTGTCGAACGCCCTGTTCCGCCGCGACGCCGGCCAGTTTGCCGCCTACCTCGTGGACGCCGAGACCTCCGAGATCCACGACCGGCTCTCCGATGGCCAGCGCGAGCACGACCTGGAGATCGCGACGACGAACTTGTTCGGCGAGTTCTGCGATCTCGAGTCCGGACGCCTCCTCGACGCCTCCCTCGACCCGGCCGACCTCGTCGAGCAGATCCGGACCCGCTACGACGCCCTCTGGAGCGAGCTGACCGGCGTCGAGGAGTTCGGCGGCGGCGAGCTACACCGCATCGAGAATCGCGTTCGCCGGCTCAACTCGCTCGGCTTCGACGTGGCCGAGCTTGAGGTGACGACCGCGCCCGACGGGTCGACGATCCGCATTCAGCCCAAGGTCGTGGACGCCGGCCACCACACCCGCCGCCTGCTGCGCCTGACCGGCCTCGACGTCGAGGAGAACCAGGCCCGCCGCCTGCTCAACGACCTCGACACCTTCCGGGCACGCACCGGTCAGCAGCACGCCGACGAGGCCGTCGTGGCCCACCAATGGCTGCACGAGTGCTTCGAGAGCGTCGTCCGGGCGATTCCGCCCGAGCTGAGGGGCAAGCGCGACCCGGCGCAGCTCTTCCACGAGGTGCTCGACTACCGCTGGTACGCCTCGCAGCGGCTCAACTACGAGGTGCCCTTGTCGGACGCCGTCCAGGGCTACATCCATGACGTGCTGCGCGGCCTGCCGGACGAGGTCATGAGCGCCGACGTCGCGATGCCCCCCGAGGAAGCCCAGCTGCTCAACCCATTCGACCCGTCGCAGGGCTTCGCGGACGACGACGAGGAGCCGCCCTTCGATCCGTGGGAGGCGTCCGCCACGTCCCCGGACGCCGAACTGCTTCCCGACTACCTCGACATCGAGGCGCTGCGCCGCCGCAGCCAGGGCTGAGTCGGGGGAAGCGAGGCCCGCGGCGTCCAGACCGAGCGGCCCCGACCGAGGCGCAGCAGCGCGCCCTCGCGTCGGCGGTGAGACCGAGACGTGCGGGCCGACGCGGAGCCCTGTCGGGGGCGTCCGGACGCTGCCGATAGACTCCCGCGCATGACGTTTCACCTGTACGACAGCGCACGACGCGCGGTGGTCGAGTTCGAGCCCCTGATTCCGGGCAAGGCTTCGATCTACTGCTGCGGCGCCACCGTGCAGTCCGCCCCGCATCTCGGGCACGTCCGCAAGGAGGTCAACTTCGACGTCCTGCGGCGCTGGCTGGAGGCGTCCGGCTACGACGTCACGATGGTGACGAACGTCACCGACATCGACGACAAGATTCTGGCCAAGTCCGCCGAGGCCGGACGCCCCTGGTGGGCGCACGCCTTCATCTTCGAGGGCGTGTTCCACGAGGCGTTCCGGGCGCTGGGCGTCCGGCGTCCGACGTACGAGCCGCGCGCGACCGGGCACATCACCGAGATGGTCGAGTTGATCGAACTGCTCATCGACCGCGGCCACGCGTACCCGGCGTCCGACGGCTCGGGCGACGTCTACTTCGACGTGAAGTCGTGGCCCGCCTACGGCGAGCTGTCGGGCATGAAGGTCGACGAGATGGAGGCCGCCGCCGACTCCGACCCGCGCGGCAAGCGCGACCCCCGCGACTTCGCGCTCTGGAAGGGCACGAAGCCGGGCGACGACGCGTCCTGGCCGACGCCGTGGGGACGCGGGCGTCCGGGCTGGCACCTGGAGTGCTCCGCGATGGCCGGCAAGTACCTCGGCGCCGCCTTCGACATCCACGGCGGCGGGCTCGACCTGCGCTTCCCGCACCACGAGAACGAGATCGCGCAGTCCAAAGCGGCGGGGCGTCCGTTCGCCACGTACTGGATGCACAACGCCTGGGTCACCATGGCCGGCGAGAAGATGTCCAAGTCGCTCGGCAACACGGCCGACGTGCTGTCGGCCGTCGAGCGCTTCGGCGGACGAGCCGTCCGGCTGTACCTCGCCGGGCCGCACTACCGGTCGGCGATCGAGCTGTCGGACGAGTCGTTGTCGGACGCCGCCGCGCAGCTCGCCCGCATCGACTCGTTCTTGGCCCGCGCCCGTGAGGTCGTCTTCGCTGAGCCGTTCACGTCCATCCTGAACCTGCACGACAGCGACGCCTGGACGTCGTTCGCCGCCGCGATGGACGACGACCTGTCGACGCCGGCCGCCCTGGCCGTGCTGTTCAACAGCGTCCGCGAGGGCAACGCGGCGATCGCCGCTGGCGACGTCGCGAAGGTTCGCAGCAGCTGGTCGGACGTCACGTCCATGCTGGACGTCTTCGGGCTCAACCCGGACGCGCCGCAGTGGCGATCGGACGCCGCGGCGTCCGACGATCTGACACCCGTCGTCGACGGGCTCGTCCGAACCCTGCTGGACGCCCGCGCCGAGGCCCGCGCCCGCAAGGACTGGGCGGCGGCGGACGCCATCCGCGACAGCCTCGCGGCGTCCGGACTCAAGATCGAAGACACCAAGGACGGGGCTCGCTGGAGCCTCGTGAAGGAGTAACCATGGCGGGCAATTCGCAGCGCAAAGGCGCCGTCCGCAAGGTCGGGAAGGGCATCGGCAACCAGGGGCGCACCGCGGGCTCCGGGGGGCGCGTCAAGCGCGGCCTCGAAGGCCGCGGCCCGACACCCAAGGCCGAGGATCGTCCCTACCACAAGGCGTATCGCTCGCGGCGTCCCGAGGAGCCGGGCAAGACCCCCGGACGCCGCGGCGTCTCGGACCGCGCCAAGGCCGCGGCTGGCGCAGGTCCCGAATGGGTCATCGGACGCAACCCGGTCTACGAGGCGCTCAAGGCTGGCCTGCCCGTCAAGCGCGCCTACCTCGCCGAGGGCGTCGAGCGCGACTCGCGCCTGGGCGACATCCTGAAGCTGGCGGCCGAGCGGGGCATCCCGCTGCTGCAGGCGTCCCGGTTCGAACTCGACAAGTTCGCCGGCGGGGCGGTTCATCAGGGCGTGGCGATCCAGCTGCCCGAGTACGAGTACACGCACCCGAACGACCTGCTCGCCGACGCCCTGGACGCCGACGCGCCGATCGTCGTCGCCTGCGACTCGATCACCGACCCGCGGAACCTCGGCGCCATCGTCCGCTCGGCGGCCGCCTTCGGGGCGTCCGGAGTGATCGTGCCCGAGCGGCGCTCGGCGCACATGACCGCGGCGGCCTGGAAGGCGTCCGCCGGTGCGGCGGCCCGCTGCCCCGTGGCGCTGGCCGGCAACCTGAACAGGGTGTTGCGTGAGTACGCCGAGGCGGGCTTCGTGATCGTCGGGCTCGCCGGCGAGGGCGAGACCCCCATCGACGACATCCCCGGCGTCGACGGACCGGTCCTGATCGTCATCGGCTCCGAGGGTGACGGGCTCGCCCAGTTGACGCGCAAGAACTGCGACGTCCTGGCGTCCATCCCGATCGCGTCCGAGGTCGAGTCGCTCAATGCGTCCGTGGCGGCGTCGGTGGCCTTGTATGAAGTGATGCGTTCCCGCGCGTCCCTGCCAACCGACACCTGAGCAGGCCGAAGCGATGCTCAACACTCAGTTCCGGCGGGCCAGCGTGGCTGACCGCAAGGGAATCGAAGCCGTGCTCCGCGAGGCCCGGGCGGCCCTGGACTCGACCACCTGACTCTGCCAACGATCCTCTGACAGGCACGAACCCCGTGGAGCAAAGCTCCACGGGGTTCGGCGTGAGGTCCTCAGGAGAAGACGACCACGCGCGAGCCGACCGGGGTGAAGTTGTAGACCCACAGCGAGTCGGCACGGTTGGCGATGTTGACGCAACCGTGGCTCGAGCGGGTGTAGCCGTAGGCCCTGAAGTCCGCCGAGTAGTGCACGTACATGTTCGGATCGAACATGAGCGAGTTGGGCATGATGCCCGCGCCGTACCGCTTCGAGTAGGGGTTGGGGTCCTTCTTGTACACGCGGTAGACGCCGACGCCGGTCTGGTGGACGCGGTAGCGGCCGTACTTGTCCTGCGTGAAGCCGCCGAGGCGGACGGGGATCGTCTTGACGACCGCGCCGTCCTGGAGCACCGTCAGCGTCCGGGTCGCCTTGGACACGCACAGCACGACGCCCGCCGCTTGGCAGGACGCCGGCAGCGAGGTGTCGACGGCCGCGGGAGCGCGGAGGCGTCCCCACGTCGTCGCGTTGATGACGCCGTTGTCGGCGATGCGCTGGGCGCGCTGGAAGTTCAGCACCGCGTTGATCGTGGCCACCGAGGCCTTGCCCGAGATCGAGCCGGTGTAGAAGCCGGCGTTCTTCAACAGCGTCTGGGCTTCCTTGACGCAGGCGCCGCTCGTGCCGTACTTGACGGTCTTCGTAGCGCAGTCGGTGGCGGCCTCGGCCGTCGGCGCCGCGACGAAGAACATCGTGGCCGTCAAGATGGCGGTCGCGACGAGTGCGGCGAATCTCTTGATCATGTCGCTCCTTGGTCGTTCGGGGGTGTGCAGGGTCACAGTAATCGCTCACCGGCTCAGTGACGTAACCCATTCCCAAACTGGAACGCGGCACCGCCCGTCCTCAGCGGCTGTCGCCGGACGCCGCACAGCCAACGTCGGACGCTCGACTTGCAATCCCGTTAGAGACGAAGTTAGGTAAGCCTTACCTAACTCGGAGGAAGCCCATGCTCGCCAATCTTCTCATCGGCCTGCGCGAAGGTCTGGAAGCAGCCCTCGTGGTCAGCATCCTGGTCGCGTACCTGGTCAAGTCCGGTCGTCGACACCTGCTCGGACGCCTCTGGCTCGGCGTCGCCGTCGCCATCGGCCTCAGCCTGGCCGTCGGAGCTGCCCTCACCTTCGGACCGCAGGGGCTCAGCGACGAAACCCAGGAGCTCATCGGGGGCGTCATGTCCATCCTGGCCGTGGCCCTGGTGACCTGGATGATCATGTGGATGGCCACCGCCGGACGCACCCTCGCCACGGGCCTGCGCGACCAGATCGACCGGGCGGCCGAGAGCCGCTGGGCCCTGCCCCTGGTCGCCTTCCTGGCCGTCGGGCGCGAGGGGCTGGAGACCGCCCTGTTCCTGTGGGCAGCCACCCAGGCCGCGGTGCGCGACGGCGGTTCCGCCACCGCTCCCCTGCTGGGCGCGCTGGTCGGCCTGTTCATCGCGGTGGTCCTCGGCTACCTCATCTACCGCGGTGCCGTCCGGATCAACCTGCACCGCTTCTTCGCCTGGACGGGCGGCTTCCTCGTGATCGTGGCCGCGGGTGTCCTGATGTACGGCATCCACGAACTGCAGGAGGCGGGCGCCCTGCCAGGCGAGGACAACCTCGCCTACGACGTGTCGCACATCATCGATCCGAAGGGCGTCCTCGGCACGCTCCTGCGCGGGTTCTTCAACATCCGGCCCAGCGCGTCCGTCATGGAGGTCGTGGCCTGGCTGCTCTATGTCGGCATCGTCGGCACCCTGTTCGCGCTGCGCCTGCGGCGTCCGACGGCCGCGAAGGCGGCGTTGTCGACGCCCGCCTGAGCCCGAATGCACGCGGGGCCGGCTCCTGGAGCCGGCCCCGCGTGCGTTGTTCTAGCGGCAGACGCCCGTCAGGGAGCCCTGGTAGGCCAGGATGACCGGCGTCCCGGAGCACAGGGACGCCGTCGCGCGCGGCGCCTGCCCACCGATCGCCGGCGCGGGCAGCGAGGTGCCGTAGACGCGGGCCTGGGCGCCGAAGAGCTGGGCGAACATGCCGGGCGGGGTCGCGGTCACAACCCGGGTCTGGGCCGGGTCGAGCCCGGCCGTCGTGGCGAAGTCGCGGAAGGCTTCGTCACGGCCCTGGACGCCGTCGATCAGCTTGTTCGCGGTCGCGGTCTTGCCGTCGAAGATGTACGCGCCGAGCGTGCCCTTGATCGTCTCGGCCGGGATCTTGCGTCCGGCCGACACCCAGGCCACGAACGCCTCGTATTCGTTGGCCATGCCGTTGGCGAAGTTCGTGCGCTCGGCGTCCGTCATGTCACGCCATGGGCTGCCGAAGTCCTTGCCGGTGCCCTGGGTGATGTACTGCGCGGTGATCCCGCCGCTGGTGACGACGCCCGCCGTGAGCATCGTGCCGGTGATCGCGGTGACGTCCTTGTAGCGCTCGAAGGGTCCGGCGATGACGCCGATGCTGCCGACGAGCGAGCCGTGGTCGGCCAGGATCTTGTCGGCCCCCGCCATCGCATACATGCCTCCGGACGCCGACATCCCCTGGACGTACGCGAACGCGGGGTGCCCGGTGCGGGTCTTGTACCGGGCCATCGCGTCGGCGATCGCCTTCGAGCCATTGATCGACCCGCCGGGGGTGTTCAACAGCAAGACGAGACCGTCGGCGTCCGACTTGGACAGGCCGTCGATCACCTGGGCGATCTCGTAGCCGTAGGCACCCGAGCCCAACGTGAGCCCATCGCCGGAATCGGCCATGATCGGACCAGACACGCTGATCGCGCGCAGCTTCTTGCTGGCCGTCTCCGGGCCCCAGATCGTCTTGAGGGGCTCGACCTTGGTCTGGCCGGCGCCCGCGAGCGCGCCCGCCATGCCGACGAAGGTGAGCATCGAGAGCAGCGATCCCACCAGGCCGAGAACGAGCAGGGTGAGTCCGACGCCGAGTCCGGCTCCTGCCCCGAGGCCGAAGCCGCGCCGGAAGTTGCGCTGCGGCGGCGTCCAGGATGGGGCGTAGGCGGCGGGCGGGTACGGGGCGGGCGAGGGGCCCGAGGCGGGGGCTGGGGCAGGTGTCCAGCCCGGGCTCGGGGGCGGCAGGACGGTGGCGCCTGGGACCGGCTGTGATGCTGGCCGGGGAGCCTGATCGGTGGGGTCGGACATGGCTTTCCTCTCGTTGTGGGGGTTGGTGTCGAGCCTAGTCACACCGCGCAACGAAGAAAGTTATTCAGTTGGACGCGGCGTGCTGCATAACATGCACCGGACGCCGCCCACCGCGGAGACGGGATGCGCGTGCCTCACCTCCGGCGACGAGTGCCCTGCGTGAATATTCACCAAGGATGAAAATCGAGGAAATCTAGTGTTATCGGGCGACCACCCGAAGATCATTGACACAAAGCGAGCGAGCTCGGGATGTTTTCTCGTGGTTGGCACTGGCGCCGACCGTCGGGAGGACGACCATGACCGCACAGCGCACCGCGACGCGAGCCAGCACGGCGACAGGACAGCCCACCGGCAGTCTGTCGTTCTTGCCGATGCTCGCCATCACGATCGGCTCGATGGTCGGCGCGGGCATCTTCGCGCTGCCGGGCAACATCGCCAAGAACGCGGCGCCCGGGCCGGCGCTCATCGGCTGGCTCGTCACGGGCCTCGGCATGTTCTGCCTCGCCAACGTGTTCCGGGTCCTGGCGGACCGGCGTCCTGATCTGGACGCCGGCGTGTACGCCTACGCGAAGGTCCTGTTCGGACCCATCTTCGGGCTGCTCAGCGCCTGGGGCTACTGGATCAGCGCCTGGGTCGCCAACCTCGCCTACTTCGTCATGATCACCTCAACGCTCAGCGCCGTGATCCCGGCGTTCGGAGACGGCACCACGTGGCCGGCGATCGCGGCGGCGTCCGTGCTGCTGTGGATCTACCACGGCCTGATCCTGCTCGGCATCAAGCCGGCCGCCCTGGTCAACACGATCGCCACCATCGGCAAGGTCGTGCCGCTCGTCTTGTTCATCGTCTTGGCGATCGTGGGCTTCAAGTACGACCTGTTCGCGTTCGACTTCTGGGGCACCGGCGGCGACCTGGGCAGCACGTTCGACCAGGTCAAGAACATGATGATGATCACGGTCTGGGTGTTCATCGGCGTCGAGGGTGCGTCCGTGTACAGCCAGCGCGCCAAGAACCGCCGCGACGTCGGACGCGCGACGGCGGTCGGCTTTATCGGCGTCCTCGCGCTGCTGCTGCTGGTCAACCTGCTGTCGTACGGCGCGATGAAGCGCGCCGAGCTCATGGAACTGCCGGATCCGTCGCTGCGCGGCGTCATGGAATCGTTCATCGGACCCGTCGGGTCGACGATCGTGTCCGTCGGCATCCTGGTGTCCGTGCTGGGCGCCCTGCTCGCCTGGATCCTGCTCAGCGCCGAGGTCATCCTGGTCGCCGCCGCCGACCAGACGATGCCCGCCTTCCTCGGACGCCTCAACGGCCACGGCGCCCCGTCCGGCGCGCTCTGGGTGACGTCGATCTGCATGCAGGTCATGCTGCTCTGCACGGCGTTCCTCGGCTCCGACCCCTACCTGAAGATCATCACGCTGGCCAGCGCCCTCGTGCTGATCCCCTATCTGCTGTCGGCGCTGTACGGCGTCAAGCTGGCCTGGACCGGTCAGGCCTACGCCGGGACGCCGGCGCAGCGGCGCCGCGATCTCGCGCTCGGCGTCGTCGCGACGGTGTACGCGGTCTGGCTGCTGATCGCCGCGGGGCCGGTCTACGTGCCGCTGTCGGCGATCCTGTACACGCCTGCCCTGATCGCGCACGTCATCGCCCGGCGCGAGCAGGGACGCCGCGTGTTCACCCGCGGGGAGGCGATCGTCGCCGCCGTGGTCGTGCTCGTGGCCATCGGCTGCATCGTTCTGCTGACGCAAGGAGCGCTCACGATCTAGATTGGGTCGGCCACGCGGACGCCCGCCCCGCGGGCCCGTGAGGTGACGCATGAGCGCGCAGGCTCCGGCCGTCCGGCAGTCGGTGGTGCGGCGGTTGCTGGCCTCCGCCGACGTCCGGTCGCAGGCAGAGCTGGTCGATCGGCTGCGCGGACTCGGCTTCAAGGCGTCCCAGGGCACGGTCTCGCGCGACCTGGCCGCTTTGGGCGCCCGCAAGAGCCGTCGCGGTGCGGGCAGCGTGTACGTGCTCCCGGACCCGACGTCGGCCAGCAGCTTCACCGCGCCCGGAGGCGAGCCCGGCGACCTGGCGTCGCTGGGGGCGTCACTCGTCTTGGAGGCCGCCCACGGCTCGCACGTCGTCGTCCTGCACTGCCCCGTGGGGGCGGCCGGCTTCGTCGCGGCGAGCATCGACCGGGCGCGCGTGCCAGGCGTCCTGGGCACCTTGGCCGGGGACGACACCGTCCTCATCGTCACGTCGGACGCCGACGCTGCGGCTCGCCTCCAAGGCAGCCTGGGCGCGGGCCCAGGGCACTGATCGGTCTGAGGGCAGCACTGAGCGAGCGCCGACTATGCCTGTCGAAGCCGCCTGCGCAAGGGGCTTCGACAAGCTCGGCCAACGAATGACCCCACCGCCGGACTCGCCGCAGGCCCTGTTGTAGATTGGCTCGCACCCGCAACTTTCTTTTCAAAGGAGCACCGGAAGTGAGCGATCTCGCCGCGACGGCGTCCAGCGCCTACACCCAAGCCCTCTCGATCATCGAGGGCGTCGAACCGCGAATCAGCGCCGCCATCAAGGCCGAGCTCGCCGACCAGCGCGGCTCGTTGAAGCTCATCGCGTCCGAGAACTATGCGTCGCTGGCGACGTTGCTCACGATGGGCAACTGGCTGAGTGACAAGTACGCCGAGGGCACCGTCGGGCACCGCTTCTACGCCGGCTGCCGAAACGTCGACACCGTCGAGGCGATCGCGGCCGAGCACGCGCGCGAGCTGTTCGGCGCCGAGTACGCCTACGTCCAGCCGCACTCCGGCATCGACGCCAACCTGGTCGCTTACTGGTCGATCCTGGCGCACCGCGTCGAGTCGCCGGCGCTCGAGCGCCTGGGCGCCAAGAACGTCAACGACCTCTCCGAGGACGACTGGGAGACGCTGCGCAAGTCCTTCGCCGAGCAGCGCGTCATGGGCATGAGCCTCGACGTCGGCGGCCACCTCACGCACGGCTTCCGTCCGAACATCTCGGGCAAGATGTTCCACCAGCGCTCCTACGGCACCGACCCCGAGACCCAGCTCATCGACTACGACAAGCTGCTCGCGGACGCCCGCGAGTTCAAGCCGCTCATCCTGGTCGCCGGCTACTCGGCCTACCCGCGCCGGGTGAACTTCGCGAAGATGCGCGAGATTGCGGACGCCGTCGGCGCCACCTTGTTCGTCGACATGGCCCACTTCGCCGGACTGGTCGCCGGCAAGGTCTTCACCGGTGAGGAGGATCCGGTTCCCTACGCCGACGTCGTCGCCTCGACCACTCACAAGTCGCTGCGCGGACCGCGCGGCGGCATCGTCCTGGCCAAGGCCGAGTACGCGCCGAGCGTCGACCGCGGCTGCCCGATGGTCCTGGGCGGACCCCTCTCGCACATCATGGCCGCCAAGGCCGTGGCGCTCGCCGAGGCCCGCACGGAGTCCTTCCAGCAGTACGCGCAGAAGGTCGCCGACAACGCCAAGGCGCTGGCAGATGGGCTGCTCCGCCGCGGCGTCCGGCTCGTCACCGGCGGTACGGACAACCACATCGTCCTGCTCGACGTCCGCGACTTCGGTCTCACCGGACGCCAGGCCGAGTCGGCCCTGCTGGACTCGGGCGTCGTCACCAACCGCAACTCGGTGCCGAACGACCCGAACGGCGCGTGGTACACGACCGGCGTCCGCATCGGGACGCCCGCGCTCACCTCGCGCGGTCTCGGCGCCGCCGAGTTCGACCGGGTGGCCGAGCTGATCACCGACGTGCTGAAGGCCACGACGCCGGTGACGGCGTCCAACGGCAAGCCGGGCAAGGCCAAGTACGAGATCGCAGCAGGCGTCGCCGAGGCGACCCAGAAGGCCGCGGACGAGCTGCTCGCCGACTTCCCGCTCTACCCGGGGCTGACCGTCTAGGTCCCGGCTAGCCGCTGCCACCGGGCGGCGTGTCGACCGCAGCTGTGGGTCGACACGCCGCCCGGTTCTTTGCTGTCAGCGTGAATTGAATGATGGGTGCGGTTCTGGTTGGAGTACCAACCAGAACCGCACCCGTCACGGCTTGAGGACGTACGGGATCAGTTGCGGGCGACCAGGGTGCCCGTGAAGGCGCGGATGAAGTTGCGCAGCGAGTCCGGCAGGTCGGACAGCTGCCAGCCGGCCGGGCCGTGGTACCAGTCGAGCTCGACCGAGTCGTCCACCGTCTCGTCGTTGACGGCCGCTAGGCCATCGAGCCAGCGGTCGGCCCCGCCGAGGACCACCGCGTAGGGCAGCACGGCCGCCAGCTCGGCGTGCTCGCGTCCGGTGGGCAGCTGGTCGGTCGGCTGCGTGAGCAGCGTGCCCCGGAGGACGCCGAGTCCAGCCAGCGCGGACGACCCCTTCGCCGTCCGGGACGGCATCGCCTGGGCCAGCAGTCCGATGCCGGCCGCAAGCCCGATGAGGACGAGCCCCAGTAGCCCGAACGGAGTCAGCGCGATCAGAGCGATCGCCGCCGCGGCGGCCACCACCAGGGCGATCCAGCCGAGGCGCGCCCACTTGTTGCGGGTCGCGTCCGGGCGGGCCGAGAACCAGCCCTTGCGGACGACCTCGTCGTACAGCTCCGCCTGGATCGTCGGCACGGCAGCTGACAGGTCCGGCCCGAGCTCCGACAGCTTGCGCGACACCCCGGACGCCGGCGCGATGGCGTCCAACAACGACTTCTCGTACGGAAGCAGGGCCGCCGATGACTCGCGCCGCGTCAATGCCCAGTCGGTGGGCGCAAACTGCGTCGCGCGCGGCAGTTGCTCGATGCGCACGTGGTTGCGGACCGCCAGGTCGATGACGGACGCCGTGACGTCGATCGGGTCGACGCGCTCGTCCGCCAGGGTGCCGACCTCGCCCGGCCGGACCTCTCCGACCATCGAGAACGTGCTCTGGCCCGCCCCGACCGGCGTGAAGGAGCCCAGAACGGAGGGCTGAGCCGCGCCAACGGCGTCCCGACCGAAGCGGCGGTGCAGCAGCCAGTAGGCGAGGCCGCCCAGCAGCGCGACGCCGGCGGCCAGGCCGAGCGGGAGCGGCGCGGTCGAGAAGGCGCCGTCGAGCGACCAGAGGTGGCGGACGGTTTCGTTGGGCTTGACGGTGGCGTCCTTGAAGCGCAGGACGATGCCCACGACCTCGCCGGCGCCCAGGCCCTCGTCGTGGAAGACGGGGTCGGGCTCGTCGTGGGTGCCGCCGGCGTAGTAGAGGCAGGCGCCCGGAGCGGCGGGGTCACCGGCGTAGCAGTCCATGGAGGTGAAGAGCCCGGGTGCCTTGATGACTGCTTCGAACGTCTTGACCGGGAGCGACAGGCCCTGCAGCAGCCGCCAGTTCAGCGCGGTCTCGGACTTGCCCACGTTCACCGCGGCGCCCTTGACCTTGTACCCCAGTTCGACCGGCCCGGACGCCCCGGCCGTCGGGATCGTCACGACCTGGTAGTCGCCGTCGGTCGTCACGGCCGGCGTCACCGCTTGTCCGCCCACGGACGCCGAGATGTCGCTGAGCGTGAACACGTACTGCGAGTCGCGTCCGGACATCAAGGTGGTGGCGAACCGCTGCTGCACCTGCGCCGGGGCGCCGTCGAGGGTGAGCGTGGCCTTGACCGTGAGGTTGCCGTCGGCGTCCACCGCGCCGGCGACCGCGTAGGTCGTCACCGAATCGAGCGCATGGGCGGGCGGTGCGGCGAACCCGACCACACCGATCAGGGCCAAGATCAGGCCGGCGGCGAGGCGGCGGCCACGGGTCACAACTGCTCCGGTCACGCGCCGAACGGTACCGCACGGGTGTTCGGGCGTCCTACCGATGGCTACGGGCCGGTGGCTAAGGTGGGCGCCGTGACTCAGCAGTCGTGGGGCGGCCCCCCTGACCAGTGGCAGCGCGGGCAGGCGCCGTGGGCGGTGTCCTTCGGCTCCGCGCCGGTACAGACGCCGTGGCCCCCGCCCGCGCAGCAGCCTCCCGCGGCGCCGTACGCGCAGGGCTACGCCCCGCAGTACTACCCGCAGCCCGGCCAGTTCCCGCCGCCCCAGCGTCCGCGGCGTCGCGGCTTCTTCGACACGCTGTTGCGCGCCATCCTGACGTTCGTCGCGATCATGGTGGCCATCTCGGTGATCCGCGGCATCATCACGGGGCTGACCCGCACGACCGGCGGAACCGTCCCGACCGGGGGCAAGACCACCGCGACCACCGGGGCCACGCCCGGCTCAAGCACCACGACCGGCACCGGCACCACGACCGGCACGGGCACCGGAACCGGCACCAGCGGCGCCAACGGAACCACCCAGTACCAGAACGAGGGCTACCAGGCTCCCCCGGCCGACTTCAATCCGCCGGACCTCCCCCAGCCGACGACGGTCAGCGAGGCGAACAGCTGGCTGAAGTCCAACGTGATCTACAAGGGCAACGTCCCGGCCCCCACGAACTGCACGATGACGGCGATCCAGTCGGGGCTCACCAAGGCCCAACTGGAGACCCGGCTCAACGAGCTGATGGTCTGCCTGATGGCGGTCTGGGAGCCGCCGATGAAGGCCGCCGGTTTCGAGATGCCGCGTCCGCCGGTGACGGTCTACAACAGCCCCGTGACGACCGCCTGCGGCGTCATGAAGGACGTCAACGCCGCCTACTGCGCCGGTGACCAGCGGGTGTACTACGCCATGTCACTGCTGAACGCCCTGCCGAGCAAGGTGAAGTCGACCAAGTACGCCGTCGAGGTCGTGATCGCCCACGAGTTCGGCCACGCCGTCCAGGGCCGCACGGGAATTCTCATCTCGGACAAGGCCCTCGAACAACGCGCGACCGACAGCGAGGCCACGATCATGTCGCGCCGGACCGAGCAGCAGGCCGACTGCTTCTCGGCCCTGTACGTGGCGTCCGTCGCCCAGAGCCAGAACTTGGGCCAAAAGGACCTCCAGGCGCTGGTCGACATGACCTACTACCTGGGCGACGACGTGCTGTCCGGCGACCCGAACGTCCAAGGCGACCACGGCCAGGGACGCAACCGCCAGGCGTGGTTCGCCCGCGGCGTCCAGACGAATCAGATCGGCGTCTGCAACACCTGGGTCGTCCCGGCCACGCAGGTCCGCTAGGACTCCACGCGGTAGACCAGCGCCGTCGCGATCGCGGCGACGCCCTCGCCGCGTCCGGTCAGCCCGAGCCCGTCGGTCGTGGTCGCCGACACGGTGACGACCGCGCCGAGGGCGTCCGACATCGCCTTCTCGGCTTCGGCCCGACGGGACGCCAGCCGCGGCCGGTTCCCGATGATCTGCACCGCGACGTTGCCGATGGCCCAGCCGGACGCCGCGATTCGCCTCGCCGTCTCCGCCAGGAAGGCCGCCCCGGACGCCCCCGCCCACTCCGGCTCGGACGTCCCGTAGTTGCTGCCCAGGTCGCCCAGCCCGGACGCCGAGAGCAGCGCGTCGCACGCCGCGTGGGCCGCGACATCGCCGTCCGAGTGACCAGCGAGGCCGCGCGGCTCGTCCGGGAAGTGCAGGCAGGCGACGTGCATGGCCACGCCATCAGCGAGCGCGTGGACGTCGGTCCCGACACCGACCCTGATACCCAATTCAGACATCTGCCCTCGCTATCGCCTCGGCGAGCACCAGGTCCAGGGGCTCGGTGATCTTCATCGCTTCGCGCGCGCCCTCGACCAGCACCACGGAATGCCCGGCGTGCTCGCAGGCCGCCGCATCGTCGGTGACTGCGACGCCGTCGCGCGCGATCAGTTCGTGGGCGGCCCGGAGGGTAGCCAGGTCGAAGCCCTGCGGGGTCTGGACGGCCCGTAGCGTCGCGCGATCCACCACGGACGAGCCACCGGGCAGCACCTGCCGGACCGAGTCGATCACGGTCGTGACGGGGATGACCGCGGGCGCCCCGCCCTGCACCGCGGCGATCACGCGCGCAACGACGGCAGCGGGCACGAGCGCGCGGGCCGCGTCGTGGACCAGCACGACCCGGCACCCAGCCAGGGACGGATCGGCGGCGACGGCGTCCAAGCCCAGACGGACGGAGTCCTGACGCTCGGCGCCGCCGCGGACCAGCCGGACGGGGACCGGCGCGGACGCGAGCGCCGCGGCGAAGGCGTCCTCGGTGCCAGCCGCGACGACGACGACCGCGTGCGTGCAGCCGCCCCCGGCGAGCTGCTCGACGGAGCGCAGGACGAGGGGGCGTCCGGCGATCTCGCGGAGCGCCTTGGGGACCTCGCCGCCCAGCCGGACGCCAGAACCGGCCGCCACCACGAGGGCGACGACCGGCTCTGTTGGCTCAGTCATGCGGCTGACTCTACGACGCGAGCACCTCGTCGAGCAGAACCTCGGCGCGATCCTCGGCGACCTTCTCGGCCAGCGCGAGCTCGGAGACCAGGATCTGGCGGGCCTTGGCCAGCATGCGCTTCTCGCCGGCGGACAGCCCGCGCTCGCGCTCGCGACGCCACAGGTCGCGGACGACCTCGGCGACCTTCATCACGTTGCCGGAGTGCAGCTTCTCGAGGTTGGCCTTGTAGCGACGCGACCAGTTCGTGGGCTCTTCGGTGTGGGGCGCACGCAGCACGCTGAAGACGCGCTCGAGGCCGGCGGCGTCGACGACGTCACGGACGCCGACGTCTTCGAGGTTCGAGATCGGGACTCGCACCACGAGGTCGTTCTGGCCAACGATGCGGAGCACGAGGTAGAGCTTATCTTCGCCCTTGATGGTTCGAGTTTCGATATCTTCGATCACCGCGGCGCCGTGATTGGGGTAGACGACGGTCTCACCAACAGCAAAAGTCATGTAATGGACCCCTTCCCTGGGACCCTCAGTGTAGCACGACCCGGGCGGGGATCCAAAATCATTTGCCCTTGTCAGAGGCACATTCGAGGTCTTGACAACCCGCACAGGATGTGTCCCGGGGTGAACCTCTCGGCCAGTCAACCCTATCCACTTAGGGACCGCGCCGCGATGGACGCCACGCCGTCGTTCCGTCCTGGGCGGAAGGCTCGTGACCCGATCGTCTTGTTCCGGGACGCGGCCTTGAAGCTGACGCTGAGCGGTCTGCTCGGTATCCTGACCGGAGTCCTCAGCCCTTCAGGAGTCACCCATGCCACGGATCGGCCAGTCCCGTACCCTCCGCGTCGCAGCGGCCGGAGCCGCGCTCGCGGCGTCCCTGACCCTGACCGGGTGTGGCTTCGACGTCCAGACGCTCCAGCCCTACACCCCGGCGCAGGGCGTCAACATCGACGTCGCGAACGGGCCGAAGATCCGCAACATCCTGGTGATCGCCAACTCCTCCGGCAAGGGACGCCTCTCGGCCGCCCTGGTCTCCCAGAGCAGCCCGGACGCGCTGGCGTCGGTCACCGGAACCGCGCTCAAGACGGACGGGACGCCCGGGGACGCCCTCACCATCGGCAGCACCCATGTGACGCTGCCTGCCGGACGCTTGGTCGTGTTGACCGGCACCGACGCGCCGACCATCACGGTCGCCAGCCCGGACCTGACGCCCGGCCACAACGTCCGGCTCAAGCTCACGTTCGCCTCGGGCGCGATCACCGAGATCACGGTTCCGGTCGTGGACGCCAAGGTCCCGATGTACGCGACGGCAGCCCCCGAGCTGGCGTAAGCCTCACCTCGTCGGGGACGCCGCGGCGCGGCCTGCGACGTCGAAGAGTCGTCGGACGAGCCACGCGAGAGCTCCAGACGCCGCCGGCGCCAGCACGAACACCAGCGATACCGCAGATGCCAGGGCGTGCCCGAATCCCGACGCCTGGGCCAGCGCGAACGCGTTCGTTGCTGCTTGGACGGCGATGGAGTCGTAGATACTTGCCCGCGAACTCCGCCCCCAGCCTGCGCGTCGGCTATCTCGCCGCCCGTAGCCCTGCGCTGAGTCGGCTGCAGACTGCTGCCATCACCGACTGCCTGTTCGTGGCGCGTCCGCTGCAGGAGACCGCGGCGGAGCTGCTGTCGTCGCCTGAGTGGCCGCGTCATCTCGGACGCCTCCGGCGCCAGCTCGGCGCACGCCGCGACCACCTCCTTGAGGTGCTCGCCCGCTGCTGGCCGAGCGACGAGGCCGTGACACGTCCCCGGGCCGGGCTGCACCTGTGGGTGCCGTGCCGGCGGGCTGGATCTCGTCAGCCCTGACCGCCCGCGCGCTGGACCTCGGCATCGTGATCGGCGACGGGACCTTCGCCTTCGCCGACGAGGCCCCCACCGAGCACGTCCGGATGAGCTTCGGGGCGGTTACCGAGGCCACTGCCGAGGCGGCCGTCCAGCGGCTCGCCTCCTCGCTGGATCAGGCGCCGTAGGTGTCCTCGTCGGAGAACAGGCGGCTGACCGACTCTCCCGAATGAATGCGCTTGATGGCCTCTGCGAACAGCGGAGCCACCGAGAGGACCGTGAGCTTGTCGACGGCGTCCGTCTGGGGAACCGTGTTGGTCGTCACGATCTCGGAGATCGCCTCGCACGCGTTCAACCGCTCGGGCGCCTTGCCGGTGAACAGGCCGTGGGTGCAGGCGACCCGGACGCTGTTGACGCCGTACTCGCAGATCTTGTCGATGAGCGCGACGATCGAGCCGGCGGTGGCGATCTCGTCGTCGAGCACGATCACGTCCTTGCCCGCAACGTCCCCGACGATCGTGTCGATGATCACCGATTCGTCCGTTTGGCGGCGCTTCGAGCCGGCCGCGAGGCCGACGCCCAGCATCCGAGCGAAGCTCCCGGCCGGCTTGGCGTTGCCGAAGTCGGGTGACACGACGACCCCGTTCGAGAGGTCCATGGTGTCGAGGAAGTGCTGGGCCAGCGTCGGCAGCGCCGACAGATGGTCGACCGGGACGGAGAAGAAACCGTGCACCTGCTCGGCGTGCAGCGCCATCGTGACGACCCGCGTGGCCCCGGCTGCGCCGATCAGGTCGGCGACGAGGCGTCCGCCGATGGAGATGCGGGGCGCGTCCTTCTTGTCGCTGCGCGCGTAGGCGTAGTGCGGGATCACCACGTTGATCGACCCCGCGGACGCCCCACGCGCGGCGTCCGTCATCATCAGCAGCTCCAACAGGTTCTCCTGCGTCGGCGGAACCAGCGGCTGAATGATGTAGACGTCCGTCTTGCGGCAGTTCGCGCGCAACTGCACCTGCAAGCAGTCGTTGCTGAACCGTTCGAGACGGGACGGCGACAACGGCTCGTCCAGCAGCGCGCACACTTCCTCGGCGAAGGCGCGGTGCGCGTGGCCTGAAAAGACGGTGATCCGGTCGTTCACGCGCTCAGGTTAGCCGGGACGTCACCCGCTGAGGGTGAGGCCTGGCTCGCGGACGCCTCGGCCTTCTCCGCATCGGTCAAGGCCCTTGACTGGGTGCTCGACGTCGCGGCAAACCGGGAGTCTCAGCACCCAGTCGCACCCGCCGACACGGGCGGCACGCCCGCAGGGACTCGCGTCACGGGTCGAGGCGTCGGGCCGGCACGCAGCGGGGGGTCAGCAAGACCTAGGCGTCCAGCTTGTACCCCAAGCCCCGGACGGTCGTCAGCCGGACGGGGTTCCCCGGGTCACGCTCGATCTTCGCGCGCAGACGCTTGATGTGGACGTCCAGGGTCTTGGTGTCGCCCACGTAGTCGGCGCCCCAGATGCGGTCGATGAGCTGGACGCGCGTGAGGACGCGTCCGGCGTTGCGCAGCAGCATCTCGAGCAGTTCGAACTCCTTGAGAGCGAGGCGCACGGGCTGCCCGTCGACCCAGACCTCGTGACGCTCTACGTCCATCCGCACGCCGGACGCCTCGATCAGGTCGGGCAGGAGTTCGGCGTCCGTGCCGCGCCGCAGGACCGCGCGGATGCGGGCGACCAGCTCGCGGTGGCCGAAGGGCTTCGTGACGTAGTCGTCCGCGCCGAGTTCCAGCGCCACGACCTTGTCGATCTCGTCGTCGCGGGCGGTGACCATGATGATCGGGACGCTGCTGCGCTGCCGAAGGCGGCGGCACACCTCGGTGCCGGTGAGCCCCGGCATCATCAGGTCGAGCAGGACGATGTCGGCGCCATGGCGGTCGAACAGCGCGAGCCCCTCGGTGCCGTCCGCGGCGACCAGCACCTCGAAGCCTTCGCGCTTGAGCAGGTAGCTCAGGGCGTCGCGGTAGGAATCCTCATCCTCCACGATCAGGACGACACTCATGCTTGACCTTCCTCTCCTGGCTTGGTCGCGGGCAACCGCAGGGTGAACGTGGAGCCCGCGCCGGGCTTGCTCCACACCGAGATCGTGCCGCCGTGGCCCTCGGCGATCTCCTGGACGATCGACAGCCCCAGGCCGGTGCCGCCGGTCGCCCGGCTGCGCGCGTAGTCGGCCCGGAAGAACCGCTCGAAGACCCGGGCCGCGTCGTCCGGGCTCAGGCCGATGCCGTTGTCCGAGACGGCGATGTCGACCCAGTCGACCCCCTCGTCGGTGACGGCCTTGGTGGTGACGACGACGCGCGCCTTCACCTCCGAGTACTGGATGGCGTTCTGGATCAGGTTCACGATCGCGGTGCCCAACTGCTCGGGGTCGGCGAACACCGTCAGCCCCGACTGACCCGACACCGTCAGCGACACCTCCCGGCCGTCGGCGAGCGTCTGACACCGCTCGATCGCATCCCGGACGCGAGCGTCCACGTCCGTCGGCAACGCGGACGCCAGCGCGGGGCGTCCCTGAATGATCGACAGGGCGAGGATCTGGCGGACCAGCGCCGCGAGGCGTCCGGCCTCTGACGAAATCTTGCCGGCGAAGTGGGCGACGGCGTCCGGGTCGTCCGCGGCGCCCTCGACCGCCTCGGCCAGCAACGAGATCGCGCCGATCGGCGTCTTGAGCTCGTGGGTGGCGTTCATCATGAAGTCGCGGGCCGACTCGGCAGCGCGGAGCGCCTGGCCTCGGTCGTCGGCCACGACGAACACGCGTTCGTCGCCGAGCGCGACCGTGCGGATCGCCAGTTGAGCGCCGGGACGCCCCAGGCGTCCGGGGACGTCGACGTTGAGGACGCCGTCCTGATCGTCGCGCCGACAAGCGCGAACGGCGTCCAGGACGGCCGGGAGGCCGATCCGGGTGCCGCGGACGAGTCCGGTGCGCTCCGCGGCCGGGTTGGCGGCCAGGAGTTCGTCGTGCCGTCCCACGATCGCGGCCGCGGAGCGCAGGACGCCGATGACGGCGTCCAGTTCGTGGGGCTCGACTGCGGGGGCGACGGGGACGGCCGAGCGACGCAGCAACGCGACCATGACGGCGGCACCGGCCAAGAGGCCGAGGACGACGCCGAGCGCCGCAGCGGCCAGGGGACTCATGCTTGGATCATAAGGGGGTCCGCTGGTGACTTTCGGCCCCGGAAGGCCTGCCGAGGGGGCTGCACGCCAAGGGTTCGCCGGGCGTTCACCTGCTGTTCGCATGCGCGTCCAGGCGGGCACGCGGACGGCCCATAATGTCGCTGGCGACCAGTGCCACCGGCACGACAGGAAGGAAGGGCGAGCATGCGCGCCGACTATCGCGAGGCCCTCACCGGCGTGAGCACGGACCTCGTGCAGATGGCGGACTTGGTCCGCGAGGCCGTGTCCGTGGCGACGACCGCGCTGCTGCAGGCTGACCTGGCCGCCGCGGAGCAGGTCATCAGCGGCGACGCCCACCTGGACGCGCTACACGACGACCTCGAGTCCCGGTGCTTCGTGTTGCTGGCCCGGCAGGCCCCCGTCGCCGGCGAGCTCCGGACCATCGTGGCCGCCCTCCGCATGGTCGCCGACCTGGCCCGCATGGGCGATCTCGCCGCGCACGTCGCCAAGATCGCCCGCATGCGGTACCCCAAGCACGCCGTCCCGGATTCGATGGTGCCGAACTTCCAGCGCATGTCGAGCCTGGCCGAGGAGATGGTCGCCATGGCGTCCAAGACCCTCGCAGAGCGCAACGTCCTGGACGCCGAGAAAATGGCCGACAACGACGAAGAGGTCGACAACCTGCGGACCATGCAGTTCCGCAAGCTGCTCGACGACTCCTGGGAGCACGGCGTCGAGGCGGCCGTCGACTGCGCGCTGTTGGGGCGCTACTACGAGCGCATCGCCGATCACGCGGTGATCCTCAGCTCGCGCGTCATCTACGTCGTCACCGGCCTGCACCCCGAGGGCGACAACTGGTCGATCGCCTGACGCGTCCGGCTCATACTGACGTATGAGTAACGAGCGCTTCCGGGCCCTCTGGGACGGCCACGCGGCGTCCTATGACCGCCAAACCCTGTGGTTGGAGCGACGGCTCTTGGGGTCGAGCCGTCCCTGGGTCTGTTCGCGGGCGTCCGGACGCGTCCTGGAGCTGGGCATCGGGACCGGTCTGAACCTCCCTTACTACTCGGCGGACGTCGCACTGACCGGCCTGGACTGGTCGCCGCGCATGCTGGATCAGGCCCGGGACGCCGCCGCGCGGCTGCGGCGTCCGGTCGAGTTGGTCCCGGGGGACGCCGTCGCGCTGCCGTTCGCCGACGGGACGTTCGACACGGTGCTGTCCACGTACCTGCTGTGCAGCGTGGCCGACGTCAGGGTGGTGCTGGCCGAGGCCCGTCGGGTGCTGGTGCCCGGCGGACGCCTCTTGCTCGCCGACCACGTTGCGCCCGCGAGCCGGGTGCTGCGTCTGGGCGCACGGCTGGTCGAGCGGGTCACGGTCCCGAGCCACAACGAGTACCTGACGAGGCGTCCGCTGGAGGGGCTTGAGGCTTCCGGCTTTCGGATCGTCGAGACCGAGCGCGCGCACTGGGGCGTCAGCGAGCGGGTGCACGCGGCGGCGGTCTAGCTCCCCTGGCCTCGCGTCAGCGCAATGAAGTGCACGCGGCCAGACGCTCAGGGCACTGAAACTCACGCCCTAGCGCACTGGACAGTGCGCTGACACGGCGACCTTGGGCGGCCGGAACCGAGACTGATGGCCGGTGCCCGACACGCAGCACAGCACCGGGACGGTTGCGCGTCCGGGTGCTGCGCTGATCCGCGACAAGAGGGAAGCCGCGCGTGCGGCGTCCGACTTACTTCTTCTTGCCCTGGTTCTTGACCGCCTCGATCGCGGCAGCGGCGGCCTCGGGATCGAGGTAGCGGCCCGGACCGATCGGGGCGAAGTTGTCGTCCAGTTCGTAGAGCAGCGGGATGCCGGTCGGGATGTTCAGGCCCGCGATATCGGCGTCCGAGATGCCGTCGAGGTGCTTGACCAGCGCGCGCAGGCTGTTGCCGTGAGCGGTGACCAGCACGACCTTGCCGGCGGCGAGATCGGGCTTGATGTCGGACTCCCAGTACGGAAGCATCCGCGCGACGACGTCGGCGAGGCACTCGGTCTGCGGACGCTCGTCAGCCGGGATGTCGGCGTAGCGGGGGTCGTTGTACTGGCTGAACTCGGAGTCCTTGTCGAGCGGCGGCGGCGGGGTGTCGTAGCTGCGGCGCCACAGCATGAACTGCTCCTCGCCGTACTTCGCGAGCGTCTCGGCCTTGTCGAGACCCTGCAGTCCGCCGTAGTGGCGCTCGTTCAGGCGCCAGCTGCGGGTGACCGGGATCCAGTGGCGATCGCAGCCGTCCAGCGCCAGGTACGCGGTGTGGATCGCGCGGCGCAGCAGCGACGTGTGCAGTTTGTCGGGCAGCAGCCCCTCGGCCTTGAGCAGCTCGGCCGCGCGGCGTCCCTCGGCCTCGCCCTTGGCGTTGATGTCCACGTCGACCCAGCCGGTGAACAGGTTCTTTTGGTTCCACTCGCTCTCGCCGTGGCGAAGCAGGATCAGCTTGTACGTCATGTCCCCCACCCTATCGACGCGCCCCGACAGTTGGCGGTCGTCTTCGTCTATGAGGGACGCCTCGAGTCGCCGCCCCCCGAGGGCGTCTCGGTTGCGGCTGGTGCGCAACGACAGCCGCCGGCTGGTTGCGCGGGGGAATGGGGTACAGCGTGGTTGTCGATCCCGCTTTCGGGGGGGCGTCGAGGCCACTTCGGTCATCGAGAACCACGCTGTACCGACATTCGCAGGGGACTCACTCCGAGCGCGGGCATGGATCGATGCCCAGGTCGCGGGCATGATGGATCGATGACCGAGCTGCCGTTCGATCCCGCGGCCGAGTTGGCGGCGAAGGCGTCCGAGCTGCGCCGCACGATCGGACGCCTCACAGCGCCCGTCGAGGAGGGCTCCACCATCGGCTTCGGCAAGCGCATCGGGGACGGGACCATCCAGGCGATCCAGCAACTGACGGACGCCGGCTCGGCCCAACGGCTCGCCGACACCCTCGATCAAGTCGTCCGCGCCCAGGCGAAGCTGGCCGACGGGACCTACGGGCGCTGCGACGTCTGCGACGAGCCAATCGACCCCGAACGGCTCGAGTTCCGTCCGTGGTCTCCTACCTGCGTCCGGCACGCGGGTCAGACCCGTTGACTCGGGGCCTACAGCCCCAAGACGTCAGCGAGGTCGTAGCTGACGGGCTCGTCCAGCTGCTCGTAGGTGCACGAGCGGGGGTCGCGATCCGGACGCCAGCGCGAGAACTGCGCCGTGTGCCGGAAGCGCTCGCCCTCCATGTGTTCATAACGGACTTCGACGACCAGTTCGGGCGACAACGGCACGAACGACAGGTCCTTCTTCGCGTTCCAGCGGCTGTGGGCCGCCGCGGTCGGCGTCCGGGGGAAGGACTGGTCCCGGTTGTCCGGGGTGTCCTGGGCGACGTCCGGCTGCGAGGACGCCTCCGGCGCGGCCCACGCCCACGGATGATCGTCGAACGTGGTCACCAGCGGCTGCAGTTCGGAGAACAGCTCCTTGCGTCTGGCTAGGGGGAACGCGCCGATGACGCCGACGCTGTTGAGGCGTCCGTCGTCGGTGTAGAGGCCGAGCAGCAGCGAGCCGATGGCGTCCGGCTCGTCGCGGTAGAGGCGGTACCCAGCCACGACGCAGTCGGCCGTCCGCTCGTGCTTGATCTTCCACATGACGCGTTTGTCCTCGGCGTAGGGCGCATCGAGCGGCTTCGCGATGACGCCGTCCAGGCCGGCGCCCTCGAACTCGTCGAACCAGCGCTTGGCCAGCTCTCGGTCGCCCGTCGCGCGCGTGAGATAGATCGGCGGTTGGACGCCGCCCAGCGCCTTCTCGAGGGCCTCGCGACGCTCCCGGAACGGCTTCTCGGCGTAGTTCACCGACCCCAGCGCGAGAAGGTCGAACGCCACGAAGGACGCCGGCATCTCGGACGCCAGCCGCTTGATCCGGGACGCCGCCGGATGGATCCGCTGCTGCAGCAAGTCGAAGTTGAGCCGGTCCCCCTTCTCGGGGTCGATCAGGATGATCTCGCCGTCCACGCAGCAGGGGTCGGGCAGGTTCGCCAGCACGGCGTCCACGATCTCGGGGAAGTACCTCGTCATGGGCTTCGAATTGCGGCTACCCAGCTCGACCCGGTCGCCACTACGCCAAATGAGCGTCCGGAAGCCGTCCCACTTGGGCTCGAAGAGCACGTCGGCCTTCGGGAACTCCTTGACGAGCTTGGCCAGCATCGGTCCGAACGGCGGGACGATCGGCGTCCCCCACTCGGCGTCCCGCTCGGCCTTGGGCGCGAGGTAGTCGTCCGCCGGACGGTCGGCCTTGCGCTTGCTCGGCGGCACGCGCGGCGGCTCGCCGAGCATCTTCGGGTAATCGGGCGGGAAGTTGAGCTCGCCGAGGCCGCGCGCCAGGTCGGCGTCCCAGAGGGCCAGCGCGCCGGCGATGTCGCCGCGGTGCTCGTCCATGGACGCCCACGGGCACCCCCGCTTGGCCACCAGCCCAGGGACGGTGTGGACGGTGAAGTCGCACGGGTCGGCGTCCGGTAGCTCCTCCCAGGTCAGCGGCGTGGAGACCGGGGCGCCCGGCAGCGGACGCGGGCTGTACGCGCCCGCGATCGTGCGGTCGCGGTTGGCCTGATTGAAGTCGACGAAGATCTTCTCGCCGCGCTCCTCCTTCCACCAGGAGGTGGTGACGAGATCCGGGAGGCGGCGTTCGAGTTCGCGGGCGATGCCGATGACGCCGTGCCGGACGTCCTGGAACTCGTGCGTCGGCGTGATCGGCGCGTAGACGTGGATGCCGCGGTTGCCCGACGTCTTGCAGTACGCCGTGAGCCCCACCTCGGCCATCAGCTCGCGCAGCGCCAAGGCGGCGGGGACGGCGTCCGCGAACGTGCGTCCGGGCTGGGGATCCAGGTCGATGCGCAGCTCGTCGGGGTTGTCGAGGTTCGCGGTGCGGACCGGCCACGGGTGAAACGTGATCGTGCCCATCTGGGCGGCCCAGGCCAGCGCGGCGGGCTCGTCGAAGGTGAGCTGATCGTGGCGGCGCTTCGAGGGGTACGTGCACGTTACGCGCCGCAGCCAGGCCGGGGCCCCCATGGGCGGACGCTTGCTGAAGAACTCCTCGCCCTCAATGCCCTCGGGGAAACGCTGGAGCGTCATCGGACGGTCGCCGTTGATGGTCAGGAACGGCTCGGCGACGGCCAGCAGGTAGTCGGCGAGGACCCGCTTCGTGACCTCCGGGCCAGACGCGGACGCTGGCCAGAGCTCCTTGTCCGGGCTCGACAGCTTCACCGTCCGGACGCCGTCGGGGCCGGGGACCTCCAGCAGCACATCAGCCATGCCCGCGAGCCTAACCGCCGCGCTGGTGCGTGCGACAACGCCCGGCGCTCCCCCAGCCAGGCGGTTTTGGTTGGTCAGCCAACCGAAACCGCACCCGGCCTGGACGGAAGCCTCCGCGAGCGGTTCTAGGATCGAGTCCATGACGAAGACCGCCCTGGTCACCGGCGCCGGTAGCGGCATCGGTGCTGCTTCTGCCCGCCGCCTCTCCGCTGAGGGCTACAAGGTCATCTGTGCCGGACGCCGCTTCGAGCGCCTCCACGACCTGGCCGCCGAGATCGACGGCGTGGCCGTCGCCTGCGACGTCACCGAGCCGGACGACGTCGCCATGCTGGCCGAGTACGTCGGCGACCGACTCGACCTGCTGGTCAACAACGCGGGCGGCGCCGTGGGCAGCGAGCCCCTCGCGTCCGCCGACTTCGACGCCTGGGTGACGATGTTCAACACGAACGTCCTCGGCGCCGGACGCGTCACGTCAGCCCTGCTGCCCGCCCTCAAGGCTGCCGCGGGCACCGTCATCTTCATCACCTCGACCGCGGCCGACGCCGCCTACGAGGGCGGGTCGGGCTACAACGCGGCCAAGGCCGGCGAGCGCATGCTGGCTGGCGCTCTGCGCCTCGAGCTGTGCGGCGAGCAGGTGCGGGTCTGTGAGATCGCGCCGGGCATGGTCCACACGGAGGAGTTCTCGCTTGTCCGCTTCCACGGCGACCAGGCCAAGGCCGACGCCGTCTACGCCGGCGTTCCCGACCCCTTGCTCGCAGACGACATCGCGGACGCCGTCGCCTGGGTCGCCACGCGTCCGGCGCACGTGAACATCGATCGGATCGTGGTCCGTCCGGTCGCCCAAGCGGCCAACCACAAGGTCTTTCGGACGCCGTAGGTGCGGACTCCCGCGTCGGCGTCCCCGATCACGGGGCCGACCTTCGTCCAGTGTGCCGACGTCCGGACATCGGCGAGGAGGACGAACCTCGGCTCCGCGCCCGGACGCGCCGGCGCCGACCGCGCGCGTCGGCGTCCCATCTAGCCTGGAACGAGACTCAGCGGCGCCCGCGAGAAGCGGACGCCGCTGAGGTCGATGCGATACCCCCCGGGGCGGGTTACGACTTGTCGAACTCGATCAGGGCCTCGCCACCCGCGACGGACTCGCCCTTGCTCACGAGGATGCGCGCGACGGTGCCGTCGTGCGGCGCCGTGATCTCGGTCTCCATCTTCATGGCCTCGAGGACGACGAGGACCGCGCCTTCCTTGATCTCTTGACCCTCCTCGACCAGGATCTTCGAGACCGACCCCGACAGGGGCGCCACCACAGCGTTGGCCGAGGTCGCCCGAACGGACGCCGTGGCGGCCACCGGCGTCTGCATGCCGCCGGCACCTCCGATGACGATGGTGGGAGCCACCTTCTCTTCCTCTTCGACCTCGACCTCGATGTCGTAGGGGATGCCGTTGACGGTTACTTTGAGCTTCATGTCTCTCCTCAGCGACTAGCGCAGATGCAAGGGTGCGTGGGACAGCTGGCTGCGACGGGTGGTCGCCTGCCAGGTGCGGCTGGTGGTGAAGTGAGCCTGGCGCCGCTTGGCGCGGAAGCCCATGTAGCCGGACACCGCGGCGGCGATCGCCACCAGGGTCTCCTCCGGCACGTTCTGCGCGTTGAGCAGCTTGATGCTCTTGATCTCGCCCTCCAGGGTCTGCACCCGGTCGGAGAGCGACTTCACGAGCGCCAGCAGCTCGGCGTTCTGGTCGTCGGTCATGGCGTCTCCTACACCGGCCCGAGGCCGTGCTTCTTGGCCGGACGCAGCTCGCGCTTGTTGATCAGGATCTCCAGCGCCATGGCCACGTACCGACGCGTGTCGGCCGGGTCGATGACGTCGTCGACGAGCCCGCGCGCGGCGGCCATGAACGGCGTCGAGTACACGTTCCGGTACTCGTCGATGAGTTCTTGGCGCTTGGCGTCCGGATCGTCGGCCGTCTCGATCTCCTTCTTGAACACCACGGACGCCGCACCCTCGGCCCCCATGACCGCGATTTCCGCGGTCGGCCAGGCGAAGACGGAGTCCGCGCCGAGGTCCTTGCAGCACATCGCGATGTAGGCGCCGCCGTAGGCCTTGCGCATCACGACGGTCACCTTCGGGACGGTGGCCGCCGCATAGGCGTACAGCATCTTGGCGCCGTGGCGGATGATGCCGCCGGTCTCCTGGGAGACACCCGGCAGGAAGCCCGGGACGTCCACAAGGGTCAGCAGCGGGATGTTGAACGCGTTGCAGAACCGGATGAACCGCGAGCCCTTGTCGGACGCGTTGATGTCCAGGACGCCGGCCATCGACGACGGCTGGTTGGCGACGACGCCGATCGTGCGTCCGTTGATGCGGGCGAAGCCGATGACCAGGTTCATCGCGTAACCGGCCTGGACCTCGAGGAAGTCCTGGTGGTCGACCAGCTTCAGGATGACGTCGCGGACGTCGTAGCCCTTGTTGCCGTCGGTCGGGACGATGTCGTAGATCGTCTCGTCGCGCTCGACGTACGGGTCGGGCTCGAAGACCTGCGGGTCCTCGGTGTTGTTCTGCGGCAGCAGGCTGAGCAGCTTCTGCGCGATCAGGATGGCCTGCTCGTCGTCGTCGGCCACGAAGTGGTTGACGCCCGAGATCGACATGTGGGTATCGGCGCCACCGAGGGCGTCCGCCGTGACGTCTTCGCCCGTGACCTGCTTGATGACGTTCGGCCCCGTGATGAACATATGGGCCTTGCGGGTCTGGATGATGAAGTCGGTCAACGCCGGGCTGTAGGCCGCGCCGCCGGCGCAGGGGCCCGAGATGATCGAGATCTGCGGGACCGCGCCCGACAGCTTCACGTTCTCGTAGAAGACCGCGCCATAGCCGTGCAGCGAGTCGATGCCTTCTTGGATCCGCGCGCCGCCCGAGTCGTTGATGAAGACGAACGGGGTTCCGCACTTGAGTGCGGACTCCATCATCTGCACGACCTTGAGGCTGTGCGTCTCGCCCGCGGAGCCGCCCACGACCGTGAAGTCCTGGCTAGCCAGGTGGATCGGGCGTCCGAAGACGGCTCCCGTTCCAGTGACGACACCGTCGGCGGGCATGTCGGCCGTATCCATGCCGAAGGCCGTGGTCCGGTTGCGGCGGTAGAGGCCGATCTCCTGGAAGGTGGCCTCGTCCAGCAGTGCGCCGATGCGCTCGCGGGCGGTCATCTTGCCGGCGTCCCGCTGCTTCTGCAGGCGCGCCTCGCCGCCGCCGAGCCGGGTCTCCGCCCGCTTGACGGTCAGCTGATCGACCTGCTTGCGCATGGTCGGGGACTTCTTGGCTGCCATGATCACGCCCTTTCGACGGTGACCGAGTGCTCGCGGCCACCGAGGGTGACCTTGTACTTGATGGGGCCCTTGACCGCGCCCGCGACGTCCTTCGCGGACGTCTTCTCGGCCTCGACCTGGTCGGGCGTCTTGCCGACGTTCTTGGGGCCGTCCGGACGCGTCGCGAAGAACCCGGGAGCCACGCCCGGGAACATGGCGTAGGTCAGGACGTCCTCGGGGGTGCCGTCGTTGCCGGGCAGCGCTTGGGCGTCCGCGACGAGCTTGTCCCACTCGGGGGGCAGCAGGTCGGCGGGCCGGCAGGTGATCGGCTCCTTCTTGGCCTGGGCCTGGGCGATCGCGACGACCTCGGGGTTGCGCGGGCCGATGCACTCGCCGTAGTAGCCGAGCATGAGGTCGGCGAACTCGCCGGTCATCACCTTGTACTTGCCCATCAGGACGTTGAACACGGCCTGGGTGCCGACGATCTGCGACGACGGGGTGACCAGCGGCGGGTGGCCCGAATCGGCTTTGACCAGCGGGACCTCCTCCATGACCTCGCGGATGCGGTCGCCCGCGCCCTGGGCCTTCAGCTGGCTCTCCATGTTCGAGAGCATGCCGCCGGGGATCTGGCTGGTGAAGATGTCAGTGTCGACCAGGGTCGCCGACTCGAACGCCGCGTACTTTGGACGGATCTTCGCGAAGTGATCGCGGATGCGGATCAGGCGGTCGTGGTCGAGGTTCGTCGTGTACGGCGTCCCCTCGAGCATGGCCACGAGCGACTCGGTCGGGTTGTGGCCCGGGCCGAGGCTCATGGACGAGATCGCGGTGTCGACCACGTCCGCGCCGGCCTCGATGGCCTTCATGAGCGACACCAGGGTGACGCCGGTGGTCGCGTGGCAGTGCACATTGACCTGGACGCCGTCCCCGTAGGTCTCCTTGATGCCGCGGACGATGTCGTAGGCCGGCTGCGGCTGCAGCAGGGCGGCCATGTCCTTGAGCGCCAGCGACTGAGCGCCCATGTCCAGGAGCTGACCGGCCAGCTTGATGTAGCCGTCGACCGTGTGCAGCGGCGAGATGGTGTAGCAGATCGTGCCTTGCGCGTGCTTGCCGGTGGACGCCACCGCGGCCATCGCGCGCGCCATGTTGCGCGGATCATTGAGCGCGTCGAACACGCGGAAGACGTCCATGCCGTTCTCGGCCGACTTCTCCACGAACTTCTCGACCACCATGTCCTCGTAGTGGCGGTAGCCGAGGAGGTTCTGGCCGCGCAGCAGCATCTGCAGCTTGCTGTTGGGCATGAGCTTGCGGAAGGTGCGCAGGCGCTCCCACGGATCTTCGTTCAGGAAGCGGATGCAGGCGTCGTACGTCGCGCCGCCCCAGCACTCGACGCTCCAGTAACCGGTCTGATCGATGTCTTCGCAGGCCTCGACCATGTCTTCGAGCGCCATGCGGGTAGCCATGAGGCTCTGGTGCGCGTCACGGAGTGCGACCTCTGTGACACCAATCGTTCGCTGACTCATGTGACCATCCTTCCACCGTTCTGGACGCCGCGTGCGACGTCCGCTCAACCGCCCACGGTATGGTCAGACCATACGGTGTAGTTAGAGCCACTAGACAAGAGGTATTCAACACATACGGCCCCTCAGCAACGATAATTGCTGGTCTTGCGCGATTTGACTCCAACATGTGCCCTGAGCGACTTTCACCATACGGACGATTCGGTCTCAAAGGTCGGCTACTGACGCGTCCAACAGCAACCCAGGACGCCTCGCCCGGCGCCGGCTTCCGGGCTGTCAGCCAACCCAGGGAACGTCGTCCTGGCAGCTTCTCCTCCGACCACCTGGCGAGCCACACCCCGCGACCCCTCACACCGCCACGCGACAACGCCGACCGTGCTCCTCACCACGCGACCCCCGGCCCCAGCCTCAGCAGCGCCCGGACGGGGTCCGGTAGACTCGCCCCGCCGGGACGGAGGTGCCCCCCACATGACAGCAGCAGCGAGAACGCTGGCCATCATGCCCGCCTGGAATGAGGCGGCGGTCATCGGGGACACGGTGCGCGAGCTGCTCTCAACGGTCGAGGGCGTCGACCTGCTCGTCGTCGATGACGGCTCGTCGGACGAGACGGCCGCTGCCGCGCGCGACGCAGGAGCCGCGGTGATGGTGCTCCCCTTTAACCTCGGCGTCGGCGGCGCCTTGCGGGCGGGCTTCAAGTACGCCTGGGAGAACGGTTACGACCGCGCCATTCAGGTGGACGCCGACGGCCAGCACGAGCCGTCCCAGATCCACGCGGTGCTCGCCGGGCTGGACCAGGCTGACATCTCGATCGGCGCGCGGTTCTCAGGGGTCGGCGACTACTCGGTGGGTGGGCCCCGCCGCTGGGCGATGAGCCTGTTGGCCGCGGTGTTCAGCCGCGTCGCCCGCACCCGCCTCACGGACATCACCTCCGGTTTTCGGGCTGCCAACCGCCGCGCGATCTTGCAGTACACGCGGCACTACCCGGCCGAGTACCTGGGCGACACCGTCGACTCGCTCATGACCGCGCTGCGCGCCGGGCTCACCGTCGTCCAGGTGCCGGTCGCGATGCGTCCGCGTCAGGGTGGCGAGCCGTCGCACAGCCCCGTGAAGGCAGCGATCTACCTGGTGCGATCGGTGTTCGCCCTGTTCATCGCCATGACGCGCGCCAAGAACCGCGTGCCCCTGCCGACCTTGGGGTCGGCCCCCGAGTTGGAGGCGACGCACTGATGGCCCAGGTCGTTTTCGCCGTCGTCGCGGTCCTCGTCGCGTTCGTCTTGTTCCGCCTCCTGCGTGCCGGACGCATCCGCGAGAAGTACGCGGCCCTGTGGATCGTCATCGGCTTCGGCGTCATCCTGCTGGCTCTGTGGCCCGGGCTGCTCATCGCGACGGCGCGGGCGGTCGGCGTGGCCGTCCCGTCCAACCTGCTGTTCTTCGGCGCGATCCTGCTGCTGCTCGGCGTGACGCTGCACCTGTCGCTCGAGGCGTCCAATCTCGAAGACGAAGTGCGGACCCTGGCCGAAGAGGTCGCCCTGCTCAAGACCAAGCTGTCCGCTCCCCTACCGGACGCCCTTCCCGCCGATCCAGCCGACGAGGCCTGACATGCTCGACATCTTCATCCCCTACTGGGGCGAGCCGGCCATGATGCGCGAGACGGTGAGGAGCGTCCTCGCCCAGGACACGGACGCCTGGCGTCTCACGATCGTCGACGACGCGTACCCCACCACCGAGATCGCCGACTGGATCGCGACGCTCGCCCATCCGCGGATCACGTTCCTCCGCAAGGACGCCAACGAAGGCATCACCGCCAACTACCGCACGTGCGTGGCGCGGGCGTCCGCGGACCTGATGATGATGCTCGGCTGCGACGATCGGCTGCTGCCGAACTACGTCCGGACGATCCTGGACGCCCACGCGCGCTTCCCCGGCGCGGGGATCATCCAGCCGGGGGTCGAGGTCATCGACGAGACCGGGAAAGTCGTCCATACCCTCGTCGACGCCGTGAAGCAGCGCGTGGTTCAGCCGCACGGCGGCGGCTACCAGTTGCTGGGCGGCGAGGCCCTGGCCGCCAACCTCATGCACGGCGACTGGCTGTACTGGCCGGCCCTCACGTTCCGCACCGACCGGATCAAGGCCTTCGACTTCCGCGAGGGCTTCCCGATCATCCAGGACCTCGCCTTGGTCATGGACATGGTCTTCGCCGGCGATCAGCTGCTGGTCGCCCCCGAGTTGGCTTTCCAGTACCGGCGGCATTCGGCCAGCGCGTCCAGCGCGAAGCTCGTCGACGGATCTCGGTTCGCCGGAGAGCGGGATTACTTCGCGCTCGCGGCGTCGCAGGCGGCCGGCCTCGGCTGGCGCCGCGCCGAGCGCGCCGCCAAACTCCGTTGGACGTCCCGGCTGCACGCCGGCGTCCTGCTGGCCGGGGCGATGATGAGACGGGACGCCGCCGCGACCCGTGTGCTCGGGCGCCACCTTTTCGGTTTCTGACAAGGAGAGATGATGCGCAAAGGCACAGTGCTGGTGACCGGTGGCGCCGGCTTTATCGGATGCGCCCTCTCGCCGGGCCTCGTCGAGACGTTCGACCGGGTCGTGGCCCTGGACAACCTGCACCCGCAGATCCACGCCACCCGCGAGCGTCCCGCGGCGCTGGCGTCCGGCGTCGAACTCGTCGTCGGGGACGTGACGGAGGCATCCGTCTGGGACAGCGTGCTGGCCGACGTGCGGCCGGACGTCGTCATCCACCTCGCCGCCGAGACGGGCACGGGTCAGTCGCTGTCGGAGTCGTCCCGGCACGGCCTGGTCAACGTGGTCGGCACGACCCAGCTGATGGACGCCCTCAACCGGCACGGCTTGCCGCGCCGCATCGTGCTGAGCTCGTCGCGCGCCGTCTACGGCGAGGGTGCGTGGCGGCGTCCGGACGGGTCGCTCTACTACCCGCCGCAGCGCACGGCCGCCATGATCGAGGGCGGCCACTGGGACTTCGACGGCGAGCCCGTCGCCATGGACGCCCGCGTGGTCTCCCCCGCGCCCGTCTCGGTCTACGCCGCGACCAAGCTCACCCAGGAGCATCTGCTCAAGGTGTGGGGTGCAGCGCTCGGGGTGGAGATCGCCATCGTCCGGCTGCAGAACGTGTACGGCCCGGGCCAGTCCCTGTCGAACCCCTACACCGGCATCCTGTCGCTGTTCGCGCGGCTGGCGCGCGGCGGCAAGACGATCCCGCTGTACGAGGACGGCGCGGTGCGGCGCGACTTCGTGCTCATCGACGACGTCGCGTCCGCCATTCTCGCGGCGGCAATGTCGGACGCCGTGAGCTCCACCCCGATCGACATCGGCTCGGGCGAGTTCCAGACGATCGAGACGGCGGCGTCCGAGATCGCGGCGTACTACGGGGCCCCCCAGCCGGAGATCACGGGCAAGTTCCGCGAGGGTGACGTCCGGCACGCCTGGGCCGACGTGACGGCGGCGTCCGAGATCTTGGGTTGGACGCCGCAGTACAGCCTGCGCGACGGCGTCCGGCGGCTCTGCGACTGGATCGAGCAGCAGCCGAACGTCCCGCCGGCCTAGGTCGGCGGCGCCGCCAGGGGCGCGACCGGTGGCGGGGCCTTGTGCTCGGCCACCAGCGAGTCGCGCACCCGGTCGATGATCGGACGCTCCAGGAGGAACCAGCTCGCCGAGGCCAAGATCGACGTGCCGACGAGCGCGATGCCGATGAGTCCGAAGAAGCCCACCTGCGGGGCGAAGGTCATGACCAGCTGCTGCGTCGGGAAGCCGTAGATGTACATGCCGTAGCTGACGTCGTGGACGCGCGTCCACTCGGGCGAGGGCAGGAGATGTCCCGCGTACAGCAGGGCGTAGGCCGCGAAGAGGCTGCCGACCTGCCCGCCCGCGTAGACGTTGATCTTCATGCAAAGGACGAAGAGGACGATGCTGACGAGGGCGGCTAGCCAGTGCATGCCGATGCGGCGCTTGACCACGTGCAGCACGCCGCCCGCCAGGAAGTAGGGGACGAGCTTCGTCAGAACCTCGCCGTCGAAGCCCATGCCGAGGTACCTGCTGAGGTGCGGGTAGGCGACGCGGGACGCGATCGACGCCAGCCACAGGATCACCACGGGCCACGGCGATCGCCGCGCGATCGCGAAACAGCCCAGGATGCCCACGATCACGTAGCAGAAGAACTCGTAGTACAGCGACCACAGCGAGCCGTTCCAGACGGCCGCATAGGGGACGCCGATGGGCGTGCCCGCGGCGTCCCAGGAGTACATCTTGAGCGTCAGGTTGCTGAAGATGTAGCCGGCCGGCGTCGTCGACGCGCTCCAGAATCCAGCCAGGTTGCCGCGCTGGTGGAAGAAGTTGAGGGGCGCGAAGACGAACGCCGTCACCACCAGGCACATGATGAACGCGGGGTAGATGCGCGCGATTCGCAGCGTCAGGTAGTCGCCGAACGACTTCCCGAACCGCGAGCCCGTGATCAGGTAGCCCGAAAGGCAGAAGAAGCCCGCGACGGCCCAGCCACCGATGCCGTCGCCGAGGTACTGGGGGCCGAAGTCACTCTTGCTGATCAACGGATACGCGTGGTGCACGATGACGCTGGAGGCGAGGATCAGGCGGACCAGGTTCAGGCTGTTGCGTCGCGGATTGAGCCTGGTGCCGAAGAGCATGCCGTCCGCCCGGGGCGCGATGCTTGTGACAAGGCGTCCGGCGAGGCCGCCGCCGCCCGCAGCTGCGGGCGCATCAGCCCCGGTGGGTTGGCTCATGGTCGACGAGACTATCGCCGCCGGTCAGCGTCTCCACCGACCGTGACAGGATGTTCGCGTGTCGACATCCTCGGGTTCTGAGCCGGACGCCGGCGCGGCGACGGCCGCCAGTTCGGCGGGCGGGGGGCTCGGCGCCATCACGATCGCCACGGTCGTGTCCGGGGGAATCGGCTACGTGATCCTCGCGCTCGTCCCACGCGTCATCGCCGAGCCGGCCGCCCTGCTGCAGTTCACGACGTTCTGGTCGGTGCTTTACCTGCTCGTCGCGTCGTTGAGTGGACTTCAACAAGAGGTCGCGCGGGCGACCAGGGCCGGTGGCGGCGAGGGCACAGGGGCCCTGCCGCGGCTCACCCTCAGCCTGGCGGCGGCAACGACGGCGCTGGTGGCCATCACCTCGCCCATCTGGACGCCGCTGGTCGCGCCCCGTCAGCCCGTGGCGGTCGCGGCCGCTCTGATCGTCGCCCTCGTCGGCTACCTCGGGATCGCCAGCCTCTCAGGCGTCTTCTACGGGCTGCGGCTCTGGAAGGCGGTCGCGACCACGACGATCATCGACGCCGTCTTGAGGTTGATCGCGGTGGGCCTCGCGCTGGCCACGTCCGCCGGACCCGCAGGGGTGGCCTGGGCCGTGGCCGCCCCCTTCCCCGTCGCCCTGGCGATCACGTGGCTGCTGTTCCGAGGACGCGTCCAGGGTCGCTACACGCTGGACGTGTCCACCCGCGAACTCGTCGCCAACACCGCGAAGACCCTGGGTGGAACCGTGGCGCTCGGTGTTCTGACCAGCGGCCTGCCGTTCCTCCTGGACCTCGCCCCGACGACCCAGCCTGAGAGCGTCGTCGCCGCGCTGATCGCCGTGGTGAACCTCACCCGGGCGCCGTTGGTGATCCCGTTCCTGGCGTTGCAGGGGTGGCTGATGGTCCTCTTCCGCGACCGCCCCGGCGACCGCACCCGCCTGCTCTGGACGATGCTGGGCGGGCTCGCGCTGCTGTCGCTCGTCCTGGCCGGCGCCGCGTACCTCGTCGAACCAGCCATCCTCGGGGCCCTCTGGAACAACAAGTACGTCGTCGACGGGCCTACCGGGGCAGCCATCGTTTTGACCGCGTCACTCACGGCCGCTATGTGCATCTCCGGGCCCGCGGCCATCGCCGCCAAACGACACGGCCACTATCTGGCGGGCTGGGTGACGGCGGCGGCGGCGTCCGTCGTGCTTCTCTTCCTGCCTCTGCCGCTGGTCGAGCGGGCACTCGTGGCGATGGCGGTCGGACCCCTGCTGGGGGTCAGCATCCACGCCTGGTCGCTGCGGCGTCCGTCCACGTCGCTCCTAGACTGACCGCCATGGCCATCACCGTCGCCCTGGCGATGCTCACCCTCGTCCGCGGCGCCATGGGCGGCACCGAGACCTACGCCAGCGCCCTGACCCGCTACCTCGACCCCGAGCGGGTGGACGCCACGGCGTACGTCCCGCGCGGTGCCGGCGGCTTCAGCGGGGGCATCGACGAGATCGAGATCCCCGAGATCACGCCTGGGGCGTCCAACCTGCAGAGGCTGGCCATGACCGGACGCGGCCTGCTGCTGGGCCGCCAGATCCGGGCGCGGATGCGTCCGGCCCAGGTGGTGCACTTCCCGTTCACGACCGCCATCCCGACGATGCCGTCCTCGGTCGGACGCATCGTCACCGTGCACGACGTGCAGCACCTCGACCTGCCCCACAACTTCTCGCACCTCGAGCGCCTCTACCGCCGGGCCACCTACGAGGCGATGGCCAAGGCGGCCGATCTCGTCATCACCGACAGCGAGTTCGCGCGGCACAGCATCATCGACCACCTCGGGGTCGCTCCCGAGAAGGTGCGGTCGATCCACCTCGGCTTCGACGCGTCCGGGTTCACTCCCTCGGACGCCCCGCGCGAGAATGTGCTGCTGTACCCGGCCCGACCGTACGCCCACAAGAACCACCGGACCCTCATCGACGCCGTGGCCCTCCTGCGCCGCGATGACACCGACCTGCGCCTGGTCCTGACCGGTGAGGGGCTCGAGCGGCTGGGCGAGGTGCCTGACTGGGTCGACCGCCGCGGACTCATCACGTTCGACGAGCTGAAGCGGCTCTACCAGACCTCGCGCCTGATGGTGTTCCCGTCGTTGTACGAGGGCTTCGGCTTGCCCCCGCTGGAGGCGATGGCGTCCGGCTGCCCCGTCGCGGCGTCCTCGGCGGGATCCATTCCCGAGGTCGTGGGCGACGGCGCCGAGCTGTTCGATCCCGCCACCCCCGAGTCGGTCGCGGACGGCATCCGGCGAGCCCTGGGCCACACCGAGGAACTCACGGCTCGGGGACTGGCGCGCGCGGCGTCCTTCGGCGGCTGGGATCGCTGCATTCGGGCCCACGAGGACGCCTATGTCGAGGTCGCGGCGCGGAAGATCTGAAAGACTCACTCCATGCGCGGCATCATCTTGGCAGGCGGGTCCGGCACCCGACTTCACCCCATCACCATGGCGAACAGCAAGCAGCTCGTGCCTGTGTACGACAAGCCGATGATCTATTACCCCTTGTCAACCCTGCTCTTCGCCGGGATCAAGGATGTGCTCGTGATCACGACGCCCCACGAGTCCGAGGCGTTCCAGCGGCTGCTGGGCGACGGCTCGCAGTTCGGTATCGCGATCAGCTACGCCGCCCAGCCGGAGCCCAAGGGCCTCGCCCAAGCGTTCACGATCGGCGCCGACTTCGTCGGTGGCGAGAAGTCGGCCTTGGTGCTCGGCGACAACATCTTCTACGGGCCCGGACTGGGTCGGCAGCTCAAGGGCTTCTCCGACATCGACGGCGCCGCAGTCTTCGCATACTGGGTCTCGACGCCGTCCGCGTACGGCGTCGTGGAGTTCGACGAGGCCGGCAAGGCGCTCTCGATCGAAGAGAAGCCGAAGCAGCCCAAGTCGAACTTCGCGGTCCCCGGCCTGTACTTCTACGACACCGACGTCTGCGAGATCGCCAAGAACCTCGCTCCCTCGGCGCGCGGCGAGTACGAGATCACGGACGTAAACCGGGTCTACCTCGAGCGCGGGAAGCTGCAGGTCGGCGTCCTCCCCCGCGGCACCGCCTGGCTCGACACGGGCACCTTCGACTCACTGAACGACGCGTCCAACTTCGTCCGGACGATCCAGGCCCGCCAGGGCCTCCAGGTCGGCTGCCCCGAAGAGATCGCGTGGCGCATGGGCTTCCTGTCGGACGCAGACCTGGCGGCCCGCGGCGAGAAGCTCGCCAAGTCGGGGTACGGCGACTACCTGTTGAACCTGCTCGCTCAGCGCTAACGGGCGCGCTGCCGAGGATCTCGCGGCGCGCGCACGCGATTTCCCTCGACCCCGATTCGACGGAGACGTGATGCCGCGAGAGCCTCGCCCCACGCGGAGCCTGCTTCCTGCGACCGTGGCCGCGGTGGCCGGCGGCGCCCTCGTCGGTGGGCTGTTGTTCGCCAGCGTCCTGAAGGGACCGCTGGCACTGGTGGTGCTGGCCGTGCTGGGGATCGCCCTCCCTGTCGCGCGGACGCTGGCGGAGCGGGTCGTCGTGCTGATGGTCGGCTACGCGGGGATCCTGTTCAGCCTCTGGATGCTGCCGCTGCCGCTGCCGCACGGCGATCTCCTGGGCGCCGCTATCGGCGCCGGATTTGGGTGGTCGCTGGTCCGCGGCCTGCAGACTGGACGCCTCAGTCGCCTGGTGCCCCAGTTGACGACGGCCCTGATCATGAAAGAAGTGCGGCGAGGCTCGATCATCCTCCTGCATGACATCCAGCCGTCCACGGCCAAGGCGCTGCCGGGAATCATCTCCCAACTGAAGGCCCAGGGGTACACGCTCGTCACCGTGCCGCAGTTGCTGGGCGCGACGACCGCCGGACGGGTCTACAACGGCCAAAAGTGAGGATTCACTTCACTTCTTCAGCGAAAACCCCGCAGGGCTGCCACGGACCAGCGTAGGTTTTTCGGTCGACCGAGGCTTCACGGAGCCCTATTAAGAATCGAGTCAACCTGATGGATCTCTTCAAAACCAAGAGCATCGAGCAGTCGATCGCCGACACCGACGAGCCCGAGTACCAGCTCAAGAAGTCGCTGACCGCCCTGGACCTGACCGTCTTCGGCATCGGCGTCGTCATCGGAGCGGGCATCTTCACCCTGACCGGACGCGCGGCCCACACCGTCGCGGGCCCGTCCATCGTGGTGTCGTTCATCATCGCGGCCTTCTGCTGCGCGCTGGCTGCCATGTGCTACGCCGAGTTCGCCTCGACCATCCCGGTGTCGGGGTCGGCCTACACCTTCTCCTACGCCTCACTCGGCGAGCTGATCGCCTGGATCATCGGCTGGGACCTCATCCTCGAGATGTTCCTCGGCGCCTCCGTCGTCGCGCAGGGCTGGAGCGCCTACCTGGGCGTCTTCCTCGGCAAGCTCGGCATTCACATCCCGGACGCCATCGGTTACGGCGCCAGCCCCTTCACCGAGACCAAGGGCATCGACCTCATGGCCGTCCTGTTGATCGTCGTCCTCGGCGGCCTCGTCACGCTGGGCATCAAGGAGTCCATGCGGGTCAACATGGTGCTGGTCGGCGTCAAGCTGTTCATCGTCTTGTTCGTGATCTTCGCGGGCCTGCAGTTCATCAACCCCGCCAACTACACCCCGTTCGTCCCGCCGCCGGCCCCGGTCGAGGGAGCAGCCTCCGGCTTCGCCTGGACGCAGCCCGTCCTGCAGTGGATGACGGGTGCCGCCCCCACCAGCTTCGGTGTCAGCGGCATTTTCGCCGGCGCGTCCCTGGTCTTCTTCGCCTACATCGGCTTCGACGTCGTCGCCACCGCTGCTGAAGAGACCAAGCGTCCGCAGAAGGATCTGCCGATCGGCATCATCGCGTCCCTGACCATCTGCACCGTCCTGTACTGCGCGGTGGCCCTGGTCGTGACCGGCATGGTCCGCTACGACAAGCTCGACCCGAAGGCCGCCCTGGCGAACGCGTTCGCCGCGAACGGGCAAGGTTGGATGGCGACGCTCATCTCGGCCGGCGCTGTGGCCGGTCTGACGACGGTCGTGTTGACCCTGATGGTCGGCGCAACGCGCCTCATCTTCGCGATGTGCCGCGACAACCTGCTGCCCATCGGCCTGGCCAAGGTGCACCCGAAGTACCGGACGCCGTACGTCATCACCGCCATCGTTACCGTGGTGTGCGCGATCACCGCGGGGCTGACGCCCATCGGCATGCTGGAAGAGATGGTCAACATCGGCACACTGTCGGCCTTCGTGCTGGTGTCGATCGGCGTCCCGATGCTGCGCAAGTCGCGGCCCGACCTGCACCGCGCATTCAAGGTGCCGTTCTCGCCGTTCATCCCGATCCTGTCGGCGCTGGTGTGCCTCTACCTGATGCTCAACCTGTCGATCGAGACCTGGGCGCGCTTCATCGTCTGGCTCATCATCGGCCTCGCGATCTACTTCCTGTGGTCCGGCAAGCACAGCCGCGTCCAGACCGGCATGGAGCTGCCCCACGAGGTGGCGCAGGCGCTGAAGGAAAACCACTAACCCTGGCGTCCGCCTGACGACGGACCAATGGGACGCCGAAGGCCCGGCTCAGTTCGCTGAGCCGGGCCTTTGTCGTCGAGGGAAGCCTCGGAAACGCTCACCCCGGGACGATTCGCTGAACCTCCGCGCAAACCCTCCCCCTCCGCGCACATGCTCACGCTCTGGGGCGAGCGAATCCGGCGGAGGCGAGCATTTGTCGACAACGGTGCCCGGTGGGCACACCGAGCAGGGGCCTCAGGACGCCTTAGGCTCGCGGACGGCCGGCACCGCCAGCAGGGCCGGGACGGAGAAGGCGGCCACGGCGAGCAGCGCGTGCAGGACGCCGGTGTGGTCGCCGAGATAGCCGAGCAGCGGCGGGCCGCCGAGGAAGGCGAGGTAGCCGATCGTCGACACGACGCTGAGCCGGGCCGCCGCGCGGGCCGGGTCGTCGGACGCCGCCGACATGCCGACCGGGAAGCCCAGTGACGCGCCGATGCCCCACAGGGCGGCGCCGATGAACGCCAGCACCGGAGTGCCGAACACGACCAGGAGGCTGCCGACGATCGCGAGTCCGAACAGGACCCGCAGCACCGGGACGCGCCCGTAGCGGTCGAGGGCGTAGGTGCCGGCGAGGCGTCCGATGGTCATGAAACCCAGGAACGTGGCGAACCCAAGGACGCCCAACCAGGCCGGCAGATGGTGACCCTCGACCATCGCGACGGCGATCCAGTCGTTGGCCGAACCTTCGGTGAAGGCGGCGGCGAGCACGACGAGGCCGATGACGAGCGTGCGCGGCTCGAACCATGCCGGACGCCCCTGGGCGTGAGCGGTGGCCTCCTCGGCGTCCTCGATCGGCAGGAACCACGAGGTACCGCGCAACGAGACGGCGAGCACCGCGACCACGACCACGATCATGTGCACCAGGATCGGCACCTTGAGCCAGGTCAGCAGGCTGCCGAGCAGCGCGGACGCCACGGTCGCACCCGAGAAGGCGGCGTGGAACCACGGCATGATCGCGCGCCCGAGGCCGCGCTCGACCTCGGCGCCCTCGTGGTTCATGGCGACGTCCCAGACGCCGATGCCGAGGCCCCCGAGGAACATCGAGATCCAGATCATCGGGATGCTGTGGAACACGTCCACGCCGATCGCGGCGGCGGTGAGCCCGAGGGACGCCGACGCCATGCCGGACAGCACCGTCTTGGTGGTGCCGATGGTGCGGATGATGCGTCCGGACAGGGGCAGCCCGATCACCGAGCCGGCGGCCATGGCCAGCAGCAGCGTGCCGAGCTCGCCGGGGGTGAGGTCGAGCACGCGCTTGATGTCGGGCAGCCGGGACGCCCACGACGAGAACGCGACACCGGACGCCCCGAACACCAGGAAGACGCCCGTGCGCGCGCGGGTGATGACGCTGCGCTCCAGGGAAAGGACCGACACTTGAACAACCTCTCGAATCGATTCGATCGAAACGATTCGATACTATGGTAATCGTGACGCCTGAGCAAGCCCGAAGCAGCGACGAGACCGCCCGATCCCGAGCGACCGACGAGGCGCGTCCGCCCGCGACCGTCACCCTCGCCGACGTCGCCCGCCGCGCCGGCGTGGCGACCTCGACGGCGTCCCTCGTCTTCTCCGGACGCGGCCCGGTCGCCCCCGCGACCGCCGAGAAAGTCGCGCGGGCGGCGTCCGAACTCGGCTACGCCGGACCCGACCCACGCGCGGCCCAGCTCCGCACCGGACGCACCCGCGTCGTCGGCGTCAGCTACGACGGCACCCTGGCGGGCGCGTTCGCGGACCCCTATCAGGTGGCGCTCTTGGGCGGGTTCTCCGAACTCCTGGACGCCGAGGGCTACGGCCTGCTGCTGCTGCCAGAGTCGCAGGGGGCGGCCGGGCTGCCGCTGTCGAGCCACAGCATGGACGCCGTTCTGTTCGCGATGTGCGGCGCACTGGAGCGTCCGGATGTGGACGCCCTCGCCGCGCGCGGGCTTCCGCTGCTGGGCACGGGTGCGCCGCTCGATGACCGTGTCGTCCAGCTGACCATCCCGGACCGGGGGGCGACGGCCGAGATCGTCGAGCACCTGCGGGGGCTCGGCCACACCCGCATCGGGCACGTCACGATGCCGCTGGCGGCGGGGGCCCGTCCGGGGCTGGTGTCGGCGGCGGAGGCGTCCGGCGCGGACTACGTCGACACCCGCGACCGCGCCCGCGGCTTCCTGGACGGCGGCGGAACCCCGGAGTTGATCGCGGCGGCGTCCGACCTGACGGTGGACGCGGGGGCCGCGGCGGCGTCCCTCTTGCTGGACGCGGACCAGCCGCCGACGGCGCTCGTGTGCCAGTCCGACCTGCTGGCGCTCGGGGCAATCAAGGCCGCGGGTGAGCGCGGGCTGGCTGTGCCGGACGACCTCAGCGTGGCCGGATTCGACGGCGTCGAGACGCCATGGTTCAGCGGACGCCTCACGACCGCGGACCAACGGCCGGCCGAGAAGGGCCGTGAACTGGGTCGGATGATGGCGGCGCTCCTCCGTGGCGAGCCGGTGGCGTCCGGGACGTTCGACGTCCGGCTGCGTCCGGGGACGACGACGGGTCCGGCTGCGAGCCAGTTCGTGGCGGAGTAGGTATCGCTCAGCGAGACTCTTACCGCCAGAACCTGTCGCCAGGGTCGTGTTCAGGCGCGCCCGGGCGCGCTAGTAGACTGCACCAGCCCGGCGTCCCGGGCCGCTCACCGGCGCCATCGGCGTCCGATCGCCTAGGAAGTCACCACATGCCCACTCGCGCCGACCTGCGCAACGTCGCCATCATCGCCCACGTCGACCACGGCAAGACCACGCTGGTGGACGCGATGCTGTGGCAGTCGGGCGCCTTCCGCGAGAACGCCGACGTCAACATTCGCGTCATGGACTCGATGGATCTCGAGCGCGAGAAGGGCATCACGATCCTCGCGAAGAACACCGCCGTCAAGCACGTCATCGGCGGCGAGAACGTCACCATCAACATCATCGACACCCCCGGCCACGCCGACTTCGGCGGCGAGGTGGAGCGCGGGCTCGAGATGGTCGACGGCGTCCTGCTGCTGGTGGACGCCTCGGAGGGTCCGCTGCCGCAGACCCGATTCGTGCTGCGCAAGGCGCTCGCCAAGCACCTGCCGATCATCGTCGTGATCAACAAGGTCGACCGCGCGGACGCCCGCATCGCCGAGGTCGTGGACGAGGTCTACGCCCTCTTCATGGACCTCGTCGACGACGAAGAGGCGCACAAGCTCGACTTCCCCATCCTGTACTGCGCAGCCAAGGCCGGACGCGCGTCCCTGACCGCTCCCGCGGACGCGACCATGCCCGATTCTGAGAACCTCGAGCCGCTGTTCGAGACGATCCTGTCGACGATCCCGGCGCCGTCCTACACCGAAGGCGCGCCGCTGCAGGCGCACGTCACGAACCTCGACTCGTCCCCCTACCTCGGACGCCTCGCCCTGTGCCGCATCGCCGAGGGCGAGATCAAGCGCGGGCAGACGGTGACCTGGATCAAGCGGGACGGGACGGCGTCCAACGTTCGTCTGTCCGAACTGCTGATGACGGACGCCCTCGAGCGCGTCCAGGTCGACTCAGCGGGCCCCGGCGACATCATCGCGGTCGCGGGCATCCCCGAGATCACGATCGGCGAGACCCTGGCCGACCCGAGCGACCCGAAGGCGCTGCCGCTGATCCACGTTGACGAGCCGTCCATCTCGATGACGATCGGCATCAACACCTCGCCGCTCGCCGGCAAGGTCGGCAAGAAGCTGACGGCCCGCCTCGTGAAGGCGCGCCTGGACGCCGAGCTGGTCGGCAACGTCTCGATCCGCGTCCTACCGACGGAGCGTCCGGACACGTGGGAGGTCCAGGGACGCGGCGAGCTGCAGCTCGCGATCCTGGTCGAGATGATGCGCCGCGAGGGCTTCGAGCTCACCGTGGGCAAGCCCGAGGTCGTCACGCGGCTCGTCGACGGCAAGGTGCACGAGCCCACCGAACGGCTCACGATCGACGTCCCCGAGGAGCACGTCGGCGCGGTGACGCAGATGCTCGGCGTCCGCAAGGCGTCCCTGGAGCAGATGGTCAACCACGGCACCGGCTGGGTCCGGATCGAGTACATCGTCCCGGCTCGCGCGCTGATCGGGTTCCGCACCGAGTTCCTCACCGAGACCCGCGGCACGGGCCTCATGCACCACGTGTCCGAGGGCTACGCGCCCTGGTTCGGCGACCTGCGGAACCGCCAGACGGGCTCGCTCGTGGCCGACCGGATGGGGTCCGTGTCGTCCTATGCACTGTTCAATCTGCAGGAGCGCGGCACCCTCTTCGTCGGACCCGGCGAGGAGGTCTATGAGGGCATGATCTGCGGTGAGAACGCCCGCGCCGACGACATGGACGTCAACCCGACCAAGGAGAAGCACCTCACCAACGTGCGCTCCTCGACCGGCGACGAACTCGAGCGGCTGATCCCGCCGCGCCGCATGTCGCTGGAGCAGTCGCTGGAGTACTGCGCGTCCGACGAGTGCCTCGAGGTCACCCCCAAGGACGTCCGCATCCGCAAGGTCACCCTCGACATGAACGATCGCGCCAAGATCCGCAACCGGGCGAAGAAGGCGACCGAGGCGTCCTAGCGTTCGAGGCGTCCGACCCGGCGGGCCGGGCACGACGCATAGTGGACCCACAGGTCCGACGCAGACCCGGCACAGGCGGCGTCCGTACGTTCGGACCATGACAGCCGAGGCTCGCAAGCGCATCTCCTTCGTGGTGCCCTTCTACAACGAGGGTGTCAACGTCGACCTGTTCCACGGCACCATCAAGGTGACCACCGCAGCACTCCCCTACGACCTCGAGTTCGTCTACGTCAACGACGGCTCCGGCGACGACACGTTCGCCCGCCTCCGGGCGATCCAGGACGCCGACGCGCGCGTCACGCTCGTCAACTTCTCGCGCAACTTCGGCCACCAGAAGGCCATCACCGCCGGGCTCGACTACGCGACCGGCGACGCCGTCGTCATCATGGACGCCGACCTGCAGGACCCGCCGTCCGTCGCGCTGGAACTCATCGCCCGGTGGGAGCAGGGCTACGAGGTCGCCTACGCCCAGCGACGCACCCGCAAGGACGGACTCTTCAAACGGGTCACGGCGTCCGCCTACTACCGACTGCTCGCCCGCATCGGCGACGTGGACATCCCGCGCAACACCGGCGACTTCCGCCTCATGGACCGCAAGGTCGTGGACGAGATCAAGAAGTACCGCGAGCACGACCGCTACATGCGCGGCATCGTGGCGTCGCTGGGCTTCAACCAGATCGCCGTGCCGTTCGACCGCGACGAGCGCCTGCACGGCGAGACCCACTACCCGCTGCCCAAGATGATCAAGCTGGCGGTGGACGGCGTCCTCGGGTTCTCGACCTTCCCGTTGACGATCATGACCCGGGTGGGCGTCGCGGTGTCGCTGTTCTCGGTACTTTGGATCATCGAGGTCGTCCTGCACAAGCTGTTCTTCCCGGGCGACCTCGTCCAGGGCTGGTCGCTCACGATGATCGCGATCCTGTTCATGGGCGGGATCAACCTGCTGATGTTGGGGGTCCTGGGCAGCTACATCGGCCGCATCTACCGCGAGGTGCAGGACCGTCCGATCTACACCCTCGACGGCGTCTACCGGGCTGGGGAGGCCGAGCGCGCGCGTCCGGCGATGGTCCCGACCCAGCACAGTTCGCCGCTGACCCCTGCGTCGCCCGCGAGCGCGGCCTGAGTTGTTCAATGCGGCAAAGGTGGCGCCTAGGGCGCAACTGATGCAGCAGTGACGAGGCGGACGCCGCGGCGTCCGGCAGGATGGGCGCCATGCCGATCGCCGACGAGTTGTACGCCGGGGACCCCGCCGAGTTCGTCGCCCGCCGCGATGCCCTCGTCAAGCAGGCCCGGGCGGACAAGGACCGCGCGCTCGCCGACGCCCTCAAGGCGCTGCGGCGTCCGACCTTCGGGGCCTGGTACGTCAACGTGGCTTCGCGGGCGCGCCTCACGTCGCTGGTGGAGTTTCTAAAACTCGGACGCCAGTTGCGCGCCGCCCAGTCCGCGCTGGACTTCAAGACGGTCGTCGCGCTCGGGCCGCGGCGCGCCGAGCTGGAGCGGCGCGTCCTGTCGGACCTCACCGCTCACCTCGCGCACCTCGGCATCACGGCCAGCCCGGCCGGGCTCGAGGAGGTCCGGTCGACGCTGCGGGCTTCATTGTCGGACGCCGACGCCGCGGCGGCCGTGGAAGCCGGCCGCCTCGACCGGCCGCTTGCCTACGGCGACCTCGGGAGCGCGTTGGGCGCGGCGGCCGAGAGTCTTGGGCACAGCGTGGTTGTCGATGCCGACAATGGCCTCGAAACACCCCCTGGAGACGATCGAGAACCACGCGGTACCGAGACTGGGCCGGCGGAGCCTGTTGGCGCGCCGGTGGCTGAGCCTGTCCAGGTCCCGATGGCTGAGCCTGTCGAAGCCCTTCGCAACGCACTCGACAAGACCCTTCGACCAGCTCAGGGAACGACCCCGGCGAGCAGCCCGGTGGACGCGCCCGCCAAACCTCCGGTGGAGCCTGTCGAAGCCCCGGCGGCTGGACCGGCACAGCAGCGGGCACAGCGAGCCCTCGCCCAGGCCGAGGGACGCGCGGCCGCAGCCCGCGGCGTCCTGGCTGCAGCCCAGTTCCGACGCGACGAACTGGCGTCCGCGCTGGCCGAAGCCGAGCAGGACCTGCTGGCGGCCGAGGACGACGCCGAGGCCGCCGAGGCGGAGGTCGAACTCTGGCGCTCCCGCGCGCTTCGCTAGGCTCGGGAACGCCCCCTCGACCGCGTGACGGAAGGACTCATGACGACGCACACCCCCGAGAACGGACGTGCGACGCGGCGTCCGCCCCTCACCGACGTCGCAGGTGCCGCGGTCGGCGCCGTCGTCTACGGGCTGCTGGCCGCCACGAGCGTGCTGCCGGGCGTGGTGCTGATCGGGCTGCTGGTGATCAGCGCGTTGACGATCCCCTCGGCGCACGGCCTGGCGGCCCGGGTGCTGCGCATGGTGCCGATCCTGTCGGCGTTGTGCTTCCTGACCTGGATGGTGCCCAGCCCAGCGATGCCGCACGGCGACCTGATCGCGGCCGTCATCGGTGGCGCGCTGGGCTACTGGATCGCCCGCGTCGTCCGCGAGGGGTCGCAGCGGCGTCTGCTGCCGCGCATCAACATTGCCGATCTGGTGGCGGTGCCGGGCGTGGCCGCGCTCGCGACCGCGAACCTGTCGTACATGGTGCTCGCCCCCGATAGCCGGGCCGCCTTCGCCTACTGGAGCTTGCAGTGGGACAACTCGTCCCATTCGTTCATCGACGTGGCGATGCGGCACAACGGCGTCCTGATCCGGCACCTGCCGCCGGCGCCGGACGGCACCAAGTACAGCTTCACCGAGTATCCGGCGGGCTACCACGCGACGGCCGAGGCCTTCATGACCTACCTGCTCGGCCACGCGCCCGCGGACGTGGCGACGGAGCTCCTGGCCTTCGTCCGGATCACCGGCTTCCTCGGCGTGGTGGGCGCGGTCGTGGCGGCGTCCGCGGTGGCGTCCCTGATCGCCGTCCGGCGCAACCAGTTGACCGCCAGCATCGGCGCCGGGCTCGCCGGGTCGGTCATGATCGCCGGACCGGGCTCGCTGGGCATGGTGGACGCCCACTACAACTTCCCCTTCACGCTCGCCATGGTCATGGTCGTCATGAGCACGGTGGTGAGCATGCCGCGCGTGTTCAACGCCTGGCGTTTCTCGCTGCTGGTCGCGGCCGTGACCGTCGCCGCGGGCAGCTGGCTGCCGATGGGGGCGCTCGCCGGACTGATGGCGTGCGCCATCGCGCTTCCGATCGAGCGCCGGCGCTGGCTGGGCACCCGGATCGGCATCATCACCTGCCTGGTGGTCGCCGCGATCGGGGCCGCGGTGTGCCTGGTCCAGGTGCTGTGGGTGGTCCAGGCGATCCCGCCGAGCTTCGCGGACGCCCCCGGCGGCATCTCGCGCGTGCTCGCTCACCAGTTCACGTTGGCGGTGGCGTTCGTCCTGTTCGGACTCGGCTGGGCCGTGTGGCGCGGCGGACGCCACGGGCTGCGCCGGGGCGTCCGGTTGCGGTTCGGAGTGGTCGGAGCGGCACTGCTCGGTTTGATGGTCGTGTACGTCGTGCTGGCTCTCGGGCAGTTCTACGAGTTCGGCCAGGTGCGCTACTACCCCGCCAAGCTGCAGGACGGCTTCGTCGTGCTCGCGTCCGTGTACTTGGCGATGGCGGTCGCCCTGATCGGCGGCTGGTTCCCGCCGCGGGCTGGCTTGCAACTCACCGGACGCCGCCTGGTGGCCGCCGCGGCCGGCGTGATCGCCATGTTCACGTTCGGGCTGCCCATCCAGGGCCCGGTGGCGGGCGACGACATCCCACCGATGCCGGGCACCATCCGCAACCAGGTGAAGGACCGGCCGGGCTTTGCGTCCGCCATCGCCGAGTCCGGACGCCTCGCCCCCGACCAGTACGCGATCGTCGCGCTCGAGACCGACCCCGGAAACGTGCTGCGCGACAGCGTGCTGGCGGCGTCCATTCGGGGCACCTACTCCAACGGGACGTCCGCGCTCCTGGTCGACATGCTGAACACCAAGGCGTCCACGTCGGTCGGCATGGCGGGCCCGCTGCGCGAGCCGATGATCAAGGGCAAGGTCGTGCTGTTCACCACCCCCGACCAAGAGGCCGCCTACCGGACGGCGCTGCTCGGGGTGCCCGCGGACGCCATCCGGGTCATCCGCTGATCGCTACTTGAGCCGGCGCCCGGGCACCTCACCCGGCAGCGGTCCCGGACGGAAGTGCAGCCCGACCTCGGGGTCCACGATGACTTCCTGGGACGCCGCGACGCCCGCGGCGTCCAGGGTGGTGTCGACCGGGACGTTGCGCTTGACGAGCCCGAGCGCGATGGGGCCCAACTCGTGGTGAATCGCAGTCTGGCCGAGGCGTCCGACCACGACACCGGACGCCGTCAGCGGAGTCCCCACGTCGGGGATCTCGCCGGTCGAGCCGTCCAGGTGCAGGCGCGTCAGCCGACGCGGCGGACGCCCCATGGTGAAGGTGCGGCCCACCGTCTCCTGACCGCGGTAGCAGCCCTTCTTCAGGTGGACGCCCATGCCCAGGCGGTCGCCATCGGGCATGAACAACTCGTTCGGGATGGTCGCCTCGTCGGTGTCGACGAAGATGCGCGGGTGGCCGGCGGCGATGCGCAGCGCGTCCATGGCCCAGGTACCCGCGAGGACGCGTCCGGCGAGGGCGTCCGGGATCTGCTCGCGGGGAATGATCCGCATGGCGTCCGTGGCGACCAGCGCCCGCTCGGGCGCCAGTTCGACCTCGATCTTGGACGCGAACCGCAGGCGGTTGAACTCGGCGACGAGCGCCTCGCCGCGTCCGGGCTCGGTGTGGGCCCAGAACGTCTCGCCGTCGTCAATGCCGCCGAACGCGGCCAGGATGCGTCCGGTGTGGTCGAGCATGAACGCCGTGACGTGCTCGCCGGGGGTGATGGCGCGGAAGTCCTGCGACGTGATGGCGTGCAGGAAGGTCAGCCGATCCGGACCCGTGATGCGAAAGGTGGGGCGATGCGACAGGTCCATGCCCGCCTCGCCGCGTTCGGCGGCCCGCTGCTCGCCGAGCGGATCGCCGTAGTGCCAGACCGCCCCGGCGTCCGGGCCGGCGCTGTTGAGAACGGCGGTCATCGGCGCTCGAGCGTCGCCCAGATGTACGGCCGCAGCGGGACGTCGTCCGTCGCGCGGTCGAAGCTGTACATCAGCTTGCCGTCGACGTTGCCGTAGAGGCGGCGTCCGGCGGTGTAGGCGACAGGGGCGTCCTGGGTGCGGATCACGGCGTCCGATGTCAGGTCGACGCGACCGGGCTGCAGCTTGCCGTACAGGATCTCGGCGTAGCCGTCCGGGCCGCACATGACGACCTCGACCTCGGCCTTGGCGTTGGCGCGCCAGAAGCCGGTCTCGATGGTGAGCGGCGCGAGCGGGCGCCCGTCGTCGTCGATCGTGAAGGTCTGGCTGATGTAGTGCAGGTAGTCGCCGCCGTTCTCGACGAAGTCGACCTGCTGGCCGAACTGCGTCTTCTCGAGCCCCGGCCACTCGCGGTAGCCGGTGCCCTCCCAGCGTCCGCGCAGCCACGCCAGCCCGGCGAGGGCGGGGTTGAGGTCGGCGGGGATCTCGAACATCTGGGCTCCTTCACGTGCGGCGGACGCGTCCTCGCATCGTAACCGTGGCCTCCGACAGATTGTTCCGCGGGTGCCCCGGCGTCTGAGTCGGCGGTCGTCGGCGATACTGGACGCCGACCACCGGGAGGTTCCGTGACGATCCAACGCTTGACCGGCTGGGCCTGCGCGCTCGTGCTGCTGGCTGGCTGCCAAGCGGCGCCCGGACCAGCACCGTCGTCCGCGCCCGCCGTGCCCCCGAGCGTTCCCACCGTGAGCATCTCGGACGCCTCCGCGACTGCCACGCCGTCCCCGGGCGCGACCACCGCCTCACCGACGCCCGCACCGACGCCGACGGCGTCCAGGAGCGCGGTGGCGGCGGGCGAGATCATCAAGCTGGAGGTGCCCGAGGTCGGGTTCGCCCAGCCGGTCACCCCACTCTCGAGCGTGAAGATGGGCAACGCGATCAACCCGCCGCTGGCTGCGCCCGGACGCCCCAGCGTGCCGGTCCGCGTCTCTGACAAGGGCGTTCAGCCGTCGAGCACGGCCAACGACACCACCTACCTCGGCTGCCACACCAGCGCGAAGCACGGCGCGGACCAGTACCCGTGCAACGTGTTGATCCGGTCGATCAAGGCCGGGTCGACCATGCTCGTCACCACCGACGCCGGCACGCTCACCTACACGGTGACCAAGACGCGGTCGATCCCGAAGGGCCAGTTCGCCTCCGACGCCGAGACCTGGGGCATCGTGGGCAAACGGCTCGTCTTCGTCGTCTGCGACATCGTCGACGGCACCGGCAACGGCGCCAACTGGGTGATCTACGCCTCGGTGGCCTGACCGACGTTGACTGGCGGAAGAGCTCTCGCTGAGCGAGACCAATTCCGACACTAATCGACGAGTACGCCGTCCTCGAGCCGGACGACCCTCGTCGCGGCCGCGATCAGCCGCGGATCATGCGTCGCGATCAGGGCTGCCGCGCCGGCGTCCAGGTGGCTGTTGAGGGCCGTCAGGAGGACGCCGACCGTCGCGGCGTCCAGGGTCGTGGTGGGCTCGTCGAGGAGCAGCAGGCGCGGGTGTCCGGCCAGCACGCCGGCCAGGGCGGTGAGCTGCCGGACCGACGCCGGGGTGTCGTGCGGATGCTCGTCGGCCACGGCCGTGAGCCCGAGATGGTCGAGGGCTTCGAGGGCGGACGCCTCCGCCTCGGCTTGCGTCCGGCCGCGCAGGGTGAGCGGCCATGCGACCTCGTCGCGGATCGTCCGGCGGCAGAGTTGATCGTCGGGGTTCTGCCAGAGCAGTCCGACCTCGGACGCCCGCCGCCAGACCGGCTCGCGGGTCGCGTCGCGGCCGAGCAGAATGACGCGCCCGGCGTCCGGGGTGAGCAGTCCGGCGATCGACTTGAGCAGCGTCGACTTGCCGGCGCCGTTGGGTCCGACGAGGGCCACGGACTCGCCTGCGCGCACGGCCAGGTCGATCCCCTCGATGCCCCCGGACGCGTAGCGGTGCGTGAGATTCTCGACGGCGAGCACCACCTCACCCGGCGTGGCCGCGCGGCGGGTGGGGGCATCCGGCTCGGGGGTCGGGACGCCGCGGCGTCCGGCGATGAGGTGCAGCTCGGACGCGTCCGGCGGCAGCTGCGCCCGATCGCGAACGGCGATCACGGACGCGGCCCCGCGCCGGGCGGCGGCGTCCAGTTCGGCCCGGACGAGACCCAACCCGGACGCGTCCAGAGCCGCGAACGGATCATCAAGCAGCAGGCCATCCGGCTCGGTCAGGAGCGCGGCGGCCAGGGCGACCCGCTTGCGTTCGCCACCTGACAAGGTGTGCAGCTGACGGTCACCCATCCCGGCGAGCCCGAAGCGATCGAGCGCCGGCGCCAGGTCGGCGTCCGGGTCGACGAAGGACAGCTCCTCGGCGACGGTCGAGAACAGGGTCACGTCGTCGGCGAGCAGCAGTCCGGTCCGCGCCGGACGCGTCACAGAGCCGGCCACGCGAGCCTCCACGACCTCCCCGACCACCCCCGCGAGCGCGAGCAGCAGCGTCGTCTTGCCCGAGCCGTTACCGCCGGTGACCCACAGCTGACGTCCGGCGGGGGCGTCCAGGTCGATGTCCTCGACCGCCGGACGCGCCGCGAACGCGTGCGTCACCGACAGCCCGGACGCCCCAAAGCCGGAGGCCGCGGCGTCCGAGGGCTTCGGCGTCCGGATCGACAGCAGCGTCGCCATGTCGCGCGCCCGGACCAGCGCCTTGACGACCACCGGGATCAGCACCGCCAGGTACGCGCCGGCCTTGGCGCGCCACGAGCCGGTGAGCCGCAGCCCGCGCGACTGTTGGGCGTCGAGGGTGACGGCGAGCTGGCGCCTGAGCACCGGGATCACCGCCAGCGTGAGCGCGAGCATGACGCCGAGGTCGCGGTTGAGGCGTCCGGCGGCCTGAACGAGCGTCCGGGTGGGCGTCGTCGCGAGCAGCAACGCGAACGCCGTCACGAACCCCAACAGCCGGATCGCGATCACGCCGCCCTGCTCCAGCCCGTCGGCGCCGAAGATCCACCAGCGGGACGCCCCCGGCCGCGCCCACGCGTACACCAGCGGCAGGCTGAGCGCGATGACCAACACCGGACGCCAATACGCCAGCACCGCACGCAGCCGCCGCAGCGCGGCCGCGAGCAGCAGCAGGACGCCGACCTCCGCCGCCAGCAGCCGCCAGTCGGGCGTCAGCGCCAGGACGGCACACGCCGCCAGGACCAGTGCCAGCCGGACGCCGACGCGAGGCTCGGCGTCCGGCTTGGACGGGGTCAGGCCGAACCTCGGGGTCCGGCGGACAGGCCCTGGAGCGAACGCGGGAGAGCCTTGAGCACGAGCATGACGACCACGACGGACAGCAGCTTGTCGACCAGGTTCGAGCCCACGCGCGGGATGAAGGCGGCGGTGAAGATGTCGGCGCCGGCGCCCATCAGGCCGGCGACGAGAATGTCGATGCCGCCGCCGGTGAGCCCGCCGTAGACGTAGGTGGCGATGACGGTGCCGACCAGCGGGGCGACCACGGCCAGGATCGCTCCGACGATGAGCACGACCGGCAGCTTCTGAAAGCCGAAGCGGCGGGACGCGAAGCCCACGATGAGGCCGACCAGGATGTTCACGATCGCGAACCAGGCGTCCATGGGGCTCTGCAGGCTGGCCAGGACGTTCGACAGGCCGCCGGTCAGCGCGCCCCACCACGGGCCCAGGATGGCCGCGGTGAGGATCGTCCCGATGGTGTCGAGGAAGACGGGCAGCTTCAGGGTCGAGGCCAGCAGCCCGCCGACGATGTTGAGGGCGATGCCGACAGGCACCATGGCGAGGCCCACGTTCTTGTTCACGCGACATCCCTTCGAGCTGCGTCCGCGTCGCTGCGGACGAGCGAATCACTTTTGGTTAGCATTCGGATGCTAGCGCGCGACAGCGGATGAGGAGGACGCATGGACATTCCCGAGCTGACCGGCGTCTCGGATGCCCGCGGACGCCGCATCGTCCTGATGAGCCACTGCCTGTTGAACGCCAACTCCCAGGTCGAGGGCCTGGCGACGTGGTCGGCGATTCATCCGGTGGTGCTGGCGCTGGGGGCGTCCGGGGTCGGCATCATGCAACTGCCCTGCCCCGAGCTGTTGGGCTGCGGCATGCGGCGTTGGGGCCAGACCCGCGAGCAGCTCGACTTCCCGGGCTTCCGTGCCCTCTGCGATCGGCTGGCCGACGATGCGCTGGCGTCCGTGGTCGAGTTCCAGCGCTGCGGCTACGAAGTCCTGGCCTGCGTCGGCATCGACGGGAGCCCGTCGTGCGGGGTCAACCATTCGGCGTCCGGAGCCTGGGGCGGCGAGCCGGAGCCCGCCGCGTGGGCGTCCACGGTGTCCGTGGTCGGGTCCAGCCCCGAGCCGGGACTCTTCATGGCCGCGCTCCGCACGAGACTGGACGCCGTCGGCGTCCGCTTGGTCCCGGCGCCGGACGCGAGCAACCCGGCCGCCGTCGCGGCGCTGGTCACCGACCTGACCCAGCGCTGAGACCAAGAAAGCTGGGTTGATCAGCCCTTGATCGTCCGATCGATCTGCATGACCACGGCCTTGGGCTCGGTGAAGAACTCGCGGGAGAAGTTGCCGCCCTCGCGTCCGACACCGGAGTCGCCGACGCCGCCGAACGGCGTCCGCAGGTCGCGGATGAAGAAGCAGTTGACCCACACCGTGCCGGCCTTCAGCGCCGACGCGACGCGGTGCGCCCGGGACAGGTTCTCGGTGAAGATCATCGCGTTGAGCCCGTACCGGGTGTCGTTGGCCATGTGCACGGCCTCGGCCTCGGTCGAGAACTTGTTGACGATGCAGACCGGACCGAAGATCTCCTCGCAATACGGCGCGGCATCCAGGGCCAGTCCGTCGGCGATGGTCGGCTTCACGAGCCACGAGCCGTCGTCCGCGACCCCGCCGGTCCAGATCTTGCCGCCCAGCTCCTCGATCTGGTGCACGTAACCGGCGACCTTCTCGAAGTGCTTGCGGCTCGACAGCGCCGAGAAGCGCGTCCCCGCGACCAAGGGATCGCCGATCTTCAGCTCCTCGGCCTTGGCGACGAACCGCTTCATGAACTCGTCGTAGATCTTGTCCTCGACGAACAGGCGCGACCCGGCGAGGCAGATCTGGCCCGCGTTGCGGAAGATCGACTCGACGGCCCAGTAGACGGCGTTGTCGAGGTCGGCGTCCGCGAACACCACATTGGCGCCCTTGCCACCCAGCTCCAGCGAGACCGGGGCCAGGTGATCGGCGGCCGACTTCATGACCATCTTGCCGGTCTGCGACGAGCCCGTGAAGGTGACGCGGTCGACGTCCCAGTCGGCCGTCAACGACGACCCGGCCGGGGCGCCGTGGCCGTTCAGCACGTTCAACACACCCGGCGGGAAGCCCACCTCGGCGGCCAGACGGCCGAGATGCGTGACGGACGCCGGAGTGTCCTCGGACGGCTTGATGATGCACGTGTTGCCCCAGGCGATCGCGGGCGCGATCTTCCACGACGCCATCATCAGCGGGAAGTTCCACGGCGAGATCGCAGCGACGACGCCGGCCGGTCCGAATTCTGAGTAGCAGTGGTGGCCGGAGTCCATCGGGTAGACCTCGCCGCAGTGATCACGCTGGTGGTCCGCAAAGAAGCGGAAGTTCCACACCGAGCGCGCCACGTCGTGCTTAGCCTGCTCGAACGGCTTGGACATGTTCTTGGCGTCGTAGCCCGCCAGCTCGTCGACCTTCTCTTCCATCTTGTCGGCGAGCTTGTGGATCCAGTTGGCCCGCTCCGTCCGGCCCATCTTCGGCCACGGCCCGTCGTCGAACGCCTTGCGCGCCGACACCACCGCGCGCCGGGCGTCCTCGGCGGAGCCCTCGGCCGCCTCGGCCCAGACCTCGCGCGTCCACGGGTTGAAGACGTCGAACCGCTCGCCGTTGAGCGACTCGACCTCTTCGTTGTCGATGATGTGTCCGAAGAACTCCTTGTCAGCCATCAGTTGACTGCCTTTCATCAGTGAGTACAGCGAGGTTCAGCTGGGACGCCGTCGGCGCCGATCGGACGCCGCACGTCGGCGTCCGACTTGGTTGTCAGGTGGACGCCGACGCCGCGGCCTGGGCGGCGCGGCGCTCGGCAAGGGTGACGTCGCCGGCGGCGAAGTGCTCCGCCGGGACTTCGCGCAGGATGACCCGCACCGACTCGATCGGCGCGATGCCGGTGTCGACGGCGGCCGCGGTGAGCGCGCTGATGAGGGCGCGCTTCATCTCGGGCGTCCGGTGCGGGGCCGGTGTCAGGGTGACTTCGATGAGCGGCATCAGGACGCCTCCGGCGCCGTGCCGCCGTTGAAGAACACCGAGCCCAGCGACGTGAAGTGGCAGGCGACGGACGATCCGGGCGGGGCGAACACGGCGTCCGTCATGCCGCCGGTCAGGATGACCCAGCCGGCCTCGATCGCGAGCCCGCGCTTGGCGAGATCGTTGGCCGCAAGCGCGAGCGCCTCGGCCGGGTGCCCCATGATGGACGCCCCCGTCGCCGAGTCGACGATGGCGCCGTCGACCTCGACCAGGACGGCCTCGGTCGACAGGTCGACGCTCTCCGGGGGCAGGGCCACGGGTCCGGTCATGTACGCGCCCGAGGAGGCGTTGTCGGCCACCACGTCGCCCGCGAGGAACTTGAAGTCGCGGTACCGGGAGTCGATGATCTCGGCCCCGCCCAGCACGTGCGACACCGCGGCCAGCGCCTGGGCGCCGGTCACGCCGGGACCCTCCAGCCGGTCACCCATGATGAACACGAGCTCGGGCTCGATGCGCGGATGAATCAGCTTGTCCTGGGGCACCGGCAGGTCGGCCGGCAGGATCATCGCATCCGTCAACCAGGCGACGAACGGGGTCTTGACGCCCATCCGCTCCTGCTTGGCGCGCGAGGTGAGCCCCAGCTTCACGCCGATGAGCTTCTCGCCACGCTCGAGCCGGCGGCGCAGGGTCTCGTCCTGGATCTTGTAGCCCGTCTCAACGTCGAGCTCGGGCCACTCATCGGTGAACTTCACCCGGTCGCGCCGCTCGGCCTCGCAGGCCAGCAGCTCGGTGGCGACCGAGTCGATATCCCAGCTCATCACTTGGCTCCCACGATGTTCGGATCGGATTCCTCGTTCAGCAGTTCGAGGGCCACGTCGATGATCATGTCCTCTTGGCCGCCCACATAGCCGTGCTGGCCGACCCGGGCGAGGATCGCGTGCGTCGGGACGCCGTAGCGCTCGGCCGCCCGCTCGGCGTGCTTGAGGAACGACGAGTACACGCCGGCCTGGCCCTGGGTGATCGAGCCGCGGTCCATGTAGGGCAGCGCGGGCAGGATCGGCCGGACGACGTTCTCGGCGGCGTTCAGCAGCTGGTCGACGTCGAGCTCGGTGTTGATGCCCATGTTCTCGAAGACGACACCGAGCACCTCGGTGGGGCTGTTGCCAGCGCCGGCGCCGAGGGCCGAGAGCGCGCCGTCGATCTGGCGGGCGCCGGCCTGCCAGGCGAGCAGCGAGTTCGCCACGCCGAGCGACAGGTTCTGGTGGCCGTGGTAGCCCACTTGGGCGTCCTTGCCGATGCGGTCGACGACCGCGGCGACGCGGTCCTTGGCCTGGTCCAGGATCAGCGCGCCGGCCGAGTCGACGACGTAGACGCACTGGCAGCCGGCGTCCACCTGGATCGCGGCCTGCTCGGCCAGCTTCTCCGGCGACACCCGGTGCGAGAGCATCAGGAAGCCGACGGTCTCGAGGCCGAGGTCACGTGCGGCGCCGAAATGCTGGTAGCTGGTGTCGGCCTCGGTGCAGTGCGTGGCGACGCGGATCACCGAGATGCCGGCGTCCACGGCCCGCTTGAGGTCCGCGACGGTGGCGACGCCCGGCAGCATCAGCGCGGCGATCTTGGCGCGCTTGGCCTCGTCGGCGGCCGCCGCGATGAGCTTCAGCTCGTCGGTGTGGCTGAAGCCGTAGTTGAAGGACGCCCCGCCCAGGCCGTCGCCGTGGGCGACCTCGATGACCTCGATATTGGCGTCGTCCAGCGCCCGGACGATGGAGCGAACGTGCTCCTCGGTGAATTGATGGCGCATCGGGTGCGAGCCGTCACGCAGGGTGGTGTCGGTGATCCGGACCTGACGCTTGGTGCCGACGGCGTCCGTGGTCGTCCGCTCCTGGATGTAGCTGCTCATGCCTTGACCTCGTCCTTGCTCGTGTCGTGCGCAGCGGCCTGCTTGAGGGCCCGGGCGGCGGCGCTGCCCGGCAGCGGCGCCTCGGTGGCTGCCCGGAACTCGACGTGCTGCGGAGTGCCCTTGACCGGATTCGCGATGCGGTACTCCATCAGCAGATCGCCGATGTGCGCCGCCGCGCTGGTGATGATGTCGAGGTTGCCGGCGTAGTCGGGCAGGTAGTCGCCCGCCCCGACGACCTCGAGGAAGACCGCGACGCGGGCCAGCCCGCCCCAGATGTCGCGGGGCGCGTCATACTGCGGCTCGGACTTCAGCGAGTAGCCGGGAACGTACTTCTGCACCTCGGCCACCATCGTCTTGATGGACGCCGTCAGCTCGTCCTGCTTGGGTCCGGGCTCGGCGTACTCGGCCGGGATCGCCACGAAGACCGTGTTGCGCATCTTCATCGGCGGCTCGACCGGGTTGAGGATGATGATCGCCTTGCCGCGATCGGCGCGGCCGACCTCCTCGATCGCCTTCGCGGTCGTCTCGGTGAATTCGTCGATGTTGGCGCGGGTGCCGGGTCCGGCGCCCTTGCTCGACAGGGACGCGACGATCTCGGCGTACGGCGTCCGGCCGGTGACCCTGGTCACCGCGTAGACGATCGGGATCGTCGCCTGGCCGCCGCAGGTGATCATGTTCACGTTCATGGACGACACGTCGACCTGATCGGACACGGCCGGGCTGCAGAACGGGCCAACGGCCGCCGGTGTGAGGTCGATGGCGACGATGCCCTTCTCGGCGAGGCGCGGGGCGTTGGCCGCGTGCGCCTTGGCCGAGGTGGCGTCGAAGACGATGTCCGGGAGCTCCTCGGTCGGCAGGCTCAGCAGCCAGTCGATGCCACCAGCGGACGCCGTCACGCCCATGCGATCGGCGCGCTTGAGGCCGTCCGAGTTCGGGTCGATGCCGATCATGTACTTCGGGGTGATGTGCTTGCTACGGCGCATCAGCTTGAACATCAAGTCGGTGCCGATGTTGCCGGAGCCGATGATCGCGGCCGTCGTGGGCCGACCCTTGAACGTCATGTCAGTTCTCCTTGGCGAAACGGGCGGTGACGCTGCCGAGGGCGCCCCAGTTGGCGACGAAGGTGTCGCCGGCGGCGATGGGCTGCATCTTGGTCACCGAGCCCGGCAGCACGACGTGGCCCGGCTCGAGGGTGACGCCCGACGGGCCGACCGTGTTGGCCAGCCAGACGAGCGAGTTGATCGGGTTGCCGAGGACGGCCCCGTTGGCACCGGTGCCGACGATCTGGCCGTTCTTGAGCAGAGTGCAGCCGACGAGACGCAGGTCGACATCGGTCAGGCGCGTCGGGCTGCCGCCCAGGATCACGCCACCCGAGGACGCGTTGTCGCTAATGGTGTCGATGATGCCGATCTTCCAGTCCTTGATGCGGGAGTCGACGATCTCGAGCGCCGGCAGCACGAAGTCGACGGCCTGGATGGCCTCGGCGACCGTGACGCCCGGACCCTTCAGCGGCTTGCCCAGCACGAACGCCACCTCGGGCTCGATCCGCGCCTGCAGCCAGCGGTCCATGGGGATCGGCATGTGCTCGAGGAAGAAGAAGTCGTCCAGCAGGTGCCCGAAGTCAGGCTGATCGACGCCCAGCTGGTTCTGCATCGCGGCCGACGTCAGGCCGACCTTGTGGCCCTTGACGATGCGTCCGCCGGCCAGCATCTGATCGATCTGCAGCTTCTGGATCTCGTAGGCGTCTTCGAACACGATGTCCGGGTACGTCTCGGTGAGAGGCGCGATGGGCTGCCGGGAGGCATAGGCGCCCAGCAACTCCTTCGCGGCTTGGGCCTTGAGGGACGAGTCCACGGGGCAACTCCTTTGTGTCGTGGCTGGTCGCCCCGGCGCCGAGGCGTCCGGGGTCTTTGAACGGTATGCCCGCATGGTGGACGGGCTCTGGGCTTGTTCCGCGCCCGGGAACGTACGGCTAACCGGTGCCGACAAGCCGCGAGACGCGCGCTGCGGCGGCCGGCAACAGGCGCGAAATCCGGTCCGTCCCGGAGACGACGGACGCCGTCGGCCCGGCCACGACCAAGGCGCCGACGGGGCGTCCGGACAGGGTGCGAATCGGGGCAGCGAAGCCACTGAGACCGGGCGCGACCGAGTCACGGGACGCCGCGACGCCGCTGCGCCGGTAGCCCTCGATCGCGTGATCGAAGTCGGCGACGGCCTTGGACGCGAGGGGCCCGCGGGTGGCGGCGGCCTGCACCCGCAGGCGGCGCTCGACCGCCGGGTCGAGGGCGGCGATGGCGCGTCCGAGGGCGGTGGCGTGGGCGCGGCGCCGGACGGACTCCTGCGCGAGGAGGGCCGAGACCGCCGGGTTGCCGACGAAGTGCGGGTAGACGGCGCTCTCACCGTCGAGCATGCCGATGAAGACCGACTGACCCGTGGCGCCGTGCATGCGCTGCATCTCGGGCAGGGCGAGGGACGAGAGCGACATCCGCGACTGGGCCAGGTGGCCGAGGGCGAACAGGTGGACGCCGAGGCGGTACTGCCCGGTGTCGGGGTTCTTCTCCACGACCTGGCGCGCGGCCAACGTGGTGAGAAGTCGGTGCGCGCTGGACTTGGCGATGCCGAGCCGGCGGGCGATCTCGCTCACGCCCACCTCCGGCGTGGTGAGGAAGCAGTCGAGCACGTCGAGCGCGGTGGTCACCGACTGGAGCGTGTCGGAGCGGGGGGTGGTCCGCTCGGGGACGGGCAAACCTGTTTGGAAGTCGATGACGGCGGTCATTCGTTTCCTCCCTCGCTACGGTGCGAACTTGGTGGCTTGGGTAGACATTCCCCTAGGCGGAACAGAGAATCAATGCGTGCCTCCCACTGAGCGGGATACCCCGGTCTCCGTCCTCGAACGCGCAGCGACGTTGCTCGAGAGCTTCAACACGGAGCGTCCGACCCTGTCGTTGGCCGACCTGACCCGCGCCACGGGCCTGGCCAGGTCGACCACCCACCGCCTCGCCGAGGACCTCGTCAAGCTCGGCTGGCTGGAGCGGTCGGCCAAGGGCTACCAGCTCGGGATGCGCCTCTTCGAGTACGGCGAGCTGGTGCCGCGGCAGCGCGACTTCGTGTCCGTGGCCCTGCCCTACATGGAGGATCTTCGGACGGCCACCGGCGCCGCCGTGCATCTCGCCGTCCTGGACGGCACCGAGGTGGTCTACCTGCAGGTGCTCGCGTCCAAGGCGGCGCCCCGGATGAACTCGCGGCGCGGAGGCCGGCTCCCGGCCCATGCGACCGGGGTGGGGAAGGCGATCCTGGCGTTCTCGTCGCCGGAGACGGTGCAGAAGGTGATCGACACCGGGCTGCCGCGGCTCACCCCCCGAACGATCTCGACCGCCGGGCAGTTGAAGCGCGAACTCGGCGCCATCAGGGCGTCCGGCATCTCGTACGACCGCGAGGAGTCGAACCCTGGCGTCCTGTGCGCGGCGGCCCCGATCATCGGCCCGGACGGAGTCGTCCGGGGAGCCCTGTCGGCGTCCGGCTTCGCTCGCCGCGTGGCGCCCCGGATGGCGCCCGCCGTCCAGACCTCAGCACTCGCCCTGACCCGCGATCTGGCCAGACAAGTCTGGGCGTTGCCGGAGCGATAGGGGCTTCGACAGGCTCAGCCACCGGACCCGGGCCCTCCTCGACGAGGGCTCACGCCAAACCGGGACGATTCGAGTCCACTGCCCGATCCCTGAGCTTGTCGAAGGGTCAGGCCAGGGCGTCGGCTCCGGCTTGGGCGACGAGGGCGTCCTCTTCGGCCGAGCCGCCGGAGCAGCCGACCGCGCCGACCAGGACCCCGTCGACCTTGATCGGGACGCCTCCGCCGAAGATCACCAACCGGTCGCGGTGGACGATCCCGTTGAGCAGCGCCGGCTCGTCTTTGATCATCCCGTACCAGGCGTCCGTCGGGATGCCGTGGAAGGCGACCACCGTGTACGCCTTGTCGCGGGCGATCCCCATGCTGAGCAGCGCGGCGCCGTCCGGACGCAAGAACGCGAGCTCGTTGCCCGCCGCATCGCAAACGGCGATGTTCACCGGGACGCCGAGCTCGAGACTCGTGGCGTGGGCAGCGTTCAGCGCCTTCAAAGCTCCGGACGCCGTGAGCGTCCGGACGGTCGTGGTGTCGGTCATGAAGATCCTTTGGTTGGTGCCTGGTAGTGATCGTGGTCGGTGCCGAGGAATCATCGTGGCTAGTGCCGAGACTGACCGCGACACGGCTGACTGGGTGCTCGACGTGCCGGAAACCGATGTCGACAACCGAAACATCGAGCACCCAGTCGGGCCTCATCGCCGGGCGAAGCCTCGCGACGCCACCGGCAAACGGGCTAGCCGGCCGGCGTCCGATCAAAACGGTCGGCTGGCGTCCGGGAAAGCGCCCGGACGGCGTCCGAGCAGAGACGGCCGGACGCCGGACGCAAGGTGCGCGTCCGGCGTCCAACTGAATCGGGTACTGCGGGTAAGGCTTACGTCCAGACGGTCGTGAAGGCCTCGTTGAGGACGCGGTCGTGGTAGAAGATGCCCTTCGCCAGCTGATCGGGGGTCCAGACGACGCACGGACGATCCGGGTACGCGCGGTAGCCACCGGCGAAGACCTCGTTGCGGTTGCCCGCGGGATCGAAGAAGTAAATCGTCTCGCCACGGGTGATGCCGTGACGGGTCGGGCCGATGTCGAGGGAGATGTCGTCCATCGAGATGATGTCGGCGGCGCGAAGCACCTTCGACCAGTCCTCGAGCTGGAACGCGAAGTGGTGCAGCTTGCCCTGGACGGGGCCACCGAGGATCGCGATGTCGTGGATCTTCTGACCGGCCGATAGCCACGTCGCCATGCACTGCTCGGACTCGAGCTCAGGCTGAACGCGCTCGGTCGGGTAGAAGTCGAGGACCTCCTTGAAGAAGCGCTCGGACAGGGTCGGATCCTGGCAGACCAGCAGAGCGTGGTCGGAGCAATGATCAGAACCTGTGGATGGTCCTCGGCCGGGTGACGTGAAGGAGCGCACCTTCCCGAGGATGATCTGAAGTCCAAGTAGCTCTGATCGACCGGCGTTGGCTCGCTGGTTCAGGAAGGTACGCCCATGCTCACGGTAGTCCACGAGGAGAACCAGGCCCAGCAGCACGTTCCGGCGGGGGTGGGTGGATCGTTGTTGGACGAGTTGGTCCGTGACGGTGCCCGGCAGATGCTCGCGGCGGCGTTGCAGGCCGAGGTTGCCGCCTATATCGAGGCACACGCCGACCAGCTCGATACCGACGGCCGGCGGTTGGTGGTTCGTAACGGCTCCCATGGGGCCCGGCAGGTGGCCACCGCTGCCGGTGTGGTGCCGGTCCAGCAACCGAGGGTCAACGACAAACGCATCGATGAGGCGACCGGGCAACGGATCAGGTTCTCCTCGGCGATCCTGCCCGCCTGGGCACGTAAGTCGCCGCAGGTGGCCGACGTGCTGCCCTTGTTGTACCTCCACGGCTTGTCATCGGGTGATTTCGCCCCCGCGTTGGAGCAGTTCCTGGGCTCGGCCGCCGGCTTGTCGGCGGCGACGATCACTCGGCTCACCGCCCAGTGGCAAGACGAAGCGACCACGTTCGGTAAGCGCAGCCTGGCCGGGGTCGACTACGTGTACGTGTGGGTCGACGGCATCCACGTCAAGGTGCGTCTCGATCAAGACAAGATCTGCCTGCTGGTGATGATCGGGGTCCGTGCCGATGGCCACAAGGAACTGATCGCGCTCGCTGACGGCTACCGCGAATCGGCCGAGTCGTGGGCCGACCTGCTCCGCGACTGCAAACGCCGCGGCATGCGTGCCCCGGTGCTGGCCGCCGGGGACGGTGCTCTCGGGTTCTGGAAGGCCGTCCGGGACGTGTTCCCCGACACCAAGGAGCAACGGTGCTGGTTCCACAAGACTGGCAACGTCCTGGCCGCCCTGCCGAAGTCGGCCCACCCGAACGCGAAGAAGGCCCTCGCCGAGATCCACCAGGCCCAGGACAAGGATCACGCGATCACGGCGGCGAAAGCGTTCGCCGCCGAGTACGGCGCCAAGTGGCCCAAAGCCGCCGCGAAGATCACCGACGACCTCGACGTCCTCCTCGCCTTCTACGACTACCCCGCCGAGCACTGGATCCACCTACGTACCACGAACCCGATCGAGAGCACCTTCGCCACCGTCCGGCTACGGCAACGGGTCACCAAGGGCCCCGGCTCGAGAGCCGCCGGGATCGCGATGGCGTTCAAACTGATCGAAGCTGCCCAACACCGCTGGCGGACGGTCAACGCCCCCCACCTGGTCGCCCTCGTCCGTGCCGGCGTCCCCTTCACCAACGGCAAACAGGTCGAACGGCCCGACCAATCGAACACCCAACCGAACGCCGCCTAGGAGCCTGCTGAACAAGGCGTCTATCTGACGGCGGGTTGGTCGTGGGTGGCGGGTGGGTCGCCGTCGCGGCTGTCGAGCGGCGAGGGTGAGTCAG
>NZ_FXTL01000012.1 GCF_900182665.1 Propioniciclava tarda
CTGCGGACTCGACTCACCCTGCACAACCCAACAATTCCAGCCCAGAACCGATCAACGCGGCGGACTCGCGGACGGATTGTTCAGCAGGCTCCTAGGGCGCATCGCCTGAGGTGGCGGGGCCTCGACAGGCTCAGCACCGAAAGCCTCAGCCGAGGCTCCGACAGGCTCAACCAACGCAGGACCCCGGTACGCCTTCGACAGGCTCAACCAACGTAGGACTCAGACGAGACAGGCTCAGCCAACGAAGTCCGCATCGATCAGCGCGTCAGGACGCGCCGATCGCCGCGCGCCGTGACCGCTTGCTGAGCGCTCGGCGCTGCTGCCAGAGGTCGAATCGACCCGGGTAGCGGGCGACGAGGTTCCCGAGTCGGTTGTCGCCACGGACCATGAGCTGCGGGAAGCCGGGCGTCGCGCGCTCGGCGACCCCGTTCTTGATCGAGCCCATGCCCTTGGTCACCCGGGACGAGTCGACCCCCCAGCCGTCGGGCACGACCAGGACCAGGTTCCCGGCGCGTCCGTTCATCACGATGTCGATGACCAGGGACACCGGCGTCGACTCGGTGAAGTTCAGTTTCACGTTGGCGGCCACCGGGTGCGCCTCGAGGAACGGCGGGACGTCCCAGACGCCCAGGCGCTTCTCGTCCTCCCAGCGCGCCGTGAGGACCAGTGGGTCCTCCCAGCTGAATCCCGGACCTCGGCCCTGCCGCACGGGCGTCCCTGCGACCAACTCGGCGAGCGCGAGCTGAGGCAGAACGTCGGCCAGCACCACGGCCAGCTCGCCGCGAGTCCTCGCGGACTGAGCCCGCGGCGTCCGATCAGACAGTTCGGACGCCGTGAGGCGTCCGTCCGCGGCGGCCTTGGTCAAGGCCGCGATCGCGGCCTGACGTTCGGCGTCCCCGACCCGGACGAAGGGGGTGTCGATGCCAGAGGTCACGGGCCAAGACTAGCCAGCCGCAGGCGTGGAGAGCCCCCAGCGGTAGCAGTCGTAGAGGGCCTCCCAGGACGCCTCGATGACATTGGTGCCGACGCCGACGCACGTCCATGTGCGGGAACCGTCCGTCATGTCGATGAGGACCCGCACGATGGCGTCCGTGCCGTGGCCCTGATCCATGATGCGGACGCGGTAGTCGACGAGGTCGAACGTCTCGGCGGCCGGGTACTTCGCCTTCAGGGCGCCGGTCAGGGCCTGGTCCAGCGCGTTCAGCGGCCCGAAGCCCTCGCCGACCAGCTTGGTGGTCTCGCCGTCGATGCGCACCTTGACGATCGCCTCGGAGTCGCCGTCCTCGCCCTGCTCGTTGCCGGTCCAGACGCGCCAGTGCAGGACCTCGAAGAACTCCTCCGACAGGCCCAGCGCGTCGCGCAGCAACAGCTCGAAGGACGCGTCCGCCGCCTCGTAGCTGTAGCCCTGGGCCTCACGCTCCTTGACCAGATCGGTGATCTCGGCGGCCTGAACGCGGTCGGAGATGTCGTAGCCGAGTTCCTCACCCTTGAGCTGGATGTTCGCGCGGCCAGCCATGTCAGAGACCAGCATGCGCATGTCGTTGCCGACGAAGGTCGGATCGGTGTGCTGGTACAGGTTGGCGTCCACCTTGATCGCGGACGCGTGCAGTCCGGCCTTGTGCGCGAACGCCGAGTGGCCGACGTAGGGCTGGCGAGTGTTGGGCTGGACGTGGGTGATGGCGGCCACCGCGTGCGACGTCGCCGTGACCTTGGCGAGGGCGTCCGGGGCGACGATGTTCCAGCCGTACTTGAGCTGGAGGTTGGCGAGCACCGTGATCAGGTCGGCGTTGCCGGTGCGCTCTCCGTGGCCGTTGATGGTGCCCTGCACGTGCATGGCGCCGGCGTCCACGGCAGCGATGGTGTTCGCGACGGCGCAGCCCGTGTCGTTGTGGCAGTGGATGCCGAGGTCGACGCCGACCTGACCGGCGGCGTCCACGACCTCACCCATCCAGCCGGGGAGCATGCCGCCGTTGGTGTCGCACATTACTACGACCTCGGCGCCGGCGTCCGCGGACGTCTTGACGACCTCCAACGCGTAGGCCGGGTTCGCTCGGTAGCCGTCGAAGAAGTGCTCGGCGTCGATGAAGACGCGGCGGCCCTCGCCGGTCAGGAACTTGACCGTGTCGGAGATCATCGCCAGGTTCTCGTCGAGGGTCGTCCGCAGCGCCCGATAAACGTGGGCATCGTGGCTCTTGGCGACCAGGGTGATGACGGGGGTCTCGGCCTCCAGCAGCGCCCGGGTCAGCGGGTCGGACGAGGCCTGGCCGCCCACCTTGCGGGTCGAGCCGAAGGCGACCAATTGAGAGTTGCGCAGCTTCAGCTCGCCGTCGGCGGCGGCCTTGAAGAAGGCCGTGTCGTTGGGATTGGCTCCCGGCCAGCCGCCCTCAATGAACGTGACGCCGAGGTCATCCAGCGATCGGGCGATGCGCAGCTTGTCGTGGACCGTGAGCCGGAGGCCCTCCTGCTGCGCACCGTCGCGCAGGGTGGTGTCGTAGACGTGGAAGACGTCGGGCGCGACGGGGACCATGGGCATGCGGAAACCTCACCTGCTGGGTTGCTGGGTCCGAGGAGTCTGCACGGTGTCCTGCAATGCGGTCTCAGATCTCGACCGGTGAGACCGCCCCGGTGAGGCTGGCACAGCGCCCACCGGTCGGCTTCTGGCCTGCGGCGTTCGGGGGTGCTAGAAAGGCCGCATGGCTGAAACCAAGTTCAAGGGCAATCCCATCCACACCAACGGCGACCTCCCGGCGGTTGGCGATCAGGCTCCTGCGTTCACGGTGACGGGCGCCAACCTGGCCGACGTCACCCTCGGCGACTTCGCTGGCCAGCGCGTCGTCCTCAACGTCTTCCCGAGCATCGACACGGGCGTGTGCGCGACGTCCGTCCGCAAGTTCAACGAGCTTGCCGCCGGGCTCGACAACACCGCCGTCGTCTGCGTCTCGGCCGATCTGCCCTTCGCGCTCGGCCGCTTCTGCGGCGCCGAGGGCATCGAGAACGTCTCGGTCGCCTCGACCTTCCGTTCGGACTTCGCGACCGACTACGGCGTCAAGCTCACCGACAGCCCCCTGGCCGGCCTCTGCGCCCGCTCGGTCTTCGTCGTGGACGCCGACGGCACGCTCGTCTACAGCGAGCTCGTGCCCGAGACGGGCCAGGAGCCCGACTACGACGCCGCCGTCGCAGCGCTGGGCTGACCCGTCCACCAGAACCGTCCATCGCGGCCCGTCCACCAGGGGCGGGCCGCTTGACTTAAGCTCGGTGTGGGAAGGCTTGACCATGGCTGACGGACAATCGGCGTCGCTGAAAGACGCGACGGCCGCCGTCGTCGACCTCGTTCCAGGCGACGCCCGCTTCGCGGATCTCGCCGAGCGGGCGCTGCACCAGGCAGAGGCGGCCCTCGGGTCGCTGCCGCAGGACGATGAGGTCGTCCGCTACCTGGTCCCGGTGGTCATCCCGGCGGAAACGCTCGCGCACGGGGCTCTGCTGATCCTGCCGTCGCGGTGCGTGGCCGCTTGGCGCCAGCCGGGCAGCGGCCAGGTCCGGACGCGCGCGGTCGAGTTGGACGCCGAGACGTCCGTTGCCCTGTCGGCCGTCACGGTGGACTCGGAGATCTGGGGCCGCTTCGACGTGATGCGTCCCGGGCAGGACGACCTCACCTTCCTCGTGCCCCCCGTCGACGCTGTCGCGCTGCCGGAGCTGCTGCGCCGCGTCCTGGTGCGCGAGCCGGGCGCCCACCTGGTGCCCTTCGCCGGAACGCCTCTCGGCGCTCGCTCGTGGGGCGCGGAGACTCCGCGCCAGACCCCCGACCCGGACCTAACCCAGCCGCTGTCGGCCCTCGACACGCCCGCGCCGCCCGCGTTGGCCGCTGCCCCGCTGCCCCCGCGACGCGTCGGTGACGAGGTCGCGATCGAGGTGCCTCTGTACCGCGACGAGGCCCTCTACCGGGACGACGGCTCCGCGCCGATGCACCCGCTGCCCGCGATCGAGCCGGTAGCCCCACTGCCCGCGCAGCCGCCCCAGGATCGGCCGTTGGACCTCCCGGCCGTCGCGCCGCGGCGCCGCGGCCTGCCGGACGCGCTCAAGGGCTTCCTGACCGGCCTCGTTGCGACCCTGGTCGTGGGCGGGTTCTACGTCCTCGCCAAGTGGCAGGGCTGGCTGGGCTGATCAGCCGATCTGGTAACGGCCGCACATGGGCCCAGGCGTGAGCTTGAGGGCCTCGCAGGTCGACGTGGCCTCGGCCATGCTCGCGAGCCCGACCACGACGATGGCGTACTGACCGGACTTTCCCCCCTTCAACTGCACCAGGTCGGTGTCGACGACGACGGCGGTCAGCTGCGGCGTCGAGCGCGTCGTGGCGTACTCGGACGCCTGTTCGAGCGTGAAGGACGTCTTCGGCATCCACCTGATCAGGGCGATCCAGCTGCCGGACGCCGGCGTCGCCAGTCCGCCGACCGATGTGGACGCCCCCGGCATGGACGACACCGCGACGACCGCGGTGCTCGGCGAGGCCGAGGGCGAGCCACCTGGACGCTGAGCAGCGGACTTGGCTGGCACCAACGATAGGGCGCCGATGACGAGAACGACGCCCGTCGCCACCCCGGCCACGGCGCCTAGGGCGAAGCGACCGTTGCCGGAGCGGCCGCGTTCCTGGCTCATCTGGCCCCTTCCCTCCTGATGGCTGACGGGTCAGCAGACCCGGTGCATCCAGCCGAACGTGTCCTCGGCGCGTCCGAACTGAATATCGGTGATCGCCTCACGGATCTGCATGGTGATCGCGCCGGAGCCCGGCGGCAGCGCGTACTCGCCGGCCTTGCTCTTGAAGGCCCCGATCGGGCTGATCACGGCGGCGGTCCCACAGCAGAACGCCTCGACGAACTCGCCGGAGGTGATGCCGTCCCGCAGCTCGGACGCCCCCAGGGGACGCTCCTCGACCGCCAGGCCGAGCGAGCGGGCCACGGTGATGATCGAATCGCGGGTCACGCCGTGCAGGATGGTGCCGTCCAGGGCGGGGGTCACCAGGGCGCCGCCCTCGGACACGGCGAACACGTTCATGCCGCCGAGTTCTTCGACGTCGTGCTCCCCTGCCGGCTGGATGAAGAGCACCTGCGAGCAGCCCTGCTGGTAGCCCTCGTACTGGGCGATCAAGCTGGAGGCGTAGTTGCCGCCGCACTTGGCGGACCCCGTCCCGCCCTGGCCGGCCCGCGAGTACTCGTCCGTCATCCAGATGTTGATCGGTCGGACGCCCTCGGCGAAGTAGGTGCCCACCGGCGAGGCGATCACGCAGAACAGCGCCCGCTCGGCCGCCCGGACACCCAGGAAGTTCTCGAACGCCATCATGAAGGGGCGCAGGTAGAGGCTCTGCTCGCCGCCCTCGGGATTCGGCACCCATCGGACGTCGGCCTTCACCAGCTCCCGGCAGGCGGTGAGGAAGTCCTCGACGGGCAGTTCCGGCAGCATCAACCGGGCGGCCGAGTGGACGAAGCGCTCGGCGTTCTTCTCGGGACGGAAGAGCCAGACCGAGCCGTCCGCGTGCCGGTAGGCCTTCATCCCCTCGAAGATCTCCTGCGCGTAATGGAACACGGCTGAGGCCGGGTCCATCGAGAAGGGTCCGTAGGGCTTGATCGAGTCGTCCTGCCAGCCCTGGCCCTTGGTCCAGGTCGCCACGGCCATGTGATCGGTGAAATAGGTCCCGAAACCGGGATGGGCGAGGACCTCCGCCACGCGGGCGTCCGAGGCCGGAAGTGGGTTGGGCTGCAGCGGGAACGACAACGACATGCTCGCAGGATAGCCACGCCGAACGGCGTCCGCGTGGCAGACGCACGCCTTCGGCGTCCGACCTGATCACTAGGCTGCGGGCCGTGACTGAACGGAACAAGAAGACGATCGCCGTCATCGGTGGCGACGGTATCGGCCCCGAAGTTGTGGCCGAGGGATTGAAGGTCCTGTCGGCGACGGTCGGGGCGGATTCGCTCGATTTCGTGCACTACGACCTGGGCGCCGAGCGCTGGCTGCGGACGGGCGAGGTGCTGCCGGACTCGGTCGTGGACGAACTGCGCCAGGCGGACGCCATCCTGCTGGGTGCCGTGGGTGCGGCGCCGGGGTCGAAGACGATCCCCAGCGGCCTGCTCGAGCGGGGCCTGCTGCTGCGCCTGCGCTTCCTGCTCGATCACTACGTCAACCTGCGTCCGTCGAAGCTCTACCCGGGCGTCCCCACGCCGCTGGGCGAGAACATCACATCGCGCGGCCCTATCGACTTCGTCGTCGTCCGAGAGGGCACCGAGGGCCTGTACTGCGGCGTGGGCGGCGCCACGCGGGCCGGGACGCCGCATGAGATCGCCACCGAGGTCAGCGTCAACACGGCCTTCGGCGTCGAGCGCGTCGTCCGGGACGCCTACGAGCGGGCCATGAAGCGGCGCAAGAAGCTGACGCTGGTGCACAAGCACAATGTGCTGGTCAACGCGGGCGGGCTCTGGAACCGGCTGTTCCTCGCCGTGGGTGAGGAGTACCCCGAGGTTGAGACCGACTACCTGCACATCGACGCCACCACGATCGCCTTCGTGGCCGACCCGCAGCGCTTCGATGTGATCGTCACCGACAACCTCTTCGGCGACATCATCACCGACCTGGCGGGCGCCGTGACCGGCGGCATCGGGCTCGCGGCGTCCGGCAACATCAACCCCGAAGGCACGGCGCCGTCGATGTTCGAGCCCGTGCACGGCTCGGCCCCCGACATCGCCGGCCAGGGCATCGCGGACCCGACCGCCACGATTTCGTCGGTCGCGTTGATGCTGGACCACCTGGGGATGACCGCCGAGGCGCGTCGGATCGAGGCGGCGGTGGACGCCGACATCGCCGAGCGCGGGGCGTCCAAGCGCTCGACCACGCAGGTCGGCGACGCCATCGCGGCGCGGCTGAGCTGAGGGCTGGGAATCGGTCGCGTCCGGGGATGTCCGGACGCGACCTTCGAGCAGCGGCGCTAGTCGGGACGACGCCAAAAGACCCGGGGCTCGCCGAAGGCGAACGAACGGAACCACCACAGGGCCTCGATGAGGACGGCTCCGGCCGCGCCCATCAGCAGTCCGGTCCGCATGAGTGCCTGGTTGGACGAGTCGAGGAAGAACGACTGCTGCGTCAACGGCCACGTGAAGATGAGCACGTATGCGGCCACGGACGCCGCGATCAGCGCCACCTTCCACCACTCGTACGGTCGCGCGACGACGGCCAGCACCCACGTCGCGGCGACGATCAGGGCCGCCAACGCCGCCGTCGCTTCCTGCGGAGGAACCACACCGGTCTGCGTCGGGGCGCCGTGTCCGCGGACGAGCAGGTACGTGCCGAACGAGGCGGCGGCGATCACGACGCCGGCGGGTAGGCCGAGTCGAAACACCCGCCGGACGAATCCCGGACGCGCCCGCTCATGGTTCGGCGCCAGCGACAACAGGAACGCCGGAATGCCGATGGTGAACCAGCCGGTGATCGTCACATGGATGGGCTTGAACGGGAACGGCGCCTGCCACAGCACCACCAGCAAGGCGAGAACGGCCGAATACACCGTCTTGGTCAGGAACAGGTTCGCGACCCGCTCGATGTTGCCGATCACCCGGCGCCCCTCGGCGACGACGTGCGGCAGGGTGGCGAAGGCGTCGTCCAGCAGGACGATCTTCGCCACGGCCCGCGTGGCAGGCGAGCCCGAGCCCATCGCGACGCCGAGATCGGCGTCCTTGAGGGCCAGCACGTCGTTCACCCCGTCGCCGGTCATGGCGACCGTGTGTCCACGGCGCTGAAGGGCGTTCACCATCGCGCGCTTCTGGTGGGGCGTGACGCGTCCGAACACGCGGGACGCCTCGACGGCCCTGCTCAGGGCGTCCGGGTCCCTGAGCTCCCGGGCGTCGACCGGCAGCCCGCCACCCAGCCCCAACGCGGCGGTGACCGCACCCACCGAGGCGGCGTTGTCACCCGAGATGACCTTGACCTCCACGCGCTGCTCGGCGAAGTAGGCGAGGGTATCGGCGGCGTCCGGTCGGACCTTCTGCTGCAGCACGACGAGCGCGGCCGGCGCAACGGTGCCGGGCGCGTCCGGACCCTCGACCGAGACGTCGCCGCGCCCTAGGAGCAGGACGCGTTGGCCGGTGGTGCCGATCTCCTCGGCTCTGGCCGCGACCTCGCCGCTGGCCAGGACGTCCGGCGCTCCGAGCACCCAGTGCCCGTGCTCGGTGAAGCTGACCCCCGACCATTTCCGGGCCGAGGTGAAGGGGGCGCGAGCCGCGACGTCCCAGAGCTGATCGGACGCCGGCAGCGCCGCGGCGATCGCCTGCGCGGACGCGTTGGGGCGCGCGTCCGCGCGGACGACCTGCCCGAGCGCCGTGCGCACCGAATCCGCGTCGAAGCCCGCCAGCGGGATGATCTCGCCGCATTGCATGCCGTTCTCGGTGAGCGTTCCGGTCTTGTCGGCGCAGACGACATCCACGCGCGCCAGGCCTTCGATGGCCGGCAACTCCTGGACCAGGCACTGTCGTCGACCCAGCCGGACGACCCCGAGCGCGAACGCCACCGAGGTCAACAGCACCAGGCCCTCAGGCACCATCGGGACGAGCGCGCCCGCCATGGCCAGCACGGCCTCGCGCCAGTTGCCGCCCACGATGCTCCACTGCGTCCAGATCGTGGCCACCCCCACCGGCACCAGCACGAACGTGATGACGCGCAGGATCTGGTTGATGCCCTGCTGCAGTTCGGAGCGGACGAGCGTGAACTTGGACGCCTCCGCCGTCAGCTGCGCTGCGTACGCCTCGCGCCCCACCTTGGTGGCGCGGTAGGTTCCGGTGCCCGACACCACGAAGCTGCCCGACATGACGGTGGCCCCGACGGGCTTGGCCTCGGGATCACTCTCGCCCGTCAGCAGCGACTCGTCGACCTCAAGATAGTCGGCCTCGACCACCTCGCCGTCGACGACGATCTGGTCGCCGGGCCCGAGCTCGATCAGGTCGTCGAGGACGATCGCGTCCCGTTGCAGCGGGGCTGTTCCGGACGCCCTCCGCACGGTCGGCTTGGCTTCACTGACGACTGCGAGGCTGTCGAGCGTCCGCTTCGCGCGCAGCTCCTGGATGATGCCGATGCCCGAGTTGGCGATGATCAACAGGCCGAAGGCCGCGTTGATCCACGACCCGGTGGCGAGCACGAACACCAGGAGCACGGACAGGATCGCGTTGATCCGCGTGAAGACATCGGCGCGCACGATGTCGGTGACGCTGCGGCCGCTGCGGTCCGGGAGTTCGTTGGTCTGTCCGGAGGCGACACGCTCGGCGACCTCGGTGTCGGTGAGTCCAGGCAGGGTGGGAAGCACGGCGTCCACTGTGCCACACCAGGCGACGATCTCGGCTGCCTGGGAGGTCTCACCAAGGCCTCCCCGCGACGCCCTCCCAGGTCTGCAGCCACCCACCTTGCTGAGAGTTTCTCAGTATGAGTTTGAGAATCTCTCAGGATCTGCCTACTCTGGATCGGTCGCGCCCGCCGTCCGGCGGGCCACAGACACCGCAACAGACCATGGAAGGACTCGTTCCCACATGAACAAGACCATCAACCGCCTCGCTTCGGTCGCCGCAGCTGCCACCATCGCTGGCACCGGCCTGATCGCCGCGGCCTCCCCCGCATCGGCCGACACGTCCGTCTGGGACCGTGTCGCCGCCTGCGAGTCCGGCGGCAACTGGGCGATCAACACGGGCAACGGCTACTACGGCGGCGTCCAGTTCTCGCGCTCCACCTGGAACGGCTTCGGTGGCCAGGCCTACGCGGCCACCGCCAACCTCGCCACCAAGGCGCAGCAGATCGCGGTCGCCCAGAAGGTCCTGGCCGTCCAGGGCCCGAACGCGTGGCCCGTCTGCTCCAAGAAGGCCGGCCTGACCAAGGCCAACGGCGGAGCGTCGTACTCTGCTCCGGCAGCACCCGTCGCCACGCCGACCCGGGCCGTTGCCGCAGCGAAGCCCGTGACGGTGAAGCCCGCGGCCGTCAAGGCCACCCCCGCCAAGCCGGCCAAGGCCAAGGCGACCGCCAAGGTGGCCCCGGTTGCCGCTGTGACGCCCGCCGCCAACACCCAGGGCGGCTACACGGTCAAGCCGGGCGACACGCTCGCCAAGATCGCGCGCGCGAACGGGATCTCCGACTGGCAGACCCTGTACGCCCTCAACAAGGCTCAGATCGCCAATCCGCATCTGATCTACGTCGGCCAGCACTTCGTGCTCAGCTGACAACCGCTCAGCAACGCCAAGGGGCGTCCCGGTTCACCCGGGACGCCCCTTGTTGCGTTCGTTGACTCAGCGAGCCGCGGTGCCCTCGACGTAGTCGGACGTGTTGGCGTCCTTGCTGACCCAGGCCATCAGCTTGCGAAGCTCGCGTCCGGTCGCCTCAATCGGGTGAGCCTCGCCCTTGGCGCGCAGCGACTTGAACTCCGGCGCGCCGGCGTCCTGATCGGCGATGAAGCGCTTGGCGAACGCGCCCGACTGGATGTCGGTGAGGATGTCCTTCATGCGCTTCTTGGTGTCGGCGTCCACGACGCGGGGGCCGGACACGTAGTCGCCGTACTCGGCCGTGTCCGACACGGACCAGCGCTGCTTGGCGATGCCGCCCTCATACATGAGGTCGACGATCAGCTTCAGCTCGTGCAGGCACTCGAAGTAGGCGACCTCGGGCTGGTAGCCGGCCTCGACGAGCGTCTCGAACCCGGCCTGGACCAGGTGCGACATGCCGCCGCAGAGCACGGCCTGCTCGCCGAACAGGTCGGTCTCGCACTCCTCGGTGAACGTGGTCTTGATGCCGCCGGCGCGCAGGCCGCCGATCGCCTTCGCGTAGCTCTTAGCGAGCGCCCAAGCGTTGCCGGTCGCGTCCTTCTCGACCGCCACGATGACGGGGACGCCGCGGCCCTCGGAGTACTCGCGGCGCACGAGGTGGCCCGGACCCTTGGGGGCGACCATGCAGACGTCGACGCCCTCGGGGGCCTTGATGTAGCCGAACCGGATGTTGAAGCCGTGCGCGAAGAACAGGGCGTCGCCCTTGTTCAGGTGCGGCTCGATCTCGGCGGCGTACAGCCCGCGCTGGTGCTGATCGGGCACCAGGATCATGATGACGTCGGCCTCCTTGGCGGCGTCCGCGACGCTCATCACCTTGAGGCCCTGGGCCTCGGCCTTGGCGCGGCTCTTCGAGCCCTCGGCGAGACCGACGCGCACATCGACGCCCGAGTCACGCAGGCTGAGCGCGTGCGCGTGCCCCTGCGAGCCGTAGCCGATGACGGCGACCTTGCGTCCGGAGATGACGCTGAGGTCAGCGTCGTCGTCGTAGAACATCTCTGCCATGGGTTGAATCCTTGTCTGTTGCGTTGAGTCGGGGAAAGGGTAGCGAGGCCTAGGACGCCTGACGCGCCCGGTCTGCCTTGCGGTCGGTCAGGGAACGGCTGCCGCGGGCCACCGCGACCATGCCGGACTGGACGAGCTCGCGGACGCCGTAGGGGTTGAGCATCTCGAGCAGCGCGTTGAGCTTCTCGGGGCTGCCGGTGGCCTCGACGACCAGTGAGTCGGCGTGCACGTCCACGATGTTGCCCCGGAAGAGCTGGACGATCTCGATGACACCGCTGCGGGCGGCGGCGTCCGCGACCCTGAGCTTCACCAGCACGAGCTCGCGCTGGACGGCCGTCGAGTCGAGTTCGACGATCTTGAGCACCTCGACGAGCTTGTTGAGCTGCTTGGTGATCTGCTCCAACACCTGCTGGCTGTCGACCGCGACCTGGATCGTGATGCGCGACAGTTCGGCGCGCTCGGTCGGGCCCACCGCGAGCGACTCAATGTTGTAGCCGCGCCGCGCGAAAAGCCCCGAGATGCGGGCCAGGACGCCAGGCTTGTTCTCGACGAGAACGCTCAGCGTGTGGTTCTTCATCGTGCTCACAGGACCTCATCCTCCCAGTCGGGAGCCATGTCCCGGGCAATCTTGATGTCGTCATTGCTGGTGCCCGCCGCGACCATCGGCCACACCATGGCGTCCTTGTGGCAGACGAACTCCACCACGACCGGACGGTCGTTGGTCTCCATGGCCTGCTTGATGACCGCGTCGACCTCCTCGGGCGTCTCGGCACGGAGGCCCAGCGCGCCCATGGCCTCGGCGAGCATCGGGAAGTTCGGCACCCGCATCGATTCCAGGTTGGTGTTGCTGTAGCGCTGCCCGTAGAACAGCGTCTGCCACTGACGCACCATGCCGAGCGACTCGTTGTTGATGATCGCGATCTTGATCGGGATGTCGTTCAGCGTGCAGGTGACCAGCTCCTGGTTGGTCATCTGGAAGCAACCGTCGCCGTCGATGCCCCAGACCACCGACTCCGGACGCCCCACCTTCGCGCCCATCGCGGCCGGCACGCAGTAGCCCATCGTGCCCGCGCCACCGGAGTTGAGCCAGCGTCCGGGCTTCTCGAAAGGCAGCAAGTGGGCGGCCCACATCTGGTGCTGGCCCACGCCGGACGCGAAGTACGCGTCCGGACCGGCCAACTGGCCGAGTCGCTTGATCACGTAGCGCGGGCTGAGCTGCCCGTCGTGGGTGGGCTCGACGTCGTCGCGGTACTTGTCCTTGAGGTTGGTCAGATAGCGCACCCAGGCGGAGTAGTCGGGCAGATCGGCACCTCGCAGGACGCCGTTGAGCTCGGCGATCACGTCGCGGACGTCACCCACGATCGGCACGTCGGCGACCCGGTTCTTGCTGATCTCGGCCGGGTCGATGTCGGCGTGGATGACGCGGGCCGTCGGCGCGAACGTGCTGAGCTTGCCGGTCACCCGATCGTCGAACCGGGTGCCCAGCGCGATCAGCAGGTCGGCCTTCTGCAGCGCGCCCACGGCCGACACCGTGCCGTGCATGCCCGGCATGCCCATGTGCAGCTCGTGGCTGTCCGGGAACGCGCCGCGCGCCATCAGGGTGGTGACGAGGGGGATGCCGGTGATCTTCACCAGCTCGGCCAGTTCGTCGAATGCGGACGCCTTCACGACGCCGCCGCCCACGTAGAAGACCGGCCGGGACGACTCCGCGATCAGCTTGGCCGCCTCGCGGATCTGCTTCGTGTGCGGCTTCGTCGTCGGGTGGTAGCCGGGCAGGTCCACCGCGTCCGGCCAGCGGAACGGCGCCTTGGACGTGAGCGCGTCCTTGGCGAGGTCGACCAGGACGGGGCCGGGGCGTCCGGTGGAGGCGATGTGGAAGGCGGCCTTGATGGCGGCCGGGATGTCCTCGGCCCGCGTCACCAGGAAGCTGTGCTTGGTGATCGGGAAGGTGATGCCGCGGATGTCGGCCTCCTGGAAGGCGTCCGTGCCGATGGCGGTCGACGCCACCTGGCCGGTGATCGCGACCATCGGGACGGAGTCCATGTAGGCGTCCGCGATGCCCGTCACCAGGTTGGTGGCGCCGGGGCCGGACGTGGCCATGCAGACGCCGACCTTGCCGGACGTCATCGCGTAGCCCTCTGCCGCGTGCGCGGCGCCCTGCTCGTGACGAACGAGGATGTGGCGCACGAGCTTGCTCTGCCCGAGCGGATCGTAGGCCGGCAGGATTGCGCCGCCTGGGATGCCGAAGACGACCTCGACGCCGACGCGCTCCAGGGACTCGACCAGCGCCTCGGCGCCGGTCAGCAGGGTGGGCGATCCATCATCGGTCATTCTCGTCTCCCTTGTATTCGTTGATCGTGGGCGGGGATCTCTGTCAGGCAATAAAAAACCCCCGCTGCCGCGACGGCAAACGAGGGAGCGTGTCAACCGCGAGGGGCCGACACGCTATCGAACTACGAGAAGAGAATTCCGCACCTGGCCAGCATAGCCATGGCGTCCCGTCTGTCCACACTTTGACCTGCCCCTGCCCACCATGTGGACGGCCTGCGCTCAGACCAGACGGCGGTAGACCTCATCGACGTCGATGTCGTCATCCCGGGTCAGCATCGCCTCGATGCCGGAGGCGTCCTGGAAGCGCGGGATCAGGTGAACGTGCAGGTGGAAGACCGACTGCCCGGACACCTCGCCCACGTTCGTGAGGATGTTCATTCCCTGGGCGCCCAGCCGCTCGGTGAGCAGCCGTCCCACGGCCGTGATGGCCGGTGCCAGGGACGCCAGCACGTCGGCGTCCGCCAGAGCGTCGGAGACGTGCTGGCGCGACACCACCAGCGTGTGGCCGCGCTTGAACGGCGCGATGTCCAGGAAGGCCACGGCGTCGTCACCGGCGTAGACCTGCCGAGAGGGGATGTCACCCGCCACGATGCGGCAAAACAGGCAGTCGGACATGGACTCATCTTTGCAGGTTGAGACCACCCACGAGATGGTGGTGGATTCGCGACTGTTGTCGGGGGCGAATCCACCTTTATCCCAGCCGGACGGGGAAACCGGCTTGGGACAGCGCCTGCTTGACTCCCGCGATCCGCAGGGTTCCGTAGTGAAAGACGGACGCCGCCAAGACGGCGTCGGCGCCGGCGCGGGCGGCGTCCACGAAGTGCTCGACCGTGCCCGCCCCGCCGGACGCGATGAGCGGGACGTCCACCACGGCCCGGACCGCCTCGATCATCTCCAAGTCGAAGCCGGAGGTGGTCCCGTCGGCGTCCATGGAGTTGAGCAGGATCTCCCCCGCCCCACGATCGACGGCCTCTTTGGCCCACTCGATGGCGTCCAGGCCCGCGGACGTGCGACCGCCGTGGGTGGTGACGCCGAAGCCGGACGGCTGCCCGGCCTCGCGCCGGGCGTCCAGGCTCAGCACGACCACCTGGTTGCCGAACCGCGCGGCGATCTCGTCGATGGCTTCCGGACGCGTGATCGCGCCCGTGTTGATGCCGATCTTGTCGGCGCCGGTGCGCAGCAGCCGATCGACGTCATCGACCCCCCGGACGCCCCCGCCGACGCAGAGGGGAATGAAGACCGTCTCGGCCGTCCGGCGCACCATCTCGTAGGTGGTGGCGCGGCCGTCGGAGGAGGCCGAGATGTCCAGGAAGGTGAGCTCGTCGGCCCCCTCGAGGCCGTATGTGGTGGCCAGTTCCACGGGATCGCCCGCATCGCGCAAGGACCGGAAGTTGATCCCCTTGACCACGCGCCCGTCGTGAACGTCGAGGCACGGAATCACCCGGATGGCGAGGCTCATGAGGTTAGGTTAGCGAGCCTCACTCAGCCTCCCGCGCCCGTCCACTACGCTCGCCGCAACGTGGGACCAGGGGGATGGATGACGCCACGGCTCTCATACCGGACGGCCAGCGCGGCCGGGTTGGCAATTCTGGCCCTGACGGGCTGCACGGCCGGGGCTGCGGTTCCGGCCGGGCCCACTCCGCCGCAGCCAGCGTCCAGTCCTAGTCCGGCTGCGAAGACGCCGGCCAAGGCCTCGACCAAGCCCTCCGCAGCCAAGCCGTCGGCGACCACGTCCGCCACCCCGACAACCCCGGCCGCGCCGCCCGCACCACCGCCCGCCTCGCGGCCTCCGATCACCGGCGCCGATCCGGTGACGATGGCGTTCGCCGGCGACGTCCACTTCGAGAAAGACAAGCTGCGCGCCGTGGCGGCAGACCCGAACGGGCTGTCGTCCCTCAAGCCTTACCTGTCCCGCGCGGACATCACGGTCGTGAACCTCGAGACGGCCGTAACGACCCGCGGCACCCCTATTGCGGGCAAGCAGTTCACCTTCAGGGCGCCCGAGTCTGCGCTGACAACGCTGGCCAACGCCGGAGTCGATGTCGCGGGCATGGCCAACAACCACGGCGCCGACTTCGGACCCGTCGGGCTGGTCGACACCATGAAGGCTCTGCCTGGCGCTCCCCTCAAGGTCATCGGCATCGGCCAGAACCTCGACCAGGCGCTGTCTCCCGCCACCTTCACCGTCGACGGGGTGAGCATCGCCGTCTTCAACGCCAGCGCGCTGAAGGAGGAGACGACCAACCTCTTTACCGCGTCCGCGACCAAGCCGGGTGTCGCGGCGCTGGTCAAGCCGTACAAGTCCACCTCGGCCAAGCGGTTCCTCGCCGCGGTCAAGGACGCCTCCGCCCGCTACGACGTCGTCGTTGCCTTCCTCCATTACGGGGAGGAAGGGCAAACGTGCCCCACTCCGAAGCAGGTCGAGGTCGTGAACCTGCTCGCGGACGCGGGCGCCGACGCGGTCATCGGGGGCCACAGCCACCGCGTCCAGGCCGGGGGCTGGACCAAGGACACGTACGTGAACTACGGCCTCGGCAGCTTCACCTGGTGGCTGGTGCCAAGCCAGCCGGCGACCGGCGTGCTGACCATCTCGATCGACAAGCAGCGGGTCGCAGCCAAGCGCGCGGCCGGCGCGGCGGCGTCCGCGTCGGTCATCACCAAGGAGGACTGGCAGCCGATGCTGATCGGCGCCAGCGGCCTGCCCTCCGTGCCGGACGCCGCGGGCGTCGCCCGGCTGAACGCCGCTCGCCAGGGCCTGCTGGGCTGTTCGAAGCTCAGTCCGGCGCCGTAGCCGGGACGAGCTTCGGGGCGACGGCGGCCTGCATCCGCGGCGCCAAGATCGTCACCGCGACGACGGTGACCAGGGCGCCGAGCAGCATCGCGGTGGGCTCGCTGTCGTTGAAGATCCCCAACTGGGTCCCCAAAGCGGCGGCCCCCACGGGCACTCCCAACTGGGCCGCAGTCGTCAACGCCAACGGCACCGGCTGGCCGGTGAGGGCCAGCAGGCCGTGGACCAGCAGCGCCCCGAACCCGAGGGCGAGCCCGAGCGCGATCCCCTGTGGATGCCCGGCCAACGCCCGAAGGTCAAGCGACGAGCCGAGCCACACGAAGAAGATCGGCGCGAAGAAGCCCTCGCTCAGGGCCAGCATCTGGTTGGCCATGCGTTTGGGCTCCCCCACGGCGGCAACGACGATGCCCATGGCGAAGCCGGACAGCATCACGGAGACGTGCAGGGCGCCCGCGATCGCGGTGAGGGCGAAGAGCATCACGAGCACCACCCGCAACTCGATCGTGAGCTTCCGCTTCTCGGAGATGTCGTGGACGGTCCTGCGGCGTCCGGTCTTCTCCGCCCAGTTCAAGAAGAGGTAGAACGCGCCGGCGGTGAGTCCCACGGCCACGGTGCCGAGGGCGGCACGGCCCGCATTCGCCGGGTCGATCGCGAGCGGCAGCAGCACGATGCAGGCGGTGTCCGCGATGGCGATCTGGGTGAGGAACTCCAGGCCCACGGTCGAGGTGACCTTAACGCCGCCCAGCACGGGCAGGACCAGTCCTGCCGACGACGAGGCGAGCAGCACCGCGTAGAGCCAGCCATGATCGTCGCCGAACAGGGCCGCGATGCCCAGGCCCACCGGCACCGCCAGGACGCCCACGGCCGCGGCGCGCAGGGCACCGCGGCCGATGCCCCGCCGGATGGCCGGATCGAGCACCGGCACGTGCGTGCCGGCGACGAACATCACCAGGGCGAACCCGATCGCTCCCATGAAGGCCAGCGTCTCGTTGGACGAGTCGAGCACCTCGAGGCCCGTCCGTCCGAGCACGATGCCGACGGCCAGCTCGCCGATGACCACGGGGATCCGGAATCGGGGCAGGGAGAGCAACGGACCGAGCAGCGCGACCGCGCAGATCAGTGCCAGGACGGCAAAACTCACTTCGTGGACCTTCTTCGTCGAATGCCCGGACGGGATCGGGTGAGCCTACTCCTGACCGGGCCACAACCCGCTCACCTGCGCCGGCCGAGTGTCGACGCCGCCCCGTAGCGTGGGGCGAGGGTCTCAGTCGTCTTCGTCGTACGCGGCGGCCACGACGCCGCGCCGCATCCGGACGATCGCCTCGCGAGACGTCTCGCGCAGCGGGCCGGGGCCCGCTGCGTCCGCGAGTTGGCCGGCCAGGTCGATGACCTGACGGGTCCAGCGGACGAAGTCGCCGGCGGTCAGGTCCGAGCTGTAGAGGACGTCGGCGAGCGGCTCCCCGGACGCCCAGGCGAACACCGCCTCGGCGAAGCCGATGTCGGGGTCGCGGCCCTTGTCGAGCTTGTGATCGCGCTCCAGCAGTCCGACCTCGCGCCACACCGTCCGCAGCGCCGACTGCGCGATCTCGGTGGACCGGTTCGGCATCCGCGCCGGACGCCGCTGATCGCCGCCGCGCGATTCGTAGATCAGAGTGGACGCCACGGCCGCCAGTTCCGGCGCGGTCAGCTCGTCGAACAGGCCCGCGCGGATGCACTCGGCCGCGACGAGATCGAGTTCGCAGTAGATGCGGGCGAGGAGGCGTCCGGCCGGGGTCACGGCGCGGCCACCCTCCTCGAGGTAGCCCAGCGCCTCGAGCACTGTGCAGATGCGGTCGAAGCGGGTCGCGATCGTGTTGGTGCGCTTCTCGGACGCCGCGCGGAGCGTCGCGCTGTCGCGCTCGAGGCGCAGGGCCTGTTCGGCCCAGCGGGCATGCTCCTCGCGGTCGGGGCAGCCGTGGCACGGATGGCTCTTGAGCTCGTGGCGCAGGTCGGCGATCCGAGCGGCCGTGTCGGCGTCCACCTCACCGCGTCCGGACGCCGTCGGCGTCAGGTCGACCTCGCGCAGCTTGCTGGAGAACGCCGCGAACAGGTTGCGCCGGTCGGCGGCCTGGCGCGGGTCGAAGTGCTTGGGCACCCGTAGGCGTCCGGCGACGACCGGCGGAGCGGGGATGTCGGTGATGGTCAACTTCTTGAGCTGACGCTCCGTGGTCATGACCAGCGGCTTCGGGCCCTCGCGGGTGTTGCCGAGCCCCGGATCGACCACGAGCACCCAGCCCGCGTAGCGCCCGGACGGCACATTGATGATGTCGCCCGGACGCAACTCCAGCAGGGCCGAGAGCGTCTCCGCCCGGCGGTCGTCCTTGCGCGCCCGGGCCGACGCTGCCTCGAGGCGTCCGATCTCGGCTCGTAGCTCGGCGTACTCGGCGAAGTCACCGCGGTCGCAGACGGCCTTCGCCCAGGACTCGGCCGCCCGCTCGGTGTTGCGGGCGACCGCCCGAGCCAGGCCCACGACGGAGGCGTCCGACTGGAACTGGGCGAAGGACTGCTCCAGCAGCGTGCGGGCGCGCTCGCGTCCGACACTGCCCACGAGATTGACGGCCATGTTGTACGTCGGCGAGAACGACGATCGCAGGGGGTACGTTCGTCGGGACGCCAGGCCGGCCACCATGCGCGGATCGAAGTTGCGCTGCCACAGCACGACGGCATGCCCCTCGACGTCGATGCCGCGGCGGCCGGCGCGTCCGGTGAGCTGGGTGTACTCCCCCGGCGTGATGTCGACGTGCGCGTCACCGTTGAACTTGACCAGCTTTTCCAGCACGACCGTGCGGGCGGGCATGTTGATGCCCAGTGCGAGCGTCTCGGTCGCGAAGACCACCTTCACGAGGCCGCGGACGAACGCCTCCTCGACGGCCTCCTTGAAGGCGGGCAGCAGCCCGGCGTGGTGCGCCGCGACGCCTCGGCGCAGCGCCTCGGCGAAGCTGCGATAGCCGAGCGCCTCCAGGTCGTCGTCGCTGAGGGACGCCACGTGTCGCGCCGCGATGTCGTCGAGCGCGTCGCGCTCGGCGGGGGTGGTGAGCCGAAGCCCCGAGTTCATCAGCTGTCCCACGGCGGCGTCGCAGCCGGCGCGGGAGAAGATGAAGTAGATCGCGGGCAGCAGCCCCTCGGCGGCGAGTTTCTCGATGGCCCCGTCGCGCCGCGGGACCAGAGTTGGGCGGTCGTTGCCGCGCTTGGCCTGGTTGGCGTCGATGCGGTCGCGCTGACGGCGTCCGCGACCCCGACGGGAGTCGTCGCGGACGTACTTCGACTCCTCCTTGGCCAGCCGGGTCAGCTCGGGGTTGACCTCACGTCCGGAGTCCTCGAACAGGTCGTAGATGCGGCGTCCGACCATGACGTGTTGGAACAGCGGCACCGGACGCCGCTCGCTCAGCACGATCGCCACCGCGCCGCGGACCTCGGCCAGCCAGGCACCAAACTCCTCCGCGTTCGACACGGTGGCGGACAGGGCGATGAGCTGGACGCTCTCGGCGAGCCCGATGATCACCTCTTCCCAGACCGCGCCGCGGAAGCGGTCGGCGAGGTAGTGGACCTCGTCCATCACCACGAAGCCCAGGCCGTCGAGCGTGCGGGACCGGGCGTAGATCATGTTCCGCAGGACCTCGGTCGTCATGACGACCACGGGCGCCTCGCCGTTGAGCGAGGTGTCGCCGGTGAGGAGTCCGACGTTGGCCTCGCCGTAGCGCTCGACCAGGTCGTGGTACTTCTGGTTCGACAGCGCCTTGATCGGGGTCGTGTAGAAGCACTTGCGTCCGCGCTGCAGGGCCAGGAAGACGGCGAACTCCCCCGCGACGGTCTTTCCGGCGCCCGTCGGCGCCGCCACCAGGACGCCGGAGCCGGCCTCGATGTGCGCGCAGGCCTCGACCTGATAGTCGTCCAAGGCGAAGTCGTAGCCCGCGGCGAAGGCGGCGAAGCTGGGTCCCAAAGCGGGGGCGGCACTCACTTGCCACACCCTAGGGGATCGGTCAGGACGGCCAGGCCGGGGCGGGCGTGTAGAGCCTGATGGCCCCGGGGACGGCGCGGCAGGTGAACGGGGGGCGTCCGAGCTCCTCGCCGTCGGCCATGCCGAACAGGCCGTCGCCGTCGATACCGACCTCGGTGGCGCGCAGGAGCTCGACCGCCGGATGCTTCGCGAACGTGCCGTCGAACAGGCGCGGCAGCAGCTTGATCAGGGTGCCGCGTCCGACCGGATGGACGATCGTGACATCGAGCAGGCCGTCGCGGACGTCGGCGTCCGGGCAGCCCTTCATGCCGCCGCCGAAGACGCCGGCGTTGCCGACGGCGATGAGGATCGAGTCCAGCTCGCGGGGGACGCCGTCGATCTCGATGCGGTACGCCAGGGGCTTGAACTTGGCTAGCTCGATGATCACCGAGTACGCGTACGACGGTGCGCCGAGGCTGATCGGCAGGTGGTTGTTGCGCCAGTTGACCTTCTCGTCGAAGCCGCTGGACAGGATCGAGCCCACCCAGCGCCGCTGGGAGCCGTCGACGAGCTCGCCGTCGACGCTCATCAGGTCGAGGTCCTCGGTGTGGCCGGCGGCGATGACTGCCAGCGCCTGGTCCACCGTGGTGGGCAGCCCGACGCCGCGGCAAAAGTCGTTGCCCGTGCCGGCAGGCACGATGCCGAGCGGCACGCCGCTCTGCGCCGCGGCGTTGAGACCGATGGACGTCATGCCGTCGCCGCCCATCATCAGCAGCCCGTCGCTGCCGGACGCCTCCCCGATCACCCTGGACGCCTGCGCGCGGGCGTCCGCGTAGTCGGTGGTGAGCCGGACGGTGACGTCGGCGTCCGGAAGCAGGCGACCCAACTCCGCGACAACCCTGGGCAGCAGGCGGCGGGCCTTGCCGCGTCCCGACGACGGGTTCACCAGGAGCGTCAGCCGACGCCGAACCTCCGTCACGGAGTCAACGCCCGGCGCTCGGCGTCCGCCTTCTCTTCGGCCGCGATCTTGCGGGCGCGGCGCTTGTCGTTGGCGTGGCAAAGCGCCTCGGCGATCAAGAACAGCAGCATCATCGGGATGGCCAAGGCCAACATCGAGAACGGATCGGCGCCGGGCGTGGCCGCCGCGCCGAAGACGAACGTGCCGAAAATGACGCCTGTCCGGGCCTTCTTCAGCATCGCGCCGGAGATGATGCCCACCAGGTTCAACGCGACCACGAACACGGGAACCAGGAACCCGATGCCGAAGACGACCATCAGCTGGAGCAGCAGACTCAGGTAGTTGTTGACGCGGAGCATGTTCAAGATGCCGAGATTGTCGGGGGTGAACTGCAGCATGACGATGATGCCTTGAGGCATCACCCAATAGGCAACGAGGCAGCCGAAGATGAAGAGGGGGGCCGCGACGGCAATGAAGGACAGCGCAATGCGCTTCTCCTTCTGCAACAGTGCGGGAACGATATACGCCCACGCCTGGTAGAGCCAGAAGGGACTCGTCAGGACGAGTCCACCGACGAGACACAGTTGGAGGATCAGGAAGAAGCCTTGGGTGTAGTCCTCCATGGTCAACACTGTGTTGATGTTCGGGTTCGTCTGTTTGAGAACATCCCGAGCCATCATCAGCGGGCCAACCATCAGGTTGAACAGCGGACGCCAGAAGAACGCGACTCCGATCATGCCCGCGATGATCGCGAGCGCGGACACCACCACCCGATAACGGAACTCGCGGAGATGGTCCGCGAGGGACATGACACCGTCAGCCGGGACCTTGGGGGGCTTGAGCCAGCCCAGGTTCAGCCGGGCCATAGGTCAGCTAGGCCGAGACGTCGGGCTTCTTCGGCGGATCGACCAGCTCGGCGTCGTGCACGATGCTCGCCTCGGCGTCCGCGCGTGCCTTGTCGGCCTTGCTCTGGATCTGCGACTCCTCCTTGAACTCGCGGATCGCCTTGCCAGCGTTCTTACCGAAGCCGGAGATCTTCGTCCCGCCGAACAGGATGAGAGCGACGACGGCGAGAATGACCCATTCCCAGCCACCTAGGTTCGGCATGCTTTGCTCCTTCGAGATCGACGCTGTGCCCGCATCAGTGTAGATGCACGGCACAGGGTAGCCGCCCCACGAAGCGCCGCCACCCCTCAGCGCGCGCTAAGACTCGTACAGGTCGAGTGCCTCGCGGGCCACCTCCGCAGCGGACGCCGCCGCCGCGGGCGGCTCGACCCGCAGCACCGCCGGCCCGAGGCGCAGCAGCAGGCGCCGCAGCCAGGCGGGGTCCGCGACCAGCAGCGTGACACTCACCACGCCGTCAGGCTTGATGACGGCCGAGCGGATGGGGTGATATTCCGTGACCCAGCGAGCCTCGGGGGCGAGCTCCAGCGTCACTTCGACGGCGTCCTGCCGATGATCCAGCCAGCCGCCCGCCGGGCTCGGCGGAGCCCCGTGGTCCGACACCGGCCGGTCGGTGGGCGTCACGGCGACGATCCTGTCGAGCCGGAAGCTTCGCCAGGCACCCCGTTCGTGGCTCCACGCGTCCAGGTAGGCGTAGCCATCTCGGACGACGATGCGTTCCGGGTCCACGAGCGGCCTGGTCGCGACTCCGCGTGACGGCCCGTGGTAGTCCAGGCGGACGGCCACGCCGCGAGCCAGCGCAGCTGCCAGGGCGTCCCTGGTCTCGTCCTCTCCCCCGGCCAACCGGACGCCGACGCGCGCCTCGGTGCCGATCACGGCTTCCAGCTTGACCAGGGCGGACTGGACCGCCGTCTTCAGGCCCGAGTCGCCCAGCTCCAGCAGCGCCCGCAGGGCGACCGCCAGCGACATGGCCTCGTCCAGGGTGAACCGGACCGGGCGCGCGAGGAACCCGGCGTTCGAGAGCCGGATGCGTCCGTGGAGCTCGACCGCGTCCATGTCGATCTCGATGAGGTCGCCAGGCAGGCCGCCCGGGAGGCCGCAGTACCAGAGCACTTTGAGGTCCGCGACCAGCTGCCTCGGGGTGGTGTTGAACAACGCTGCGGTCACCCGGACGTCGGCGTCCGGATGCTGCTGCAGGTAGGGAACGAGGGCCAACAGTCGGGCCACCTGGTCGGCTGACGTCACGACGCCTCCAGGCCGACCACGCCGCGCAAGTGCCGGGCCACGGCAGCCCTCAGCGCCGCGGGCTCCAGCACCAAGACGTCGGCGCCGTGGGCCGCCAGCTCGCCCACCGGATCGCGCTCTTCTGAATAGGGCAGGCGGAACAGGCTCCGACCGGCCGGGGCGACGCCGTCGATCGGCTCGGCACGCCGCCGCAGGTCCGGCGCCCTGCCGTCGGCGATCGCGACGACCGCCCACAGGTCGGCCGGACGCGCCTCCAGGGCGGCAAAGGCGGCCTCGAGGTCGATCTCAGGAACGGCGTACGCCTGTGCCTCTCCGACAACCGTGGCCTCGCCCTCGACGCGGGCCACCTTGTAGAGGCGGCGATCCGAACGCGTCGTATCGAAGGCCAGCAGGTACCAGGCCCCCCGCCGGTTTGCCAGGAACCACGGCTCAACGACCCGCTCCACGCCCTTGTAGGTGAACCGGACGCGCGTACGGCTGTTGGTCGCCTGCCAGAGCAGCTCGAACGCTGCCTCGTGAGCGGCGAGGCTGGGGGCCAGGTGAGCCGCGCGGTCGGCGTCCGGCTCGACGCCGGCTGCCCGCAGCTTGGCGACCGCCCGGACCATATCGTCGGCCACGCGGGCCTGGTCCCAGACGGTGGACGCCAGCCCCAGGGCGACCGTCTCCCCCGCGCTGAACTCCAGCGGCGGCAGTTCAAAATCGGCCCGGCGGATGCGGTAGCCCACCTCGTCGGGGAAGAGCACCGAGTCGCTGCCGGTCTCGATTGGGACGCCCATCGCCCGCAGCTCTTCCTTATCGCGCTCGAACGTGCGCTCGAAGGCCGCGTCCGACAGCCCGTGGTAGCCCTCGACGGCCTCGCGGATGCTCTCGCGCGGCAGGAACCGACGCGCCATCAGCAGGCAGATCGTCAGGTTCATGATCCGCTCGGACTTCCTCGCCGACACCTCCGCCCCCTTCCCGCTCGACGTGCCAGCCTAACCGGGCCTGAGCAGCGGCACGGCGGCGACACTCCCCGGCCGGATGGGACGGTGACGTCGCCGGGCCGCGTCGAATCCATGGTCGTGACTGGGTCGCTGGGCCGGTCGGGAGACGTCACCGGTAGTTTCGTCCCATGCAGCTCTCACCGGCCGGCCGCTTCGCGCCCAGCCCCACCTCCGACCTGCACCTGGGCAACCTGCGAACCGCCCTGGTGGCCTGGCTGATGGCCCGATCCACTGGACGCCGCTTCCTGGTCCGCATCGAGGACCTGGACGCCGACCGCGTCGCCGCCGCGTCCGGGGTGGCCGACCGGCAGCTGCGCGACCTGGCCGCTCTGGGCCTCGACTGGGACGGCGAGGTGGTCCGGCAGTCGGACCGGATCGACCTGTACGCGGACGCCCTGGCCCACCTGCCCACCTACGAGTGCTTCTGCACCCGCCGCGAGATCGCCGAGTCGGCATCCGCCCCGCACGACGACGGCTATCGCCCCTACGGCGGCACCTGCCGGGGGCTGTCTGACGCCGAGGCGGCGGACCGGCGCCGGGGGCGTCCGCCCGCTTTACGGATCGGAGCGGCCGGGGCGTCCAGCACGGTCACCGACCTGTGGAACGGACCCGTGACCGGCCTGGTGGATGACTTCGTGGTCCGCCGCAACGACGGCGCGTACGCCTACAACCTGGCCGTCGTCGTCGACGACCTCGCCCAGGGCGTCGATCAGGTCGTCCGCGGCGACGACCTGCTGTCGAGCTCGCCGCGGCAGGCGTGGCTGATCGGACGCCTCGGCGGCGGGGCGCCCCAGTACGCCCACGTGCCGCTCGTGCTGAACCAGACGGGACGCCGCCTCGCCAAGCGCGACGGGGCCGTCACGCTCGCCGACCTCGCGGACGCGGGGATCGGCGCCGACGGCGTCCGGTCGCTGCTCGGCCACTCGCTCGGCCTCAACCAGCCCGCGGAACCGATCTCGGCTGACGAGTTGCTGGCGCGCTGGGATCCGGCGCGCCTGCCCCGGGAGCCGTGGCTCTACGGTTGATCAGACGTTCTGGACGCGGGGGCTGAGGCGCCGAAACAGCCAGGTCGAGGGCACGATGCGTCCGGTGGCGACGTACTCCACCGCGGACGGGTGGAACAGGGTCTGCTCCAGGGAGGCCATAGCGCCGTCGTGTCCGGCCATCACGATTTCGTCGCCCACCTGCAGCACGGTGTCGTCACTGGGCACGAACTGGTCCCGGGCCCCCCGGGTCAGGATCAAGGGCACGAGGCTCAGGGGCTGATCGCGATCGGCGGGGTCGCGGAGCAGATCGGCCAAGGTGAGCGTCTCGTGCGCGAGCCAGTGGACGACGCCGGGCGCGTCAGTCGCGTTGAGGACGAACCGGCGGCTCGCCGGCGACCCCTCACCCTGGCGCTCGACCAGCCGGTCCAGGAGCTCCTCGGACCACTGCTCGTCCTGGCCGAAGGCGTGCTGGAAGAAGGCCCAGAAGTCGGGCGTCACGACGCGGGCCAACGCCTCTTGGGCGGTCAGCTTGGACGGGATGAAGACCGTGTCAGGCGCGAACGCCGTGAGCAAGGGCGCCAGCGACTCCGAGCTGGCCCGGATCGTGATGTAGACGTCCGGATTGTCCAGTCGCGCGTGCGCCGCCAAGGCCAGGTTGCGGTTCTCGTCCCGGCCCCCGGCGATGAATCCGACGACATCGGTCATGGGTGGCAGGTCGCGTCCGACGTCGACGACATCGACGTTCTCGGCGATGCCGCGGAGGTCAGCGGCCAGCTCGGTGCCGAAGTGATCGTCGCTCGCCACCACCCAGCGGCCCGCCGGGACCGAGCGGAGCGGCTTGCCCAGCGGCTCGTCGTAGGGGGCGAGCAGCCACGTCACGAGCCGATACGTGGTGGGGCGACTGAGCCGCAACTGCAGGTAGTCGCCGAATCGGTCGTAGGGGTTGATGACGGCATCGCACTTGAAGTCGTGCATGGTGGCGGCGATCGCCCGGTCGTTGGCCCGGGCGTAGACCGGCACCTCAGGCCGCAGCAGCTGCACCGCCATCACCACGGCCATGTTGACCGCGTCGTCGTGCGTCAACGCCAAGACGCCCTCGCAGTAGGGATGGGTCAGCCCCGCAAGGGCGAGCGTCGTGGGTTCGCGGACGTCCCCGTCCACGGCCGGCACGTCGACGCTGAGCCTGCCGCTGGCCAGCTGATCGAGCGCCCGCTCGTCGGTGTCAATGACGACGAGGCGACGGCCTTGGGCGGCGTCCAAGGTCTCCGCGACGCGGCGTCCCATCTGGCCGTAGCCGGCGATGATCAGGAACGGCTCACGCAGGAGGCGTACCTGACGCCCGAAGCGCTGAAGCCGGATCGCGCGCTGGAAGGCGCGGTCGGAGAACAGGCTCAGCATCGAGCCCAGCGCGAAGGCCCAGCAGATGACCGAGTTGTAGATGCCGAACGTGACCCACATGCGTTGGGCGACGGTGAAGTTGTACGGGGTCTCGCCGAAGCCGATCGTGGTCGCCGCGTAGCTCCAGAAGTAGAACGCGTCGAAGATCGTCATGTAGTAGGTGTTGCCGTCGTTGTCCGCCCCCGGCATCAACGTCATCCCGACGACGTCGAGGGAGAACATTGCGATGACCAGGATCAACGGTCCGCGGACGCGCCGCATCAGGATGAAGAGTGCGTCCGCGGGCGCCGACGCGGCCGGCAGCCGCACGTTGACGCGGCGCAGGACCGTCCGGGGCGACCTCGGACGCGCCGGAGCCGGCTGCCCCACCGCTCAGACCCGACGCCGGAAGTTGGCCGTCTCGATCACCATGAGCACGACCGACACGATGTTCGCCAGCAGCGCTCCGAGGGCCAGCGACACCACGCTGCTCATGGCGTGCGGGGAGACGTCCATCGAGGCGATGCCCTTCGCCTGCGTCTCCCACACCCACTGGACGCCCGCGACGAGCAACTGAATGGACGCCACCAGGCTGGACGCGAGATGCATGGCACCCATCTGCGTCCGATCACCCAGCTTCAGGACGACGACGACGATGTTGACGACGATCGCTGCATACAACTCAAGCTCGTTGTGATGCGCCGGATTGCCGATCTCGCCCGTGACATAGCCGAAGTTGAGCGTGGCCGCCAGGAGCACGAAGAAGCCGAAGACAACCTTTTCGAAGTTCATGGGCGCTCCCTCGGTTCGATGGTCCGACGAGGTTACTGGTTGGGCTGGGCGAACATCAGATCAACGACGAACACGACCGTGTCGCCGGCCTCCACCGCGGGCGTGGGGTTGCCGGACGGGAAGCCGCTGACCGGCGGGCAGACGAGCATGATGCGCGAGCCCAGGGGCTGGTTGACCAGCCCCTCCTTCCAGCAAGGCAAGGCGTCGGACAGGTTCCCCGAGTCGGGATCGGCGAAACTGTCCGTGAGCAGCTTGCCCGTCTTCCACGAGTACATGCGGTAGTGGACGGCGATCGAGTCGGTCGCCGCGACCTTGCGCGTCCCGCTGCCCGCGATGAGCGGCTCGATGACGGTGGCCGTCGGAGCAGCCGTCGCGGAGTTGATGGTCACGCTCGGCACGCCATTGGCGTCCACGGCGACCGTCGGCAGCCCGGCCTTCGGCGCGACGGGGGTGCCGTAGGGCTTGGCGTAGTCGATGTCGAGGATGTCGACCACGAACACCAGGGAGTCGCCGATCAGGATGCTGCCATCACCGCTGCCACCGCTGCCGTCGTAGCCGTCCTTGCCGGGCATCACGACGAGCACGCGGTCGCCCACGTGCTTGCCGACCAGCCCGGTCTTGAAGCCGGCGACGACGCCGCTCAGCGGGAACTGAGCGCTCTGCCCGCGGGTGAAGGAACTGTCGAAAGTCTTGCCGGTGTAGGCGTTCACGCCCTGGTAGTTCACGTCGACGTAGTTCGTCTCGGCCACGACCGGACCCGTGCCGGCCTTCAGCACCTTCGACTTGGTCGCGTCGATCGCAAAGGGTGCGGTGAACGAAATCGCGGGCGCCTTGCCGAACTCGCCGTCGACCGTGATCCCGTCGATCGAGGTCAACGGCGCGATGGACGGATGCGCGGTGGGCTCCGGCGTCGGGGTCGTGTTGGCGGACGCCGCGGCGCTCGCGCTCGCCGCCGGACTCACCGTCGCCGACGGTCCGCCGCAGGCGGTCAGGGCAAGGGCAAGGATGGTGGTCGACGCAGCAGTGACCCAGACAGATGTACGCACCCCGGCAGCCTAGCCGTCCTCACTGTGGGGGCCGGAATCCACCGACGGTGCGCCGCCGAGGCTCGGCGCGCATCCGCTCGACCAGGGCGTCGACCTCGGCGTCCGACTCGACGAACGGGTCGTCCAGGCGCAGGGACGCGGGCAGGTCATGTACCACGAAGGACGCCCAGTCGACCGTGTTCTCGCGGCCGTGTTGCTTGGCCGCGGCGATGAGGCATCCGCGCAGGCGCGCCCTGCCGGGACCCGGGGCGACCTCGCGGGCGGCGGCCACCGCCACCGGGTCGGTCAGCCGGGCTAGCTCGCCGCGGGCCTCCAGGAGCCGGGCGAGCCCGAGCGGACGCCCCTGCGGGTCAGTGCCGAGGGCGTGCCAGCGCAGGTCCAGGGCGTCGAGCCGCGGATCGGCGTCCGACAAGGAATGGCGCTCGCGGTGGGCCTCGATGAGTCGCCGCTTGTGCGCCCATTCGGGCACCACGGACGCGTCCCGCCAGGCGGCGGAGGCGTCCTCGAGGCCCTCGGCGATCTCGCCGCTCAGCTCGGCGTAGCGCGCCTGGATCTCAGACGCCTCGCGCGGGTCGCGTCCCCAGCGACGCAGGGCCAAGACCGGGTCGTCGATGCTGACGGGCGCTGGGCGTCCGGACTCGGCCAGGCGCAGGACCAGCTCGGTGCTCGCGTACTTCAGCCAGGCGGACGATTCATCCAGGCTGGAGTCCCCCGAGATGACGTGCAGGCGGCGGTACCGCGACGGGTCGGCGTGCGGCTCGTCGCGCGTGTTGATGAGCGGTCGGCTGCGCGTGGTCTGGTTCGACACGACGTCGGCCAGCGCGTCGCAGCGCTGGCTCACGGTGAACCGTCCGCGGTGCCAGCGTCCGGCTCCGGCGATCGCCTGCCGGCTGACCAGGAACGGCACCAGCCAGGCGGTCAGCGCGTCCGGGTCGGTGGCCCGATCGACCAGGTAGTTCTCGTGCGAGCCGTAGGTGTTGCCGTACGAGTCCACGTTGTTCTTGAAGAGGCGGAACTCGGTGTCGCGTCCGGCCTGGGCCTCGAGGTCAGTGGCCTGGGCGGCCAGCGCGACCATCAACTCGTCCCCGGCCCGCTCGGCCACCACCAGGTCGTCGATCGACGTGCACTCGGGCGTGGCGTACTCGGGGTGATTGCCCACATCGAGGTAGAGCCGACCGCCGTTGCTCAGGAAGGCTCCCGTGGTCGCGCACGCGTTGACCATCGGCGCGAACAGCGCCCTCGCGGCCTCGTCGGACGTCAGGCGCTTCCAGTCGGACGCCCCCGGCGGACGCGTCCGGGCGCTCAGCCCGTACTCGGTCTCGAGCCCGTAGACGCGCCTGCCCATGGCGGGGGCTAGAGCTTGACGGCGTCCAGCAAGGCGCCGAGCTCGTCGCTGGTGAGCTCGCGCATCTCACCCACCTTGAGCTGGCCCATCTTCACCGGACCGATCTGGACGCGCGTCAGCGCCCGCACCGGATGCCCCACCGCCTCGAAGATGCGGCGCACGATGTGGTTGCGGCCCGAGTGCAGGACGATCGTCACCATCGTTTTGTTGCCGGACGTGGCCCCCACCTTGACCCGGTCGGCCTTGATGGGGCCGTCGTCGAGCATGATGCCCTTCTTCAGCCGGTCCGCCAGCTTCTTGTCGACCACCCCGGACACCTCGGCAACGTAGGTCTTCTGCAGCTCGTAGCTGGGGTGCGTCACCCGGTTGATGAAGTCGCCATCGTTGGAGAGGAAGAGCATGCCCTCGGTGTCGGTGTCGAGGCGTCCGACGTGACGCAGGGCCAGTTTCCGCAGGTTCGGGACGGTCGTGTAGTGCGCGATGGACGCGCGGTCCTGGTCGTCGTCCATCGTCGAGACGACGCCGCGCGGCTTGTTGAACACGTAGTAGGCGTGGCGGCGCGGCGGCGGGATCCGCTTGCCGTCGACGCGGATGGCGTCCCGGTCGGGGTCGACGCGGCGGCCCTGCTCCATAACGACCTCGCCGTTCACCTCGACGCGTCCCTCGTCGATCATGATCTCGGCGTTGCGACGGGAGGTCACGCCGGCCTGGGCCAGCACCTTCTGCAGCCGGATGCCCTCGGCGTCCGCGCTCGTCATGCCGGATCCGACAGGCGGTCGAGCTCGGCGGCGTCCGGGATGGCGACGTCGCGGCGGGCGTCGTCCTCAGCGTGGGCCTGGGACTCGGCGACCTGCTCGTCGGCCCACTCGTCGGCGACCTCGGGCGGTGGAGCGGAGTTCGGCGAGGAGGGCGAGGATGTCATGGTCGCATCCTCGCCCAGATCGGCCAGGCTCGCCAAACCACTGAGCTCGGCCTCCAGCGCGGACGCCTCCGGCAGGTGCGGCGCGATCGGCGGGAGCTGGTCGAGGCTGGTGAGCCCCATCTTTTCCAGGAACGTCGCCGTGGTGGAGAAGAGCATCGCCCCGGTCTCGGGGTCGCGAGCGGTCTCTTCGATCAGCTCGCGGGTGACCAAGGTGCGCACGACGCCATCCACGTTCACCCCGCGGACGGCGCTCACCCGGGACCGCGAGATCGGCTGCAGGTAGGCGATCACCGCGAGGGTCTCGAGGGCGGCCTGGCTGAGGCGTCCGTGTTGGCCCTCCAGCAGCCAGCGCGCGATGACGTCGTGATGCTCGGGGCGGGTGTAGTAGCGCCAGCCGGTGCCCACCTCCCGCAGCTCGAACCCGCGTCCGGAGGTGTCATAGAACGCGCGAAGCTCGTCCAGCGCCTGCCAGACGACCGGCTTGGGCACGTCCAACGCCTGAGCCAGCTCGGCCGTCGGCATGGGCTCGGTCGCCATGAACAGCAGCGCCTCCAGCGGGCCGGTGATCGTCGAAGGATCGATGTCGAAGCCGTCGGCCGGCTTCGCCGTCTCCTCGGACGCCGCCGCGGCGGCCTGGTCCTCGGTCATGCTTCTCCTTCGCGATCGATGGGTGTCTGCGCCGGTGACGGCTCGCCGTCGAACTCGTCGGCGATGGCGATCTCGCCCTCACCCGTGCCGGTCCAGCGGATGGTGAGCTCGCCGAGCGCCGTGACCTGCTCGAACGCCACAGCGCGCTGGCGGGCCAGCTCCAGCAGGGCCAGGAAGCGCGCGACGACGACGTTGCGCTCCTCGGCGTCCGCCACGAGCGCGCGGAAGGTGGTCGTCCCGGACCTGCGCAGCCGCCGCACGATGATCTCGGCCTGCTCGGCGACGCTGACCTTCGGCGCGTGCAGGTGGGTGAAGCTGATCTCGGGCGCCTCCTTGGGCGCCATCGCGCGGGCGGCGAGCCAGGCGAGCTGGTCCGGTTCGACGTTGAGCTCGACCTCGGGCAGCAGAGCGCGGAACTGGTCTTCGAGGCCGCCGGGGTGGGCGTGGCGGCGTCCCTGGTCCTCGAAGGTGGACGCGAACATCGCCGCCATGGTCTTGAAGGCCCGGTACTGCAGCAGCCGGGCGAACAACAGGTCGCGGGCCTCGAGGACCGCCAGCTCCTCGGGGTCGTCCACCTCGCCCTGGGGCAGCAGGCGGGCGGCCTTCAGATCGAGCAGCGTCGCGGCGACGACGATGAAGGACGTCGTCTGGTCGAGGTCCCACGGCTCCTCGCCCGACTGGCCCATCCGGACGTGGGTGATGAATTCGTCGGTGACCACGCTGAGGGCGACCTCGGTGACGTCCAGCTTGTGCCGGGTGATCAGCTGCAGGAGCAGATCGAAGGGTCCGGTGAAGTTCGTCAGGGTGACGTTGAACGTCGAGGTGGTCACGGGCGTGGGTGCGTCAGGACTGCGTCAGGCGCTGGATCAGGCGCGCGTCGGCCCCGTTGGCCTGCACATCGGCGAGCGCCTCGGCGATCGCGGCCCGCACGATGCGACCGCGGTCCACCGCGACGCCGTGGTGGGCGCGCAGCGTGAGCCGCAGTTGTTCGAGGGCCAGCAGTTCCTCGCTGCTCACGTAGACGGTGATCTTCTCGTCGTGGCGGATGCGTCCGGTGGGACTCGGGGCGGCGTCCAGCGGCTGCGGCGTGACCGCAGGCGGGCTGGACGCGGGGCGTCCGGCCTTGTCGGCGGTGGGGCGGAACAGCTCGGACGCCCCAGGAAGGTCTACGCGCCGGGGCATCGGACGAGCACCTCCCGGGCGAGCTGGCGGTACGCGGCCGCGCCGGGCGAACTGGACGCGTACGACGTGATCGGCTCGCCGGCGACGGTGGTCTCGGGGAACTTGATCGTCCGCCGGATCACCGTGTGGAAGACGTCGTCGCCAAACGCCTCCACGGCGCGCTCGAGCACCTCGCGGCCGTGGATCGTCCGGGAGTCGAACATGGTGCCGAGGATGCCGAGGATCTCGAGGTCGGGGTTCAGCCTTTCCTGCACCTTCTCGATCGTGTCGGTGAGCAGCGCGATGCCGCGGAGGGCGAAGAACTCCAGTTCCAGCGGCATGAGCACGCGGTCGGCCGCCGTCAGCGCGTTCACGGTGAGGAGGCCGAGCGACGGGGCGCAGTCGATGAGGATGACGTCGTAGACGTTGCGGACCGGGCGAAGAACGCGGCGCAGGGTCTGCTCGCGGGCCACCTCGGAGACCAGCTGGACCTCGGCCGCCGACAGGTCGATGTTGGCCGGCAGCAGATCGAGGTTGGGCGTGCGGGTCGGCAGGATGACGTCCGCGGTGTCGACGTTGCGGCCGAGCAGCAGGTTGTAGATAGACCGGTCGAGGTTGTGGGGGTTGACGCCGAGGCCGACCGACAGCGAGCCCTGCGGGTCGAAGTCGACGAGCAGGACGCGGCGTCCGGTCTCGGCGAGCGCCGCGCCCAGGTTGATGGTCGTGGTGGTCTTGCCGACCCCGCCCTTCTGGTTACACAGGGCGATGACAAGGGCCTTCTTGGCACCTTCACGCGGAGGCGGCGGAGGCGGGAACGCGGGCAAGGGGCGTCCGGTGGGACCAAGACCGTCCGGGGCCTCGGGGGTGTCGTCGGTGAAGAGGGGGTCGCTCACGTCTTCCTTTCAACTCGCCGCCGGTGCGATCGGGCACACTCTAGTGGTCGAAATGACGACATGCCGACTTGGCTGCGAGGAGGTCCGAGGTAACGTTCGGCCATCGCAACCACGGTGCAAGTCACGTTCGACGCGGCCGACCCGGCCGCGCTCTCGCGCTTCTGGGCGGACGCCCTCGGCTACGAGCTGGACGCCCCGCCTGCCGGCTTCGAGACCTGGGACGCCTTCCTGGACGCTCGCGGCGTCCCGGGTGCCGAGCGCAATCGGGCGTCGGCCATCCACGACCCGGAGGGGGTCGGTCCGCGGCTGTTCTTCCACCAGGTACCCGAGGGCAAGACGGCGAAGAACCGGGTGCACCTGGACCTGCGCAAAGCGCCAGGTGTGACCGATCCGGCCGAGCGGATGCGACTGCTGGAAGTCGAGTGCGATCGCCTCGTCGGGCTGGGGGCCACCCGGCTGACGCGCCACGAGCCGGTTGGACTGTCGCTGGGCTTCATCGTCCTGCGCGACCCCGAGTGCAACGAGTTCTGCCTCGATTGAGCTGCCCTACAGGCTCGGGAGATCGGTTTCAGGGGCACCCACGCAGAAGAGGGCCGAAAACAGCGTCCCTTCCTCGGCTACGCGGTCGGAGAGCACCGTGACGAGCTTGCCCCAGTCGGACGCCGACGAGACGGCGAAGGGCTCCCAGCCGACCCAGATCAGGGCCGTCGGGGCCTCAAGATCACGCAGGCAGTCCGTGAGGGCGTCCAGGTTCCTGCCGTAGTAGGACGGAAAATCGAGGGCCTTACCGATGGCGGCCAACGCCTCGGCCTTCGTCGGCGCACCGGAGACGATGCCGACGCGCCAGCCCTGCGCGGTGAGGCGGGCGGCCAAGTCGGCGGGCGTCCGGACCGAGGTGGTCACGACGCCCTTGGTCTGCTGAGCCTGAGTCACGGGCGGATCCTCTCGAAGCTGCTGTAGTGATCGTCGGTGTAGTACCACTCGGCGTTCGTCACGCCCATCTTGGGGCCGCCGGCGATGATCCGGCGCGCGCCGCGGGTGCTGGCGCCCGGGGTCACGACGGTGAACTCGTGGTAGTAGCCGTCCTTCTGCTTCGGCAGGATGCCCTCGCTGTTGTGGTAGACGACGCCGTCGTTCTTGGGGTACTTGTAAGGCGGTCCGGCCTTGATCGACTTCATCGTGTCGGACGCCTGCGCCGGCAGCTCGGCCAAGGTCACCCAGCGCAGCCCGGAGACGGGATCCTTGGCCGATGGGGCGGCGGGCGCTGTGCTCGTCGCGACGCTCGTGGGGGCACTGGTAGAGGGCTTGGCCGACGAACCCGCCTGGACGGTCTTCGTCGTCGCGGTCGGCACCGTGAGCGCGACAGTCCGGGACAGGATCTGCGGGACGACGATCACCACGGCCAACAGCCCGACGAGCGCGAGGACCGCCCACTGCTCCTTTCGGTCGCGCCGTCGGCGGGGCGGCACGTAGCGTCGGTCGTTGTTCACCACGGCGCACAGTGTATGAGCCGGCTCCGCTCTCCCGCTGCCGCCGGACGCTTCTCACAAGCGAGACTGGCCCGCCCCCCAAGATGAGGCGATGAGGCTCCACGAGAGCCCGAGCGGGTCAGGCGAGTTGACGCTCCCATTCCCACCTTCTACTCGGTTGTCCATGACACAGTTGGGAAAATCATGCGGTGGTGGAGGCTTCGTAGCCTCAGCGCCCGCGGGTGGGAGCGGTCCCGCCGTGCCCTTCCGACCCTGAAGCTCAGCGCGCCCGCGGGTGCGACGTCAGGAAGACCTCGCGCAGATGCTCGGAGGTGACGAGCGTGTAGAGCTGGGTGGTCGTGACGGACGCGTGACCGAGCAGTTCCTGGACCACACGCACGTCGGCGCCGCCGTCCAGCAGGTGCGTGGCGAACGAATGGCGCAGGGCGTGCGGACCCGGTTCCCCCGCGATCCGCGCCGTCGACGCCGCCTTCTGGACGATCTGCCACGCCGACTGCCGGCTGAGCCGTCCCCCGCGGGAGTTCAAGAACAGCGCCGGCCCCGGCCGCTTCGCCAGCGCCTGAAACGTCGGACGCCCGCGCACCAGGTAGTCCCCCACCGCCGTCCGGGCGTACGAGCCGAGCGGCACCATGCGCTGCTTGCGCCCCTTACCGAACAGGCGCAGCCCGAGACCCGGGTCGTCCAGCTGGGAGGAGACGTCGTCGACGTCCAGGCCCACGGCCTCGCTGATGCGGGCGCCGGTGCCGTACAGGATCTCCAGTAGCGCGGCGTCCCTGAGCCCGACCGGCGTCGTCCGGTCCGGGGCGTCCAGCAATGCCTGTACCTCGCCCACCGAGAGCGCGTGCGGCAGGCGCTTCGGCTGCTGAGGAGGCTTCACGGCGGCGGCCGGGTTGACCGGTGTCGTCCCGTCCAGCACCGCGAACCGATGGAACGACCGCACGGCCACGACGGCCCGGGCGACGCTCGAGGCCGCGAGCCCCGGCCGGTCCTCCCCGCCCTGCCGCAGCGCCGCCGCGAACGATTCGACGTGAACGCTGGCGACGGCGTCCAGGTTGGTCACGCCGGACGCCTCCAGGTGATCGACGTAGCGCCGCAGGTCGCGTCCGTATGAGCCGATCGTGTTCTTGGACGCCCCCACCTCCACCCGCAGATGGGCCAGGTAGGCGTCGACGGCGTCCGGGATGCTGGGCACGCGACGATCATGCACCGGACGCGCGGCGTCCGGTGCGCCGACCTACGGCGTGCCGCCGACCAGCCAGCGCGTCGCACCGACCGGATCCGTGATCGCCCCGCCCACCACCACCGCGTGCGCGCCCTCGCCGAGCACGACATCGGGCTACGCCCGTTCGGCGTCCCGGTCGCGTTTGGCGTCGCGGGCGGCCCAGGGCGCATCCGGACGCCGCAGGTCGCGGAGGCGTCCCCCTCGCAGGGCCGCCTGAGCGGCGAGTGCGCCGACGACCATCGTCGGGTTCTGGACGCGTCCGGCGAAGATCGCGTCCACGAGGTCGTCGAGCGGCACCAAGACGACGTCCATGTGGGCCTCTTCGCCCTCCAACTCGAAGCCGTCCGGACGCGGCGCGGGCTCCAGTCCGCGAGCCAGGAACACCCTCAGCGACTCCTGCAGGCAGCCAGGCGAGGTGAAGTAGTCCACCAGGACGTGCCACTCCCTCGCCTGGACGCCCGCCTCCTCGGCCAGCTCGCGCTGGGCGGCGCTGAGCCAGTCCTCGCCGTCGAGATCGAGCAGTCCGGCGGGCGGCTCGATGAGCCGGAACCCGACCGGATGCCGGTACTGGCGGACGACCAGCACGCGGTCCTCAGCGTCGACGGCGATGACACCGACCGCCCCGGTGTGCAGTAGGTAGTCGCGGACCATCCGCTCCCCCGAGGGCGTCTCCACGCGGTCCCGGACGAAGCTCTGGATCACCCCGCGGCCCAGCACCGAGTGCTCCACGACCGGCCACGACAACCGCTCGTCGGCGATCTCGGACGCCGTCAGGACCGGCAGGTCGAGCATCAGTGGACCTCGGAGAACAAGCTCGAATCGGCCTTGCGCTGGACGGCAGCCTTGATCAGGCCCGCGAACAACGGATGGGGCTGCGTCGGCCGCGACTTGTACTCCGGGTGCGCCTGCGTGGCGACGAAGTACGGGTGCTGCGACCGGTCGAGTTCGACGAACTCGACGAGGGTCCCGTCCGGCGAGACGCCCGAGACGTGCAGGCCTGCGGCCTCCAACTGGTCGCGGTACGCGTTGTTCACCTCGTAGCGGTGCCGGTGCCGTTCGGTCACGTCGGTCGTCCCATACGCCTCGGCCACCAGTGAGCCGGACGTCAGCTTCGCCGGGTACGAGCCCAGCCGCATCGTCCCGCCCAGGTCGCCGCCGCCGGCGACGATGTGCTGCTGCACGGCCATCGTCGAGATCACCGGCGCCTTGGTGTCGGGGTCGAACTCGGTGGACGCCGCGTCGTCCAGTCCGCACAGGTCCCGGGCGACCTCCATGACCATGCACTGCAGCCCCAGACACAGGCCCAGCGTGGGCAGTTGGTTCTCGCGTGCGTACCGCAGCGCGCCCAGTTTGCCCTCCACGCCGCGGATGCCGAAGCCGCCCGGCACGACGACCGCGTCGACGTCGCCGAGGTTCGCCTGCGCACCCTCAGGGGTCTCGCACGTGTCGGACGCCACCCAGCGGATGTTGACCTTCGCCCAGTTCGCGAACCCGCCGGCGCGCAGCGCCTCGGAGACGCTCAGGTAGGCGTCCGGCAGGTCGATGTACTTGCCGACCAGCGCGACCGTGACCTCGTGCTTGGGGTGGTGGACCCGCTCCAGCAGGTCGTCCCACTTCTTCCAGCCGACGTCGCGGAATTTCACCCCGAGCCGGCGGACGGCGTAGGCGTCCAGACCTTCGGCGTGCAAGACCTTGGGGATGTCGTAGATCGACGGGGCGTCCGGGCAGGAGATCACGGCCTCCTCGTCGACGTCGCAAGCGTTGGCGATCTTGCGCTTGATGCTGTCGGGGACGTCGCGGTTGGCGCGGCAGACGATGGCGTCCGGCAAGATGCCGACCTGGCGCAGGGCAGCGACCGAGTGCTGGGTGGGCTTCGTCTTCATCTCGCCGGAGGGTCCGATGTAGGGCACCAGCGACACGTGAACGAACAGGACGTTGGCGCGTCCGATCTCGCGCCGGACCTGCCGCGCCGCCTCCAAGAACGGCAGCGACTCGATGTCGCCCACGGTGCCGCCGATCTCGTGGATCACGATGTCGACCCCCGGACGCGCCATGGCGAGCATCTCGTCCTTGATCTCGTTCGTGATGTGCGGGATGACCTGCACGGTGTCGCCCAGGAAGTCGCCGCGACGCTCCTTCGCGATGACGTGGGAGTAGACCTTGCCGGTCGTCACGTTGGCGTCCGCCGAGAGCGCGACGTTGAGGAAGCGCTCGTAATGGCCGATGTCGAGGTCAGTTTCGGCGCCGTCCTCGGTGACGAAGACCTCGCCGTGCTGGAACGGGTTCATGGTGCCCGGATCCACGTTGAGGTACGGATCGAGCTTCTGCATCGTAACCCGCAGCCCGCGGGCCACCAGGAGTGAGCCGAGGCTGGACGCCGTCAGACCCTTGCCGAGAGAGGAGGCGACGCCTCCGGTAACGAAGATGTGCTTGGTCTGCCGCGTCTGTCCCACGGGGTTCCAGCCTATAACGACGTTCGGACGCCGCACGACCACGTCCGTCCGGGGTGGCGGAATATCGCCCAGCCCGCCCGGGTTGACGCCCTCATGCGAGTGGAGATCTTCAGCGACGTCGCCTGCCCCTGGTGCTACATCGGCCTGACCCGGTTCGGCCGTGTCCTGGACGCCTTCGAGCACCGCGACGACGTCGAGGTCGCGCTGCGCTCGTTCCAGCTGGACCCCACCCTGCCCGAGCGCTACGACGGCACCGAGGCCGACTACCTGGCGGCGTCCAAGGGGCTGCCCGAGAACCGCGTCCGGGGCATGTTCGCGATGGTCGAGCAGGCGGCGGCCTCCGAGAACTTGACCCTCGACTTCGATCGGCTCCAGGTCGCGAACACCTGGCGCGCCCACCGGCTCATCCACGCCGCAGCCGATCGGGACGCCTCGGCGGCGTGGGCCACCAAGCTCGCGCTCCTGCAGGCGCATTTCGTGGACGGCGAGTCGATCAGCGATCCTGAGGTGCTGCGCCGGATCGGCATCGCCGCTGGCCTGACCGAGGACCAGGCCGCGGCCGCGGCGTCCGGCTCGGCCCTGCCGACGACCGAGGGTGACGGTCTGGACGCCGAGATCCGGGCTGACCTGGAACTGGCCGCCGCGTACGGCATCACCGGCGTTCCGTTCTTCGTGTTCGACGCGAAGTACGGGGTGTCCGGGGCGCAGCCGGCGGAGAACTTCGCCCAGGCGTTGGCTCAGGCCTGGGCTGAGCGCGACCCGGCCTGAGACTGGCGTGCGCCCCGGCGGTTCATCGCTGGACACGCCTGACCCGACCCGGTTCGATTGAGCCATGAGCGTCGAACTCGCCGAGGTCCGAACCTTCCTGAGGTCCCACGCCCCCTTCTCCGACCTGACCACCGGCTCGATGGACAAGCTGGTCAACTCGCTGACGTCGAGGTACTACCGGCGCGGCTCGACGCTCGTCAGCGTCGGCCAGCCGAACGCGTTCATGTACATCCTGCGCTCGGGCGCGGTCGACATCGTGGACGCCCACGGCGCGCTGGTCGAGCGCGCCGACGAGGGCGCGTGCTTCGGCATGTCGAGCGTGATGTCGGGCGGGCCGTCCGGGTTCACCATGACCGCCGTCGAGGACACGCTGGTGCAGCTGATGCCGGCAACGGTCTTCCACGAGCTGCTGCGGACCGAGCCGCCCTTCATGGCGTTCTTCATGCGCCAGCAGGCCGGACGCGTCCGCTCGGCCGTCCGCGCGGTCAACGTCGACGACGCCGGCGGCGCCATCCTGCGGACGCGCGTCTCTGACATCGCCAAGCGCGCCCCGATCACGATCGATCGGTCAGCGTCCATCCAGGACGCCGCCGTCGCCATGTCGGACGCCCGCGTCTCGGCCATCCTCGTGACCGCCGGCGGACGCCTCGCGGGCATCGTGACCGACCGCGACCTGCGACGCGTCGTCGCCGAGCAGCGGGACGCCTCGGCGTCCGTGACGTCTCTGATGACGCCGGACCCGCGCACGGTGACCGGCGACGCCCTGGCGTTCGAGGTGTTGATGGGCATGACCCAGCAGCGCATCCATCACTTGCCAGTCGTCGACGAGGCTGGGGCGTGCGTCGGCATGGTCACGGCCGGCGACCTGATGCGGCTCGAGCAGAACAACCCCGTCTTCCTCGTGGGCGACATTGCTGCGCAGACCACGGTGGAGGGCATCGCCACCTCGACGCGGCGGCTGGCGTCCGTGGTCGAGACGCTCGTCTCCCAGGGCATGGACGCCGACGACGTCCAGCGGGTCGTGACCTCGGTGGGCGACGCTGTGGTGCGGCGGCTGTTGAACCTTGCCGAGTCCGAGTTGGGGACGCCGCCCGTCAAGTACTGCTGGGTCGCGCTGGGCTCGCAGGCGCGGATGGAACAGGGCGTCAACTCCGACCAGGACTCGGCGATCCTGCTCTCCGACGAGGCCGGCCCCGAGCACGCCGCGTACTTTGCGGGGCTCGCGTCCCGAGTGGTCGACGGACTCGAGGCCTGCGGGTACCCCCGCTGTCCGGGCGACATGATGGCGTCCAACCCCGCCTGGCGATTGCGAATCTCCGACTGGGCCGTCCAGTTCGCCCAGTGGATCAACTCCCCCGATCCGGAGGCCCTGCTGAACGCCCAGACGTTCTTCGACATGCGTCCGCTGTACGGCGACAACGCGCTGCACTCGGTGCTCGCGTCCTCGGTGGCGGCCGCCGCGCCCAAGTCGCCGCGCTTCCTGCAGCAGCTGGCGACGCAGGCGCAGGCGTGGAAGGTGCCGCTGGGCTTCTTCCGCGACTTCGCGGTCTCGGACTCCGGCGACCACCGCAACACCCTGGACCTCAAGGCCGGCGGCATCGCGGCGCTGGTCCAGATGGGACGGCTCTTCGCGCTGTCGCGGGGTCTGACCGCGGTCAGCACGGCGGCACGGTTGCGGGCGGCGGCGGCGGCCGGGGCCCTGTCGAACGAGAACGCCGAGAACTTGATCGAGTCGTTCAACTTCATCTCCGAGATCCGGCTGGCCCATCAGGCGCGGCAGATTCGGGCCCGCGTCGAGCCGGACAACCGGGTCAACCCCGCCGATCTGAGCGCGCTGGAGAAGCGCCAATTGCGAGAGGCGTTCGAGATCGTCCGGAAGATGCAGGGCGCGCTCGGGCACGTCTACCAGACGCAGTACACCTCCTAGGGCGAGCGGATGGCACTCTTCGGCTTCGGTGACCCGGCCCGGGCGCGGGACAAGGCGGCACGCTCGGCCCGCGGCCCGCTCGCGGACTACTACAAGGTGCCGCTGCAGCCGCCGAGCACGCCCGCAGACGAGCTTCGGCTGCTCGCGATCGACATCGAGACCACCGGCCTGGACGCCGCACGCGACGCCTGGCTGTCGGTGGGTTTCGTCCCGGTGGACGGCCACTCGATCGTGCTGGCGGGCGCCCGGAACCTGGTGCTGCGAGGGGCGGATGTGGGCCAGTCGGCGACGATCCACGGGCTCACCGACGACGTGATCGCCGCGGGGCTGCCCCGCGAGGACGTGCTGGCGGCCACGCTGGAGGCGCTGGCCGGACGCGTCCTGCTGGCGCACTTCCACTCGATCGAGGTGAACTTCATCTCCAAGGCGTGCGTGGAGCTGTACGGCGCCCCTCTCGTGACGCCGGCCGTCGACACCCTGGACCTGCAGCGCAAGCTGGTCGCACCGGGCTTCAACGACGAGCCGCGTCCGGACGACCTGCGGCTCTGGAACGCTCGGGCCCGCTTCAACCTGCCGGTGTACGGCGCCCACGAGGCCTTGACGGACGCCCTGGCCTGCGGGGAGCTCTACCTGGCCCAGTTGGCGCATCGGGGCGGCGAACCGACGCTGAAGGCGTTGACCGCCTGATCAGGAGCGGCGGGCCCCGTCAAGAGGTGAGGCGGTCCCGAACCTCATCGAGAAACTCGTCCACCGCCGCGGGTAGGTAGCCGTCGCGACGCGCCAAGCGGAACGTCACGTCAACGACCAGGGCCAGGGCCTCGCTCCGCCCACCGGGCGTCGTGAGGTCTTGCTCGCTCAACCGGACGGAGAAGGAGTCCACCTCGTCCGGGTTGTCTCCACCGCGACCTCGGACCGGAAAGTCGGGTACGGGCAAGAGCGATACCCAACGCGACGAGCGGAAGTGTGGCCACCTCCGCGCTCGATGTGCTTTTGGATCCATCCGTTCGAGGTGACTACCTCGGCGTTGTTCGGGTCGCAGGCGCCGTGGCCTCCGTCCGTCGGCTGGCACGGCCAGACGGCAAGCAATTGTGGGGGACGCTAGCCAGCGGCGTCCGAATGGCCATAATGGTCAGACCGAACCAACGGCGGTTCGGACGACAGGAGCACCTGGAATGTGCAACGACACCCTCGTCTCGGATCTGCGGCTCTCGCTCGGGCAGGACCAGATCAAGGACCGCCCACTCGACCTGGCCCGGATGGCGCACGACGCGTCCCACTACCTGCTGCAGCCGAGCGTGGTGGTCGTGGCGCGAGACGGGTTCGACGTCGCCGAGGCGGTCCGCATCGCGTCCCGCCATCGCGCCCCGGTCACGTTCCGCTCGGGCGGCACGTCGCTGTCCGGGCAGGCCCAGACCGACGGCGTCCTGATCGACACCCGCAAGGGCTTCCGGGGCGTCGAGGTCATGGACGCCGGCGCTCGCGTCCGCTGTGAGCCGGGGGCCACGGTCCGGTCAGTGAACGTCGCCCTGGCCCCGTACGGACGGGCGCTGGGGCCGGACCCGGCGTCCGAAGTGGCCTGCACAATCGGCGGCGTGGTCGCCAACAATTCATCAGGGATGGCCTGCGGAACCACCCGCAACACCTATCGCACCCTCGCCGGAATCGAAGTCGTGCTGCTCTCGGGCACCCGCATCGACACCGCCGCGCCGGACGCCGACGTCCACCTGCGCCACTCCGAGCCGGCCCTGTTCGAGGGGCTGCTGCGCCTGCGGGACCGCGTCCGCGGCAACCCGGACTCCATGCGGATCATCGCCCACCAGTTCTCGATGAAGAACACGATGGGCTACGGCATCAACGCGTTCGTCGACTTCGACTCCCCCGCCGACATCCTCGCCCACCTGATGGTCGGCTCCGAGGGCACCCTGGGCTTCATCCTCGCGGCCACGTTCGACACCATCCCGGCGTACAAGCAGCTCGCCACCTCACTGCTCGTCTTCGACCGCATCGACGGCGCCACCGCCGCCCTGCCCGCCCTCGTGGAGGCCGGCGCCGCCACCGCGGAACTCATGGACGCGGCGTCCCTGCGCGTCGCGCAGAACCTGGCCACGGTCGTCCCCGCGCTCGTCGGACTCAACGTCGAGGCGCATACCGCGCTCCTCGTCGAGGCCCAGTGCGAGACCCCAGGCGAGCTGGCCGACCGCGTCGCCGCCCTGTCCGGCGTGGTGGGCACCCTCGGCGGACTCGTTCCGCTTGCCAAGCCGTACGTCTTCTCCACCGACCCGCAGGAGCGCGCCCAGGCGTGGGTCGTCCGCAAAGGCCTCTACACGGCGGTGGCCGGCGCGCGGCCGTCCGGCTCGACGGCCCTGCTCGAGGACGTCGTCGTGCCGATGCCCGCGCTCACCGAGACCGTGGGCGAGATCCAGCGGCTGTGCGGCCGGTACGCCTACGACGACGCCGTGATCTTCGGCCACGCCAAGGACGCCAACCTCCACTTCATGATCAACCCCGACCTGCGCGACCCCGCCCAGCTGGACGCCTACGCCCGCTTCTCCGACGAGCTGGTCGACCTGATCCTCGCCGCGGACGGCTCCCTCAAGGCCGAGCACGGCACCGGACGCATCATGGCCCCCTTCGTCGAGCGCCAGTACGGAACCGAGCTCTATGGCGTCATGCGCGACGTCAAGGCGCTCTTCGACCCCGAGGGCGTGCTCAACCCAGGTGTCATCATCACCTCCGACGCCCAACTGCACCTGCGCGACCTCAAGGTGCCCGAGGTCGTCGATCCGGCCGTCGACCGCTGCGTCGAGTGCGGCTACTGCGAGCCGGTCTGCCCGTCGCGCGACCTCACCACGACCCCGCGGCAGCGCATCGCCCTCATGCGCGAGTTGAAGGCGTCGGACGCCGACCGTCGCGCCGCGATCGAGGCCGACTTCACCTACGACGCCGTCCAGACCTGCGCTGCCGACTCGTTGTGCCTGCTCAACTGCCCGGTCTCAATCGACACGGGCAAGGTGATGAAGGGCTTCCGCGCCGAGGCGCAGTCGCCCGTGGCCCAGAAGGTCGCCCTGCAGCTGGCCGAGAACTGGGGCTCGGTGGTCCGGGGTCTGCGGCTCGGCATGGAGGTCGCGTCCGTCGTGCCGTCACCGGTGCTATCGGTCGTCACAGACGTCGGACGTCGCGTCGTCTCGACCGACCTGCTGTACCGGGTGGGCGACGACCTGCCCGGACCAGGGGTGTCGCGCAAGACCCGGCACCGCCGGGCGCCCGGCGAGGTCGTGCTGTTTGCGTCCTGCCTCAACGAGATCTTCGGGTCGGCGACGGCGACCCGCAAGGACAAGCACCAGGGTGCGCCCTTCGCGTTCCTGGCGCTGTGCGATCGGGCGGGCGTCAAGGCGCAGATCCCCGAGGGCATCGAGGGACTCTGCTGCGGCACGGTGTGGCGATCCAAAGGCCTCACCGACGGTCTCGGCACCATGGCCGAACGGACGGCGTCCGTCTTGTTGACCGCGACCCGCGACGGCGAGGTCCCGGTCGTGACGGACGCGAGCTCCTGCACCCACGGGCTGCACGAACTGGCGTCCGACCTCGTCAAGGCCGGAAAGCCCGACCTGGCCGAACGGTTCGCCCGCATCGAGATCATCGACTCCGTGGCCTACGCAGCCCAGCACCTGCTGCCACACCTGCGGGTCACCCGGAAGCTCGGCTCGGCGGTGCTGCACCCCACCTGCTCGGACCGGCACGCGGGCGACCTGCCGCACCTGCTCGCCTGCGCGCAGGCGTGCGCCGACACGGTCATCGTGCCGGACGCCGCCGGCTGCTGCGCCTTCGCCGGCGACCGCGGCATGCTGCACCCGGAGCTGACGGCGTCCGCGACCAGGGCGGAGGCGTCCGAGGTGAGAAAGGCGACGTACGACGCGTACCTGTCCAGCAACCGGACCTGTGAACTCGGCATGACCCGTGCCACGGGCCAGACCTACCGGCACGTCCTGGAGCTGCTGGCGGAGCTGACGGCCTGAGCCTCAGTCGCGCTCGCGGCTCCACAGCAGCGAGGCGTAGGACGAGCGGATGTGCGCCTCCACCCGGTCGGCTGCGCGGATGGGCCGGTGGCTCGCGATGGCCTCCAGGATGCCTGTGTGCGCCTCGTGCAACTCCTCGGCGAGCTCGTCCCAGTCCTCGCGCTCTTCGAAGCTCTGCATGATCCACCACCGCATGGCGTCGCGGATGGCGGTCGTCATGTCGGCCACCAGGCGGTTGTGACCTGCCTGCGCGATCTGGACGTGGAAGTGCGTGTCCAGGTCGTTGAATTCATCGCGCGGCACTCCCGGCCGCGCCATGGCGTCCAAGGTCGCATGCATCCGGGCGATCTCGTCCGGCGTGGCGAACTGGGCGGCGAGCCGGCAGCTCCAGCGCTCGAGCATCACGCGGGCCTCGATGGCGTCCGGCATGGGGAAGTTGGACAGCCCGATGTGCAGCTTGAGCAGGCGGGTCAGCGCCGAGGACGACCCCGGCGTGAGGACCGTGCCCCCGTCCGGCCCCTGGCCCACCGAGCTGCGGACGATCCCCATGGCCTCCAGGACGCGTACGGCCTCGCGCACCGAGGCGCGGCTGACGCCCAACTGCGCGGCGAACTCGCGCTCAGGCGGCAGCCGATCGCCGACACGGAGGCGTCCGGTCGCGATTCCTTCCTCGACGAACCCGAGCACCTGTTCGTGGGCTCGCGCACGAGGTTCGTCGGAGGTCCATTCGCTCATGGGTCCATTCTTCCCCGCAGATTCCTCAGAAAATGCTTGACGCTCCGCCCCACGACACTTAGATTCTGCCCAAGGAATGGTCTGACCATTACCACAACCCAGCTGCCCGCCTGCTCATCGAGGAGCAACGCATATGAATACGTTCCAACCCGTCATCTCGCCCCTGGGCCCGCTGTGGCTCTCCGCCCTGGTCGGCTTCCTCCCCATCGTCACGATCTTCGTCACCCTCGGCGTCCTGCGCTGGAAGGCCTGGGTCGCCGGCCTCACCACCCTCGCCGTCGCGATCGTCATCGCGATCGCCGCCTGGCGGATGCCCGCAGACCTGGCCCTGCTGTCGGCCACCGAAGGCGCCGTGTTCGGCCTCTTCCCCATCGTCTGGATCGTGTTCACGGCCATCGTGCTGTACCAAGTCACGGTCGTCTCCGGGCGCTTCGAGGACCTGCGCGGCGTGTTCGCGCTGCTCAGCGATGACCCCCGCGTCCAGGCCATGCTGATCGCCTTCTGCTTCGGCGGCCTGATGGAGGCGCTCGCCGGCTTCGGCGCCCCCGTCGCCATCACCGGCGTCATGCTGATGGCCATCGGCTTCTCGGCCCTGCGCGCGGCATCCGTCGTGCTGCTGGCCAACACGGCCCCCGTCGCCTTCGGCGCGATCGCCATCCCGATCATCACCGCCGGCAAGCTGACCGGCATCCCGTACCAGCAGATCGGCGCGTACGTCGGCCATCAGACTCCCGTACTGGCCGCGGTCGTCCCCCTGTTCCTCTGCCTGCTGGCCGACGGACGCCGCGGCGTCAAGGACTGCTGGCCCGTCGCGATCGTGACCGGCCTCTCCTTCGGCATCGCCCAGTGGATCAGCGCCACCTACCTGTCCGTCGAGCTGACCGACATCATCGCGTCGCTGGTCGGCCTCGGCGCGGCCGCCGTGTTCCTGCGGTTCTGGCAGCCGTCCGGGACGGCCGATGCGGCGTCCCGACTTCTGAAAGACCGCGAGGCCGAGCTGGCGTCCATGACTGAGACCGAGCGGGCGCAGCTGCCCCAGCACCAGGCCCAGGAGAAGCGCGCCCTGACCGGTGGCCAGATCGGAATGGCGCTGTTCCCCTACCTGCTGGTCATCGTGGTGTTCTCGCTGGCCAAGCTGATCCCGGCGGTCGCGTCCTGGCTGGCCAGCACCGACGTCAAGATCTCTTGGCCCGGCCTCGACGGACGCGTCCTCACGCTGGCCGGCAAGCCCAACAGCTCGACCATCTACAACTTCCAGTGGCTGAGCTCCCCCGGCACGATGCTCATCATCTGCGCGCTCATCGTGGCCCTGGTCTACAAGGTGTCGATGAAGGCCTTCCTCGGCGAGATCACCGGGACCGCCTACAAGATGCGGTTCTCCATCCTGACGATCGCATCCGTCCTCGCCCTGGCCTACGTCATGAACCTCGCGGGCATGACCATCACGATCGGCACCTTCATCGCCGGCGCGGGTGCGGCCTTCGCGTTCTTCTCGCCGATCCTCGGCTGGCTCGGCACGGCGGTGACAGGATCCGACACCTCCGCCAACGCCCTGTTCGCGACCCTGCAGCAGACCGCCGGCAAGACGGCCGGCATCGATCCCACGCTCCTCGTCGCCGCCAACACGGCGGGCGGCGTGGTCGGCAAGATGGTCAGCCCGCAGAACCTCACCATCGCGGCCACCGCGGTGGGCCTGCTCGGCCGCGAGTCCGACATCCTGCGCAAGATGCTGCCGTGGAGCCTCGGCCTGCTGGTCATCCTGTGCCTGCTCGTGGGTCTGCAGTCGACTCCCGTGCTGTCCTGGATGCTCCCGCACTTCTGATCCGGAAACCCTTACCAGGAGTCATCATGACCACCACCTCCACCTCCCCGGGGCGTTCGTTCGCGGACGCCCCGGGGTCGGGCAAGACCGTCGCCCTCTTCGCGGCCTGCGCCAACGACGTCATGTTCCCCCAGGCGCCGATCGCCACCACCCGGCTGCTCGAACGGCTTGGCTGCCGGGTGGTGTTTCCGAAGAAGCAGACCTGCTGCGGCCAGCCGCTGGTCAACACCGGGTACTACGACGAGACCGTGCCGATCGTGCGTAACTTCGCCAAGGCCTTCGAGGGCTACGACTACGTCGTCGCCCCCTCGGGGTCGTGCGTAGGCGCCGTCCGGCATCAGCACCAGATGCTCGCCGATCACGCTAAGGATCCCGGCCTGCGCCGCGACGTGGACGCCGTCGTCGCGGCCACCTTCGACATCAGCGAGTTCCTGGTCGACGTCCTGGGCGTGACCGACGTGGGCGCGTACTTCCCGCACGTCGTCACCTATCACCCGACCTGCCACTCGCTGCGCGTCGCGCACGTCGGCGACAAGCCGATGCGCCTGCTGCAGGCCGTCCGCGGGATCACGATCAAGGACCTTCCGGACGCCGACCGCTGCTGCGGCTTCGGCGGCACCTTCGCGCTGAAGAACCCGGACGTCTCGGTCGCCATGGCAGCCGACAAGGCCCGCAACGTCGCGTCCACCGGGGCCGAGTACCTGGTCGCCGGCGACAACCTGTGCCTGCTGAACATCTCGGGCGTCCTCGGGCGCCAGCAGTCGGGCATCAGGCCCATCCATCTGGTCGAAGTGCTCGCCTCGACGGAGGAGGAGTCATGAGCAAGAAGCTGCCCGTCGTCACGTCCCGCGGCGGCACGGTGGAGCCGCCCCGGCTGACGCCGGCGCCCCCACCCGGACGCCTCATCGACTCGCCGCGCTTCCCGGCGCAGGCCAAGGTCGAGCTGGGCAATCCCGTCCAGCGCAAGAACCTGCATCACGCGATGACGACCATCCGCGACAAGCGGGCCAGGGTCGCGGGCGAGCTCGACAACTGGGAGGACCTGCGCCTGGCCGGCGAGGCCATCAAGAACCGGACGCTGCGCCACCTGGACACCTACCTCGTCCAGCTCGAGGAGAATCTGACCGCCGCCGGAACAGAAGTCCACTGGGCCCGCGACGCCGAGGAGGCCAACCGGATCATCGTGGGCCTGGTCGAGGCGTCCCTGGGTGAGACCCGCGAGGTCGTCAAGATCAAGTCGATGGCGACACAAGAGATCGACATGAACGAGGCCCTCGAAGAGGCCGGCATCGCCGCCTGGGAGACCGACCTCGCCGAACTGATCGTGCAGCTGGGCCACGACCGCCCGAGCCACATCCTGGTTCCGGCGATCCATCGCAACCGCTCCGAGGTCCGCGAGATCTTCAACGCCGAGATGGGCACCTACGGGCGACCCGCCCCCGAGGGGCTCGACACCGAGCCCAAGAACCTCGCCGGGGCGGCCCGTCTGCACCTGCGCGAGAAGTTCCTGCGCTCGAAGGTCGCGATCTCCGGGGCGAACTTCATGGTCGCCGACACCGGCACCCTGGTGATCGTGGAGTCCGAGGGCAACGGACGCATGTGCCTGACGCTGGCCGACACGCTGATCTCGGTGGTGGGCATCGAGAAGATCGTGCCCTCGGTCGAGGACCTCGAGGTCTTCCTGCAGCTCCTACCCCGCAGCTCCACCGGCGAGCGGATGAACCCCTACACGTCGATGTGGACGGGTCCCGCGTCCGGCGACGGACCGCAGACCATGCACGTCGTGCTGATCGACAACGGACGCACCCAGGTGCTGTCGGATCCCAAGGGCCGCGAGGCGCTGCGCTGCATCCGCTGCTCGGCCTGCATCAACGTCTGCCCCGTCTACGAGAAGGTCGGCGGGCACGCGTACGGCTCGGTCTATCCCGGACCGATCGGGGCCGTGCTGACGCCGCAGCTGCGCGGCGTCACCTCGGCCGTGGACGCCTCGCTGCCGTATGCGTCCACGCTGTGCGGGGCCTGCTTCGACGTGTGTCCCGTCCGGATCCCCCTGCCCGACCTGCTGGTGCACATGCGGCACAAGGTCGTCGAGGGGAAGAAGGCGAAGGGCGGCGTCCACACCGAGTCGGCGATCATGAAGGCCACCGGACGCATGTTCTCCCATCCGCGCCTGTGGGCCGCCGCCGTCAACGCGGGAGCCCTCGGCGGCAAGGCGCTGACCGGACGCGTGAAGCACTTCGGGCCGCTGCCCTGGCCGCTGTCGAAGTGGACGAACGCCCGCGACGTCCCCATCCCCCCGACCGAGAGCTTCCGGGCCTGGTACGCCCGGACCCATCACGAGGACGGATCCCTGAAATGAGCACTGAAGCACGCGACGCGATCCTGGGTCGGGTCCGGGCGGCGCTGGCCGACCTTCCCCCGTTGACGCCCGAGGCGGACACGCCTGTCGCCTGGACGTACGGTCAGCCCCGAGCGCTCGACAACATCCTCGACCAGTTCGAGGACCGCATCATCGACTACCGGGCCGCCTTCGAGCGCTGCACCCCCGCGACCCTGGCCGAGCATGTTGTCGGCGCCCTGCAGACGTACGGGACGGCGTCCGTGGTGCTGCCGTCCGGACTCCCACGGTCGATCTCGGACGCCGTCGCGGCGGCCGGCCTCGAGGTGCGGCTCGATGAGCCGCAGCTGACGAGGATCGAGCTGGACGCCACCAGCGCGGTCGTCACGACGTGTGCGGTCGCCGCGGCCGAGACGGGCACGATCATGCTTGATCACGGCCCCGGCCAGGGGCGTCGCGCCCTGTCGCTCGTCCCGGACGTGCACGTCTGCATCGTGCTCGCCGACCAGGTCGTGAGCGACGTCCCCGAGGCGGTGGCCCGCATCGCGCCGGCCATCCGCGAGAGGCGTCCGATCACCTGGATCTCGGGCGGCAGTGCCACGAGCGATATCGAACTCAGCCGCGTCGAGGGCGTCCATGGTCCCCGCACGCTGCACGTCTTGCTGGTGGACGGATCGTGAACCTGACGGAGGTCCCGTCGGCGGTGCCAGACTGAGGCTCATGAGCAGCAGCGGACAGCCCCCGGTCCTCGGACGACTTCTCGATCGGCTGCGAGGCCGTCGGACGCCCACGGCTCCGGAGTCCCGGGGTGCAGCCGAGCGCCGCGCGGTCGAAGACGCCTACGACGACGCGCGTCGGCGTGCTGAGAGCGAGGCCAGCATGCGGCGCATGCCAGGACAGCACATGCCGGGCGGCTTCTGACGTTCCCGCTGCGGTTCTCGGGAACTCACGATTCAACCCTCCCGAAGCCGCGACGCAGGCTTCGACAGGCTCAGCCAACGGACTGGGGCGAGCACAGGGGTTCCTCCGCGTAGGAGCGGGCGCCGAAGATCGCGCTGCCCACGCGGACGCAGGTCGAGCCGTGCTCGATCGCGAGCTCGAAGTCTCCTGACATGCCCATGCTGAGGTCGTCGCAGCCGCCCCCCAGCGCATCGCGGACGCGTCCGCGCAGGCCGGCCATCGTGTCGAAGCACCTGCCCACGACGGCTTGATCGGACGTGTTGGCCGCCACGGTCATGAGGCCGGTCAGCCGCAGCGACGAATACGTCCCCAGCGCCCGGGCAAGGTCGACGACGGCGTCCGGCGCGACCCCGAACTTGGACTCCTCGCCCGAGGTGTCGACCTCGATCAGCACGTCGAGCCCGCGGCCGAGCCCCTGCAGGCGCCGATCGAGAGCCTCTGCCACCCGGAGCGAGTCCAGCGCCTGAAACTCGTGCGCGTGGGCGGCGACGTCGCGGGCCTTGTTCGTCTGGAGGTGGCCGATGAACGACCAGTTGAGTTCGGAGAGGTCGGCCAGTTCGGACGCCTTCGCCGCCAGCTCCTGGACCTTGTTCTCGGCGAACCAGCGCACGCCCGCCCCATAGCACTCGGCGATGTCCGAGGTCGGGTGCGTCTTGCTCACCGGCAGCAGCCGGACGGACTCGCGGCGACGTCCGACCCGATCACAGGCGGCCACGATGCGAGCTTCGACGGCGGCGAGGTTCTCGGCGAGCGGCATGTCACCAACCTACCCAAGGCTGACGGCGGGATGGCGACGCAACGCGTTCGGCGTCGACTGGTAGGAATAATGCATGCCTGCCCGTGTTCCCTGGCGACTCGTCGGAGTCATCGCCGCCGTGTTGCTCCTGACGCTGGTCACCATCGGGGTCGTCCGGGCCTGCGCGGCGCCGCGGGCCCTGACCTCGGCGCAGTACGACAAGCTGATGAAGTCGGGCACGCTGGCCGGCATCGCCAACGACCTCACGGTCGATCCGGGCCGGCCCACGATCAACCTCGAACAGCAGCGGGAGTCTTACCTCAACGTCGGCAGCTGCACCACCTACTGGACGAACGCCACCACCCACCTGCTCGGGCAGTCCAGCGGCCTGCCGACCAACCCGGACGAGGCGGCCATCACCGGCTTCGACACCGAGCTCTGGGACGACACCGGCGCGGCCGCGGCCGCCGTCACCCAATGGGACGTCTGCCTCCAGGACTTCCAAGAGGTCAGCAAGGCCTACAGCTACCCGCTCAAGGTCGTCGACAAGGGCGTCCGGGGCGAGGTCACCTGGCAGTACGCGGAGAACACCGACCTCCGCAACCCCTACAAGATCCTGACGCTTCGGGCCCGCAACGTCATCGCGACCTTCGAGCTGCCGGACGCCCCCGAGCCCGGCTGGCGCAGCGACCTCATCGCGAAGTTCGCCGCCGACATCGCGAAGTACTCGGCGCAGTGACTCGGGTGCTGGTCCTCGGGGGCGGCGGGACCACGGGCATCGCCTGGGAGTGCGGCGTCCTCGACGCCCTGACCGACGCCGGCGTCGACGTCGACGCGGCCGACCGGGTGGTCGGCACGTCGGCGGGTGCGCTGGTGGGCGCCTTCCTCTGCCTCGGCTTCTCGCCCCGCGAGTTGGCCACGACGCTGGTCGACAACGTCCGCACGATCGGACGCCTCGACCCCGGCGCCGTCCTTCGGCTGGTCTCGTCGCAGGTCGGCCGCGATCGGACGGTCGCCATCCGGCGCCTGGCCGCGTCCGGGCGCAACGCCTCCGGCCTCTCCGAGGACGCCTTCGTCGACGCGATCTCGGCGCACCTGGTGGGCCGCGGTTGGCCCGACCGACTGGTCGTCACGACGGTGAACGCGGCCACGGGGCGACCCGTGATCCTGGACGCCGCCGCTGGGGTCGACCTTGGCATCGCCGTTGCGGCGTCCTGCTCGGTACCTGGCGTGTTCCCGCCGGTCAGGATCGACGGCGTCCCCCACGTCGACGGCGGCGTCCGCAGCCCGGCCAACGTGGATCTCGCCGCCGACGCGGACGCCGTCATCGCTCTGGCGCCCTTCCAGCAGGCGTTCGATCCGGCTCGGCGGCCCGGCGTCCAGGCGCGGCAGCTCCCGGCCCGGACGGGCTGGCTCTACGTCCGGCCGGACGCGACCGCCCGGCGCGCGATCGGCCTAGACGCCCTCAGCGCCGCCCGTCGCGAGGGCGCCCGCGCGGCCGGACGCCGCCAGGGCAGGTCCGCCGCCGTCGCGGCCGGACGCATCTGGCGGTAGATGCCCTAGGCTCCCCCGGTGGTCTCGCTGGAAGCCTTGATCGCGTTCGTCCCGATCGCCGCCCTCATCATCGCCGTCCCCGGACCCAGCGTCCTGTTCACCATCGGCCGGGCGCTCACCGTCGGCCGGGCGAGTGCGCTGCGCACGGTGATCGGCAACGGGCTCGGGCTGCTGGTCCAGGGGCTCGTGATCGCGTGCGGTGTCGGCGCGCTGATGTCGACGCTCGCGTGGGCCCTGACCGCGCTGAAGATCGGCGGCGGCCTCTACCTCGTCTGGCTGGGCATCCAGGCGCTCCGCGCCGCTGAGCCGACCGACGACGAGGTGACGCAGCGGCGTCCGGGTTCGGATCTGCGAACCGGCTTCGTCCTGGGCGTCAGCAACCCGAAGACCCTCGTCTTCCTCACGGCGCTACTCCCCCAGTTCGTGCCCGCGACGGCGGACCCCGTCCCGCAGATGCTGGCGCTGTCGGCCATGTTCGCTGTCCTGGCGATCCTGGGCGACACCGTCTGGGCGCTCAGCGCCGCCCAGGCCCGCGCCTGGTTCGGGCGCTCCGCGGGGCGGATGCGGCTGCTCCAGCGCGGCGGCGGGCTCGTCCTCATCGGGCTCGGCGCCTGGACGCTCGCGTCCGGCCAGGCGAAAGGCTGACGAAGCTCCGCAGAGTCACTGCGTGATCTTGCCGAGGCCGAATCAGCAAGGGGCTTCGGCAGGCTCTGCCCATGGATCCCCGGGGAATCGCAGGACTAGGGCCAGCGGGACGCCAGCGAGATCACGGCCAGGGCGGCCAGGATGGCCAGCACCAGGGCGCCGCCGGCGAAGCGTTCGGTGATCTCGGTGAACTGCTTCTCGTAGCCGACCTGCTGCGCGATCGAGCCGTACACGGTCTTCAGTTCGGCGGCCGAGCCCGCCGTGAACGCCTTGCCACCCGAGAGGTCGGCGATGTTCTTCAACTCTGCCTTGTCGACCGGGACCGGCTCCTTGCGGCCGTCGCGCACCACGTAGCCGCCGGCCGTGCCGTAGGCGATCGTGTAGACGGGCACTTTGGCCTTCTTGGCGTCGTTGGCGGCCTGGGTCGAGGTACGGCCAGGCACCGTCGAGTAGCCGTCGCTGAGCAGGACAATGGCGGCCGGCACGGGGGCGTCCGGGTTCTTCGGGTCCGCGGGCGCCAGCTTGATGGCGTCCAGGCACGAATAGACGCCCTCCGCGATCGCGGTCGCGGGGGCCAGCTCCAGGTTGGAGATCGCCCGCTTGACGAGCCCGCGATCCGTCGTGGGCGGGACGAGCATCGTGGCGTAGCCCGCAAACGAGACGAGCGCCGTGTTGAATCCCTGCGGCAGCATGTCGACGAACTGGCTCGCGGCGACCTTCTCGGCCGCCAACCTGTTCGGGTCGATATCCGTGGCCTCCATCGAGAGCGACACGTCGATGGCGATGCAGATCGTCGCGCGGTCGCGGGGCACGTCGACGGCGGCCGACGGCTGCGCGAAGGCCATGTTGAGCGATGCTAGGGAGAGCAGCGCGAAGCCCACCCCGAGGTGGCGCTTCCACGCCTGCTGGCGTGGCAGAAGGCGGCTCAGGCCGTCGATGCCGAACTGGCGGTTGCGCGCGGACGTGCGGCGCGACAAGACGAAGTAGAGGATCAGCAGGACCGGGATCAGGCCCAGGAACATCAGCCGGTCCGGGTAGGCGAACGTGAACTGCATCAGGGCCACCTCGCTCCCAACGAGACCGCGGCGAGCGCGGCGACCACGGCGAACGCGAGGCCGTACCCGGCCCACATCGCGGTGGTCTCCTTCTTGACCTCTTCGAAGCCCACCTGGGACGAGAGGTTCTTGTAGACGTTGTCCAGCTGCCCGGCGCTTTCGGCGGACGAGAAGGTGCCCTTCGTGGCGTTGGCGATCTGCTGCATCAGTTCGCGGTCCGGGGGCACCCGCTCCCGGACGCCGTCGAGATCGACCGACCCGTTCTCGGTGCCGTACGCGATCGTGTAGACGGGAATCTTGGCCTTTGCCAGCGCCTGGGCGGCCTGCAGCGGCGACTCGGTGGCCGTGTTGGCTCCGTCGCTGAGCAGGACTACGGCGCCTGGGGCCGGCTCACCGTTGTCACCCTTGGGTGCCATCTGGACGGCGGCCAGCGCCGTCTGGAGGGCCGGGCCGACGGCCGTGGAGTCCTGCGTGGTGAGCCCGTCGATCGCCCGGAGGGCCAGCCCCCGGTCGGTGGACGGTGGCAGCTTCACCGCCGGGCTGCCCGACAGCGAGACGACGGCCACGTTGTACTTCGGCGGCAGCGTCGAGACGAACTCCTTGGAGAGCTGCTTGGCGGCGTCCAGACGGTTCGGCTTGACGTCGGTGGCCCGCATCGACTGGCTCACGTCGATCACCAACACGATCGTGGCCCGCTCCCGCGGGACGCGCTCGACGCCGTTGGGACGCGCCCAGGCGGCGATGATCGTGACCAGGCTCGCCAGCGACATCGCGACGGCCAGGTGGCGGCGCCACTGCGACTGCCGCGGGATGACGGCGCCGAGGACGGCCGTGTTGGTATAGCGCATAGCCGTCCTGCGCTTGCGGCGCATGATCCAGATGTAGAGCGCCACCATCACGGGCACGACGATCCACCACCAGAGCCGCTCGGGGTTCAAGAACACGTCATCGAGGTTCACACGCTCACCCCCTGCGGAGGCTGGTGCAGCATAGCGGCGGTGCGCCGATAGGCGAGCACGAAGCGGGCGATGTCGTAGACCCAGTCCCGGTCGGTCCGCAAGCTGATGTGGCCGGCGCCGGCGCGCCGGATGGCGATGCGGACCCGTTCGCGCTGGGCGGCAGCGGCCGCGTCGAAGCGGGCTCGCGCGGCGGCGTCCGACGTGTTGACGTACCGCTGGAAGTCGGATTCGGGGTCGCGGATCAGGATGTCGCCGACGTCCGGGAACTCGAGTTCGCGCCGGTCGACGACCTCGACGCAGAGCACCTGGTTGCGGACGCCGAGGCGCCGCAGCGGACGTTCCCAGTCGGGTTCCACGTTGGGATCAAGTTCGGTGTCCCCCGCGCTCAGGAAGTCGGACACCACGACGCGCAGGCCCCGCCGCCGTTGCAGCCGGGCCATGGCCTCGATCCCGGCGGCCAGCTCGAACGAGCCCGCGGAATGGTCCTTGACGATGGGCTCGGTGAGCATCCGGCGGAGCAGGCCGTACAGCGCCATCCGGCCCGAGCGCGCGGGGATGCGGGCGATCTTGTCCGGACGCATGATGAGCCCACCGAAGCGGTCACCCATCTGCTGAGTGAGGAAGCCGATGGTCGCGATGGCGGCGATGCCGAGGTCGCGCTTGGTGACGCCCTCGGTGCCCCAGTTCATGGACGGGGTGACGTCGAGCAGCGCCCACACCTCTAGCTCGCGGTCGGCGATGGTGTCGCGGACGTGCGGGATCTGGGTGCGCGCGGTGACCGCCCAGTCCATCTTGCGCACGTCGTCCTGGCCCGGCACGTAGATGCGCGCGTCGTTGGTCTCGGAGCCCGGACCCGGCAGCAGGCCGCGGTGATCCCCGTGCAGGAAGCCCTCCATGCGCCGGACGATCGTCAGCTCCAGTCGGCGCAGCGCGGCCTCCGGGGCCAGCTTGTTGAGCGGCAGGGTGGCGGCCGTCGGCTCGCGCAGCACCGACGCCAGCGCCCCGAGATCGGGTTCGCTGGCGGGAGTGAAGTCGACGGCTGCCACGGCGTCCTAGGGGCTGGGCGGCGCCTGGGGCGCCTGACCGGGGCTCGGCGGCGGGAAGTTCAGACCGGACGCCGCGGGCGCGGCCTGCGACGGGGCCGGGTACGGCGCCGGCTGGGGCTGCTGCGGAACGTACGGCTGGGCGGCCGGCGGCTGACCATCCGGGTGCTGCTGCGCCGGGGACTGCGGGGCCGGGGCCTGGGGTGCCGGAGGAAGCGGTGCCGCCGGCTGAGGCGTCCGAGACTGAGGTTGGGGGCTGTTCCAGACGGGAGTCGGGGCCGGCACCATCGCCAGGATCCGCTCGACGACCTGGGTCGTCGAGATGTTGTCGGCGACGGCGTCGAAGCCCAGGACGATGCGGTGGCCCATGACGTCCTTGGCGACGGCCTGGACGTCGGTCGGCAGCACGTAGTCGCGGCCGTGGATCAGCGCCAAAGCGCGGGCGGCGGCCGTCAGGCCCAGGGTCGCGCGGGACGAGGCGCCGATCTGGATGATGGACGCGAGATCGGGCATGCCGAACTCGGCCGGCGTCCGGGTGGCGAGGACGAGGCGGACGATGTACTCCGCCACCAGGTTGTGGACGAACACGTGGGACGCCTGGTCCTGGAGCTTGATGACCAGCTCGGGGTTCAGGATCCGCTTCGGCTCAGGCGGCGACACCGACATGCGGCGCAGGATCTCGAACTCCTCGTTGCCGCGCGGGTACGGCACGTCGACCTTGAGCAGGAACCGGTCGCGCTGGGCCTCGGGCAGCGGGTAGACGCCCTCGGACTCGATCGGGTTCTGCGTCGCGATGACGATGAAGGGCTTCGGCACGGGGTAGGTCTTGCCGCCGATCGAGACCTGCTTCTCGGCCATCAGCTCGAGCATCGCCGATTGCACCTTGGCGGGCGCGCGGTTGATCTCGTCGGCCAGGACGAAGTTCACGAAGACCGGGCCGAGGGAGATGTCGAACTTCTCCTGCTGGGCCGAGTAGATGCGGGTGCCGACGATGTCGGAGGGCACCAGGTCCGGGGTGAACTGGATGCGCGCGAAGTCGCCGCCCACGACCGTGGCGAACGTGCGCACGGCCAGGGTCTTCGCCGTGCCGGGGACGCCTTCCAGCAGCGTGTGGCCCTTGGCCAGCAGGCTCACCATGAGCTGCTCGACCATGTGCTCCTGGCCGACGATCACTCGCTGGACCTCGGAGATCGCCTCGCCGAGAATCTTGGCGGCTGCTCCGACGTCGCCCGCTCCGGCGGGGCTGGGTTGGCTGGGGGTCGTCACGCGTGTCTCCTGTGATCTGTCGGCCACCGGCGGGCCGGACGCAACGATACCCGAGCGTCCTGAGCACCGGCCGTGCGCCGGCTAGCGAAGGGACAGTCGCATGGAGGGGCAGGCGGTGTCGACGAACCCCACCTTCTCGTAGATCGGCCGCCCCACCTCGGTGGCATGCAGCTCGGCACGGTCGGCGCCCTGCTCGACGGCCCACTCCAGGAGCCCGTCGAGGATCCTGGTGGCTGCGCCCTGGCCACGGGCGGACGGGAGCGTGGCGATGTTCGCCACGTAGGCCGACAGGCCCCGGCTGCCCGGACTCGGCGGGTTGCGTTGCAGGATCGCCAGCCCGGACGCCACGACCTGACCCGCCTCGTCCGCGACCAGCACGCAGAGATCAGCGTCGGTGACGACGTGATCGGCGAACCATGCTTCGGCGTCCGACTGCCAGCTGTCGTTGGGAGGCGTGCCCATCGAGTCGAACATCAGTTGGCGCAGGTCGACGAGGGCAGCCGCGTCGGACGCCACGGCCGGCCGGATGGTGAGGCTCACGCGCCCGACGATAGTCGGGCCGCGATGTTGCCGGTGCCGTCGGGCACAATGGTGGCCGTGACGCCGATCGATGAGCCCGCTGCGGCCGAGCCTGCCCGGCTGACGCCGCTGCGCGGCGACGATCCGCCCAAGGTCGGCGACTTTGCCCTCGACGCCCGACTGACGGCGTCGGCGTCCGGCGTGGTCTACGTCGCGCACGACGACGAACAGCGCCAGGCCATGGTGCTGCTGCTGTCGGAGGGCGCGTCCGGCGACGCCGCCGCGCGCGACCGCCTCGCCGGCGCCGTGAACAAGATGCACATCGACACGGTCATCGCTCGCGGCGGCCAGGGGCAAGACGACGGACGCCTCGGGCGCAAGTTCCGCGCCGAGGACGACGATCCCGACTCGGGCAGCGTGGGCGCACCGCTGCCGACGTTGGCCCCCTGGGTGGCGCTGGCGTACGACGGGACAGCACGCGCGGCGTCCGAAGCGGATCGCCTGCTGGCCGAAGTCGACCTCTCGTGGCTGTCGACGCAGGGACGGCCGAGCGGCCCGGACTACCAGCACTACTGGATCGAGCAGGGCCGCCCGGGCATCTGGCGGCTGTGGCCGCTGCCGTGGCCCGGTCGCAAGGACCGGTCCGGGTGGCTGTCGATCCTGGCCTCGTGGCTGCTGATGATGCTGCTGATGCTGTTGGCCGTCCTGATCGCCATCCTGCTGTTCCAGAACGCGCCTCCGCAGCAGCCGCCGCCTCCGGTTCCTACGTCGGCGTCCGGCAGCGGCAGCGGCTCGCCGCCACCGGAGTCGAGCTCGGCGTCGCCGTCGACGGCGTCCGGTTCACCGGCCTCCCCCTCGACGTCGCCGACCGAGACCCCCTCGGGCGGACCGACGACGCAGAGCCGACTGTGATCTCACTCGTCGCCACCGACCTGGACGGCACATTGCTGGGCTCGGACGGGACGATTCCGCCGGCCAACGTCGCCGCGCTGCGCGAGGCCCACGCGGCCGGGGTGGCGATCGTCGTCGCTACCGGACGCCCCACGCGGTGGCTCGCCTGCCTGGAGCCGATCGCCGACCTGCATCCGCACGTGATCGCGAGCAACGGGGCCGTCCTCTACGACCTCGCCGCCGATCGGGTGCTCGCGGCGGCGGCCTTCGACCAGGCGAGCGTCGCTGAGCTGTCGGCGTCCGTGAAAGGGGCGCTCCCCCACGTCCGGTTCGGCCTGGAGCGCGGTGACCTGTTCGGGACCGAACCCGACTCGCCCTCCGATCACGCCTTCTTTCCGGGGGTGCTGCAGCTGCCGTTGGCTGAGCTGATCTCGCACATCTCGCCCGTCGTCAAACTGCTGGCCTACAGCCGCGACCTGGATTGCGACGCTCTCGCCGGGCAGATCGCCCGGGTGGTGGCAGACCGGGCCGTGGTCACGACGTCGCTGGTCCACGACCACTTCGGGATGGCCGAGCTCAGCGTGCCAGGGGTAACGAAGGCCCAGGCGTTGGCGGCCCTGTGCGCCGACCTGGGCGTCGCGGCGTCCGACGTCGTGGCATTCGGGGACATGCCGAACGACGCCGACATGCTGGGCTGGGCCGGGCACGGCTACGTGATGGGCGGGGGGCATCCGTCACTATTGGACCGCTTCCCCCGTGCGGGCTCTGCGGACGCCGGAGGCGTCGGATCGGTGCTGCGTCGCCTGCTCGCCGACGCCTGACCACCAACCATCGTTGTGCGTTCCTTCACTCGCCCTGTGCACACTTCTGTGCACAGGCTGTGGATGTCTTGGGGGTGACCAGTCGTGGCCTGTGAGGTGTCCTGTTGACAACAAAATACAGCGCTGTGTTTCGCTCCAGGCACTTGCGCACCTAGTCAAAGGCAGATTAGAAAGAGGGCACCGCAGCAGGCCGGGCGAACCGACAGGAAAGCCAGGGCTGAAGTGAAGCCGAGGGAGACTGGCCGAAAGGCCCGCCACCCGACAGCATCGCTCCAGGTGGAAGGCTCGCAGCGGGGCACCATCTCGGTGTCGGTCTCTCGCCTTCGGGGCAACTCGAGGGGGGCCTGCGGGTGACGCGCAGACCAGGTCGACGCATCGGGCGGTGCAGATCGGAATCGTCACCAGCTTCCCGATCGACCCGAAGGGCCCCCGCACCTCATACGTGCAGGGGCCCTTCACCTTGGTAGTGAGTCAGCCGTTCTGCCGGGCTGCTCGCCTTGGCCGGGACTCAGGCGTAGCCCAATTCGTCAAGCCGCTCGTCGTCGATACCGAAGAAGTGCGCCACCTCGTGGACCACAGTGATGTAGACCTCCTCGACCACGTCGGTTTCGGTGTCGCAGGCAGCCAAGATGTTGCGCCGGAAGATGTGGATGGTGTCGGGCAGGTAACCCGAATAGTCCATGCCGCGCTCGGTGAGGGGGATGCCGTCGTACAGGCCGAGCAGGTCGGGGTCGTCGGCGGGCGCATCGTCGTCCACCACGATCAGGCAGTTCTCGATCAGCGAGGACAGCTCGTCCGGGATGTCGTCCAGCGCCTGCTCGACCAACGCGGCGAACCGCTCTTCACTCATCGTGACCGGCATGGTGACAGCCTACGGACTCGAGCGCAGCGCCCTCCGCACTACGATCGCCGGGTGACGAACGACTTCTCGGTGCTCCCGGTGGTGCCGCCCGACGAGGGCGAGGTGCCCGACGGCGTCCGAACTGCAGTAGCCGGAGCGGCCACCATTTCCCGGGGAGTGTGGCTAGACCTCTTCGGGCACGTCGACTTCGCGCGCTCCCCCGAGGCGTGGCTGCACCGGATGACGCACAGGGTGTCGTACGATCGTCCGCTCCTCGTGGCTGTGGCGGGAGCCCGGGCCGACCTGGTCGGCCTGAAGGTCGACGACGTGTTGGGGTACGCCTACTACGACGTTCCCACGGCCGACAACCTGCACACCCTGGACGCCCTCGAGCTGGGCGTTCGGCCGTCCGCCCGCCGGCGCGGCGTCGGCTCGGCCCTCGTGGCCGCGGTCAAGGCGGACGCCGCGGCGCGCGGCAGGACACACGTCATGGGCTGGATGGACGCCCCGATCGCGGGCACTGACGAGACCGGGGCGCTCCGCTCCCGGACCGACCCCATCACGGCCCGCCCCACGGCCGGGAGTGCGTTCGCCCTCGCCCACGGCTTCGCGGTCGCCCAGATCGAGCGCTACAGCGTGCTCACCGTGCCAGCCGTTCTGGCGGACGCCGAGGTCGCGCCTGGCTATCGCCTCGAGGCGTGGATCGGACCGACGCCACCGCACCATCGCGCCGGCCTCGCGAGCCTGTGGACCGCGTTCGGCAACGATCAGCCTTTAGGCGACGTCGCGCTGGGCGAGGAGGCCTGGGACGCCGACCGCATCGCCGCGACCGAGGCCGCCTCTGCCGCGGTGTGTGAGCGCTGCACGGCGGTGGCGATTCACGAGGCGTCCGGGGAGGTCGTGGGCGCGTCCCAGCTCTTCCGCGATCTCGACAAGGACGAGGCGGCTACCCAGGGCGTGACCCAGGTGCTGCGGACCCACCGCGGCCACAGGCTCGGCCTGGCCCTCAAGCGGCACAACCTCCGCGTGGCGAAGGCCGGCTGGCCCGCGCTGGAACGAATCCACACCTGGAACGCAGGCGAGAACGACCACATGTGGCGCATCAACGAGGCCCTCGGCTACCAGACCCGAGCCGCCGAGATCTGCTGGCAATGGATCGCGCCCTCGGAGACGACCGACTGAGCGAACTGTCGGAGGCGTCCGCCATCGTTGCGGCATGTCCAGCCGCACCGACGCCCCGTTCGGGTCGTTGGGCGAGCGGGTGCAATCCCAGCGGCTCGGGGAGGTCAGTCGGACGCCGCGGGTGCGGCATGTGGTCGTCGACGGACGCCACCCCGGCGTCCTGGTCGAATGGCGACGAGAGGCGTCCGGCTGGGTTGGGCAGGTGGCCTACGTCCGAGACGGAGCCCTGATCGTCCAATCCATCCCGAGCGGACGACTGCGCCCGACGGGCGGGTGAGAGGAGCCCCGTGAGCGAACGTTGGTACGAAACATGGTCTTGGCGTGGGACCACCCACTTCACCTGGCCGCCCGGCTAGGCCGCTCGTGGGGGGTGCGGGGCTCGAACCCGCGACCCAGGGATTATGAGTCCCCTGCTCTGACCGGCTGAGCTAACCCCCCGCGTCGATGGGCCAGCCTAGTGCCCGCGAGTCGACGCCGGTGCGTGATCCGCCGAGGCACCTCGGTGAACCCGGGCCAACAAGAAAGGCGTCCGACTAGGTGTTTCACCCAATCTCGGACGCCTGCTGGTGGCTCCCCCGCCTGGACTCGAACCAGGAACCTGCGGATTAACAGTCCGACGCTCTGCCAATTGAGCTACAGGGGATCGCGCTCGCGCGAGAAGGAACGTTAGCAGAATCATGCCCGCTCGCCCAATCGAGGGCGCCGACTCGCACCGCCCCCACCGATGACCGCACCGCCCGCCACCGAGACGGATTCTCAGGCGCGTCCGGCGTCCAGGTAGGCGATCACAGCAGCGACGATGGCGCGCTCGGCGTCCGCCCGGTCGACGGTCGGGACGCCGTCACCGGCCTGCGGTCCGTAGCGTCCGAAGAAGCTATGCACGGCTCCGGGGATGACGACGAGCCGACTCCCGGCCGGCAGGCGATCCAGACCGCCGCGGACGGCGTCCGCCTTCGCGACGCCGTCGAGTTCGGCCTGCAGGCTCAGCGCCTTGAAGGACGCCGAGGTCAGCGAGTCCCCTTCGGCCGGGTAGGCGGCCATCAGGATCAGTCCCGACAGCTTGGCGGGGTTCTTCGCCGCGTACGAGGCGGCCATAGCGCCGCCCAGGGAGTGCCCGCCCAGCACCACCGGACGCCCCGCCGCGTACCGATCGATCAGCGCCGTCGCCCGATCGGTGCCCAGCACCGCCAGGTCGAGCGGCATCTCCGGGATGACGGTCTCGACGCCCCGGGCCGCCAGCGCGTGCCCGAGCCACTCGTACGCCTGGGGCCGGACCAGCCCGCCCGGGTAGAACACGAACAAGACGGACGCCTCGCCGGAGGCTGGCTTGATGTGCAGGACGCGTCCCCCGGCGTCGTCCAGCGTGACCTGCGCGGGGGCGTCCGGGTAGACGGCATCCTGGCCGACGACCAAGGGCGGACGGATCGCGATCAACTGGACGGCGTGGACGCCGTACCCCAGCGCGGCCGCGAGCAGCACTGCGATGAGGACCTTCAACCGGAAGCGACGCACGAGCGAACCCTAGCCTGCGTGGCGTCCGGCCGAACCGGCCCGCACACCCGCCGGACGCACCACACTGGGGCCATGGATGAACTGGTCGAGGTCACCTTGCCCGATGGCTGCGTGCAGGTCCCGTTCGGGGCACGCATCTCCACGCTGTTCGGCGGGCAGGGCGCCGGGGCGCCGGTGGCGGCCATCCTCAACGGGGAAACCGTGATGCTGTCGACGCGGATCACCGACCCCGCCACGATCATGCCGCTCTACCTGAGCGACCGCAGCGGCTACGCCGTCTACGCGCGGAGCCTGGCGTTCCTGCTCGTGCTGGCGGTGCGGGAGGTGTGGCCCGAGGCGACGGTCCTGATCGAGCACGCAATCAACAACGAGATCCGGGCGAGCATCACCAACGGCCACACCGTTACCGGCGAGGACATCGCTCGGGTGGACCACGCGATGCACACCCTGGTCGCGGCCGACCACCCGATCGAGCGCATCAAGGTGAAGAAGGACGAGGCGATCCGGATCTTCACCGAGGCCAACATGACCGACAAGCTGGCCGTGCTGCGCAGCGCCAACCGCAAGTACCTCACCCTGTACCGCTGCCTCGGCTACTACGACTACCTCTACGGCGCGCTCGTGCCGTCCACCGGCTACCTGCACACGTTCAAGCTGGTGCCGTTCAGCGACGGCGTCCTGCTGTTGCTGCCCGCCAAGCAGCCGCCGCACGAGGTCACCGAACTGACCGCCATCCCCAAGCTGCGGTCAGCGTTCGCCGAAACCGAGCGCTGGGCGCGCATCCTGCACGCCGGCAACGTGGGCGAGATCAACAGCGCGATCGCCGCGGACGCGGGCCGCGACATGGTGCTGGTGTCCGAGGCCCTGCACGAGAAGAAGATCAGCCAGATCGCGGACGCCATCCTGGCCGACCTGACGCAGACGCGGTTGGTGCTCATCGCGGGTCCGAGTTCGTCGGGCAAGACGACGTTCTCGCGGCGGCTGGCCATTCAGCTGCGGGTGCTCGGGCTGGAGCCGTTCACGATGTCGGCCGACGACTACTTCCTCGACCGCGAGCACACGCCGCGCGACGCGCAGGGCCGCTACGACTTCGAGGCGTTGACAGCGGTGGACGTCGAGGCTCTGAACCGTGATCTCGTCCGGGTGCTGGCCGGTGACGAGATCGAGCTGATCAGGTTCGACTTCGTGTCCGGGACGCGCGTCCAGACCGGACGCCGCTACCGGATGAGTTCCGACTCGATCCTCATCGTCGAAGGCATCCACGGGCTCAACGACGCGCTCACGCCGGCCATCCCCGAGTCCCACAAGTACCGGATCTACGCCAGCGCCCTCAATCCGCTCAACCTGGACAACCACACCAGCATCTACGTCTCGGACGTGCGGACGCTGAGGCGCATGGCACGGGACAACAGGACGCGTGGCGCGGACGCCGAGAAGACCCTGACCAGTTGGCCGTCGGTCCGGGCCGGCGAGGAGCGCAACATCTTCCCGTTCCAGGAGCGCGCGGACGTCATGTTCAACTCCTCCCTGCTCTACGAGTTGCACGCGCTGAAACGGCACGTCCAGCCGCTGCTCGAACAGGTCGATCGCGACTCGGCCGTCTACGGCGAGGCGTTGCGGATGCTCGACTTCCTGTCGTTCTTCACGCCGATAGCGGACACCTATATCCCGCAGAACTCCATCGTTCGAGAGTTCATCGGGGGCAGCTGTTTCGACTGAGTTCGCCCCCAACCCCGCCCGTCGCCGTCCTCCCGTATGACAATTCCTGCCCAGCGCCGCCCTGATCCAACTGGACGCCGCCCCGCGGGCCCTGCCCTACGCCCAGTCCTGCCGAGCGGCCTCGATGAGCAGCCGTGCGGCGTCGGCGACCTCGGGACGCTGCATGTCGACACCCTTGACGGGCTGGATGCTCCACTCGACGGCGTCGGAGCCCTCCCCGCCCAGGACGCGGCGTCCGATCAGGGTGCCGCGGGCGCTCGGACCCAGCACGACGTTCTGGCGGGCCACGATCGACTGCTCCACTCGCTCCCGGACGGCCTCCGGTAGGCGCAGGGGCTGCGTGACCGCCACGGTATTCAGCGCGTGCGGCCTGTCGACCGAGCGCCACATGAAGGTGCGCCCGCTGTCGTCCCAGCCGGCGGACAGGACGCGATGCCAGGGCGTGAACGTCCACGTGCCACCGGACAGGATCGCGAGGCGGTCGTCGAGGGCCAGGATGGCTCCAACGGGCGTCGGCGCCCAGGCGAGCACGCGCGGCAGCGCCCGCGGGCCGACCCCGACAGCCTCGGCCAACGCCGACCGGAGGGCGGTCGGCAGCGCGTGTCGGTCGAAGAGTCCCATGGCCGCATTCTGACACCCCGGACCCAACGCTCACGCCGCCTCCGGAACCCCGCGTCCGGTCCGCAGGTGGTCGAGCGCCTGATGCTCTCGCCGCCGCACCGTCGAGGCGCTCACGCCCAGCTCGGCACCCAGCTCGTCGTAGGTCATCGGACCGCGTCCCCGAAGCCCGTACAGGCGAACGATCAGCTCCCGGTCCGAGCGGGTCAGCAGGCGCAGGAGCCGCTGCACCGCCACGGCATCGGCGCCCTCGTCGTCATCGCGCAGCGCATGGAACTGCCAGTCCGCCGCGGTCGCCACCCGGATCGCCGGCACGTAGTCGATGAGCTCACCCACTTCGTCCACGGTGCGTCCGCACCGCGCCGCCACCTCGGCGACGCTCGGCTCGGCGGCCTTCTCGGCGGCCAGGGCATTGCGGGCAGCGAAGATCGCCGTCCACGCCTTGGCCCGCCGAACGGGCAGATCGACGCCCCCGCACCGCGTCACCGCAGCCTCGGTCACCCGCATCCGAATCCACGGCAGCGCGAACGTCGCGAACCTCGCCCCGCGCGCCGGGTTGTACCGACGCACGGCCTCGAGCAGGCCGAGGACGCCCTCCTGGAAGAGGTCGTCGATGTCGACCCCCGTGCGGGCGGCGACCGGGTGCGTCACCATCTGCACGAGCTTGAGGTTGGCCCGGACGAATCGGCCCCGGGCCACCTCGCCCCACGTCCGCAGCGTCTCGAGGTCGTCGCGCTCGTCGAGTCCGGCCCGACCGGCAGCCAGGGCCTCCGCGGCCAGCACGCCGGCGTCGATCTCGCGGCAGAGCCGCAGCTCCTCCTCGCCGGTCAGCACGGGCTCCGAGAAGGTCATGGCGTTGAAGGTGTTCATGGCCGCAACTCTTGGCCGTAGCCGCACCGTCCACCAGGGATCAGCGGGTTTTCCACAGCCCCCAGGTGTTGGCCGATTGTTGTCCTACTCCGTCCCGATGGCCTCGGCCTGGAGCTCGCGCCGTCGGGCCTCCAACTCGAGGAGCTTCGCGAAGCCGCGGTTGTAGGCGGCGGCATCGTCGACCGGGTTGGTGCGCTGTAGCCACGACTTGATGGCGTCGATGCGTCGGCTCACGGTGCCGTAGCGCAGGCGAGCCGAGTAGCGCGCGACATAGTCCGCGGACGCCTCGCGTTGCAGCACCTCGACCGACAGGGCCGCCACGAGCTGGTCTGCGACCGGATCGCCGAGGGCGTCCGCCAGCCGCTGCTGCCAGCCGGTCGAGCGATCCGCAAGGCCGGACGCCGCCTCGAACAGCCGCGCGTGGGTGGGGTGCTGGAAGTCCTCGGCGGTGATGTCGTTGAACGTGTCAGTGAAGGCGGTCGGCTCCTGGACGATCAGCCGCAGCGTCTCGCGCTCCACCTGCAGTCGTCGGTCGTGCGGATCGGGCAGCACGAGCATGGCCTGCTGACCGGACGTCGCCGCGGGCTCCGTCGCCAAGGGGGCCGGCGCGTCGGCCGGACGACGGTTGATGACCCGGGTGACCTCGACGCGCACCTCGGCGTCGTCCATGCCGACCATGCCGGCCAACTCGCGCAAGTAGCCCGACACCCGCGAGGCGTCCCGCACCGACGACACCAGGATCGCCGCCTCGCGGACGGCCGACAGCCGGCCCTCCACCCGGTCCAGATCGTGCTTGCCGACGATGTTGCGCATGACGAACCGGTACAGCGGCTGGCGGCGCGCGACCAGCTCGCGGACGGCGGCGTCCCCCTGCTGGATGCGGAGATCGCACGGATCGAGCCCCGACGGCTCGACCGCCACGTACGTCTGGGCGGCGAAGGTGGCGTCCTGGGCGAAGACCTTGAGCGCGGCGGCCTGGCCTGCGGCGTCCCCGTCGAAGGTGAAGATCATCTCGCCGGACGTGGCGTCCGCGGTCATCAGCCGGTGCAGCATCTTGCTGTGGTCGGGTCCGAAGGCCGTCCCGCAGGACGCGACCGCCGTCTCGACCCCCGCCAGATGACAGGCCATGACGTCGGTGTAACCCTCCACCACGACGGCCTGGTTGCGCTTGCCGATCGTGGTGCGGGCCAGGTCGAGCCCGTACAGCACGTGGCTCTTCTTGTAGACCGGAGTCTCGGGGGTGTTCAGGTACTTGGCCGGCATCCGGTCGTCGTCCAGCAGCCGACGCGCGCCGAAGCCCAGGGTGGTGCGGCCGGCGTCCCGGATGGGCCACAGCAGGCGGCCCTGGAAGAAGTCCCAGCCGCTCTCTCTGACGAGCCCCGCCTTGACCAGCTCGTCGCGGGTGAAGCCGCGCGCGAGCAGGTGATCGCGCAACGCCCGCCCGCTCGTCGGAGCGAAGCCGCAGCCGAACCGCTCGGCGGCGTCCCGGTCGAAACCTCGACCCGCGAGGAACTGGCGTCCGACGATGGCCTCAGCCGAGCCGAGGTGCTCGGCGTAGAACTCCTCGGCCGCCTTGTTCGCCTCGAAGATGCGCATGCGCAGCCCGGGCTCGACGCGAGGTCCCCCGACCCCGTCCTCGTACCGCAGCTGGACGCCGGCGCGATCGGCCAGCCACTCGACGGCTTCGGAGAAGCCCATGTTGTTGATCTCGCGCACGAAGTCGATGACGTCGCCGCCCTTGCCGCAGCCGAAGCAGTAGAAGAAGCCCTTCGCTGGGGTCACCCCGAAGCTGGGGGTCTTCTCGTCATGGAAGGGGCACAGACCCTTGAGTTGGCCCGAGCCGGCGTTGCGCAACGCCACGAAGGTGCCCACGATCTCGTCGATCCGAGAGCGGTCGCGGACGGTCGTGAGGTCCTCGTCGTTGATCCGTCCCGGCACATCGGCGAGTCTAACCGCCCCCCAGGGCCGCAGTAGGGTGAGCGCCATGACCGTGACGCTGGGCTGGGGCCTCGCGATCGCCCTCGTCGCGCTGCTCGCCATCGCGATCACGGCCGACCGGCTGGGCCATTTCGGTCTCGCGCGTCAGCAAGCGGTCGCGGCGGTGCGTGCCGTGGCGCAACTGGCGGTCGTCTCGCTCGTCGTGGCCGCCGCGGCCTCCACCGTCTGGGGCGCGCTCGCCTTCGCCGTCGTGATGTACGCCGTCGCGATCATCACCACCGCGCGGCGCACGGCCACCACCCATGCGTGGCCCTGGGTGTCATTGGCGCTCGCCCTCGGAGTCGTCCCGGTCGAGGTGGCGGTGTTCGCCTCCGGGGCCGCCCCGCTCTCGGGCATCGCCATCATCGCCCTGTGCGGCATCGTCATCGGCAACGCCATGACGGCCCACACCCTCGTGGGCCGTCGCTGCTTCGCCGAGCTCCGCTCGCAGCGGGGCGCCTACGAGGCCGGACTGTCGCTGGGTTTTGGCCGCTCGCGCAGCATCGGCCTCGTCCTCGACCCCGTGATCAAGGAAGCGCTCATCCCCAACCTCGACCAGACCAAGACCGTCGGTCTCGTGACGCTGCCGGGGGCGTTCATCGGCGTCCTGCTAGGCGGGGGCTCGCCGATCCAGGCGGGGGCGGCGCAGATCCTGGTGCTGCTCGGCATCATGGCTTGCCAGGCGGTCGTTGTTCTGGTCGCGACCCGCCTCATGCGTGCCGGACGCCTCCTGCCCGACGACCTCAAGCTCAGCCTGCACCGCTGATCGCGCGGACGGCGTCCGCGGAGAGCCGGTGCTCCATCAGCACCACCTGATAGGGGTTCCAGGTCGACAGCGTGTAACGCAGCACGATGGCTGAGCCCTCCCGGCGGGCGTCGAACAGGTAGGGCGCGTAGGCGGCCCCCGTCATCGTCTTCTGGGCACCGAACATCGCGTCCCCCACCGGATCATCGCGGTGATGCGCCCTGATGAACCTGGAGGCCTCGTCGTGATACGACTTGCCGCTCAGCTCCCAGTCGAACAGGCGGCGGCGCGGCGACCACGGCCCCCAGGGCTGCCGCGCGGACCGCAAGGTCACGCCCTTTCCGACCGGGTCCTCGGGACCGTCCATCGCCAGCAGCACGTAGGCGTCCAGCTCGTCCACCCAGCGCACCGAGACCTCGCCGAAGGCGCCGAGGACGACGGCCGCGGCGTCCGACTCGTGCGGCGACCAGCGCGGCGTCCCGTCCGATCGCAATCCGGACCAATAGCGGACGCCGACCTGCGGGCGCGTCCAGGGTGATTCCCCGGCGAGCGCGCCAAGAAGCGCGGGCGAGGTCAGGTCGAACTCGGCCAGGCGCAGGTCGTCGGCTCGATAGCTGCCGCTCCCCCACACGTAGAGCCGGCCGCCCCGGACCTGGACGGACACGTTGACGAAAAAGCGGTCGCTGAACGTCGCCACCTTGGCGAACGAGATCGGACGCCGACGCGCGGCCCCGCTGATCGGCAGGTCCGGGTCGAGCGCCCGGGTGAGCAGCGAGCGGCCCATCACCTGATGCCGCTGGAAATGGTGCGACGAGAAGAAGCAGTAGAGCTCGCCGTCGAGGGAGAAGGCGTCCAGCGGCACGTCGTACTCGCGGCTGGTCGCGGCTCCCCCGACGATGCGCAGGGGCGTCCCGTGCAGGGTCACGCCCGGGAGGCCGCCGCGAGGGCCGGCCGGGGTGAGCTCCCCCATGGCGTCCCGGGTGGCGCGGGTGCGGGCCGTCCAGTGGGTGTCCCCGAACAGCAGGAAGGAGCGTCCGGCGTGATCGAAGCGGACGCCAAGATCCGTCCCGCGGACGCCCGAGCGGCTCTCTGACGCCGACAGGGTCACGTCCGGCGCCGAGGGCTGACTGTCACGCTCGCCGGTCACCTGGGCCAGTTTGATCGACGGACGATCCTCGACCTCGAACCCGTCGTCGGGATGGAACCGCAGGCACGACGCGCGGACCCAGCGCTGCCGCCCACCCCACTCCTGGCGATGCCACTGGTAGACCGAGGCGCCCTCCTGCACGAGCGCCTGCAGCCAGCCCTCCCCACCCGGGTCGAACGTCGGCAGGGCCAGCGCGCCGTCGCCGCCCGGGAGGGCCGAGAGCACGTTCCCGATGGCGGGGAGGCCGGCGAGGGTGGTCCGGGCGATCGCGACCGCGACGGCACCGGGGGGTCCCGTCCAGCCGTCGGCGGAGTCCGGTTGGGCCCCGACGGGCACCGCGGCGTCGCCCAGCCGCCGCCAGCGGCGTCCGGGATCGTCGAACGATCTCACGTAGCGAGCGATCCGTGGCCCGTCCGCGGTGTTCTCCGGGACGTCGACCAGCAGGTCGCCGGGCTGGCGCAGAGTCCCCCGGGCCTGGCGGATAGTGCCGGGGCCCGCTGCGGCGTCCGAGATGAGCTCCCCGCGGACCCACGGCCGGTCCGGACGCGTCTGGTCGCGGTGATAGTGGAATAGCCGCGCGCCGTCGGGGCTCAGGACGACGGCCTCGAGGCGACGCACCCGAGCTAGGCTGCGCAGCCGCCGATCGGCCGGAACGGTCCCTTGCAGGAGGCTCCGGGGCCCCATGACCGGCAACCTCACGCGCCGCGCCCGATGCCGCGCGGCAGCCGGGACGACTCCCAGCCCAGGAACTCCTCCGCGCGGTCGAACGCGAACCGGTCGGTCATGCCACCGACGTACGTGACCGCCGCGCGCACGAGGTCGTCTCCGTGCAGGTCCGGCGAGGCGTCGGGCAGCAGGTCCGGACGCCCCGCGTAGTACTCGACCAGCCCGTGCAGCACCTCGATCACCGCCCGGGCCTGGGCGAGTGAGTCCGGACGCGTGTAGATCCGCTCGTAGTTGAACCGGCGCAAGGCGGCGAGCGCGGACGCCGCACCGGCGTCCATCCCCACGACGCCGGTGCGCGCGGTCGTGGCGACCACGGCGCGGATGAACGTCGCCAGCTGTTCGCGGCGCGTGCCGCCGGCGATCTCCACGACCTCGGCGGGCAGCTCGGCCGGGGTCACAATGCCCGCGCGGATGGCGTCCTCGAGGTCGTGCGCGCAGTAGGCGATCCGGTCGGCCCAGGAGACGATCTCGCCCTCGACCGTCGTCGGTGCAGGCCGCGACCACGAGTGATTCCGGATGCCGTCGAGCGTCTCGGCGCACAGGTTGAGGCCCGCGAGGGTCACGTCCGCGCCCCAGGGGCCGTGGTCGAAGCCCTCGGTGATGAACGCGTCGAAGGCCTCCTCGGACGCGTGCCCGCCCGGACCGTGACCGCAGTCGTGCCCGAGCGCGATCGCGTCCGCGAGCGTGACGTTGACCCCGATCCCCCGGGCGATCGACGTCGCCACCTGGGCGACCTCGACGGCGTGGGTCAGCCGCGTCCGTTGGTGGTCGCGCGGGTAGACGACGACTTGGGTCTTGCCGGCGAGGCGGCGGAAGGCGGCCGAGTGCACGATCCGGTCCCTATCCCGCTCGAAGCAGGTGCGCTCGGCGTCCGGCTCCTCCTCGACGGCGCGGTAACCAGCGCCGGACGCCAGCGCGGCACCGGGGCGCAGCGTCGCGGCCTCCCACTCCTCGCGCGCGAGGCGTCCGATCGGCTCGGTCAGCCCGACCCGGGCGTCGGAGTCCGCGTGCGCGCGTACCAGGGCATCCTGGCTGAGCGAGTGACCCCGCATGGTCTCCGCCCAGGCCACCGCACGGGGGTTCACCGCTTCTGTCATGGCCATATCATGGCCGACAACGAACGGCCCCCACCTGGCGGCGCACCTTGAGTAGTCAGCGAGAACCCATGACCGATCAGTCCGGCAACACCCCGTCGAACTCGACCCCCGATCCCCAGGGCCAAGGCCACGCCTACACCCCTCCAGCCGGGTCGGCTCCGGGATACCAGGCCCCCGTCAGCCTGCCTCCCCAAGCCCCGTACGGAGGCCAGTCGCCCTATGCGTCGGCGCCGCAGTCACCGCAGCAGGCGTCGCCGTACGGTGCGCAGCCGCCCTACGGCGCTCAATCCCCCTACGTCCAGCAAGCCCAGCAGCCCTACCCGGGTGGGTACGCCCAGCACCCCCAGAGCGCGTACCAGCAGGCACCTCAGCCGTACCCGTATGGCTACGCGGCTCAGCCGCCGGCCTCCTACCAGCGCCCACAGCAGCGCTCGAGCCTGTTGGGCTTGATCGCCTTGGCCGTCGTGGCGGTGACGGCGATCGTTGGAGTGGTGCTTGCCTTCAATTTCGGGCATGCGTTGTCCAGCGTGCTGATCGCGACCGGCATCGACCCGACTGATCCCAACGCGGCCCAGCAACTCCAGGACAACCCGGCCTTCCGGCAGTTCGCCCTCAGCAACGCAGGTGCCGTGAACGGCATCGGCTTCGCTTCCTTGGCGGGCATCGCCGGCTGGGTCGTCGGGATCGTTGCCGCCGCCACGCGTCGAGGTCGCCTGTGGGGAATCGTCGCGATCATCCTCGGGATCCTCGCGCCCGTCGCCATGATCGCTGCGATGGTCGTGGGCATGATGCCCGCCCTGGGCTGACCTCAGCCGCCGGACACGTCACTCTCGGCCGCCGACAGGTCCTCGTCGCCGAGGGTCTGGGAGTCCAGCCAGCCGTAGGGGCAGGTGACCTTCTCCCTTGGGGTGCCCTGACGCCCGCGGGGCGTGCCCAGCTCGCCCGCGGGGAACGGCTCGTCGGCGTCCAGCTTCGCCAGCTGGGCGTCCAGGTCGGCGAAGGAGGACACCAGGCCCAGCGCTGCGCGGATCTCTCCCCCGATCGGGAAGCCCTTGAAGTACCAGGCCATGTGCTTGCGCAGATCGGTCAGCCCCCAGCGTTCGCCGTGCAGCTCGGCGAGCAGCTCAGCGTGCCGGCGCACCATGGACGCCACCTCGCCGAGGGTCGGTAGCGGCCGCGGCTCGCGTCCGGCGAAGGCGTCCGCGAGGTCGCCGAACAGCCACGGACGGCCGAGGCAGCCGCGTCCGATGACCACGCCCGCGCAGCCGGTTCGGTCCATCATCGCCAGAGCATCGGACGCCTCCCAGATGTCCCCGTTGCCCAGAACCGGGATGGTGACGGACGCCGCCAGCTGCCCGATCGTCTCCCACCGCGCCTGCCCCGAGTAGGCCTGCGCGACCGTCCGGGCATGCAGCGCGATCGCCGCCACGCCCGCCTGCTCCGCGATCCGTCCGGCGTCCAGGTAGGTCAGGTGGTCGTCGTCGATGCCCATCCGGGTCTTCATCGTCACTGGGACGCCGTAGGCGTCCGCCGCTTGGACCGTCTTGGTCAGAATGGACGCCAAGCGGTCCCGCTTCCAGGGCAGGACGCCGCCGCCCCCGCGTCGCGTCACCTTCGGCACCGGGCAGCCGAAGTTCAGGTCGATGTGGGCCACGCCGAACTCGGCGCAAAGGATGCGCGCCGCCTCGGCCACCACGTCCGCGTCCACGCCGTAGAGCTGCACCGAGCGAACGGTTTCGTTCGGTGCGAACCGCAGCATCGCGAACGTCTTGGGGTTGCGCTCCACGACGCCCCGCGAGGTGATCATTTCGCAGACGTACAGCCCGGCCCCCTGTTCGGCGCAGAGCTGGCGGTAGGCGGGGTTGGTGATGCCCGCCATCGGCGCAAGGACGACCGGGGTCTCGACCGTGACGGCTCCACCGCTCGGCGCGGAAAGAACCAAGGGACTGGCGGGCACAAGCATCCTTCGGGGTCTGGAAAGGTCCCAGCCTATTGCGGCCGCGCAGGGACGCGAACGTCGGCCGCCGGCTCGTTCGGCCGACGCCCCTACACTGGCTGAGCGATCGGCCGGACGCACGGCCCGACTTCGAAGGATGCACGATGGCCCAGTCAGGCTGGTACGACGACCCCGACGGCACCCCCGGACGCCTCCGGTACTGGGACGGCACGCAGTGGACGCACAACACCATGGCCAAGCCGTCGGCGACCCCGGGGCCGGATCAGACCTCCGTCCTGCCTCCCGCCGTCGCGCCCAACCAGACCGCCGTCCTGCCTCCGGTCCAGCCCGCCCCGCAGACCGGGTTCCCGGGCTCGTACGGCCCGCAGGCCACGGGCCAGCCCGCCGCCCCTGGCACGGGCTACGGCCCCTACGTGCCCGGCCAGCCCTATCCGTCCGGAGCTTCGACCTACGGCTCAGTGCCACCCAAGTCACCCCGCAAGGGGCTCCGAGCCACCGCCGTCCTGGGCGTCTTGGCACTGCTCGTCGGCCTGGGCTTCGGGGTGAACGCCCTCACGAAGTCCAACACCACGGCCACACCGACCACGACCACGTCGAAGGCGCCGGCGTCCATGCCGTCGACGTTCCCGACGGTGACGATGCCGACGGTCACGGTGCCGGGCAAGACGGTTGCGCCGACGATCCCCGACTCCAGCCCGGACGCTGGTGGCTGCCCGGCGCCGGCCAAGGGCGACCTGACCGACGGAGTCATCACCGTGACGATGCCGAGCACCTGGGCCGAGGACCTCGACACCGACATCTCGTGGGCTGACTGCTTCACCCTGGGCGGCCGCACGGTCACCAAGGGATGGCAGACCTCGGCGCTCGTCGCCACCGTGCCCGCCGACGGCTCCACGACCGAACAGACCGCCGCGGACGTCTGGGCCTGGAACGTGAAGTCCAACTACGGCAGCGGCAACAGCGTCACGTCCGCCACGGTCGCCAAGTCAGAAGCGGTGACCATCGGCACCCACAAGGGCTTCAAGGTCACGGGCCAGGTCAAGATCAAGGGCCTGGCAGGGGTGACCGGCGACGACGTGGCGATCCTGGTGCTCGACAACCCGGACAAGACCCAGTCGATCCTGCTGACCGCGGCCACCATCGACGACGCCGCCAGCACGGCCGACGTGGCCGCGATCTGGGCCTCGCTCAAGGTCAAGTAGCGAGGCCCGCCAGCCCCGAAGGGGTCAGCAGCCGATCAGCCTGGCCCCGAGGTAGGACGCCACCTGGTCGAGCGCCACGCGCTCCTGCGACATCGTGTCCCGCTCGCGGATCGTGACCGCCTGATCCTCGAGGGTGTCGAAGTCGACCGTGATGCAGTACGGCGTCCCGATCTCGTCCTGGCGGCGGTAGCGGCGCCCGATGGCCTGCGCGTCATCGAACTCGACGTTCCACAACTTCCGCAGGGACGCCGCGAGGTCACGTGCCTTGGGCGAGAGCGCCTCGTTGCGCGACAGTGGCAAGACTGCCGCCTTGACGGGCGCGAGCCGGGGATCGAGGCGCAGCACCGTTCGCTTGTCGACTCCGCCCTTGGTGTTGGGGGCCTCGTCCTCGACGTACGCCTCGACCAGGAAAGCCATCAACGACCGCGTGAGGCCGGCCGCAGGCTCGATGACGTACGGCGTGTAGCGACGGTTCTCGGCCTGATCGAAGTAGGACAGGTCGGTGCCCGAGTGCTGGCTGTGGGTCGACAGGTCGAAGTCGGTGCGGTTGGCGATGCCCTCGAGCTCGCCCCAGTCACCGCCGGCGAAGCCGAACTTGTACTCGATGTCGACCGTGCGCTTGGAGTAGTGGCTCAACTTCTCGGCCGGGTGCTCGTAGTGCCGCAGGTTCTCGCGGGCGATGCCGAGGTCGACGTACCAGTCGGTGCGGGCATCGATCCAGTGCTGGTGCCAGTCCTCGTCCGTGCCGGGCTCGCAGAAGAACTCCATCTCCATCTGCTCGAACTCGCGCGTCCGGAAGATGAAGTTGCCCGGCGTGATCTCGTTGCGGAAGCTCTTGCCGACCTGCCCGATGCCGAACGGCACTTTCATGCGCGCCGACTGCTGCACGTTGGCGAAGTTCACGAAGATGCCCTGGGCCGTCTCCGGACGCAGGTAGTGCAGACCCGACTCGTCCTCGATGGGCCCGAGGTAGGTCTTCAGCATCATGTTGAAGTCACGAGGCTCGGTCCAGGAGCCGCGGACGCCGCAGTTGGGGCAGGCGATCTCGGTCAGCGCGACGGTGTCGGCGTCCTCGATGCCTTTCTTCGACGCGAACTCCTCCTGGAGCGTGTCGGCGCGGAACCGCTTGTGGCAGGAGGTGCACTCGGTGAGCGGATCGGTGAAGACGCCCACGTGCCCGGACGCCACCCACGTCTGCCGCGGCAGGATGATCGAGGAGTCGATGCCGACCACGTCGTCGCGTCCGCGGACCACCGCAGCCCACCACTGGCGCTTGATGTTCTCCTTGAGCTCGACGCCGTAGGGGCCGTAGTCCCAGGCGGCACGGGTGCCGCCGTAGATCTCGCCGCACGGGTACACGAAGCCCCGTCGCTTGCAGAGACTGATGACGTTGTCGAGCTTGCTGGCCACTGAATCCTCCTCAGGCTGCGGATGCCCGGCTGGCATCCTTTGGTCGCAGGGACGCAGCCTAGTGGCATTTGATCGCGGCCCAGGCCGACCCCTGGTCGCGGTAACTCGCGTCCAGCCAACGACTCGGTGCCGGTGGTCTACCCGAGCAAGACCACCCTGGCACCCGGGGAGACGGCGACGCTGAGCTAGTCGCTCTGGCGCGAGTACCACCCCACGACCGGTGGGCGGATGGGGTTCAACGTCCCCAACCTCGTCATCGGCCCGCCGGGCTGCGCCTGATCAACCGCCGCGTGGCAGGTTGGCGCCGACGGCGTCCGGACTCGCGTAGGCGCCCGGCTCGTCGATCGCGAGCAACAGCAGCGGCGTCAGGATCATCTTCGCCTCGTAGCCGCTGAACGCCCGCCGGTAGGAGCCGACGTCCGCCCACCGCGAGATCAGGGCCCACAGCTGAGGATCGTCGAGGTTGCGCACCAGATCGGACGCCTCACACCCCGGACGCGTCGCGTAGAAGTCGGACGCCGCCCGCGCGGCCACGACGAAGCCCGGTTCGGCCTCGGGTTCGACGCGAAAGCGGGTCACGGCTAGCACGGTCCTACCCTAGCGACCCGTCCGATCGGGCGATCCCGTGCGCGGCGCCGGGCTCGGTAGGCTGAGGCACGTGACGACTTCCGTTCAGCCCCGCCGGACGCGCCAGCGCGCCGCCGTGGCCGACGCGCTCGCCGAGTCGCCCGGCTTCCGCACCGCCCAACAGGTTCATGACCTGCTCGTCGAGCGAAACCAGCGGGTCGCGCTCGCCACCGTCTATCGCACGCTGCAGTCGCTGGCCGAGTCGGGCGAGGTCGATTCGATCCGGACGCCGGATGGCCAGTCCGCCTATCGCTCCTGCTCCCAGGGACACACGCACCATCACCACCTGATCTGCAGCACCTGCGGGCACACCGTCGAGATCGAGCTGGGCAGCTTCGAGGGGCTGCTGGCGGGCATCGCGCACTCCCACGGCTTCACCGCTGTCGCGCACGAGCTTGAGCTGTTCGGCACCTGCGCCGACTGCGCCAGGTAACTCGCGCGTCGGCGTCCGAACGAACAACGGCGGGCCGCCGAAGCGGTCCCGCCGTTGCATGATCCCGATCCGATCAGACGCCCGGTTCCTTGGTGATGTCGATCTTGGCCGCCTCCGCGACCGCGTTCACCTTCGGCTGAGCCGTCTCCAGATCTGACGCCGCCAGCGCCTTCGCCCCGTCGGAGGACTTGCCGCTGAAGCCGCGCATGATCAGACCGATGAAGCTCGGCTTGCCGCGCTTCTTGCTGACCACGTCGAACGCCACGGCGGCCAGCAGCACCAGGCCCTTGATGAGCAGGATGCGGTTCTGGTCGACGGACATGTTGGCCAGGCCGAGGTTGAGCACGCCCATGACGAGACCACCGGTCATGGCCCCGATCACCGTGCCCACGCCGCCGGTGACGGCCGCGCCGCCGATGAAGCAGGCCGCGATGGCGTCCAGCTCGAAGTTGGTGCCGTCCTTGGGGTTGGCCGCGTTCAGGTAGGCCGTGAAGACCATGCCCGCGATCGCGGCCAGGAAGGCCATGTTGACCATCACGAAGAAGTCGACCTTCTTGGCGTCGACGCCGGACAGGTCGGCCGCATGCCGTCCGCGGTGACCGGGAGGCCAACATGAGTTCGATCGATGCACGACCTCCCGCGATGATGGATGTCGCCGACCACGGTGAGCGCGATCGAGACCGCCGCCCGAACCGCCGGCTACACCGCCATCGTCGGGGTGCACGCAGATCCCAGCCCCTCCGAGGTGATGGACAGCATGTACGCGTTCGTCGAGCACGGCGTCCAGGGCATCGCGGTGGTGACCCCGCGCCGCGAGACGGCCGAGATCGCCCTGGCCAAGGCCCACGGCATCCCCGTCGTCCTCATCGGCGGGCTGCCGCAGTCGGCCGCCCCCGCCAACCGAGTGATCGTCGACCAGACCCTCGGTGGGCGACTGGCGACCGAGTTCCTCGTCGAGCGCGGCTGCTGACGCATCGCCCACGTCTCGGGACCCGTGGGTTGGTTCGATGCGGATTGCCGGGTGGACGGCTGGCGGGAAGCTCTCGCCGCGGCCGGACTTCAGCCCCACGACCTCATCGTCGGCGACTGGAGCGCCCCGCGCGGCTATGAGATCGGGCAGGCCTGGGACAAACGCCGCCTGCCGGACGCCATCTTCTGCGCCAACGACCTCACCGCGGTGGGCCTGCTTGCAGCGTTCCGGGAACGTCGGATCCGCGTCCCCGAGAACGTCTCGGTGGTGGGCTTCGACGACCTCCCCACCGCCGCCTACCTGCATCCGGCGCTGACCACGGTCCGGCAGCCCCTAGAACAGGTGGGCGAGCTCTGCGTGCAGGTACTGCTGTCGGCCATCTCGGGCGAAAGTCCGTCGCTCCAGGCGCTGCCGCCCACGCTGGTTGTCCGCCACAGCACGCGCTGAGCGACCGCCTCCCGGGGCGTCCCGACACCGGGTGCGAGAATGGCCGGCGTGCCGACCTACCGCGACGAGGGAGTGGTCCTGCGCACCCACAAGCTGGGCGAGGCGGACCGCATCATCACCCTGCTCTCACAGCGCCACGGCAAGGTTCGGGCGGTCGCCCGCGGCGTCCGCCGCACGTCGTCGAAGTTCGGGGCGCGCCTGGAGCCCTTCTCCCACGTCGACCTGCAGTTCGCCACCGGACGCACCCTCGACGTGATCACCGAGGCGGTGACGATCCGTCCCTACTCGGAGCCGCTGACCGGCGACTACCCCGGTTTCACGGCGGGCCAGGTGATGCTGGAGACGGCCGATCGACTCGTCTCCGAGGAGGGCCAGCCAAGTGTGAGGCAGTTCAAGCTGCTCGTCGGGGGGTTGCACGCCCTGACCCACGGCACCAGCGACGGACGGCGTCCGTCGACGATGATCATGGACTCGTACCTGATCCGAGCCGTCGCGGCCGCTGGCTTCGCCCCGGCGCTCACCGACTGCGCCGTCTGCGGCGCGGCTGGGCCCCACGAGTCCTTCAGCCCGTCGTCCGGCGGCAGCGTCTGCCGGACGTGTCGTCCGCCCGGCTCGGGCCTCTTCACTGGCGCCACCCTCGACTACCTCCAGGCGCTCATCACGGGCGACTGGCCCGCCACCCGGGACGCCTCCGAGCCGACGCAACGACAGGCGTCCGGACTGCTCGCCGCCTTCGTCGCCTGGCACCTGGACCGCGGCCTGCGCTCGCTCGACTACGTCGTTCGCTGACGGACGCCGCCGCCGCGGCCCGCTGGCGTGCGCATTTGCGGGCCCCGCCGAACGAGGACGCGCGGGCGGGTTTAGTATCCGATTCGTGACCTTTTCGCCACCTCGCCCGCATCCAAGCGGTGCGCGCCCGCCCGCGATCCCGGCGCGGCTGGTGCCCCGGCACGTCGCCATCGTCATGGACGGCAACGGACGCTGGGCCAAGGAGCGCGGACTCCCCCGCACCGAGGGCCACGCGCGCGGCGAGGCGTCCCTGCTGGACGTGATCCACGGTGCGATCGAGGTCGGCGTCAAGTACCTGAGCGCCTACGCGTTCTCCACCGAGAACTGGAAGCGCTCCCCCGACGAGGTCCGCTACCTGATGGGCTTCAACCGCGACGTGATCCATCGGCGGCGCGACGAGCTCAATGACCTCGGCGTCCGGATCCGCTGGGCGGGCCGTTATCCGAAGCTGTGGAAGAGCGTCGTCCGCGAGCTCGAAGAGGCCGAGCGGATGAGCGCCGGCAACGACGTGATCACGCTGCAGTTCTGCGTCAACTACGGCGGGCGCGCCGAGATCGTGGACGCCGCGCGCGAGCTCGCGCGCCTCGCCAGAGCCGGACGCCTCGATCCCGAGAAGATCACCGAAGCGTCCTTCGCTCGCCACCTCGACGAGCCGGACATCCCCGACGTCGACCTCTTCGTGCGCAGCTCCGGCGAGCAGCGCACCTCGAACTTCCTGCTGTGGCAGTCGGCGTACGCCGAGCTGGTGTTCCTGGACCGGCTCTGGCCGGACTTCGACCGCCGAGATCTGTGGCACGCGATCGAGCTGTACGCCGGACGCGACCGCCGCTACGGGGGCGCCCTGCCCAACGCCGTGGGGCCGCGATGACCGCGAGCCACCCGTCGACGACGTCACCGCTGCTCCTCGGGGAGCCCATCGACGTGTCCGTGGACGCCCACCCGCGCGCGGCTGACCAGGTCATCTCGGCCGTGCTGGCCGAGATTGACCGCCTCGAACGCATCTTCGACCCCGACGACCCCGCCAGCGAGCTCTCGCAGTGGAAGGCGTCCGATCAGGAGGAGTCCGCGGTCTCGCCCGAGCTGGGACGGGTGCTCGCGGCGTCCGAACGGTTCTGGGTCTTCTCCCGCGGGGCCTTCCATCCGGGCTCCGCCGCCTTGGTGCGGCGTTGGCAGCGGGCCGAGGCGGAAGGGACCCTGCCGACGGCGTCCGAGATGAGGCAACTGGCCGCCGCCCTGGAGCTTCCGTACACCGCGGTGAACGGACCCATCCGCCGCACGGGCGACTGCTCCCAGGTCGACCTCAGTTCGATCGCCCGCGGCTACATCCTCGATCGGGCCATGCAGGTCGGCTGGCGCCTGGGGCTGGCGTCCTCCATCCGCCTGGACGCGGGTGGCGACCAGCGCCATCAGGGCAGCGGCGGCGTTCTGGTGCCTCTGCTGAACCTCTTCGCCGAACCCGGGGACTCCGAGCCGCTCGAGGTCGTGCACCTGCGGGACGCCGCCCTCACGCGCTCCTCGCGCCTGCGCGGCGGCTTCCAGGTCGGCGATCGCCGACTCCGCGACATCATCGACCCGCGGACCGGCTGGCCCAACGACGACATCGTGGCGGTGGCGACCCTGGCGCCCGAGGCGATGACCGCGGACGCACTGGCGACCGTGATCGGCGTCGGCTGGGGGTCGTCCGTGGCGCAGGTGCCCTCGTGCGAGTGGATCGTCGTCCACGCGGACGGACGCGTGGTCAAGTCCGAGGGCTGGCCGCGCGTCGGTGGCTGCAGCAGCGCGTCCTAGACGCGGTCGCTAGCGGCTGATGGCCCGCACGCTGTTGTTGCGCGCCTCGTGGGTGAGCTCGACCAGCCCCCAGCAGCTCCAGCAGCGGGGGCAGGTACATGCCGGGCCGTCCTCGGTAGCCTTGCGGAGCCCGTAGAAACCCCGACCGGGTTGGCCTCGTCGCGGCCGAACGCCTCGACGGTGCCGGGCGCGGCGGGCTTGTTCTCGTCAGCCGCGCCGAGCGGAACCCAGTCGCCCTGCGCGACGAGCCACGCGTGCAGGTCGTCGATCGCCCGGGCTTGGTAGCTGAGCTTGGTGGAGCCGACTGGCAGTGCCGCGTCTCGCCATCGCGGTACATCGTGTAGGACGACGTGCCCGGGGCCGTCGTCAACTGCCAGGGCTCATCTTTGGTCCCGAGGGTCATGCGCGGTCCTTTCGCGCGTGGGGCGTCACCCTACGGCTGACGAGTCCCGGACGCCTCTGCGGCCACGTCAGCCGCGTGGGCGTCGCGTCCGTAGCGCTGCACGAGCATCGAGGCGAGCAGGCCCAGGACGAGGAAGGCGACGGCCACCCACAGCGTGACGACGGTGGCGTCCGCAAAGCCGTGGGCCAGGGCGTCCCCGACGGGCAACCGCCACTCGCCGAGCGTGTTGTAGCCCTTGCCCGAGCGCAGCAACGGGATCAGCGCTCCGACGCTGTCGATCGTGGCGGAGACGACCTGGTCCGGGACGTTGGCCGGCAGGCCCGGGATCTCGGCGAGGCGGACGGGCAGCATGACCCCGAGACCGATCGCCAGGGTCGTCCCGGCCAACGCCGAACCCAAGGCCGAGCCGACCTGCCGGACGGTGCTCTGCGCCGCGGACGCCGCGCCCGACATCGCCTGGGGCACGGCGACCATGACGGTCGAGGTCAGCTGGGCCGCCGCGAGCCCCAGACCGAGCCCATACACGGCCATCGTGGCGGCGATGAGGGCAGCCGGCGTGGACGGGGTGAGGACGAGCGCCGTGGCAGCGACTCCAACGACCTCCAGCACCAAGCCCAGCACCACGACCGAGGCGGCGCCGAGCGCCGCGGCCAGGTGCCGCGCTGCCGCACCTGACGCGAAGGCGCCGATGGCCATCGCGGCCAACACCCAACCGGCGGCCAGCACGTCCAGCCCCGCGACGAAGATCAGGAACAGGGGCATCACGAACACCAGGGCGAACTCGCCGACGGCCACCATCGCGGCGGCGACGTTGCCCCACGTGAAGGTGGGCAGGGCGAACAGCCCCAGGTCCAGGATGACCCCGCGCCCCGCCCGTGCCCGGTTTCGCTGGACGACGATGAACGCCACCAGCATGACGAGACCAAGCCCCAGCGCGACCGGGACCGGCGACACCGCAGCGGTCTCGGGCCAGGTCAGGGGGCCCAGGACGAAGACGTCCTTCGGACGCCACCAGCCCAGGTCAGTGCCCTCGATGAGCCCGAACACCAGCAGGCTCAGGGCGCCTGCGCTCAGGACCAGTCCGGCCAGGTCGAAGCCGACCCGCTGAACTCCCCGATTCTCCGGGATCCACAGCGCGCCCAGCACCAGCACCACCAGGCCCACCGGGACGTTGACGAAGAAGACCCAGCGCCAGTCGGCGTACTGGGTCAGCGCCGCGCCGAGCAGCGGCCCGATCGCGGCGGTGCCCGACATGACGGCGCCCCAGATCCCGAACGCGGCCGCGCGATCGCGTCCACGGAAGAGGACGTTGATGGTCGACACGGTGGTCGGCATGATCAGGGCCCCGCCGACGCCCTGGACCGCGCGGGACGCGATCAGCAGTCCGGCGTCCGCGGCGACCCCGGCCAGGACGCTGCCCACGATGAACACACCGACGCCGATCAGGAACTGCAGGCGGCGTCCGATGCGGTCACTGAGCCAGCCCGCGCTCAACAGCAGCCCGGCGAAGATCATCGAGTACACCGAGTTGACCCACACCGACTCGGCAATGCCGAGGTGCAGATCGAAGATGATCGTCGGCAGCGCGATGCCGACGATGGTGCCGTCGAGGACGATCATGGCCAGCCCGGCGGCCAGCACCGCGAGTGCGCGCCAAGGCGACGTGCCTGGTCGGACGCCGTCGGCTCGGCTTGGCATGGGTGAGGTGCTCATCGAAACCTTCTTAGAGACATTGTGTCCCTAAAAGGTAGTCCGCGGCGTCTGAGCGAGGCAAGGCGAGCCGATCAACCGAACGGTTGACCCGAGGACGCCTCCGCCTCGAATCCCCGCTGCTCGAGGAGGGCGTCGAAGCCGTCGTCCACGCCCAGGATCACCCAGCCCTCGCCGGAGCCGAGCACCGGTAAGGCCGGGCCTGCGGCGTCCGCCCGCAGGCCGGACGCGACCGCGTCACGGTCGCCCGGATCGGCGAACCGCAGCACGAGCACGTCGGCATCGCCGACCCGACCCTCGACGGCCAGGACGCCGTCCGCGTCGCTCAGGACGTCGCCCCACTCGACGTCGGACAGGTCCACGGCGAGGTCAGTCCGTGCCGAGGTCGAAGGAGCCGTCGGCCTGGGCAACCTCGATCTCGGGGTCGACCTTCTCCATCTGGTCGGTGAGGTAACGCTTGGCGAGGCCGGCCTCCAGCGGGCCGACGAGCTTGGCAACAGTGCCGCCGACGAGGCCGAGGGCGCTGTACTGCTCAAGTCGCGTGCGGGTGTCGGCGATGTCGAGGTTCCGCATGGTCAGCTGACCGATCCGGTCGACCGGGCCGAAGGCGGCGTCGTCGACGCGCTCCATCGACAACTTCTCGGGGTGGTAGCTGAGCTGCGGGCCCTCGGTGTCGAGGACCGTGTAATCCCAGCCACGGCGCAGCCGGACCGTCACGGTGCCCGTGACCGCCGAGCCCACCCAGGTCTGGATCGACGTGCGGATCATCAGCGCCTGCGGGTCGAGCCAGCGGCCCTCGTACAACAGGCGACCGAGCTTGCGGCCCTCGTTGTGGTAGCTGGCGACCGTGTCCTCGTTGTGGATCGCGTTGACCAGCCGCTCGTAGCCGATGTGCAGCAGCGCCATGCCGGGCGCCTCGTAGATGCCGCGGCTCTTGGCCTCGATGATGCGGTTCTCGATCTGGTCGGTCATGCCGAGCCCGTGGCGTCCGCCGATCTCGTTGGCCTTGCGCACCAGAGCGACCGGGTCGAGGCGTTCGCCGTTGATCGCGACCGGCCAGCCCTGCTCGAACGTGATCGACACGATCTCGGGGTCGATCTGGACGCCGTCGCGCCAGTGCGCGACGCCCATGATCGGCTCGACGATGTCCATCGACTCGTTCAGGTGCTCCAGGGTCTTGGCCTCGTGCGTGGCGCCCCAGATGTTGGCGTCCGTCGAATACGCCTTCTCGACCGAGTCGCGGTAGGGCAGGTTGCGCTCCTTCAGCCAGACGCTCATCTCGTGGCGTCCGCCCAACTCGTTGACGAAGTCGGAATCGAGCCAGGGCTTGTAGATGCGCAACTCGGGGTTGGCGAGCAGCCCGTAGCGGTAGAACCGTTCGATGTCGTTGCCCTTGTACGTGGAGCCGTCGCCCCACACGTTGACGCCGTCGGCGAACATGGCGTTGACGAGCATGGTGCCGGTCACCGCGCGTCCCAGCGGGGTGGTGTTGAAGTACGGCAGGCCCGCGGAGCGGATGTGGAAGGCGCCGCAGCTCAGCGCCACCAGTCCCTCATGGACCAGGTTCTCGGTGCAGTCGACCAGGCGAGCGATCTCGGCGCCGTACTCCGTTGCCCGTCCCGGCACCGAGTCGATGTCGGGCTCGTCGTACTGGCCGATGTCCGCGGTGTACGTGCACGGGATCGCGCCCTTCTCGCGCATCCAGGCGACGGCCACCGAGGTGTCCAGACCACCAGAGAATGCGAGACCGACCTTCTCCCCGACCGGGAGCTTCATGAGGACTTTGGGCATGGCGTCGATCCTATCGACGCTGCGGACGCCGACGCGCCCGGTCTCGCGCGGGTCGGGTCAGTTGGTGGAGCGCGCGGACAGCAACTGCTCGCAGGCACGCCCCACCTGCGCGGCGGCCCGGCGGACCGGACGCCCTAAGGTCGGGTCGGACGCCGCGGAGCGCCAGAGCGCCAGCTCGGCTAGCAGGTCGGCCGGGTGCCAGGAATCGAGGTAGGCATTCGGGTTGTAGGCCGCCTCCAACAGGTCGACGGCGACCCGCCGCCGGTCCGAGTTGAGGCCGGACACCGGCCGGGCCAGCAGGGTGCGTGCGTCCACGGGACGGTCGCCCGCCGGAGCCGGGCGCGGCGTGGGAGCGGCCGCCTGGCCCTGGGCCTGACCCTTGGCGGACCGGAGCCGATCTAGAGCCTCCGCCACGGCCTCGGCGGCGGCAAGCTGCTGGTCAGGTGGGGCGTCCGCGCTGGCGTCCAGTTGGGCCTGGAGGTCCTTGAGTTGGGCGGTGACGGCCTCGTCGTCCCAGGCCACCAGGCGCTCGTGGGCGATGGCCGCGCGCACGTCATCGAGCGATGGCATCGCGTCGTCGCGCACTGGTCCTCCGCAGGCTGGCATCATCGTGGTTCACGCCCGGACGAAAGCCGGGGCAGGACCGTTAAGAGATCCCCGCCAGCGTTGTCAGAACCAGCACGCCAGGAGCAATCACACCTTGTTCGGACCAGCCGCCAACGTTGCCGTCGACCTTCGGGGCGCCGGGCTCCGTTTGGCGACGCGCGAGATGGGGACCGTCCGTTGCTGGAGCGTCCCGGCCGCCGCCACCTGGCGCGATGGAGCCGTCGTGCTGGCCAGGAGGCGGCCGACCTGCTTCGAGAGGAGCCCGGGGCCGGCTGGGACCGCCTGACGCTGCGCATCGGCGATGCCGTGCCCGTCCTGCTCGGCGGCACCGCGCACAGCGCCACCGAGCTGGTCGCGCGCATCCTGACGGGCGCGCTGCCGTCCACGACCGACCGGGTCATCCTCGTCACCCCGCCGCGGTGGTCGCCCGCCGTGCTGCAGGAGTTCACCGATGCCCTGGCCACGGCGGGAGCGCCGAGCGTCGAGGTGGCCGAGCACGCGGCGGTGCTGGCTGCGCTCAGTGCAGGCGAGCCCGCCGGCGGCGTCCTGGTCATCAACCTCGGGCCTGAGGCGTCCACCGCGACCCTCCTGGACGCACCGCAGGGCCGGACGATCGGCCAGTTCCCTTTCCAGCTCACCACCGACGACCTCGTCGACCACACGACGGAGATCGCCCGGAGAGAGGCCGAAACCGCAGCCGGACGCCGGCTCACCGACTCCGAGGCGCGCGGCCTCGCCGCCGGCTGCGAGGCCGCGCCCGTGCTGCTACCCCGGGCCCAGCGCCTCGACGTTCAACTGCCCGGACTGTCAGCCGTCCGGATCAGCCGGGCTCAGCTCGACCGGCCCGTCGCTCGGGTGGCGAACTCGGCCGCCGAGGGCCTCTTGACAGCGCTCGAAGCCCAGGGTGCGGCGCTCCCCCGGTCCGTGCTGGTCGAGGGCTGCGGCCCGTCCTCGCCCATCATCAGTGCCTTGTCAGCGAGGTTCGGGGAGGCAGTCTCGTCGGCCCCGGAGGCGGCCGTGGCGGTGCTCAAGCCCCTGGCGGCGTCCGGGCCGGCGGTCGCGTCCGGGGACGAACCTCACGACGCCTGGGCTTTCGCGGTACCGCCCCCGGCCAACCGCCCGCCCCTGGCGGCACCGGCGCGGGAGCCGCCGATCGCCCCTCGTCACGGCGTCCCCGCTCTCGGCCGCCAACGCCCCATCGCCACCGCGGCCGTAGCGGTGGCCGCCGACCTGGGAGCGGTTCTCTTGAGCGAGTCGCCGCCTCCGGCAGCGCGTCCACCCATCGAGGCGCCGGAGACGCAGGAGCCGCACAGCGCACCAGAAGCGCTCCCCTTCAGCGAGCCCTAGCACCCGGCGACCCACGCCCTCTTTGCCGTGTCCGCAGTGCAGCCAGCCAGCACCCCCGAACCGATTCCGTACACGGACTCCCCGCCCGCGCGGCCCGAGGCTGATCCAGGGTCGCTCCGTCGCCGAGGTGCGGCCGCGGCGGCGGCCGTCCTCGCCCTGGCGGCGGTGGGGGTAGGGGCAGGCCCGGCCATGATCGCTTCTCTGCGCGCCAACTCCAGTGCCGGAAACGCCACCGTGGCACTCGCCCAACCGGCTGAGAGCCCGTCTGTGAGCAGGCCCGCTGCGCAGACCGCTACGCCCATGGCGTCCCCTGGGCCGAGCGCCTCCCCGACGCACACGCCGAGCCCGAGCCCGACGGTCTCGACGACCCACGCGGCCGCCACCACCGAGGCGACGACCAAAGTGACGACCAAGGCACCCGTGCGGATGACTCCCCCGGTCCAGGCCGCGACGACGACCACCACCACGACGGCGGCCGCGCCGGCTACCTCGACGACGGCTCCGGCACCGCCCGCAACGACAGCGACGCCGTAGCCCCGAGGGCCACGGCGCCGCCGCGAGATTCGCTCAGTCGCGCGTGGAGTGCCGGTTGATGGCGCTGACCACGGCGCGCATGGACGCCGTCACGATCGACTGGGACATGCCCACGCCCCACAGGACCTCGGCGTGCTCGGGATCGCCGACCTCGCACTCGACGTACGCCGCAGCCGTGGCATCGCCGCCCTTGCTGAGCGCGTGCTCGGTGTAGTCGAGCACCCGGACCTCGAACCCGGCCGAGCCCAGGGCGTCCACGAAGGCCGACAGGGGACCGTTGCCCTCCCCCGAGACCGTGCGCTCGACACCGTCGATCGCGACCACGGCGTCCACGGTGTAACCCTCGTCGACGGACGCCGACGTGTACTTCACCAGCTTGAGAGGGGTCGTGTGGGTCAGGTACTCGTCGTTGAAGATCTGCCAGATCGTGTCGGAACTGACCTCACCACCGGCGGAGTCCGTGTGGCGCTGGACGACGCGGCTGAACTCGATCTGCAGCCGGCGCGGCAGGTCCATGTTGTGGTCGGTCTTCATGATGTAGGCCATGCCGCCCTTGCCGGACTGGCTGTTGACCCGGATCACGGCCTCGTAGGTGCGGCCCACATCATGCGGATCGATCGGCAGGTACGGGGCCTCCCACGCGATGTCGTGCATGGACTTGCCCTCGGCTTTGGCCTTCTTCTCGAGCGACTCCAGGCCCTTCTTGATGGCGTCCTGATGCGACCCCGAGAAGGCGGTGTAGACGAGGTCGCCGGCGTAGGGGTGGCGCGGGTGGACCGGCAGTCCGGTGCAGTACTCGACCACGCGGCGGACTTCGTCGATGTTGCTGAAGTCGAGCTGCGGATCAATCCCCTGGCTGAACAGGTTCATCGCCAGCGTCACCAGGTCGGCGTTGCCGGTCCGCTCGCCGTGGCCGAACAGGCAGCCCTCGACCCGATCGGCGCCGGCCATCAGGCCCAGCTCAACCGCGGCCACGGCCGTCCCGCGGTCGTTGTGCGGGTGCAACGAGATGCACACGTTGTCGCGGTTGCGGATGTGGCGTCCGAAGTACTCGATCTGGTCGGCGTGGGTGTTGGGCGTCGACATCTCAACGGTGGCCGGCAGGTTGAGGATGATCTCGCGGTCCGGACCGGGCTGCCAGATGTCCATGACGGCGTTGCAGACCTCGATGGCGAAGTCCGTGGGCGTCTGGGTGAAGATTTCGGGGCTGTACTGGAAGCCGAACGCCGTCTCGCCCAGGTACTGCTCGGCGTACTTCATGACCAGCTCGGTGCCCCGGCGCGCCATCGCGATGCACTGGGCCTCGTCCATGCCGAACACCACGCGCCGGAACATCTCGGCCGTCGCGTTGTACATGTGGATGTTGGCCCGCTTGGCCCCGACCAGCGACTCGGCTGTGCGCGAGATCAGGTCCTCGCGCGCCTGGGTCAGCACGGTGATCTGGACGTCGTCCGGGATGCGGCCCTCGTCGATCAGCTTCCGGACGAACTCGAAGTCCGTCTGGGACGCCGACGGGAAGCCGATCTCGATCTCCTTGAACCCCATGCCGACCAGCAGGTTGAACAGCTTGAGCTTGCGGGCCGGCGTCATGGGATCGATCAGCGCCTGGTTGCCGTCGCGCAGATCGGTCGAAAGCCAGCGCGGTGCCTGGGTGACCTTCTTGGACGGCCACGTGCGATCGGGCAGTTCGATGGGGTTGAAGGGGTGGTAGCGATGGTGCGGCATCGGGCTGGGCTGCTGCAGGTTGGCGCGGCCCTGGATCCGGGTGCCGAAGGGGCTCGTGCTCGCGACAGTGTCGGTCATGGTGTCTTCCTCGATTGATGGCTGATCCGACGCCAGGCGTGGCGAAACTCCGCAACGAGGAAGCCTGACCGGCTGCCCACGAGGGACGCCCTAGGCCTCGCTGCGGCGTCCAAGAAGCAGGCACGCCCTAGCCATGGCGAGCACTATACACACGGCCGCTCAGGCGGCCGCATGGGCGTCCACCATCGCAGCCAGCATGCGATCCACCGCCTCGCCGCCCCTCGTGAGCAAGGTGGTCGCCTCGGGCGTCGACAGACTGCGCCGCACCGCCAGGGAGCACAGTTCGCGCATCACCAGCGACCGGAAACGCAGGAACACCCCGAAGCTTTCGACCAGGTCGCCGCCGTGGGCCGCAGACATGGCCCCGACAACGCGGGCCGCGGTCTCGGCGTCCGACAGGGCCGCGTCCTGGGCATCGGGGGTCGCGGCGTCCAAGTAACCGACCAGTCCCTGGACCATGGCGCGACTCTGCTCGCGCAAGGTCTCCCGATTCTCGTCGGCCACGCCTCTTAGCCAGGAGCAGTTCCCGGACGCCGACCGCGCGTGCCTGCGGATCACCTTGACCAGGCGCTCGGAGGACTCCCCCAAGGCAGCCAGCCGCACCGGGGTCTGGGACGACATCCGCAGCAGGGCCCGCAAGGTCGACAGGGCGAACCTGCGATGCCCACCCGGGGTGGTGAACGCCTCGATCTCGCCTGCGACGCTCCAGCGCCGCAGGGTCGCGGGCGAGACACCCAGCATCGCGCTGGCGTCGTGGACCGAGAGCCACACCTCGCTGTCCGGGGTGGGCACCCGCGCGGTGGCTGTGCGCACGACTACCCTCCCGGCTTGTCGAGGTGGCTGTTGGTCGGGCCCAGAATGTCCCCCTGGTGGCACTGATCGCAGTACGAGGGCTGATGGCAGACCGCGCAGGCCGTGGTGGCGCCGGCGTCCCGTACGGACTGGGCGTGGTTGTAGAGCATCTGGTAGTGATCGACCTCGATCGCACCGCTGTCGTGGCAGGTCGAGCAGTACGACGGCGTGTGGCAGGAGCCGCAGCTGGTGCCGGTCGGGTTGACGCCGCCGGCCACGTTGCGGTGGTTGAAGACCCACAGGGTGTCGTTGTGGTCGGCCGGTTTCTCGCCCACCGGGACCGCCGACGTCGGGCCGAACTGCGTCGCGCCCTGCGGGATGAAGTTGCCGCTGGCGATCTGGGGGAACGTGTGACAGGTGTTGCACGTGGACGGGATCGCGTCCTTGGTGACCTGGTTCCCGACCACCTTGAAGTGCGCTCCGTCATGGCAGCGGAAGCAGTCTGGCGCGTTCTGGTGGCCGAGGTTGTCGGCGTACGTCATGTCGCCGGTGTTCATGTGCGGCGTCGCGATCAGGCTGTAGAGCTTGTTCAGTTCCTGGCTGGCCGCGCTGATCTCTTTGGCCTTGGCCGTCGCGACGGGCGGATACGCCTGCGCGTACTGGACGCCCAAGCCGTTGATCGCGGTCTGAGCGGCCTCGGCGGACGCGTAGGGCCGGGTCAGCAGTGCGACCGCGCTGCGCTTGACGTAGGGCAGGCTGGGATCGATCGCTCCCGCCACCATGGACTCGTCAACGGCCTTGGACACCGACGGCACCGAGTGCCCGACCCGGTTGTGGCCGTCAGTGCAGTCCATCGTCCGCACCTGTCCCGCGGCCTTGAGCCGCTGGACCTCGTTGCCGGCGTCGTTCGACTGCCGGATCTTGGCGAGGCTGATGTACGTGACGTGCTCGCCGGTCTTCGGGTCGCCAGCGGGTGGCAGGCCTGGCAGGTCACCGTGGTCGAAGGCAGCTTCGAGTGCTCGATCGCGGGGATCGGCCGCGGGTAGGTGTTGGTGATCAGGGCAAACAGCTCGTGGGTGCCCTCCAGCTTCGCCTTGACGAAGCCGTAGACGCCGGGGGCCACGTGGCAGGACCCGCACTCGACCTCGGAGTGAGTGGACGCCGCATGCGCCTTCTTCTGCGGCTCCATCGTGTGGCAGAGCTGGGTGCAGAAGGCCGTGCTCCCGGAGTACTCGACCACGTGCACCCCGGCCAGGGTCACGGCAGCACCCACCGCCAGGACGGCCAGGATCAGGAAGATCGCGCCGCGCTTCGTGTCGGGACGCGGAATCGGGATGCGGTCCAGCAACCGGCGGAGGCGTCCGCGGGGCTTTGGGGGTGGTGGCGGACACCGACGGCTCCGCGACACCGTTGTCGGAGACGTCAGGGGCATCCGGGGAGTCGGGATCATCGTTCATGACGCCACCAGCTTGTTGAGGATGGATTCCATCATCGACGGCGACAGGGCGCCGAGGCGGATGTCGCGGACGACGCCGTTGGCGTCGATGAAGAAGTGCGAGGGAATCGCGGAGACCGCGTAGTCGTCCGCGATGGCGGACTCTGGGTCGGCGCCGATCGGGTACATCAGCCCGATCCGCTGGGCGTACGCCTTCACGGCGGCGTTGTCCTCGGAGATGTTGACCCCCAAGACGACAACGCCCTTGCTTTCGAACGCCTTGGCTGCGGCGTTGATGTCGGGGACCTCGGCCTGGCAGCCGGAGCACCAGCTGGCGCCAAACGTCACCCAGACGGCCTTGCCCTTGAGTCCCGACAGCGACACCGACTTGCCGTCATAGGTCGTAATGGTGAAGTCCTGCGCCGGCTTGCCCACTTCCGGAGGGGCCACCTTGGAGATCCCCGGCATCTTGACGACGGTCCCGCCGGCGGTCTGCGCGGCAGCGTTCTTGGCATTGCCCTGGTTGACCAGCCACACGCCCCCGGCGACCACCGCGGCGGTGATCAGCAGGACCACCAGGGTGCCGAGCTTGGACGACCTGATGCGCTCCCGGGCCCCAGCAGGAGCGTCCGACAGCACATCCACCGGCGCCAGCCGGACAGGACGGGCCGGCTCATCGACGTCGTCGTCGAGGAACTCGTCGAACGACTCGTCCACGTGGTCTGACATGTTCGTTCCCTTCCCGTGCCGGGCCACCGGGGCCCGGCGTGAGGCGTCCGGCTAGCGACCGGTGCCGTAACTGTGCAGGCCGCCGAAGAAGGCGTTGCCGACGAAGGTCAGGATGACCGAGGCAAAGGCGACGAGCAGCAGGTAGGCGGCGCCACGTCCGACCCAGCCGCGAGCGACGCGTGCGTGCAGGTAGCCGCCGTAGATGAGCCACGTGACCAGGGACGCCGTCTCCTTGGGATCCCAGCTCCAGTAGCTGCCCCACGCGATCTCGGCCCAGACGGCGCCCAGGACGATCACCATGGTGAGCAGGGGGTAGCCGATGACGACCGCGCGGTAGCCGAGCCGGTCGAGGACGTCCTCCTTGGGCAGGACGTGACCGAAGCGCTCCGGCCAGTACGAGACGAGCAGGTAGAGGCCCGCGGCGGCGGCGGAGACCGCGAAGGCGCCGTAGGCGAACACGGCGACGATGATGTGCGTGGTCAGCAGCAGGCTGTTCTGCAGGGCCGGAACCAGCGGATCGGCCGTCGTGGCCCACGACAGCGCATACAGCAGGGCGCCGGCCGTGATGGGCAACATCAGCAGGGCGAGGGTGCGGGCCCGGTACCGCCATTCAAAGAAGAGGTACATCGCGAGGAAGCCCCACGCGGTGGACGTCGCGAACTCATGCTGGGTGACGAACGGTCCGTGGCCGGTGACGATCGTGCGCAGCACCAGGGCGACGGTGAGGAACCCGAGGGCGAGCCAAGCGAGCAACGATCCGTACCGAGCCAGGCTGCCAGCGGCGGGTCCGGACGGGGCCACCTGCGTGCTGGCCACCGGGGTCTCGGTCAGGGACTCAAGATCATCGAGGTGATCTCCGGTGGTGCCTACCAGCACCTTGGTGCGGCGCTGCACTCCGGACGCCGCCATGATCTCTTGGTGGCCCCTGACGACGGCCCAGATGTAACAGACGCTGGCCAGGGCGGTGGCGACCAGCGCCGCGACGATCGCGTACTGGGAGTAGACAAGCATGGCGGTTGCTCCTTCGCTTGACGGTGGCTAGGTGGCTAGGACTCGGTGGACTGAATGCGGGCGACGATGTCGTTGAACCGCGGCTCGAAGGCCGGGTCCCTCTTGATCGGCGAGCCGACCTGGATGCTGCTGCCCTTCGCGGTGGGGCGGACCCGCACCCAGACGCGGCGGTGGGGAAGGAAGAACGTGAGGTAGCTGCCCAGGATCAGCAGGATGCTGCCCAGCCAGACGATCCACGATCCGGGGTCGCGCGTGATGGCGAGGCCTGTGTACTGGCGATTCCGGTCGAACGTGTAGGTGATGCCGTCGATGGTGGCCGACTTGCCCTGACTGACCACCTGCACCTGGGGATCGGTGACGCCGGTCTTGTGCACCTCGAGGGCCACTGACCCGGCCGGCAGGTCCGCGAGCTTCGCCCCGGACGCCGCCTGGATGACGTAGACGGACACACCGGCCGACTGGATGGCGAACTGCCCAATCGACCGCTGGCCGTCGTCGGAGGTCCACTGAAGCGGAACGGTGTCGGTGAAGATGGTCTGACCGTCCTTCGTCGCCGTGACGTCAGCGCCCACCCCGAAGAACGCCTGATGGAACCAAACGCCGTCCACGATCAGCGGCGTGTTGACCCGGGTCTCCTGCCGGGCCACTTGGACGCCCCCCTTGGTCACGACGAGATCGGACACGTAGTCCTTCGGCGAGCCGTTGTCGTAGTAGCTGTCCTGGAACGACATCGCCGTCACGGTCAGCCCGGTGTCGTGCCCCACGGCCACGGGGACGCCGATCGGCGCGATGACCTGGTTGTCTTTGAAACCGGAGGTCCCGGAGACGACGAACCCGGCCAGGATGATCAAGAAGCTGAGGTGGGCCACCACCGTGCCGAAGGGGCCCCAGCGGAACTTGTCCGCGTACACATCCGCACCTGGACTTCTTGCTGCCGTCGAGCACCCGGAAGTGCTCCTGAGCGAAGCCGGCCTTGACCCGCTCCACCGCAGCATCGACGCCCACCGGCAGGACGAACTCGGCCTTCAGCGGCGCCGCAGCGAAGAACGCGTCGTTCATCGACGTGCGGGGCTTGGTGGCCACCCGCCACAGGCGAGGGGCGCGGTTCACCGAGCAGGCGAGGATGCTCACGGCCAAGGTGGCGAACAGTGCCCGGAAATACCAGGCGGAGAACACGTGGAAGAGGCCGAGCGCGTCAAAGACCGTGGCCCAGCCGCCGAACTTCTGCCTCGGACCCGCCTCAAACCACTGCTGGTAGGCCACGGGGTCCGCGAGCACCTCCTCGGACACCTGACCGATGACCGTGCCGATGAGGGTGAGCAGGCCGAGGATCAGGATGATGAACAGGCCCGTCCGCATCGCGATGAAGAAGCCCCACACCCGGCCGAGGATGCTCACGCCCTCGGCGCTCGGGCGCCGCCCACCGTCGAGGACGTCGACAGCGTCGACATGCCCCGGAACGCTACCGGTGACTTCGGCGCCATCCTTCACAGGTGTGGTCATCACGCAACTACTTTCAGACGGTTTCAGACGGGGAACTGCGGGAAGAACTGGGAGAGCCTGACGAGCAGGTTGGTGATCATCAGGAAGCCGACGATCATCAGCAGCACGCCGGTTACGACGGAGACGACGGCCTCGTGCGCGGTGAACCAGGCGAGACGACGTCGGACGGCGTCCGCCCCCAGTGCCACGAGCACGAAGGGCAGGCCGAGCCCGAGCGCGAAGACCAGCAGCAGCAGGGTGCCCTGGGCGAAGCTGGACCGAAGGGACGCCATCCCGATGATCGCGCCCAGTGTTGGGCCGACGCACGGCGTCCAGCCCGCCGCGAATACCACGCCGAACAGCAGCGAGCGGCCGAGGCTCGGCCCCTGCTGCGCCACCGTGCCGTCCGCGCGGCGCTTGACGAGGCGTCCGGCGTCGAGGCCCATCGAGCGGCCCAGGACCGGGATGGAGATGAGCCCTGCGACGTGCAAGCCCATGATGATCAGGACCGCTCCCCCGATCTGGCGAAGCAGCGCCGCCTGGTCGCGCAGGGCGTAGCCGACGAGGCCGAGCGAGGCCCAGAGTGCAACGAAGACGACCGTGAAGCCGGCGACGAAGGCCAGGGACTGCCGCAACGCGACCGAGCGAGCGGCCCGACCCGGGGTGGGGTGGGCACCGACGACGTAGCTCACCCAGACCGGGACCATGGGCAGGCAGCAGGGCGACGCGAACGACGCCACCCCCGCGATGAACGCGACTGCCAGCCCGACCTCGATCATGGGATCACTTGCTCGGCGTCGCTGATGGAGCGGGCGAAGCGGTGGACTTGATGGATCCGACCTGCTGCTGGACGGTCTTGGCCAGCGTGGAGTTCGGGGCCAGCTCGACGACCTTGTCCCACTGCTCCTTCATCTGCGCGCTGCGGCCCGTCGTCATGTAGATGAAGCCCAAGTCGTAGCGCAGCTCGGGGTTGTTCGGATGCGCGGCCACGCCAGCGGCCCAGTACTTTTCGGCGTTCGTCATGTCGCTCTGGTAGAAAGCACAGGCCCCAGCACCGATGGAGCAATGATCAGAACCTGTGGATGGTCCTCGGCCGGGTGACGTGAAGGAGCGCACCTTCCCGAGGATGATCTGAAGTCCAAGTAGCTCTGATC
>NZ_FXTL01000013.1 GCF_900182665.1 Propioniciclava tarda
CCCCGAACGCGTCACCATCAACGACCCCGCGAAACGAATCCCGAACTACCAACCTCAGAAGGCTTGAGACGTCTCATTTGACTTGACAACTTCCGGGGTCAACCCGACGAACGCCCCGATCGTGTTCCCCGTGAACCGTGTCCAGTCGCCGATCTCGACAGCGAGCCCGAACGCGGTCAACGTCGCGACCCCGCGCAGGCATCCGAGCCGACGGACCACACCGGTGAACTCGCTGTCAGCCGCCAACGCCTCGATCTGGGTATCCAACCTGGCTCGCAGGGCCGTCGTGGACAACAGATCGTCGTAGTAGGCGTCGAAGGTGGCCTTGGTTTGGGCGTTGTCGAAACGCTGCTGTTGGAGCCAACGGTCATGGACCCCGGTCCACGCCGCCCCGCCGGAATACACCAGCCCGTGTCGCAGCAACAGCTTCGACAACCGATGCCGGGCCCGCATCAGATCCCCGCGGCAGTCTTCCCGGGCACGGACCAGGTCCCTGGCCGCTTCCTGTTCCACGCTCGGAACGGTGACCGCCACGATCTGATCCATGCGCAACAGACGAGCAAGATGCAGGGCGTCACGCCGGTCGGTCTTCACCCGGTCGCCCGGGGGACGCTGCAACTTCGACGGGGCCGCCACCACACACCTGACCTGCGCTTGGGTGATCGCCCGGTACAACCCGAACCCGGTCGGGCCCGCCTCATAGGCGACAGCGACGTCCCCGGGGAGCCCGGCCAGCCAGCCCAGCACCTCCCGATAATCGGGCGACAGGCGCGCCTCCACCACCTCACCGGTCACCGTGTCCAACGCCGCCGCCACCACGCTGCGGGCGTGCACATCCAGACCAACACTCGTACGCTCACTGAACACCGGGGCCCCCTAACAGACGCATGTCGGCAAGGCCAGACAAAACCTGACTGGCAACCCACGCATCGTTACGTCAAGGAGGCCCCGGCCGACAACCCCTATCGGGGTCACACATACCGTCTAGTGGTTCGACTTTGGCGAGCGCCCGATCAACGCGAATCTGCTCATCGGAGTCAGCAAAGCGGGTATCGCCGCCGATCACTAACCTGACGCCGCCCAGATCTCGAGAGTTCAGCATCTCAAGAGCTTCGGCGAGAACCACGATGCCCTTCGCCTCCGTCGTCCTGCCCAGAAACCCGATTCGGTGGGGTAGGCCCGGGGCGGGGTCGATGACCGGGAGCGGAAAGTCGTGAACCCGGTTCCACAAGACCGTCGGCTCCATCTGGGAAAAAGCCCACGAGTTCTTCAGACGCGTCGCCATGTCATGAGAGGGACAAAGCACGGCGAGGCAACCGGCCCTCGCCGCAAAGGACGCAGCCCACTGGGCTCGAGACTGGGGTGGTTGATGAAGGTGCAGGACGCGGTTACGGCGTCCGGCGGTAGCCACTCCCGGCACGAGCCCGTTGCGCCACAGCAGGCCCTGCCGCTCGGCGGCCTCCCAGGCTCGGAGGTTGGCCAGGTAGGCGCGCCGCCCCTGGCCCTTGATGGCGATCGTCCGGAAGCCGGAGCTGCGCGCTCGGCGAACCACCCCGTCGGGGGTGGCCGGGGCGACGACGGTGACATCGTGGCCGAGCTCGCGGGCAGCCAGCGCAAGGGCCAGCAGCATCTCCTCGCCGCCGCCGATGTCGCCGTTATTGGACGCGAACGTGATCAGCGCCATGGCGCGTACACCTCGGCGATGCGGGCGGTCATGGTGGCGACCGTGGGCCAGCCTGGCTTGAGGACCGGTCGGCGATCCGGCTGGAGCCCCTGCTCAGCCATCGCCGCGGCCACCGCGGACGGGTCGTCCGGGTCGGCGAGACACTGTGGTGGCAAGATCTCGGGGTTGCCGCCGACCCCCGACGCGACGACCCCGCGGCCGTGGGCGACGGCGTCCAGCAGCGAATAGGAGCAGTTCTCCCACACCGAGAGCTGCACGAGGACGTCCGTCTCCGACAGCACGGCCGGAGCTTGGACGTAGCCGGGGAAGCTGACGGCGTCCGCGATGCCCAGCCGGGCGGCGTCCTGGCGAAGCTGACCATCGAGCGGTCCCGTGCCGGCGACGGTCAGGGTCGCCGCCGGGTGGGTCGCGCGCAGCTGGCCGAACGCGCGCAGCAGGTCGCCCAGGCGCTTCTCGGGCGCCAGGCGCGCGATGGACGCGAACCTCAACCCCGGCTCGGACGGGGCGGCGGCATCGAGGGGGTCAACCCCGTTGGGGATCACCGTGATCGGTTGCCGAGGATGCCACTTGGCCGCCATCGCGGTGCGCGTCGCGTCCGACACCGCGATCACCGCGTCGAAGCGCCGCAGCCGAGCGGTGTGCAGCAGAGCCTTGGCCGAACTGCGGGTCTTCGTGCCGTGGTAGACGAGGTCGTCCGCGGCGATGCCGTGCTCCGTCGTCACCAGGGCCATCGGCAGCCCGACCGTGGCCAGGGCTGCGGCCACGTCGGCGTACGACAGGTGCGTGTGGACGATGGCCGGGCGGAGCCGGCGGACGGCGTCCCGCAGAGACGTCAGCGACGTGCGCAGGTCGACGTCCGCACGCTGGCGTCCGGCGCGGCCTGGTCGGTGCCTGTCCTCGCCTTCGTGGCTGCGGCTCCGGCGCTCGCGGCTTTGTGCCTGCCTTGTGCGTCGTTCCTTTCAACACTGGCCTACACGGTGACCGAGACTCAGATCACCATCAGCTGGGCGGACCAACTGTGTAACGGTCAGCCATCGATCCGTTTCCTCGTCGGTACGGGGAATAACGGTGCTGGGGCTGTGTATACAGCGACTGGAAGTTCCTCGATCACCGGACCGGTTAACAATCTGCTGACGGTCACCTTCCCGGCCAGCGCGTTCACCGCCAGCGGCGGGTCGGTCACCATCAAAGCCGACAAGAGGGCCTTCACCACCGCGACTCCGACGTCGCTGTGCGTCTAGTGCGGCGTGTCGTTAGTCATTGATGGGTTGGTGTTTGGGATGATGGGGCATGGCGAATCGTCCTGCTCCTGCCTTGGTGTTGCGTGAGGGTGATCTGGAGCAGTTGTCCCGGATCGTTCGGTCGACGGCGGAGCGGGCTGGGTTGGTGCAGCGGTCGCGGATCGTGTTGCTGGCCGCGGAGGGGCTGGCGAACGAGACGATCGCGGAGCGGGTCGGGGTGGCCCGGAACACGGTGCTGGCGTGGCGCCGCCGGTATACGCAGTCCGGGCTGATGGGCTTGGCGGATCAGGCCCGCTCGGGTCGGCCACGCAGGATCGATCACCGCAAGATCGTGTCGGCGACGTTGAAGCCGCCGCCGAAGAAGTACGGAGTGACGCACTGGTCGAGCCGGCTCTTGGGCAAGCATCTGGGGATCGGGAACTCCACGGTCGCGACCGCGTGGCGGGAGTACGGGGTACAGCCGTGGAGGTCGGAGACGTTCCGGTTCTCGACGGATCCGGAGCTGGTCGGCAAGGTGAACGACGTGGTCGGGTTGTACCTGAATCCGCCGGAGAACGCGATCGTGCTGTGCGTGGACGAGAAGTCCCAGATTCAGGCGTTGGACCGGACCGCCCCGTTGTTACCGATGCGGGAAGGCTCGTGCGAGAAACGGACCCACGATTACGTCCGGCACGGCACCTCGACGTTGTTCGCCGCCCTGGAGATCGCCACCGGCAGAGTGACCGGCGCGGTCAAGCCGCGGCACCGCAACACCGAGTTCCTGGCGTTCCTCAAACAAGTGGCCCGTGCCTACCCCGACACCGAGCTGCACCTCGTCATGGACAACTACGCCGCTCACAAGCACCCGAACGTGAAGGCCTGGCTGGAGGCACACCCGCGCGTGCACTGCCACTTCACCCCGACCCACGCCTCCTGGATGAACCTGGTCGAGGTCTGGTTCGGCATCATCGAACGCCAAACCATCCACCGCGGCACCTTCCGCTCGGTCAAAGACCTCAACGCCAAGATCCGCGCCTTCATCACCGGCTGGAACGACCGCTGCCACCCCTTCATCTGGACCAAGACCGCCGACCAGATCCTCAAGAAAGCCAAACGCTCAACAACCTCAGAAACGCCGCACTAGCCCTGCTCCTGCAGCTGCCCCCGGTCGCGCAACTCTGACACGATTTGGGCGTGCAGGCGCTCGTCGATGACGAACTTGCGCCGGTAGATCAGGTAGCTGATGACGATCAGCACCGCCGGGAACTGCAGCATCATCAGCTTGACGCCCCACACGCCGCCGGGTGACACGTCAGCCGGCCCGCTGGCGCCGTTGACCCCGGTGAAGATGAGGGTGATGCCGACGATCGCGGTCGACAGGGCGCCCCCCACCTTGTTGATGAAGGGCTGGACGGCGAAGGTGACGGCTCCGCTGCGGACGCCGAGTTTCCACTGGCCGTAGTCCACGCAGTCGGTGATGAAGCCGATCATCAGGATCACGATGAACGAGTCGCCGATGAAGAGCATCAGTCCGCACACCGAGAGCACGATCATGTTCATGGGCGCGAAGAAGAAGATCAGATACCCGGCCACGATCACCGCCATCGAGCCGGTGTAGAGCTGCTTCCGGCTGAAGCGTCGGCGCGCCAGGGGGAACAACAGGAAGCCCAGCACCATCCCGACGCCCAAGATGGCGCCGAACGGCGTGTACATCGCGGCGTCCCCGTAGATGTACTTGAAGAAGTACGGGCCGAAGGTCGTGGTGGTCACATAGCCGGTCTGGAACAGGACCATCGAGATGGCCGTCCAGAGCAGCTGGTCGTTCTTGCGGACGGCGTCGAACACCTCGCGCGGCCGGACGTGACGCTCGGGGACGATCAGCTGTCGCTGGTCGACACCGACGAGGGTCACCAGCTGGCCCAGGATCATCACGACCACGACGCCGACCGCGAACAGCGTCCAGGCCCGGACGCCTCCGCCCAGGGCCGCCGTCACGGGCATGATGCCCACCACGACGGAGAAGAGGCCGATGGTCGCGAAGATCTTGGCGAGAGAACTGATCCGTTCGCGCTCCTTCTGGTTCGTCGTTAGCGCCTGGACGAACGACCAATAAGGGATGTCGTTCGCCGAGAACGAGAAACTCCAGACGATGTACAGCAGCGTGAACGCGAGGACGAAGGCGCCCTCGCGTAGCCCGAAGTCGGTGAACAGCAGCACCGTGGCCGACGCCGACACGAGCATGCCGATCGCGATCCACGGCTTGTACGGGCCCCAGCGCGTGCGGGTGTTGTCGACCAGCGCCCCGATGGCGAAGTCGCCCACGGCGTCCAGGAGGCGGACGGCCAGGATGAGCCCCATCAACAGCCCGAGCGTCCAGTTGGACACGTGGACCGCGTCGGTGATGAACACGATCAGGAACATGCTGACCAGGCCGTACACCATGTCGCGGCCGATCGTGCCGATCGCGAAGCTCCAGCGATTGCGGAGGACGGAGGGCGTTGCGGTCATGCGAGCAAGGTACCGCCGAGCGGCCGTCCGATCGCGGATGCGGACGTCAACCGTTGAGGCGGTACCGCGACGGCGCCACCCAGCGTTGGTAGGCGTCCGAGGTCACCCCGGCGTGGGCGATGACGTCGGCGAAGAAACGTCCGGACGGGCGCACCCGCCGCTCCTGGGTGGCGAAGTCGAGCTCGACCAATCCGAAGCGGGCGGTTTGCCCTTCGGCCCACTCCCAGTTGTCGGTGAACGTCCAGTGGTAGTAGCGCTCGATGGGCAGGCCCGAGTCTGCGACCGCCTTGAGGTGGTCGTAGAGGTACCTCGAGCGGAAGGCGTCCGAGGCGTCCGCCGTGCCGTTCTCGGTGATGTAGATGGGACCGGGGTAGAGGGCCGAGTAGCGCCGGGCCAGGTCGGCGAGCCCGCGCGGGTAGATCTGCCAGCCCAGGTCGTTGACCGCGACCTTGGACGCCGTCTTCAGGTTCGGCCCGGACGCGAGATCGCGGCTGTAGTAGTTGATGCCGAGGAAGTCGTAGTAGGTCCCCGGCCGGACGCCCCGCGGTTGCACCAGCGGCGCCAGGAAGCGTCCGCGGCAGAGCGCTCGGGTGATCGCCCCTTGGAAGAGGTATTCGGTGGACGCCGCGGCGGCCCGGTCGAGCGGGTTCCGTACGTGCGCTGGATCGAAGACGCGCAGGTGGTTGGCGACGCCGACCTTCGCGTGCGGCTGCAGGGCATGGATGCGCTCGTAGGCGGCGATGTGCGCCCGCGCCATGCCGGTCAACGCCGCGAGCATGTCGCGCGTGGAGCGGCGTCCGGGCGGCCAGGTGCCCTGGCGGTAGCCGTAGTACGCGAACACGTTGGGCTCGTTGATGGTGATCCATTCGTCGGCCAGCCCCGCGAACTCGCTCACCACCCGGTCGACGTAGCGGACGAACGCCTCGTGCGACCCCTCGACCGCGAACCCGCCGCTCTCGGAGAACCAGCCCGGATCGTTGAAGTGATGCAGGGTCACCAGGGGTTTGATGCCCCGGTCACGCAGCAGCCGCAGTTCGCGCCGGTAGTGCCCGAGCGCAGCCTCGTCGAAGTGTCCGTCCGCCGGCTCGATCCGCGCCCACTCCAGGCCCAGCCGGTAGTGCTTGATGCCGAGGGACGCCATCAGGTCGGCGTCCGCCTCGATGCGGTTCCAGTGGTCGGCGGCGACCTCGGGCGTCGAGCCGTCGACGGCGGCCCCCGTCGCCGCCCAGCGGTGCCAGATCGTGTCGGCGCGCCCGCCCTCGATCTGCGTGGCGGCAGTCGCCACGCCCAGTTCGCAGCCGCCGAGGGAGAACGCCGGGTTGGGAGCCATAGCGCGAGCCTAGGCGAACGCCACGATGAGCAGGATGGCCGCGCAGAAGACGACTTCCGCCAGCCCGATCTGCCTCGGGGTGGCCGGACGCCGAAGGCGCGGCACCGCCCCCGCGCGGGCCGTCAGCAGGACGAAGAGGGCGGCCCACCACGAACTGGCGGCTCCCCGCGTCGCGAGCACCCCGGCCCCCGCCGCGACCAGCGCGTGCCAGCCCACGGACGCCGCGTAGAACGCCCGGCTGCCCCGCTCGCGGATGTTGGTCTTGACGTACAGCACGGTGCCGAAGAAGTAGGCGAACACGAGCGCGGCGGTCGCGACGGTGAACCGGACCTGCGGCGTCCATGCCAGCAGGCCGCCGGGATCGGGGAAGCGGACCACCACCGTGAGCACGGACGCCGCCAGGGTCGTCAGAGCGCCGCCGATCGTCGCGCGCTCGCGGCGCTGGGCCGCGAGGGCGGAGGCCGGGACGATCAGCACGCCGAACACGGGCGCCCAGCCGACGATCCGCTTGTCGGCCAGCGCCAGGGTCGCCAGCCCTACGGCCACGGTGATCAGGGTGTAGACCACGAGCGCCCGGTGATACTCGCCGCGACGGGCGGGGGCGGCCTTGAGCCAGCCGGAGGCGGCGTTGAACGTGAAGTACCCGATCAGCCAGAAGAAGGCCAGGGGCAGCAGGAACAGCTCCCAGCTGACGCCGTCGCGGACGCGCAACAGCAGCCCGACAAGGTACGGGACCACCAACATGGCCCACGCGCCATGCTGCTGGGGGATCCAGCCGCCCCGCCGTCTCGCCATCCCGCCCCCTAACGATGGACCGATCGAGTCACCGTGTAGTGCCGGTCTCGGGCGACGATGCTGGTCGGACCGACCGACTCGGCCAGGGTGCGGAGGTAGGGCAGGTGGCTGTTGAAGACGCACCAGAACTCGCCGCCCGGACGGAGCACGCGGCCGGCGTCCGCGATGGCGTCCAGCGTCGGGGTCGAGTCCTTGGCCGCGCCGTCGTGGAAGGGCGGGTTGGTGACGATCAGCTCCAGGGACGCCTCGGCGGCCCAGCCGAGCCCGTCGCGTTGGACCACGGTCACCTGCTGGTCGTTCGCCTCGGCCGTGAGCCGGGTCGAGTCGACCGCCGCCCAGGACACGTCGGACGCCGTGGTCGCCCACCCTCGGCGAGCCAGCCAGGTCGCCACGATGCCCGAGCCGCAGCCCAGATCGAGGGCCCTCCCCGCTCCGCTGGCTGAGCCGGCCGAAGCCCGCGGCAGGGATCGCTCTAAGGCGTCCACGAGCAGGGCCGTTCCGGCGTCCAGTCTGTTGGTGTTGAAGACCCGGCCGTGCGCCCAGACGGTGAGGTCGAGCGCGGGGAGGTGTCGCGACCGGGGCCAAGTCGGCGTGACGTCGAGGCGTCCGGACGCCTCCAGCACGCGGCACTTGTCGCGGCCCCGGCTGGCCCGCACGTCGGCGAAGTAGCGGCGTAGCACGTCGTTCTGGCTCGTCATCATGTGTTTGACGCGCCCGCCGGCGACGAACCGCAACTCCGGGGAGGCGGACGCCGCGGCGAGCTGGCACAGATCCTCAAGCGCCCCGAGCGACGTCGGCAGTCGGGCGAGCACGAGCTCCGCCGACCGCACGGCCGGGTCGGTGGGCGAGCTCAGCCCGGACCCGACGGGCAGCGCGTCGGCGTCCCGGATGTCGTCGCACCAGGCGCGGACGGCGCCGTCGGGGGCGTCGACCACGGCTTGGGTCAGCGCGCCGCCGCGATCGTCCAGGACGAGCACGCGGCCGCGCAGGTCGCCTGCCTCGTCGAGGATGAGCCGCGCGACGGCGTCCAAAGTCATGCGGCCATGCTCCCACGGACGGGGCCGATGCCTCTGGCGAGCGCAGGAAGGACTACGGTAGGACACGGCTTTCACTGTTGAACCAAGGAGATCATCACCGATGACTGATCAGCACAAGTACGTCTACGAGTTCAGCGAGGGCGACGCGTCGATGCGCAACCTCCTCGGCGGCAAGGGGGCGAACCTTGCGGAGATGACCGGCCTGGGGATGCCGGTTCCGCAGGGCTTCACCATCACGACCGAGGCGTGCACGCGGTACTACGCCGACGGCGAGAAGATCAGCGACGACATTCGCGCCGAGATCCTCACCTACATCGGCAAGCTCGAGAAGATCACGGGCAAGAAGTTCGGCGATCCCGAGAACCCGCTGCTGGTGTCGGTGCGGTCCGGGTCGCGCGCATCCATGCCCGGCATGATGGACACCATCCTCAACCTCGGGATGAACGAGGCGGTCGTCGAGGCGTTCGCGAAGAAGACGGGCAACCCCCGCTTCGTCTACGACTCCTACCGCCGCTTCATCCAGATGTACTCCGACGTCGTCATGGAGACCGGCAAGGCGTACTTCGAGGAGCTCATCGACGAGATGAAGCACGCTCGCGGCGTCACCGCCGACCTCGACCTGGACGCTGACGACCTCAAGCAGCTCGCCGAGCAGTTCAAGGCTGAGTATCGCAACAAGATCGGCTCCGACTTCCCGTCCGACCCGATCGAGCAGCTGTTCGGCGCCATCCGCGCGGTGTTCCGCTCGTGGGACAACCCCCGCGCCATCTACTACCGCCGCATGAACGACATCCCGTCCGACTGGGGCACCGCCGTCAACGTGCAGTCGATGGTGTTCGGCAACCTGGGTGACACGTCCGGCACGGGCGTGGCGTTCAGCCGCAACCCCGCCACCGGCGACAAGGGCCTGTATGGCGAGTTCCTGATGAACGCCCAGGGCGAGGACGTCGTGGCCGGCATCCGGACGCCCGAGACGATCGATCACCTCAAGGAGCGCAATCCCGAGGTGTACAACCAGTTCGTCGAGATCGTCGGACGCCTCGAGCAGCACTACCGCGACATGCAGGACATGGAGTTCACCATCGAAGAGGGCAAGCTCTTCATGCTCCAGACCCGCAACGGCAAGCGGACGGCCGCGGCCGCCTTCAAGATCGCCTGCGACCTCGTCGACGAGGGCATGATCACGACCGAGAAGGCCGTGACGATGATCGATCCCAAGCAGATCGACGCCCTGCTGCACCCGCAGTTCGACGTCGCCGAGCTCAAGGCCGCCCAACCGATCGGCAAGGGCCTGCCGGCGTCCCCGGGCGCCGCCTGCGGCCAGGTCTCCTTCACGGCCGAGCAAGCCGCTGAGTGGGGCAAGGCTGGCAAGGACGTCGTCCTGGTCCGCCTGGAGACCACGCCCGAGGACATCGAGGGCATGCACCACTCCAAGGGCATCCTGACCGCGCGCGGCGGCATGACGTCGCACGCCGCCGTCGTGGCCCGCGGCATGGGCACCTGCTGCGTGTCGGGTCTCGGCGACATCAAGTTCGGGGCGGACGGCAAGTCCTTCAGCCTCGGCGAGCACACGTTCGTCGAGGGCGACTGGATCTCCCTGGACGGCTCGACTGGCAACGTCTACGGCCAGGCGATCAAGACCGTCCCGGCCGAGATCGGTGGCTACTTCGGACGGATCATCGGCTGGGCCGACGAGTACCGCACGATGAAGGTCCGCACGAACGCCGACACCCCGGTGGACGCCGCGGCTGCCCGCGCGTTCGGTGCCGAGGGCATCGGCCTGTGCCGCACCGAGCACATGTTCTTCGAGACCGATCGCATCGCGGCCATCCGCGAGATGATCGTCTCCAAGACCGTCGAGCAGCGCGAGGCCGCCCTGGCCAAGCTCCTGCCGATGCAGCGCGGCGACTTCGAGGGCATCTACGAGGCCATGGAGGGCTACCCGGTCACCATCCGCCTCCTGGACCCGCCGCTCCACGAGTTCCTGCCGCACGAGGAGGACGACATCGTCGCGCTCGCGTCCGAGATGAACATCTCGGTCGAGGAGCTGAAGGGTGTCATCGACTCCCTGCACGAGTTCAACCCGATGATGGGTCACCGCGGCTGCCGGCTCGACGTGACGTACCCCGAGATCGGCGCCATGCAGACGCGCGCGATCATCGAGGCCGCGATCAACGTCCAGAAGCGTCACCCGGAGTGGAAGCTCGTTCCCGAGATCATGATCCCGCTCGTGGGCGAGGTGAAGGAGTTCAACTTCGTCAAGCAGATCATCACCTCGACGGCCGACGCGATCATCGCCGAGTCCGGCGTCGCGCTCGAGTACCTCGTCGGCACGATGATCGAGATCCCGCGCGCGGCGCTGACCGCGGACGAGATCGCCAAGGACGCCCAGTTCTTCTCGTTCGGCACCAACGACCTGACCCAGATGACGTTCGGCTTCAGCCGCGACGACGCTGGCAAGTTCCTGGACGCCTACTACGACAAGAAGATCTACGAGAACGATCCCTTCGCCCGGCTCGACACCGTCGGCGTCGGACGCCTCATGAAGACGGCCGTCGAGCTCGGCAAGGGCGCGCGTCCGGACATCAAGCTCGGCATCTGTGGCGAGCACGGTGGCGACCCGTCGTCCATCGAGTTCTGCCAGAGCATCGGGCTGAACTACGTGTCCTGCTCGCCGTTCCGCGTTCCGGTGGCCCGCCTCGCGGCGGCTCAGTCGGCGCTGCAGAGCACCATCAACCACGGCTGACTTCTGCAGCAGGACGCCGATGGCCCGGTCCCCTTTGGGGCCGGGCCATCGCTATGTTGCGCGTCAACGTGAACGCTGCCGTGGGGGCCATCAGAACCCTGAAGTGCCAGGACTGCCTCCTGGCGCGCAAGAATCCTGGGCCGGAGAAGATCAAGCGCCGAGGCAAAGCCGCTGAGCCGCGGTCAGTAGTCCCCGTCCGCGACGCCTGCACCGTCTAGGACGGCACGCGTGCCGGAGAGTCCTAGCCTGGTTGCGCCCGCAGCGATCATCGCCAGCGCGGCCTCGTGGGTCCGGATGCCGCCGGACGCCTTCACGCCGAGGCGTCCGCCCACGGTGCCCGCCATCAGCGCGACCGCGTGGGCCGAAGCGCCCCCCGCGGGGTGATAGCCCGTCGACGTCTTGACGAAGTCGGCGCCAGCAGCCTCGGCGGCCCGGCAGGCCGCCACGATCTCGTCGTCGGTCAGCGCAGCCGACTCGATGATGACCTTGAGCACTGCGCCAGGCGTCGCCTCGCGCACCGCCCGGATCTCGGCCTCGGTGTGGGCAGCATCGCCGGCCTTGAGGCGTCCGATGTCGATGACCATGTCGACCTCGTCAGCGCCGGACGCGACCGACTGCGCGGCCTCGAAGGCCTTCACCTCGGCCGTGTGCTTGCCTGAGGGGAAGCCGCACACGGTCGCGACCTTGACCGCACCCGTGGGCCAGGGCAGCGGCAGCATCGACGGGCTCACGCAGATCGAGTAGGTGCGCAGGTCGGACGCCTCGTCCAGCAGCGCCTTGACGTCCTCGATCGACGCCGTCGGCGACAACAGGGTGTGATCGACGTAGCGAGCTAGCTCGGCGCGGGTGAGTGCCATGGAAGATCCCTTCGGACGAATGAGCCTCGACGTTGAAGGGCCAGCCTAGGCCTTGGCGGACGCCTCCGGAGCGATCACCCGGCGCAGGGCGAGGAACCTCAGCAGGGTCGCCACCGCGTTCGCGACGAACAGCACCCCCAGCTCCACCCAACGGTTGGGATCGGGGGACAGCGCGTGCAGCACCCACAAGGTGCCGGACGTGAGAGCGAGGGCAACGACGAAGGCCGCGAGCCCACCGAGCTGATGGCGGACCGCGCCCGCGCCGCCCCGCACGCCGAACGTGAGCCTGCGGTTCGCGGCCGTGTTCGCGACGGCCGTCACCAGCAGCGCGACCAGGTTGGCGACCTGGGGTCCGACGGGGTTCCGCAGCAGCACGAAGAGCACGTAGTAGGCCAGCGTGCTCGCCACCCCGATCACCCCGAAGCTGCCCAACTGGCGCAGCAGCCCCGGGGTCGGGCGTCCGGTCATGACCCTCAGCCCGCCTGCGTGAGGTCGTAGACCGTCGTGCCGCCGACCGTCTGCGCGGTGAAGGTCGACGCGACCCAGCTCGCGATCTCGGACGCCGACTGCGAGCCGCCGTTCTGCCCGCCGAAGCCGCCGCCACCGAGGTAGTAGTGGATCTTCTTGGCAGCCACAAGTGCCTTGAACTCGGCGAGGGTGGGGGACGGGTCCGAGCCGTTGAACCCGCCGATCGCCATGACGGCCTTGTTGGTCGCCAGCTGATAGGACGCCGCATTCTGCGAGCCCACGGACGCGCCGACCCAGGTGTAGCTGTCGGCGTCCGTCAGGAGAAGCGCCTTGAGATCGTCCGAGACGGACGCCCCGTTCAGCAGCCCACCCATCCCGCCGGCACCGCCCGCTCCACCGGGCCCTGCGTTGGCCTGAGTGCCGCCCGGAGCCCTCCCAGGCTGCCCAGGAGCACCCGCGGGGGGCTGGCCGGTGGGCGGCTGACCGCCGCGCTGGCGTCCGGCCTGGCCAGGGGCGCCCATACCGCCGCTCACCGGACCGGCCGTCACGATGGAACCCGTGTGCGGGGTCGCCGCGGTGTTGAGCGAGTAGGCGAGGGGGCCGGCGAGGCCGGCGGCCAGCGCGATCGCCAGCGTGCCGGACGCGATCAGGCGCGGCAGCTTGTCGGCCATCAGCAGGGCCAGCCCGGCGACGACGCCGACGACGGCGGCGGCGATCCCGAGCACGAGGTAGACCCCGCCGGCGCGGGACGTGAGGAAGTAGGCCCAGACCCCGGTCGCCACGGACGCCGCGGCCAGCCCCAGGGTCGCGACCAGACGATCGCGGTAGACCCAGGCGACGGCACCGCCGATCGCCAGGGTGCCCCCGATGGCCGGCGCTAGCGCGACGGTGTAGTAGTCGTGGTAGATGCCTTCCATCAGGCTGAAGACCAGCCCGGTGATGACGAGCGTGCCGGTGAAAGCCACCAGCGAGCCGAGGACCAGGCGGTTCGGCAGGCGCGTCAGCCCGCTCTGGTCCCCGGCGGACGCCGAGCGTCGGCGTCCGATCAAGAGCGCGGCGGCGGTCACCGCCAGGATCAGGGCCGCCGGGATCAGCCAGCTCACCATGCCGCCCGAGACGGTCGTGAAGAGGCGCAAGAGGCTGCCGGTGCCCGAACTGGGGCCGCGCTGGCCCACCGATCCGACCTCGCTACCCGTGATGCGCCCGAGTCCGTTGTAGCCGAAGACCAGTTCGAGGAACGAGTTCGTCTGGCTGCCGGCCATGTAGGGCCGTTCGGACGCCGGGGTCAGTTGGAAGATCACGACGTACCAGGCCGACGAGACGATGACGGCGACGAACGCCGCGAGCAGATCGAGCAGTTTGCGCTTCCAGGCCACGGGGGCGGCGATGGCGTAGGCCACGACCAGCGCCGGCAGGATCACAAACGCCTGCAACATCTTGGTCAAGAAAGCGAAGCCCACCGCGACGCCGGCGCCGACCAGCCAGCGGCGGGACCCGTTCTCTGCCGCCCGGACCGTCGCGTAGGTGGCGACGGTCAGCAGGAGCACCAGCAGGGCGTCCGGATTGTTGAAGCGGAACATCAGCACCGCCGCCGGCGTGAGCGCCGTGACGGCGCCGCCGGCGAGGGCCGCCCAGTGGGCGAGCTGTGGTGACGGCGCCAGGGTCGTGGCCAACGTGCCGCGGGTGAGCGTCCGCTTCACCGTGGCGTACACGAACCACACGGTTGCGACGCCCATCAGGGCTTGTGGCACCAGGATCGACCAGGAGCTCAGGCCGAACAGCCGAACCGAGAGGCCCATCACCCACAGCGACGCCGGCGGCTTGTCGACCGTGATGGCGTTGCCCGAGTCGAGGGAGGCGAAGAACCAGGCTTTCCAGTCCTGCGAGCCGGCCTGCGCGGCGGCGCTGTAGAACGAGTTCGCGTAGCCGGATGCCCCCAGGTTCCACAGATACAGCGCGGCCGTCGCCACCAGCAGGGCGATGAGCGATCCGCGCTGCAGCGCGGGGCTGAGGGGTCTGGACGCCGCCGCGGGCCGCCGCTCGGGGCGGGCGTCCGGAGCATCAGGCGGTGCCACCGGCGGAGCTGCGTCCCGTGCGAGGTCGGTCAGCGGGTCGTACACGGGGATCGGCGTTGCGGTCATGGCCCCAGGCAATCGCGCGTGGCTGTGGTGGCCGCTGGGCGCTCCTGTGGTGCCGCTGTGAGGCCGGACGACGAGCGTCGGCGAACGTGTCGCAGGCACCCTCTACGCTGGTCTCGACGTGAGGGGGATTTCGATGACCGATCAGCAGCCCTGGAGCCAGCCGAACTATTCGCGCCCGGACCAGCAGCCGCAGCCGCAGCCGCCCGTCTACCCGCAGGCCGCGCAGCCGCCCGTGTATCCGCAGGCCGCGGCGCAGCCGCAGTACGGAGGCCAGCCCACCTACGGCGGTCAGCCGCAGTACCCGCAGCACTACGAGCAGCCCCGCGAGCAGCTCCCGATGTACGTGGCGTCGCCGCACCTGCCCTATGGACAGCCGATGGTCGTCGCCCCCAAGAACCCAGGACTGTCGGTGCTGGCGTCCTTCTTCCTGCCTGGACTCGGCTCCATCATCAACGGCGACGTCGGCAAGGGCATCGGCATCATGGTCGGTTACTTCGTCTGCTGGGCCACCTTCTGGATGGTGCTCCCGCTCGTCGGCTGCCTCGGGTTCTGGATCTGGGGCATGGTCGACGCCAACAACGGCGCCCGCGACTGGAACACCAGGCACGGCATCATCAGCTGAGTCCTGGCGGGACCGACCCGGCGCTGAGTGAGCTGGCTCGCCGTCGCGCCCGAAGGTACTTCGACAAGCTCAGCCAACGCAAGGCACGGATGCAACGCCGCGGTGACGAGCCTGGACGCCCACGGCGCCGGCTTCCACGCGCAGTGGGCGTTGCCTAGAACGTCGAGGTGTCGATCACGTAGCGGTAGCGGACCTGCGAGCCCACCACCTTGTCGTACGCCCCGTTGATCTCCTCGCCCGAGATGATCTCGACCTGCGGTGCCACCCCGTGCGCGGCGCAGAAGTCGAGCATCTCCTGGGTCTCGGCGATGCCGCCGATCTGCGATCCGGCGAGGGCGCGGTTGCCGCTCGTGAGCACGTTGAGGCGCAGCGTGGACGGGTGCTCGGGCAGGCCGACGTTGACGAGCGTCCCGCCGACCTTCAGGCAGTCCAGCAACTCGGCGAGGTTCGAGTCGTCCGACACGGTCGTCACCATGAGATCGAAGCTGCGCCGCAGCTTCGACAGTGCGCCCTCGTCGGAGGTCGCGTAGTACTCGGACGCGCCGAAGCGGCGTCCGTCTGCCTCTTTCGACTTGGTGTGCGAGATCACCGCGACGTCCGCGCCCATCGCCTTCGCGATCTGGACGCCGACGTGTCCGAGCCCGCCCATGCCGACGATGGCGACCCGCTTGCCCGGACCTGCGCCCCAGCGCTTCAGTGGCGAGTAGAGGGTGATGCCGGCGCACAGCAGGGGAGCAGCGACGGTGAGGTCGATCGCGTCCGGGATGCGGCACACGTAGTCCTGCTCGACCGTGATGCCCTGGCTGTAGCCGCCCGCCGTGGGGACGCCGTCGCGACCGATGGCGTTGTAGGTCCAGATGGTGCCGCCCTCGCCGTCGCAGAAGTGCTCGTTGTCGGCCTCGCACATCTCACAGGTGCCGCAGGAGTCCACGAAGCAGCCGACGCCGACGTGGTCGCCGACTGCGAACTTGGTCACCTCGGATCCGACCTGGCGCACGACCCCGGCCAACTCGTGGCCGGGGACCAGCGGGTAGCGCGCCGGGCCCCACTCGCCGCGGGCGGTGTGGATGTCGGAGTGACAGATCCCGGCGTAGAGGACGTCGAAGAAGACCTCGGTCGGGCCGGGCTCGCGGCGGGTGATGGTCGTCTTGCTGAACGATCCGGTGGGGGAGTCGATGGCGTAGGCGAGCACGTCAGGCATGGGGACTCCTTGGTCGAAAGGTTGTGATCCACCAACTCTATGCCGAGCAGTGCCGCTTCCCCCGATGTGTCAGCCAGCGACTGCCAAGGGAATCCGGATCGTGAACGTCGTGCCGTGGTCGTTCGAGTCCACGGACGCCGTGCCGCGGTGGGCGGCCACCACGGCGGCGACGATGGCCAGACCCAGCCCCGTGGACTGGCCCTGTCCGGACCGGACGCGCGAGGCGTCCGCTCGGGTGAACCGCTCGAAGACCTTGTCGCGGATGCTGGCCGGGATGCCGGGGCCGTTGTCCGCGACGCGGACGACGGCGAAGCCGCCCTCGGCCGACAGCGACGTGCTGACCAGCGTCCCGGCCGGCGTGTGCGTCCGGGCGTTGGCGAGGAGGTTCGAGATCACCTGCAGCAGGCGGAACGGGTCGCCGACGGCGACGACGTCGGACGCCGGCAGCGACAGCTCCCACTCGTGGTCCGGGCCGGCGACCTGGGCGTCCGACACGGCGTTGGCCACGATCTCGTTGAGGTGAGTCGGGGTCATCGTGAGGTTCGGGCCCGAGTCGAGGCGCGCGAGCAGCAGGAGGTCCTCGACCAAGGACGACATGCGCGCCGACTCCGACTCGATGCGGCTGAGCGCGTGGGCGGTGTTCGGGGGCACGTCGGCGCGCTCGCGGCGAGTCAGCTCGGCGTAGCCGCGGATGGACGCCAGGGGGTTCCGCAGCTCGTGCGAGGCGTCCGCGACGAACTGGCGGACCTTCATCTCCGAGCGCTGCCGGGCGCTCAGCGCCCCCTCCACGTTGTCGAGCATGTGGTTGAACGCCAGGCCGACCTGGCCGACCTCGGAGCGCGGATCCGTGTCGGGTCCGGGCACGCGGACGGGCACCTCGACCTCCCCCGAGTGCAGCTCCAGCTGCGACACCTGGTGGGCGGTGTTGGCGAGCCGCTGCAAGGGCTGGAGGCTGCTGCCGACCACGCGGCGGGCGGCCACGTAGGCCAGCGCGATCGCGGCGAGGGTCAGCGCGGCGGCGGCCAGCAGGAGGTCGCGCAGCGGACGGATCGCCTGGCTCATCGGCAGGCCGACCACCTGGGTGCCGGTGACAGACGCCCCCGTCGACAAGTCCACGGCGCTCAAGGGGCGAACCAGGACGCGGTAGGCGCCGTGATTCGGCAGCTGAACCGTCACGGGCGTGTTCGACACCGGCAACGCCTTCAACAGGGCGTTCTCGTCGGCGGTGAGGTTGTCGCTCTCGGAGGTGCCGGTGAGGACGCGTCCGTAGTCGGTGAGCGAGTAGTACAGCAGCATTCCGATCTGCTGCCCGGTATCGCCGGGCCCCCGATCGGGGAGGTTGGTCTTGCCGTCCGGCACCGTTCCGTGCCGGCTGTCCGGGACGCCGGACCTGGACTGAAGGGTCTGGTCGATCTGGCCTTGCAGGATGCTGTAGGCCGCCACGGCCGTCAGGCCGCTCAGCGCCACGGCGACGAGGGCGACCAGCAGCGTGACCCGCAGCACCAGCTGACGGCTGAGCGTGCCGCGTCCCATCGGCTTGGCCAGGGGGGACGCCGACGGCGCGACCGTGGCGCCGCCCGGTCGGAAGGCTCCGGAGCCAGCGGCGTCCGAGGAGACGACGGGGACGGGTGCGACCAGCACGGGCTCGCCCGTGGGGGCGGGCAGGAAGGCGTCCGGACGCGAAGCGGTCATGCCCCGGCCGGCTTCAGCATGTAGCCGGCGCCGCGCAGCGTGTGGATCATGGGCTCGCGTCCGGCGTCGATCTTCTTGCGCAGGTAGCTGATGTAGAGCTCGACGACGTTGGCCTGCCCGCCGAAGTCGTAGTTCCAGACGCGATCGAGGATCTGCGCCTTGCTCAGGACGCGACGCGGGTTACGCATGAGGAAGCGCAGCAGCTCGTACTCGGTCGCCGTCAGCGCGACCTCCTCGCCGGCGCGGGTCACCTCGTGGGAGTCCTCGTCCAGGATCAGGTCGCCCACCACCAGCTGCGAGCCCGGCCGCACCGTCGTGGCGCCCGATCGACGGAGCAAGCCACGGAGGCGGGCGATGAGTTCCTCCAGAGAGAACGGCTTGGTCACGTAGTCGTCGCCGCCGGCGGTCAGGCCGCCGACGCGATCATCGACGGCGTCCTTGGCGGTGAGGAAGATCACCGGGACGTCCGGCTGCTCGGCGCGAATGCGGCGCATGACCTCGAGGCCGTCGAAGTCGGGGAGCATCATGTCGAGGACGATGGCGTCCGGGCGGACGTCGCGGGCGGCCTGGACCGCGGTCAACCCTGAGCCGGCGGTCGAGACTTCCCAGCCCTCGTAGCGCATGGCCATGCTCAGCAGCTCGGTCAGGCTCTGCTCGTCGTCCACGGCGAGGACGCGGATCGGGGTGCCGTCCGGACGGGTGAGGGCTTCGCCCTGACTGCGGTTGATGGTGCTCATGGGGATGACTCTGCCAACCGCAGGTGGGCCCAAGCTAGTGATTTCCTGTGCGTTCCCTGTGAGGGTCGGTGCCTTCGACGAGGTTATGAAAGACCTGAGAAAGCCGCCAGGGGGGTTGCCTCCCCTCCCCCCTGCTACAGAATGGCGAGAGTGCCAGCTCACCGTGCTGGCGGAAGACCCGTCGGGTCGCACGAGATCACGGGGGTGATGGCATGACGCAGCGCACTGGCGGTGATCACCGTCCCCTGCTGGCCGGACTCGCCTCTGCTCTCGTGGCGGTCCTGTTCTTCGGCTGGTTCGTGACCTTTGGTCCGGGTCGGTCGGTGGGGCCGGAGGTGTCCGCGATGGAGGCGGCGGCGAGCCAGTCACCCAAGCGCTCCGCGCAGACGCCCACCACGGTCGCCAGCGTCCTGGCGCCCCGGGTCACGAGCCCTGCTCCGGGAGCGGTGAGCGGGGATCCGCAGGTCCTGCCTCGCAGCGACGCGGAGGCGCTGACCGTCCTCAACAACAAGATTGCAGCGTCCGCACAGGCGGTGGCGATCGATGGGCAGTGGGCCGCGCAGCTGGCGTCCAAGTACGTCGGGATCGTCGACCCTGCCCAGGTGACGACGACCGGCTCGCACAAGTTCTACGCCGGCGACATCCTGGCCGAGCACGTGGCCCTGGCGTCGCAGCTGGCGGACACCCGGCTGGTCTTGCTGGACAGCCGGACCTTCGGGGCGGGCAAGCGCAACGGCGATGCGCCCTACTACGTGACGGTGGCGCTCGACCCGACGTTCACCGGTGCGGACCGGGTCATGGCCTGGTGCGCGAGCCGCTTCGAGGGGCTGACTGGGACGGCCCTGACCGACCGCTGCCTGCCGACCCAGCTAACGCCCGTTACCGGCTAGGGCGCTCCTCAGCGCACGTCGAAGGACCGTTGGTCGGGGCGGACGTCCTCGTCCGCGATTCCGAAGTCGTCGATGCGTCCCGGACGCCGCAGGCCCGGTTCGGCGGCCGTCAGCCAGTGCACGAACCGTCCGACGGACGCCTCGTCGCCCTGGGCGTGCACCTCGACGCGGCCGTCCGCCAGGTTGCGGATGGTGCCCGTGAGGCCAAGCTCGCGCGCCACGGTCTGGCCCCACCAGCGGAAGCCGACGCCCTGGACGACTCCGTCGACCCAGACCGCGACGCGTCTCATGTCAGGACTGCAGGTAGCCGATCAGGTGGTCGCGCTCGTCGGTCAGCTGATCGATGCGGTGCTTCACCACGTCGCCGATCGAGACCAGGCCGACCATGTGGCCGTCCACCAGCACGGGCATGTGCCGGATGCGGTGCACCGTCATCGAGTGCGCGGCGTCCTCGACGGTGCCCGTCGGCTCGGCGGTGTAGACGTCAGCGGTCATCAGATCGGCAACGGTCGCGTCCATGACGTTACGGCCCAGGTCGGCCAGGCCGCGGACGATGTCGCGCTCGCTGACGATGCCGTCGATGTGCTCGCCGTCCGCGGAGACGACGAGGGCGCCGATGCGCTTACCGGTCAGCGTCTGCACCAGCTCGGACACCGTGGCGGTCGGCGCAATGGTGACGACATTGGTGTCGCCCTTGGAACGGATGACGTCTTCGATCTTCATGGGCGCAACTTAACCCACACCCTGACGTCTCTCAAGAGCGTCCACGCTGGTGACGATGCGGATTGCCCGAGCCGCCCGCCTATGCTGACGCCCGAAAGGGGACCAGATGGAGATCAGCCCGACCACGAGGGCCGTCCGCGCAGGCATCGAGGCCGACACGGCGCACGCGTCCGTGGTGCCGCCGATCTACCTGTCGACGAACTACGCCTTCGCCGGGATCGACGGCAAGCGGGCGTTCGACTACAGCCGCTCCGGGAACCCGACCCGTGCCATCCTCGCCGGCGCGCTGGCCGACCTCGAAGGGGGAGCGGGCGCTGTCGTCACAGCCTCGGGCATGGGCGCCGTCGCGACGTGCCTGCATGCCTTCGTGCCCGCCGGGGCGACCGTGGTCGTCCCTCACGACTGCTACGGCGGCTCATGGCGCCTCTTCGACGCCCTCGCCCGCAAGGGCCAATTCGACCTGCGGATCTGCGATCTGACCGGCCCGGACGCCGCCGCGCGCGTCGCCGCCGCAGCGCCCGATCTGGTCTGGATCGAGACGCCCTCCAACCCGCTGCTGCGGCTGACCGACATCAAGGCGATCTCTGACGCGGCGCACGCGTCCGGAGGGCTCGTCGTCGTGGACAACACCTTCTGCTCGCCGATTCTGCAGCGGCCCCTGGCGCTCGGGGCGGACGTCGTCGTGCACTCCACGACCAAGTACCTCAACGGCCACAGCGACGTGATCGGCGGCGCGGTCGTCGCTTCGACCCCGGAGCTCGCCGAGCAAGTCGACTGGTGGTCGAACAGCCTTGGCGTCACCGGTGGCGCCCTCGACTCGTACCTGACGCTGCGGGGGCTGCGCACCCTCGAGTTACGCATGGCCAAGCACGTCGCGAACGCCTCGGCGATCGCGGACGCCGTGGCCGGTCACCCCGCCCTGGTGGCGGTGCACTACCCGGGTCTGGCGTCGCACCCCGACCACGCGCTGGCGGCCGTCCAGCAGTCTGGGCCAGGCGGAATCGTCACGCTAGACCTGCGCGGCGGAACCGACGGCGTCCGGGCCTTCCTGGACGGGCTGACTTGCTTCAGCCTCGCCGAGTCGCTCGGCGGCGTGGAGTCGTTGGTGGCGCACCCGGCGTCCATGACGCACGTCGCCATGCCGCCCGCCGTGCAGGACGCCGCCGGCATCACGGCCGGCATGCTGCGCCTCAGTGTCGGCATCGAGGACGCCGCCGATCTGGTCGCCGACCTCGTACGCGGACTCGACCGGACGGCCCGGAGCCTCAGCGGCTAAAAGCTCCCGGTTGTTCGCTGAGCCTCTCCAGGTGGTCTTGACGGGGCTTCGACGAGCTCAGCCAACGACCGAGAGTCTCGCCGGTTAGCGGACACCCCAGTCGCGCGGCTTCTCGGAGACGTAGCGAGGGAACTCCTCGCGGGCCTGCTGCGCGATCTTGGACATCATGGCGCCGTCTGCGAAGGCGCCCACGGCACCGCCGAGCAGCGGCACGGCCCGCCCGAAGCGGGCAAGGGTCTTCTGCCCGAGTGCGCGCAGCAGCCGGAAGCCGACCGCCTTGTTGATCATCATGACAGCCGCCTCGGGCAACCGACTCTTGGCGAGCCCGCCCAGGACGCCTCCGCCCATGGTGACGCCAGCCTTGCTCAGAATGACGGTGGACTTCGACCCGGCCAGCGTCAGCAGCACGGCCGTGCGCACCGTGGGGTCAGTGATGTCGTAGCCCCGCAGCTTGGCGATCGCGCCGACCGTCCGGGTGGCCGTGATGTAGAACTCGAGGACGTTGACGGGGATGGCCACGGGCATGGTCACGAAGCCGCCGAGGCTGGTCACGAACCCGCCGCCGGCGGCCGCCCGGACGCCTCCGCGCGAGAGCGACCCGATCGCCGCCTCGACGTCACCGCCGGACGACGCCAGCGCCCGATCGGCCACGGCCGCAGCCCCCTTGTAGAAGCCGCGCCCGTCCAGCCCCAGGGCGAGGATGCGCTGGATGGTGGCCGTCATCGCGTCCGTCGAGCCCTCGGCGCCGCGGGCCTCCTGGAGAGCCGTCCGGGCGCTCGCCACGTCGGACGAGCCCAGGCCCTGCGGGCGGAAGATGTCGAACAGTCCCATGGTTCGTTCCTGAGGGTCGGTGGACGGCTGTCGTCGATGCTGCCAGGGCCGCACCGCTGAGCCAAGCGCGGACGCTGAGCTTTGGGTCTTCGACCCGCCCAGGTTGGGTGTCAGCGACCCAGCAGCGCGCGTCCGAAGAACAGCATGTTCGCGGGACGCTCCGCCAGGCGGCGCGTGAAGTAGCCGTACCAGTCGACGCCGTAAGGCACGTAAACGCGGACGCGATGGCCCAGCGCTGCCAGCCGCGCCTGTTCGTCGGCCCGGATGCCGTACAGCATCTGCAGTTCGAACGTGTCGGACGCCCGCCCCGCGACGTCGGCGTAGGCCAGGGCCGCCTCGATCATCCGCGGATCGTGCGACGCCACCATCGGATAGCCATCGCCTTTCATGAGGATGCGCAGACAGTCGAGATAGGCGGCGTCCACGTCGGCTTTCGCGCGGTGCGCCACGGACGCGGGCTCGTTGTACGCGCCCTTGCACAGACGGATGCGCATCCCGGGCACCGCATACCGCGCGCAGTCGTCCGGCGTCCGATGGAGGTAGGCCTGCAGGACCGTCCCCGTCTCGGGGTAGGTCTCGCGCAGGTGGTCCACGACGGCCAGGGTGGCGTCGGTGACCGTGTGGTCCTCCATATCGACGGTCACCGTGGTGCCCGCGGCGCGCGCCGCGGCGCAGATGCGTTCGGCGTTGGCCGTCGCGATCTCGCGTCCGCCGGGCAGGGCCAGTCCCAGCGCGGTCAGCTTCACCGAAACCTCGACGGACGCCGTCAGGCCGGCCTCGGCGAGGCGTCCCAACAGATCGAGGTAGGACGCCGCCGTCGCGTCCGCCTGGTCGCGGGTCGTCGTGTCCTCGCCCAGGTGGTCGACGGTGGCCAGCAGGCCGGACGCTGTGAGGCGTCCGACGGCCGTGATGCAGTCGTCCAGGGTCTCGCCGGCGACGAATCGATCCACGACTTTCTTCGTCGGGCCGAAGCCCACCATGCCGCGCCGCACCGTCTCGTTTCGAGAGATGGCGAGCATCGCAGTCCTGAGCATTTCATCGCTCCCTTCGCCTGCGCCGAGCATATTCCCGGCTCAGGCTGAGTGCGACGAGAGGAATCGCGTCAGGGCTGCTAACCCTTCACTTCACTCGTTGACCTCGTCGGCCACCGGCCGGTAGCGCGCGGTGTCGAGTCGCTCGCTCGGGCTCGGGGCGTTGGGGTAGTCGTCGGGCGCGTTTTCGACGAAGTCGCCGTGGACGCGATGGGCCTCGTCCAGCAGGTCGAGCAGCTGCTGCTCGCCCTTCAGCAGCGCGTCGTATTTCTCCGGGACGGCCGCCAACTCTGCCTCCTCCTTCATCAGGCGGGCGTAGTTGGCCTCCCGGGTGGCCGGATCGGTTTCGTACGCCAGGTCCAAGTACTGCACCGCGTGGCGCTTGGCGTTCTTGAACGTGGTCAGCACCTTGCCCTTGGGCGACAGCAGCGAGAAGACGACCGTGACCGCCAACGACACGACGATCACGGCCAGCGACAACTGGGTCGTGATCTCGACGACCGCGACGTGCCGGCCGCCGTTGATGAAGGGCAGCGTGTTCTCGTGCAGGGCGTGCAGGATCAGCTTGACGCCGATGAAGCCCAGGATCACGGCCAGGCCGTACTTGAGGTAGATCAGCCGGTCGAGCAGGCCGTCGATGAGGAAGTACAGCTGGCGCAGCCCCATCAGCGAGAACGCGACGGCGGTGAAGACGATGTAGGGGTCTTGGGTCAGGCCGAAGATCGCCGGGATGGAGTCCAGCGCGAACATCACGTCGGTCCCGCCGATGGCGATCATCACGAGCAGCATCGGCGTCATCACGCGCTTGCCCGCCTCCTGGGTGAACAGGCGGTCGCCGTCGTAGTGCGGGGTGGTGTGGAACAGCTTCTTGGCCGTGCGGATGACGATGTTGTTGGCCTCGTCCTCCTCGTTGTCGTCCTCGGGCTTCAGCAGGTTGCCGGCGGTGAGGATCAGGATCAGGCCGAACAGGTAGAACACCCACGAGAAGGTGTTGATCAGCGCGACGCCCAAGAAGATGAAGGCGCTCCGAGCGATCAGCGAGAACACGATGCCGAACTGCAGCACCTTCTGCTGATAGGCCCTGGGCACCTTGAAGCTGGCCATGATGATCAGGAACACGAACAGGTTGTCCACGCTCAGGCTGAGCTCGGTGATGTAGCCGGCGAAGTATTCCAGGCCCATCTTCGAGCCGCCGAAGACCCAGACGGCGATCCCGAAGGCGACGGCCAGGCTCACGTAGATCGACGTCCAGCGAGCGGCTTCGCGGATCGTCGGCGTGTGGGCGGCTCGAACGTGGAACACGTAGTCGAACGCCATCAGGCCGAGAATCAGCACGACCGTCACCAGCCAGATCGTGGGCGTCACCATGAAGTCACCTTCCGTTGGGGGATCGGCGTCCGACATCGGTGGTCCGGAAGCGCCGCGGTCGACCCTCTCAGGAGCCTTGTGGGCGTGTCCAATGCCCTAGTCGGACGTGGGCGTCCGCACGTTGACAAGGGGTGATGCGTTCGGCGATCCTCAGCGGGCGCCGAGGGCGATCAAGAACTCGGCCGTCAGCTCGTCCAGCGAGGCCACGACGGCGTCCGCCCGGACCAATACCTCCGGTCGCGGGACGTGGGGTTCGAGCGGCACGGCGACGGTCAGCATGCCGGCGGCCAACGCCGAGAGCAGCCCGTTGGTGGAGTCCTCGATGGCGACGGCGTCCTGCGGTCGGACGCCGAGCCTGCGGCAGGCCTCCAGGTACACCTCGGGGCTGGGCTTGCCGGCCCCGACGCTCTCCGAGGACACCCGAACGGTCACCAGGTCGCCGACGCCGAGGGCGTCCAGTCCGGCGTCGATCAACTCCGGGGGAGACGAGGACGCCACGGCGATCGGTCCGCGGGCCGCCATGCGGCGGACGGCGTCCGCGGCCCCGGGCAGCAGGCGGACGCGTCCGGCGTGATAGGCGTCCGCCACACCGGCGATGACCCGGCGGGCGATCTCCGCGTCCGTGCCCGGATAGCCCAGGGACTCGCGGCAGTACCGTGCCCACTCGGGCGTGCTCATGCCCATCATGTCGGTGGTGGCGCGCGCGGGGTACTCGTGGCCTTCGCTGACAGCGATGCCGCGGCGCACCTCCTCCCAGGTCACCTCGGTGTCGGTCAGGGTTCCGTCCAGGTCGAACACGACGGCGATCGGTGTGGGCATGGCCGCCATTATCGCCGAGTCGGGCCGTCAGCCAGGCAGGCCGAGTCCGCGGAGGCGCGCTGCGCGGCGCCGCAGCCGCTCTTTGCGGGGGACGAGCATGAGCGCCACCAACTCGGACGTGAGCGCGGCGGCGATGCCGGAGCAGAAGGCGTCGGCGTCCGCCGCGGCGTCCGGCGGCTCGGGCACGACGCGGTCGACGATGCCGTTGGTGAGCAGGTCGGCGGCGCGGACGCCCTGGGTGGCCGCCATCTCGGACGCGTGCGCGGTGTCCCGGTGCACGATCGCGGACGCGCCCTCGGGGGGCAGCGGCGCGAGCCAAGCATGCTCGGACGCGATCACGCGGTCGCACGGCGCCAGCGCCAAGGCGATCCCGCCGGTGCCCTGGCCGAGCAGGACGCTGATCGTCGGGGTCTGCAGCGTCAACAGGTCGGCGAGGGTGCGCGCGATCTCGCCGGCGAGGCCGCGCTCCTCGGCCGATCGGCTCAGGGCCGCGCCGGGGGTGTCGATCACGGTCACGAGAGGAAGGCGCAGCTCGCGGGCCAGTCGGATGCCCCGACGTGCCTCGCGTAGGGCGGCCGGGTCGAGGGGATGGTCCAGAGTCTGGCCCTGGCGGCACTGGCCCAGAACGACGCAGGGCGCGCCACCGAACCGGGCCAGGGCCAGCACCGAGCCCGGATGCGAGTCGCCGTCGCCCGTCCCGTTCAGCATCGTCACGTCGGACGCCGTGCGCGCGAGCAGGTCCCGCACGCCGGGCCGATCCGCACGCCGGGTGATCTGGACCGACGTCCAGGCCGGGACGTCCGCCAGGGGTGGCTGGGGGAGCGGCGGCGTCGGCGTCCGATCGGCCGAGGTCAGGCCGCGCTCACGCCGGGCCATCGCCACGTTCAGGATCGTGTGCAGGACGCCCGCCAACTCGGCATGCGGCACGACGGCGTCCACGATGCCGCGGCGCTGCAGGTTCTCGGCCAACTGGACGCCGTCCGGGAAGGCCTGCCCGTAGAGAGCCTCGTAGACGCGTGGTCCGAGGAAGCCGACCATCGCCCCCGGCTCGGCCAGCTGGACGTGACCCAACGAGCCCCAGGACGCGAACACCCCGCCCATCGTCGGATGCCGCAGGTAGACGAGGTAGGGGAGGTTCGCCTCCTTGTGCTGCATGACGGCCTGGGTGATCTTCGCCATCTGCAGGAAGGCGATCGAGCCCTCCTGCATGCGAGTGCCGCCCCCGACCGGGAAGGCGATGATGGGGAGCTGCTCGCGGGTGGCGCGCTCGAGGCCCTGGACCAGTCGCTCGGCGGCGGCCACCCCGATCGAGCCGGCGAGGAATGCCGGGTCGCCCGCGACCACGGCGACCCGGCGTCCGTTGATCGTGCCCTTGCCGACGACGACCGACTCGCGTCGTCCGGTCTTGGCGCGGGCCGCGGCCAACTCGGTGGCGTAGGCGTCCTCGATGCCGACGACCGGGTCTTGGGTCGTCCAGGGAGTCAGCGAGCCGGCGTCCAGGACCACGCTCAGCAAGGCGTCCAGCGAAATCGGGGCCATGTCACTCCTTCGTGGGCCTGGCTCGACGCTACGTCGCTCGCGCCGACGGCGTCAGACCAGGATCACCGCTCGGACCCACGTTTGAGACAGATGTGCCGCTCGGCGGGCGTCCGGGCTCGTTGAGGTCCCAATCGATGGGCTCTGCGCCCGCGCGGACGAGTGCGGCATCGGCGCGCGAGAACGGACGCGACCCGAAGAAGCCGCGGTCGGCGGCCATCGGGGACGGGTGCGCCGAAGCGATGATCTCGACGCCCTGCAAGGCCGGGGCGAGGCTCTGGGCGTCGCGTCCCCACAGGATCGCCACCAGAGGCCCGCCGCGTTCGACGAGGGCCTCGATGGCGCGCGCGGTCACGGGCTCCCAGCCTTTGCCCTTGTGGGAGTTGGATTGACCCGCCCGAACCGTCAGCACCCGGTTGAGCAGCAGCACGCCTTGGTTGAACCAGGGCGTGAGGTCGCCGGACGCCGCAGGTGTAATGCCAAGGTCGGCGGCAAGCTCCTTGTAGATGTTGGTCAAGGACGCCGGGAGCGGCCGGATGTGGGGGGCGACCGAGAACGACAGCCCGACGGGATGCCCGGGGTTGGGGTACGGGTCCTGGCCCACGATCAGGACACGGACGTCGGCGAGCGGCCGCGAGAACGCCCGCAGCACGTTGTCGCCCTCGGGCAGGTAGCGGTGCCCGGCGGCGAGCTCGGCGCGCAGGAAGTCGCCCATCCGACGAATGTCGCCCTCGACGGGGGCCAGCGCCTCGGCCCAGTCGGGGGCCATGAGGTCGGTGAGTGGTCGGGGAGTCACCCGTGAACCGTAGCGCGGGCGGGCAGGGTGGCTGAGCGGGGTCGATGGAGGAACTGCGGCGGGCCAACAGGGGCGGTCGGTGCGACGGAGATGCGTCGAGATCGCGCGCGTTGGTCGGTGACTGGACGAGGATCGGCCGATTCCTGGCGGGAAAAGTCTCGCTCAGCGATACCTATTCCGCCAGCAATGCCACCGTCGTCTACCGGCACGGCGAATAGGGGCCGCCGCGGTCACAGAGAAGGTCGTGGAGTTGGTCGAGGCCCTTCGACAAGCTCAGGGGCTGTGAACGGGTTCACGAAGGTCGCTGTTGGACTGTCCACGCCGTTGGCCATCGTGCCTAGGCTGTCGGCATGACGACTGACCCCCAGAACGGCTCATCCGACGCTTGGCGCGCGTTCGCGCGCGAGGAGACCCGCCCCGGCGGGCACGCCGAGGATCCGACGCGTCCCGATCCGGCACCCCAGCCCGAGCCCGCGCCCGAGCCGCCCCCGGCCGAGCCCAAGGCCGCTGGATCGCAGGGCCGCGGCGCCGAGCGCGTCAGCGTGCGGGCCGTCGGACGCCGTGTCCGTATCGTCGGGGATGCGTCCGTGGCGAGCGCTTCGGTGTCCGGACCGCACACGCTGCGCCGGTCCGGCAGCGTGCTCGAGATCACCTCCGAGGGCCAGGGCACGCCGCTGGAGAACTTCAGCCTGCTGAAGCTGCCCCGCTCTCTGGACGACCTGAAGAACCTCGGCCTCGGCACGGAACTGGTCGTGCACGTCCATCCGCGGCTCATCGTGGACGCCGAAGTGACGGCGTCCGGGCTGACCAGCGAGGGCGTCCCGATGCTCGGACGCATCCGGGTCAGCGCGGGCGGGGCGACCCTGAAGGGCGTCCGGCAGGCGTCCGACGTGCTGGTCCAGGTCGGTCCGGCACTCGTGGAGGGGCCCTTGGCCGAGGGCCGCTCGCGGGTGAAGTGCGAATCCGGCGTCCTGACCGTGAACCTGACCGAGGGCGCGAACGTGACCGTTCGGGGCGCCGCCAGCATGGGACGCATCAACTGGCCGGGCGAGGGCGTCGGTGCCGTGGACGAGTGGGTGGTCGGCAACGGGTCCGGACGCCTCGACGTCGAGATCGTGATGGGCGTGGCCTTCATCAAGGACGCCTCGGTCGACGGTCACGAGACGGCCCCGCGGCACGCCGCTGCGGCCTCCTCGTGCACCGGCTGCGGCGCCTCGGGTCAGACCGGCAAGTTCTGCGCCGAGTGTGGGACGCCGTTGGCCGCGGCCTGTGCTGGCTGCGGCAAGGCCCTGCCAGCGGGAGCGAAGTTCTGCCCCGAGTGCGGCACGCCGCGCTAGCGAGCACTGACTGATCGCCAGGCTGAGCCTGTCGAAGTCGCATCGGCAGAGGCTTGCACAAGCTCAGCCAACGAATGCCCCAGGGGCGACAGAGACCCCACCTGACAAGGGGCTTCGACAAGCTCAGCCAACGGAGACCCCATCGGCCAAACGGTTGAGCCACGGTGGGCCAACGCACGCCCCCATCGTTGACTGGCGGGTCGACCTCAGCCGAGATGGGGCTTGATCTCCAGCACCGTCACGAAGAACTCGGCGCCCGTCGGCCCGACGTAGGACGCCGACTCGCCGACGGCCTTGCCCAGCACCGCGGCGCCCAGGGGCGACTGGGGCGAGTAGACGTCGATGCGGTCGTCGTCGGACAAGGCGAGCAGCTCGCGTGAGCCGAGGATGAAGGTGTCGGTGTCGTCCGGATCGTCGTCGTAGCAGACCGTGACCTCCACGCCCGGCGTGACGGCGTCCACCTGGGTCGGCGACTCGCCGACCTGGGCGTTACGCAGCATGACCTCGAGCTGCCGGATCCGTGCCTCGGCGTGGCCCTGCTCCTCGCGGGCGGCGTGGTAGCCGCCGTTCTCCGAGAGGTCGCCCTCGCTGCGGGCCTGGCCGATCTTTGCCGAGATCAGTCGACGGCCCTCGCCCTTGAGGTACTCCAGTTCGGCAGACAGCTTGTCGAAGGCGTCCTGCGTCAGCCAGATGGCGTCGGTGTTCGTCTCGGTCATCGCGTCAGGCTATCCGACGACCTTGCACCAGTCGATTTGCACGGTGACGGGCTTCTTGAACGTCTTGACGCTGATCCAGTCGGTCTGAAGCTCCTCGCCGTTGGGCTCCCAGGTGAAGGGCAGTTGGCCGACAGTGTCGTAGCTGATCGCCTGCGAGCTGGCCTGGCACTCCACCCGCGAGCGCACGTCCGTGCGCTGAACAGTGACCAGCGCGTCGATCTGGGTGTCCGAGACGACCTTGAAGCTGACGATGTGCGCCGCCGCAGGGGGGTTGGCGTGGTGCAGCCCCGACCACACCGTCCACACCACGAGCAACGACCCGGCGACGATCGCGACGGGCAGCCACAGCCAGCGCGGCGTCCGGGCGGGCGGATAGCGCCGCGCGATGCGCGCGGCGTCGGCGTCGGCGTCCGACAGGTTCGTCACCCGTCCATTGTGGCATCGGCTGCCCTGATGCCGGACGCCGTGCCGGACGCCGCCCCCGGTCGCGGACAATGGGCGGCATGCCTGATTGCCAACAGATGAGGGTGGACGCCGCGGGCCGGCAGCTGCGGCTGCTGCACGTGCACGCACACCCGGACGACGAGTCCAGCAAGGGGGCGGCCACGACGGCGCTCTACGTGAGCCAGGGCGTCCGGGTCATGGTGGCCACGTGCACCGGCGGCGAGCGCGGCGACATCCTCAATCCGAAGATGGACACCCCCGGCAATCAGGAGAACATCGCCTTCCTGCGGGCCCGCGAGATGGACCGCGCCCGAGAGATCCTCGGCGTCGAGCAGGTCTGGCTGGGGTTTGTCGACTCGGGTCTGCCCGAGGGCGACCCGCTGCCGCCCTTGCCGGACGGCTGTTTCGCCGTCCAGGACGTCAACGAGGCAGCCGGACGCCTCGTCAAGGTGCTGCGCGAGTTTCGCCCGCACGTGGTGACGACGTACGACGAGAACGGCGGCTACCCGCACCCCGACCACATCATGACCCACAAGATCACCATGGCCGCAGTCCGGGATGCGGCCGACCCGACGAAGTGGCCCGAGCACGGCGAGCCCTGGCAGGTGGTCAAGGTCTATTACCACATGACGTTCCACCGTCGGCGCTTCGAGAAGCTGGACGAGGTGCTGCACGAGAACGGCCACGAGCGGGTGTACGCCGAGCGGCTCAGCCGCATGGACGACCACCTCACGCAGCGGCTCACCACCTTCGTGCCGTGCGCCGAGTACTTCCATGTGCGTGACGACGCCTTGCGCGCCCACGCCACCCAGATCGACCCCGACGGCTTCTGGTTCGCGGTGCCGCTAGCGATCCAGAAGCTGGGCTGGCCGACCGAGGACTACCAGCTCGTGAAGTCGATGGTTCCGGTCACCCTTCCGGAGGACGACCTCTTCGCTGGGCTCGACACCCACTTCGTGGATAGGCTCGACACGTGGTTCTACTCGATCTGAAGGACCTGGTCGCGCCGGGTTGGCTGCCGTTGCTGCTCACGGGCGTGTTGTTGCTCGTGTGCTACCTGCTCTACCTCAGCATGCGTCGCCACATGCGCAAGATCGACGTCCCCGTCGACCCCAGGGCTGTCCAGTCCAGCCCGTTCGCCGGCCCGGGGGAGTAACCCGGGGACGGCGTCCGGCCGTCGTCTGCTCGCCTGGGTAGGCTGGCCGGCATGTCGAACCGTCTGGCGTCCGCCTCCAGCCCGTACCTGCAGCAGCATGCCGACAACCCTGTCGACTGGTGGCCGTGGTGCGACGAGGCGTTCGCCGAGGCGTCCCGACGGGATGTGCCCGTCTTCATCTCGGTCGGCTACTCGGCCTGCCACTGGTGCCACGTCATGGCGGACGAGTCGTTCTCGGACGCCGGCACTGCGGCCCTGATCAACGAGCACTTCGTCGCGATCAAGGTCGACCGCGAGGAGCGTCCGGACGTGGACGCGGTCTACATGCGCGCCACTGCTGCCCTCACGGGCCAGGGCGGCTGGCCGATGTCGGTGTTCGCCACGCCGGACGGCAAGCCCTTCTTCGCCGGCACCTACTTCCCGCCCGAGCCGCGCCATGGGATGCCGTCCTTCCCGCAGGTGCTGACCGCCCTCGCGGACGCCTGGGACTCGCGCCGCGACGAGGTGCTCGCGTCGGCGTCCGGCATCGTCGCCCAACTCGCCGAGATCAACGAGGTGCCGTCCGCGGACGCTGCCCCCGGCGTCTGGCAGGCGCTGGAGGCCGTGACCCAGGGCTTCGATCCCGTGAACGCCGGCTGGGGCATGCAGCCGAAGTTCCCGGCGCCGCGGCTCATCGACGCCCTGCTGATCAAGGGCGAGACGGGCACGCTCGACATGGCGCAGCGAGCCCTGGAACACATGGCCCGCGGCGGCATCCACGATCAGATCGGGGGCGGCTTCCACCGCTACTCCGTGGACGCGTCCTGGGTGGTGCCGCACTTCGAGAAGATGCTGTACGACAACGCGCTGCTGCTCGGCGCCTACGCCCGCGGCTGGCGGCGGACGCCGACGCACTCGCCGGTCCTGCGCTGGCTGTTCGAGCGCGCCGTCCGGGGCATCGTCACGTGGCTGACGACCGACATGCTGCTCGAGTCGGGCGCGTTCGCCGCCAGCATGGACGCCGACAGCCTGGACCTGTCCGGCGCGCACCACGAGGGCATCTTCTACTGCTGGTCGCCCGAGCTGCTCACCGAGGCGCTGGGTGAAGAGGACGCCGCCTGGGCGGCCAAGGTCTTCCACGTCACCGAGCGGGGCACGTTCGAGCACGGGCTGTCGACCCTGCAACTGGTCGGCGTGCCGGACGCCGAGCGCCTGACCCGGATCGCCGAGCGGCTCCTGGCCGTCCGCGATCGCCGCTTCTTCCCCGCGCGCGACGACAAGGTGGTCGCGTCCTGGAACGGCTGGCTCATCGCCTCGCTGGTGTGGGCGGCCGAGGTCTTCGGCGAGGAGTCCTGGCTCGAGCTGGCCAGGGCCGCGGGCGAGGCGCTGTGGTCGATCCACTGGACGGACGGCGTCCTGCGTCGGGTCTCTCGGGGAGGCGAGGCGGCACCGGTCGCGGGCTTCGCGGAGGACTACGGCGCCGTCGCGTCCGGCTTCGTGCACCTCGCCGGCGCGACGGGCGACCCGGCCTGGCTGGGCCGCGCGGTGACGCTGCTGGACGCCGCGCTGCCCCTGTTCGCGGCCCCCGATGGCGGCTTCTTCGATGCGGCGGCGGCGTCCGACCTCTACGAGCGGCCCCGCGAGATCGCCGACAACCCGACGCCGTCGGGCACATCGGCGCTGATCGAAGCGCTGCGGCTCGTCGGGCTGCTCGCCGACCGGCAGGATTTCATCGAGCGGGCGGATGCCGCGGCGTCCACCACGTGGGGATCGGTCGAGCGCAACCCGCGCTTCGCGGCGTCCGCGCTGGGTGATCTGCTCGTCGCCGACGAGGGACGCCGCGGGCTGCGGCCCGCCGTCGTGGCCGTCGTGGACGACTCGGAGGCGGCGATCACCCCGGCCACCCAGGCGGCGTGGCGGATGGCACCGATCGGGGCCGCCATCGTCCGCGGACGCACCGGCCAGCAGGGCTTCGCGCACTGGTTCGAGGGCCGCGGCGTCCGGCAGCCGGGCGAGTACCCGCTCACCAAGCCGCTCGGGGCGGCGTCCGAGGAGTACGACGAGCACGACGACGTCGCGACCGGCGGCACGGTGTACGTGTGCCGCGGCGAGACCTGCCTGCCGCCGGCGTCGAGCGTGAAGGAGATCCGCGCGGCGCTCTGGCAGCGCAGCTGATCCAGGCGGAGTCTGGCCCTTTCGGAACCGGCCGTGGGTGACCTCGCGGCTCGTCATGCGGCTACGTTGAAGGCATGAAGCTGCTGATCCCGTCCGACGCGCCCTTCACGCTCGATCCGGTGCCCGACGGCGTCGAGGTTGCGCTCTACGACCCCGCCGCGCCGGTCCCCGACGACCTGCTGGACGCCGACGCAGCGGTCGTCTGGGGCTTTGCGGCGCAGAACCTGCACCAGTTCGCCACCGAGATGCCGAACCTGCGCTGGGTCCAGGCGATGACGGCCGGCCCAGACGCGCTGCTCGCCGCCGGGCTGCCCGAGCGGGTGCAGATCACGGTCGGCCGCGGCTTCCACGACCAGACCGTCACCGAGCATGCCGTGGCGCTCACGTTGGCGCTGACGACCAACCTGCCCCACTACCTCGCCAAGCAGTCCCAGCATCTCTGGGACGGACCCGGGTTCCGACCGCTGCACACCGCCGAGCGCCTCGGTTCGATCATCGACACCGAGGTGTTGATCTGGGGGTTCGGCTCCATCGGCACCAACCTGGCGCGGGTGTTGACCGACCTGGGCGCCCGGGTCCGGGGGGTGGCGTCCACCGCCGGCGTCCGGGGTGGCTACGACTGCTTCACGGCCGACGAGCTGCCTCGGCTCCTGCCCGAGACGGACGTCCTCGTGATGGTCCTGCCGAACACGCCCAGCACCAAGCACGCGCTGAACGCCCAGCGGCTGGCGCTGCTCAAGCCGACATCGCTGGTGGTCAACGTCGGACGCGGCACCTGCATCGACGAGGCTGCCCTGGTCGACGCTCTCAGCGCTGGACGCCTCGGCGGCGCCGCCCTCGACGTGTTCGAGACCGAGCCACTTCCGGCGGACTCGCCCCTGTGGGACGCTCCGAACACGATCCTGACGCCGCACGCGGCGGGCGGGCGTCCGCTGGGTGTCGAGACCGCGGTGCGCGTGAACATCGGGCACCTGCTCGCGGGCGAGCCGTTGGAGTTACTGGCCAAGGTGTGACGCCGCCGCCCGCGGCGTCCGACCCCGGACCATCCCCGCGCTGACAGCGGGATCTTCCTCGCCGTAGCGCACAGACGGACGCCTTGAGCGTCGCTAGGCTCCCGCTATGGCGTGGAGAGACAACGTCCGGGACTGGGCGGATCGGCTGCGGCCGTCCGGCCTGTTGTACTCCACGTACGAGACGCGCCTGCTCGGCGACATCGACCCCCAGCGGCTCCCCAAGCACGTCGCCGTCATGGCCGACGGCAACCGCCGCTGGGCGCGGCTCAACGCGCCGGGCAGCGAGCTCACGGTCGGCTACCAGGCCGGCGCCGACAAGCTCAAGCAGTTCGTCGTCTGGTGCGACGAGGTGGGCATCAAGGTGGTCACCCTGTGGGTGCTGTCCACCGACAACCTGTCGCGCGCGACCGCTGAGGTGGCCCCGCTGCTGGACGTCATCGACCGGCTGGCCGGCGACCTCGCCGCGTCCGGACGGTGGCGCGTCCAGATCGTCGGCGACCTTGACCTGCTGCCGGACGCCGTCGCCGCCAGCCTGCGTCGCGCGGAGTCGTCCTCGGCCGAGGCCACCGGGCTGCACGTCAACATCGCGGTCGCCTACGGCGGCCGCACCGAGCTTCGGGACGCCGTCCGTTCGCTGTTGCAGGGCGAGGCCCGCAAGGGCCGGACGCTCGCCGAGGTCGCCGACACCCTCGAGATGGGCGACATCGCGGGCCACCTTTACACCGCCGGTCAGCCCGACCCGGACCTCGTGATCAGAACCTCCGGCGAGCAGCGCGTGTCTGGCTTCCTGATGTGGCAATCGGCGCACAGCGAGTTCTACTTCTGCGAGGCGCTGTGGCCCGACTTTCGCCGGGTGGACTTTCTGCGCGCCCTGCGCGCCTACTCCGACCGCGAGCGCCGCTACGGTCGCTGAGGTCGGACGCCGCCGCTCACGTCGCGCTCGTCCAGTAGTCGAAGATCTGGGCGCGGTTCAGCGACGCCAGCAGCGCGGCGTCCGTTGAGGGGTCGATGTAGCTGACGTTGCCCGTCACGGGCGGGTAGTCGGTGTGCGGCGCGTAGCGGGTGGCCAGCAGCACCAGCGTCGGCTCGGGCTGCCAGGCGGCCTGGACGCCAGGATCGTCCTCGGTCTCAAGCAGCATGCTTTGCCCCTTATCAGCACGGAGGACGTCGATCAGGGCGGCGCTGTCGGGGTCGGCAGGGTCGAGGATGCCCTGGGCGATCGCGGCGTTGATCCGCACCTCTTGGCTGGCAGCCGCGACCCGCTCGGAGAGCCGGACCCGTGCGCGCAGGCGTCCTTGCTCGTCCAGGCTGGTGAAGCCCGGGACCAGCTCTTCGATGATTTCTTCGGGCGTGTCCGCGTGGACGGTGCTGCCGTCGTGCAGGGTCAGGACGTGCGTCCACTCCGACCCGTCCGGACGGGTCGGGTTGAAGCCGCAGCAGCCCGCGTGGTGATTACGAAAACGCACGTGACTAGTATCTCCGATGCTCTCGGCGAAGGTGCGGGGGCGGGGAACCGGTACTTAAGTACCAATCCCATCCGCCCTTAGTGCCGATGGGGGAGTTCGGACTAGGAAACCCCTGGAGGGGTTGTTAGGTTGTGAGTGCGGTGAATCCACAGGCTCGCTGGTCCCGAGCCGACGTTGGTGCGTGAGGCTTCCTCCATAGCCCGCGCCGTGCGCAAGATCCGCCAGCCGTCCCCTGCGGCTGGCGGATCAACGCTTTAACCACCGGTTTCGTTCAGGTCAGAGCAATGGGCTGCGCCCACGGCATGACAACGGGTTTCGCCCGCGCCACAAGCCACCGGCGTCGCCCACGCCATCTCCCCCCTGCGGTACCCGAGGCAGGGACCCCCCTGATCGCCCTGAACGTGAGCAGCCCGGGACCGGCTCGCGGCCCCGGGCTGCCGTTATCAGGCGCGGACAGGCTCCGGAGAGGCCAACAGGATCTCGGCGACCACGCCCCGCACCGGGGCGTCCAAGTCGAAGCCTTCCAGCACCATCATGCGACGCTCGAAGGACGGCTCGGCCGCCAGGGCGTCCCAGAGCCGTTCCTTGGCGACGACGTCGATGTCGGCCGTGAGGAGGAAGGCCTTGATGCGGTCGAGTTCCCGGTTGCCCGAATCCTGCCTCCCTCCCAGGCGCACGGCGGCGCCCGTCGCCGTGGCGACCGGGCCCAGCTCGACGAGCACGCTGCCGGACGCCTCGTCGAACGTCGACGCGAAGCCCTCGACTGATCGGACGCCGGCGCCGACGAACCGCACGGCGTACGAGCGGGTGGTCGGGACGACATCCAGCGCACCCTCGGCCGGGTGGATGGTGAAGGTGCGGTCGGCGTCCGACCACGACAGCCGCGTCCGGACGGACCGTGGCTGGAGCGCATCGTCGTCCTCGTACAGCTCGAAGGCGCCGTCGGCGCCGGCGAAGACGCTGACCTCGAAGGACGCGGGGTTCTCGACGCCGAGGGCGTCCGGGCCGCTCAAGGGGACGATGGCCCCCGCCTTGGCGAGCACCGGCAGGGTCTCGATCGGACGGTGCAGCCGGACGCGGCGTCCGCCCTCGTAGGCCAGGCCGCTGAAGAAGTCGATCCAACGGCCCTCGGGCAGCCAGGTCTCCACGGACGCGTACCGCGTGCGCGGGTCGGCCGCCGTGGTGATCGCGGCGACCAGGAACTCGGTGCCGAACAGGAAGGCGTTCCGCGACTCGTAGAAGGTCTCGCGGCGGGCGTCCACGTAATAGAGCGGCCGCACCAGCGGCTCGCCGGCCGTGTGTGCGCGCTCGTTCATGGTGTACAGGTACGGCAGCAGGCGATGGCGCAGCCGGAGGAACTCGGCCATGACCGAGCCGTTGACCTTGTCGAAGCGCCACGGCTCCTTGGTGGCGAAGGTGCTGGACGTCGAGTGCAACCGGTTGATCGGCGAGAACACGCCCAGCTGGAACCAGCGCGCCGTCAGCTCGGAGTCGCGGACGCCCCACATGTGGCCGCCGATGTCGTGGCTCCACCAGCCGTAGCCGATGTTCGCGGCCGTCGACGTGAAGTACGGCTGGAAGTCGAGCGACTCCCAGCTGGTAACCGTGTCGCCGGAGAACCCGATGGGGTAGCGGTGCGAGCCCGGACCCGCGTAGCGCGACAGCACCAGCGGACGCTTCCCGCCGCGCGCGTTGTCGAGGTAGTGGAAGTGGTTGAGCGCCCACAGCGGGTCGAGTCCGGGCTCGCGGGAGGCGAGCCCCTGCTGCCAGTCGATCCACCAGAAGTCGACGCCGGCGTCCTCCAAGGGGTGGTGCACCTCCTCGAGGTACGGGGCGATGAAGTCGGGGTCGCCGATGTCGAAGATCACGGGCTCCTCGGACGCCACGTCCACGCCGCGGCGGGCCGCGATGGCGGGGTAGGCGTCCTCGTGGCCGCGGACGCCGTCGGCCGGATGAACGTTCAACGTGACCGCCAGGCCGCGCCGGTGCAGGTCGTCCAGGAACGCGTTGGGGTTGGGGAAGAGGTCGGGGTTCCAGGTGTAGCCCGTCCAGCCCGAGCCATACTTGGGATCGATGTCGACCGGGTGCCAGTCCATGTCGATGACGGCCACCGAGAACGGCAGGTTCTCGGCCTCGAACTGGTCGAGCAGGGCCGCGTAGCTCTCCGCCGAGTACGCGTGATAGCGGCTCCACCAGTTGCCCAGCGCGTAGCGGGGCAGCAGGGGCGTCGGGCCGGTGAGCCGGTAGAAGTCGCGCAGGGCGCCCGCGTAGTCGGTGCCGTACGCGAAGAGGTAGAGGTCAATGTCGTTGGTCCGGCGAGCCACCCAGCCGTCGTCGGTGAGCGCCAGGGAGTGGCTGTCATCCAGCGGCGCAACGCCGACCGTGGCGGCGATCCCGGGTTCCAGGGCGCATGGCCCGTCCACCTCGTCCAAGGTGCGGGCGGTGCCGCCCAGGTTCAGCGGCACCTTCGAGTGGGGGTGCGGCGGCTCGTTGTACCGCCAGATCTGGTGATAGCTCTTGCCGCCGATCGGGGTGACCCTCAGCCCTCCGGTGCTGAACACGCCGCCGTCGTACTCGAGCGTCAGCCCGGCGGTCCGCAGCAGCAGGCCGTCCCCCTTCGCCGTCACGGTGAAGTCCGGCGTGGGGAAGTCGCGGTTCACCACCACCTGGGTCGCGCGGTCCTCGAAGGCGCCGGTCTCGGAGTACTCCAGCCTGATCAGTCGGTCGGTCAGCACCGTGATCCGGTAGCGATCGCCTGTGATGACGGACGCCGCGGGCGCCAGTGGGCTGGTGGTCAGGGTCAGACGAGGATCGATGGCCATGAAGGTGATCCTAGGCCGGACCTCGGCCGCCCGGCAGGGCCGCCGCGGCGGCGTCCGGCTGCCTGGCAGGCCTCGGTCCGGGCAACGTAACCAATCAGCGGCAGGCTCGGCGGCGTCCGGGTAACGGATGGGCGAACGACGCGAAACGCCCGGCGTGGCGCGTGAAGTCGACGCCGCGTCGCTGCTTACCGTGAGGACAGGGACGCCGAAGCGTCGGCGTCCAGGAGTGTTCGACAGTGAGGCCGATTCGCCTCGGCCCTGGCAACGAAGGACCGACGTGCTCGACACCGACCAGACCTCCCACCACACCGCATCGCCGACCGCGCGGGTCGACGTCGACCAATTCGGCTTGTCAAGGGCGGATTCGTCCGCGGCGACCGATCAGAAGGTGTACGTGATCGACACGTCCGTCCTGCTGTCGGATCCGCACGCGTTGCGGCACTTCGCCGAACACGAGGTCGTCCTGCCCTTGGTCGTCATCAACGAGTTGGAGGCGAAGCGGCACCACGCGGAGCTCGGACACGCCGCGCGCGTCGTGCTGCGCTACCTGGACGATCTGCGCGTGCGGTTCGGACGCCTCGACCAGCCCGTCCCGGTCAACGAGCTAGAGGGCTCGGTGCGGGTCGAGCTGAACCACACCGACCCGGAGGTGCTGCCGCCCGGCTTCCGGCTCGGCGACAACGACTCCCGCATCCTGGCGGTGGCGCTGAACTACCGCGCCGAGGGTCGCCAGGTCGTGCTGGTCAGCAAGGACCTGCCGCTCCGCGTCAAGGCGGCGTCCGTCGGGCTGCCGGCCGAGGAGTACAAGCACGAGCAGGCGCCCGACACCGGCTGGTCCGGGATGGCCGAGATCGACCTGGCACCGCACGAGATCGACGGGCTCTACGCCGACCACTCGCTGGCGTCCGAGCTGACCGACGACCTGCCCTGCCACACCGGCGTCATCGTCCGCGGCGGCGGGTCGAGCGCGCTCACGCGGCTCCATCCCGACGGCGTCCTGCGGCTCATCAAGTCCGATCGGGACGTCTTCGGACTGCACGGCCGTTCGGCCGAGCAGCGGGTGGCCTTGGACCTGCTGCTGGACCCGTCGGTCGGCATCGTGTCGTTGGGCGGCCGGGCGGGGACGGGCAAGTCGGCCCTGGCGCTGGCGTCCGGTCTGGAATGCGTCATGGAACGCGGCGCCCACGACCGGGTCATCGTGTTCCGCCCGTTGTACGCCGTCGGCGGCCAAGAGTTGGGCTTCCTGCCCGGCGATGCCGAGCAAAAGATGTCGCCGTGGGGCCAGGCCGTCTACGACACGCTGGGCTCGATCGTGCACAAGCACGTCCTGGACGAGATCGACGGCCGGGGCCTGCTCGAGGTGCTGCCCTTGACGCATATCCGGGGCCGCTCGCTGCACAACGCGTACGTGATCGTCGACGAGGCGCAGTCGCTGGAGCGCAACGTCCTGCTCACCGTCTTGTCGCGCATCGGCCAGAACTCCAAGGTCGTGCTGACCCACGACGTCGCTCAGCGTGACAACCTGAGGGTCGGACGCCACGACGGCGTCGCCGCGGTCGTCGAGCGGCTCAAGGGCAACCCCCTGTTCGCCCACGTCACGCTGACGCGTCCGGAGCGGTCGCCGATCGCGGCGCTGGTCACGGACCTGCTCGAGGAATCGGGCTTCTAGACGGACGCGCGGTACAGCGCGTAGTCGAAGCGGCGCCCCTCGCGCTCGATCGGAACGATGATCTCGGACGCCTCGGCGACCAGGCGGGACAGGGTCGCCAGCAGCTCCGGCGAGGGCTCCTCGCACCAGATCAGCAGGACGCCTCCCGGCGCGAGTCGCGCCAGGAACGTCGCCAGCAACTCGGCCGAGTAGACGCGCTCGTTGTGGTCGTGGATGAGGAAGCTGGGGCCGTTGTCGACGTCGAGCAGGATGCCGTCCCAGGGGCCGGGCTGCGAGCGGATCCAGTCGGCGATGTCGCCGGCGTGGAGCCTCACTCGCTGATCGGACGCCACCCGGCCCAGCTGCTCGGTCACGCCGGCCCGCGCCCAGGCGATCAGCGGCTCAGCCAGTTCGACAACGTCCAGGTGGAGCGTGCCCCGGTCGAGCAGGCGGGCAGCCGTGTAGCCCAGCCCCAGGCCGCCGACGAGGACGCGGCCGAGCGGTGCGGCGTCCGCCAAGGCGATCTCGGACGTGACCTCCCGGGAGTCCATGGCGAAGACGCCGTTGACGATCAACTCGATCGCGTCCCCGCGGCGACGCAGCGCGACCTCGCCTTGCGGCGTACCGGCACGGGCGATGGTTTCGAGAGTCTCCACGGCTCCATGGAATCATGGCGGCCATGGCCAGAACCCGACCCAACCCGCCGGTCATCCACATGATCGTCGCCATCGTCGTCGTCCTGGCCCCCGCCCTGCTGGCGGTGGCCTGGTTCCAGCGCGTCCCGGACGCCCCGGTCGCGAAGGTCGACCCGGCCCCCGTCATCGCCGCGGCCCAGGCGGCGCAGTTCCCGATCGCGGTCCCCAGCAAGCTGCCCGAGGGCTGGGTCTGCACCCGCGCCCGCTGGACGCCCCTGGGCAAGCCGGGCGTGTCCGGCGCGTACGCGGCCGGCAACACCGCCGGGCTGGGCTACCTCTCGCCCGATCGCGTCTACGTCGCCGTCGATCAGTCGGACGCCGCCCCCGAGGTCCTGATCAGCGACGTCACGCGCCGGGGGCGTCCGGACGGAACGTCGTCGCTGGGCGAGCGAACCTGGACGCGCTACGTCTCCGACGACGGCAGGACGCGCGCGCTCGCGCTGATCTCGGACGGCCGCGTGACCATCGTCAGCGCCGACACCGGCTATCCGGCGATCGAGGCCTTCGCCACGACCCTGACGTGGTCGGGGCAGGCGTAACCGTCGCCGACCGGTACCTTTGACGACCATGAGTGAGGAGTCGAGGCCCAGCTACCGCATCGCGATCGTCGGTGGGGGTGCGGCGGGCCTGGCAACGGCGGCCGAACTGCTGGAGCGCGCCCCGGGGCGCGTCAGGATGGACATCTTCGACCGGCGTCCGGTGCCGTTCGGGCTGATCCGGTACGGCGTCGCCCCTGATCACGCCGCCGGTCGCCAGCTCATCGAGAAGCGCGCGGCGGTCTTCGACGACCCCGGCGTCCGGTTCCTGGGGGCGGTGGACTTCAACCGGGACCTGCAGCGCGACGACCTGCTGTCGTCGTTCGACGCCGTGGTCTACGCGACCGGGGCCGCAGCGGATCGGCTGCTCGACATCCCGGGGGAGAGCCTGGCCGGCGTCCGCTCGGGGCGATCCTTTGCCGAATGGTGCACGGGCGCCCCGGGGGTGCCTGGCTTCGACCTGACCGGGGTCACCAGCGTCGCGATCGTGGGCCTGGGTGACGTCGCGATCGACCTCGCCCGCTTGCTGCTCAAGAAGCCGGCCGAGTTCGCAGACACCGACATGCCGCGCGACGTCCTGGAGCACCTGACGAGCCATCGGGTGCGGGAGGTGTCGATCCTGGTGCGGCGCGGTCCCGGAGACTGCCAGCTCAAGTCTCGCGATCTGGCCGAGTTGCTGAACCTGCCGGACGTGGCCGTCCGGTTCGACAAGGCCGCGCTGAACGTGGACGAGGCGCACCTCTCGCAGAAGGCCCAGGACGCGCTGCCCATCTGGCGCGCCGCCGCCGAGCGCGAGGTCCACGGGGCGCGGGCGCGGCTGCGGATTCGCTTCTGGACCCGCGCACTGGAGCTACGCGGGCGCGAGGCCCTCGATGGCCTGCGGATCGAGAAGACCCATCTCGACAAGGCCGGACGCCTCGTCTCGGCCGGGTCCGAGGACATGATTCCGGCGCAGTTGCTGCTGCGGGCGACCGGAGCACGCGGGCTGCCGCTGGACCGCGTCCCCTTCGACGCCCGCACCGGCACCATCCCGACCGTCGACCATCGCGTGGTCGATTCCACGGGAACCGTCCAGCCGGGCGAGTACGCCGCCGGTTGGATCGCGAACGGCTGGGTCGGCGGATTCGGCACCCAGAACCGCGACGGCGCCGCGGTCGCCGAGCGGATCCTCGCCGACCTCGACCGCCACGCGGGCTCGATCGACGGGGTGCTGCAGGCGAGGGGCGTCCGGCCCATCGGGATCGACGGCTGGCGTCGGGTCGAGCAGGCCGAGCAGGCGCTCGGTGCTGCCGAGGGCCGCGAGCGGATCAAGCTGTCCGATCCGGCCGAGCTCCTGGCCATCGCTCGCGGGGAGTGACCAGGGACCGACACCAGGGGGAGCGCACACCGTCGCTCGTCTCCAGCGCATCCATCCCGTTCAGCCACCTCGTTCTGCAAAGTCATCCGGCTGTGCGGCCAGCTTCACTCAGCCTTCGGGGTTCCAGGTCACCTGGGTGAGGTGCATCCCAGCCAGGCGGCTGGGGTGACCGGGTCGGACCTCGACGTCAGCCCGCCTGCACCGACTTCGCGCGCTCGATGGTCGCGCGCGCACCGTCCAGCCAGCGCTGGCAGATCGCGGCGAGGACCTCGCCCCGCTCCCACAGGCGCATCGCCTCGGACAGCGGGACGCTTCCCGATTCGAGCTCCCGGACCACCCCGACGAGCTGGTCGCGGGCCTCTTCGTAGGACAGCTCGGTTGCTTGCTTGGGTGTGCTCATGGCTCCTCGTTCTCATCTGAGGGTTGGTCGGCGGGCTCGACATCGATGACGGCCGCGGCGATCTCGCCGTCGAGCAGGCGGGCCACGATCGTCTCGTCGGGCATCACGTCGGTGACCGACGTGATCGTCACGCCGTCGGCGGTGGACAGGATCGCGTAACCGCGCTGCAGCGTCGCCTGGGGGGACAACGCCCGCACGCGCGCGATCGTGTGGGTCAGCGTGTCGGCTTCGCCGTCCAGACGGACGCCGATGGCGCGGCCGAGGCGTCCGGCCAGGTCGTGGAGCCGCTGGGCGGCGATGTCGATGGTCGCGGACGGATCGCGCAGCACCGGACGCGAGCGGAGGGCGTCCAGCTGGCGCTGCTCGGAGGCGAGGCGTCCGAGGATCGCCTGCTCGCTCCGGAGGCGGGCCTGGGCCACGCGCTCGGCCTCGGCCGCGGCGTCCGGGACGACGCGCTTGGCGGCGTCCGTCGGGGTGGAGGCCCGGACGTCCGCGACCAGGTCGAGGATCGGGGTGTCGGTCTCGTGGCCGATCGCCGAGACGACGGGCGTCCGGGCGGCGAAGACGGCGCGGGCGAGGCCGGCGTCCGAGAAGGGCAGCAGGTCTTCCAACGAGCCGCCGCCGCGAGCGATGACGATGACGTCGACCTCGGGGTGCTTGTCGAGGACGGCGACGGCGTCGGCAACGTCGAGCGCGCAGTTGGCGCCCTGCATGAGGGCGTAGCGGATCTCGAACACGGCGGCCGGCCAGCGGCGGCGCACGTTCTCGATCACGTCGCGCTCGGCCGCGGACGCCTCGGCGGTGACGAGCCCGATGCGCCGCGGCAGGAAGGGCAGCGGCTTCTTCAGCTCGGATGCGAACAGTCCCTCGGCCTGCAGCGCGCGCTTCGTCTGTTCGAGGTGGGCGAGCAGCCGCCCCTCTCCGGACGGCCGGATGTCGCGGCACTCGAACGTCAGCGACCCCGACCGGGACCACAGCGTCGGACGCACCCAGGCGGTCACGACCTGGCCCTCGACCAACGGACCGGCGGCGTCCAGGACGGCGGTGGTGGTCGAGATCTTGACGCTGACCTCGGCCAGTTTGTCGCGCAGCGTCAGGAACTGGGTGACTTGTCCGGCGCGGCGGGTCAGCTGGATCACCTGGCCTTCGACCCAGATGGCGCCGGTGCGTTCCACGTAGTCCTTGAGCGCATTGACGACCACCCGCAGGGGCTGCGGCTGCTCGGGCGAGGACTCCAGGGGCACGGACGCCAGCCTAGGGCGTCCGTCTGGCAGTTCGTCCGCCGACCTAGACTGGCCCGCATGACCGAGAAGAGTGTGGTGCTGGCGGCACCCCGGGGCTACTGCGCGGGCGTCGACCGGGCCGTCACGACCGTCGAACTGGCGCTGCAGAAGTACGGGACGCCCGTTTACGTGCGCAAGCAGATCGTCCACAACAAGCACGTCGTGGAGGACTTCGAGGCCAAGGGCGCCATCTTCGTCGATGAACTGGACGAGGTGCCCGAGGGCGCCACGGTGGTCTTCTCGGCCCACGGCGTCGCGCCGAGCGTCCACGCGGACGCCGCGGCCCGCCGGCTGACCACCATCGACGCGACCTGCCCGCTGGTGACGCGCGTCCACACCGAGGCCAAGAAGTTCGCAGCCCAGGGCGTCGACATCGTGCTGATCGGGCACGCCGGTCACGAAGAGGTCGAGGGCACCACCGGCGAGGCGCCGGATGCCATCACCGTCGTCGAGAAGCCCGAGGACGTCGACACGCTCGTCGTGAAGGATCCGTCCAAGGTGACGTTCTTGACGCAAACCACCCTGAGCGTGGACGAGACCGCAGAGACCATCGCGAAGATCCGCAAGAAGTTCCCGCTCCTGACCGACCGGTCGCGCGACGACATCTGCTACGCCACCCAGAACCGGCAGGCGGCCGTCAAGCACATTGCCGAGGGCGCTGACCTGGTGATCGTCGTCGGGTCGGCCAACTCGTCCAACTCCGTGCGGCTCGTCGAGGTCGCGCGCGAAGCCGGCGCCAAGGACGCGCGCCGCGTCGACAACGCGTCCGAGATCGATCCGGCCTGGCTGGCGGGCGTCTCGCGGGTCGGCATCACGAGCGGGGCGTCCGTGCCGGAATCGCTGGTCCAGGGCGTGTGCGCGTTCCTCGAGGCCCACGGCTTCCCGCCTGCGGTCGAGGACGTGCTGATAGAGGAGAAGACCTCCTTCGGGCTGCCGCGGGAGATCCGCGACTGACCACGTTGCACCGCTGAGGCGGGTCGGGTCACGCGCCCGCGGCACCCCGTCACGGTTGGGTTTGCGCCCCGATAGGGGTCACGACGTGGCATGGATGGCCGGTTCCGTCCGCCGTCGGCGTCCTGGAACGGACGCCTCGTCGACCCGGCTTGAACTCCGGCGAGACGTGGCGTCGGCCGATCCTCGCGTCGTCTATCCAGCGTCACCTTCGGCTACTACCCTTCGCCTGTGACCCAGACCGCCAGCCCGTCCGCTGCGTCCGCCAAGACCCCGATCACCCCGCACCAGCGCGCCTGGTTCTGGTACGACTGGGCCAACTCAGGCTTCATCACCACGACGATGACCGTGCTGATCGGCCCGTACCTCAACGCGATGGCGACCGAGGCCGCGTGCCCCAACCTGCCGGACGGGCAGCAGTGCCTCACGACCATCCCGGTGCTCGGGTTCATTCCGATCGACCCGGGCTCGCTGGCGTCCTATGTGACGACCGTGACGACGCTGATCTCGGCGTTCCTGCTGATCTTCGTCGGCGCGATCGCCGACCGCTCGCCGCGTCCGCAGTGGCTGATGGGCCTGTTCGCCTGGGTCGGCGCGGCCGCTGGCACGCTGATGTTCTTCCTGCAAGGTGATATGTGGCAGCTGGGCGTCATCTTGCTGATGATCGCGTCGCTGGCCATGGGCTGCTCGCTGGTCATCTACGACGGCATCCTGTGCCGCATCGCGAAGCCGGACGACCGCGATCGCATCAGCTCGCGCGGCTGGGCCTGGGGGTACGTGGGTGGCGCGATCCTGCTCGCGCTCAACCTCGCGGTGCTGTCGCTCAAGGGGCAGTTGGGCATCTCGACGGGCATGGCCGTCCGCCTCTGTCTGCTGACCGCCGGCCTGTGGTGGGGACTGTTCACGCTGATCCCCGTGCTCGGACTGCGCGGACTCCCCGTGCGTCCGCTCGAGGTGCGGGTCGCCGAGGGTACGTCCACAGCGGGCGCGGTGACCGGCGCCTTCAAACAGCTGGCCGACACCTTCCGCGAACTGCGCGGACTGCCCCAGACGATGCTGTTCCTGCTGGCCTACCTGTTCTACAACGACGGCATTCAGACGGTCATCTCACAGTCGTCGATCTACGGCACCAGCGAGCTGATGATGGAGCAGAGCCAGGTCATGATGACCTTCCTGATGGTCCAGATCATCGCGTTCTTCGGCGCCCTGATCTTCGGCCGCGCGGCCGCCTCCTGGGGTGCGTCGCGCACCGTCATCGTTGGCATCGCCATCTGGCTCGGCGTCGTGCTGGTCGCCTTCTTCGTGCCCAAGGGCAACTTCGGCATGTTCCTGCTGCTCGGCGGGCTCATCGGTCTCGTCATGGGCGGCACGCAGGCGCTGTCGCGCTCGCTCTACAGCCAGCTCGTGCCTCGCGGACGCGAGTCCGAGTTCTTCTCGCTCTACCAGGCGATGGAGCGTGGCACGTCCTGGCTCGGCACCCTGACGTTCGGGCTGGTCTACCAGCTCACCCACTCGTACCGGTTCGCCATCGTCGCCCTCATCATCTTCTTCGTGGTTGGCGGCGTCCTGCTGTCGCGGGTCAAGTTCCGCGAGGGCATCCGCCAGGCCGGCAACGAGGTGCCGCGGAAGATCTGAACAACGTCGGACGCCGCAGCGCCCGCCTCTGCGTAGGCGCGGGTGGTCACCGGGTCCGGATCTGCTCGAGGTTGATTGGCACGGCCCCGCGCTCTCGCGTGCGGTGCCAGACTTGCCACGAGGTGAACGCCATGGGATGCCAGTGCGACGGCTTGATCGCCGAGTTGAAGGACCACCTGCGTGACCTGTCGCTGGCCCGGCGTGAGCTCAAGGTCGAGCAGCGGGCCTTGGAGCTGTACCGCAAGAAGGCGGCGCGGGACGCGCGGCTGAAGCGGTACGAGATCGCCGGTGCCGTCGGCGAGGTGATCGAGTTGGTCGGCCAAGTCTTGTCCCTCGAGAAGGAGCCCGGAGCCATCGTCGCGATGGTCGGCAAGAGCATCGCGGTCGTCTCGAAGATCGTGGCCCTCGTCGAAGACACGGTCGCCGACACCGAGGCCGAGGAGTGGGCGATCATCGCAGCACGGGTCGACAACGCCGTCGACCGGGTCGCCCAGTCGGTCGACCGTCTGCAGCACTCGTTCACCGCGTTCTGGGAGTGCGCCGACCCATTCGTGCCGCGCACCGTGCAGGTCACGCTCGACGGGTCCGCGGACGTGGCCGCCGGGGGCTTTCGCTCCCAGTCGACGATGACGCTGGCGGCGACGATCCCCTTGTCAGCCCTGAAGGCCGACTGCGCCGACGACTATCGCGACCGGCTGAAGTCGTGGCTGGCCGACGACGTGACCACCATCTACCGCGGCACGGTTCCGGCATCCGCTCAGGTGTCGGCCTTCCGCTTGGTCGGGGCGTCCGGCATCGCGCGGGTGACTGAGCAGTCCTACAGCGTGGCCGACGGCGGCGTGCAGGTGGGGGCGGCGGTGCTGTGGTCGCGGAAGAACCCGAGCCGCCTCACGCTGGTCGGGATCTCGGTGTCGGGCTCGCAGCCGCTGCGCCTGAACGCGGTCGTGGAGGTTCTCGGACAGTCGCAGTCCATCAGCACGACGGTCGAACTGGCGGGACAGTTCAAGGAGGCGGTACTGGTGCTCCGCCTGCAGGTGGGCGGCACCCGCCCGGCAGTGCGGGTCAGCGATCCGGGGACGCCGTGGGTCTGGGAAAGGTCGGACGCCGGCGCCGGCGTCCGGCGGGCGGGACGCGTCGAGGTGCGCGCGGGGTGAGCGCGCACGGACTCGACGGAGAGTGACCGGCGACTCAGGACGCGCGTCGCGCCGAGGCGGCCGCCCGGGCGGCCGCGGGTAACGCGTCCAGGATGCGCGACAGCGCCGCGTCATCGTGTGCCGACGACAGAAACCAGGCCTCGAAAACGCTCGGGGGCAGCGTGACGCCGGCGTCCAGCATGGCGTGGAAGAACGGCGCGAACCGGAAGACGTCCTGGGCCTGGGCCTCGGCGTAGTTCCGGACGCCGCGGGCGGCGGCGTCCTCCCCGAAGAAGACCGAGAAGAGGTTGCCCGCCCGCTGGACGACATGCGGCACGGACGCCCCTGTCAGGGCCTCGCCGATGGCCGTCTGCAGCACCTCGGACGCCTCGTCGACCCGCGCGTACACGGAAGCGTCCGCCAGGCGCAGCGTCGCGATACCCGCCGCCGTGGCCAGCGGGTTCCCCGACAAGGTGCCGGCCTGATAGACCGGCCCCAGCGGTGCCAGCAGGTCCATGATCTCGGCGCGCGCCGCCAGGGCCGCCAGCGGCATCCCGCCGCCCAGCACCTTGCCGAACGTCACGATGTCGGGGACGTAGCGTGGGGCGTCCGGGCTGTTGTCGTGTCCCCAGTACCCGGCCGGTCCGACGCGGAAGCCGGTCAGCACCTCGTCGAAGATCATCAGCGCCCCGTGTTCGCGCGTCACCTCGCGGATGGTCTCGTTGAAGCCGGACGCCGGCGGCACCAGCCCCATGTTGGCCGGGCAGGCCTCGGTGATCACGCAGGCGATCCGCTCGCCGTCGGCGGCGAAGGCCGCGCGGAGCGCGTCCGGATCGTTGTAGGGCAGGACGATCGTGTCGGACGCCGCCCCGTCCGTGACGCCGGACGAGCCTGGCAGCCCGGCGGTCGCGACGCCGGAGCCCGCGGCGGCGAGCAGGGAGTCGGAGTGGCCGTGGTAGCAGCCGGCGAACTTGACGATGCGCGGGCGTCCGGTGGCGCCGCGGGCGAGCCGGATCGCCGTCATCGTCGCCTCGGTCCCCGTCGAGACGAACCGCACCTTCTCGACGAAGGGAATGCGTGCCTTCACGGCTGCCGCCAACTCGACCTCGGCGGTGGTTGGAGCCCCGAAGGAGAGGCCGCGCGTCGCGGCGTCCTGGACGGCCTGCACCACCTCGGGATGCGCGTGCCCGAGCAGCGCCGGACCCCAGGAGCAGACCAGGTCCACGTACTCACGCCCCGTGATGTCCACGACGTGCGGGCCCTTCGCCGAGGCGAGGAAGACCGGCGTCCCGCCCACCGAGCCGAAGGCGCGGACCGGCGAGGAGACGCCGCCGGGGATCAGCTCGCAGGCGCGAGCGAAGACCTCTTCCATCGACAGGTGGCCGGGCATCTCACTCCTTGGTCGCGGGGACAGCGATTGTCCCACGCCTGGACCTCGCGGTGTCGCGATCGGCCACGCCCTGGCGGGCCCCGCGTCGCAGCCGGCCCTGTGGAAGCTCGCCTCGACCCTCGTCCGCTGCGCGCTGTAACGCGGGTGTCAGTTGACGGGGCTGGCCGCCAGCGTGACGTCGGCGGTGTGGGCCGCACCTGCGGCGTCCATCCAGGCGACCTTGACGGACTGCCCGGGCTTGTGGCCGCTGAGGGCTGCGGCGATGTCGGCCTGTGAAGCCACCTTCGTGCCAGCGATGGCTGTGATGGTGGACCCGGCCGTCAGCCCGGCCTTCGCCGCGGGGGTGCCCGCGGTCACCTGAGACACGACCGCAGATCCGGTGGAGCGCGTTGCGACCATGACTCCGAGGTAGGCGTTGGGCCCGACCCGGACGCTCCCGGCGTCGTGACCCGAGCGAATCTGCTGCACGATCGACAGCGCCCGTGCGATCGGGATGGCGTACGTCGCGGTGGTGGTCGGCGCCTGGGCCGTCCGGGGGCCGCGGTACGTCTGCTCGCCGGCGGTGGTCATCGCCGTGACCTCGGCCTGGGCGTCGAACAGGGGTCCGCCGGAGTCACCGGGCTGCGCGGCCGCGTTGGTCTCGTAGACGTCCTTGAGGGTCTCGGTGCCCGAGGCGCTGTCGTTCGACACAGTGACGGTGGCGGACGTGTCCGTGATCTGACCCGAGGCGGCCGTCAGGTACTCCTGGCCGTTGGCGTTGCCCACCGCCGTGACGGCGGCGCCGACGCTGACGGCGTCCTGGTCGAACGTCACGACGTCCAGCCCGGACGCGTCCGCGAGCTGCAACAGCGCGACGTCGTTCGTGGCGTCATGGCCGACGACGGTGGCCGTGTACGTGCGTCCGGACGTGGCGATCGTGACCTTGACCGCCGTGCTGCCCTGGACGACGTGGTAGTTGGTCAGCACCAGCCCCGACGCGTCGATCACCATGCCGGTGCCGGCTGCGGTCCCGTTGGTCATGGTCGTGTTGATCAGGACGACGCCCTTGCTCTGCGCGTCGGTGGGCGTCGACTGGGTCGACTTCTGGGCGGTGCCGGTTCCGGCCGCCGGGGCGGTCGTCTTCGGTGCGGACGCCGGCTGGGTCGCCTGCCCGCTCTGGGCCGGGGCGGACGCCGCGGGTCGCGTTTGCTGGGGGGCGGCCGAGGTCATTCGCGCCGTGATCATCCCGGACGCCCCCGCCACGAGCGCGAGCGCCGTGAGGGCGCCGAGGCCGGCCAGGACGAGCCGACCTGTCCGCGACCGGCGGCGTCCGCCTACCGCCGTCGCACCGCCGAGGCTAGGGGGCCAGACCTGGTCGGACGCCGCCGCGTCACCCGGGCCAGAGGGGACCGCAGCCTGCGGCGTCCAGTCTGAGAAGGAGTAGGGGCGAGCGTCCGCGGCCGGAGCAGGGAAGGACACCACCGGGGCCGGGACCTGGGGCGTCACGGGGATCGGCGCCTGACCGGGCCGGGCGAAGGCGTCGGGTCTGCCGTAGTCGGGGGTGTTCTGCTCAGCCATGTCCTGCACCGTCCTCGGCGTCCCTCGACGCCAACGGGTCAAGTTCAGCGAGCGTCGCTGGCTGTTCCATGGGCGGCGCCTGTGAAGTAGCTGTGGGTGCCCCCGAGCGGCCCCTGACTCCGCGGGGGACCCTGGCTCAGCGGAGGCGTCCGGCCAACTCCAAGGCCCAGTAGGTCAGGACGACGTCGGCTCCGGCGCGGACGATGCTCGTCACGGTCTCGTCGATGGCCCGGTCGCGGTCGATCCAGCCCCGGTGGGCGGCGGCCTCCACCATCGCGTACTCGCCGGAGACCTGATAGGCGGCCACGGGCACCGGCGAGACCGCGGCCACGTCCGAGATCACGTCGAGGTAGGCGCCCGCGGGCTTGACCATCACCAGGTCGGCGCCCTCCTCGATGTCGAGCAGGGCCTCGCGGAGGCCCTCGCGGCGGTTGGCCGGGTCCTGCTGGTAGGTCTTGCGGTCGCCCTGCAGGGACGAGCCGACGGCCTCGCGGAAGGGTCCGAAGAAGGCGGACGCGTACTTCGCCGCGTAGGCGAGGATCGCGGTGTCGGTGTGCCCGGAGGCGTCCAGGGCGGCGCGGATCACGGCCACCTGGCCGTCCATCATTCCGGAGGGGCCGACGACGTGGGCGCCGGCGCGTGCCTGCGCGACGGCCATCTCGGCGTACAGGGACAGGGTCGCGTCGTTGTCGACCCGTCCGCGGGCATCGAGGACGCCGCAGTGTCCGTGGTCGGTGTACTCGTCGAGGCAGGTGTCGGCCATGATCACGGTGGCGTCGCCAACGGCGTCCGCCACGGCGCGCAGGGCACGGTTCAAGATGCCGTCGACCCGGACGCCGCCGCTGCCGGAGGCGTCCTTGTGGTCGTCGGTGGGGACGCCGAACAGCATGATGCCGCCTAATCCCGCCTCGGCGACGCGGCAGGCCTCGGCCTTGACGGACTCGAGCGTGTGCTGGACGACCCCGGGCAGCGACGAGATCGGCCGCGGAGCGTCGATGCCCTCGGCGACGAACACGGGCAGGATCAACTGGCCAGGATGGACCCGCGTTTCGCGGACGAGGTTCCGCATCGCGGCCGTCGTGCGCAGCCGTCGGGGTCGGTTCACGGGTGGCTTCATGGGGCTCCTTTGCAAGTTCACCCTACCGTCGGACGCCGAGTCGCGAGCCGTCTCGAAGGGCGGTTGCTGAGAGCCGCTCAGGTTGCGTCCTGAGAATCTCTCAGCTAGCGTTCTACCTGTTCTCAACTTCTTGACAGCTGGAGTTTTCACGTGACCAAGCCCCGCCGCGTTGCCGCAGGACATGCGCCGACGTCTGCTCGGTTGACCACTCCCCGTCATGCGGTTCCTCCCCGCCGCGCGATCGAGCCGATCCGCAGCGCGCGGCTGATGCCCTCCACCTCGGCCATGGCGACCACGGCGACCGTGTGCGCGCTGGCCGTGGCGACGGCGACCGCCGTCGCGGTGCCGGCGGCAGCCGCCGACGTGAGCCCGACGTCGTCGGCCAACCTCCTGACCTCTGTTCCGTCCGAGGCGCTGGCTTTCACCACCATCACGCAGGGCAAGCGGTTCGTCCTGAACGAGGCCGTGCAGCTGTCTTCGGTCCAGCACGCCGCCGAGAAAGCCGCCGCCGACCAGGCCGCCGCGGCTGCCGCTGCGGGCCAGGCCGGTACGGCTGACAAGGCTGCCGCCGACAAAGCTGCTGCTGACAAGGCTGCTGCAGCGAAGGCTGCCGCTGACAAGGCTGCTGCTGCGAAGTCGGCCGCCGCGAAGGCTGCGGTCACCAAGACCTCCGGGACGTCGGCCGTCGCCGTTCCCGCAGCCCCGGTCGCCGAGGTCGCGACGGGCAGCAGCCCCTTTGGCTCGGCGTCGAAGTACGGACTCAAGGGTGGCGCGGTGAAGACGTACTACGTCATCACGTCCCTCTTCCCCGGCATCAACTCCGTGGGTGGCTACCGGCCGTACAGCCTGTCGAACCACCAAAAGGGCCTCGCCATCGACTTCATGCTGACCCAGGGTGCCGAGTCGGCGCTGGGCTGGACGATCGCGAAGTACGCCGCCGCTCACGCCAGCGAGTTGAACATCAACCACATCATCTTCGAGCAGCGCATCTGGACGCCCGGCAACCCCACGTGGCGCAAGATGGAGAACCGTGGCAGCGCCACCGCGAACCACATGGACCACGTCCACATCTCGATGAACAGCTGAGAGCTCATCAAGAACGCAGGGCCGCCTCTTCGGAGGCGGCCCTTCTTGCGTCCTCGGACGTCGGGACGGCTCAGCGACCGTCGAGTTGGCTGAGCAAAGCTCGGTAGGTCGCGTCCGGATCGGCCCTGACGCTGGTGAGCACGACGGCGTCCGGACGCCGAGGCAGGATCGCGAGCAGGCTGGCGAGCATCCCGCGCAGGAAGACGTCGCCGCCCTGCTCGTCGACGATCGTCCTGTTGTGGCGGTCCCACGTGGTCTCGTCCGGTCGGTCGGTGAAGCGCGCGACGCACTCGTCGGCGTCCGCCAGCAGGACGATCTCGCGAAAGTCGGCCCCGGCCGATCGAGCCGAGGCCGCGAACGCCTCGATCTCGTCCAGTCGCGCGAGGTACTGCGGCAGCACCACGTCGTGGCCCCCGGCCAGGTGCGCCCTCGCCATCGCCCGGGCCGCGGGACGCAACAACAGATGGGTGTCGTTGGCCGGATCCGTCCAGCCGCCCACGAGCGGGAGCAGCCGATCGATGTCGAGGTTCAGGGTCCCCGGGTGCTCGTCGGCGTACCGGGCCGCGAGCGTGGACTTGCCGATCGCCGGGGGGCCGTTGAGGTGGATGAGCCTGGCCATGACTTCTCAGCCCAGCGCCGCGATGACGGCGGCGACGAGGCCGGAGGCGTCCTGGGTGGGCGCGACGGCGTCCACCCGCAGACCCAGGTCGGAAGCCGCCGCTGCGGTCGGCGATCCGAACGCCACGATCCGCGTCCGCTCGGGCGGTGGGCCGAGGAGGGTGCTCACCGCCTGGGCGATCGATCCGGAGGTGAGGGCCACGGCGTCGTAGAAGCCGCGCCTCCAGGCCTCGTGGAGGCCGGCCGGGGCGTCCGACAGCGTCTGGGTGGTGTAGGTCGGGATGGAGACGACCGTCCAGTCCTTGGCGCGCAGGGCCTTGGCGAGCGTCGGCTTGGCCAACGCGGAGCACGGCAGCAGGACGCGTCCTGGACCCGACGGGAAGATGGCCGCGAGCGACTCGGCCGTCATCGACCCGGTGGGACTCAGGGCGACCCGGACGCCGGCGTCCTCGAGGGCGCGACGCGTGGCCGAGCCGACGGCGGCGACACCGGACCTGCCCAGCGCGGCCGGGTCGTAGCCCTGGTCGAGCAGCACCTGGACGGCGGTCGGCGACGTGAAGATCACCCAGTTCGCGTCCCGTGGGAGGCGCGGGAAGCGTTCGATCACGGTCTCCGTCAGCGGGACGCAGTCGACGTCGGCGCCAGCCGCGCGGAGGGCGTCCGCCAGTGCGCCGTCGGCGCGGGGTAGCAGGACGCGGCGTCCGATGAGGTCGGTCGACCCACTCGGCGACCACAGGGCCTGATCGTCGTGGAAGTCGGGCAGTTGGCTGGCCCGGGTCGCACCCAGCGGGGTCACCTCGGCCGCGCCTGACGACAGCAGGGACCGGGCGGCGCGGCGTCCGAGAGCCTCGGGATCGTCGTCCGGGGTGGCCTCGACGGTGCGGCCGGCGACCTTGGTGCCGTCGGCGCTGAGCACCTTGACCGCGAGGCCGACGCGTCCGCCACGACGCTCGCACAGGGCGCCGACCGGGGCGGCGCAGCCCGCGCCCAGCTCGGCCAGGACGGCCCGTTCGGCGGTGGCCGCGAAGCGGGTGTCGGGGTCGTCCAGCGCGGCGAGGGCGGCCAGCACGTCCGCGGCGTCGGCCCGGCACTCGACGGCGAGCGCCCCTTGCGCCGGGGCGGGCAGCAGGGCGTGCAGGACGTCGGTCACGGCGTCCGAGAGTCCGAGCCGGGCGAGCCCGGCAGCCGCGAGAACGACGGCGTCCAGGTCGGCGTCCGGGCCCTGGGCGCGGGCCAGGCGGGTGCCGACGTTGCCGCGGATCTCGACCAGGACCAGGTCGGGCCGCAGGGCTCGGAGTTGGGCCGAGCGGCGCGGCGACCCCGTGCCAACGCGGGCCCCGCGGGGCAGGCGCGCCAGGGTGAGTCCGTCGCGGGCGCAGAGCACGTCGTGCCAGTCCTCACGGGTCGGCACCGCGCCGATGACGAGCCCGGTGACGGGGGCGGTCGGCAGGTCCTTGAACGAGTGGACGGCGATGTCGACGGTGCCCGCGAGCAGTGCCTCGCGCAGGGCCGCGGCGAACACCCCGGTGCCGCCGGAGGTCACGAGCGAGCCAGTCGTCACGTCGCCCTCGGTCTTGATGACGCGCAGCTCGACGTCATGGCCGAGCGCGCGTAGGGCGCCCGCGACCGTGCCCGACTGGATGGTGGCCAGCTGCGATCCGCGCGTCCCGAGAACGATCTTCACGGGGCCACCGTAGCCAGTTTCGCGCCGACCGCCGCCGCGTGCGGGAGGACCGCGGCCAGCCCCGTCCCCGCGCACCAGGCGCCGGTGATGCCGAGTCCGGGCAGGCCGGACGCGTCGGCGTCCAACTGGGCGACGCGCGCCCGATGGGCGAGCGTCTGCGGGGGCAGCGAGTTGGGGAAGCGGACGGTGTGAGCCCCGCGCACGTGTTCGACGCCGACGTGGACGCCGAGCAGCGTCGAGACGTCGGCGAGGGTCTCGCCGAGCGGCGGCTCGACGGTCGGCGTCCCGGCGCGGCCGTAGGAGACGCGCAGCACGTGGTGGCCGCCACGTTCGCGGACCCACGGCCACTTCACCGAGTAGTGGGTGAGGGCCTTGCACGCGACGCGCGGCTGGTCGCCCGGACGCGGCGGCGTGACCAACAGCCCAGACCCGCGCGGTGCGGCGTCCAGGGCGGGGCAGTCGAGCGCGAGATCGACGCTGAGCAGGTCAGCTCCGCGGGGGAGCGTCCAGTCGCCGATCGACAGTTCGGGGATGCGGCGGAGCAGGTCCAGGGCGGCGCGTCCGTCGAGGGCGATCACGAGGCGGGGGGTCCGCAGCGTGGTGGGCTGGCCGAGCGGCGTCCGGGGCAGGTGTGGCTCGCCCGGCGATGCGGCGTTGTCGATGGTGACCAGCCAGGACACCCCGTCGCGCCGGACGTCGGTCACCATCATCTCGGGGTAGATCTCGCCGCCGCGCGCTTCGATGTCGGACGCCAGCGCCTGCGGCAGCCGGAACATGCCTCCCACAACGCTGGACACCACCGCGCCGGCGGGCGCAGAGGCCCGGATAGCCCGCGCGGCGGCGGTCAGCGAGCCCTCGGCGGCGACCGTCGCGCGCAGTCCGGGGACGATGGTGTCGACGGCCAGCTCGGCCGGATCCGCGCTGTGGACGCCGCCGGCGATGGGCTCGACCAGAACGTCCAGGACCTCCCGGCCGAGGCGGGCGGTCACGAAGGAGGCGAGGTCGTCGGCGTCCGAGCCGATCTCGGAGCCCATCACGAGGTCCTCGCGCGCGCGGGCGAGGCCGGCGGGGGAGAGGGCGCGGACGACGTCCGGATCGTCGAGCGAGGTCGGGATGCCCAGGACGCCGTGCGGGATCTCAAAGGCGTGGCCGCCGTCGGCGTGCGACCAGATCCAGGAGCGGCCGGACGGGTCCAGCACCTCGAGCCCCAGGTCGCGACAGAGCTGGGCGGCATAACGCGAGCGCTTGGCGAACGACTCCGCGCCGAGGTCGACAGCGACGCCGCCGAGGTCGTCGCCGAAGACGAGCCCGCCGACCCGATGCCGGGCCTCGATCACCAGCGGTTGGACGCCGGCCATCGCCAACTCCCGGGCCGCGTTCAGCCCCGCCAGACCGCCGCCGACGACGACGGCCGGTAGGTCGTCGACGTCGCTCATCGGTCGCCCGTCGTCAGTCGGGCCGTCGCGAACAAGGCCGTCCGCCCATCAACTGACTGAACGTGAAGCGTGCCGCCGCCCTGGTCGGGCACCGCGAGAGCGAGCCCGCTGGAGAAGAAGCTGGCAGACCCCTCCGCGTTGGCGCCGGAGGCCATCAGGTCGCGGACGTGCGGAGGGATGTCGAACGGAGAGCCCGCCTGCTGGGGGAAGGGGTGTTGCTCAGGCGCGGGGCCGCGGCCCTCACGACGAAGCGCGCCGATCAGGACGTCCGAGAGCCGCGTCGCGCCGCCGGGGTAGGTGGTCAAGTCCGTTGGCCACACGGCCCGCTGGCTGGTGTAGCGCGCGTGGCGCCGGTCGACGTGAGCGGGCTCGGCAGGGGTCCAGGCGATGTCGTATTCGGCGGTCACTGCATCGGCCAGGCGGGCGACGAGGCCGTCGTACGCCTCGGCCTCGGAGAGCGTGATCGGTCCTCCGACACCACCGAACGGCGGCATGGCGTCCCGGAGACCTTTCAGGTCGCGGAAGAACCGGAACAGTCCGAACAGCCCTCGATACTCGCGCGACTGCCCGTCCCACGGGCCTGGACCACTCATGCGGGCAGCGAGTGGATCAGCGCGACCAGGCGCGTCAGCACGTCCGGATCGGTCTCCGGCGGGACGCCGTGGCCCAGGTTGACCACGTGGCCGGGCGCGCGGCGTCCACGCTCGACGACGTCACGGGTGGCCGCCTCCAGGGCGTCCCAGCCGGACGCGAGCAGCGCCGGGTCGATGTTGCCCTGCAGCGGCTTGCCCGGGACCAGCGAGGCGGCCTCGTCGAGAGGAGTCCGGTAGTCGACGCCGACGGCGTCCGCTCCCTTGGCCATCTCGGCCAGCAGGTGCCCGGTGCCCGTGCCGAAGTGCAGCCGCGGGGCGCCCTCGACCAGGGCCAATGCCTCGCGCGAGAACGGGGCCACGCGCGCGGCGTAGTCGGCCAGCGAGAGCGAGCCGCACCAGCTGTCGAACAGCTGCACCGCGGACGCCCCCGCCGCGACCTGGGCCGCCATGAACTCGCCGGAGATGCGGGCACACCAGGTCAGCAGCGCGTTCCACGACGCGGGGTCGGCGTGCATCATCGCGCGGGCGGCCAGGTGGTCGCGGCTCGGCCGCCCCTCGACGAGGTACGCCGCCAGGGTGAACGGGGCGCCGGCGAAGCCGATCAGCGGCGTCCAGGACGCGTCACCCGAGGGCGTCTGGCTCAACTCGGCGACGACCAGCCGGACGGCGTCCGTGATGGCCGAGACGTCGCCCAACTCGCGCGTGACGAGGGCGGCGACGTCGGACGCGGTGCGGACGGGGGCGTCCATCACGGGGCCGATCCCGGGCGCGATGTCGACGCCGACGCCGGCCAGCTTGAGCGGGACCATGATGTCGGAGAAGAAGATCGCGGCGTCCACGTTGTGGCGGCGGACGGGCTGCAGCGTGATCTCGGCGGCCAGCTCGGGACGCAGGCACGAGTCCAGCATGGCGACGCCGCGGCGCACCTCGCGGTACTCGGGCAGCGACCGTCCGGCCTGCCTCATGAACCACACCGGCAGGGTGCGTGGGCGGGTGCCCGCGAGGGCCTGCAGCAGCGGTGGCGTCGTCACGGATGCGATTGTGCCGTAGATCGACACCCCGGAGGGTATGGTGCGGGGTCGTAGGCAGAAGGTCGGATTGCTCGCCTCCTGAGGATCTATTGAATAGCGACACTGTGGCACTGCACCTCTTTTCGATCCACCACGCTGACCATGGCCTCGCGGCCGTGGAGCGGGTGGCACCGGCGGTCCCCGGCCTGGCGAAGCGGCTAGTCTCGCCCGGGTCCGGCGTCCGCGGAGCCGTCGTGCTGTCCACCTGTAATCGTGTCGAGATCTACCTGGACGCCACCGAAACACCCCGCACGTTGGCGACACTGATTCGCGAAGAGCTGACGAGCCACCTGTTTCTCGGGCGCCATGATGAAATCCAGCTGCGGTCGCGGCATGCCACGGAGGTGCTCTGGCACCTGTTCGAGGTGGGCGCTGGGCTGGATTCGCTGGTCGTCGGCGAGCGCGAGATCGCGGGTCAGCTGAAGCGTGCACTGCAGGCCGCGCGACGCGAGGGGACGGCGTCCTGGCTGCTGTCCGACAGCATCGAACAGGCGCTTCGGACGTCCCGTCGCGTCGCCCATCTGACTCATCTGGCCGCCAACGGGCGTTCGGTGGTCTCGGTCGGGCTCGACCTGCTGCGCCGGGACTGGGCGACCTCGCGCGTCCTGCTGCTGGGCACGGGTGCCTACGCCGGCGCGGTCGTCGCCGATCTGGCGAACAGGGGCTGCCGGGCCATCGCGGTGCACTCGTCTTCCGGACGCGCGGCGGCTTTCGCCGCCTCTCACGGAGTCGCGGCCGTGGACGGCTCCATCGCGGACGCCCTCGCCGCCGCCGACGTCGTGGTCACCTGCCGCGGCGTGGGGACGCCGATCCTGACCGTTGCCGGCGTCGAGGCCGCCATGGCCGGACGCCCCGGGCGCGGCCTGGACGTCGTCGACCTCGCGCTGGCGCGGGACGCCGAGTCCGGCGTCGGGCTCGTGCCCGGCGTCCGACTGGTCGACTTGGCCGTGATCCAACGGCACGTGCCGAACGCGTCCGCCGACGAGGTGACGCACGCCGAGCAGCTGGTCGCCGAGGGCGTCCACGACCTGCTCGCCAAGCTCAACGGACGCCAGCTCGATCCGGCGATCGTGGCCCTGCGCGACAACGTGACGTCGATGGTGGACGACGAAATCGGACGCCTCCCGCAGGGGCGTCCGGTGACCGGTGAAGAAGCCGCCCACGCCCTGCGCCGACTGGCCGCGCGGCTGATCCACGAGCCGTCCGTGCGAGCCCGCAAGGCCGCCGAGCAGGGCCGCGGCGAGACCTACCTGGCCGCGTTGAGCGAGCTGTACGGCATCGAGCCGGACACGTCGGCGTCCTGGGGGTGCGTGGTTGACCCCGACACGCTCGACACCGAACGCTGCCCGATCGTGGGCTACGACCTCACGGATCTCGGCGAGATCCGCCGCCGGGAGGCGATGTGACGTCGCTGGCGCCGTACGACGCCGTGCTGGTGGCCTCGTATGGGGGCCCCGATGGGCCGGACGCCGTCCTGCCGTTCCTGCGCAACGCGACGGCCGGCCGCGGCATCCCGGACGCGCGACTCGCCGAGGTCGGCGCGCACTACGCACTCTTCGGTGGCGTGTCGCCGATCAACGACCGCAACGCTGAACTGGTTGAGGCCCTCGCCGCCGAGCTGGCCGCCCGAGGCGTCCGGCTGCCGGTGGTGGTGGGCAATCGCAACTGGCGTCCGTACGTGGCGGACGCGCTGGTCGAGCTGGCTGACGGCGGCGCCAAGCGGGTGCTGGCGGTGTTCACGTCGGCCTACGGGTCGTCCTCGGGCTGCCGTCAGTACCGCGAGGACATCGAGCGTGCCCTCGCCGCCACCGGCCTGGACCTCGTCGTCGACACCGTCACGCCCTACGCCGAGTCGGCGGGCTTCCTGGCCGCCAACGCCGAGGCGCTCGGTGAGGCATGGGGGGCTGCCGGGGATGGCGTCCGGGTGCTGTTCGTGACGCACTCGATCCCGCTCGGCATGGACGCGGCGTCCGGGCCCGGACCCGAGGGACTGCGTTATGCGGCGACGCATCGCCGGGTGGCTGGCGAGGTGGCGAGACTGGCGGGCTTCGACGGGGACTGGGAGCTCGTCTTTTGCTCGCGGTCGGGTCCGCCGCAGGTGCCGTGGCTCGCGCCCGACGTCAACGACCGGATCCGCGAGTTGGCGGCTTCCGGCGTGACCGACGTCGTCGTCGCGCCCATCGGCTTCGTCAACGACCACATGGAGGTCGTCTACGACCTCGACACCGAGGCGGCGGCGACGGCGTCCGAGGTCGGCGTGCGGCTCGTCCGGGCCGCGACGGCGGGCGTCCGGCCGGCCTTCGTCAGCGGCCTGGTGGACGCCCTCGCCGCCCGCGCAGCGCGGACGCGCGGGGAGGCGTCCGATCCCGAAGGGCGCTGCGGCGACGGCTGTTGCGGCACCGGACGCCCGCGCACGTAGTCTCGGGGGCGGGCATCCCCGCCACCCGGCCCCTGAATCGACCAACGGACGCTTCGGCGTCCGAACCGATGCGAAAGGCTGAGATGAACCACCCGCAAGCCAAGGTGCCCGGAGCTCCCTTCAGTGGCGATCCGCGCGACGTCTATGTCGCGCCCGAGGTCGTCAACACCGGCTCCCACTACGTGATGTACTCGGTGTTCAGCCTGGACGAGGCGCTGCCGACGGACGCCGACGAGCGGTCCTCTTGGGTCGCCGAGGTGGAGGCGGCGGTCGAGGCGTCCGGGGCGAGCGTCCGCGGCTGGTACGACGTCGCCGGCTTCCGGGCGGACGCCGACCTGATGGTCTGGCTGCTCGCCGACGACGCCCGGGTGCTGCAGGCCGCCTACCACGCGCTGCGCGCGACCCGGCTGGGCAGCGTGCTGGTGCCGGTGTGGTCGTGCATCGGGACGCATCGTCCGGCCGAGTTCAACTCGCTGCACACCCCGGGTTGCTTCTCGGGCATCGCGCCGCGGCCGTGGCTGACGGTCTACCCCTTCGTCCGCTCGTACGAGTGGTACTCGCTCGAGCCGGCCAAGCGCAGCCAGATGCTGCGCGACCACGGCCTGGCCGCGCGCGACTTCCCGGACGTGATCGGGTCGACCACCTCGGCGTTCGGGCTCGGCGACTACGAGTTCCTGCTGGCGTTCGAGGCCGACGAGCTGCAGCGGATCGTCGACACCCTGCGCGCCGCGCGAGCCGTCGAGGCCCGGCTGCACGTGCGGGAGGAGACGCCGTTCTACACGGGACCCCGGGTGACGCTCGGGGACTGGGCGGCGAAGCAGCCGCTGGCGTAGCTCTCGTCAGAGGGTCTTACGGACGCGGCGCGACAGCGCCGTCAGCAGTCCGCCGATGACCAAGGCCCAGAACGCCGAGCCGATACCGAAGACCTGAACGCCGGACGCCGCGACCGCCAGGGTGGTGATGGCCGGCAGGCGTTCGGCTTGGTTCTCCAACGCCTGGGACGCCGCGCCGGCGAGGCTGCCGAGCAGCGCGACGCCGGCGAGCCCGGCGAACAGGCCGGGAGGTGCAGCCTGGGCGGCCGCGACCACGAGCTGGGACGTGAGGCCGAACAGCACGTAGCCGATGCCGCAGGTGAGGGCCGCGATCCAGCGGCGGTTCCGGTCCTTGCCGGCCTCCTCGCCGGCGGCGAGGGCCGCGGCGATCGCCGACAGGTTGATGGCGTGGCCGCCGAAGAAGGCGCCCAGCGACGTCGCCGCACCGGTGTAGGCCAGCGCCGGACGCAGCGGCACCTCGTAGCCGAAGCTCTTCATGACCGTGACGCCGGGGATGTTCTGGCTTGTCATCGTGACCAGGTAGAGCGGCAACGCGAGGGCCAGGATCGCCTGCGGGGTGAACGCCGGGCTCACCCAGACCAGCGCGGGCAGGATCGGTGCGCCGGACGCCAGCCCGCCCGACGCGATGGTCTCGATGATGACCACAACGAGGGCCGCGGGGACGGCCCAGCGGGGGATGAGGATGGCGGCGATCGCCCAGACTCCGATCATCGCGCCGATCGGAATCGGGCTCTTCTGTAGGTCGCGGAAGGGGGCCACGCACAGCGTCAGCAGGACGCCCGCGAGCATCGCGTTCGCCACCGAGTTCGGGATGCGTCGGACGGCGGCAGCCAGGGCGGGCACAAAGCCGGTGATGGCCAGCAGGGCGCCCGTGACGATGAACGCGCCGACGGCGACGGCGAAGCCCCCTTGGGGGGCGACACTCGACGCGAGCAGGGCCGCGCCGGGGGTGGACCACGCGATGGTGATGGGCCTCTTGTACGCCAGCGCGAAGATGATGCAGCCGAGGCCCATCGTGACGCTGACCGCCAGCAGTCCGGACGCCGCCTGCGAGGCGTCCGCCCCGACGGCTCGAAGCCCGGCGATGACGACCGCGAAGCTGGACGAGAACCCGACGACGGCGGTGACCACCCCGGCCAGGACGGCGTGGAAGGTGTCGGCCCGTGCGGTGTCCGTGCCCGGCGTGGGATCGGTGGTCGTGGTCACGGTGGCCAACACTAGGCCCAAGCCGCCGGCCGTGGTCGCGCCTGAGCGGGGCCTGTCGAGGGCGACCAGCCTCAGCGGCGAAGGCCGGCGCGGCGCAGCTCCAACGCTGCGAGGCGTCCGATGGCCTCGGCGTCGCCGCGCCGCCAGGCCGAGACGGGGTCGGAGGCGATCAGGGCAAGGTCGGCCGGGGAGCCGTGCGCAAGGGCGCGCAGGGCGAGCAGGTCGACGCCGTTCGGGTCAGCCGCGAGGGCCTTGAGTTGGTGGGTGCGGGTCGCGAAGCGGACGCGTCCGGGCAGCCAGAGCGCGACGGCCAGCAGGGTCGGCATCGCGAAGACGACGAGCCCGACCAGGGTGGCCGTGTTCTCGACGCCGGCGACCTGCTCGGACGCCGACGCGATCAGCCTGCCCAACGTGGACGACATGGCGTCGAAGGGCTGACGGAGTCCGTCGCCGATGGCAACGATGCCGCCGACCTGCTGGGCGGCGTCCGCTAGCTGACGCTGCAGGTCGGACGCCGTCTGTGCCGTCGCGCGTGCCGGGTTGGCGAGGGCTCGGATGGTGGTGTCGGTGAGGCGTCCGACGAACCACCAGGCGACGCTCCAGGCGATGACGAAGGCGTCCGAGGCGACCTGACCGACGAGGCGCCACGAGGGGCGCGCATAGAGCGTCATGGCGCCCATTGTGAGGGCTCAGTGGACCTCGCCGGTGGAGGGGCGGTCGCGATCCCCGGCTGTGAGGCGGTGGACAGGTGGAGTTGAGCGCCGGTGGCCGACCTACACCAGGAAGCGGTAGAAGGGGCTGTCGGGCGAGACGACCTCGACGTTCATGCCGGAGGAGTCCATGCGATCGAGCAACCCGGAGTAGGTGGACGGGTCGCCCAGCTCGATGCCGACGAGGGCCGGCCCGAGATCGCGGTTGGAGCGCTTGACGTACTCGAACAGCGTGATGTCGTCGTCCGGGCCGAGCACGTCGTCGAGGAAGCGGCGCAGGGCGCCCGGCTCCTGGGGGAAGTTGACGAGGAAGTAGTGCTTACGTCCCTGATAGACGAGCGAGCGTTCGACGATCTCGGAGTAGCGCGAGACGTCGTTGTTGCCGCCCGAGACCACGGCGACGATGCGTTCGCCCGGGGTCGGTTGGTAAAGTCCGAGGGACGCCGTGGCGAGCGCGCCGGCGGGCTCGGCGATGATGCCCTCAGTTTGGTAGAGCGCGAGCATCTCGGAGCAGATGCGTCCCTCGGGGACCGTGACCATGCGCGGCGCGTGGCGACGGGCGATGGCGAACGTGTGATCACCTGCGCGGCGGACGGCCGCCCCGTCGACGAAGGTGTCGAGTCGTTGCACGTCGCGGGGGCGTCCGGCGTCGAGGGCCAGGGTCATGCAGGCGGCACCCGCGGGCTCAACGCCCACGACCTTGACGCTCGGGTACCGCTCGGACAGCCACGCCAGGCAGCCCGCTAGCAGCCCACCGCCGCCGACCGGAACCAGCAGCGTGTCGAAGGGGGTCGCATCCGGGGCTGGCTGGTCTGTGGACTCGTGCGGTGTGGGGTGATTGCCCCGTTCGGCTGACCACACCGGGTCGGCTTTCGGGTCCGCGGTGGCCGTGGGGGCGCCCCCCGACTGAGCCGTGCCCGCGTCGGTGCGAGTCGAGTCGGATTCGTCCTTCCCGCTCGATCTGACGTCGATCCTCCAGCTGACCTGGAGCGCCTCGAGCTGATCGACGATCTCGCGGGCGATCGTGCCCTGGCCGGCGATCGTGCGCGGATCGTCGAAGGCCGGCACCAACGTCGCCCCGGACTCAAGCGCGGCCGCCTTCGCCGCCGCGGACGCCTCGTCATAGGAGTCCCCGACGACCACCAGGTCGACGAAGGACCCGCCCAGCTGGGTCATCCGGTCGCGTTTCTGGCGGGGGGTCGTGGTCGGCACGTAGATGCGTCCAGCGATGCCCAACTGCGCGCAGGCCATCGCGACCCCCTGACCGTGGTTGCCGGCCGACGCGCAGACCACCCCGGCGGCCCGCTCGGCCGCGGACAGTTGGGCGATCAGGTTGTACGCCCCCCGGATCTTGTAGGACCGCACGGGCTGCAGGTCCTCGCGCTTCAGCCAGACCTCGGCCCCGAACTCGGCCGACAGGCGGTCGCACCGTTGCAGAGGCGTCTGCCGAATCACCCCGTCAAGGCGCGCGGCGGCGGCGTCCACGTCTGATGCGATCACGCTGCGAGACGGATCCGGGCGTGCGGTGCTGGAAGTCACCCGCCCATCTTGGACCCTGCCACCGCGTCCGGCCACCTGCGCCGCTAGCCCTTACCGGCGGCGCGAGCAGGTGGGCTGTCCGGTCGAGGCGGCCGGCAGTCAGCCTCGGGCTCAGCCAGCCTCGCGTTCGTGCTCCCTCCACCCAGCGAGACGCTCACCTCCCTCCTCGTCCAACAGTTCGTCCAGGGCGGGCTGCTGCCGCACCAGCTCCTCCGCTTCAGGCAAGCGGGGCACTCGCTCCTCGGCGTCCGCGGCGAGTTCGGGAGCCGTCACGGGCCGCGCGACCTCCTCCACGCCCGTCGGAGCGATCAGGTCGGCGTCGGTCAGTTGCAGGTCGCGGAGCCGGCGTCCGCTCACCAGAACCCGTGACTCGAGCGAACCCAGAGCGACGTTGTATGCGCGCACCGCCCCGTTCAGCGACCGGCCGAGCTTGTCGAAGTGGCTGCCAAGGGTGGCGAGCCGGTCGTACAGCTCGCGTCCGAGGGCGAAGACTTCCGCCGTCGACTCGGCCAGCGCGGCCTGGCGCCAGCCGTAGGCCACGGCTCGCAACAGCGCGATCAGGGTGGTGGGGGTCGCGATGACCACGTTCTTGCCAGCGGCGTACTCGTGCAGGTCAGGCAGCTGCGCGGCGGCCTCGGCTGCCAGGGCCTCGCTGGGGATGAACAACACGACGAACTCGGGCGTTGAGGGGCTGGCCCGGAAGTAGTGCTTGGAGCTGAGCTGGTCGACGTGGGTGCGGACGTTGCGCCCGAAAGCCGCGAGACTCTCGGCCCGCTCGCGCTCATCATCCCGATCGTGACCGTCCAGGAACGCGGCCAGCGGCACCTTGCTGTCGACGTACACGAACCGTCCGCCCGACAGCAGCACCTTCATGTCCGGGCGGATGGCGCGATCGTCCGACGTCGCCGTCTGCTGGGTGACGAAGTCAACGTGATCGAGCATGCCGGCCAACTCGGCCACGCGACGCAGCTGCAGCTCACCCCAGGCCCCTCGGACCTGCGGCTTCCGCAGCGCCGTCGCCAACGACGCCGTCTCGCGGCGTAGTGCCTCGCCGGTCGCCTTCACCGCCTGAACCTGCGCGCTCAGATCCGCCGCCTGCCCCGATCTGAGTCGCTCGACATCGGCCAGGCGGGCATTCAGTTGATCAAGGCCCTGCCTCACGGGCGCGAGCAACTGGTCGGTCGCCCGATGCCGGATCTCGGCCCCCTCATCCGAACGTCGCGCCTGCGCCTCCGCCGTCTCGCGGGCCAGCACCTTGAACTCGTTGACCATCGCCTCGCGAGCCTCCGCGATCTCGTCGGCGCGGGCCCGTGCTTGGTCGCGGTCGTGACGGGCGGCGTCCAGCTGGGCCCGCAGTGACGACTCGCGCGCGACGGAGGAGTCGGCGCGGGCACGCCCGACGACCCATGCGGCCGCTGCGCCGAGGGCGATGCCGATGACCAAGCCGATCGCCAAGGTGAGGATCATGTCCATGACGACGAGTCTGGCGGGCGCCTCCGACAGTTTTCGACGGAGGTTGTCGCGATGCCCGAGATGAGATTGTCAGCGGTGCGTCATAGGGTGCGCTCATGGCTGACGTGACGATCTTCCACAACCCGCGCTGCTCGACCTCGGTCGCCGCCCTGGACGCCGCCGCTGCGGCCGGCGTCGCGGTCGACGTGGTGCAGTACCTCAAGACGCCTCTGGACGCCGACGGCGTCCGGGCTCTCTTGGCGAAGCTCGAGGACGCGCCGACCGATCTCGTGCGGCGCGACCCGAACTTCGCCCGCCTCGGGCTCACCGACGCCGACGTCGCCACCGCAGACCAGGTCGTCGAGGTCCTAGCAGCGCATCCCGAGGTCATGCAGCGGCCCGTGCTGGTCAAAGGCGATCGGGCCATCATCGGACGCCCCAAGGGCCGCGTCCCCGAGTTTCTGGCCGACTAGGCCATGGACACCATCGCCGACCTGATCTCGTTCGTCGAGGCGTCCCCGTCGTCGTACCACGCCGCGGCCGAGGTGGCCCTGCGGCTGAGCGCCGCCGGCTACATCGAGCAGCGCGAGGACGCCCCCTGGGACGCCTCGCCGGGGGGCCACTTCGTCGTCCGCGACGGGGCGGTGGTGGCGTGGCGCGTGCCGGCGGGGGAGGCGTCCGGGTTCAGGATCGTCGGCGCCCACACCGACTCGCCGGGTTTCAAGCTGAAGCCGCGTCCGACGACAGGCAATGCCGGCTGGCAGCAGGCGGGCATGGAGGTCTACGGGGGTCCGCTCTTCAACTCGTGGCTCGATCGCGAGTTCGGGCTGGCCGGCCGGCTGGTGTTGCGCGACGGCCGCGTGGCGCTGGTCTCGACGCCCGCCTGGCTGCGGATTCCGCAACTCGCTCCGCATCTGGACCGCTCGGTCAACGACGGGTTGCGACTCGACAAGCAGGCGCACCTGATGCCCGTCTTCTCGGTGGGAAGCCCCGGCCTGGAGTTGATGAGTCTGGTCGCGAAAGTGGCCGGGGTCTCGGTGGACGACATCGCCGGCCATGACCTCTACGCGGCGGTTGTAGAGCGTCCGGAGGTCTTCGGTCCGGACGGTGAGTTTCTGGCGTCCGGACGCCTCGACAACCTGTCCTCCGTGCACGCGGGGCTCTTGGCGATACTGGCGTCGCCGGACGCGTCCACTGTCAACGTGCTGGCCTGCTTCGACCACGAGGAGGTCGGCTCGGGTTCACGCTCCGGCGCGGCCGGCCCCCTGCTGGAGCAGGTGTTGCTGCGCATCGCGGAGTCGCTGGGCCGCACCGGCGACGCCTACCAGCGGCTGCTCGCGGCGTCCTCGTGCATCTCGGCCGACGCGGGCCATGCGGTGCATCCCAACTATGCCGGGCTGCACGACCCCGACCATCGGCCCTTGCTGAACGCTGGTCCGCTGCTCAAGATCAACGCGAACCTGCGCTACACGACAGACGCGGCGTCGTCGGCGGTGTGGGCTCGGGCGTGCCAGGCCGCTGGGGTGGCGATGCAGTACTTCGTCTCGAACAACGCGGTGCCCTGCGGATCGACGATCGGCCCGATGACGGCGGAGCGGCTGGGCATCGTGACCTGCGACGTCGGGATTCCGTTGCTCAGCATGCACTCGACGCGTGAGCTGGCCGGCACCAGGGATCCGGGCTGGTTCGTCGGAGCCCTGACGGCCTATTACGCGGGAGCCTGACCCGGGGTAGGACGCGACGCGCGCGTTGATGGCGGACTTGTTGTTGCTGGGCAACAGCAACTCCGCCACTTAGGGCCCCGAGCTGTTGGGGAGTCAGCCGAGTGGCATTCGCCGGCAGTGAGGGCACGTCGTGATCGGTTGGACGCGACCGAGTCGCGCCAGCGCCTGCCCCACCAGGCGGGCAGTTTCGCATGCTCCGGGGCCAACATGGGGAAACCCGAAACGTAGCGTCGGGACGCCGGTGAGCACGTGGTCGTTATCGCGGTTCATGTCGTCGAATGACACGGCGCCCGAGTGGTAGCGCTGGCCGTCCAGCTCGACAAGCAGGCCCTCCTTGTATCGGACGTCGCATAGGCGACCGGAGCCGTCCGACCACTGGCGCTCGCCGATCGGTAGGCCATGTGCCCGCTCGACCTTCGTGAGGTAGCGGTGCTCCAAGGGGCTACGAACACCTGCGCGCACGTCATCTGTCATGTCCTGGATGAGTTGTCGTTTGGGTTGGCGAGGCCGGGATCGGAGAGCTTGAGCGATCCGCTGAGAGCTCGTTCGCCGCGAACCGATGGCGTCGGCGACGAGTCGGCACATCGCGTCGCCGGAGATCCGCGGTGCCAGATCCAGGATCGTGTCCTCGACTCGTGTCCGGGCCAGCACGCCGACACCGCGCCGCACCCCTCGGATGAAGGAGAAGCCGTCGACAGGACCCGGCCAAGCGTGGCGACCAACCCAGACTTCGACGTCCTTCGGCTCGGGCCAAAGTTGGTGCAGATGGGCTGCAGACGCAAACCCCAGCACCGCCTGATCACCACCGAGGAGCACCCCGGTCCAGGCGCGGAGCAGCCATGTGTCCAGAGGGCTGTCGGTATAGATACCGCGAGCGACGCTCCGGAGCGCCCCGGTCTCTAGGAGTCTCCGTAGCTGTTCGGCTGAGATGCCGTGGTTGAGAGCTTGCTCGCGCTTAACAACGCGCCCTTGCGCGTGTAGGAGCGGGCCCAGGCCTTGGGTGAGGAATCGACTCGGGATCACGCCTACACATTGGGTGGGAAAGGATCGATTTCGTCAGGCGGAGCGAATCTGTGGATCAGTCGCGCCACGCGCACGGATCGCACACGGTTTCAGTTGCCGCCGAACCCAGCTGGGCTCTGGGCAACGCACCGACGCGCTTTGCTGGCGGAGTTGCTGTTCCCTGACAACTGCAACTCCGCCAGCATCGTGCGTTCGTACGTGGCAGCCTTCGGTATCGGCCTGACCATGTGAGGTAGGCGACGTTCGCGGCAGCCGTTGAATCCGTGATCACCGCTGACCACAGCGTCAGCGAACGCCGCGCACCCTGAACTGGATCGAGATTCTGGGGCCGACCGCGGCAGAGGTCTTCGGCACGGCGTGGTCCCAGGTGCGCTGACAGGAGCCGCCCATGACGAGTAAATCGCCGTGCCCGACGGCGAAGCGGTGCAACGTGGGACCACCATCGCGCCGCCGTAGCGCCAACACCCTGGGCGAACCCAACGACAGAATCGCGACCACCGTGTCGACTGTCGACGAGCGCCCGTCCCGATCGCCGTGCCAGGCGACCGAGTCGCGTCCGTCGCGGTACAGACACATGCCGACCGTGACGAAGGGCTCACCCAGCTCCGCCGCATAGTGGCGGCTCAAGGCCACGCGGGCGTCCTCAATCAGACAGTGGGGGAGCGCCTGGCCTTCCGCGTAATGCCGAGTGAGGCGGGGTACGTCCACGACGCGGTCGTACATTGGACGCCGATCCGCGCGCCAGTCGACCGCGGCCAGCAGGTCGTCGAACACCGCGTCCGAGCCGGTGACCCAGCCGGGCTGTACATCGACCCAGGCTCCCAACGTGAGCGGCGTCCGGCGCGGAGCCAGTGCAGACAGAGCTGACGCGTCGGCGTCCAATAGAAGCCCTTGTCTGTGCATGGCGAGAGTCTAGCGAGAAGCAAACAAACGTTCGATATGCTCGCGTGGCAGTCGGCCCGCGCCGCTCAGACCTCTAGACTGCTCCCTCGTGGCACTCACCATCGGAATCGTCGGCCTCCCCAATGCCGGCAAGTCGACCTTGTTCAACGCGCTGACGCGCAACAACGTGCTCGCCGCGAACTATCCGTTCGCGACGATCGAGCCGAACGTGGGCGTCGTGGGCGTCCCGGAGCCCCGCCTTGAGGTGCTGGGAAAGATGTACAGCTCCGAGAAGCTGATCCCGGCGACCGTGTCGTTCGTCGACATCGCGGGCATCGTCAAGGGTGCTTCGCAGGGCGAGGGGATGGGCAACGCGTTCCTCGCGAACATCCGCGAGGCGGACGCGATCTGCCAGGTCACCCGCGTCTTCGTCGACGAGGACGTGACGCACGTCGACGGCCAGGTCAACCCAGGTTCCGACATCGAGACTGTCACGACCGAGCTGATCCTCGCCGACCTGCAGACGCTCGAGAAGGCGCTGCCGCGCGTCGAGAAGGAGGCGCGGATCAAGAAGGAGTCCAAGCCCAAACTGGACGCCATGGTCGCGGCGTCCGAGGTGCTCAACTCGGGGCAGACGATCTACGCGTCCGGCATGGACACCGAGCTGCTACGCGACCTCTTCCTGCTGACCGCGAAGCCCTTCATCTACGTCTTCAACTGCGATCAGGACGAGCTCGCCAACGACGAGCTCAAGGCGCGCATGCGCGCCGTCGTCGCGCCGGCCGAGGCCATCTTCCTGGACGCCAAGTTCGAGTCGGAGTTGGTCGAGATGGACGCCGACGAGGCGCGTGAGTTCCTGGTCGAGATGGGCGTTGAGGAGCCGGGGCTGGATCAGCTGGCGCGGGTCGGCTACGCCACCTTGGGCCTGCAGAGCTACCTGACGGCGGGTCCCAAGGAGTCGCGGGCGTGGACGATCCGCAAGGGTGCGACCGCCCCGGAGGCCGCGGGCGTCATTCACACCGACTTCCAGAAGGGCTTCATCAAGGCGCAGATCGTGTCGTTCGACGACCTGGTCGAGCTGGGGTCCGAGGCGGCGGCCAAGGCGGCGGGCAAGATGCGCCTCGAAGGCAAGGACTACGTCATGGCCGACGGCGACGTGGTCGAGTTCCGCTTCAACGTATAAGCCCTCATCGCATCGGAAAGCGGCCTGTGATCAGGCCCGTTGCCCCTGCTCATGTCCTGCTGTGGCCGTGGATGACGTGTGGACTGACGTGATCCAAGTCGTCCCACTCACTCGAACCATCCAAGAGAGCGGAACCGAGATCGTTGTCGAACCCGACCACGCGAACGGCTCGGCGCCACATCGGCAGCGCAGTGTCAGCACGTGAGGTCGGTAGCGACGACCCGCATCCTCACCAGTTCAGGGCATGTCGGTCCGGTCGCCCTCGGTGAGATTCGAGAGACGCTGGCGATCCTGCACGACTCGTAGCCACACCCGCGGTGGCCACGCCGCCATGCAGGCTGTCTGAGCTGTGCGGCAGACTAGGCCGCGATGTCGACCTCGATCCTGCCGCTGTTGCTGGCCGCCGCGCTGGCGTTGGTCGTCGTGGCCTGGCTCGGCGGACGCTTCGCAGGACGCGCCATCGGCTGGGCGATCGCCACTGGGCTCGGCTCCCTGTTCGCCGCCACGGTGGCGCTGTGGGCGACCAAGACAGCCGAAACCCCGGACGCCTCGCAGAGCTGGCTGCCCACGCTCGGACTGGCGCTGAGGCTCCGCCTCGACGGGCTCTCGCTGCTGTTCGCCCTTGTCGTGCTGGGCATCGGCGCCCTGGTGATGGCCTACTGCGTCAACTACCTGCCGCCCGGCCGCCACGGACCCTTCTACGCCCTGCTCACGTTCTTCGCGTTCGCCATGCTGGGCCTCGTCCTGGCCGATGACCTGATCCTGCTCTGGGTGTTCTGGGAGTTCACCACCGTCACCTCGTTCCTGCTGATCCAGCAGGTCGGCCCGAAGGGACGCCGCCCCGCGATCCGAACGTTCGTCGTCACCGGCGCCGGCGGACTCTCGCTCCTGGCCGCCGTGACCCTGACCGCCACGGCAACCGGCACCACCCGCCTGACGGACGCGCTGGCGTCCCCACTCTGGACGCAACGTCCAGCCACAACAGCCCTCATTGGCACCCTCGTGGCCCTCGCGGCGTTCACGAAGTCGGCTCAGTTCCCGTTCCACGCCTGGCTGCCGGACGCGATGGTCGCCTCGACTCCGGTCAGCGCGTACCTGCACGCCGCGGCCATGGTGAAGGCCGGAATCTACCTGCTGCTGCGCTTCTCGACCGCCTTCGCCGGGACGCCGACCTGGACGATCCTCCTCGTCACCGTTGGCTTGCTCACCGCCGTCTACGGCGCGACCCTCGCGCTGCGCCGCCACGACCTCAAGGAGCTGCTGGCCTACTCCACGGTCAGTCAACTCGGCTTCCTGGTCGCGACCATCGGCGTCGGCACGGGCTACGCCCTGGTCGGCGCCGTGGTCCACGTCGTCGCCCACGCCCTGTTCAAGTCGGCGCTGTTCATGAGCGTCGGGCTGATCGACCATTCCGCCGGGACGCGCGACCTGCGCCGCCTCTCCGGACTACGCCGCTCCATGCCCGCGACGGCCGTGCTGCTGAGTGTCGCCGCGGCGTCCATGGCCGGGCTGCCGCCGCTGTTCGGCTTCGTGTCCAAGGAGGCGATGTTCAAGGGCTTCGCGGCCGCGCCCTGGGCGTCCGGCCTTGTCGGCGCCGCGATCGTGGCGGCCGTCGCCGGGGCGTCCCTCACCTTCGCCTACTCGGCGCGGATGCTCCTGCCCCTGTTCGGTCCGCCCATGGACGCCCCGCCGCACGAGGCCCCGGCCGCGATGATCGCGCCCGTCGCCGTCGCCGCCGGCGGGGGAGTGGTCTTCGGCGTCGCCGACCCGCTGCTGACGACGTTCATCACGGACGCCGCCCGCGCGATTGCGCCGACGGCGTCCGAGGCGGACCTGAGTCTCTGGCACGGACTCACCCCCGCCCTCGGGATGACCCTGGCGGTCTACGTCGTGGGGGCGTTGCTCGTGATCGGACGCCGCCGCGTCGAGTCCGTCCAGGGCGCCTTCCCGACTCCGCGGCGGGCGGTCGACGTGCTCGAGGCGCTGATCTCCTCCTCGGTCCGGGCCGGACGCCGCCTCGGCGACCTCACCCGAAGCGACGCCCTGTTCCGGCATCTGCTGCCCCCGCTGGTGGCGTTCTCGATCATCGGGCTGGCCGGGGCGACGGCATCCGGCTGGCGGCTGCCGGCGGACTCGACGACGCGTCCGCTCGACTGGGCAATGCTGGCGCTCATCGCGATCGGCGTCGTCCTCACGTTGCGGGCGCGCAGCCGGGTGGCTTTGGTGACGATCGTCGGCGTGGCGGGCTTCGCCATGGCGGTGCTGTTCGTCAGCCTCGGCGCCACGGACGTCGCGCTCACCCAGCTGTTGGTCGAGATCCTGACGGTGGTCGTCATGGTGCTCTTGCTCGTCAGGCTGCCGACGAGCTTCCACGTGGTCCGCCGTCGCCGCCTGCGGGTCGCGCTCAGCGCTGGGGTGCTGGCCGGAGTCGCGATGCTCGGCGTGGCCCTGGTCGTCGTCGGTGCCGACTTTCTGTCGGACGCCGGCCGCACCTATCTCGCGCGGACCAAGGAGCTGACCGGGGCGTCCAACGTCGTCAACTCGATCTTGGTCGACTTCCGCGCCTTCGACACCTTTGGCGAACTCGTGGTGCTCGGCATGGCCGGCGTGGCGACGGCGGTGGCCCTGCAGTCCCGCGGACTCCTGCCGCTGCGTCCCTCGCCGCTCGTGGTTCCCGACGACAGCCCGGCCGCGGATCCCGTCGCCAACGGCCTGGTCCTGCGGGTGATCGAGCGGCTCGTCGGGCCGCTGCTGGTGGTGCTGTCGCTGTGGTTCTTCGTGCGCGGCCACTACTACCCGGGCGGGGGCTTCATCGCCGCCCTCGTGGCATCCGCGGGCCTGTGCCTGATCTTCCTGGCCGCCCCGGACGACCGCGTCGCCCGACTGCGCGGGTCCGCGATGCGGCTCATCGGGGCAGGCATCGCCCTCGCCACCGTCGTGGGTCTGGTCGGGCTGGCGGTGGGCTCGTTCCTCCGTCCGATCGGGACCAAGGTCGCCGACTTCTCCATCTCGACCGCGCTGCTGTTCGACGTGGGTGTCTACCTGGCCGTCATCGGACTCGTCCTCGCCGCCTTGCGGCTGCTCGGAACCGACTCGGACGCCCGACCGCCGCGTCGGCGTCCGACGGGCATCACAGTCAAGGGCGGTGAGTGATGGCCATCGCTCTGACGATCGCGCTGCTCTTCGGCGCTGGGGTGTTCATGATCCTGCGCCGCGGGCTGCTGCGCGTCATCGTCGGGTTCGTGCTGCTCAGTCACGCGGTCAACCTGCTGCTCGTGGCATCCGGGGGGCTGTCGCGCCGCGATGCGCCGATCGGGACGGCCCTCGATCCCAGCACCACCGCGGACCCGCTGCCGCAGGCCTTCGTCCTGACCGCCATCGTGATCGCGTTCGCCGTGACCGTGTTCCTGCTCGTGCTGTCCGTCGTCGGGGACGGCGACGACGACACCGAGCTCTCGCTCGAAGGCCGGGCCATGGAACTGCCCGATCTGGACGAGGACGACGAGATCGTTGCCTTCCACCGCGCCTACCAGCCCACCAACTGGCACGCCTACCTCGACCGGGCCGACGACACCCCCGACACTCCCGACGCGTCCGAACGCAGGGGCGTCCGATGATGCCGACCGACCTCGTGGGCGCCGCGCTGCCGCTGTTCGTCGCCGTGCCCATCCTGCTCGCCGGGCTGCTCGTCGGCGTCCGGCTGCCGTCTGCGGGACGCCAAGCGGTGCTGGTCGTGGGGTTGGCCGCGCACGTGTCGGCGTCCGCGTTGCTGCTGAGCACCGTGGCGTCCGGGCCGCCGATCGTGCACCGCGTCGGACTGTGGCCCGCCGAGTTGGCCATCCCGTTTGTGGCGGACGCCTTCGGCGCGCTGATGCTGGTCCTGACGGGCGCGATGACGCTGACGTGCGCGGTGTTCGCCGTGGCGTCCCGGACGGCCGACCAGCCCTTCTTCGCGCCGCTGGTCCTGGTGATCACCGCCGGCGTCTCGGGGGCGGTGCTAACCGGCGACCTGTTCAACCTCTTCGTCTTCGTGGAACTGATGCTGCTGCCCAGCTACGCCCTGGTGATCCTGGCGCACCGGGGACTGGGCCTACGCATGCAGCTCACGGCGACCCGGATCTACGTGGCCGTCAACCTCCTCACGTCGACTCTGCTGCTGGTCGGCGTCGGGGTCATCTACGCCACCCTGGGCACGGTCAACATCGCCGCCCTCGCCGGACGCGGCACCGAGTCGGTGGGCGGCACCCTCGGCAGCGTCATCGTGATCGCCGCCCTCGCCATCAAGGCCGGGACGGTGCCCGCGCATGGCTGGGTCGTCCGGACGTACCCGCACATGTCGCCGGCCATCACCGCGCTGTTCTCGGGGTTGCACACCAAGGTCGCGGTCTACGGCCTGTTCCGCTTCTACAGCGTGGTCTTCGACGGCGGGCGGGAGTGGTCCGGGGCGGCGCTGGCGATCGTCGCCGTCTCGATGGTGGTCGCCGTCGTGGGCTCGCTCGGCGAGCAGCACGGACTCGCCGTCATGTCGTTCCACCTCGTCGCGCAACTGGGGTTCATCCTGCTGGGCCTCGCGCTGTACACGCCCGCCGCCCTGACGGCCGGGGTCTTCTACCTCGTCTACTCAACCATCACCAAGACGTCGCTGTTCTTGTCCCTGGGGGCCGTCGAGCTGACCTATGGACGCCGCAGGCTCGGCCAGGTCTCGGGGCTGCTCCGCCGCGACCCCGTGACGGCCGCGGTCTTCGGAGCTGCGGCCCTGTCGATGGTGGGCATCCCACCCTTCGCCGGCTTCGTCGCCAAGGTCGCTCTGGTCACGGCCGCGTGGGACGCCGGCGCCTGGGTCGCCGTCGTGGTCGCGCTGCTGGTCAGCGTCCTCACGCTGGTGTCCCTGCTACAGGTCTGGGGGGCGCTGTTCCTCGGCGAGCCGACCGCGGACGAGTACGCCGAGGGCACCTTGATTCCCGGACGCCTCATCGCGCCGGCCGCCGTCCTGGCGATCGCCGCCTTGGCGCTCGGAATCGGCGGGGAGCCGCTCCTGCAGTTGGCCTCGCACATTGCGGCCGGACTGATCGACCCGGCGGCCTACGTGAAGGGGGTCCTGGGATGAGCGGCTGGTTGACGTGGCCGCTGCGGGTCGCTGCGCTCGCCGCCTGGTTCTTCTGGCAGTTGGTGAAGTCCAACGCCCAGGTGATCCGCGACATCCTGACTCGTCCCGACCGCTCGACGCCGATGATCGTGAAGGTCGACCTGCCGCATGCGACCGACGTCGAGGGGGCGCTGGTGGCGTTGATGGTGAGCCTCACGCCCGGCACGTTGGTGCTCGCCAACGAGCAAGGCCCGATCGTCTTGTACGTCCATTCGCTGTACTCCACCCACGACGAGGTCATCTTGGGCGTCACGGACTTGGCCCGTCGGGTGGCGTCCGCGCTCAGAGTCGGGGGTGCATCGTGATCGGCATCGTGATCGGCATCGCGCTGATCGGGGTCGTTGCGGTCCTGGCCGTCGTCCGGGTCGCGATCGGACCCGACGACGCGAACCGCGCGGCGGCGTCCGACCTGCTCTTCTTCGCCGTCGTGGGACTGATCGTCCTGGTCGGGACGCTCGTGGGTAACGATCACGTCTTCGACCTCGTGCTGGTCGGGACGGTCGTGGGCTTCCTGGCGTCGGTATCGCTCGCGCGGGCCCTGACCCGAGGACGGAGGTGACATGGACGCCGTGTGGAACGTGGCCGGACAAGCGCTGATCGTGCTGGGAGCGCTGCTCTTCTCGACCGCGGGCATCGGGCTGTTCCGCCTCAAGGACGTCTACGCGCGCTCATCCGCGATCGCGACCGCCGCCGGGCTGGGCATCAGCCTGGTGCTGATCGGGGCCTTCGTACTCGACCCGTCCTGGCCGAACGCTGTGAAGCTCGTCATCGCGATCGTCCTGCAACTGCTCACCTCGTCGGCGGGCAGCATGGCGATCGCCAGGGCCGCCTACCTGACCGGCTCGCCGCTGCACCCCGAGACCGATCCGGACGAGCTGCATCAGTGAACCAGGGGATGACGCGTCCGTAGCTCGGGAAGAAGCTGCAGTCGCGGGCTGCGGTCCACAGCTCATCGACGCCGTGGTCGAGGCAGATGGCAGCGAACAGACCCATACACCCATGCCTACGCGTGATGCGGCGAGCGAGGTTGAGGATGAACGTTGCGACGAGCACGCGGATAGGGTCACCACTGACAGGGCCGAACGGGCCGGGAAGGTGGCGACGATGAGCGAGATCCAGGACGTGCCGGTGCGGCTGCCGGTCAAGCTGGGGCAGTTCCTCAAGCTGTCCGGGCTGGTGGACTCGGGCTCTGAGGCGTCCGACCTGATCGCCAGCGGCGACGTCGACGTGGACGGCGAGCTTGAGACCCGCCGCGGACGCCAGCTGCACGGCGGCGAGATCGTCACCGTCACCACGGACGCGTGGGAGGCCCGCGGCCGCGTGGTGGACGCATCGGCCTGAGACCTTGCCGCACCGGCCGAAGGTCACCGATGCGTACGCGCTGCACCGGGTGCGTCCGACGTGGGTCCGCTACAACGAATACCGTCCGGACGCGTCCGCGCTGGCCGTCGAGGGCCTGCCCTAATAGCCCTCCGGGCCGGTGCGAATGGCCTAGCCTTCTGGCGTGAGCAACGTGTCCCTGACCCGAGAAGAGTTCGTCGACTTCGTCCGCACCGCGCAGCTGGGGGTGGTGTCCACGGTCGACCGGGACAACCGTCCCGAGGCGGCGATCATGGAGATCGCGGCGCTCGGGGACGGCGAACTGCTGTTCGTCGCGAAGACCGAAGCGCGAAAGGTCGCCAACCTGTTCCACAACCCGCGGGCCGCGATCGTCGTCGGCTGGTCGCCGGTGTCCCTTCAGATCGAGGGCGAGGCCGAGCTGCTGATGGGCATCGAGCGGGAGGCGCTGGGCGCCCTGTACGCCGAGCAGTTCCCGGAGCGGCCCGCGCTCACCGAGGCGTTCGCGCTGTACCGGGTGCGTCCGGACTGGCTCCGCTACTGCGAGGCGCGTCCCGGCCTGCCGCCGATCATCTCGGAAGGGCTGTGGCTGTAGCCGTCCACCTCGGACGCCGCCGCTCGCGTCCGCACTAGGCTGCGGCCATGGCGAAGTTTGTGGTGACCGCGGTCGGGGACGACCGCTCAGGACTGGTGGCGGCGCTCGCGGCCGCGGTGGCCGATGCGGGCGGCAACTGGCTGGAGTCCCGCATGGGACGTCTCGCCGGCAAGTTCGCCGGCATCGTCTTGGTGGACGCCCCGGACGCCTCCTCCCTGCAGGCCGCGCTCGGCAAGCTGGGCGCCGACGGCGTCCTCGAGGTCGCGTTGACCAGCGCGGACGCCCCCGAGCCCACGGCTGCCGGCGGAGAGCCCTTGCGGGTCTTCGTCCTCGGCAACGACCGCCCGGGCATCGTCAAGGAGGTCTCCGGTGCGCTGGCGTCCCTCGGCGTCACCATCGAACAGCTCGACACCCTCACCCGGAATGCGCCGATGGGCGACGGGCTGCTCTTCGAGGCGGACGCCGACGTGCGGCTCCCGTCCGGGGTCACGCCCGATGCGGTGCGCGTCGCGATCGAGGCGCTCGCCCACGATATCGTCGTCGATCTGGACGCCGACGAGGAGTAGCGATCAGGGCAGGATGCCCATCGCCAGCACCTGGTAACGGAAGTCGGCCGCCACGATCCGGTCGTAGGCGTACGAGACGTGGATGTAGTCCCACTTCATCATCGTGTGCTGCCCGGCGGTCGTCGACACCATGGGACAGCGGCCGTCCAGGCAGTACCAGTGCTCAGTTTCCACGAAGCGGACGCCGTCCAGCGAGCGCTCGACCTGGGCGATCTCGTTGAACCACGCCGGGATGCTCGAGATGCAGGCTTGGGGAGAGCCGTCCGGTCGGTGACAGTCCTTGAACGCCAGGCCCGGAATCGACGGAGCCACGAAGACGACCGTCGCGCCCGACGGCTTGATGGCCTCGATCAGGGAGCGGTCCGCGGCGGCCCACTCGGCGAGCCGGGCGGCGCCGGACGCCTTGGACGCCAGCCTGGTGGCGAAGGTGTACGTCTCGGTGACGAACACCACCTTCGGCTTGACGCGGTTGATGTAGGCGATGGACTGGTTGCGCTGGGTGATGCAAATGTCGGGCGGCGCACCGTAGTTGATGTTGGCGCCGTTGATGTTGCAGCCCGACTTGGTCAGCCCGCGCACCTTGTAGTCGCTGCCGAAGGCGCCTTCGACCGCGGCGAGCAGGTTGCCACCCACGGAATCGCCCCAGACGACGAGCTCGGGGCCGTTGGCGTTGCCGTAGGTGCACGACGTGGGGTCGGCCACCTTCGTCGACTGACAGGCGCTCGCTCCGGGCCACGGGTTGGCGGCCTCGGGGGTCGTCCCGGGCGTGAGGTCGGCCGGCCAGGCCGTGAGTGCGAGCCCACCGCGCAACCCCTCCTGCAAGGCGAGGCCCGTCTCGCCCAGGGGAACGGGCTGACCCGGCGGGATCGTGGGCGCCGGCGTCGGGGTGGGCGGCGGCGTCGGGGTGGGGGGCAGCTCGGTCGGGCTCGGGCTGTCGCTGGCCGAAGGCGATGGCGTGGGGGAGGCGGTCAGTAGCGGCCGCGGCGTCGGGGAGGGCGTGAGCGACGGCGTGGCGGTCAGCGGCTTGGTGTCCTGCCACCACCCGGGGGCGACGCCGGCGGCCAGGGCGAGCGACATCGTGACCACGCCCACAGCTACCGCCGAGCCGCGCATCTTGGCGGGGCGGAGGCGTCCCTCCATGAAGGGCCGCTCCACCCACTGATGGGCGGCGGCCGCCAACACCAAGGTGAGGACGACCGACACGCCGACATGCGCGGGCGAACCTCGGGTGAGCCACGCGGCTCCGATGACGATCACCGGGAAGTGCCACAGGTACAGGCCGTAGGACAGCTCGCCCAGGTAGTCGCTGACCCGGTTGCGCAGCAGGAGGTTGCGTGGCTCACGACCGATGCCGGCGACGATCGCCAGCCCGGTGGCCGTCGAGGCGGCGAGGGCGCCCATGAACGGCGCGTCGGCGTCCACCACGATGACGCTGGCGGCGATGCCGGCCAGACCCAGCCAGGACAAGGCGGTTCGCAGTCGCTCGCTGCCGCGTGGCGCCGGGAGGACGGCCAGCAGGCAGCCTAGGGCGAGCTCCCAGCCCCGGGTGAGCGACGAGAAGTAGGCGACGTTCGGGTCCGTCGAGGCCAGCCAGGCCGCGTACACACCACTGGCCGCGCCGATCGCCACGGCGAGCGGCGGCACGAGCCGACGCAGTGAGGTGGGCGAGCGACGGGCGGCGACGATCGCCGCGACGAGCAGGAGGCCGGGCCAGACCAGGTAGAACTGCTCCTCGACGCCCAACGACCAGTAGTGCTGCAGCGGCGACGGCTCGGCGCCCATGTTGAAGTAGTCGGACGCCGTGAACGCGAAGCGCCAGTTGCCCACGAACAGGGCCGCGGCGACGGCGTCCAGGCCGATGTCGTTCGCCTTCTCCGACGACCACGTCCAGTACGAGGCGAGGACCGTCGCCACTAGGACCAAGAAGGCCAGCGGGAGGATGCGGCGGGCGCGGCGCAGGTAGAAGTCGCGCAGGTCGACGCGGCCTGACGGGCTGCGGCGCAGGAGCACCCCCGTGATCACGAAGCCCGAGATGACGAAGAACACGTCCACGCCGAGGTAGCCGCCGGTCGGCCAGCCGAGCAGGTGGAAGGCGATGACCACGACGACGGCAACGGCACGCAGGCCCTGAACGTCACGTCGGCGACCCGCGGGCACGACGGAACCGTCCGAACTGGGACGGGTCGTGCTCACGGTTCCTTTCCTCTCGATCGGGCCTGCGGCGTCGGGCTACTTGGGCGGAAGGGTCCGAGCGAAGTCGACGCCCGCCCTGACCCAGGCGCTGAGATCGTCGTCGGACGCCGTGAGCTCGGCCGGCACGCGCAGCCAGCCTCGCATCGGACGCGACCCCATCTCCATCGGCTGGGCGCCGAGGGCCGCGAGCCGGTCTTGGTCGTCGGGAGCACAGCGAACCATGAGGTCGCCCATGCTTAGGGCGGCGACCGCCATGTTGCCCCCGATCAGGAACATCAAGCCGCCGAAGCCCTTCTTCTCGACCGCCTGCTCGCCCGTCAGCAGCGCCCGGATGCGGGCGGCCAAAGCCTCGTCGTACGCCATGCCGTGCAGTCTCGCACGACCCTCCGACAGGTTTGCTCAGCCCTGCTCGGCGCGCCAAACAGCGAGCAGCTCGGCTCGCGCCTCGGCGGCCAACTCTGACTTTCGGACGCCGCGGGCGGCCCCGGCGAGCGCGGTCAGAGAGGGCAGGCAGTCGAACGTCGGATGCACCCGCCGCCAGGCCTCGATCGGACCTGCCTCGGCGAGCTGGTCGGCGTCCGCGATGCCCGCCTCGCGCAGCGCGGCCGCCAGCTTCGGGCCGATGCTCGGCAGGTCTTCGAGGCGGCTCATGCGCCAGTCAGTAGTCCGGGACGCCGCTGGTCGGCCTCCGACCACGACACGACCGCGTCGCTCAGGCGTTCGGGCCCGCGCTGATCTGGCGCGGGCAGCGCTGCTGGGATCGGGCCGCCGCGGGAGTCAATAGGCTGGACGCCGTGCGCATCCTGGACTCCGAGCAGTGGCGTCCGCTCGCTGAGGACCACGCCACCAGGGCGCGCCGCCTGACCGCCGCCCATCTCGAGCGCCGTCGGCGTGGGGTCAAGCACCCGCTGGAGGACTTCCTCTTCGACTACTACGGCTTCCGTCCGGCGCAACTGGCCCGCTGGCAGCCCGGACCAGGCATCGGGCTGCGCGAGGCGTCCGACCTTGCCGGACGCCGCTTCTACGCCACCGTCGACGGTGTCACCTCCCTCGATCTGGACGCCTTCCGCGCGGCCCGCGGCCGCGCGCTGGACTGGGCGCTGCGCATCCTGACCGCGACGGACGCCGCCGAGCCGCAGTTCGCCTGTTTCGGCCTCCACGAGTGGGCGATGGTCTATCGGCAGTCACCCGACCAGGCGCGCCATCAGGTCATTGGCCTGCGCGCCACGCCCGAGGAGATCGCGCGCGTCGTCGAGGGCCACGAGATCCGGTGCAGCCACTGGGACGCGTTTCGGTTCTTCACCCCGGACGCCCGCCCGCGCAACGTCCTCCAACCGGATGCTGAGGCGCAGGCGTCCTTCGAGCAGCCGGGCTGCCTGCACGGCGGCGCCATGGACCTCTACCGCTGGGCCTTCAAGCTCGACCCCGGGGTGCCAGGCGACCTGCTGCTCGACGCCTTCGAGCTGGCCCGGCGCGCGCGGGTGCTGGACATGCGGAGCTCCCCCTACGACGTGCGTCCGTTCCGGCTGACCAACATCGCGATCGAGACGGCGGACGGCAAGGCCGAGCACGTCGCCGAGCAGCGCTCCATCGCGGACGCCGCGGCGCTCCTCAGGCGTCGGTTGATCGCTGTCTTGGACGCGTTGACCTGAGGCAGCACTGGGTTTCGCTGGCAGAGCTCGCCGAAGCCGCATGCGTACGAGGCATGTCGCGGTCGCCCGCGTGATGGGCGTCGACAAGCTCAGTCAACGGGCTCAAGGCTCCGGTGCTCCGTGAGCAACGGCCGAGCTCGGCGGCTCGCGCCGAGGTTCCGCGCTCCTGCCGACCATGCTTCCTCGGCGTTGAGGCGTACCGTCTGCGGAGTCCTACCGTCGGCTTTAAGGCGTCCGGTCGGCTTTGAGGTGTGCCGTTGCCGGCTGCGGCCCAGGGGTTCGAGCTACTTGTTGGTCTTGATGCCCAGCACCTTGTAGATGGGGCAGAAGCCGATGGCGGCGGTGAGGATCAGGACGGCCCCGATGACCAGGGCGACGACCCACAGCACCATGTTGCCCGCCGATCCGAACAGCGCGAACAGCACCAGCGCAACGCCCACGACACCGCGGATGATGCGGTCCAGGTTGCTCTCGTTCTTGACCATGACTGACCTCTTTCGTTCGGGCAGGAATACCCCTGGGGGCATCCTAGGGCCACGCTCGGCGGGCCCGGTACCCGACGAAGGTCGTAGTCGCCTCACCAGGGCAGGACGCGCCCCATGAAGTACGGGGCCATCTGGTGCCAGGTGGGCCAGTCGTGCGGCATGTCGGTGCCCCAGAAGTCGAACCACGCGGGGACGCCCTTGGCGCGGAGCACGTCGTCCATGCGGTGGTTAGACGGCAGCAGTTCCTCTTCCCAGGCGCCCTGGCCGATGCCCGAGATGATCAGGCACGAGCGGTAGGCGTCCAACCAGGGGTGGTCGTCCGGCATGCCCGCGACGAAGTCGGCGGGGGAGTTGTTGTAGACGAACTCGTCTGAGTAGTCGCCGAAGAAGTGGCCGGCGTCGTAGACGCCGGACAGGGCGATCATGGTGCCGAACAGGTCCGGACGCCGGAACAGCGAGATCGCCGCGTGGAGCCCGCCGAGGGAATTGCCCGTGGTCAGCAGTCGATCGCCCCAGCCCGTCTCGTCGTGGATGCGCGGCACGAGGTCGTCGGCGATGTAGTGGTGGTAGCGGTCCTGCAGGGCTGCCCGGGCGCGCTTGTCCCAGCCGTCGCTGTTGAACGTCTCGTTGTCGATCGAGTCGACGCAGAACAGGCGGAGGCGTCCGGCGTCCAGCCAGGGCCGCAGGACGTCGATCATGCCGAAATCGGCGTAGTCCCAGGGGCGTCCGCCCATGCACGGGAAGACGACCGCCGGCAGGCCGGCGTGCCCGTGGGTGATGAACTCCATCGAGCGGCCCAGGGCGGGGCTCCACTCCGAGCGGTGGTGGGTTTCCACGGGTCTCCTCAGACTCGGTCGGTGACGTCGGCGGCGAACTGGTCGGCGCGCGCGGCGTCCGCGGTGCGGATGATGGCGTAGTCGTTGCCCATCTGCGGCACGAACAGGGCGGGGTTGCGTCCGGCTTGGGCGATCTCGGCCGAGTAGCGGGCCAGGACGTCGGCCCACGGGACGCGGTAGGTGAACTCGTCACGGCGTCCGGCATAGACGGCGATCTGCGGGTCGAGGCGGGCCTTGGCGGCCGCGCCGGTGTCGCGTCCGGTGACCACATCGGCGTAAATCTGGTAGACGTCCGCGTCCCGGGCGTAGTTGTACATGTCGACGGTGTTGCCCCCGGCCGGACGCATGTTCACCTCGAGGCCGACGTAATCGCCGCGGCGTCCGAGCCCGGGCCGATCGGACGTCAGCCGGAAGAACTCCTCGTGCACGAAGCGGTTGCGCATCCCGAAGGCGTGGGCGGTGCGCAGTCCGACCTCGGCCAGGCCGGGGGGCAGCTCGTCGGCGATGCGGTAGCAAAGGTCCAGACGGTCGGTGACGATGTCCATGATCGACGGCGGCCACAGGGTCGCGGCCTCGAAGACCGGACCCCCCTCGCCGTCCAGGATCGCGTCGTAGCTGACCAGCTCGCCGACCACGAACTCCTCGACCACGTAGGGCACGTCGAGGCCCGTGGCGAAGGCGCCCGCGACGTCGGCGTCCGACGTGAGCAGGAAGGCGCCGTGGGCGCCGATCCCGTACTCGGGCTTGGCGACCAGCGGATAGCCGACCTGCGCGGCGAACGCGAGGACGCCGTCGGCGTCCGTGACCCGCGCCTGGCGCGCGGTGGGGACGCCGGCCGCGGCGTACACGGGCTTCATGGCGGACTTGCTCTTGATCGACTCGATGATCGCCGTGCCGTGCCCGGTGCGCACGTTGAAGTCGTCCCGCAGGCGGGCGTCCAAGCCCAGCCAGTACTCGTTGTTCGACTCGATCCAGTCGATCTTGCCGTGGCGGAACGACAGGAACGCCACCGCGCGAAAGGCCTGGCCGTAGTCCTCGAGGGAGTCGACCCGGTAGTACTCGGCGAGGGCGGAGCGCAGGCGCTCGGGCAACTGCTCGTAGGGCTGGTCGCCGACGCCCAGCACGCGCACGCCCGAGGCGGCGAGGTGCTCGCAGAAGTTCACGTTGGTGGCTGGAAACGCCGGCGAGATGTAAACGAAGTTCGTCATGGCCCTCCTGTCGCCCCAGATTGTGCCGGACGCCGACCCGCGGCGCCCTCGTGCCCGCCGATCAGGCGATCGAGACGTCCTCGATGCGGGCAAACCGGACGCCCTTGGCGCGCATCGCCGGAAGCGCGACCTTCAGGCCCTCGAACGTGGAGCCCTCGGGACGGTTGAAGTGGCCGATGAGGATCGATCCGGGCTTCGCCTTCTGCGCGTTCGCCGCCACGACCTTGGCGGACGCCGTTGCGCCGAAGTCGGCGTTAATGTCGAAGCCGATGGGCAGCAGGCCGAGCGTCCGGACGATCTCGACGGCGACCTCGTCGTACCAGGCCGTGCCGGTGCGGAAGAAGCGGGGCGCGTGGCCGAGCAGCTCGGTCATGAACTGCTGGTTGCCCATGACCTCGTCGTAGACCTCGCCGACGCTGGCGGTCCCATGCTCGGTGTAGGCCATCTTCCCCGACACCGACAGGGGCGCGTGGCGGGTGCCGTGGTTGCCGAGGGTGAAGAGGTCCTGGTTGGCCGCGAGCCTGTCGAAGACGGGCCGGTTGTTGCGGATCCACTTCTGGTTGAGGAACAGGGTCGCCGGGTACCTCTCGTTGATGAGCAGGTCGATCAGTTCGGTGTCGACGCCGTTGCCGCCGCGTCCGGGATTCGGGCCGCCGCACGCGTCGAGGGTGAGGGCGACGGCTGGTCCGGCGCTGTGGGTCACCACGCCGGTGACGGTGGTACCCCACTGCATCGGCGTCCGGGAGGAGTAGGTGGCGATGACGGCGTCGCGGGCCGGGTCGGGGGTCGTCGCGCTGCCGGACGGCGAGGGGCTGTTTGCCGGGGGACTGGTCGGGGACGCGCCGCTAGGCGCGGCCGACGTCGGGCTCGACGCGGACGGGCCGGTCGGGCTCGCAGCGCTGCCTTGGGGCTGGCTGGGTTTCTGCGCGCAGCCGACGACGAGGGCCGAGCAGGCGCACGCGAGGAGTCCGCGGCGGGTCAGCGGGGTGGGGTAGGCGTGCATGGCGTCGATGGCATCAGGCTAGCGATCCCGGCGCGGTCGTGACTCAGAGGGCGCTGAGCGTTTCGTCGCTCCGTGCATGGTCGCGGTCAGCCGCGGAAGACCCCCGAGAAGACGATGGCGACCCGCTCGCCCGGCTTCACCGAGGGGCCGGACGCCGTGGGCAGCAGCCCCGCTAGGCCCGCCGAGCCCGTGGGGCTCACGTTCACGCCGGTCTGCTTGGCCAGCGCCCAAGCGCGCTCGACGGCGTCCTCGGAGACCACAATCGTCGTGCCGGCGGAGGCCCGCATCACGTCGAAGTCGGCCTGCCAGTCGTAGGTCTCGTCGTCCAGGATGCCGTCCGCGAGCGAGCTCGGGCTCTGCCATGGGGTCATGAAGTCGGACCAACGGCGTCCCAGATCGGACGCGGGCACGCCCTCGGCCAGCCGCCAGGCTCGGTTCAGCGGGGCGCCGCCCTCGGTCTGGACCGTGTCCAGCTGGTAGATCGGGCCGAGACCCCAGCCCATGCACGCGGCGAAGGCGCCGCCCCCGACCTGGATCAGGACGCGGGCAGGGGCGGGCAGCGCTTCGCGCAGCTCCCAGCCGATGGTGCGTCCGCCGTCGAGGCAGAGCCCGTTCTCGGGTCCCTGGACGCTGAAGGGGATGGCTCCCGCGGCCACGGCCTCGCGGAAGCGCAGCACGGCCGGGTCGCCGGCCTCGTCCTCGACGCGTCCGCAGCGGTTGATCTCGGCGCCGAGTGCCGTCAGCGTCTCGATCACGGGGCCGCCGTCGATCATGGGCACGTAGACCTGGATCGGCCACCCGGCCGTCTGCGCCAGCGTGGACGCCGCGATCGCGGCGTTGCCGCAGGACGCGATGGCCAACGGACGCCGCTCGTCGCGCGCCGTCAGGCCCAGTTCCTCGGCCGCGCGGAGGTGCAGCAGGATCGTCACGAGGTGGCGGGCCTTGTGGCTCCCGCCGAGCTGGTCGACCTCGGTCTTCACCCAGACCTCGGCGTCGAGTTGTTCGGAGAGCAGCTCGTTCTGGGCGGTGGGGGTGATGACAAAGCCGTCCGCGACCTCGCGGGTCAAGGCGATGCAGTCGGCGTCCGACATGCCGTTGGCTTGGGCAAACGCCCACCAGGCCAGGGACGGGCCGAACCGCACGAAGGGGTTCGGGTCGTCGATGAGTTCGGGAGCGGGGCCTCCGGTGACCGGATGGAGCACGTGGTGGCTGTCGCCGGCGGGGGCGTCCGGGCACTTGAAGGGGTACAGCGTCTCGATCGGCACCTCGGCGCCGCAGGTGGCGCAGCGATAGCCGGTGACGCGGCCACGGGTCATGCCGTCGGACATGGCTTCTCCTTCATGCGAGGTAAAGCTAACTACACCCAAAGTTAGACCACAAAGGGGTCAGTTCGCGGGGCTTTCCCGAGTCACAGACGCTGGCCCCCGTGCTCGGAGCTAGATGATCGGCGTCGCCTGCTCGAACCGCAGCCGCCAGTCGTCGCCGTTCTTCATCCAGACGGACGCCTTCAGCGTCACCTGCGTCGGCGTCCGTTCGCGCCACCGGACCAGGACGACCCAGGGAGCCAGCTCCTCGACGGCGATGACCTCGAGCTCGGGAACGTGGGGCAGCGGATGGCTCGAGCCGGCGATGGTGCGGCCCTTGCCGGCGACGCGCCCCTTGGCGTCGTGGAGGGCGAATTTGGGGTGCAGGAGGGCGTCCATGCGGACCTGCGAGCCCCGGACGTCGGCGTCCCACAACGACCGCTGCAGCGCGACGGCGGGATGCTCCTCGGGGTCGGGCTCGGTGAACAGATCCTCGGCGGGCTTGGGTGGGGCGTACGTCTTCGACGGCGGCTTCTGGGGGGCGCGTCCGGGACGGTAGCCCGGACCGCGGTCGACGGGCGTCCCGTCCTTGTACGCCGTCGCGGCCGCCCGGGCGCGCACGTCCGCCGCCTCGTTGAGCGCGTGGCCGGCGTGGCCCTTGACCCACTCGAACGTCACCTTGCGGCCGTGCAGCGCGCGGTCGAGATCCTTCAGCAGTTCGACGTTCAGCACCGGCGAACCGTCCGCCTTGCGCCAGCCCTTGCGCTTCCAACCGGGCAGCCACTTGGTCAGCGAGTTGATCACGTACTGGCTGTCGCACAGGACGGTGAGCTCCTGTGGGTCATCGGCCGTCTGCTCGAGCAGGTCGAGGACGGCCATCAGCTCGCCCATGTTGTTCGTGCCGCGCGCCCAGCCGCCGGCCGCCCAGCGGTCGTCGTCGACGTACCACGCCCAGCCGGCCGGACCCGGGTTCGACAGCGACGACCCGTCGGCGGCAGCGATGATCACGGGGCTATTCTGCCGCCCCGCGGCCGCTTAGGGCGACGCGGGGGATGCAGGTTCGGTGATCCTCGTCTCGTGCGGATGCCCGGTCAGGACGCCGACGGCGTCCTGACCGGCCGCCCGCGCGGCCAGCACAATGGTCGTCCAGAGCAGTCCGACGCTCGCGAGCGAGAACGTGACGCCGAGGACGCCCCCGTCGACCCCGGCAGCCCGGTAGGCCACGGCCAGCGCCACCACGATCGCCAGCAAGATGCCGACCACCAGCCCGAGGGGACGCAACTCGGCCACCCCAGCGGCAGCCCGGACGGCCACGATGATGACCACCGCTGCGACGACGGCGAGGATCGTCCGGAAGACCTGCATCCCGACGAAGTCGTCGGACGCGAGCCACAAGATCGGCCACGACAGGCAGCGGGTGAACGAGCGGTTCCCGGCGGCCAGGTGGGCGCTCACGTGCAGCACGACCAGCAACGAGGCAGCGAGCAGCGCGGGGGAGCTGACCCGTCCGAGGCGCAGGCGTCCGCCTCGGCCCAGCAGCACCGCCGCGGCGGTCGAGAGGGCCATGGCCAGCAGCGCGCACAGCAGGTCGATGGCCGCGCCGACGGCGTCCACCCCGAGCCCCAGCACGGACGCGCGTCCGAACAGCGCCGACCCGCCCGCGGCCAGACACGCGACGCTGCTCAGGATGCGCAGGCAGTTGTTCTGCCGCGGCAGCAGGAAGACCGCGATGGCGGCCGCGATCAGCAGGCCGCCGGTCGTCATCGCCGTCACCCGATGGATCATCTCCAGCGCGGGATTCGCCGCCAGCACCGCCGGGATGTCGGACGCCCCCGGCGCGAACCGGTCCGGGTAACAGCCCGGCCAGGCGTGACAGTCGAAGCCGGACTTCGTGGCGCAGACGACGCCGCCCATTCCTACGGTGATGAGGGTGAACAGCGCCGCCAGGCGCGTGAGGAGCAGCGTGACCGGGGGTACCGGGGGCATGACGACTCGTCCTTACATCGGAAACTCAGCCAGGTCAGCCTACCCGTGCGCCCTGTTCCAGGGGCCGCCCCGCCGGATCGCGACGCTCGTCGGAGGCGTAGACTGCCGCGTCCGCCACCACCAGGGAGCCGCATGTCCGGGATCAGCCGTGCCGCGTAGGGACGTCGCGCTCGCCGCCCTCGTCATCGCGATCTGGGGGGTCAACTTCGTCGCGGCGAACATCGCGATGGAGTCGCTGCCGCCGCTGCTGATGGCCGCCCTCCGGTTCACGCTCGTCGCCCTGCCCGCGGTGTTCTTCGTCCGTCCGCCCGGCAACGGCGTCCGGGCCGTCGTGCTGTCGGGACTCTTCATGGGCACTCTGCAGTTCGGCCTGCTCTACTCCGCCATGATGCTCGGGATGCCCGCGGGGCTGGCGTCCTTGGTGCTGCAGGTCCAGCCGATCCTGACGGTCATGATCGCCGCCGCCCTGCTGGGCGAGCGTCCGAACCGCACGCAGGTGATCGGCATCGTCATCGGGCTGGTCGGCATGACGATCGTCGGCTGGCAGTTCCTCGCGCACGCGCCGCTGCTGCCGTTCGCCATGACGATCGCTGCCGCGGCTGGCTGGGCCGCGGGCAACGTGGTCACGCGGCACAGCCCGCCCCGGACCGGCTTCTCGCTCGTGGTCTGGTCGGCTTTGGTGCCGCCGGTTCCGCTGCTGATCTTGTCGTTTTTCCTCGAGGGCTGGTCGCGCGATGCGGACGCCCTCGCGCACGTCACCCTGCGCTCGGTCGGCGGCCTCGCCTTCGTCGCGTACGGGGCGTCCATGATCGGCTACGGTCTCTGGAACCTGCTGCTGTCGCGGCATGCGGCCGCGACCGTGGCGCCCTGGTCGATGTTCGTCCCGGTCATCGGGGCGATCGCGGCCTTCGCCTACAACGGCGAGCGGCCAACCCCGCTGGGCATCCTGGGCGGAGCGGTCACGGTCGTCGGGGTCCTCATCGCCTTGGGTGTCGGACGCCGCTGGCTCGCCCGCGGCGGCCGCGCCGCCGTCGACCGTCCGGACGCCGTCCCCGCGGCCGAGCCGCCCGGCCTGTGATGTCGGACGCCGTGGCCAGCCCCCTGCCCTCCGGGCCCGGTTTCACGGTCGCGGCCGTGGTGCTGACGGACGGCGCCGGCCGGGTGCTCACCGTGCGGAAGCGTGGCACCGAGCACTTCATGCACCCGGGCGGCAAGATCGAGCCGGGGGAGTCCTCGGACGCCACGGCCGCGCGCGAGGTCCGTGAAGAGCTCGGTCTCATCCTGGACGCCGCCGGCCTCGAACTTCTCGGCTCGTACCTGACGCCGGCGGCCAACGAGCCGGGGCACTGGCTGAAGTCGGACGTCTACTACTGGCCCGAGCCCGTGGCGGGCGAGCGCATCGCGGCCGAGATCGCCGAGTCCCGCTGGGTCGACCTGGATGCACCGTCCGGCACGCTCGCCCCCTTGTTCTGGGCGGCCCTGGACGCGACCCGAGGCAGACTCGCGGCGACGGCGTCCGATCTCAGTGGTGGTGGCGATGGTTGTGGCGGCTCGGGTTCGGCGGGTTGAGGGCGTCGACCGCGGGTCCGTCGCCGTGCTCGGGGTCGTCGATGAAGACCAGGTCCGAGTCGTGCAGCGAGCCGAGTCCGTAGGCGAGTTCGAGGTTGCGTCGACTCAGGACCTGCTCGGGAGGCCCGGACGCGAGAACGTGCCCGTTCATCAAGATGACGTGGTCGGCCGCGCGGGCCTCGTCGAGGTCGTGGGTGGTCAACACGACGCTGTGCCCGCGCTCGCGCTCGGAGTGGATGATGTCGTCGATCGTCTTGGCCGAGACGAGGTCGAGGCCGGTCAGGGGCTCGTCCAGCAGGACGGCGACGTGATCCTGAGCCAGCCCCTGCGCCACGTAGACGCGCTGGCGCTGCCCCCCGGAGAGCTCGCCCAAGTGGCGGCGGGCGAGGTCGGCGACGTCGAGGAGGTCCATGGCCCAGGCGATGCGGCGGCGATCGGACTTGGTCAGCGGCCGGAACCAGCCGCGCGTGGGGTAGCGGCCCATCGCGACGACTTCCTTGACCGTGATCGGCGTCCCCTCGGGCAGCGCCATGGACTGCATCACGTAGGCCACCTGGCGGTAGGCCTCGCTGGCCGGCTTGCCCAGCACCTTGAGGCTGCCGGATCGCGGCTGCAGGACCCCGGCGAGCGAGTTCAGCAGCGTCGACTTCCCGGACCCGTTGGGCCCGATGATCGCCGTCACCCCGTGCGCCGGAATCGTGAAGTCCGACGGCGTCATCGCCACGTGGTTGCCGTAGGCCAGCACCAGGCCGGACGCCTCGGCCAGCGGGGTGTCGATCGCGGACGCCGTCATGCGGTCACCTCCTGCGCGCGGGTCTCGGCGCGGGCGGCTCTACGGCGGGCGAGGATCCGGCGCAGCCAGGTGGCGTGCATGACGACGAAGAAGGTGCCGACCGCGACGAGCGCGATGGTGGCGGCGCCCGCGGTGCCGAGGCGGTAGCTGAGGGTGAGGCCCACGACGACCGCAGCGAGGGCCAGCAGGATGGACGTGGCGATCATCCGGGGGACCGTCCGGCTGAGCAGGGCCGCGGTGGCCGGCGGGCCGACCAGGAGCCCGAACACGAGCAGGGTGCCGACGGCCTGGAAGCTGCCGATCACGGCGAGGGCGATCATCGCGAGCAGCAGCGCGTGCGTGAGGCGCGGCTTGAGGCCCAGCGTGGACGCTTTGGTCGCCGAGAACGAGAGCCCCAGCAGCGGGCGGTAGAGCACCAGGGAGCCCACGACGACGATGGCGGCCATGACGGCCTCGCCCTGGATGGCCGCCCAGGTCACGCCGAAGGTGTCGCCGAACAGGATGCTGGTCAGGCTGCCCGTGAACGACGGCGACTTGCTGATGATCGCCACGCCGAGGGCCATCATCCCGACGAACAGCAGGCCGATGGCGGTGTCCTCTTTGAGCGCGGTCTGCCGGTGGATGAACTCGATGCCGCCCACCATGACGACGGCCGCGATGGCCGCGCCCAGGTAGGGGGAGAAGTCGAACAGCATCGCGGCGGCGATGCCGGGCAGGACGGCGTGCACGAAGGCGTCCCCGAAGAAGCTCATGCCGCGCAGGACCAGCCAGACGCCGACGGTCGAGCTCATCACCGCGGCGATGACGCCGCCGATCAGGGCGCGCTGCTGAAACCCCAGCGCGAAGGGCTCGGCGAGCCAGTCGATCGGCGTCACGTGAGTGCGCCGGCGATGGCGTCTGCGTTGGCGAGCATCATCGAACTGTACGTCTCGGCGCCCGAGCCGGGTGCACCGACGCTGTCGACGAACAGGGGGACGACCCTCACGTCCGTCCCGGCCTCCTGGGCGACGGCCTGGACCATCTTGGGGCTGACCGCGATGTTCGAGAACACGGCGGGGACCTTCTCGGCCTTGACCGTGGCGACCAGCTTGGCGATGTCGGCGGACGACGGCTCGGCGTCCGTGGCCCCCCCCGGGATCACGACGCCCGCGATCTCGAATCCGTAGGCCTTCGCGAAGTAGTTGAACGCCTCGTGGTCGGTGATCAGGATGCGCCGCGCCGGCGGGATGATCGCGAGCTTCTCTCGGACGGAGGCGTCCGTGGCCTTGAGCTGAGCCTCGACCTTGGCGCCGCACTCGGTGAACGTGGCGTCCCCGGTGGCCTCGGTCAGCTGCTTGCCGATGTTCGCGGCCGCCTGGGCCATGCGTCCGGCATCCAGGGCGACGTGGGGGTCGAACTCGCCGTGTGTGTGAGCTGCGTGCTCTGCGGCCGTCTCGCCGGCATGGGCAGCCTCAATGTCGGAGTACTTCAGCGGGAAGACGTCCGGGGCGACCTCGTAGACGCGTCCGCCGTCGGCTTTCACGTTCTTCAGGGCGGTGGCCAGGCCTCCTTCGAGCCCGAGCCCGTTGGCGACGACCAGTTTGGCCCTGGTGAGAGCTGCCATCTGATCGGACGCCAGCGCGAAGTCGTGCGGGTCGACGCCCGGCTTCATCAACGTGGTGGACTTAGCCCCGGCGCAGGACGTGATGTCAGAGACGATCGAGCCCAACGGGGTCGTGGTGGCGATGGCGACCGGTGCGGCGCTCGGGCTCGGCGCCTGGCCAGCGGAGCCGCAGCCCACGAGGGCAGTCGCGCAGAGGGCGGCGAGGCACAGCCTGGAAGTGGGGTTCAACCGGAACTCCTTATTGGGAATCATTCTCAATAAGAAGGTAGCACGGCGTCGACGCATGGCCAACGCGGCCTGTCAGGATGGGACGGTGACGTTGTGGCTGCCGCGGGGGTATCGCGCCGAGAGCGAACTCGAGGTCAAGCGCTCGCGGTTCCTAACGACCCTCGCCCGCGTTGACGCCGAGGAGGCTGCCCGCGAGGTGATCGCGGACGTCCGCCGAGTGCATCCGGCTGCCCGGCACCACTGCTCGGCGTTCATCGTCGAGGTGGAGGGGGCGCAGCACATCGAGCGTTCGTCCGATGACGGCGAGCCGTCCGGCACGGCCGGCGCGCCCATGCTGGGCGTGCTGCGCGGGTCCGGCGTCACCCAAGTCGTGGCGGTCGTGACGCGCTACTTCGGCGGCGTCCTGCTCGGTACCGGCGGACTGGTCCGCGCCTACTCGGACGCCGTCGCGCAGGCCCTAGACGCCGCGCCACGCGTCAAGCCGCTACTGCGTGTCAGGTACTCGATCGAGGTGGGCCACGGGGCGGCTGGTCGTTTTCAGTCGGTCCTGCGCGCCACCGGCTGCACGATCGAGTCGGTTGACTACTCCGAGTTCGCGTCGATCACCTTTGTGGCACCTGAGACGTGTGATGTGGCTACCGTCATCTCAGTTGCCGCGGGTGGCAGGCTGCGTCCGTCTCGGGTGGGACAGTTCCAGTCCGAGGGTTAACCCGACTAATCTGCGCCGAGCTGCTACGGAGTTGGCGTGGGATCTAGGGCGACCGGGGTGCAGTTCTTGCATGGGGGTGTAGTCGGCGCAGAGAACGGGAATGTCCCGGTTCCCGTCTGACCATTGGCGGCCGTCCAGGTGTACGGAATCGTGCCAGAGATGCGGCCCTCGGCGCTGTTGGGAGTGCCAGCTAGCCCGATCACGACGGTCTTGCAGTCGGTGCCAGACGTGGTGTTGAGGATGTCCAGTGGGTTGGGCGAGATGGCCCATCCGGTGGTGGTCACTCCGTTGAGCGTCACCGTTGCGTCACTGAAGTTGATCGTGACATCGCTCGGTACGGTGCTGCAGACCTGGGCCGTGACCGCGTAGCCGCTTTGCAGGCCGTAGTTTTTGACGCAGCTATCCCCGGGCACCTTGCATGCGATGTCACCTCCGGTGAGATACACCTCACCGGAGGCGCTGACGTGCGGGGCGGCAGCAGTGATGGTGACGACGGGCACGGCCCACGCCGCCCCTGCGGCGAGGGTTCTGCGAGAAATGCGATTTCGTGCATCGATCGTCATAGTGGTCCTTGGGGTATTCGGTAACGGCGTTCCGCTTGGACCCTAGTGGTGTGTGTCGTTAGTTCCTTTATGGTTGGGTTCTTGGGATGATGGGGTATGGCGAATCGTCCTGCCCCTGCCCTGGGGTTGCGTGAAGG
>NZ_FXTL01000014.1 GCF_900182665.1 Propioniciclava tarda
CACACAAACAAAACGAATCTTGTTTATAGTGCACCAAAAAATGGCATTGACCTAAGCACGCTGTTGAGTTCTCAAACTTCCGAAGCACACCACCTCCGGCCGGGGCCGTCCGTGGGGCAACTCGACCAACTTTAGTCATTGACCCGGTGGCCGTCAAATCGACCTTCGGTGACTCGTGAGCGCCGGCTGGAAGAGCTGGCGACTCGGTGGAGGAGTGCCTGACAAGGGTAGACGCAATTGGTCGACTGGACCAAATCGGCATCGTTCGACGGTCGGTGGTGGAGTTGTCCGAGGGAGCGATCCTCGAGGCACGCGCCGCGGACGTCAGTGCACAACAACCCTGGAGTGCGTGGACGTGGCTCAGGGTTTCGACGGATGGGCGCACCGCGACGGAACCCGAGACCCGTAGGCGGTGCGGAAGACCTAGGGAGCACATCCAGCCCGACATCCACGCCACTCAGGTTTCGAAGGGCCACCAGAAGGACGAAAGCCCAGACCCGTGCGACGGTGCGGAGGAACCTCGGGAGCACACCCAGCCTAGAGCCCATCCTGGCCACTCGGTTTCTGGGGGCGCGCGCCCGCAACGACAGGCGAGAGCCGTAGGACGCGTTGTGGCCCTCGATGAGGGCGATGGTGACTGGGGTGACTCTCGACGCCTGACCCGCGGGGGAAGCGGCCGACAGCTGGCCCCGGTGGACGAGGCGGAGGCGTGGCCTATAGGCAGCGGAGCGATGGCCTAGGTGAAGGAGCTCCGGGGTGGAACGCCAAGGGCCCACCCGGACATCCGGGTGGGCCCTTGCACGGCTTGCGGGACGGCTTAGCTCTCGTCCTTCGGCGTCTTCACCTTGGTGGTGTCGACAGCAACGCCGGGGCTCATCGTGGAAGCCATCGTGATCTTGCGGATGTAGCGACCCTTGGCGGCCGCCGGCTTGTGCCGGACGACCTCCTCGACCGCGGCGTAGTAGTTCTCCGCCAGCTGCTTCGTGGTGAACGAAGCCTTGCCGACGATGAAGCAGAGGTTCGCGTGCCGGTCGACACGGAACTCGATCTTGCCGCCCTTGATGTCGGTGACAGCCTTCGCGACGTCCATGGTGACGGTGCCGGTCTTCGGGTTCGGCATGAGACCGCGCGGGCCGAGGACGCGCCCGAGGCGTCCGACCTTGCCCATCATGTCCGGCGTGGCGACGACGGCGTCGAAGTCGAGGTAGCCACCGGCGATCTTGTCGACCAGTTCGTCGGCGCCGACCTCGTCGGCACCGGCATCGAGGGCAGCCTGCGCGTTCGGGCCGGTGGCGAAGACGAGGACCCGTGCCGTCTTGCCGGTGCCGTTGGGCAGGTTGACCGTGCCGCGGACCATCTGGTCGGCCTTACGGGGATCGACGCCGAGGCGAATGGCGACCTCGACCGTCTCATCGAACTTGGCGGTGGCGTTCTCCTTGACGAGAGCCAGCGCCTCCTCCGGGCTGTAAACCTGAGCGGCGTCGATGTTCTCCGACGCTGCGCGATATGCCTTGCTGCGCTTCATGACTGGTGTCTTTCTTGTCTTGACCAGGTGCGGTGTGGGCCGCGCAGGCCCTGCCGCAGAAAAGGGATGGCCAGCCCGTGAGCCGACCACCGTGTGGGCGTCAGCCCTCGATGACCACGCCCATCGAACGGGCGGTGCCGGCGACGGTCTTCATGGCCGCGTCGACATCGTTCGCGTTGAGGTCGGGCATCTTGGTCTCGGCGATCTCACGGACCTGAGCTGACGTGAGCTTGCCGACCTTGTCCTTGTTCGGCTTGGCGCTGCCGCTCTTGAGGCCAGCGGCCTGCTTGATGAGCTCCGCAGCCGGCGGCGTCTTCGTGATGAACTGGAACGTCCGGTCTTCGAAGATCGTGATCTCGACCGGGACGACCGTCCCACGCATGGCTTCCGTGCGAGCGTTGTACTGCTTGCAGAACTCCATGATGTTGACGCCGTGCGGACCGAGCGCGGTACCGACCGGCGGCGCAGGCGTAGCCGCGCCCGCCTTGAGGGCGACCTTGACGATCGCCGCCACCTTCTTCTTGGGAGGCATTCTGTTGGGTCCTTGCTTGTTCGATGGCGGAGCCGGGACACCCCGCCTGGGTTAGCGCGCGAACGCGTTCGGTCAGTCCTTCTGGACCTGGGAGAACTCGAGATCCACAGGGGTTTCCCGCCCCAGGATCTCCACCAACGCCTTGAGACGCCGGCTGTTCGCGTTGATCTCGGTGATGGACGCATGCACGCCTGCGAAGGGCCCCTGCACCACCATCACGTTGTCGCCCACCGAGAAGTCGACGACCTCAATCTTCTTCTTGCGCGGGCTCGGGCCGGACGCCGCAGCAGCCGCCTTCGCCAGCAGGGCCGGAGCGAGCATCTTCTCGACCTCGTCCAGCGACAGCGGCACGGGGGCGTTGGCGTGCGCCACGAAGCCCGTCACCGACGGGGTGTGCCGGACGGCTCCCCACGACTCGTCGTTCATCTCCATGCGGACGAGGACGTAGCCCGGTAGAACCGTCCGGGTGACCGTCTTGCGCGCCCCGTTGCGGATCTCGACCACGTCCTCGGTCGGAACGATCGACTCGAAGATGTAGTCCTCCATGCCGAGCGTCTTCACGCGCGAGTCGAGGTTCTGCTTCACGCGATTCTCCATACCCGAGTAGGTGTGGATCACGTACCAGTCCCCCGGCTCGAGGCGCAGCCGCTGACGCAGCTCGTCGATGACGGCCTCGTCCGCGGCGGCAGCGTCGGCGGAAACCTCGGCGTCCTCATCGGGAGTCTCGTCCGCGCCGCCCGTCAGGTTGGCCAGGACGTCGTCATCGGACGCCGCGTCGGCGTCGCCGAAGCCGAGATCGATGTGGATGTCGTCGGCGTCCAGATCATCGGCCACGCCGAGGTCGATCTGAATCGCGTCGTCGTCCGCCCCGTCGAAGGGGGAAGTGTTCTCTTGCGTCACAGCGTCTCCGTACTCGTGTCCGGCTAACCGAGGAACTTCAGCAGCAGGGCGCCGAAGCCCGTGTCCAGGGCGACCACGTAGGCCATGATGAACAAGACGAAGACCAGCACGACGCCGAAGTACTGACGCACCTGCTGCGGCGTCGGCCAGACGACCTTCTTGAGTTCGTCGACCGACTGCCCCACGAACTGCGCCGGCGTGGTCCGCTTCTCTGCCGCGACGGGCTTCGCCCGGTTCCGCGACGGCGTCGCAACACCCTTCTTGGCGGGCGGTTCGGCCAGCTTGCGGGTTGGGCGGTTCTGCTTGACCTGGGCGGCGAGCGAAGCGGGCTCCGAGCTCTCCGCCTCGCGGGCGCCCTCTTCAGCCTCAGCCAGTTGGTCGGGATCGTCAATCTCGACCCCGGCATCGGTGTCCGGAGCGATGTCGGTCAGCTCCTCCGCCTCGGTTTCGTCGTCGGTGATCTCGTAGGTGTCCGGATCGTCCAACTCAGCGCTGGTCAAGAACTCGCCGGGCAGGTCGTCGGGGGTCGACGGATCGCCGGTTCCGCTACCGGTCCTGGGATCCACCACGTCTACGTCCTCACCATTCATCGGGCGCCAGGCGCCCCTTTGTTGCGGAGCCGAGATGACCCGGCCCAGCAGGGCAAGAGGGACTCGAACCCCCAACCTGCGGTTTTGGAGACCGCTGCTCTGCCAGTTGAGCTATTGCCCTAAAGGCTTTCCTTGCTGCGATCGGCCGCCCTATGGGCATGGCTCGACCGTGGAAAGGTCCACCGGAAAGTCGAGTGTAGGGGGTGGGCTACGTCAAAGTCGAACCGACCGGACGCCGCGAGCCGGCCCCTCGCGCGACCGTTCGTGGGACCGTGGGCGAGTCCGGAGCCGGTCCGCTGGCGTCCGAACAGGCGCCCCACTGACTGGATCGGACGGGAATCAGTCACTGCCCCCGTGGGCGTCGGGAGGGCCGAGACGAGGCTGGCTGAGCTGGGCGCAGGCCGCAGCGCACAGGGCTTCGACAAGCTCAGCCACCGGCTACCTCGCTCGACCACGGTGAGATCGCCTTGGAGAACTGTGAGGTCGCCTCGGACAACAAGTGAGGTGCCCTGGACAACAGGCGAGATCGCCCTGCACAAGGTGATCGGCTTGGCCAGTGGGTTTCCCCGGCCGATCAGAGCCGTCTTGCTGCAGGGTCCAACTGCCTTCTCGGCCCGGGCGGGCGTTCAGTCGTCGAGGCTGACGCCGATCAGCACCGGTTCGGGCACGAGCGACACCCCGAACCGTTCCCGGACGCCGGCTCGGATCGTCCTCGCCAAGGCGACGACATCGGACGCCGACGCGCCGCCTCGATTCGTGAGAGCCAGGGTGTGCTTGGTCGACAGGGTCGCCGGCGGCTCCCCGAAGCCCTTGCCGAAACCGGCGTGCTCGATCAGCCAGGCCGCGCTCGACTTGACCCGGCCGTCGGGCTGCTCGAACCGCGGCGCCTCGCCGGGCAGCGAGGCCGCGGTGTCGGCGTCCAGAATCGGATTGGTGAAGAACGAGCCGGCGCTCCAGGTGTCGTGGTCGGCCGCGTCCAGCACCATGCCCTTGCCGCGACGGAGCCGCAGAACGGCGTCCCGGACGGCCCCCAAGGGGGCGCGACCGTCGGCGTCCACACCGAGGGTGCGGGCCAACTCTCCGAACCGGATCGAGGCCGATCGCCTGCCCTGCTCCAACTGGAAGGTGACCTCGAGGACGACGTAGCGTCCGGGCTCGGCCTTGAACCGGCTGTGCCGGTAGCCGAACCCGCAGTCCGCGTTGGCGAACGTCTTCTGCGCTCGCGCGATGCGGTCGTAGGTGCGGACGCTCCAGATCGTCTGCGAGACCTCCTGGCCGTAGGCGCCCACGTTCTGGATCGGGGTCGAGCCGACGAGCCCCGGGATGCCGGACAGCGCCTCGACGCCGACCAACTCGTTCGCGACGGCGTAGGCGACGAAGGAGTCCCAGTCCTCGCCGGCAGCGACGGTCAGGAGGTACCCACCACAGGCCGCCCCCCCACCGGTCGACAGGCCAGACGAGGCGTCCGCGTCGAACTCGCAGAACGAGCCTTCTGACGAGATGCCCTTCGTGTCCACCCGCACGACCGTGCCGGGGAACCCGTCGTCACTGACCAGCAGGTTCGAGCCGCCGGACAGGATCAGAACCGGCTCGCCGGCGTCGTCGGCCGAGCGGACGGCGTCCACCAACTGCGCTTCGGTGGTTGCCTCGATCCAGGTCTTGGCCGGACCCCCGATGCGGAAGGTGGTGTGATCGGCGAGGAGCTCAGGCAAGCGCGACCTCCGCGGTCGCGGCGGCGAGCACCTTCTCCTCGCCGCACAGCGCGTCGATCGTGACGGTCGCGACGGCGTCCGAGACCTTGGTGACGCGTCCGGCGAAGGTGACGGACGCCCCCTCGGCGTCGTCCGGCACGGGCACCGGCTTCGCGAAGCGGACGCCGTAGCTCAGCACCCGGGCCGGATCGCCGCACCAGTCCGTGACGACCCGCAGCGCCGTGCCCATCGTCAGCATGCCGTGCGCGATGCAGGTCTCCAGGCCGAGCGCCCGAGCGAAATGGTCGGAGTAGTGGATCGGGTTGAAGTCCCCGGACGCCCCGGCGTAGCGCACCAGCGATGCGCGCGTGAGGGTGACCGTGATCGGGGGCAGCTCGGTGCCCACCTCGACGCCGGCCAGCTCGCTCATGATTCGTCCTCCCAGGTGTGCAGCAGGGTCGAGGTGGCGGTGCACAGATGCTCGCCGGCGACGGTCGCCAGGGCCACCGACACCGTGATGAACGCCGTGTTGCCCCGGACGCGCACCTTCTCGATCGTGAGGGTCGCCGTGACCACGTCGCCCGCCCGCAGCGGACGCGCGTACGCGAACTTCTGGTCGTAGTGGATCGTCCGCTTCAGCTGCAGATCGAGCTCCGGATCGGTGAAGAGTCCGTCCCACGCGTCCGCGGCCAGGACGGCCGCGAAGGTCGGCGGCGCGACTGCGTCCTCGCCCGCGAAGCGCGGGTTGGCATCGCCCAGGGCGGCCGCGAACTCGCGGATCTTTCCGGCGGTCACGGAATAGGGGGCTGTGGGCGGGAAGCTGAACCCCGTCCGCTCCTCGATGGCACGCATGGCCCCAGGCTAGCGGCCGGCGGGGCCGGCGCTAAGGTGCGTCCGTGGCCCGCCTGAAGCTCCTGTTCGTCTCGATGCACACCTCCCCCGCCGAGGCCCCCGGGGCCGGGGACGCGGGCGGCATGAACGTCGTGGAGTCGGCGCAGGCACGGGCGCTCGCCGATCTCGGCCACACCGTCGAGCTGGTCACCCGGCGCACCTCGCCCGACCAGCTCGACCTCGAGGAACTCGCCGACCGGGTCTGGCTGCGCCATCTCGACGCCGGCCCAGCCCGCCCCCTCGCCAAGAGCGAGATCGACGCCCACATCGACGAGTTCGCTGCGGGGCTGGAGCGGCTGCCGCGCCCGGACCTGGTGCACTCCCACCACTGGATGAGCGGCATGGCCGCCCTGGACGCCGCCGCCGCGTGGGGCGTCCCGCACGTGCAGAGCTACCACTCGGTCGCCGCGCTGCCCGGCTCGCCCCTGTCGGACGGCGAGCCGCCTGAGTCGCCCGGACGCGTCGCGGGCGAGGCCCTGCTGGCGCGTCGTTCGGACGCCATCGTGGCGGTGAGCACGGCCGAGGCGCGCACCGTGGTCGAGCGCTGCGGCGCCGACCCTGCGCGGGTGCTGGTGATTCCGCCGGGCGTCGACCTGGACGAGTTCCGTCCAGCGGCGCCCAGCGAGGAGCGTCCGGCATGCCCGTGGTGCGGCTCGCGAGCCGGCTACGTGCTGATGGCGGCCCGCCTGCAGCCGCTCAAGGGCGCCGACCTGGCGATCCGCGCGCTCGCCCAGGTGCCGGTGGGGATGCGTCCGGACCTGATGATCGCCGGCGACATCTCCGCCGACTTCGCCGACTACCGCACCGAGGTCGAGCGTCTGATCGAGGGGCTGGGCATGCGCGACCACGTGCACTTCGTCGGTGCGCAGTCGCGTCCGGACCTGGCGCGCCTGATGCGTCACAGCCAGGCGCTGCTGGTTCCGTCCCACTCCGAGACGTTCGGTCTCGTCGCCTTGGAAGGCGCGGCGTCCGGGGTGCCGGTGCTTGCGTCCTCGACGGGCGGGCTGCGCGAGGTCGTCGTCCACGAGGAGACCGGCTACCTGATGCACGACCGGGAGCCGTCCAGTTGGGGAACGACGCTGATCCGGCTGCTCGTCGACGAGCCGCTGCGGCAGCGCATGGGCACGATCGCCCGCATCCACGCGCGCCGGTTCGCCTGGCCCGACATCGCCGCGCGGCTCGCGTCCAGCTACGAAGGTCTCATTCGGTCGGACGCCTGAGTGGTTCCGCTGGGACCGGCGGCACGGCGTCCGGTCTGGGCAGTCGACCATGACTCCTTGGGTCGGACGCCGGAGTGGTTCCGCTGGGACCGGCGGCGCGGCGTCCGGTCTGGGCAGTCGCGCCCAGCAACCGGGTGGGCCAGCCGAGTGCGACCCGGCGGCCACGGCGTCCGGCCCCGAAACGCAGAACGGGCCGACCCACCTGGGTCGGCCCGTCCGTGGTGACGTGAGGTCAGCGCGTTTCCTTGTGCGCCGTGTGCGTCTTGCACTTCGGGCAGAACTTCTTCAGCTCCATGCGATCGGGATCGTTGCGCCGGTTCTTCTTGGTGATGTAGTTGCGGTCCTTGCACTCGGTGCAGGCCATGGTGATCTTGGGGCGGATCTCGCCAGCCTTCTTGGCCATCGTCTTCTCTCTTTCAGTGCTGGACTCACTCGGTAGCGGGAACGGGACTTGAACCCGTGACACAGCGATTATGAGCCGCTTGCTCTACCGTCTGAGCTATCCCGCCCTGGCCCGCCAGGACGTCCGGCGGAACCGGACGCCATGGGCGAACACAGAGCCCCCATGCGGAATCGAACCGCAGACCTTCTCCTTACCATGGAGACGCTCTGCCGACTGAGCTATAGGGGCCGGACGTCGGATAAACATACACGCGCCGACAACGGCCCCACAAATCGCCCAGGATCAGAGGTCGATGCAGCCGCCGACGTCGCCGCAACCGCCCACATCACACCCGTCGCCGAGGCCGTCCAGGAAGTCCAGCGAGCCCATGAAGTCGCCCAGTTGGGTGGCCACCTCCCCCAGGCCCTCGACGGCTCCGCCGCCCAGTTCGACCAGGCCGTCCGCGGCGCCGAACAGGTCGAGATCGCCGTCCAGGCTGTCCCAGAAGAGGAGGTCCGAGAAGTCGACACCGGGGCCGTCGAACCACAGCAGGTCGGGTGTGAGGTCGCCCGTCCAGCCGGACGCCTGCGCGTTGCGGGCGACGTCACCGAAGACCTTCGCCCAGTGCTGCGCGACCCCGAAGACCATGGCGTACGGCAGGTAGCGGCTGAACAGGCCGGCCGCCTCCTCGAACTTGAACTGCTCGGCCTCGGCCGTGGCCAGGTACTTCTTGAACCCCAGTGCCTGGATGCGAACGGCAGAGCCCTCGGCCGTGCGAGGCGTCCGGCCGCGCAGGGCGCGGGACAGAACGATGAACGCGCCCACGACGAGCGCCGCCGCGATGAAGACCGGCCAAGTCTGCTTGACGGCGATGAAGAGCCCCGCCAGGACGACCCCGAGGCCGATCAGCAGACATCCCGCACCGCCCTTGGCTTGGGGGTGCTTGCGATACCAGCCATGCTCCACGACCTCGCGGTAGAGGCCGACCTGCGCTTCGCGCAAGGCCTGCAGGGCGGGCTGGTCGAGGTTGCCCATCCGCATGCGATCGTTGCCGTGGAACAGGCCCTTCAACAGGTCGTGCTCAAGGGGACTCAGGTGGTCCGCGGGGGGCTCGTCCGCACGCTTGAGGAGCCAGTCCGTTTTACGTTCCTCGTCCACCGGACGCCTCGCGTAGTCCTTCATCGCCTTGCTGGGCTCCCCGTACCCGGGGACGGCCTCGATGCTCAGATGTCCGCGGCGGGCGAGGTCGATCAGGGTCGCCGTCAGGTCGCGCGAGTCGACCGAACCGTCGACCACCGTGCCAACGAGACCTGGCGTGAGACCGCGAGGAGGTGAGAACGAGACCGGGATCTCCCCGTCGTACTCCTGGCTCACACCCTGGACGCGGTGCCGGGGAGCCGTGGAGGCGTCCCGAGGGATCGTGCCCGGGATGGCGTTGGTGAAGACCTCATCGCGGTGGAACGCCTTGGCCACGACGGCCACCACCCCGACCGCGATCCACGCCAGCACGGCAAGGGTCAGGAGTCCGAGTTCGACGGGTGCCATGGGTCCATTCTGCAGCCCCGCGCCAAGGCCGCGCGGGAGGCGTCCAGGAGGGCTTTGAAGGTGACCCATGGGGCATTAACGGAACAAGCCCGGACGCATCCGGGCTTGTGGTGGCAGGTGTAGGGTTCGAACCTACGTAGGCTTTGCCGACGGTTTTACAGACCGCTCCCTTTGGCCGCTCGGGCAACCTGCCAGTGCTGACTACCGCCAGCGGAGGAATACACTACCAACTCCCAACCCCAGCGCCCAATCGGATGAATCATCCGGCGATACAGGAGTGACATGGCAGGCGACAGCAGCTTCGACGTCGTGAGCAAGGTCGATCAGATGGAGGTCGACAACGCCCTCAATATGGCGGCCAAGGAGGTCGGGCAGCGCTACGACTTCAAGGGCACCGGCGCCTCCATCAAGAAGTCGGGCGAGGCGATCGAGCTGGAGGCGTCCGGCGAGGAGCGGGTCAAAGCCGTCCTCGACGTGTTCCAGACGATGCTGGTCCGCCGCAAGATCGACCTGAAGTCGCTGGACGCCGGCGAGCCCCGGCTCTCGGGCAAGGTGTGGAAGATCACCGCGTCCATGCAGCAGGGCATCTCGCAGGAGAACGCGAAGAAGATTGCCAAGCTGCTGCGCGACGAGGGCCCCAAGGCCGTCAAGACGCAGATTCAGGGCGACGAGCTGCGCGTGTCGTCCAAGTCGCGCGACGACCTGCAAAAGTGCCAGGCGCTGATCAAGGGCGCCGACTACGACTTCGCGGTCCAGTTCACGAACTACCGGTAGCCGCCGGCCGACCGGCGGCGGCCGGCTAGGGTGCTGCGGTGCTGCGCATCGCCACCCACAACGTCAACGGCATCCGGTCTGCCGTCCGGCGCGGGTTCGGCGACTGGCTGGCCGCACGCGACTGCGACGTCGTCGCCCTGCAAGAGGTGCGCTGCCCGGCGGAGTTGATCCCGGCCGAGGCGGTGGCCGGGTACCACCTGAGCTACCACGCTGGCGTGCTGGCGGGCCGCAACGGGGTCGCGTTGTTGACGCGGACGCCGCCGAGCGCCGTCAGGATCGGCTTCGGCCACCGCCCCACCGACGAGCACGGGCGCTACCTCGAGATCGACCTGGACGCCCCGGGTCACGTCCCGCTGACGCTGGGCTCGCTGTACCTGCCCAAGGGCGCCACGCACGACGGCCCGGACGCCGATCCGGCCAAGTACGCCCGGAAGGTCGCCTTCATGAGGTCCTTTCGCGCCTACCTGACGCGGGCCAGGCGTGAGGCCGGACGCCGCGGGCGGGAGTTCGCCGTCATGGGCGATTTCAACATCGCCCACGCCGAACTCGACCTGAAGAACTGGCGGACGTCGAAGCGCATGGAGGGCTTCCTTTCCCACGAGCGCGAGTGGTTCGGCTCGCTGCTCGGGCCGCGGACGCTGATCGATGTGGTGCGGCACGTGGTCCCGGGGGAACAGGGCCCGTACTCGTGGTGGAGCTGGCTCGACGGGCGCTTCGACGCCGACGTCGGCTGGCGCATCGACTACCAGCTCGCGACACCCGGGCTGGCCCGGTCGGCGGTGGCCGCCGGAACCGATCGGGAGTCGCACTCGTCGCTGCGGCTCTCCGATCACGCGCCGGTGGTCGTGGACTACGACTGCTGAGCGTCCGATGTTCCAACTCCCATGCTCGACGCGCGACACGCCTTGCGGGAGGCAGTTGGCAGGCGTCGAGCATGGGATGTCGTCCGCCCCAGGGCGGTCGCGGCGGAGTCCTCGTTGGGACGGCTCAGCCGACGACAGGCGGCTTGGATTAGACCACCGCGCGGGCCGCGCGGCGGCGTCCGAACGCCAGCAGGGCCGCGGCGATGCCGACCGCGACGGCGCCGCCCATCCCGGCCACCCAGAAGCCCTGCTGCCAGCCGCCGTGGTCGATGGCGAAGCCGACGAACGGCGGCGCGACCGCGTTGCCGAGGGTGGAGAACGTGCCCTGCCAGCCCATGGCGTCGCCGCGGCGGGCCTCCGGAACAGCGTGGCTGATGGCCTCGGCCGCGGCCGCGATCGCCGGCGCGCAGCAGAGCCCCATGACCGCCAGCAGCAGCGACAGCACCCAGGGGTCGCAGCGTTCCTGCAGCAACCTGCCCTTCTCGATTGCGGCCGCGGACGCCACCGGGTTGTAGATGCGCTTCTTGTCCGGGTCGGTGTCGAAGATGGCGATGGGTCGCTGCCTGGCCAGGTGCTCGAAGATCGAGCCGGCGTCCAGGCGGGGGGTGCCCCACTCTTCGGTGGCTTTGACACCCCAGGAGCCGTTCTCGACCGCCCGCCCCACGCCAGGAACGTGGTCGACGCGAACGCGCGGCAGATCGAGCGTGTCTCGCAGGAACTGTTGGTGATCTTCTGCCGAGATCCACACCGCGCCGATCCGTGGACTCAGGTCCCCGGCCTGCAGGTCGGCGGGCATCACCGTTTGCAGGGCGTCGATGTTGCGTTGCCAGTGTCCGGGTGTCTCCAGATCGGCGACGCGCGCTTGGTGCAGCTTCTTGCGGACGTTGCCCGACAGGTACTCGCGGGTCTGCCAGGAGTCTGTACCTGGCAGCTGGTAGATCGCATCGCCGAGCTCGGCGACGACCGTGTCGACGTCGGTGCCGGTCAGGTGACTGATGGCGTCCAGGTCGACGGCGCCCATGGTGTCGAGGACGACGGACAGCCCATCAAAAGCGTTGTCGACGCCACGGACGGGCTGGCGAGTGACGACGACCCGCTGTCGCAGCAAGGCGGCGGGCTCAGCAGTGCCTGCGGCCTCGTCGAAGACCTCCAGGCCCCACAGCAGGGCCGCTGATGGGTCGGATCGCAGAGCACGAACGGCTGCGGGGGTGATCCGGGCTTGGATCGTCTCGCCGGTGTCGGGGTCGGTGCGTCCGGTCGGGCGCAGCGTGACGCGGTTGATGGGCCCGTACTTGCCGACGTAGTCGCGCCAGCGATCCGCGAGCTGGCTTCGCATCTGGTCTAGTGCGGCGTTTCTGAGGTTGTTGAGCGTTTGGCTTTCTTGAGGATTTGGTCGGCGGTCTTGGTCCAGACGAAGGGGTGGCAGCGGTCGTTCCAGCCGGTGATGAAGGCGCGGATCTTGGCGTTGAGGTCCTTGACCGAGCCGAAGGTGCCGCGGTGGATGGCCTGACGTTCGATGATGCCGAACCAGACCTCGACCAGGTTCATCCAGGAAGCGTGTGTCGGGGTGAAGTGACACTTCACGCGCGGGTGCGCCTCCAGCCAGGCCTTCACGTTCGGGTGCTTGTGGGCGGCGTAGTTGTCCATCACCAGGTGTAGGTCCTGGTCGGGGTAGGCGCGGGCCACTTGTTTGAGGAACGCCAGGAACTCGGTGTTGCGGTGCCGCGGCTTACAGGCGCCGGTCACCCTGCCGGTGGCGATCTCCAAGGCGGCGAACAACGTTGAGGTGCCGTGCCGGACGTAGTCGTGGGTCCGCTTCTCGCACGAGCCCTCCCGTATCGGCAACAACGGCGCTGTCCGGTCCAGGGCCTGGATCTGGGACTTCTCGTCCACGCACAGCACGATGGCGTTCTCCGGCGGGTTCAAGTACAACCCGACAACGTCGTTCACCTTGCCGACCAGCTCGGGGTCGGTCGAGAACCGGAACGTCTCGGCCCGCCATGGCTGTACCCCGTACTCCCGCCATGCCACCGCGACCGTCTTGTTCCCGATCCCCAGATGCTTGCCCAGCAGCCGGCTCGACCAGTGCGTCACCCCATACTTCTTCGGCGGCGGCTTCAACGTGGTCGACACGATCTTGCGGTGATCGATCCTGCGCGGCCGACCCGAACGGGCCTGATCCTCCAAGCCCCTCAGCCCGGACTGCGCATAGCGACGGCGCCACGCCAGCACCGTGTTCCGGGCCACCCCGACCCGTTCCGCGATCGATTCGTTTGCCAGCCCCTCGGCAGCCAGAAGCACGATCCGCGACCGCAGCACCAACCCGGCCCGCTCCGCCGTCGACCGAACGATCCGGGACAACCGCTCCAGATCACCCTCACGCAGCACCAGGGCAGGGGCAGGACGATTCGCCATGCCCCATCATCCCAACCACCAAACCATCAAACACTAACGACACGCCGCACTAGCTGGGGCGAGTCGTCAAGGTCCGCCGCCTCGGCAGCGATGAGCGCTCGGGCCTCGTCACGCATCGTGATGAGTGCCGCCACCTCAGCTGCTTGGGTCTTCGGGATGGCCAACGGCGCAACCGCACCCTCAGTGACCACCGTGAAGGTGCCGTCAGCAGCGCGGTCGACCTGGCCCTCGATCGCGTGCGGGGACGCCGCCACCCAGCCTGCGGCTTGCTTGACTTGCTCGGCGGTGCGTTCGGTCATCACCAAGCCGCGTTCCCGCGCCGCAGCGATGGCACCTGTCAGGGCCTGTGCCGCATCCTGTGCGGCCAATCCTGGGTTGCCGTCCACCACGGCCGTGGAGGCCCACAGCGAGCTTCTGCGTGCCCAGCACGCGGTCAGGATGATCGAGCCAGTAGGAGTTGATCCGGGTGCTTTCCAGCCCGTTGGGGCCCTCCAGGTCGACCATGGTCGTGTTCTCCCATGACGTCGACAGCGGCGTCGCCCCAGGTTCACGCCGGCGAAAAATCAGCAGATCGGTCACCGCCTCGGTGCCAGCGGCCCGCTTGTGTGCCCCGGACGGCAACCGGATGGCGGCCACCAGGTCCGCGCGAGCGTTGAACTCGCGTCGCGCCGTAGGGTTGCCGGCGTCCATGGTGTGCCGCGACGTCAGCACCGCCACCAGGCCGCCCGAGCGGGTCAGTTCCAGCGACTTGACGATGAAGTGGTTGTGGAGCGCGAGACGCTGCGCGTTGTAGCGGGGTCGTGCAACACGATGTCGCCGAACGGCACGTTGCCGATCGCCAAATCGAAGTGGCCTGCGGGGTAGCGGGTGTCCGCGAACGACTCAGGTCGCACCGTTGCAGTCGGGTAGAGGGCCTGCGCGATCGCCGCCGTGGTGGGATCCAGTTCGACGCCGGTCATCTGGGCCGACGGGGGAGCGGCACCAATGAACGTCCCAGAGCCGCACCCTGGCTCGAGGACGGTCCCGCCCGTGAATCCGAGATCCTGCACCGCCTGCCACATCGCCTGAACGATCGAGTTGTCCGTGTAGTGGGCGTTCAGCATGGTGCGCCGCGCCGCGTCGTACTCGGCCTCCGGCAGCAGCTCGCGCAACTCGGCCCGGATCGCCTCATACTGTGGCCGGTCTTCGTCAAACACCTGGGCGACGCCGGTGGCCCCCCAGCTGCTCCACCGCGCCAACACCGCCTGCTCCGCAGGGGTAGCTGCCCGCTGCTCGGCCTGGATGCTGCGCAAGGTCCGCAGCGCCGCCAGGTTCGCGTCGATGCGCGCCTTCGGTGTCGCCGGCGCCAAATCGTCCTGGGACGAGAACGAGAACACGTCCGGCTCGGGAGTCGTGATTCCAGCGGAATCAGCCACCGTCGCCGCTGGCTTCGCGCCGCGCCGCGTCCGCTGCTGCTGCTCGTCCTCGCGCTCATGCTGAGCGCGTTGCTTCACCAGCGCGGGATCGCGGTAGGCCAAAGCATCCTGCAGCTCGCGCGACAGCGGGGGAGGCGTGTCGTCAGCCTCGATGTCGAACAGCGTCGCCGGCTGAGCCGTCCGCTGCGGACGCGCCTGCGGCGGGGCGGTCTCGGGGACGTCCAGGATGGGGGAGGAGGGTGACGGTACGGGTTCCAGTGGCAAGGGGTCAGGATCCACCCAGAACGCCTCGAGCGTGGGTTGTTCGTCGTAGCGTGCGCGGCGAGCCACCACGTCCTTCCTTCATTGGAGTCATGTCTCCATGTCTGAGCGTAAACCATGGAGCAACTTTTATGAGGGCTGATAATGTTGCGCCATGCAGGCGAGCGAAGTTCTGGACCTCATGGGGGAGGTTGCAGTCTCACAGTGGGGTTTGGTCACCACCGCTCAGGCTGTCGCGCGTGGCGTGTCAGCCGTCGACGTTGCCCGCTTGGCCGACCGCGGGCTGATCAGAAGGGTCCGTTACGGCGTGTACGCCATGTACGGCGGGGCGTCCGGGAATCATCTGGAGGACATCCAGGCGCAGTGGCTCGCCACGGCACCTGCCCGAACCGCGTTCCAGCGCCGCGAGGACCCGGACCCCGTCGTGGTGTCTGACGAGAGCGCCGCACTGGTCTACGGCATCGGAGACTTCACCACGACCGGCGTGCATCTCACGGCGTCACGTCGCCTTCGCCCCTCCGCCGCATCCTCAGTGCTGACCCACCAGCGCAAACTGCATCCCAAGGAGATCAACGACGTGGACGGGCTGCCGGTCACCAGCGTTCGTCGCACCCTTGAGGACCTGGTTGAACGATGGGAGCCTCAGCACATTCGCGACGCGGTGTCAGATGCCATCAGCCACGGCCTCATGCAGGCCTCCGAGATCGCACGCTCCAAAACGCTGCTGAGCGTGGTGCCGGAAATGGCCCCACCCGTGACCCACATCGGGCTCAAAGACAGGCTGAAGCACGCAGGGCAGGACCCAACCCAAGCGTTGAGCGAGTTCTTCCGCCTCCAGTTCCTCGGGCTCCTCGGCGAGCGACACGACTGGGTCTTGAAGGGCGGCACGAATCTGCTCTGCCGACTCAACAACGCGCGAGGAACCCGAGACCTCGACGTCTTCCTCGATGGCCCGGACACCGCTGACGAATCCGCCAGAACACTCATTGCCCAGACCAACGGGGCCACCATCGGCCGCTACCGATTCGACGTCGGGGACCCGGAATCGAGCGATCTGGGACACGTCGACATCGCGCGACTCACCGTCCAGGTCCGGGTTTCCGACACCGACGTCGCAGTTTGCGCCTTCACTGTCGATGTTGCCGGTGCGGTCACCCTCAACGACCAGCCGCAGCGACACCAGGTGCAATTGCCCGTCCCCATTCCCGGCTACCACGGCTCGGTCGGCATCACGCTCTACCCGATCGAGAACCAGCTCGCCGACAAGCTATGCGCTATGTACCAGGACTACGGCCAGGGAAGCCGATCCACCCGCTACCACGACCTATACGACGCCGCCCTCATCGTTGACCAACTGCCCTTCAACCCCGCCACCCTTCAAGCAGCCCTCACCACTCAGTACCAGCTCCGCAAGATGCGCCCCATCCCGACCGAGATGCCCGAGCCTGCGCCGGGATGGGCTGAAACCTATAACCGCACCGTGCCCACCCTCGCTGGCACCAAGCCGCCTTTCACTGACTACTCAGTCGCACTCGCCGCCGTCCAAGCCGCCGTCGCCCCGACCCTGACAAAGGCGGTAGGCGACGACGCCCGCCGCAAACTACGGACGCTCGCCGACCGGCAGGACGAAGCCCCGCAACGGGAAGAGCCCCAACGCGGCATCACCCGCAACATCGAGCGATAGCGCCCCATAGTTGAGTCCAGCAGAGTGGTGTACGAGCCGGTGATCGTGACCTTGTCGCTCCGGACGTAGGGGCGGTCACCGGGTGATTCTTCGAGAGATCTCTCACAACCAACTCGAAGGAAAGTGCACACCGATGACCGCTGTTTCCAGTATCTACGACCCTGCCCAGTTCCTGAACACCCTGCTCGGGCAGTCCTCACCTGACCTGCTCCGCGAACTCCTTGAGGGGTTCGTTAACACGATCCTGTCGGCCCAGGCCGACCAGGTGTGCGGCGCACCGCACGGGGCCCGGGACGAGGCCCGAACCAATCGCCGGAACGGTTACCGGCACCGTGACCTCGACACCCGCATCGGCACCCTCGATGTGGCCGTGCCGAAACTGCGGGAGGGTTCGTTCTATCCGGAGTGGTTGTTGGCCAGGCAACGTCGCTCCGAGCAGGCATTGGTGTCGGTGGTGGCCACCTGCTACCTGCTCGGGGTCAGCACGCGTCGGATGGACAAGCTCGTCAAAGCCCTCGGCATCACCGGCCTGTCCAAGTCGCAGGTGTCAGTGATGGCCGGCGAGCTCGACCAGCTGGTCGCAGACTTCGACGTTCCATAGATGATGCCGCCGACCAACGACCCGGCGGCCCAGGCCGTCATCGCGACGGCCAGGAGGGCGTCCGCCTTCATCGTGCGAACCGCGGCGACGATCGAGAGGTCCTGACCGGCGAGGATGAAGGTGATCGCCAGGGTCGCCAGGAACAGTCCGACCACCTCGACGCTGACCCACCGGACGCGTCCAGTGGCCACGGCCGGGGCGTCCTCGGACGCCAGCGGCGGATTCGCGCGCCACAGGCCGAAGGCGGCGGCGACCGAGGTGCAGGCGAACCCAGGGATCGCCCAGTGGGTGTCGCCGTAGACCGCCGCGACGATGCCCAACGCCGGACCGATCATGAAGGCCAGCTCGGTGGCGATGGAGTCCAGGGCCAGGGCCGTCCGGCGCTGATCGACCGGCACGGCCGCGATCACCAACTGGCGGGTCAGCGCGAACCACGGCACGGCCACGAGGCCGACGGCCGTCATCAGCGCGACCAAAGCCCAGTACGGCAGCCAGGGAGCCACGATGAACGCGGGTGGCAGGATCAGCAGGCTCGGCAGCAGGGTGCGCCGCAGCCCGACGCGATCGAGGAGGCGTCCGCGCCACGGCGACGCGGCGCCGACCGCCACCGTGAAGGCGGCCGACAGGAGCCCGGCGGCCGAATAGGACTCGCCGAGGCGTCCGACGACTTGCAGCATCAAGATCATCGTCGCGCCGAACCAGGGCGCCTTGCCGAGCGCCCCCAACAGCACGGCCTGCCTGACGGAGCGCGACCGCCAGACCGCGGCGTAGCGCTCGAAGTCCATCGGACTAGTTTCGCAACAACCCGCCCGCGCGAAAAATTGCGGCGCTACCCCCGTACCGACAAGATGAACCAGCGAACCCGATGCGTCGGGGAACGGAGGACCGATGGCGTACCACGTGGGCTCTGAAGTCGGACGACTGCGGCAGGTGATCCTGCACCGCCCCGGCGACGAAATGACCCGCCTGACCCCCACCAACAAGGACGATCTGCTGTTCGACGACGTCCTCTGGCTACACCGGGCGCAGGCCGAGCACGACCAGTTCGCGCACACGCTGTCGTCTCGGGGCGCCGAGGTGCTCTACCTCACCGAACTGCTCACCGAGACCCTCGCGGTGCCCGAGGCCCGGACGCACGTCCTGGACGCCGTCCTGGACCCCCGCTCCTTCGGCAAGGCCACAGCCGACATGCTGCACGCCTGGGCGTCCGGCCTCTCGGACGCCGACCTGGCGGGTGTCCTCGTCGCCGGCGTGACCAAGGCCGAACTGCTGGCCGCGACGGACGAGAAGCCGTCGCTGTACCTCCGGACGCTGGCCCCCAGCTCGTTCCTGCTGCCTCCGCTGCCGAACCACCTGTTCACGCGCGACACGTCCTGCTGGATCTACGACGGGGTCGCCATCAACTCGATGCGCAAGCCGGCGCGGATGAGCGAGACCGTGAACGTCGGCGCCATCTACCGGTGGCACCCGCGGTTCGCGGGTGAGCAATTTCCGACCTGGGCCGACGGTGCCGCAGAAGGTGCCGCGACGCTCGAGGGCGGCGACGTGCTGATCATCGGCAACGGGGCCGTCCTGATCGGACTGTCGGAGCGCACCTCCGCGGTCGGCGTCGAGCGGGTCGCTCAGCGGCTGTTCGCGGCGGGCGCCGCGACGTCCGTGATCGCGGTCGACATGCCGCACGTGCGCGCGCAGATGCACCTTGACACCGTGATGACGATGCTCGATCCGGAGTCGTTCGTCCGCTACGCCGGCTTCGGGCCGCGCGACACGCTGATCCTGCGTCCGGGACCGCGCGGTGGACTGAAGGTGTCCGGGCACCGGGCATCGGAGTTCGACCGTGTGCTCGCCCGCGCCCTTGGCCTGGACGCCGTCCGCGTGCTGACGCCCCCGCAGGACGCCCTCACCGCCGAGCGGGAGCAGTGGAACGACGCCTGCAACGTCCTCGCCGTGGCACCGGGTGTCGTGGTGGCCTACGAGCGCAACGTCGCCACGTCGGAGTTCCTGCGCGGGCACGGCATCGAGGTGCTGGAAGTGCCCGGCGGCGAGCTCGGACGCGGCCGTGGTGGCCCCCGGTGCATGAGCTGCCCGGTGCTGAGGGATCCGCTCTAGGCAGGAGTTCTTGATCGTCGGTGCGCTTGTCGAAGCCGGCTTCGACACGCTCAGCCAACGGCCCTCTGGTCACGGGGCTTAGACAAGCTCCGCCAACGGTCCCCACAGATTCGGCTTCGACAAGCTCAGCCAACGGCGGGCTAGGAGTCGAACGCGGCGAGAACCTCCGCGCGCGAGACGTCCTCGAGGCGGTCGTGCTGCCAGCGCGGGGCGAAGTCCTTGTCGACCACCTGCGCCCGGACGCCCTCGGCGAAATCCGGACCCGGAATGAGCGCTTTCACCAGAGCGAGGTCCTGGGCGAGGACCTCGTCCACCGCCATGGACGCCGCCCGCCGCACGGCCTCCAGCGTCACGGCGACGCTCAGCGGGCAGCGCTTACGGATCGTCTCGGCGGCGGCCCGGGCGTCCGGATCGGGGTGCTGCGCGAGGCGTCCGACGATCTCGACGGCATCGTCACCGACGTAGCACTCGCCGATCCAGGACGCCTCGGCGAGCGGCGCCGACGGCGTCCCCTCGCCCGCGAACTCATCGGCCAGACCGAGCGCGAGGGCGTCCCCCGCTCCGAAGCTGTCGCCGGTCAGCGCGACGTGCGTGCCCAGTTCGCCGGACGCGCGACCCAGGTAGTAGGCGATACCGACGTCGGGCGTGAAGCCGATGATGACCTCGGGCATCGCGAGGCGGCTGGAGGCGTCCACGATGCGCCGCGAACCGTGCGCCGAGACGCCGAGCCCGCCACCCATGACGATTCCGGACTGGCACGCGACGTACGGCTTGGGGTAGCGCGCGATGGCGGCGTCCAGGGCGTACTCGATCTCGAAGAAGCGCAGCCAGTCTTGGCCGTCGGCGACGGCCGCGCGGAGGGCACGGATGTCGGCGCCGGCGCAGAGCGCCCGGTCCCCGGCACCGCGCAGTTCGACGCGCTCGACGGCGTCGTCGGACGCCCACGCGTCCAGTTGGGCGTGCATCGCCTCGCACATCGCAACGGACAGTGCGTTGAGGGCGCGCGGCCGGTTCAAGGTGATGCGTCCGGCCCCGTCGGCGACGGTGAACAGCACCTCGTCGAACTCGCTCATGCGTTGGCCTCCCCTTCTTCGTCGTGGTAGCCAAGTCCCGCCAACGGACGATGGCCGCGCAGATAGCGCCGGTACAGCACGATCACGGCGGCGGCGACGGCCGCCAGCGCCAGGCCCACCAGGTCGTTGCGCCAGGCCATGTTGCCGGCGTCGTAGACGAGCAGCACCGATACCAGCGCGGCTGCGATGCGCCAGACCCGCGGGCTGGGCTTGGATAACGGCAGCAGCAGCCCGCCCCAGGTCAGGTACCAGGGATGCAGCGCTGGCCCGAACGAAGCGAAGGCGAGGTAGGCCCAGGCCAGGAACGACACCGGACGGGTCCGGGAACGCGTGATCGCGTACCAAACCACGAACGCGGCCGACAGCACGAGGCCCAAGGTCTGCGCGATCTTCCAGATCAGCTGGCCGTTCGGGTCGCCGGTGATCAGGTTGACCAGGTTCTGGACGCCGAACCCGATCAGGCTGAACGGCGCCATGGTGACGATCATGCCGGGCACGGTCACGGCGTTCAGCCACCCGAAGCCCAGCCCCGTCGCCACCGAGATCGCGCAGAACACCCCGATCGAGACCGCGAACGCGTACGCCAGCCGGACCACAAACCGCGCCAGGTGCCGGACGTGCCAGCCCGCCCAGCCGCTACCGATGACGGCGATGGGGTAGGCGGCGAGGATGGCGGGCTGTTTGATCGCGGTCCCCACGCCGATGAGCACCAGCGCCCAGAACATGCGTCCGCGATAGGCCGTGTAGAGGGCGGCGACCACCAGCCCCACCATCAGGGCGTCGTTGTGGGCGCCGCCCACGAAGTCGATGACCAACAGCGGGTTGATCGTCGAGAACCACGCCACGCCGCGCGGGTCGACGTTCATCAAGATGGCGATCCGCGGCAGGAAGTGCACCACCAGCGCGACGCCGACCAGCGCCGGAATGCGGTGCAGCACCGCGGAGTAGTAGGGGTTAAGGCCCGCCAGCTCGACGAGCCCGTGCGAGATCTGCAGCGCCAGCGGCCCGTACGGCGCGCTCGTGTACCGCCACACCCAGGCGACCTGATCGGCGAACGGTCCGGGCAGAAAGCTCGGGGACGCCTCGTACGGGTTCAGCCCGTTGTGCACGAGCCAGCCCTGAGCCGCGTACGAGTAGGCATCGTGCGAGAAGATCGGGGGCGCCAGCAGCAGCGGCAGCGACCACCACAGCAGCACCGCCCAGTGCTTGACGCCGACGTAGATCGTCGGACGCACGTTGAACCAGGCGATCATCAGCAGGCCGACCGCGGCGATGACCATGCCCGTGCCGAGGGCCTTGGCCCACCACGAATCGAGACCCAGCGCGCGGGCCGGCACCCAGTAGGGGCTGCTCTGCGGCAGGTACGCCGGTGTCAGCGAGCCGACGGCCAGCAGACAGGTCGCCAGGAGGCCCCCGCGGACGCCGCCGACCCGGATGGCCGCCCCCATGTCGGAGGCGAAGCGGCGCAGCAGGACGAGCGGATGGACGAGGTCCCTGGCGCTCATGCGGGGGCGCACGTGCGTCTCGCTCAACTCGCTCCCCCTTCCGGTGCCGTGGTCAGCCTAGCCGCGCCAGAGGCGTCCGATGGGGGTGGCGTCCGCCCGACATGGGGTCGGGGCCCCATGCCGGCGCGACGGCGTCCGCCGCTAGCCTGGGCCCAGCCCCAGACGCTCCCGCGCCGACGGCGTCCGCAGAAAGGAAGCCATGCCCGATCAGGACAAGCCGGCGTCCGGCGCGGTCAGCTCGGCCGCGGAGATGAAGGGACGCCCCCACCCCGACGATCCGCGTAAGCCGGACTCCCCCACTGACTTGAAGCCGATCGACTGGACGTTCACGTTCACCTCGACCGCGCGTGAGTTCGGCGAGGACGGGCTGACCGACCTCGCCGCGGCCCTGACCTACTACGCCGTCTTGTCGCTGTTCCCGGCGCTCATCGCGCTGGTGTCGATCCTGAGCATCGTGGGCCAGGGCGGCTCGGCCATCACGGACCTGATCGCCACGATGTCGACGATGGGCGTGCTGCCCGCCTCGGCGGTCGACTCGCTGCAGCCCGTGATCGCGGCCATCAGCTCGGCGCCTGCGCCCGGCCTCGGACTGCTGATCGGCCTGCTGGGAGCCGTGTGGTCGGCGTCCAACTACGTCAAGGCCTTCGGACGCGCCATGAACACGATCTACGAGGTGCAGGAGGGGCGTCCGGGTATCAAGCTGAACCTGCAGATGTACGCGCTCACGGCCGTCCTGCTGGCGCTGATCGCCCTGGTGATCGTCGGCATCGGCATCTCGGGTCCGGTGACGGCAGCCATCGCCGACACCCTTCGGCTGCCCGAATGGTTCAAGAGCGGCTTCGACTACCTGAAACTTCCGGTGCTGGCGGCGGCGATCGTTCTGGGGCTCGCGCTGCTCTACCACTACACGCCGAACGTCCGGCAGCCGAAGCTCCGCTGGATCAGCGTCGGCGCCGTGGTCGCGATCGTGATCGCGGGGCTGGCGTCCGCGGGTTTCGCGTTTTACATCGGCAGCTTCGGTGCGGCGTCCTACGACCGGACGTACGGGGCGCTGGCCGGCGTCATCATCTTCCTGTTCTGGCTGTGGATCATGAACGTCGCCCTCCTGTTCGGCGGCGAGCTGGACGCCGAACTCGAGCGGGCGCGCCAGCTGCGGGCGGGCATGAAGGCCGAAGAGCAGATCCAACTGCCACCCCGCGACACCAAGCAGGCAGAGAAGGCCGAGGCGGCCGCTCGGATACAGATCGAGCAGGCGCGACACATCCGGCTGAGCTCGGGCAGGTCCGACGAGGCGGACGCCGACGGCGAGGGCGCCGAGGGCGGTCAGGAACGAGACCGGCGCGAGCGGAAGCGGACGGCGGCCGAAGAGGAAGCCGTCCTGGCGAAGTGGGTCGGGCGCGCGGCGTCCGACGCTAGGCGAGCTCGGACTCCTGCGCTGTCGGGTCGGCGACCTGCCCCACGAACAGGGGTGTCCGGGTGGCTCGATGGACTAGTGCGTAGGCGAAAGGCCGATCGAGCCTGAGCGGGACGGGCTCGGCGGCCGCCCCGGACGCCCGCATCCCGGCCGCCGTGGCTGCGGCCGCTTCGATGCCCTTGGCGGTGACCTCGATCGTCGCCTGGTGCACGACGAAACCCACGTACAGCGGCTCGTCGGCCGTCATGGCGCTGAAGTCGGCCCGCGTCGGATCGAAGGCCGTCGGGATTCCGGCGGCGGCCAGGATCTGCTCGAGCTTGGCCCGATAGCGCAGCTTCCAGGCCGGCATGGTGAGGCTGACCAGCGCGTGCGCGGACGCCGGTCCCGACGCTGCGGCCGAGTCCGTGAGGACGGGCCACGGGCAGGCGCTCGGCGCGACGGCAGGGTCGTCGGCGAGCGCCACGACGAGGTCGAACTCGCCGTTCTGGCACGGCACCGTCGCCGCCGTCCAGCCGCCGCCGCGGTAGCCCTCGAAAGACTCGTTGCCCTGCAGGTAGGGCGTCTGCACAGTCTTGGTCGGCGTCCGGAAGTCGCCGCCGGGGGCCTCGGCGAACTCGACCTGCCAAGGCGCCTTGAAGTGGACGGCGTTGACCAGGACCATCCGCGTGCTCGCGTCGACGTCGCCGTTGAGGAGTTCTGGGATCTTCTGGGCGGTCCGGTCCGAGACCCAGGCGTTGATCTCCCGCTCGACGGTCGCCGGGCTCATGGTGAAGTCGACGACCTTGAGGGACGCCGCGAGCGCGGTCAGCTTGTCGCGGAACGGCTGCTTCCAGGTCGGGCCGGCCTGCGCCCAGACCGCGTTGCCGGCGTGGAGTGGCTCACCGGTGGCGTGAGCCATCCGGCGCCAGCCGTCGGCCAGGCGCGCATCGAACGTCGCGTCCGCGTGGAGCAGCTTGTCGAACTCGGACGCCGTCGCCCCGCCCGCGCCGTCGCGCAGCATCGCCAGCATCATCGCGACCGACCAGGGCGACCAGACGAGGTTGGTGGCCTTCGGCGCCAGGCGGCGGTTGAGGGCGTCGGCGAACGCGTCGATGGGGGTGAGCTGCGGCGCGGACGCGTCCGGGGGCGGGACGACGGCGTCCGCCAGCTGGTTCTTGGTGACCGGGGTGCCGGAACACCCGGCCAGCCAGGCGCCCGACAGGGCGGTGGCGAGGGCGAGGAGCTGCCTGCGGTTCATCACGGGCCTTTCGAGGTCGGTGCCTGTTCTACGCGGGCGCCCCCCGGCGCGTTGCGCCTACAGTGACGGCCATGGTCGCCCTTGAGATCGCCGTCACGGACGGGTCCGGGCTGGACGCCGCGGCGTCCGGAGGTGCGGACCGGGTCGAGCTGTGCGCAGCTCTCGGGACCGGCGGCCTCACGCCGTCGCTCGGCATGATCGAAGCCTGCGTCGAGCGGGGTTCGCTTCCGGTGCACGTGTTGGTGCGGTCGCGTCCGGGGGACTTCGTCGTGGACGCCGACCACGTGGCTGTCCTGGCGCGGGACGTCCGCGCGGCGGTGGCGGCCGGCGCGTCCGGGGTGGTGATCGGCGCGGCCCTGCCCGACGGGCGCCTCGATCTGGACGCCCTCGCGCGCCTCGTCGACGCGGCCGCTGGGGCCGAGGTCACGCTGCACCGGGTGTTCGACGTCGTCGCGGACCGGGCGGCAGCGCTGGACGCTGCGATCGGACTCGGATCCACCGCGTGCTCACCTCGGGCGGCGCCGGGCGGGCCGTCGCCGGGGCGGCCGAGCTGGCGGCGCTGGTGCGGCAGGCGTCCGGACGCATCGAGATCATGGCCGGCGGCGGCGTCCGGGTGGTCGACGTGCCCGCGTTGGTCGCGGCGGGCGTCGATGGGATCCACCTCTCGGCCCGGCGCACGATCGCGACCGGGCCCAGCGGACCGGGAGGTGGGGCGTCCGAACGGGACGTGACGGACGAGGAGATCGTGCGCGCGGTCCGGGCGAGCATCGGAGAATCCGCTCGGCATGAGGACGCTGGGGTCTCCCGACTGCCCCAGTTCTGACTTCCTGACTGGCAGCATCCTTCGGTCCGGCGACGCCACCGTCGCTCGGTCTCGCCGCGGATCAGGTCGTCTTGGCTGCCTCCGCGGCCGGCCTCAGCAGCGAGGTGACCAGTCCGTCCGGAACCTCCTGGGGGACGAGCGCCTGGGCGAGCTTGCCGAGCCGGTCGCCGTGTGGCGAGGCGGTGCGCCAGACCAGACCGATCTCGCGCGCCGGGGCCGGCTTGGCAAAGCGCCGGATCGCCATTCCGGACGCCGCCGCGACCGGCGCCACGACGGTCAGGGCGGGCAGCAGGGACGCCGCCGCGCCCGCGCTGATCATGCTGCGCATGGCCTCCAGGCTGGTGGCGCGGAAGTCCTCGCGTCGGCGTCCACCGACGCTGGTCAGCCAATCCGTCACCTGATCGCCGAGGCAGTGACCGTCGGCGAGGCACAGCAGCTCGGTGTCGGCCAGCGCCTTCGCCGTCAGGGGCGCCGAGCCGGACGCCAGCACGTGATCCTCGGGTAGCGCGAGCAGCAGCTCCTCGCGGAACAGCGGCTCGACGTGCAGTCCGGGAGCCGCCACGGGCAGGGCCAGGGCGACGGCGTCCAGGCGACCGGCCTCGAGCATCGCGAGCAGGTCGCTCGACTTCTCTTCGGTGAGCAGCAGCTTCAGCGACGGGAAGCGCTGCCGGACGCCCGCCACCACGTGCGGCAACAGGTAGGGGCCGAGCGTGGGGAACATGCCCAGCCGCAGGGCGCCGCCCTCGGCGTCGGCGTCCAAGGCAGCCTCGGCCCGGATCTCGCCGATCTGGTCCAGGACGGCCCGCGCCCGCGCGACGACCCGCTCCCCCACCGTGGTGAGGGCGAGCGGGGCGACGCTGCGATCGAACAGGGCGACGCCCAGATCGGTCTCCAGCTTCTTGATCTGGGCCGAGAGGGTGGGCTGCGAGACGTCGCAGTCCCGGGCGGCCTGGCGGAAGCTACGCGCGTCCGCCAGCGCCACCAGGTACTCAAGATCCCGCAGGTTCATGGCTACTCGGGGGCCGTCGTGCGGATCAGGTAGTCGAACGCGCCCAGCGCGGCGGTCGCGCCGGCACCCATCGAGATCACGATCTGCTTGTAGGGCACGGTCGTGCAGTCGCCTGCCGCGTACACGCCCGGGATGGACGTTGCGCCGCGCTCGTCGATGACGATCTCCTTCATGCGCTCGGTGAGCTGCATACCGCTGGACGCCAGCCAGGCGGTGTTCGGGACGAGGCCGATCTGGATGAACACCGCCTGGACGGGCAGTTGGTGCGGCTCGTTGGTCGTGCGATCGGTGTAGGTGAGGCCCGTGACCTGGGCGCCGTCGCCGGTGACCTCGGACGTCGCCGCGTTCAGGACGAAGTCGATGCCCATGCTGCGCGCCTTGCGGAGCAAAATCTCGTCCGCCTTGAGGTGGTCGAGGAACTCGACGACCGTGACGTGCTTGACCACGCCCGCCAGGTCGATCGCGGCCTCGACGCCGGAGTTGCCGCCGCCGATCACGGCGACGTCCTTGCCCTTGAAGAGGGGTCCGTCGCAGTGGGGGCAGAAGGTGACGCCCTTGTTGCGGTACTCCGTCTCTCCCGGGACGCCGAGGGTGCGCCAGCGCGCGCCGGTCGCCAGGATGACCGTGCGCGAGCGGAGCGTCCCACCGTTGTCGAGGGTGATCGTGATCAGGCCGTCGTCGCCGGCCGGGGTGAGCCCGGCGGCGATCTGGTTCTTCATGATGTCGACCTCGTACGCGTGCACGTGGGCGTCCAGCGCGGTGCCCAGCTCGGGGCCCTGGATCTCGAGGATCGACGGGAAGTTTTCAATCGAGTTGGTGTCGAGCACCTGACCGCCCATGCGGTCGACGACCAACCCCGTCCGGATGCCCTTGCGGGCCGCGTAGATCGCCGCCGTCGCGCCCGCCGGGCCGCCGCCGACGATGAGGACGTCGTAGGGCTCCTTCGCGGTGAGCGACTCGGCCGCCTTCGCCGCGGCGTTGACGTCGAGACGCTGGACGATCTCGTCGAGCTCCATGCGTCCGGAGCCCCAGGACTCGCCGTCCATGTAGACCGTCGGGACGGCCAGGATCTTGCGCTCGTCCACCTCGGCCTGGAAGGCGCCGCCCTCGACCGCGGTGTGCCTGATCTTGGGGTTGATGATGCTGATCGAGTTGAGCGCCTGCACCACGGTCGGGCAGTTGATGCAGCTCAGCGACATGTAGGTGACGAACTCGTGGGCGTCCAGGCCCTTGATGGCGTCGATCAGGGCGGGCTCGGCCTTGACCGGGTGCCCGCCGACCTGGACCAGCGCCAGCACCAGCGAGCTGAACTCGTGCCCGAGCGGGACGCCCGCGAATCGCACCTGGACGTCGGTGCCCGTGCGGCGGATCGCGAAGGAGGGCGTCCGCTCGTTCGCCTCGGACGTCACCGTGATCATCTCCGGGCGCAGGACGGCGATCTCGTCGAGCAGCGCCTTCGTCTGCGCCGAGACGTCGTCAGAGCCCAGGGACGCCGCGAGCTCGATCGGCTGCTTGATGAGTTGGACGAGTTGGGTCAGCTGGGCGGTGAGGCTGGCGTCGAGGATGGCCATCGGGCTTCTTTCGTTGCGTGCGGATGTGATGGTGCTGCGGGAAGAGGGCTGCCGCCCGGCCGAGCTGGGCGTCGGGGCTGGTCGTCGGGGCTGGTCGTCGGTTGGAGTGTCAGCGCAATGTTTGGTGCGCCAAGGCGTGCGGGACATTGCGCTGACCCATGGTCAACGTTCACGACATTGCGCTGACCTCGTCTTGCGGCCCTAGGCGGTCCGGTCCGTGGTGCTGCTGGTGTCGGACGCCGCCAGGCGCCGAGCCAACGGCGTCCAGTTCAGACCAGCGACGTCCAACTGAGACCAGGGGCGTCCGAGACGAGACAGCGGCGGGCGACCGAAGGGCCACCCGCCGCCGACTCGCCAGTGGCTGAACGACGTGCGTCAGATCTTGCCGACGAGGTCGATCGAGGGGGCCAGGGTCTCGGCGCCGGTCTCCCACTTGGCCGGGCAGACCTCGCCCGGGTGCGAGGCGACGTACTGGGCGGCCTTGACCTTGCGGACGAGCTCAGCCGCGTTGCGGCCGATGCCCTCGGCGGTCGTCTCGATGGACTGGATGATGCCCTTATCGTCGACGATGAAGGTCGAGCGATCGGCCAGGCCGGACGGACGCATCGTGTCGAAGTTGCGGGTGATGTCGCCGTTGGGGTCGCCGATCATCGCGTAGTTGACCTTGCCGACCTCGGCCGAGCTGTCATGCCACGCCTTGTGCACGAAGTGGGTGTCGGTCGACACCGAGAAGACCTCGACGCCCATGCTCTGCAACTCGGCGTACTTGTCGGCCAGGTCGGCGAGCTCGGTCGGGCAGACGAAGGTGAAGTCCGCCGGGTAGAACAGGAAGACGGCCCACTTGCCGGCGATGTCGTCGCTGGAAACGTCGACGAACTTGCCGTCCTTGTAGGCGGTGGCCGCGAAGGGCTTGATTTCGGTGTTGATCAGCGACATGTGCTGGGGCCTTTCCTTCGTTGGGAGTCGAGCAACTCTGATAGAGACACTATATCAATCCCGACGCCCTTGCAAGTCCCTATCTATCACCAGTGTCGCGCGCGATAGACGCCGCACACCGCCACCGGACGCCTCCGGCGAGGGTCCCGAGGGCGCCGTCACCCACCGACGCCGAGCCTGCGGCATGAGGCGTCCGAGGGCGGACGATCCCTAGTCGGGAAGGGCGGCGAGGCGTCCGACAATGAGGGCCTTGAGGGCGTCAACGTCGTTGTCCAGGTCGATCACGTGCCGCGGCAGGCTCTCCAGCCCCGCGAACTGGGCGGGCAGCTCGACGTCGCGTCCGAGGGCCTCCCGGATGGTCTCGGCGAACTTCACGGGGAGCGCCGTTTCGAGACACACGATCGGACGCGCGGCGTCCAGCCCGTCGGCGAGCAGGTCGGACGCCACCTTGATGCCGTCGGCGGTGTGCGGATCGACCAGGACGCCTCGCGCGTCGAGCGCGCGGATCGTCGCCAGCCGGTCGGCGTGCGTGGACGCCCCCGAGACGAACCCGAAGCGTTCCCGCAGTCCGGCGAACTCGGGCGTCCCCGAGACGTCGAACACGCCCTCGCTGGCGACCTGGCCGAACAGCGAACGGACGCGTGCGGCGTCCCGACCGAAGAGGTCGAAGACGAAGCGTTCGACGTTGGACGCCTTCGAGATGTCCATGGACGGCGACGACGTCGCCTCGGTCTCGGACGCCGCCCGGACGCGGTAGACGCCCGTGCGGAAGAACTCGTCCAGGACGTCGTTCTCGTTCGTCGCCAGGATCAGGGTGTCGATCGGGACGCCCATCTCGCGCGCGATGTGCCCGGCGAGGATGTTGCCGAAGTTGCCCGTCGGCACGGCGAAGCTCATCCGCTGCCCCGGTGCGCTGGTCGTGCGCAGATAAAGGGCGATGTAGTAGACGACCTGCGCTACCACGCGCGCCCAGTTGATCGAGTTGACCGCGCCGATGGCGTGGGCGGCCTTGAACTCGAGGTCGGACGCCACGGCCTTGACCAGGTCCTGGCAGTCGTCGAACACCCCGTCGACGGCGACGTTGACGATGCGGGGGTCGTCCAGGGAGAACATCTGCGCTTGCTGGAAGGGGGTCATCCTGCCGCGCGGGGTCAGCATGACGACGCTGACGCGGTGCTTGCCGAGCATCGCGTACTCCGCCGAGCTGCCGGTGTCACCGGAGGTCGCGCCCAGGATGTTGAGGCGGGCGTCGCGCCGCTCCAACTCGTACTCGAACAGCTGGCCCAGCAGCTGCATGGCCATGTCCTTGAACGCCGCCGTCGGACCGTTCGAGATGCGTCCCAGGACCAGCCCCTCGCCCAGGTCGACCAGGTCAACGACGTCGGTCGAGCCGAACGTGGACGCCGCATACGCGCGTTCACACAGCCGCCGCAGGTCGGCGTCGCCGATGTCGTCGATGTAGAGCTTCAAGACCTCGGACGCCAGCGCGCCGTAGCCCTCGTCCGCCAGGAGCGTGCGCCAGGACGCCAGCGTCGCGGCGTCCACGTGGGGGTAGCCGGCGGGCAGGAAGAGCCCGCCGTCCGGGGCGAGGCCCTCGAGGATGATGTCGGTGAACCCCAACTGGGCGTCGCGTCCATAGCCGCGGGTGGAGACGTACTTCACGCGCCGAAGCCTACCGACCCTTCGACGAGCTCAGGGACCGCCCTTCGACGAGCTCAGGGACCGCCCGTCGACCCTTCGACAAGCTCAGGGACCGCCCATCGACCCGCTCGGGGCAAACAGGGTCGGCTAACCCCTCCAGTGAACGACCCGTTGGCTGAGCTTGTCGAAGCGCCTCCGTCCCTTCGGCGAACTCGGGGACGAGACCTCAGATGGACCGAGAGACGACCTGGTCGCACAGCGCCGCGAGGGCGTCCTTGGCGACGCCGTCCGGCAGGGGGTCCAATTCGGCGCGGGCGGCCTCGGCACGGCGTCCGACCTCGTCGCGGGCCTCCTGCAGCAGCGGATGCGCCCGCAACAGGGCGAGCGCCTCGGCGACCTCGGCCTCGTCCGTCAGTGGACGCGACACCAGGTCGCGCAGACGGGCATCACCGGGGTCCTCGGACGCCGCCACCATCAGCGTCGGCAGCGTCAGGACGCCTTCGCGCAGGTCGGTTCCGGGCGTCTTGCCGGAGGTGTCCGAGGCGATGTCGATGATGTCGTCGGACAGCTGAAACACCACGCCGATCTGCTCGCCGTAGCGGCCGAGGGCGTCCAGGATCTCGTCGGACGCGCCGCAGACCATGCCACCGAATCGTGCGGACGCCGCGATCAGCGAGCCCGTCTTGTCGGCCACGACGTCGAGGTAATGCTGCAGGCGATCGACCCCCGGCAAGGGTCCGCGGGTCTCGGCGATCTGCCCCTGCACCAGGCGCGCGAACGTCTCGGCCTGCAGGGCCACGTACTCGGTGCCCAGGGTCGCGACCGTCGAGGACGCCCGGCTGAACAGGTAGTCGCCGACCAGGATCGCGACCGTGTTGTCCCAGCGCGCGTTGGCGGAATCGACGCTGCGGCGCACGGCTGCCTCGTCCATGACGTCGTCGTGATAGAGGCTCGCGACGTGCGTCAGCTCCATCACGATGGCGGCCCGGTCGATCCGGTCAGACGCCGCCCCCGGCAGCAGCTGGGACGCCAACACCACCAGCAGCGGACGGAACCTCTTGCCGCCCGCCGAGATGATGTGGGACGCCGCCTCGGTGACGAACGGGGTGTCGGCCCTGGCGGCGTCCAGAAGGCGTGCCTCGATGGACTCCAGACGCTCGGAGACGAGCGCGGAGAACGCAGGGTCGAACTCGTTCACCTGAACCGACAAGCGACGTCCTTTCTTCGCGGGCGAAGACTAACGGAGGAACGCCCCGAGCGACGACACCATCGACAGCACGGCGTCCGGCAGGATGCCCAGGATGATCGTCGCGGCGGCGCCGATCGCCACCGGGACCCAGGTCCAGCCGCTGGCCTCGCCCACGTAGCTCTTCGCCGCCGGCTCGCCGGCGAACATGACGCCGATGAGTCGCAGGTAGAAGTAGGCGGCCACCAGGCTCGCCAGCACAGCCACGACGACCAGCCAGCCGTAGCCACCGCGCCAGGCGGACGCGAAGACGGTCCACTTGCCGATGAAGCCTGCGGTCAGCGGGATGCCGGCGAAGCTCAGCAGGAAGACCGTCATGATGCCGGCCACCCACGGGCTCTTCTTGGCCAGGCCGGACCACGCGGCGAACGAGTTGTCCTCGCCCGCCTCGTTGCGGACCATCGTGACCAGGGCGAAGGCGCCGATCGTCGCGAAGCCGTACGCGATCATGTAGAAGAGGATCGACGCGACCGAGCTGGGCGTCCGGCCGAGGTCGGTCTGGTTCGCACCGACGACGGCGGTCAGCAGGAAGCCCGCGTGGGCGATCGAGCTGTAGGCCAGCATGCGCTTGACGTCGCGCTGCGTGAGGCCCGCGACGGCGCCCAGCACCATGGTGGCCACGGCGAGCGTCGCGAAGACCGGCTGCCAGCTCCAGCGCTCGGCGCCCAGGGCGACGTAGAAGACGCGCAGGGTGGCGAGGACGGCGGCCAGCTTGGTGCAGATCGCCATGAAGCCGGTCACCGGGGTCGGGGCGCCCATGTAGACGTCCGGCGTCCAGTTGTGGAACGGCACGACGCCGACCTTGAACAGCAGCCCGGACGCCAGCAGGATCAGGCCCGTGTAGAGGAGCCCACTGCCGTAGGTCGGGGACGCCATCTTGGTGGCGATGTCGCCCAGCTTGAACGAGCCCGCGTAGGCGTACACCAGGGCGACGCCGAACAGGAAGAACGCCGACGAGAGCGCGCCCAACAGGAAGTACTTCAGGGACGCCTCCTGCGACACCAGGCGGCGCCGGCGGGCCATGCCACACATGAGGTACAGCGGCAGGGAGAACACCTCAAGGCCCACAAAGAGCGTCAGCAGGTCGTTCGCCGAGGCGAAGACCATCATGCCGACGATCGAGAACAGGGCCAGCGGGAAGATCTCGGTCTGCTGCAGGCGGTAGCGGTCGGCCTCCACTTCCTCGGCGCTGCCGGGAACCGTCGCGGCGGAACTGGCGAACGCGGTGACCCCGCCGTTCACCTTGGTCTCGCGGAACACCATGATCGCCAGCAGGCCGAAGACGAGCAGCGCCCCCCAGGCGACGTAGGTCGGGCCGTCCAGCATGATCGAGCCCATGGCCAGCGGTCCCTTGACGCCCTTGCGGGCGTTCCAGACCACGTAGGCGAAGGCGCCGAGCGTGCTGCCGATGACCAGGCCCATCTGGACCTCGTCGCGCCAGCCCCGCAGCCTGCCGATCATGATGGCGTCCACCAGGACGCCGATGCAGGCCGCCCCGAACACGATCAGGATCGGCGCCAGGGCGCTGAACTCGATCGTGGGCGCGGTGAACAGCGGCATGAGCATCGTGTTCATCACTTGACTCCCTCCACCACGGGCGCCGGATCTGCGACAGCCAGGCGTTGCATGGCCGCAGTGGCGGTCGGCTCAACCAGCTTCACGGCCGGCTGAGGATAGAAACCGAGGAACAGCAGGACGCCGAGGATCGGCACCATGACCGCCTTCTCAAGCAGGTTCAGGTCGCGTCCGCGGAACTCGGACGCCGCGGTGTCCGACACCGGACCGGTCATCACCGCGCGGTAGGCCCGCAGCGAGTAGACCGCGCTGAGGATCACGCCGACGGCGGCGATCGCGGCGTACCAGGGCTCGCGGGCGAACGTGCCGGCCAGCACCATGAACTCGCTGACGAAGCTCGACAGGCCCGGCAGCCCGAGGGCCGAGAGCCAGGCCAGCAGGAACACGCCCGAGAACACGGGGACGTACTTCTGGACGCCGCCGAAGGCCGCGATGTCGGCCGTGCCGGACCGCTTGATCAGGTAGCCCACCACCAAGAACAGGGCCGCAGTCGAGAAGCCGTGGTTCAGCATGTAGAAGACCGTGCCGCTGATGCTCTGCGTCGTGAACGCGTAGATGCCGAGCACCATGAAGCCGAAGTGGCTCACCGAGGTGTAGGCCACCAGGCGCATGAGGTTGCGCGAGCCGATCGCGCCCAGGGCGCCGTAGAGGATCGAGATCAGCGCGAGGACGAGCATCACGGGCGCGACCCAGCGGGAGGCGTCCGGGAAGATCCCCAGGCAGAACTTGATCATGCCGAAGGTGCCGATCTTGTCCAGGATGCCGACCAGCATCGTGGCCGTGCCGGGCGTCGAGTGCTCGGCGGCGTCGGGCAGCCAGGTGTGCACCGGGACCATCGGGGCCTTGATCACGAACGCGATCAGGAAGCCGATCATCAGCAGCCGTCCGAGGTCGTTGTTGAAGTCCAGCTTGGCCAGGTCCGAGATCAGGTAGCTGGGGGCCCCGGACTTCGCCGAGACGGCGTAGAGGCCGATGACGGACGCCAGCATGATCAGGCCGCCGGCCAGGCTGAACAGCAGGAACTTCAGCGCCGCGTACGAGCGGCGGGCGCCGCCGAAGCCGACGATCAGGAAGTACATCGGGACGAGCGTGGCCTCGAAGAAGAGGTAGAAGAGCAAGACGTCGTTCGCGGTGAACACGAAGATCGACAGGCCCTCGAGGATGAGGACCAGCGCGACGAACGCCTCGGGGCTCCACTTGCCGCCCTCGAGCGGCAGCTTCCACTCGGCGAGCAGGACCAGCGGCGTCAGCACGACGGTCATCAGGACCATCGCCAGCCCCATGCCGTCTGCGCCGAGCGCCCAGTAGGTGCCGATGGAGGTGATCCAGGACGCCTTGACGTCCAGCGCCGCCGCTCCGGACGCGGAGTACACGCCCGCGACCGTGAAGCCGAGCAGGGCCGTGAGCAGCGCGAAGAACATGCCGAGCCAGCGTCCGGCGCCCTTGACGGGCAGGAAGAGCGCGAGGCCTCCCGCGATCGGCAGCAGGCCCAGGATGGTGAGCCAGGGGAATGTCATCTCATGTCCTCCCTCAGGCCAGGTGGGCCAGGATCAGGACCACGGCTGTCACTACGACACCCGCGGTCATCGTCAGCGCGTACGACCGCGCGTAGCCCGTCTGGAGCTTGCGGACCTGCGTGGACAGGCCACCGAACCCGTGCGCCAGCCCGTCGAACAGACCGTCGATCGCGTGGCGATCGGTCGCATCGGACGCCGCGGCGAGCGCGTAGGTCGGCTGCACGATGACCGCGTCGTTGAGCTGGTCGCCGTACAGGACGTTGCGTCCGACGAGCGTGAACGGATTCTTGGACGCCGGCGCGACCTTGGGGATGTCGCCCCGTCCGAAGAAGTACCAGCCCGTCGCGACGCCAGCCGCGACGACCGCGATCGCCAACAGCCCAATCGGGGTCGGGATGAGGCTGACCTCGTGCGGGTGGTTGCCCGCCGCAGGCTCGAGCCAGGTCTGGATCCACCAGTTCATCAGGGCACCGGCGACGATCGACAGAGCCGCGAGGACGACGAGCGGCAGCGTCATCACCTTGGGCGACTCGTGCGGGTGGACGCCGGGCTGCCAGCGCTGTTTGCCCCAGAAGGTCATGAACATCAGGCGCGTCATGTAGAAGGCGGTGACGCCCGCGCCGATCAGGGCGCACAGGCCGATGACCACGTTGTAGTGGAACGCCGCCTCGATGATGTGGTCCTTGCTGAAGTAGCCGGCGGTCAGCGGGAACCCGATGATCGCGATGTAGCCGCAGAAGAAGGTCCAGTAGGTGTAGCGCATGACCTTGGCCAGCGCGCCGTAGTTCCGCATGTTCACGTCGTCGTGCATGCCGTGCATGACGGAGCCGGCGCCGAGGAACATGTTGGCCTTGAAGAAGCCGTGCGTGAGCAGGTGGAAGATCGCGAAGGCATAACCTGCCGGGCCGATGCCCGCCGCGAGCATCATGTAGCCGATCTGGCTCATCGTGGAGCCGGCCAGCACCTTCTTGATGTCGTCCTGGCTTGTGCCGATCCAGGCGCCCGCCAGCAGCGTCACCGTGCCGACCACGACGACCGCGGTCTGGGCGATCATGCTGTGCTCGTAGACGACGTGGCTGCGGACGACGAGGTAGACGCCCGCGGTGACCATCGTGGCCGCGTGGATCAGGGCCGACACCGGGGTGGGGCCCTCCATGGCGTCCAACAACCAGGCCTGCAGCGGGACCTGCGCCGACTTGCCACACGCGCCCAGCAGCAGGAAGACGCCGAGGAGCGTGGCCCAGATCGCCGGCATCTCGGGCACGCCCGCGTTGACGACTGAGAACTTGGACGAGCCGAACATCGCCAGCATCGTGAAGATCGCGAGCAGCATGCCGAAGTCGCCGACGCGGTTCATGACGAAGGCCTTGACGCCGGCGTCCGCCGCTGACTTCTTGTGCTGGAAGAAGCTGATCAGCAGGTAGGACGCCAAGCCGACGCCCTCCCAGCCGACGAACAGGATGAGGTAGTTGTTCGCCAGGACCAGCGTCAGCATCGCGGCGACGAACAGGTTCAGGTAGGCGAAGAAGCGACGACGACGCTCATCGTGCGCCATGTAGCCGATCGAGTAGATGTGGATCAGGCTGCCGACGCCCGTGATGAGCATGGCGAACAGGATCGACAGCTGGTCGATCTGCAGGCCGACGTCGAACGTCCACGTGCCGACGCTGAACCAGGTGTACAGCGTTGACTCGACGGCGCGTTCCTCGGCGCCGCGGCCGAGCATCTCGCCAAAGAGGCACGCCGCGATCGAGAACGAGAACACCACCGCAGCGACGGCCACGAAGTGGCCCCAGGCGTCCGCCACGCGGCCGGCGAGCAGCAGGAACGCGGCGACGAGCAGCGGCGCGGCGATCATCCACCAGGCGTTGGCGAACATGCCCGTGGCGGGCACGGTGTGGGAGAGGGTCTCCAGGAGGTTCACGGTCTACTCCTCAGAGCTTCAGCAGGTTGGCGTCGTCGACCGAGGTCGTCCGCCGCGTGCGGTAGATGGTCATGATGATCGCGAGGCCCACGACGACTTCGGCGGCGGCCACGACCATGACGAAGAAGCTGGCGACCTGGCCGTCCAGCCCGCCGTTCATCGTGGACCCCGTGACCAACGCCAGGTTGGCCGCGTTGAGCATCAGCTCGATACACATGAACGCGACCAGGGCGTTGCGGCGCAGCATCACGCCCAGGGCCCCGATGGTGAACAGGACGCCCGCCAGCATCAGGACGTTCTCCGGATTGGTCACTCGTCCCCCTCCTCTTCCTTGACGCCCTCGATCGCGGCGAAGCGATCCGCCGTCATCGAGCGCAGGTCCTCGGGATCGAGCGCCGCGCCACGCAGGACGAGCGTCCGGCTCACCGAAGACTCGGCGACGGAGCCGTCCGGCAGGAGCGCCGGGACCGCGATCGAGTTGTGGCCGGCGAACACACCGGACGCCGGCAGCGGGCCCGGGTGGGCGCCGGTCTCGGCGTAGTCACGCATGCGCTGGGCCGCCTGGAGGCGCTGGCCGATCTTCTCGGTGACGCGCGTCCGATGGGCCAGGACCATGGCGGCCAGGGCCGCGGTGATCAGCAGTGCGGACGTCAGCTCGAAGATGAACACGTAGCGTCCGAACACCAGGCTCGCGATGCCCTCGACGTTGCCGATCGCGTTGGCCTCGGTCAGGCCCGCGAACGGCCCGCTGCGGACCGAGCCACCGATGCCGAAGAACAGCAAGCCGACGGTTCCGAGCGCCGCGAGGGCAGCCAGCCAGCGCTGACCGCGCAGGGTCTCGATGACCGAGTCCGGGGTGTCGATGCCGACCAGCATCAGCACGAACAAGAACAGCATCATGATCGCGCCGGTGTAGACGATGATCTGCACGAAGACGAGGAACGGGGCGTCCATCGTTCCGTAGAGCACCGCCAGGTTCAGCATGACGAACGCCATCGACAAGGCCGAATAGACGGCCTTGCGGAACAGCACCAGGCCGAGGGCGCCGAGCACCGCGAGCGGAGCGCAGATCCAGAAGGTGAGGCTGGCGCCCGTCACCATCGGGATGAGAGCGGGGATCATCGCTTTCCTTCCTGGGGATCAGCCACGGGCGTGCGGGCGTCCACCTCGCCGGTGGGCGGCAGGCCGAGGAAGTAGGACTGCTCGTCCGGGCCGAGCCGACGCGGGTGCGGGGCTTCCTCCATGCCGGGCATGAGGGGGGCCAGCAGGCGGTCCTTGGTGTAGATCATCTTCTCGCGCGTCGTATCGGCGAGCTTGAAGTCGTTCGTCATCGTGAGGGCGCGCGTCGGGCACGCCTCGATGCACATGCCGCACAGGATGCAGCGCAGGTAGTTGATCTGGTAGACGCGGCCGTAGCGCTCGCCGGGGCTGAAGCGCTCCTCCTCGGTGTTGGACGCGCCTTCGACGTAGATGGCGTCCGCGGGGCAGGCCCAGGCGCACAGCTCACAGCCGACGCACTTCTCCAGCCCGTCCGGCCAGCGGTTGAGCTGGTGGCGTCCGTGGAAGCGCGGCGCGGTGACCTTCTCCTTGCCCTTCTCCGGGTAGCTCTGCGTGAAGGTCTTGCGACCGATCGTCTCCAGGGTGATGCCGAAGCCCTTCCAGGCTGCGGGGAACAGATCCCTGATGAGGCCCATGGTCAGTTCTCCCGTCCGGACGCCGCGCCGACGGCGTCCTCGATCAGCTCGGGCTCGAGATCGGGCTCGCTGGACCCGGCGACGACGTCGGCGAGTTCTGGCAGCGTCTGCCCGGGCATGGGGGGCACCGGGTAGCCGCCGGCGAAGGCATCGAAGACCTCAGGGAGGGGCTCGGCGACGGGCTCGGGCTTGCCGCCCAGATACATCCACGCGAGCGCGGCCAATGCCAGCACCGCGAAGCCGATCAGCAGCACAGGCAGCGTCAACAGGTTGGCGTTGCGCAGCCCCTTGACCGTCGCGATGGCCATGAGCCAGACGAGGCTGAACGGGATCATCACCTTCCAGCCGAGATCCATGAACTGGTCGTAGCGCAGGCGGGGCAGGGTGCCACGTAGCCACACGAAGAACGAGATCAGCAACTGCACCTTGAGGATGAACCAGATGATGCCGAGGTAGCCGGCGTCCAGCACGCCCGGCAGGATCGGCGAGTGGTAGCCGCCCAAGAACAGCGTCGCGCACACGGCCGACACGGTCGCCATGTTGATGTACTCGGCCAGGAAGAACACCGCGTAGCGGAAGCCGGAGTACTCGGTCAGGTGACCCGACACCAGCTCCGACTCGCACTCAGGCAGGTCGAAGGGTGCGCGGTTGGTCTCGCCGACCATCGAGATCACGTAGACCACGAACGACGGGAACAGCACCAGCCAGTACCAGTTCTGGATGCCGATGCCCTGGAAGCCGGCGAAGCCGAGGAACGGCTGCGCCTGCAAATCGACGATGTCGGACGTTGCCATCGTCCCGGCGTAGAGGAAGACGGCGACGAAGCTCAGGCCCATCGAGATCTCGTACGAGATCATCTGGGCCGACGACCGCAGGGCGCCGAGCAGCGAGTACGGCGAGTTGGACGACCAGCCGGCGAGCACGAAGCCGTAGACCGCGACCGACGACATCGCCAAGATCACCAGCGTGCCGACCGGGAGGTCGGTGACCTGCAGGCGCGTCATGACGCCGAACATGTTCACCTCGCCACCGAGCGGGATGACCGACCAGGCCGTGAAGGCGCACACGCCGACGATGAGCGGGGCGATCGTGTACAGGACGCGGTCGACCATGCCGGGCGCGAAGTCCTCCTTGACCAGGAGCTTCATGCCGTCGGCGAGCGCCTGACCCAGACCGAACGGACCGTTCATGATCGGGCCGAGGCGGTGCTGCATCTTGCCGACCAGGCGGCGCTCGTACCAGACGTTGACGATCGTCCAGGTCAGCAGCAGGACGACGACGCCGATGCACTTGATGGCGACGATCCACCACGGATCGTTGAAGAAGATCTTCGTGTCGAGCGCGATCACTTGACACCTCCTCGGGTCACGGTGACGGAGGCACCGGGGCTCACGGCCAGTTCGCCGATCGATCCGGTGAAGTAGTTGCCGGGCAGCCAGGCGACACCGTCGACCATGGTCGGCTCGATGACCAACGGCAGCGTGACGTGCTTGCCTCCGGCCGACAGGACGACCGGGTCACCGTTGGCCGCCTCGACCTTCGCCGCGGACGCCGGGCTGAGCCGGACGACCGGTGCGTGGGCCGTGGCCAGCAGCGCGTCCGAGCCGGCGTTGGACGCAGACCCGTCGATCAGCTGACGCCAGCTGGCGAGGACCAGTCCGGAGGCCTTCGCCGGGGCCTTGGCGGCCGGGTACTTCGCGGTCGGACGATCCGTCCAGGCGCCGAGCTCGTCGAGCTCGGCCAGCGCCTGCCCCGTCTGCCGGACGCCGAGGTCGCGGCCCATGGCGTCCGCGAGCGCCGCAAGCACCCGCAGATCGGTCATGGCGACCCGGTTGTCGCGGATGACGCGGTTCACGCGGCCGCGGCGACCCTCCCAGTTGACGTAGGTGCCGGCTTGGCTCTCGACGAGCACGACGGGGAACACCACGTCGGCGCGCTCGGTGACCTCGCTGACCCGCGTCTCCAGGCTGATGACGAACGGTGCGCCTTCCAGCGCGGATCGGACGGCCTCGGCGTCCGCGAAATCGGTCGGCTGCACGCCGCCCACGATCGCGGCCTTGAGCGAGCCGGACGCGAGCCCGGCGATGATGCCGTCGGCGTCCAGGCCGGGCTTTTCGGGCAGGGAGCCGACGCCCCAGGCGGCCTGAAGGTCGACGCGCGCGCCGGCGTCCAACGTGCGGCCGCCGGGCAGGACGGTCGGCAGGCAGCCGGCCTGGATGGCGCCGACCTCGCCGGCGCGACGCGGGATCCAGGCGAGCTTGGCGCCGGAGGCCTTCGCCAGCCCGGTGCAGGCAGCCAGGGTGCCGGGCGACGTCGCCGCCCGCTCCCCCACCAGGATCACGGTGTCGGCATCCGTCTCGAGGGACGCCAGCGCCGCGGCCTCGCCGCCGGGGGCGACCCCGACCAGCTCGGCGGACAGCTTGGCGTTGCCGTTCGTCAGGTAGGGCGCCAGGGCGACAACCTTGAGGCCCTTCTTCCGCATGGCCTTGCGCAGGCGCAGGAAGACGATCGGGCTCTCTTCCTCGGGCTCGAAGCAGACCAGCACGACCTTCTTCGCGGCTTCGAGGTCGGCGTAGGACACCGACGTACCACCCGCGACCTCGGACGCCAGGAACGCGAGCTCCTCGGCCGAGCCCGGACGCGAGCGGTGGTCGATGTTGTTGGTGCCGAGCACGGTGCGCGCGAACTTGGCGTAGCCGTAGGCGTTTTCGAGGGTGAGGCGTCCGCCGGGCAGGACACCGACGGCCGAACCGGCGGCCTTCAGGCCGGCGACGGCCACGTCGATGGCCTCCGGCCAGGACGCCGCGCGCAGGACCCCGTCCTCGCGGACTAGGGGCGTCGTGATGCGGTCGTCGCCGCGGCCGTACAGGAACGCGAAGCGTCCGCGGTCGCAGTTCCACTCCTCGTTGACCTCGGGGAGGTCACCCGCGAGGCGACGCTTGACCTGGAAGTGCCGCTGGTCGGTGCGCAGCTGGCAGCCGGACGCGCAGTGCTCGCACGTCGTGACCGTGCTGACCAGGTCGAACGGACGGCTCTGGAAGCGGTAGTCGGCGCTGGTGAGCGCACCCACCGGGCAGATCTGGACGACGTTGCCCGAGAAGTACGAGTCGTACGGGTGCTCCTCGTAGATGCCGACCTGCTGCAGCGCGCCACGCTCGACGAGCGCGATGAACGGGTCGCCGGCGATCTGCTCGGAGAAGCGGGTGCAGCGAGCGCAGAGCACGCAACGCTCGCGGTCCAGCAGGATCTGGGAGCTGATCGAGACGGGCTTCGGGAAGGTGCGCTTCACGCCGCCGTAGCGGGACTCGCCCGGCCCGTTCGCCATGGCCTGGTTCTGCAGCGGGCACTCGCCGCCCTTATCGCAGATGGGGCAGTCGAGCGGGTGGTTGATGAGCAGCAGCTCGATCATGCCCTGCTGTGCCTTCGCCGCGACCGGCGACGTGAGCTGGGTGTCGATCTTCATACCCGGGGCCACCTCGAGCGTGCAGGACGCCTGCGGCTTCGGGAAGCCGCGGCCGTTTCCGGCGTCCGGAACCTCGACGAGGCACTGGCGGCAGGCGCCCATGGGGTCGAGCAGCGGATGATCGCAGAACCGCGGGATCGCGATCCCGATCAGCTCGGCGGCCCGAATCGCCATGGTGCCCTTGGGCACCTTGACCTCGGTGCCGTCGATGAAGACCGAGACCAGGTCCGACTTCTCGACAGCCGCAGCGGGCTTGGCGTCCACGCTCATGCCCGGCCTCCTTCGTCGTTGGTCTTCGGCTCGAAGACCTCGTTCAACTGCGTCGGGATGTCACCGGCGGCCTCGGCCTCGGCGACGACGACCTCATCGGCGTCCCGGGCGTTCAGCAGCGGCGGGGGTGCCGTCACCTTGGCGTCCTCCTCGGCTCCCTCGCCCGCCTCGGAGGTCGACAGCGAGGTGTGACTGGCCGCAACGGCGGTGCGCTCGGACGCCGCGAACAGCGCCGACTTCTCGTACGGGAACAGCTCCCAGGCGGGGGTGTGCGTGCCGGCCTCGAACTCGGAGCGGAACTCCTTCACCGCGCTCTGCAGGCAGGCGACGGCGCCGTCGGCCAGGGCGCAGAAGGACCGTCCGCCGATGTTGGACGCCACGTCGAGCATCTTGTCCAGGTCGCCTTCGGACGCGTGCCCGGCCTCGAACTTCTTCAACATCTGGACGAGCCACCAGTTGCCCTCGCGGCAGGGGGTGCACTTGCCGCAGGACTCGTGCTTGTAGAACTCGATCCAGCGCAGGGTCGTCCGGACGACCGAGGTCGTCTCGTCGAAGATCTGCAGCGCCCGCGTGCCCAGCAGCGAGCCGGCCGCAGCGACCGAGTCGAAGTCGAGGGGCAGATCCAGGTGTTCCTTGGTCAGGATCTGCGTCGAGCTACCGCCCGGGGTGAAGAACTTCAGCTCGTGGCCGTTGCGCATGCCGCCGGCCAGCTTGATCAGCTCGCGCAGCGTGATGCCCAGCGGCGCCTCGTACTGACCCGGGTTGGTCACGTGGCCCGACAGCGAGTAGATGCCGTAGCCCTTGGACTTCTCGGTGCCCATGGACGCGAACCAGGCCGGCCCGTTGGCGATGATGCTCGGCACGGACGCGATCGACTCGACGTTGTTGACGACCGTCGGCGAGGCGTACAGGCCGGCGACGGCCGGGAACGGCGGACGCAGGCGCGGCTGGCCGCGGCGCCCCTCCAACGAATCCAACAACGCGGTCTCTTCGCCGCAGATGTAAGCGCCGGCGCCGGCGTGGACGACGACGTCCAGGTCGTAGCCCGAGCCCAGGATGTTCTTGCCCAGGTAGCCCTTGGCGTAGGCGTCCCGAACGGCCTGTTGCATGCGGCGATGCACGTGCAGCACCTCGCCGCGGATGTAGATGAAGGCGTGATGCGCGCGGATGGCGTAGCTCGCGATGATGACGCCCTCGACCAGCGTGTGCGGCGTGGCCATCATGAGCGGGATGTCCTTGCAGGTGCCCGGCTCCGACTCGTCACCGTTGACGACGAGGTACTTCGGGTTGGGGTTCGACTGCGGAACGAAGCTCCACTTCATGCCCGTCGGGAAGCCGGCGCCGCCGCGTCCGCGAAGGCCGGAGTCCTTGACGGCGTTCATGACCTCGTCCTGGGTCATCGTCAGCGCCTTGCGCAGGGCGTCGTAGCCACCCTGCTTCTCGTATTCGGCGATCTTCCACGGCGCCTTGTCGCCCCAGTTGGCGGTCAGGACGGGCGTGAGGGTGTCGGTCATTTCGTCGCCTCCGGCTTCGGAGCGGACCACTTCTGATCCTGGGCGATCTGCAGGCCCACCAGGGACGCCGGACCGGCGGCCGGGCCCTCGTCGGCGCGTCCGTCGTCGAAGCCCGCCAGGACGCGCTCGGCCTCGGCCAGGCTCGTGATCGTCGCGCCGCGCGTGGACCGGACCTCGCGTCCGGCGGCCAGCTTGTCGAGAATGTCGGACGCCTTCGCCGGGGTCATGTTGTCCATGAACTCCCAGTTGACCATCATGATCGGAGCGAAGTCGCAGGCGGCGTTGCACTCGACGCGCTCGAGGGAGAACATGCCGTCCGGCGTGGTCTCGCCCTCGTTGATGCCGAGCTTCTTGCCGACCTCGTCGAGCAGGATGTCGCCGCCCATGACGGCGCACAGCGCCGTCGTGCAGACCCCGATGTGGTGCTTTCCGGCCGGACGCCGGTGGTACATCGTGTAGAAGGTCGCGACGCCGGAGACCTGGGCGGTCGAGATGCCCAAGATGTCGGCGCAGACCTCGATGCCCTTCGGCGAGATGCGTCCGTCAACGCTCTGCACCAGGTGCAGCATCGGCAGCAGCGCCGACCGCGCCTGCGGGTACCGGGACGCCAGCTCGCGCAACTCACCGATCGTCAACTCGTCGATGTTCGTCGAGGTGTCGGCGTAGTCGACGCCGCCCGACTCGGGGAAATAGGACTCGAACTCGTGACCGCTCACCGGTCGACACCTCCCATAACCGGGTCCAAGGACCCGACAGCCACGACGACGTCGGAGATCATGCCGCCTTCACACTGGATCGGAACGGACTGCAGATGGTTGAACCCTGGGTCACGCATGTGGGCCCGGTACGGACGCGTGCCGCCGTCGGAGACGACGTGACAGGCGATCTCGCCCTTGGGCGACTCGATCGGCACGTAGGCCTGACCCGCCGGGACGCGGAAGCCCTCGGTGACCACCTTGAAGTGGTGGATCAGCGCCTCCATCGACTGGCCCATGATGTGCTTCACGTGCTCGTTGGAGTTGCCCTGGCCGTCCGGACCGACGGCGAGATCGGCCGGGGAGCCGATCTTCGGGTCGGTGTACATGACCGGCTGGCCGGCGCTCGCCTCGAGGCGCTCGGCGACCTGCTTGACGATCTTGAGGCTCTCCCACATCTCCTGCAGTCGGACGCGGAACCGTCCGTAGGCGTCGGAGGAGTCCCAGACCGGGACGTCGAAGTCGTAGGTCTCGTAGCCGCAGTAGGGCTGGGTCTTGCGCAGGTCCCAGCCGTACCCGGTCGAGCGCAGGACGGGTCCGGTGACGCCAAGGGCCATGCAAGCCGTCAGGTCTTGGATGCCGACGCCCATCATGCGGCGCTTGAAGATCGGGTTCTCGTTGCAGAAGTCGGCGTACTCGCCCAGGTGGCCCTCGAGCCACGTGATGACCTCGGCCAGCTGCGCCAGCCCGTTTTCCGGCAGGTCGTTTTGGACGCCGCCGGGCCGCACGTAGGCGTGGTTCATGCGCAGGCCGGTGACGGCCTCGAAGAAGTCAAGGATGACCTCGCGCTCACGGAAGCCGATCGTCATGACGGTGAGGGCGCCGATCTCCATGCCGCCGGTGCCGATGCACACCAGGTGGGACGCGATGCGGTTCAGCTCCATCATCAGGACGCGGATCTCGGTGGCGCGCTGCGGGATCTTGTCCTCGATGCCCAGCAGCCGCTCGACCGCGAGGCAGTAGGCGACCTCGTTGAAGATCGGGGCCACGTAGTCCATGCGGGTGACGAACGTGGAGCCCTGTGCCCAGGTGCGGTACTCCATGTTCTTCTCGATGCCGGTGTGCAGGAAGCCGATGCCCGGACGGATCGAGCGGACGGTCTCGCCGTCGCACTCCAGGATCAGGCGCAGGACGCCGTGCGTGGACGGGTGCTGCGGGCCCATGTTGATGACGAGGGTCTCGTCGGCGCGCTCGGCCTGCTCGCGTGCGATGTCGTCCCAGTCGCCGCCCATGGCGGTGTAGACGCGATCGGCCGGCGACTCGCCGGGGCCGGCGTACAGGTCTTGGGTGGAAGCGGTCACCGGTAGTTCCTCCGCTCGTCCGGGGGCGGCACGACCGCGCCCTTGTACTCGATCGGGATGCCCCCGAGGGGGTAGTCCTTGCGCTGCGGGTGCCCGACCCAGTCGTCCGGCATGAGGATGCGGGTCAGCGCCGGGTGGCCGTCGAAGATGATGCCGAACATGTCCCAGGCCTCGCGCTCGTGCCAGTCGGCGGCCGGGTACGTCGCGACCACGGACGGGACGTGCGCGTCGGCGTCCGGACATGTCGTCTCGATGCGGAGGCGACGGTTATGCGTGAACGACTGCAGGTGGTAGACGACGTGCAGTTCGGCACCGGCGTCGCTCGGGTAATGGACGCCGGACACCGACGCGCAGAACTCGAAGCGCAACTGGGCGTCGTCGCGCAGCGCCTTGACCACGTCGATGAGCCGCTCCCGGGGGACGAACCAGGTGAGCTCGCCGCGGTCCCAGACGGCCTTGCTGATGCTGCCCGGGACGAGCGTGTTGAGGCGCTCGGCCGCGGCCACCATCCAGGAGCCCTCGGGGATCGGCTGGCCGGCCGGCTGGGCAACCTCGGTGGTGAGGCGTCCGTAGCCAGAAACATCCGGGACGCCGTCGGTCCACATGCCGCCGCGGGTCGGGACGGGCTGGGCGTCACGCTGCGGCTGACCGTCGGCCTGCTCCGGCAGGGCCGGATCGGGGTTCTCCGCGCTCGGCGCGGCGGGAACGGGGTTCGGGGCCTGCGGCACGGCCGGGGGGACCTGCGCGGCGGCGTCCGCGATCTTCTTCTCTGTCATCGCATGAGGCCCTTCATCTCAAGCGTGGACGGGGCGATCAGCGCGGCCTGCTCGGCCTCTTCGAGGAGCTTGGCGCGGTGGGCACCCATCGGGTCGGCGGCGACGATCTTGCGCAGCTTGAACATGCCGTCGATGAGCATGTCCGGACGCGGCGGGCAGCCGGGAACGTAGATGTCGACCGGGACGATGTGGTCGCCGCCCTGGACGATCGCGTAGTTGTTGAACATACCGCCGGAGCTGGCGCAGACGCCCATCGCCATGACCCACTTCGGGTTGGGCATCTGGTCGTAGACCGTGCGCATGACGGGGGCCATCTTCTGGCTGACGCGTCCGGAGATGATCATCAGGTCGGCCTGACGCGGCGAGGCGCGGAAGACCTCCTGGCCCCAGCGGCCGGCGTCAAAGCGCGGCGTCCCGAAGGCCATCATCTCGATGGCGCAGCAGGCCAGGCCGAAGGTGGCAGGCCAGAACGAGGCCTGGCGCATCCAGCCGGCCACCGCCTCGACGGTCGTCAGCAGGACGCCCTCGGGAACCTTGTCTTCCAGTCCCATGTGTTCAGCCCTTCCTGATCATTCCCAGTCGAGTCCGCCGCGGCGGAAGACGTAGATGTAAGCGATGAAGACGGTGACGACGAACAGCAGCATCTCGACCAGCGCAAAGAGGCCGAGCCTGTCGAAGCTGACCGCCCACGGGTAGAGGAACACCATCTCGATGTCGAAGACGATGAACAACATGGCCGTGATGTAGAACTTCACCGGGAAGCGTCCGCCACCGACCGGCTGAGGGGTGGGGTCGATGCCGCACTCGTAGCTTGAGTACTTGGTCTTGTTGTAGCGGCGCGGACCGATGACCAGCGACGCCAGGACCATCACCCCCAGCAAGGCGGCGGCGAAGAACAGGACGCCGAGGATCGGAATGTAGGGGCTCATCGGGCGGCCCGTCCCTTCTGGAAACCGTTCAAACCGTGCTTGCGAGTCATGCCGAGGGCACCACCTTGGTGGCGGCGGTGATCACCTTGTCCATCCAATCACCATCGCGCGTGTCATACAGGTGTGCGAGCAGCTTATGGACGAAACGCATCAACGTTGGCCGCGGCAGGCCATACGTGGTGCACAAGTTCATGATCTGGGGGTTGTTGATGAGCTTGACGAAGGTGTTCCCGAGGCGGAAGTAGCCGCCGAGTTCGGCCTTCACCCGGTTCTGGTAGCCCTGCAGGGCGCGCTCGGCGCTGGACGTGCCGTGGCCGCGGTAGTGGGCCTCAGCGATGGCGTCCGCGGCGAGTTCGCCGGCCTCGAGCGCGTAGGCGATGCCCTCGCCGTTGAACGGGCTGATCATGCCGCCGGAGTCGCCGACCAAGAGGAGTCCGTCGGCGTAGGCGGGCTGGCGGTTGAAGCTCATGGGCAGCGCGGCGCCCTTGATGGGCTCTTGGACGCCGTCCCAGGAGATGCCCCACTCGTCCGGGGCACCCTTGAGCCAGGTTTCGAGCATCGCGCGGTAGTCGGTCTTGCCGAGAGCGGCGGCGTTGGGGGCGACCGTCCCCAGACCGACGTTCATCGTGCCGTCGCCGAGCGGGAACGCCCAGCCGTAGCCGGGCAGCAGGTTGGACTTGCCGGGGGTGCCGTCCCAGAGCTGAAGCCACGACTCCATGTAGTCGGTGTCGTGCCGGGGCGAGGCGACGTAGGTGCGGACGGCGACGCCCATCGGGCGGTCCTGGCGCTTCTCGCGCCCCATCGCGAGGGCGAGCCGGGACGAGTTGCCGTCTGCGGCGACGACGACGGGGGCGTTGAAGAGGCGTCCGTCTTTGGTTCGGACGCCGACGATGCGGTTGCCGCTGAGGACGGGTTCGGTGACGTTCGCGCCCGTATAGAGGTGCGCGCCGCCGGCGACCGCGTGGTCGGCGAGGAGGTGGTCGAACTCGGTACGGCGCCGGGCGAGACCGAAGGTCGGGAAGGTCTCGAGCTCGGGCCACGGGAAGACGAACGGCTCGACGCGTCCGCCGTAGACGCGGAGGCCCTGGTTATGAATCCAGCCGGCCTCGGTGGAGACGTCGATGCCCATCCGGATCAGGGCGCGGGTGCAACGGGGGGTGAGTCCGTCGCCGCACACCTTGTCGCGGGGGAACTCGGCCTTATCGAGGAGGCTGACGTTCAGGCCGCGGGTGGCCAGGTAGCGGGCGGTCGTGGAACCGGCCGGGCCGGCGCCGACGACGATGACGTCGGAGTCGACGACGAGATTCCAGGAGTGGCTTGGACCACCGTTGGTCATCGTCACTTCCCCTCGCGTCTGGGCTTCGTTGCTCCCACGCCTTGTGGGCGCGGGAGATCGGCGTCAGTCTAGGCAGCCCGCACAGGGTTGGCCATTCGAGCGTCACAGGGCGGAACCTCAGGGGGTTCCTAGCTTCGCGTCCAGCCCGGAAGGCGGCCCTTGGTCATATCGTGAGGATCGTTGCGCTGGCTTTCCCGGCTCTTCACACCTGCGGTGGGGGGACTGCCAGCCCGCCAGCGATGAGGAGCATGCGTAGGCGGTAGTTGTCGGGGTTGCGGTAGCCGCGGGCGATGCGGCGGTGGAGTTCGATCAGTCCATTGATGGGGCCGCCAGCGCAGCATCGGGCTGCAACCAACCCATCCCGATCGCAACAGCAAAGGCCAACACCGCAGAAAGCACACGACGCGGGATGAACACGGGAGCCCCCCAAGGCGCCGGCGATGGGGAAACCCGACGCTTCGGCACTGACGACATGACCAAGTTGGCCACGACGCTGCCCGATCGCCAAAGCCACGGAGCCGGAACCCACCAGGAACACGAATGTGCCCCATCGCCCGCACGGGCCTATCCTCGTCGTCCGTGACCGTCGATCCCGCGCTGCCCCGGTTGCGCGCCTGCACCGTCGCGATCGACGACCCCGGCGACTTGCTCGACTACCTCGCCGAGGCGTCCGATGTGGCCTGGATCCGCCGCGGCGACGGCCTCGTCGGCCTCGGCGTCGCCGCCCGCGTCGACGTCGCCTCGCTCGACGACGGCGCCGAATGGTGGAAGGCGCTCTCGGCCCGCATCGAGCACTCCACCGAACTCCCCGGCGCCTGGGGCGTCGGACCCCTCGCCTTCGGCTCGTTCGCCTTCGACGCCGGACACACGGCGTCCACCTCAGTTCTGATCGTGCCCGAGTTGATCATCGGACGCCGCTCCGGCCAGTCATGGCTGACGGCGATCTCAGCCGATGGCCACTCCCCCGTGCTGCCTGCGAAGGCTCCGGACTCCGACGGTCCCGGACGCGTCGAGGTGCGTCCGGTCGGCCTGGACGCGGCGGGCTACGCCCGCGAGGTCGGACGCCTCGTCGAGCGGATCAACGACCCCGACAGCGAGCTCGCCAAGGTCGTCCTCGCGAGGGCGCTGCGCGCGATGGGCGAGCGTCCCGTCGAGGCCCGCTGGCTGGCCAAGCGGCTGGCGTCCGCGTACCCCAGCTGCTGGACCTTCCACGTGGACGGACTCGTCGGGGCGTCCCCGGAGATGCTGATCCGCGCCGAGGGCGGGCTGGCGACGTCACGCGTGCTGGCCGGGACGATCCGCCGCAGCGACGCGTCGCAGGACGAGGCGCTGGCCGATGCGCTGTCCGGCTCCGGCAAGGACCTGGAAGAGCACGAGTTCGCCGTCGCGTCCGTGGCGAACGCGCTGCGTCCGTTCTGCTCGGGCATGAACGTCCCCGATGCGCCGTTCGTGCTGCAACTGCCCAACGTCATGCATCTGGCGTCCGATGTGACGGGCGTCATGGCCGGGGCGTTCTCCGCACTGCACCTGGCCGGACGCCTCCACCCGTCCGCGGCCGTCTGCGGGACGCCCACCGCGGCCGCCCTCGCCGCGATCGCCGAGCATGAGCACCTCGACCGCGGCCGCTACGCCGGACCCGTCGGCTGGATCGACACCCACGGCGACGGCGAATGGGCGATCGCCCTGCGCTGCGGGCAGATCGCGCAGGACGCGGCGTCCATCACGTTGTACGCGGGCTGCGGCATCGTCGGGCGCTCGCGTCCGGACGCCGAGGTCGCCGAGACCGAAGCCAAGCTGGCGCCCATGCTGGGCGCTCTCGGCGTGAGCCCGGGCGCGGCGCTGGGTCGGTCGTAGGAGAGCTCCCGTCCGGCCGTCAGAGTTCCCACAGGGCCGCGACAGGCAATGCCCACAGCCGCTCGCCCATGTTCCAGGCTCGCTCGCCGAGGTGTAGCACCACGCCGGCTACAAAGTCGTCTCCGAGTCGATCGCGGAGCCTCATGAGCCCGGTCGCATGATCCGGACGCGCTGTCGAACTGGCTTTCACTTCCAGCCCTAAGACCTTGCCCCCGCGCAGTTCCACGAGCAGATCAACTTCTGCACCGCCTGCTTCGCGATAGTGCGATAGGTCAAAGCGGGTGCTGCTCCACGACGACTGACGCAGAAGCTCATTGCTGACAAAACCCTCCAGCAGTCCGCCGAGGTGGTTGACGCCCAGATGGCTCAGAAGATCGTCCGCCTCGAGATTCGACAGCATCGCAGCCAGCCCGGAATCTGCGACATGCGCCTTGGCCCGCGCAACGACACGTCGGGTCCTGCTGCGACTCCAACCTGGGACCGAGTCGACCAGGTAGAGATCCGAAAGCCGCTGAACGTCGCCCCTTGCGGTCCCCTCGGCGACACCCACGTCGCGGGCGATCCTTGCCGGAACCAACTCACCGGTCTGGGCTCCGGCAAGCAGCGCCAGCACCTTCCTCAGGCGAGCGGGACTCGCTGTCGTGAGGTCTCGGAGATCGCCGCGCATCAGCCGATCGACGTAGTCAGCGAGCCACACCCTCCGGCGCTCTCCGTTGCGGGCGAGGGCGGTGGGATAGCCACCCGCGCAGATGGCGTCGACGTAGCGCTCCCTCGACCAGGAACTGCTCCAACCCGACAGGTCCGGCTCTGCCAGAAACCGGGCGACGAAGTCATCTTGTCGGCGTCCGACTTCTCCCTGCGAGAGCGGACGCAGCCGGATCGTTTCTGCGCGGCCCGCGAGAGAGTCCTCCGCTCCAGGGACACGCATGAGGTCGGCGGAGCCGGTGAGGAGGAAGCGTCCCGGCTGCCGATCGCGGTCGACGGCGGCTTTGATCGGAAGGATCAGCTGCGGGGCACGCTGGATCTCGTCCAAGACGACCGGGCCACCGCCAAAGCCTGCGATGAAGGACTCCGGGTCCGCTTCGGCGGCCAGTCGCGCCTCAGGGTCGTCGAGTGTCACGACGGTGGCGCCCGACTCCTTCGCCAGCTCCGCCGTCAGGGTGCTCTTGCCGGTCTGACGGGCTCCTTGGACGACGACGACAGGAGTGTCGGCGAGCGCTTCGCGAACTCGCCCAACGATCCACCGCGGATACTGCTCCTGCATACGGCTCAGACTAGCAGGGATGCAACTCGACTGCGGATTTATCAGCCCTTGGATTGCGGATTTATCAGGCTCCGGATTGAGGATTTATCACCTCTCCGACTGCGGGTTTAGCCACACTCACCGCTGCGGACGGGCGATCTTGATCTTCTCGGTGTTGCCCGCCGCGCGGGCGGCCTTCTCTTCGGCGAGCTTGCGTTGCTGCTCCTTGCTCTCCTCCTGCAACTCGGCCATGTCGATGCCCAGGAAGAAGTAGACGACGGCCGCGATTGCCAGGCTGACCCAGATCGGCGCGCCGAGCATCAGCGGCGCCGTCACGATGGCGCACACATCGATGCCGCGGAACAGGTTGAAGATCAGCGACGGCGGCAGCGCGCCGGCGTTGGTCGCCATCATCGGGGTGTTGAAGTCGGTCTGCTTGGCCGTCTGCCAGCGGACGGCACCCAGCAGGCCCGCGATGCCGATGACGCCGGCCGTCATGAGGGCGTCCGGCAGCGACCGGGTCGCGCCGCCCACGATGCCCATCACGGACGGCGTCACGACGATCACCCAGATCAGGGCCAAGACGGTGGGGACGATCATCGCCGCGTTGCGCAACTGCCGCGTCGAGAAGGGGAAGGTGCGGGCCAGACCACCGGTCCGGCTCAGCACGCGCAGGCTGCCGAAGAACGGGACCAGCGCCGCGACCAGGGCCAACGCCGCCAGGAACGGCATCACGAAGGCGACGCCGAGGGCGTCCGCGGCGTAGGGCACGAGGGCCGACGCGATGAGCGCCACGAACGGCTTCGGGAAGCGGATCAGCCGCTGAACGTCGCGGAACACCAGCGCCTGGACGCCCGTGCCGCGACCCGGCGTCGGACGCACGTAGCCACGCGCCACCGCCTCGCGCTCGACCAGGATGTCACGGGCCAGCCCGAGGTCGAGGGCGTACATCGCGCCCTGCATGCCCGAGACCAGCGATCCGCCTGAGAGCAACCGAGCCCGTCGGATCTGGTTCAGCCGTCCCCGCGCTAGGCCAGCGAACGCCACGGTCAGCGCCGCGCCCACCGCCGCGATCGCCCACGGCGCGAGGGCCGGCGAGGCCGGAATGAGCGTCGTCTGACCCGCGGCGATCAGGACCATCCACAGCACCGTCGCCGTCGCGGCCACCGAGAACAGCACCTGCAACGCTCTGAGAACGAACTGCCGGTCGTGCGTCTGCTCGAACGCAGCCAAGGCGATCAGGGCGGACGCCGTCGCTCCGGCCGCCAGGCCCCAGGCCAGAATCGAGAGCGGGGCCGTCCCGGTGAGCAGAGCCAACAGGCCGCCCATCACGGTCGCGACGCCCAGCGCCACGAACACCGCTGCCCAGAGGCGTCCGCCCAAGAGGCGCGTCCGCGAGATCGGGGCGTCCATCAGCCACGAGCCCTCGGCCGCGGACGCCAACACCGGCCCGAAGATGCGCGCGGCCGACAGCGTCACGGTCGCGGCCGCGAACACCACAGCCCACGGCAGCAGCGAGCGTCCGGTGAGGCAGCCGGACGAGGTGCACCCCGCCGCGGTCTGGTTCGAGTTGACCAGCAGGTTCACGATCATCGCGCCGATCAACGCGAGGCTGAAGAGCATGAAGTAGGCGTCGCCCAGCACCTGGCCGATGGTCCGGGACGCGCGTCCGTGCCGCCAGTCCTTCATGAGGCCGTGCAGGGCCTTTTCGTCGACGACGTGCGCGTCGGCGTCCGGCAAGAAGGCGAAGGTCCAGTCGCGGTCGGCGTAGGCGGCGTACGGGTCCTCGGACTCGACCTCGACGCCGGGCCCGGCGACGGCGTCCGGCTGGGACACCCCCGACCGGATCAGCTTCTTCGACTTCTTGCTCACGGCGCGACCTCAGCCTCGGCCGGCTCGGCCTCGGGCTCGGCGTCCACGGTCGGACGCCGCGGGCCGACGAGCTTCACGGTCCGGGTCGCCACCTGCTGGACCAGGTAGGGCTCGTGCGAGGCCATCACGATCGCGAGGCCGCGCTCACGCTCGGCGACGAGCCGGGCGGCCAGCCAGGCCACGCCCTCGACGTCGAGGCGCTGCTCGGGCTCGTCCAGGATCAGCAGCTTGCGCGGACGCACGAAAGCCGTAGCCAGCGCGAGACGACGCCGCTGGCCGGAGCTCAGCGTGCCCGGCAACTGCCCGGACTGCGGCACCAGCTGGACCTCGTCCAGGACGGCGTCCACGGCGGCGTCCGGATCAGGGACGCCGTGGGCGCGGGCCAGGAGGTCCAGGTGCTCGACGACGCTGAGGTCGGGGAAGAAGTCGAGGTCGTCGATGACCGTCGCCACGCCGCGGCGGATCTCGGGATTCGTCTCGCTCATGCGGATGCCCTCGAACTCGACCGTGCCCTCATCCGGGATCGTCGCCCCGATCAGCATGCGCAGAATGGTCGACTTGCCGACGCCGTTGCGTCCGGTCAGCGCGATCGCCTCGCCGGGAAAGACGTCGAGTGAGAAGTTCTCGACGATCGTCACGGGCCCGAAAGCCTTCTTCACCTTGGACGCCGTGAGCACCGGTACGCGTTTGGCCATGGTCCCGATTCTCTCGCACGCGCAAGGGTGCTGGCGCCACCGGCCCGCCTGGCTTGTGGTGGGCACTCTCTCCCCAGTACTGAGTGCTCGACCTTCCGGAAAACCGAAAGGCCCAGCACTCAAACACGCGAACAAGTTGGGGGGGTGGGCGGCCGATCGACGGGCTGTCGGCGGGACGTGACAAGATGTCGTCCCGTGGTGACCAAGTCCGACGCGCGCGCGACCCTGGCCAAGAGGCGCGCAGACGTCGCCGGCATGTTCGACGGGGTGGCGTCCCGCTACGACCTGATGAACGGCATCATGAGCGGCGGCCAGCACCTGTATTGGCGCCACCAGGTCGTCAAAGCGATCGATCCGAAGCCGGGCATGCGCATCCTCGACCTGGCCGCCGGCACCGGCACGTCGTCGCGTCCCCTGGCGGACGCCGGCGCGCTCGTCGTGCCCGCCGACCTGTCGTTCGGCATGCTCGCCGAGGGTAAGAAGCGCTGGCCGGACCTCGGCTTCGTGAACGCGGACGCCTGCGACCTGCCCTTCGCCGACGCCACCTTCGACGCCGTCACGATCAGCTACGGCCTGCGCAACGTCGAGCACACCGACGTCGCGCTGCGCGAGCTACGGCGCGTGACGCGTCCCGGTGGGATCGTCGTCATCAACGAGTTCTCGACGCCCCTGTTCGGGCCCTTCCGGCGCCTGTACCGCGACGTCATGCTGCCCAAGGTGATCCCCGCGGCGGCGGGCCTGCTGTCGTCCAACCCGGGCGCCTACGACTACCTCGCCGAGTCGATCCTGGCCTGGCCGGACCAGCCCGCCCTCGCGCAGCTGATGGTCGACGCCGGCTGGCACGACGTCGCGTGGAAGAACCTCTCCGGCGGGGTCGTTGCGCTCCACCGCGGCCGGGCATGACCCAGCCGTTCGTCCTGGACGCCTACGCCGCCCGGTCCTGCGAGCTCAAGACGCTGCACGCCTTCACCCCCGGGCTGGAGGCGCCCCGCCGCGAGGCGCCGCTGCCCGCGTTCTTCCACGATCCGGACGCCGTCGAGGCCGACGTCTTCGGGCGGCTGCTCGCCTCGGGGGCGTCCGCGATCGACCTGCGTCCGCTGCGGGGCACGCCGTCCGACGAGCAGGAGGCCGCCGCCCTCCGCGCCCTCGACGAGGGCTACGACCTCATCATCGGCGCGCTGCTGCCCCGCGACTGGGACGCCCACCGCGCGGGGCGTCCGTCGGTGCTGTTGAAGGTCGCGGACGGGTACGTGCCGGTCCTGGTGAAGTTCCACCGCGTCCAGGAGGCGTGCTCGCCGGACGCCGCGCCGTTGAGCTACTCCCTGCTGGACGACCCGCTGACGCGTCGAGAGTTCCCCGGGCGCCGCTTCCGGATGAGCCGCAGCAAGGCCGCCCTCCAGGTCGCACATCAGTGGCGGCTGCTGCAGGCGACGGGCCGCGCGGCGTCCGAACCGATCGTCGGCCTGATCGGCACCGAGCGACTGACGCCGCCGGACGCCGAGGACCGGCACCAGCACCTCGTCATCACGTGGATCGACCTGAACGCCGACGGGCTACTCGAGCGCTACGACGTCGAGCATGCTGAGCGGGTGCGGCTCGCGTCCGGGGCGCTGGACGGGACGGACGTCGCCCCGGATCCGGTGATCCATCGCGAGTGCCCCTACTGCGTCTGGCTCGACCGCTGCTCGGCGCTGCTGCCCGCCGATGACCTGTCGCTGCGCATCGGCAAGGCGCCGCTCGACCCCCAGGAAGTGCGGGCCCTGCGCTCCCTCGGAGTGCGGAGCGTCGGCGATCTGGCGGACGCGGACCTGGACGCGCTGCTGCTCGACTTCCTGCCCCGCGTCACCCGCGACGGCGCCGAGGACCGGCTGCGGCTGATCCAGCGTCGGGCGCGGCTGATCGCGTCCGGGGCCGAGCTGGAGCGGACGACCGCCGGCTCGGTCGAGTTGGGCGAGCACGAGTTGGAGATCGACCTCGACATCGAGACCTCGGCCAAGGACCACGCCTATCTGTGGGGCTTCCACGTCGACGACCGCGCGTCCGGACGCCGCGAGTACCGCGCGTTCGCGCGCTTCGAACCGATGGACGCCGCAGCCGAGCGTGAGCTCGCGGCCGAGGCGTTCGCCTGGCTGCGGGAGGTGACGGCCGGGCGCGACGCGGCGGTCTATCACTACAGCGAGTACGAGATGCTGCGGCTGCACCGGCTGGCGTCCGGGCTGCGGGAGCGGGGCCAAGGCGAGCTGGCCGACTGGGCCGAAGGCTTCGCCGAGGAGCACTTCGTCGACCTGTTCGGCGTTGTCAGGCAGCACTTCTTCGGGGCGAACGGCCTCGGGCTGAAAGTGGTGGCGTCCGCGGGGGCGGGGTTCGGCTGGCGCGACGAGTCGCCCGGCGGGCTGGCGTCCCAAGGGTGGTTCGACGACGCGGTCGGCGCCGCGAGCGACGCCGCGCGGGCGGCCGCCCGGACGCGTGTCCTGGAGTACAACGAGGATGACGTCCTGGCCACCTGGCACCTGCGGCGCTGGGTGCGCTCGCTCGACTGAGCGGTCCTCCGGGCGGCCGGGCTGCGACAAGCTCAGGCAACGCGGCCATTCCGTGACCAGCCGACGGGCTTCGAGAAACTCAACCAACGGGGCTACTCGGTAAGAGCCGATGGGACGGTTGAGCCAGTCTGGTGGCGGAGTTGTGGTGGCCTGGCAACAGCGACTCCGCCACGAACGTGCGGGGAGCGGTCAGCCCAGCAGCGCCTGCGACAACTGCCGTCGATTGGAGCGGTCGAGTTTCACGATCACGACGTCCACCCCCTTGATCGGACGCCCCAGCGCGACGGCCAGGTCGGCGTCCGTCTCGACGATCGTCACCGGCACGCCGTAGGACGCCGCCAGCACGGCCAGGTCGACCCCAGACGGCGTCGCGAAGGCACGCTCGAAGACGCCGGCGAAGCGGTCCTCGCCGTACTCGAGCGTCGCGAAGATCGAGCCACCGGAGTCGTCGCCGACGACGAGGCGCAGGTCCGGACGCGGCTCCCCCGGGCCGATCGCCAGCCCGTTCGAGTCGTGCAGGAACGTCAGGTCGCCCATCAGCGCCAGCGCCGGACCACCCAGAGCCAGCGCTACGCCCACGGCCGTCGAGACGGTGCCGTCGATGCCCGCGAGGCCGCGGTTGGCGTACACGGTGGGCGGACGGTCGGTGATCGGCACGAGGTCGGCGTCCCGGATCAGCTGGGACGCACCGAGCACCAGCGGGCGTCCGGAACAGGCGTCCCAGACCGCGCGGGCCAGCGACCAGCCGGTCAGGCCGGCGTCCGCGAGAACGCCGTCGACGCGTTCGGACGCCGCCGCGTCGGCGTCCTGCCAGGCGGCCAGCCAGCCGGGATCGCCGGTGTCGAGGCGGAGGGCAGGCGTGACCAACCGCACCCGATGGCCCGGGTCGGGCCAGTCAGCATCGTCGGACGCGACGGCGATCACCTCGACGTCCGGACGCGACAGCAGCCGCGTCACCGGGCGCGACAAGGTCGGATGGCCAAAGACCAGCACACGTTCGACCTGATCGGCCAGCGGGGTGGTCAGCACGAGGCGTCCGCAGCGCAGGGCGCCTGCGGTGCGAGCGTTGGACGATGGTTCCGCGATCAGTGGCACACCCGCGGACGCTGCGAGCGCGGCTGCGGCGGCGCCCGAGGCGTCCCGCTCGTCGCCGGCGATGATGACGGTTCGGGGGCCGACCAGGAGCTCCGTCGCTGGCGCCTCGGCCAAGCCCGCACGGTGTCGCTGCAGAGGCCCCGCGGTCGCGATCAGGTGAGCGAGGGACCCTTCGACAGGCTCCGGGACCGTGGTCGCCCGATCTGCGAGTTCAGGGACCGCAGGCGAGTCGACGAGCGGCACATCCAGTTCGACATTCAGATGCACCGGACCCGTCGCCGCCAGGACGCACGCCTTCGCGGTCTGCGCCGCCCAGGTGTCGGGGTGCGCGGCGGACGTCACGCGGGCCGTGTACCGGACGAAGCCGTCGAAGATGCCGATCTGTTCGGTGGTCTGGTTCGCGCCGAAGCCGACGAGCGCGGCGGGCCGGTCCGCCGAGACGACGACCACCCCCACCCCGGAATGCGAGGCCTCCATCACAGCGGGCAGCAGGTTGCCGACGGCCGTCCCCGAGGTGGTCACGACCGCGACCGGCAGCCCGGACGCCTTCGCCAGCCCCAAAGCCAGGAACCCCGCCGACCGCTCGTCGGTGCGCACATGCAGGCGGAGTACACCGAGGGCGTCGGCCTCGACTGCCGCCAACGCGAGCGGCGCGGACCTCGATCCGGGGCACAGCACCAGCTCGCGGACGCCCTGCGCCACCAGCTGCGCGACCAGGACCCGCGCGCAGGCGGCGCTCGAACTCACCACGGACGGTCCTCCATCGTCAGCCAGCGCCGGCGCCACTCGTCGGCGGCCAGCGGCCCGGCGTCCCATGCTGCCACGTCGCGTACCTCGACGGAACGGACGCCGATCGCCCCGTCCACGGCAACCAACGGGTCAAGCGCCACGTCGGCGTCCAACAAGCTGACGGTGTTGAGCCCGCAGGCGTACGGCAGCTCTGGCAGGGCCGCCGCGAGCGAGACGCCGGCCGCGATGCCGACCGACGTCTCGAGCGCGGACGACACCACGACGGGCATCCCGAGCCGCTCGGCCAGCTCCAGACAAGCCCGGACGCCGCCCAGCGGCTGCACCTTCAAGACGGCGACGTCCGCGGCCTCGAGCGCCGCCACCCGCTCGGGATCGCCGGAGCGCCGGATCGACTCGTCCGCTGCGATGGGCACCTCGACGCCGGCCCTCGCCAGGGCCAGCCGCAGCTCGCGCAGCTCCTCGACGCTCCGGCACGGCTGCTCGGCGTACTCCAGCCCGTACCGGGCCAGCGACCGGAGCCGCCGCAGCGCCTCAGCCACCGTCCACGCTCCGTTCGCGTCGATGCGCACCCGCCCGGACGCCCCCAGCGCGTCCCGGACCGCCTCGACGCGGGCCTCGTCCTCGGCGGCGCTTTGGCCGGGCTCGGCGACCTTGATCTTCGCCGTTGAGCAGCCGGACGCCGCGGCGCGCGCGTGGGCGTCCCAAGGGCTCACCGCAGGAATCGTGACGTTCACCGGCACCGACGAGCGCACCGCAGCCGGCCAGCCCTCCACCGCGGCCTCGCGCGCGCAGCGCCACCACGGGTCAATCTCGGGCGTCACGTACTCGGCAAACGGGCTCCACTCCCCCCAGCCAGCCGGACCCTGCACCAGCACCCCGCGCCGCCGGGTGATCCCGCGAAACCGGACCCGCATCGGCAGGTCGAAGGGCACCAGCACCGGCGCGGTCATCGGCCGAACCAGGACCCCACGAACAGCAGGACCCCGGCCAGCAGCTGCGCCAGCCCCGTCCATTTCAGGACGGGGATCAGGGCCAAACCGACCGCCCCGCCGAGCACTGTCCGCACCGGACCACTCAGCAGCGCCCACGCCGCCAGGGCGAAGATCGCCTCGGGCGAGGTCAGCAGCGCAGTCACCAGGAGCGCGCCCATCGAGACCAAGACCAGGCCGAGATAGAGCCCTCGCGTCCCGTCGGCGCCGAGGCGGACGGCCAGGGTCCGCTTGCCGGACGCGACATCGCCGTCAATGTCGCGGAGGTTGTTGACCACCAAGATCGCGCAGGCCAGCGCCCCCATCGACACGCCCGCCCACACCGAGCTCGGCGGCACCCGCAGCAGTTGGACGTACGTCGTCCCGCACGTGGCCACCAGCCCGAAGAACACGAAAACGAAGACCTCGCCGAGCCCCAGGTAGCCGTACGGACGGCTCCCGCCCGTGTAGAACCAGGCCGCCACGATGCAGGCCGCGCCGACGGCGATCAGCCACCAGGCGCCCGTCAGCACCACCAGCCCCAGGCCCGCTGCGGCGGCCACCGCGAAGCAGCCGAAGGCGGCCGCCCGGACCTGCCCCGGCGTCGCGGCACCCGAGCCCACCAGCCGCTTCGGACCGACCCGCTTCTCGGCCGAGTCGGTGCCCCGGACGCCGTCGGAGTAGTCGTTCGCGTAGTTCACCCCGACCTGCAGGGCGAGCGCCACGAGCAGCGCAAGCAGGGCGCGTCCGGCGTCGAATCCACCCAGGTCGACGGCGACGGCCGATCCGGCCAGCACCGGGGCGACCGCGGCCGGCAGGGTGCGCAGGCGGGCTCCCTCAAGCCATTCCGCTGCGGTGGCCACCGGCTACCTCCAGGTCGTGATGATGCGTTGCCGGTCGATCTTTCCATTGGCCGTGCGTGGCAGCGAATCGACCCGCCGGACCTCCCACGGCAGCGCCTCGCGGCCCAGCCGCGCGGCGAGCCGGGTCCGCACCTCGTCGGTCGTCAGCTCGGACGCCGTGACGGCGACCACCTTCGTGCCCCAGTGGGCGTCCGGGACGCCGGCCAGCACGATCCCGCCCGCCTCCGGCGTCCCGAGCACCGCGTCCGCGACGGCCTGCGCGGCGGCGAGGTCGACGTTCACTCCCCCCGAGATCACCACGTCGTCGACCCGCCCCAGGATGCGGAGGCGACCGTCGGCGTCCAGCTGCCCGCGGTCGGACGTGAGGAACCGGCCCCCAGCCAGGGCCGCGGCGCTGGCGTCCGGGTCGAGGCGGTAGCCCGAGAACAGCATCGGGCCGCCAATCAGGACCCGGCCCACCGGGCTCTCCTGGGCCGACCGCGACGTGTGCGGGTCGAGCGGCGAGGGTCCGGGCAATTCGGCCCCGAGATCACCTCCACCACCCGCAAACGTCGCGATGTCGATCGAAACCCCCGGCAGGGGCACGCCGTCGTAAACACAGCCCCCGCAGGTCTCGCTCATGCCGTAGGTCGCGACGATCGTGATGCCGGACGCCTCCGCGCGGCCCCGCAGCTCGGGCGCGATCGCCGCGCCGCCGAGCAGCACAGCGTCGAAGGCGGCCAGCCGATCGACCAGCCCCGGATCGTCCAGCGCCCGGTGCAGCTGGGTGGGCACGAGCGACAGGTAGTTCCGCTGGACGCCCGCCAGCAGGTCGCTCAGGTCGGACGCCACGAACACCGGCTCGGTGCCCGCGAAATGCGCCCGGACCAGGGTCATCACGCCAGCCACATACGTGGTGGGCAGCGCGCAGTGCCAGGTACCGGGCCCGCCGAGCCGCTCGTGCGTGGCGGACGCCGACGCCGCCAGCGCCGCTCGCGACAGGACCACGCCCTTGGGGCGTCCGGTCGACCCCGACGTGGCGACGATCAGGGCGGCATCCGGCTCGGCCACCGGCACGTCCGGACGCAACATCGCCACCGTCGCCGCGTCCGCCGCGGGAGCGACGACCGAGCCGCCGGCGAGGGCGTCCGACAGCGGACCCCACAGCCCACCGGGTTCGACGACCGTCATGCGCACGGGCAAAGACTAGGCCCCGACGAGCGTAGGGTGGACGGGCACGCTCGCCGTTGGCGGGCGGGTTAGCGAAGGTGGTGACGGGTCGATGGCGCGGATGTTCGCCTCGCTCTCGGTGCCCAACTACCGCCGCTACTTCTCGGGCGTGCTGGCGTCCAACATCGGGTCCTGGATGTCGCGGACGGCGGCGAGCTGGCTGGTCCTGGTCGAGCTGACGCCCGGTGACATGTCGGCCATCGGCCTCTTGACCGGCCTGATGTTCCTGCCCGCGCTCCTGCTCTCGCCGTACGCCGGGACCCTCGCCGACCGCATCCCGAAGCGGCGGCTGATGATCGGCGCGCAGTGCGTGATGCTCGTCGACTCGGCGCTGCTCGGGGTGCTGATCATCACCGGCAACATCCAGCTCTGGCAGGTCTTCGTCATCACGTTCATCGACGGCTGCGCCGGCGCCGTGGACGCCCCCGCGCGCCAGGCCTTCGTCAGCGAGCTCGTGCCCAAGGACCTGCTGTCGAACGCGATCGGCCTCAACTCCGCCAACTTCAACGCGGCCCGCCTGTTCGGACCGGGCATCGCCGGCCTTCTGATCGCCCTCATCGGCACCGGGCCGGTCTTCCTGGTGAACACCTCGACCTTCGTCGTCCTGCTGTGGGCGACCATCAGTCTGGACGCCTCCGCGCTGTTGGTCTCGGACGCTCCACCCCGCGGCAAGGGCGGCCTGAAGGATGCGCTGCGGTACGTGCGGAGGCGTCCGGACCTGATGCTGCTGCTCTTCGTCGGCTTCATGATGGGCAACTTCGCCTTCAACTTCGCGATCTCGAACCCGTCGATGGCCAAGATCGAGTTCGGCAAGGGCCCGCCCGAGTTCGGAATGCTGGGGTCGTTGATGGGCGTCGGCGCGCTCGGGGCGGCGCTGCTGTCGGCGGCCCGCAAGCGGCCTCGGCTGCGCTACATCCTCGTGGCGATGCTCGGGTTCGCCCTGTTCCAGGCAGCGTCCGGGGCGGCGCCCGAGTTCTGGATGTTCGCCGCGTTGCAGGTGCCGATCGGCTTATGCGCGATCACCGCCGTCGTGACGGCCAACACGCTGCTGCAGACGTCGGTGGCGGGAGCCGTCCGGGGCCGGGTGATGGCGCTGTGGATGGTGTTCCTGCTGGGCGGCGCGCCCGTGATCAGCCCGCTCGTCGGCTGGGTCGGCACCGCCTTCGGACCCCGGGCGACCGTCTATTTCGGGGCCGTCGCGATCGCGCTCACGTTCGCCGGGGTGCTCGGCTACTTGATGGCCCACGACCGCGCACGGCTACGGCTGCAGTGGAGCGCGACGCGTCCGATCGTCGTCTACTACGCCCCCGGCGATGCCCAGGTCGACCGGGCCTGACGTCGAGGCGGTCAGGAAGCACCGAAACTCGCTGGCTGAGCTTGTCGAAGTCCGCCTGCACCAGGGCTTCGACAGGTTCCGCCGACGAATGACCCCGTTGCTCGGGTCGTCTTAACGCAGCGGCTCGACCGGCGGGACGATGCCGTCCTCGATAGCCCGGCGGAACAGCTCGAGTTTGGACGTCGCCGGCCGCGCAACGTGGGTGTACTTGGCCCGGATGCGCTTGAGGTACTCCTTGACGGAGTTCTCGGTGATGAAGAGCGTCCGCGCGACCTCGGGGATCTCGAGCCCCGCGGCGTACAGGCTCAGCACCTCGCGCTCGCGCGCCCCGAGCGCTGCCGCCACGTACTCGGAGTCGCCCTCGATCGCGGCCAGGATCTCCTGAGAGATCACCTGCTGCCCATCTGCCACCGCGACGATGGCCTCGATGGTCGCGGCGATCGGCTCGGCCTTGCGGCAGACGCCGTGCGCACCGCCGGCCAGCGCCCGGCGCAGCAGGCGGGTGTTGTCGGCGATGGAGTAGACCACGACCTGGTAGCCCCGCCCCTCCAGCGTCTCGACGTTGGCCTGGGGATCGGAGTCGTCGGCGAGCCGCAGGTCCAGCAGCACGACCTCGGCGTCCGACCTCAGGTGGAGAAATTCGTCGACCGTGGACGCCGCGCCGACCAGTTCGACCCGCGGATCGTCGGCGCGATCGAACGCGGCCTGCATGCCGTAGCGGATGGCCTCGTGGTCGTCGATGATCGCGGTTCTGATCGGCATAGAGCCCTCCTGCTCAGTCGGCGGCTGGAAGGGGGACGCCGGTCGAGACTGACCCATTCTCACCGATGACGGTGAGTTTCGCCTCCCTGCCGCTCGGCACTTGGAGGATCGTGACCGCTTCGCCGTAGCCCTCCGGGGCGGTGCGCGCCACGACCCGGCCCCCCTCGGCGGCCCGGACCATCGCTTCCAGGCGGCGCAGGGCGGACTTGCGGGCCGCCGCGGGGAGGTTCGACCCCCGGTTGTCCACGAGGGTGACGGACACACCGCGCGCGCGGGCGTCCATGATGGCGGCGCTGAGCGCTGGCGAGTTGAGGTTGCCGGCCATCAGCCCGTCGCGGAGGCTGCCCTCCAGCAGGAGAAACCGGCGCCGATCCTCGTCCGTCACCGGCTCGACCTGGCCCGCCAGCTTCGCCAACGCCGGGGCCACCACCTCGCGCAGCTCGGACAGCCACACCTCGCGGAACATGAGCTTGCTGACCGTGGAGGCGTCCAGGCGGGCGGCCTCCTCGACGGCCGTCTCGGCCTGATCGACCTGGGCTTGCAGCGAGTCGAGCCACCAGAAGAACAGGGTCAGCACCGTCAGCCAGAACAGCGGCGCGGCGGCCACGGACACGACGCGCTCAGGCGGCTGGCCGCCGAGCGAGGCCGCGATGACGACCGCGACGCCGTAGATGGCGGCGGCCAGCCAGGCGGGGAGCGCCTCTCCGGAGGCGAGCACCACCAACGCCAGCAACGATGCGGGTGCGACGAACCAGAGCGCGTCCGGCGCCCAGGCTCGAGGCCCGAGGGCCGCCAGGGCTAGCCCGGTTCCCGACACCACCAGCCCCGACATGAGCCAGCCGCGCAGGGGGCCGGCGGGCGGCAGGACCAGGCAGTACACCCCGATGACGGACGCAACCCCGAACAGCACGCTCGCGACCGCGACGAGCCAGGGCTGGGCGAAGGCCGTGCGGTCGAGTCCGGCGATGAGCACGTTGAGCGCCACGAGCGCCGAGCTGAGCAGCGCCAGCGGCCGGGGGTGCACCGGCGCAAAGATCGGGTGCTGCCAGACGCGCCGACGGGTATGCGGCCCGCCGGCCTGCGGCTGCGAGCGCTCCCCGACCCACATGAGCCGGACGTCGGTGCCGCGGCCCGGGACGGACGACACCGCCGCTCGGCCACCGAGCGCCTCGAGGCGTCCGATGACCGCGAGCCTGAGCCCCAGCCGCGACGGCAGGACGGCGTTCGCGTCGAAGCCGACGCCGTCGTCCGTGACAACGATGCGCACCTGAAGGCGCCGCAGCGTGGCGGCCACCCAGACGTCCACTTGCACCGAGGACGCCTGCGCGTGCCGCTCGGCGTTGAGAACGGCTTCCCGCGTCGCGCGAAGAAGCTCGCGCACGACGGCCGGTTCGATGGTCAGCGAGGCCGCCGGGATCTCCGCGTTGACCTCAGCGGTCGGGCACACCGAGGTGGAGACGTCTTTGATCAGCCGCACGAACTGATCGGCCGAGACGGGGGCGTCCATGGGGTCCCCGGACGCCTCGCGCTGCAGCGTTGCCAGCGCGTGGCTAGCCAGCTCGGCGACCTTCTGGTCACGGTCCGAGCCGCGCGCGGCCGCCACGAGGGTGGTGAGGACCTCGTCGTGGATGATCGCGTCCAGTCGGAGCCGCTCGTCGCTGAGCGCCCGGTCGACGGCTGTCTCGGTCGACTCGTCGCGGCGCTGGGCCAGGTGCTCGTCGAAGGACGCGACCGCCTGCCGGACGAACTGCAGGATCAGCCAGACCAGCAACGGCTGCACGACGAACGCCAGGGCGCCCTGGACGGCGTCCACCGGCCGCAGCGAGCCCCCGGATGGCGTCAGGCTCACCGCCACGTAGGCGACCGCCGACACGACCGCGTACAGCACGGCCACCGCGCTCGACAGGGCGATCCCCATGCAGATGACCCCGAGCCCCAGCAGCAGGGTGAGCGTCGGCGGGGACGCCGCAGCGCGCGCGTCCGTCCACGCGTAGGGCCAGGTGACGTGGCCTACCAAGACGATGACGGCGTAGATGCCGGCGAGCGCCCGGACGCCTCGGCGTGACCACGCATAGAACGGCATGAGCACCGCCGCGGCCACGATCGACCCGCCGATCAGGGCCAGCCAGATGCGGTCGACGTGCTGCAGCGCGTTGCGTCCCTCGATGAACGACCACGCCAAGACGGCGCAGCAGACGACCGCGATGGCGCGGTCGAGGAGGCTGGCGAAGCCCGTGGTGGTCAGCCGGTCAACGTCCGGAAGCGTCCCGGTGGCGGCGGCGGCCGAGTGGCCGCTCTCGGGACGCAGGAGCTTCACGGCCCGGTGGTCCAGTCGACGAGCCCGTCGGCGTTGTGCTCGCCGTCGGGCCAGACGGCGCGGACGATTCCCGCGGCCGCGAGCGCCTTGCGGCACCCCGGGCAGGGCGGGTCGGTGATGTACGCCGTCGCGCCCTTGGTGTCGCGGGTCGCGAACAGCAGCGCGTTAACCTCGGCGTGGATCGCGATGCAGAACCCCGGCGTCCCGGGACGGTCGTAGTCGCCCAGGCCCGGGATCACGTCGTAGCCGAGAGTTCCGCGCGGGCAGGCGCCCTGCAGGCAGTCCGGACGCCCCGGCGCGGCCCCGTTGTAACCGGTGGCGATGATGCGGCGATCGTGGACGAGCACCGCGCCCACCCGGCGCCGGGTGCACTTGGCCCGCGCCGACACGGCCCGCGCGATGCCGAGGAAGTACTCATCCCAGCCGGGAACCACGGGGTCGGCCTGGTCGCTCATGCCCGCTCCAATCTCGCTCGCGTGCGCATGCTATCGAGCCACACCGCCGGACGCCTGCGCAGCGCAGCCTCGAGGAGTCACGACTGGTACGCGTTGGACATCGCCTTGGTCGGCTCCACGGCCGCTGCCACGAGGCCCTGGTCCTTCAAGAACGTCGCCATGGCCGCGAACTGGGCGGCGTCGAAGGCCGGGGTGACCGCGCCGGAGGCGTCCTTGAGCAGCGGAATGGTCGCGTCGAGGGTCTTGGCGGCGGCGGTGCGGGAGGCGGCGTCCGACTTGAGGGTGGTGATGTAGTCCTCGGACGTCTTCACGGCGGCCGCCGGGTCCTTCACCACGGCATTCACCCCGCCCATGCAGGCCGCCACGACGGCCTTGGCGACCGCCGGGTGGGCGTCCAGGTACTTCTGGGTGGTGATCAGCGAGATCCCCACGAGCGGCAGGCTGCCGGACGTGAGCGGCAGCGTCCGGACCGCGACGCCGTCGAGGGCCAGGACCACCGCGTCGTTGTTCGAGAAGCCCATGATCGCGTCGACCTTGTCGCCGCGCAGGGCCGCCACCTGCGTGTACTGCGTGTCGATGATCTTGACGTCGGCCTCGGTGAGCCCGCCGGAGGCGAGCAGCACCTTCAGCCCGAACCAGGACTCCCCGAACTTCCCGGGGACGCCGATGCTGCGGCCCTTGAGGTCGGCGGCGGACTTGATCGGCGAGGCCTCCTTGACGATGCCCACGACCGGGTAGCTCCGGTAGAACTGCGCGATCGCGACCAGGTCGAGGCCCTGCGCGCGAGCCTGCAGCATCTCGTCGGCGCCGGCGACGACGAAGTCCTCGCTCCCGCCGGCCAGCGCGGTGAACAGCCCCTCGGACGCCCCGTGGTGCCGCAGGGTCACGGTCGCGCCGGTCGTCTTGTAGAGGCCGGACGCCTCAGCCACGTAGAACGGCGAGAACTGGATGTTCGGCACGTACGTCAGACCGATCGTCGCCCGCACCGGCGCGGCACTGGACGAGCCGCCACCTGCCGAGGAGGGCACGTCGATCGTGGACGCCGTCCCGCACGCAGCGAGGCTGCCGGCGAGTCCGGTGACCGCGAGTCCGATGAAACCGCGACGGGACAGGGACATGAGGGTTCTCCTAGGTGCGGTTGCCCGCGAGGGATTGGATGACGGCCGAGCGGCGCTCGACCAGGTAGATGGCGCCGTAGGCGACGGACGCGAGCGCGCAGAGGATGACGATGGTGGCGAACATGCCGGCCGTGTCGTTGACCTGCCGCTGGATGGTGAGCAGCTGACCCAGCCCCTCGCCCCCGATCACCATCTCGCCGACGACGGCGCCCGTGACGCTCAGGGTGAAGCCGTTGCGGATGCCACCGAGGATGCTCGGCAGCGCCAGCGGCAGTTCGATCTGGGTGAGCAAGGCGGCGTGCCCGGCGCCGTCCATGCGGGCGGCGTCGATGATCGAGTGGTCGACGTGCCGCAGGCCGACGACCGCCGCGACGAGAATCGGGAAGAAGACCAGCAACGCGCAGAGCAAGATGATCGGCCGCAGCCCGTAGCCCGCCCAGATGGCCAGCAGCGGCGCGATCGCGATGGCGGGGATCGCCTGCGTGGCACCCAGGAAGGGCGACACCGCGGCGTTCACCCACCGGCTGCGGTGAATGAGAACCGCGAGCGGCAGCGCCACCGCCGCGCCCAGGACGCAGCCGCCCAGGGCCTCGAGCATCGTCGAGCCGACGTAGGGCCAGGTGGCGGCGTCCGACAGCATCACGACGAGGCGCGACAGGACTCCGGACGGCGACGGCAGCAGGAAGGCCGGCATGCCACCGACGGTGACGCCGGCCTGCCACAGGGCCACGATGATCGCGAGCAGCACCCAGGGCGCGACGAGGTGCCGCTTGTCTGGCGCCTGGGCTGGCATCTGGCTCTCCCGGTCGGGTGTTCCGGGGCCGGCGGACGCCGCAAGCCGCGTCCGCTCCACGCGTGATCGCGCGCGGGCGGACGCCTCACGGCGACCCGTGCTGCCTCTCATCCGGACTTTAACCGTCGGTGCCGGAGTTCCACCGGCTCCACCTTCGGCTCTTGCGAGCCTCCGGGTCGCGGACTATCACCGCCGGTTCGGAGTTACACCGACCCCGGAGCACGTTTTGCTATCGGGGTGAGTCTAGACCCGCCAACCGGACGCCTGCGCCCCTTTCCGCTGTGCAGCGGCTGTCACACGCCGGCGAAGACGGTGGAGTACTGCTCGTCCGACAGCGCTTCGAGGGTGCGGGTGGCCTCGTCGACGGTCAGGGACGCCCGAGCTTGCTCGGCGTCGATGATGCGGTCCAGCAGCCGGGTCTCGCCGGCGGTCGTCAGGCCGCGGTGCGCTCCTCCACCTTGGTGGCGAGGAAGGCCTTCCCGCGCCAGCAGTCCATGGCGCCGAGCCGCTCGTCCGAGTCGCCTAGGTGGCCGCCGTGTCGAGGTGGTTGATGCCGGCGGCGAGAGCGCGCTCGACGGAGGCGTCCGCGATCTCTTGGCTGACCGCGGCCAGCGAGGCCGCACCGTAGATCAGGACCGAGGACCGGTGCTCGAGGCGTCCGAGGCGTCTGTCCTCCAGGCCCGGCAGATTACGCGCCGGCGTCCGGCGCGGACGCCGTGCCGTAGATCTCCTCCGGGGACGCCAGCCGCTCGGCGTCCACCTCGAAGCGACCCTCGGGCGTGACCGTCCGGTAGAAGCAGCTGCGGAAGCCCTCGTGGCAGGAGGGTCCGGTCTGGTCGACGCGGACGACGACGGCGTCGGCGTCGCAGTCGACGCGCAGCTCGACCAGCCGCTGGACGTTCCCGGACGTCTCACCCTTGCACCAGAGCTTGCCGCGCGACCGCGACCAGTAGTGGACGAGCCCCGTCGAGAGCGTGCGCGCGTAGGCGTCCGCGTTCATGAAGGCGACCATCAGCACCTCGGACGTGGCGGCGTCCACCGTGACGGCCGTGATGAGGCCGCCGGACTTGGCGAAGTCGGGCTGATCGGGGCTGGTCACGCGCCCGATGCTAGCCGGACGCCCTGGTCGGCGCCTTCGGCGACCGGGGACGGGGAGGCCTACCCTCCCCGGCAATCGGGACGCCGCATAGGGTCGTTCGCACCAACCCAGGAGGCAGCGTGCAGTTCGTCGCGGACGCGTCGTCCTTCGAGGGCGGAGAGTTCGAGCTCTTCGGAGAGCCCCACCTGATCGCGCTGACGCTGGTCGTGCTGGCACAGGTGCTGCTGGCCAAGACCATGAAGGACGCCTCGCCGGTGGCCCGGGGACGGGTCCGGGTGGGGCTTGCGGCCGGACTGGTCGCCCAGGAAGTCAGCTACCACGCGTGGCGCCTGGCCACCGGCACCTGGACGGCCCGCGAAATGGTGCCGCTGCACCTGTGCTCGGTCGCGGTGTGGTTCGGCGCAGCCATGCTCGCGCTGCGGAACCAGACCCTCTACGACCACCTGTATTACGTCGCCACCTTCGGCGCCACGATCGCCCTGCTGACCCCCGACATCGGCCGCTTCGGCTTCCCGCACTACCGGTTCTTCCAGTTCTTCGTCAGCCACGGGCTGGTCCTGGGCGCGCCGTGGTGGATGACGTTCGTCGAGGGCTTCCGCCCTAGTCGCGGCTCGCTCCTGCGGGCCATGGCGGGCACGGTCGTCCACGGCGCCGGCGCGTACCTCGTGAACCGGCGGCTGGGCAGCAACTACATGTTCGTGAGCCGCAAGCCGGCCACGTCCAGCGTCCTGGACAAGCTGCCGGACTGGCCCGGCTACCTGCCCTACGTGGCCGCCGCGGTGTTCGCCGCGTACGGGGCCTTGGCGCTGCCGTGGGCGCTCAAGGACGCCCAGGGCTAGTCAGGCGTCCGCGATCGAGAAGGTGATCCGCTTGTTGCGGGCGCCCTTGTTCTCGAACTTGTCGAAGACGATGCGTCCGATCTGGGCGGTGTTCATGACGTGCGTGCCGCCGTCGGCTTGGCGGTCGATGCCGGCAATGTTGACGACCCGCACCGGGTCGACGTCCGGCACGAGGTCGGTCGCCAGCCGGACCAGGCTCGGATCCGCCGCGAACTGCGCCCGCGGCAGCAGCTCGATCGTCACCTCGTGGCCTTCGGACGCCAGCGCGTCAGCCCGCTCGACGGCCGCCTTGGCCGTCGCCGCATCGATGCCGGAGAAGTCGCCGCGGGCGCGTCCGGGCTCGAGCTGGCAGCCGGTGACCTCGGCGCCGTCCTCGCCGAGCACCGCCGACAGGATGTGGAACGCCGTGTGCGTGCGCATGAGCGCCCGGCGCCGCGGGGCGTCCAGGGCGCATTCGAGAACGTGGACGCCGTCGGGAACGTCGGCGTCCACCTCGATCTCGATCTCGCCGTCAACGACATGGACGCCCGTGACCTCGGCCTCGTTGCCGTTGGAGAAGCGGACGCGTCCGGTGTCGGCGGGCTGTCCCCCGCCGCCCGGGAAGAACGCGGACGCGTCCAGGCGGAGGCGTCCGTTCTCGGCGGTCGCGCAGGACACCCAGCTGGTGACGTTGGCGTTTTCGAGGTCGAGGCGTGCGGTCATGAGGCCATGGTGGCAGGTCGCGGCGAGTCGCGACGGAGCCCAGGGCGACGGTGCGGTCTCCGGGCCGTCGAAGAGCCGCAGCCCTGGCTGGGTCTTGGTCCCGGTCGGGAGACGCCACCGACTTCCCTGATCGCTGACCGCAGCCACCTGCGACGCCGGGACCTGCCTGCGACCGCTCCGCGCGACACCGTGTCGCGATCTCGTGGAAGTAGTTGTATGCTGCAAGCAAATGACTGTCCTGCCTGACTCCGCCACGACCACGCCCGGACCCGCGTCCGGCGCGGCCGAGCTGTCGCACGACCTCATCCGGACGCTGAAGCTGCTCTACAGCCTCCGCGACCGGGCGCCGCGGCTCACCCCCGGGCTGGAGCCGGCGGCGCATCCCCTGCTCCATCACCTGGCCCGCTGCGAAACTGCTCGCGTGTCAGACCTCGCCACCGCGCTGCGCGCGGACGTCTCGACGATCAGCCGGTACGCGAGCACCCTGGCCGCCGCCGGGCTCGTCGAGAAGACCACCGACCCGGCCGATCGCCGGGTTCAGGTGGTCGCCCTCACCGACGCTGGACGCGACGCCGTCGCAGCACTCGGACGCCAGCGCGAGACGACGTTCGCCAGCATCCTGCGCGACTGGACGCCCGAGCAGCTCGAGCGCTTCCGCGCCGACCTGCTGCGCTTCTCCGCCGACCTCGAGCGTGAGGTCTCCGAGCGCGAACTGGCGCCGACGGCGTCCCACTAAGACCCTCACCCAGGAAGACACGCACTTGACCTCGAACGCGGCGCCGCGCCCTGCCGGCGAACTCACCCACGCCCAGATCACGACGATCCTGATCGGGCTGATGACCGGGATGTTCCTCTCGGCCCTCGACCAAAACGTGGTTGGCACGGCGATCAAGACGATCGCAGACGACCTCTCCGGGCTCGACCAGCAGGCGTGGGTGACCACGGCCTACCTCATCACCTCGACGATCGCGACGCCGATCTACGGCAAGCTCTCCGATCTCTACGGACGCAAGCCCTTCTATCTGGGTGCCATCACGATCTTCGTCGTCGGCTCGTTGCTGTGCACGTTCTCGACCTCGATGTACATGCTGGCCGCGTTCCGCGCAGTGCAGGGGCTTGGCGCGGGCGGCCTGATGTCGCTCGCCCTGGCGATCATCGGCGACATCGTGCCGCCGCGGGAGCGCGCGAAGTACCAGGGCTACTTCCTGGCGGTCTTCGGCACGTCCTCCGTGCTCGGACCCATCGTGGGCGGCTTCTTCGCCGAGGCACCGGCCCTCCTCGGCATCACCGGCTGGCGCTGGGTGTTCCTGGTCAACGTGCCGGTCGGCATCATCGCGTTCCTCACGGTCACCGCGACGCTGAAGCTGCACCACGTGCGCAAGCAGGCCTCGATCGACTGGGCGGGCGCGTTCTTCCTCATCGTCGGGCTCGTTCCGGCGCTGCTGGTGGCCGAGCAGGGCCGCACGTGGGGCTGGACCTCCCGCGAGTCGCTGATCTGCTACGCCATCGCCGTGGTCGGAGTGCTGGCCTTCATCGCGGTCGAGTGGCGCCAGGGCGATAACGCGCTGATCCCGCTGCGGATCTTCCGCAACCGCACCATCCTGATCGGCCTGACCGGCGGCTTCGCGATCGGCGCGGGCATGTTCGGCGGCATGATCACGATCCCGCAGTACCTGCAGATCGTGCACTCGGCGACCCCGATGGGCTCGGGCTTCCTGATGCTGCCGATGGTGCTGGGCATGATGATCGCCTCGGTGCTGTCGGGCCAGCTGATGTCGCGCACCGGACGCGTCCGGATCTTCCCGCTCATCGGCATCGGCCTCATGGTGGCGACGCTGCTGGCGTTCTCCCAGGTCACCGCCGACACGCCCCTGTGGCAGTTCATGACGGCGATGTTCTTTTTCGGCTTCGGGCTGGGCAACACCATGCAGCCGCTCACGCTGGCCGTGCAGGCGTCCGTGCACCCGCGCGAGATGGGCATGGCGACGTCGTCCGCGACGTTCTTCCGCCAGATCGGCGGCACCGCCGGCGTCGCGGTGTTCATCTCCGTGTTGTTCAACTCGCTGGGTGACAACATCGCCAACGCCTTCAAGGACGCGTCCGGCACCACCGAGTTCAAGACGGCGATCGCGAACGCGCTCAAGTCCGGGGACGCGGTCAACAAGGGCTTCGCTCAGGCGCTGATGAAGGGTGACACGTCGGCTCTGTCGGGCGTGGCGAGCGACTCGTCGATCATCGGCAAGCTGGACCCCGTGCTGGCGCACCCGTTCAAGGTCGGCTTCAGCCAGTCCATGGACCAGGTCTTCCTGCTCGGCGCTGCGGTGTGTGCGGTCGGCTTCGTGATCCTGCTGTTCATGCCGAACATCAAGCTCTCGAACAAGTCCGCTGCCGCGACCCTCGCCGAGGAGGCCGCGAAGCGATCGGACGCCGAGGGTGCTCTGGTCTCCGCGGGCCACGCCGGGGACGCTCCGACGGACGAGGCCGACGCGTCGGCGTCCGAACTGCGCCCGCGGCGCGTCGTCGACGATCTCGTCGACGCGGCGTCCTGGGAGTCAGGTGGCCACACGATGGACGAACTCGGCCCCGACCAACCGGCCGCGCGCCGCGCCAGCCAGTAGCCTCGCGCGCGGACGGATGGTCCGCGGACGATGGGAGGCGCGATGGCGGCGGTCACCGAGACGGTCGACGGCTGGTTTCGTCGCCGCGGACTGACCCCGCTCTTGTCGGGGACGCCGCTGGCGACGTCCCCGTCGGAGCGGGCCACGCCGGCCCTCGTCGTGTGGTTCCTGCTCATGATGGTGTCGACGACGCTGACGACGGCGCTCGGACTGGGGCAGGCGCTGCTGCTCGGCGCTGCGGTCGTGGTGGGGACGTGGGTGGCCTCCACCATGATCCGTCGCCGGCGGCCCTTGTCGCGGTGAAGGCGATCGGCTGGCTCCAGGCGGCGGCGTTCGTGCTGGCGCCGGTCCTGACGCTAGCGGCGGCGCCGTTCACGAACGACGAACCGAGCCTCGACCTCGCGACCGAGAAGCTGCTGTACGTGATCGGGGTCGGGGTGATCCAGATCGTGGTGCACTGGAGTCGCTGACGACGTTCGCGTCGGCGTCCGAGTTCCGCGAAGCGCTGGCCGGGGCGTGGACGCGGACGGCGCCCGGGGTCTTGGTGAAGTACGTCGGGCCGACGCACACGGACGTGCTCACCGAGGCGCACCTGCGGGCGCCGGGTTCCTGGCGGCGTTCGTGGCGTTCAACTGCTCGCTGGCGTCCGCGACGGACGGCCGGCTGCGGCAGAACTCCAAGGAGACGGCGTCCGAGGCGATCCGGCAGGCGAGCGCGATGCGGCTGGCGCTGCTGTCTCGCGAGAACTAAGGACGCCGGGGGCTCGACTTTGCCGCGAGCAGCGTGCACGGTGAGCCATGGCTACGACCCGGGCAGACCTTGACGGCGCATCCGGCACTCGACCGCGAACGCGGGCCGCGGCGTCCGGGGTGCTGGCGGTCGCGTCCGGACTAGGGGTTTCGCACCTGGTGGCCGGCATCGTCGGTCCGAGCTCGTCGCCGCTGGTGGCGGTAGGGTCTCGGGCCGTTGATGTGGTTCCGGGTCCGCTGAAGGAGTGGGCCGTTTCTGTCTTCGGGACCGCCGACAAGGCCGTCCTGATCGGCGTGGCTCTCGTCGTGACGCTGGGGCTCGGGGCCGTGGTGGGGGTGGTCTGGCAGCGCTCGGTCCGGCTCGGGGTGGTGGCCGGTGGGCTGTTGGCGCTGGTGGCGCTCGCGGCGGCCGCGCTTGATCCGGGACGCCGGCTCTTGTGGTGGCTGCCCGCGCTGGTCGCGTTCGGCGTGGCGGCCTGGGGGCTGACGCGACTGTCGGCGTCCACTGAGGTCGTGGACGCGGCGTCCAGACGACGGTTCTTTCGGATGGGCGTAGGCCTGGGGGCGCTCGGGGTCGCGGGCTGGGTGCTGGGAGAGGGCGTGCGGTCGGTCGTGGCGGCGGTTCCCGGGGTCGGACGCCCGCGCGTCACCCTTCCGCCGCGGTCGTCGGCGCCGCTGCCCGTCGGACTGGAGGCGGAGGTGCCGGGCTTGTCGGCGTTCGTGACGCCGGCGTCCGAGTTCTTCCGGATCGACACCGCGCTCGCCGTGCCGCAGGTGGACGCCGCGACCTGGAAGCTGTCGGTGTCGGGGCTGGTCGATCGGCCGTTCACTCTCGGGTGGGACGAGCTGCTGGCCATGGACGCCATCGAGAAGAACGTGACGTTGGCGTGCGTGAGCAACGACGTGGGGGGTCCGCTGATCGGGTCGGCGCGGTGGCTCGGCGTGCGAACGTCGGAGTTGCTTGCGCGGGCAGGCGTCCAGGCGGGGGCGGACATGGTGCTGGGGCGGTCCGTGGACGGGTTCACGGTGTCGGCGCCGTTGGCGGCGTTGCTGGACGGGCGGGGCGCGCTGGTGGCGTATGGGATGAACGGCGAGGCGCTGACGGCGGAGCACGGGTATCCGGCGAGGTTGCTGACGCCGGGGCTGTACGGGTTCGTGGGGGCGACGAAGTGGCTCATCGGCCTCGAGGTGACGACGTACGCGTCCGCGCAGGCGTACTGGACCCAGCGCGGCTGGGCGGCCCAGGCGCCGATGAAGGGCGGATCGCGGATCGAGGTGCCTCGGGGGTCTTCGCGCGTGCCGGTCGGGACGGTGAAGGTTGGCGGTGCGGCGTGGGCGCCGGAGGTCGGCGTCCGGGCAGTGCAGGTGCGGGTAGACGGCGGACCGTGGCTGGACGCGACGCTCGGTCCGGACGCTGGCGTCCAGTTCTGGCGGCAGTGGGTGTACATGTGGGACGCGGCTGCCGGGGAGCATCGGCTGCAGGTACGGGTGGTCGACGCCAACGGGGTGGCGCAGGACGAAACCATGGCGACGCCGTTCCCCGATGGAGCGTCCGGGTTGCATACCGTCGCCGTGGTCGTGGGGTGACCGGGTTTCGGTAGAGTGTCCGGCCGGGGCCTATAGCTCAACCGGCAGAGCAACGGACTTTTAATCCGTGGGTTCTGGGTTCGATCCCCAGTGGGCCCACCAGCAGTTTCAGCGCAACGACTAGGTATTTTACCCCGGATGACACCTCCGAACTCGGCCTGGAACCACTCGGCGCCCAGCTCGGTGCGGAGTTGCTGGGCGACTCTAGCGGGCAGCGGCATCGACTGCGCCAGCGCCTGGGCATCCGACCAGGACGCCGCACGGCGTCCCAGCTCGACCTCGAAAGGCGTCGACTCGTCCGCGAAGAGCGAGGACCGCTGGCCGAGGCGCGCCGGTGACCGGGTGAAGACCAGCAGCGAATAGGAGCTTCGTCTGCATATGGCGGCGGGAGTCCCCTACGCGAACACAGCGGACCAAATCGACGTTCCCTTTCTCGTACCCCCGGCAGGCCTGGGACGTCTTCGCTTGTCATGATCAGATTGAGTAGAACGATCCCCTTGCTCACCCCGCGTCGGGTAACAATCCGGACGCCGAGTTGGTAAGAACCATTCCCCACCTATACCTTGCGACAACTTTCCAAGTTGGTAAGGTCATTTTGGTAACGCACAGCTATGACAACAGGAGCGACGATGACCAGAGGACGTCCGTCGAGATCGACCATCTATCAGCGCCTCGATGCGGCCCTAGACGACTTGCGGCAACGCTTCGGCGGCCTACCCACCCCGAGCGAGTCGGTGTACGTGTGGCGCGACATCTGGCACCTTGAGGCACATCACTCGACGGCGCTGGAGGGCAACACCCTCGTCCTGAAAGAGGTTGAGCGACTCCTCGACCGTGCACAGGCCGTCGGTGCGAAGCCGCTCAAGGAGTACCTGGAGGTGAAGGGGTACGCCGAGGCCGCGGAGTGGGTGTATGCCCAGGCGTCGAGCCCGAACGAGGGTGATGGCCGCCCGCTGGTGAGTGTCCAAGAAGTCCGGAACATCCACCACGTGGCAATGACTCCGGTCTGGAGCGTCGCGCCGCATCCAGACGCCAGCGATCAGGAGTCACCTGGCAACTTCCGCCGGCATGAACTGCACCCCTTCGCCGAAGCGATGCAACCACCCACCTGGCCGCTCGTGCCCGCGGCCCTAGAGGACTGGGTCACGCGCGTTCACGATCTCCTCGGCGGCCCGACAGACGAGACCCGCCCGTTGACCGAGCGCCTAGCGGAGGCACACTGCGCCTTCGAGCGCGTTCACCCCTTCATCGACGGGAACGGCAGGACCGGACGCCTCGTGTTGAACCTGATGCTCGTCCGGCTGGGCTACCCGCCGGTCGTCATCCTCAAACAGCAGCGCCCCCACTACCTGACGGCGTTGGGACGCGCTGACCAGGGCGATTACGGACCTTTGGGTGAACTCCTCGCCCGTGCGATGACCGACAACCTCCACCGATTCATCCTGCCCAGCATCGCCGGCCCAGCTCGGCTCATCCCATTGGCCGCACTCATGGACGCCGACATTTCGCTGGTTGCACTCCGCAGAGCGGCCGCGCGCGGACGCCTCGACGCGCAGCAAGGCTCGGACGGCGTCTGGCTCAGCAGCAGACGAGCCGTCGAGGACTACAAGCAGTCCCGACTCCACGCAGGACCGAGACAGGCGTGACTGACGGCAGCAGTTGACGGCCAGACTCGACGGGAGATCGCGACCTCAACAGGAGTTCCCCCCGGGAAGGGGGCACCCCACCGCTCATCCAGACCGGACGGCGCTGTGGTGCACGAACTGGCGAGCCATGACCGTCTTTCCAGTCATGTGACTGGACCGCCAGTCACCGGTCCTCTCGGCGGGCCCAAAGTCGTCAACGGCGTTCTCGGGGTGAACGTCAAGATGGGCACCGAGCAGGAGACAGAGGTCGTTAGCTCATCAACGCCGAAGGTCGGCATCATTCGAGCCTCGGCAGCCCGGCTCCTCGCTCCTCGGTCTCTGCGTCCATCCGGCCAGAAGAACCCGCCTCACCACCATGCCCGACTCGGTCGCGAGGACGTTCCTTGCGCAACGGCCCAGGCATAGAAGTCGCCCGACGTACCCCCAGGATCTCCTCCCACACACCCACTGCATCTGTGGTGTGACTGTCCCGAATCAACCCCCGGTTGATCGGTGCGGGGCGGGCTCCGGCCTTGGTGGTCGGGGCCCGTGGCGGGGTCGGCGCTACTCCACCTGTGACTGCCGCCTCGCTCTTGGAGAAGGTCTCAGCGCATCACTGTCACGCGTCGCGCCTGCTGCGACACAGGTCCGCTACATCGCACTTGTCGCACGCGCGACACCAAGACTGGTGCCGTGGAAGGTCGTTTGCCCTGAGTTGATTACCAGCCTCCAGGACGCGGTGACGCACAGCCGCCAATAGGGGTGCCTCGACCTCTTCCCGCGTGGACTTCCCCTTGTCGTCGAGGTTCAAGACTTCGATGAGGTCCGGGCTCTCGCCAACCAGTTCCTCATAGCCAAGCGCGTAGACGTGCAGCTGGTCGCGGGTGACGTCCTCTGGCTGAGCGCGCTCGGTCGACTTGAAGTCGACGACTGCCACCTCGTCGGTGTCGAGCCGCCTAATGAGGTCGACGCGTCCGTCGACGACGACCCCTTCACCGAGATGGACCTGGATCTGCTTCTCCGAGTGGATCGTGTTCGGGATCTCGCGGCCGTGGGCGTCGAAGTACCGCTCCAGCGCGGCCCGTGCCGACTGCACCAGGTTCTCGCGCAGTGCCGGGTACGCGTAGGGGGTGTGCAAGTGCCGGTCAACGAGATCCTCGACGTCAGCCGTCGTGAGCAAAACGCCATCGAGCGCGCGCTTGTGCACCTCGGCGAGCGCGTCATGAAGGCCCTTCCCGTAGCCCAGCGCCTCATGAAGGGGCGGGTTGAAGCCGTACAGGAAGCGGATCTTGAACTGGTATGGGCAGTCGAAGAAGTACTTCAACTCCGAGAACGTCAGCGTGACCTGCGGAGTCGCGCGCCGGGGGGTGGGCGCCAGTCGCTGGATCGACGGGCCCAGCCACGTGTGCTTCGTGGAAACGTGCTGGTTCGTGGACGCCAGCCGCATGAAGTCCGACGGCCTGGCGAAGAGCTGGTTTCCACCGGGCGAGAAGCTCATCGCCAGGTACTTCTGCGAGCGCGTCACGGCCACGTAAAACAGTCGGGTTTCGTCCTCAACCGTTCCGCGATAGCGGTCGGGCTGGGCCACCGCGACGTCCGGAATGACATGGAATAGGCCGACGCCGCCGTGCCGCTTGGATGGGAATCGGTTCCGCCGCAGGCACGGGACGAACACGGCCGGGTACTGCATTCCCTTCGCCTGATGGACCGTCGAGATGACCACGGCATCGGGCTGGGCGTAGCCCACGTCCGCGTCGGATTCCGCGTAGTAGTCGGGCGCTTGGTGGGTCAGCCAGTCGCGGAACGCGCGGTACTTGGCCGCAGGCGCCGACTGGAAGTGAATCTCTTCGAAGTCCGAGATCGCCTGGCTGAACTTGCCCAACTGGTAGAAGACCAGCTCAGCCCGCGCGGGCGTGCCGGGGATGGTGTCTTCGCGGACTTCCAGCGCGGCAAGGAGGTCGAGGTAGAGGCGCTGGATGTTGTAGACACCCCAACGTGCCCCTGCCTTGATGGCGCGGGCCGTCTCGAGGACGCCGAAGGCGGACTTCCAATCGCGTCCACTCGGCACGATCTCGGCGTTCTCCCAGGCGGACTGCACCGTCTCGCTACCCACCTCGCCGACGAGGTAGGCGAAGACCGTCACGACAGCCGCGATCTCCGCTGAGTGGAACAGCCGGTTGAGGCCTTTTACGACATACGGGATGTCGCGGCGCCTGAGCTCGTCCACCAGCGGGTCGGCGTCCTTGGCGACGGACCGGTAGAGCACCGCGAAGTCGGACCAGGAGAGACCCCGCGCCGCGGCGTCCGGACCGTCGACAAATGGGACGCCGCGCAGCTCGACCATGCGGTCACAGATCCAGGACGCCTCCGCCTGTGGGGAGTCGAACGTGAGGGCCAGCAGATCGCCGCGCTGCCACTGTTGGTGGCCGGCGGCAGTCATGGTCTTTGCAAGACGCGCGCCGGCCGGCAACGACTCGGCCACCGTCCGCCCCAGGTCGACGACTCCCTTGCTCGACCGAAAGTTATCGTCGAGCACCACGGTCTCGACGCCCTCGTAGCGCTGGGCGAACGTCAGGATGTTGCTGACCTCGCTGCCACGCCACTGGTAGATGGTCTGGTCGTCATCTCCAACGACGCAGAGGTTCGATCCCCCGCTGGTCAGCGCTCGGATCAGCCGCTCTTGGAGCGGGTTGACGTCCTGATACTCGTCGACGACGAGGTACTTCAGCGCGCCGAGCACGTGGTCGCGGATCGCCCGACCACGTTCGTCGTCGACGTCCTCGAGGAGCTCGACCGCGGTGAGGATCATCTGTGTGTAGTCGAAGTAGGACGCCTTTCCGAGCAGCCGGATGTACTGGGCGAATGAATCCCAGACCTGATCGGGGACTGCTGCGTCGTCCACCTCGTCCTCGCGCAAGACCGAGAGCACCTGCTGATAGAGGCGCGAATCCCGGTAGCGATACAGCGTGGGCGTGGACGCCAGGCGCGTGGGGCAGCTAGTCAGGCCCGCCTCCTTGGAGTGCCGGTCGATGAAGAGTCGATTTGTGACGTCGCTGAGGACCCGGTAGCGGAACGTCTCGGGCACGTGCCGCTGCAGGACGTCGAGGCAGTACGCGTGCATCGTCCCGATGAACATCTCCGCTAGCCCGAGCGTGGAGCCGCCGGCATCCTGGACGCGCCGCAGCACACGGTCCTTCAACTCGGCCGCCGCCTTGTCTGTGAACGTGAACGCGACGATGTTGGCCGGCTCGACCCCGGGCACGAGCAACAACTCGGCGATGCGCCGCGAGACCACGTCGGTCTTGCCTGACCCGGCGCAGGCCACGATCTGCAGGTTGCGGTCCACACACTCGATCGCGGCACGCTGGCTGGAGGTGTAGCTGATCACCTTGCCTATCCTGCCGGAGGTGACCGACAGTTTCTGAACCACGCTTTTGACGCTGCCCACAGGGGTGTATATATGATGTGCATACACGAAAGGGATCGTCATGTCCGAGGTCACCGCTCGCGCGGTCAAGAACGAAATCATCAACCTGCGAACGACGGAGCGCCAGAAGAACCTGTTGCGGCGAGCAGCCGAAGCGACGGACCACTCGCTGACCGAGTTCATCCTCGGCAGCGCCGTTGACCAGGCCGAGCGCGTGCTGGCCGACCGCCGCTGGTTCACCGCCACTGACGACCAGTTCGCCGAGTTCGTTCGGCTCCTGGACGCCCCTTTGCCGACGACGATCAAGTTCGATCGCCTGTTCTCCAGGCAGTCCCGCTTCGCCGATCGTGACAACTGACTTCACCGCGCCGCGCAAGCTGGAGCACTCGGATGTCCGGAAGGGGTTCGACAGCGGGGCTGCGGAGCTCGATGAGTGGCTAGAAAAGTACTCGTGGCAGAACCAGCAGGCCAACAACGCCACGACCTACGTCATCACCGACGGGCATCGAGTTGTCGGCTACTACGCCATCACCATGGCTGCCGTGGCGCAGGCGGGTGCGCCGGCAGAGATGCAGAAAGGACGCCCGTCCCAGATTCCCTGCATCCTGCTGGCGCGCCTTGCCGTAGATCGATCTGCGCAAGGTGCAGGGTTCGGGTGGGAACTGCTGCGGGACGCCCTGTTGCGGGCGGTGGCGTTGAGCCAAAGCATCGGTGCCGCCGCCGTGTTAGTCCACTGCCGGGATGAATCGGCAAAGGAATTCTACCTTCGAAACGGCGACTTCCTTCAGTCACCCGTCGAGGATCTCCACCTGATGGTGCCGGTCAAGGCTCTGGAGCGTTACGTCGATTGAGCGACTGCCAAGAGTCGGGGTAGCCACTCAGCGAAGCACTCGAGCCGCAACTCAGCGACGCCCTGAACGGCCGACTGCGGATCCCACAACCAGACTGTGTCGACCAAACCGATGACGTCAATCGTTGATGCTCGCGTGACCGCATCGGCCAATCGCCCATCAAACAGGTCGCACACCGCGAGATTGGCCGTCACCAGCGCACGCGCCTCGGGCCTGTCCGGCTTTAGGTGCGCAAGAATCCGACAGGCTTCGCGTCGATCCAAAGGAATCAAGCAGAAGGCGTAGGCCATCGCGAGCACTGGATCGGCGGGGTAGGCCTGATAGGCGTTCTGTGCCTGTTGTCGGGCTGCGATCGGGTTCCCTTGCTGAAGGAGAAGTGCAACGCTCGGGACAAGGTCCTCTGCGGCGACGTTCGCGACATCATCGCGGAGCCCGGGCCGGGTCAATCGCTTGCGCAGTTCCTGCGTCACCATGCCCTCGGTGACGGTCCGTTCGGCGAGGATGGCAGGGTTCACTCCAGCCCAGATTGCGACCTCCGTGGGAGCGTGCCGGTAGGCGAGTTCCCAATGCAGGCTGGACGCCTTCCATTCGCCTAGGTACGTCCTCGCCAGTCGGTCGCAGATCCAAATCGTTGCGTCCTTGCCACCGCTGAAGACCATGTCCTCTGCGCTGCGTTCCACCGGCTGGTAGTCGTTGAGCCGCCAGCTCAGCAGGTGCCCGACGGCCGCCCTATCAGCCCAATCCTCCACCACACGACACACACTCGGGGACAGCGCGGACAGTGACACCATCGGCCCGACATCCTCGCATACCGGGTCCTGCGCGAGCAGGTCACACCACGCGCGTAGGAAGGCGGGTGTGTCGGCAGGCGCAATATTCCCGGCCCGCTCCGCAGCGAGGAACGATGAGGCTGTCCGCAACGTCCGCTGCGTGAGGTCTTTGCGAAATCCGCTCCGCAAGACCGCGTCCGGCGACAGCCCTCTCTCGCCGAGCCGTGCCAACGCGGTCGTGATAGCGATCGAACGCCAGAGCCAGTTCTCGAGCGGCGGAATGAGGATCAAGTCGAGCGTTGTCCGTAGCAGGGCAGAGGTAGTCCAGTCCGCGCTCGGCTGCTCGTACCGGTGCAGAAGCCTTTCTCGCATGGCGTCGAAGGAGCGCGCCTGCTCGGCCTCAGACCTGCTCTGGATCAGTTCGCCCAGGAGGTCAAGACATGAGCCGCTACCCCCACACAAATCGTGGTCACGGTGGCTGCATTCGACCGCGAACACCTCCAAGGCCTTCTTGGTCAGCTCCCGCTCGTGCCACTTCACCTGGTCGCTCATCCCACCTCGAAGACCTTCATCACTTCGTCGCCGTAGTCGTTGATCACCTTGACCGCAATCTTGCCTTCGGTCGGCTTCGCGAACGGGCGCGACACCGTCGAGTTCAGCGACGCCCAGGCGTCCTCGTCGATCTCGGCTTTGAGTGCCGTCTTGAGCCGCTTGTACGGGTCGCCGCCGCCGGTGAAGTAGCAGTGCCGGACGAAGAACGACTCCTCGTTGTAGTCCGTGTCGATCATCCACAGCGCGATCCGGCCGGTGTCGTGCGAGCGCACCTCGCCGGTCGCCGGGTCGTAGACGTCGACACCGCGAAGCTCGACCACCACCCGGTCGTCGCCGGTGGACCGCACGTCGATGTCCGGCTCGCCGAACACCGTGAACAGGTTGCCGGCGCCGGTCTTCTTGAGGTCTTCGCCCATCAGCAGGTCGACGTTCATCCGGACCAGCAGCACCTTCACCCGCCCCAGCTGCCGTTCGCCCGCTACCTGGGCAAACCCGGCATCGGCGGTCTCCACCGTGACGCCTTGCTCGGTCGTCACCCCGGTCGCCTGCGGATCGAACGCGAACGCCAGGACGCACAGCAGGTCGACGTCGCCCGCCCGGATCGCCTCGCGCGCCGCGTCCTTGACGAACGCCGGCGACACGATCCCGTACTGCGGACCGATCGCCACTCCCACCCGCAGGGACGCCTCCCCGCTGGTCCCCTCGCCGATCGCCTGCACGTAGGTGCCGGCGTGCGGGTCCAGGGACTCGAACTTGATCCGCTCCGCCGTCCGCCCGTTCTGGACGCCCGCCCTGCGCAGGTTCTCCAGGATCGTCTGCTCGAACGACGTGCCGGACCCGTCGGTTTCCGCCGCGATTTCGGACGCCGGACGCCCCTGCTCGCCGCCCGCGAACGCCAGCGAGCGGTGCGGGGAAAGGCTCTCGACCGTGAACGGGCCCGTCACCCGGACGACCCCACGGTCCTCGTAGGGGCGGTCGTACAGCAGCTCGAAGTCGGCATGCTTCTTGATCGCCGCGTCGATCTGCTCGCGCGACATGCCCTCGACGATGTCGGGGTTGTTCGCGATGGATTTGAGCGTGATGTGCTGCACCCGCTCGTAGACGAACCCGTGCCGCATGTCGTTCGAGACGGACGCCGGCGGCGCGAGTTTCTGCGTCACCTGTTGCTCCTTGGCCCGGCCCTTGTCGGAGTCGGCCAGCAGGTAGAACGGGAACTTCGCCCCCATGAGCCGCTGCCGAGCAAGAGCCAGGGCCACGCGCGAGGTGTCGATGGTGATCCAGCGGCGCCCCCACTGCTCGGCCACCAACGCGGTGGTACCCGACCCGCAGGTCGGGTCGAGCACCAGATCACCGGGGTCCGTGCACATCATGAGGCATCGCTCGATGACCTTCGTGTTCGTCTGAACGACGTACAGCTTCTCGTCGGTAAACGAACCCGTCGCGGTATCGGTCCACGATGTCGTCTGAGGTTGCCATCCAAAATCGCTCTCATACCGAATGAACTGGATGCTGTTTCGGGCGACGTGGATTCGATCAGCGAGTGCAAGACGGGCCATCCCTAAGGGGAAGCTCGCCTTCCAATGTGAGCTGGCACCGGGCGAATAAGTTCGACCACGAAAAATGAACGGTTGCGGCACTGTCGCCGCGCCCTGTGACTGCAAATCTCCAGGCTTGTACACCCGCGAATCGCTGGGGAGTTCCGCTTGCCCCCTCTTCTCCGCAGCCGTCTTTCCTCTGGTGGTGCCGTCAGCTAGGTGCAGCCAGTCGTAACCTTGACGATCCTTCGACTCACGCCAGACGGTACGGTACTTCACTCTGGGTTCGTGTCTTGCATACCAAAGAACGAAATCACCCGACCTCGGCAAAGTGCGTGCCTGAGTGAATCCGCTGGTTGTTGAGAACATCACCTGAGCGACAAAGTTCTCGGCGCCGAACACCTCGTCCATCAGTGATCGGACCAGGTGCACGTTCTCGTCGCCGATCTGGACGAAGCAGCTCCCCGATTCGGTGAGTAGTTCGCGCGCGGCGATTAGCCGGTCGCGCAGGTAGCCCAGGTAGGAGTGGATGCCCAACTCCCAGGTGTCGCGGAAGGCTTTGATCTGCTCGGCCTCGCGGGCGGCGTCCGAGATCTTGCCGTCTTTGACGTCGCGCTGCCTCGCGCTGACCTGCCAGTTGGAGCCGAACTTGATGCCGTAGGGCGGGTCGATGTAGATCATCTGGACTTTGCCGCGCAGGCTCTCCCGCTCGGCGAGCGAGGCCATCACCTGCAGCGAGTCACCCAGGATCATGCGGTTCGACCAGTTGGCCTGGTGGCGGTAGAAGTCGACGGCGTCCAACTCGTCGAGTCCGTCGAAGGCGTCGAAGAGGGTGAGTTCCGGCTCGTCCTCGGCCCGCTCGGTGGTGCGGCGCAGGTTCTCGACCAGCACGCGGGGGTCGATCTTCTCCTGGATATAGATGGGCGGAGCGTCAACGCCCAGCGCGCCGGCGGCGTCCAACCGGTCGTCGGGGTACTTGCCGCGCCAGATCAGCTGCGGGTCCAGGCTCGGGTCGCGGTCGTACGCCACCCGCTGCATGGCCTCGACCTCAGGCGGGACGAAGTCTTGGGCGTCCGCGGTGGGAATGTTCGAGCGCTTGTCGTCGTGGACGATGCTCTCGATGGGCGTCGGGCCCTTTGGGGTGGCGGGTTTACGAGCCACGGTGCACCTCGGCGTAGTCGAGTCGGTCGGGGTCGCCGATGATCGGTCCATCGGCGTACAGGGCGGCGATGGCGGCCCGCAGGTCGGCCAGCGAGGCGTCCTTGTTGGTGATCTCCACGTACCCCCAGCGGCCGAAGCCGCCGTGGTTGTTGACGCCCGCGCACCACGAGTCGCGGGCGGTGTCGGCTTTGGCCTGGATCGAGCCCGGCGCATGCGCCGACTTCAGCCCGCCGGAGACCTCGACGATCAGCACCCGGTCGAGGTCGGCGTCGTCGCGCCGGTTCAGCTTCAGCAGGAAGTCGGGCACGTACGCGTGGGTGCGGCCCTTGTGCACGTAGGGAATGGTGAAGCCGAGGTGGTCGTTCTTGACGAACGCGGCCACCTGCGGCAGGTGCCCGCCCTCGATCAGTTGGGCCACGTGCTCCTCCCAGGTGTTGCCGCCAGGCCCGTCGAGCACCACCCGGTTGACCTCCGATTTGGCGACGTCGACGGTCGCCTTGTGGGTGACGAACTTCACCGAGCCGGTGTCGCCGACCGGGTCGGCGAGGCGCAGGATCACCCGCATCCGGGCGCGCTCGTTGCCGTGCTGGCTGGAGACCGCCTGGTAGATCGCCTCGCAGGCGTCCGACTCGAACTCGGCGTACCGCACCAGCGTGCCCATGTCGAAGCCCGGTTCGAGGTCGACGCAGGTGTCGATCCACTCGCGGCAGATCTCGACGAGCCGCGGGAACAGCCAGGGGCGCTCGTCGCTGCCGACGATGTAGTTGTGCTTAAGCAGTCGCTTGGCCAGGCGGAACGCCACTGACTGGGGGCGCAGCGGCCCCGACTCGTCCTCGATGACTTCGACCTCGCCCACGATCGGCGCGTTCTCCGTCCAGGTCGGGACCGTCGAGCGCCCGACCCGATAGCGAGGCGCCGCGTCGGCGTCCAAATAGAGATGCTCGTCGGGGATCTCGAGGCGGTAGGCCTCGACGTGCGGGAACGTAATGCGCAGGCTCTCGCGCCCCTTCACGCTGAACACGTCAACCGCGGGCGGCGACGGCTTCGGGTCCAGGGGCGGCTTGTCGGACGGGATGAACGCGAACGGCACGCCGTAGACCGACGCGTACTCGGGGCTGAACCGGCCGTTGTCGTCGAGCGCGTACGAGCGGCGCCGCAGGCCGCGGCCGACGACTTGCTCGCACAGGAGCTGCGAGCGGAACGCGCGGATGCCGAGGATGTGGGTGACCGTGTTGGCGTCCCAGCCCTCGGTCAACATCGCGACGCTGACGACGCAGCGGACCGGCTCGCCGAGGCGTCCGGGCTTGCCGACGGTGTTCATGACCTCGCGGAGGAGGTCCTCGTCCGTGAGCGCCTCGACGTCGGCACCAGGGTTGCGGCGGCGGTAGTCGTTCTTGAAGACCTCGATCTCGGACGACGCGGCCTTCTTGAAGTCGTCCTTGAGGGCGTCGCCGGATTCGAGCTGGGCCGAGTCGATCAGGATCGTGTGGGGGCGGTCCAGGAAGCCCTCGCCGACGACGTTGTTGAACAGGGCCAAGTTGCCGTCGACGACCTTCGGGCCGGTGGGCGTCTCGACCTGGGTGCCGGCGATCCACTCGTAGACGAGACGCGACACCGACGTGTTGGGGCAGACCACGATGAACACCGGCGGCGCCTCGCCCCACGCTTCGCGATGCTGCTGCCACGTCTCGAACGCCGCCGAGTAGCTGCGGTAGAGGCTCTTCAACGCGCCCTCGAGCTGGGGCGGGATCAGCCAGTCGACGACGGACAGCTTGTCGGCGGCCCGCTTGGCGAGCATCTGGTTGGTGCCGATGGCGTCCCAGAGGTTGAGGTAGGTCACCTGATCGTGGGCGGCGTCGTCGTCGACCGGAATCCGCGGCACCTTGACGATGCCCGACTCGATGGCGTCCATGAGGGAGAAGTCGCAGACCGTCCAGGGGAAGATGAAGCCCTCGGCATAGCCCGAGCCGCGCAGATAGAACGGCGTCGCGGACAGGTCGTAGATCGCCTTAACGCCCACGCTGCCGGCCACCGCGCGGACCCCCTTGTACCAAACGCGGGCCTGCTCGTTGGCGGCCTTGGCCTCTAGGTCGGCGTCCGAGCCGTCGACCTCCTTGGCGCGTTCCTGGCGGTCGGCGTAGCAGTGGTGCGCCTCGTCGTTGAAGACGACGATCTCGGCCTGGTGGCGTCCGGAGCCGACACCCCAGCCGCGCAGCACGCGCGAGACGACCGCGGCGTCCGTCTCTTTGAACGGGTCGGACGCCTTGCCGGCGAGCAGGATGTTCTTGGTGAAGCGGGCGACGCCGCGGATCTCCTTGGAGTCCTTGGGGTTGAACGCGTGGTAGTTGGTGATGACGATCTGGGCCTGACCGAGGAAGGCACGGAGGTCGGCCGGGACGAGGTCTCGCAGGTCGTAGTAGTTGTCCGGCTCGGCAGGATCGAGCACGCGCAGGCGGTCGCGGATGGTGATGCCGGGTGTGACGACCAGGAATCGTTTGGCGAAGCGGGCGTCGTTGGGCGACTGCACCTTGTTGAGGGTGTTCCAGGCGATCAGCATCGCCATGACCACCGTCTTGCCCGAACCGGTGGCCATCTTGAGGGCGATGCGGGGCAGCCCCTCGTTGTGCTCGGCGTTGGCCGCCTCGAGTCGCTCGCGCCAGTCGGCGACCTCCATCGTGCGGGCGTTCGGGGTCCGCAGGTGCTCGGCTATCTCGACGCGACGTCCGGCGACCTCGGCCAAGAAGATCGCGGTTTCCGCGGCCTCCCGTTGGCAGAACAGCACGCGGTTCTCGCGGGCGGGGTCGGCCCAGTGCAGCAGGAGCTTCTTGGTGGTGGGGGTGGAGCCGGGGTAGTTGGCCGCGCGCCAGGCGTCCACGGCCTTGCGCAGGTCGTTGATGAGGGTGTTCTTCTCGACGCGCTCGTGGGTGGCGTCGAAGTCGAGGGCGTCCTGGGCCTCGACGGCGACCCGCTTGCCCTTCTTGGTCTGCGGCACGGGGATGAACGACTCGCTTGGTCGGCGTCCTGACAGGATCGCCCCGGTCGGACCCTTAGGACCCAACTCGAAGTGACGCGTCGGCGCGTCGAAGGGCCCGTTCAGAACCGGATTCGACAGTGACTCTTCCACGCATTCCCCCTGGTCGGCCGCGCCTTTGCGGGAGGCTTGCACGTCACCCTAGCCGAGACCTCGGACGTCGCTAGGGTAAGAATCGGCTGGTTTCGACCGATGACAAGGAGCACGACGTGGCTGCCATCTTCAGGACTGTCGCCTGGCAGGTCGAGCAGCTTGTCAACGGCGTCACCACCGGGCAGATTCAGCTCCCCGACCTGCAGCGTCCTTTCGTGTGGCCCGCGACGAAGGTTCGCGACCTCTTCGACTCGATGTACCGCGGCTATCCGGTCGGCATTCTGATGTTCTGGGACGTGGCGGCTCACGGCGAGACGCGGAACATCTCGGGTCAAGAGCGTCTCGACGCCAGCCACCAGATCATCGATGGACAGCAGCGGCTGACCAGCCTCTACGCGGCGATGCAGGGGCTTCCCGTTCGCGACGAGTCGTACCGGCAGAAGACCATCACCATCTCCTTCAACCCGTTCAGCGAGAAGTTTGAGGTGCGCACGCCAGCGCTCGCGCGTTCCGTCCAGTGGCTCGAGGACATCTCCAGAGTCTTCGACAGCCCCTTCATGTCGCGGAAGGACTTCGTGAGGCGGTACCGAGAAGCTGGGAACGTTCTCGGCGATGACGATGAGGAACGTCTGGAGCTGGTCTTCGCCCGGCTAACCGACCTGAAGAAGTACCTCTTCGACGTCGTCCACATCCAGCGGGAAGCCGACAAGCGGCTGGTCGCTGACGTGTTCGTGCGGATCAACTCCGAGGGCGTCCGACTCAAGGCCTACGACTACATCTTGACGTGGCTCAGCGTCTTCTGGCCCGCAGGCCGTGAGGCGATCGAGGAGTTCTCGCGCAACTCCCGGATCAGCCCGCAACGGGCGTCCGAGATCTCCGGGAAGAAGGTCACCTGGACAGCCCACAACCCCTACATCGCGGTCGAGACGGGCCACGTCGTCCGCGCCATGGTGGCGCTGGGACAGGGCCGAGGACGCTTGCAGGACGCGTACGCAGCACTGCAAGCCAAAGACCAGACGACCGGACAAGTCGATTCTGTACGGCAAGAGACTGAACTGGACAAGCTCAAGGCCGCACTCCCGGTCGTCACGGACCCCGTGAGCTGGACCGAGTACGTCCTCTCGATCAAGACGGCAGGTTTCCGCTCGGCGGCGAACCTCACCTCGAACATGAACGTCATCTACTCGTACGTCCTATTTCTCCTTGGACGCACCAAGTACCGAGTCGAACTCGCCAAACTACGCCCACTCATTGCCCGCTGGCTGTTCATGTCCCAGCTGACGGCTCGCTACACAGGATCTTCGGAGTCACAGATCCAGAAGGACCTGGACCGCGTGGAGTCGGTACCCCAGGGCGACGCAGCCGGCTTCGAAAGCTCGCTAGACGAAATCATCGGCTCTCAACTCACCCCCGATTTCTGGACCTACAACGTGCCGCAACAGCTTCTGACGTCTGGGCCTAGCCTGTCGCCTCACTATCAGTGCTACCTCGCAGCCCTGAACATCCTGGACGCCGACATGTTCATGCTCAACGAACGCGTGCGCGACTGGATGGATCCGTCGCGTCCGGCAGTCAAAGGCACCGAGGGCCATCACCTCTTCCCTCGCGCTTACCAGGAGGCCGTCCTCGGGATCACAGACATAAAGCGGATCAATCAGGCGGCCAACGAGCAATGATCAGAACCTGTGGATGGTCCTCGGCGGGGTGACGTGAAGGGGCGCACCTTCCCGGGGATGATCTGAAGTCCAAGTAGCTCTGATCA
>NZ_FXTL01000015.1 GCF_900182665.1 Propioniciclava tarda
CTGACTCACCCTCGCCGCTCGACAGCCGCGACGGCGACCCACCCGCCACCCACGACCAACCCGCCGTCAGATAGACGCCTTGTTCAGCAGGCTCCTAGAGAACCGTGCGCACCTCGGGGTAGTGGCAGGCGACGATGTGACCGGGCGCCAGCTCGGTGGCGACGGGCACCTCGGACGCGCAGCGCTCGGTCGCCTTGAAGCAGCGGGTGCGGAAGACGCAACCGGACGGCGGGTTCTGCGGGCTCGGTAGGTCGCCCTTGAGCAGGATGCGCTCCCGGCCGCGGCGCGGCTCGGGTACCGGCACCGCTGACAGCAGCGCCTGCGTATACGGGTGCATCGGGCTCTCGTACAGGGTGTGGCGGTCGGCGACCTCCATGACCTTGCCGAGGTACATCACCATGACGCGGTCCGAAATATGGCGCACGACAGACAAGTCGTGGGCGATGAAGACGTAGGCGAGGTTTTGCTCGGCCTGGATGTCCTCGAGCAGGTTGATGACCTGGGCCTGGATCGACACGTCCAGGGCGGAGACGGGCTCGTCGCAGACGATCAGCTTCGGCTTGAGGGCGATCGCCCGCGCGACGCCGATGCGCTGCCGCTGGCCGCCCGAGAACTCGTGCGGGTAGCGGTTGTAGTGCTCGGGGTTGAGTCCGACGCGCTCCATCAGCCCCTGCACAGCGGCCTTGACGCCGCCCTCGGGCTTGACGCCTTGGATGTCGAACGGCGCGGCGATGATGGAGCCGACGGGGTGCCGCGGGTTCAGCGACCCGTAGGGATCCTGGAACACCATCTGCGCCTCGCGGCGCAGCCTGCGCAGCTCCTCACCCTTGGACTTGGTGACATCGCGTCCGTTGAACTCGATCCGTCCGGCGGTCGGCTCCAGCAGGCGCAGGATCGTCCGGCCGGCCGTGGACTTGCCGCAGCCGGACTCGCCCACGAGGCCGAGCGTCTCGCCGGCGTCCAGCGAGAAAGAGAGCCCGTCGACGGCCCTGATCGGGTCGCCCGGGACCTTCACCAGCTTCTGGGTGTGGGTCGGGAAGAACTTCTTGAGGTCAGTGACCGTCAGCAGGCTCACGTCGACTCCTACAGCTTCGGGGCGATGTCGGACGCGAACGTTTCGGCCCGCTGCGCCACCGGGATGTGGCAGCGCGACAGGTGGCCGAAGTACGACTCCGCGAGCTCCGGAACCACGCTGTCACACGGCTGGGACGCCAGCGCACGGAAGGCGCACCGGGGGTGGAACGCGCAGCCGGGCGGGACGTTGATCAGGGACGGCGGGTTGCCGACGACCGGGACGAGGCGCTCTTGCTTCACCCGATCCAGGCGCGGCATCGAGGTGAGCAGGCCCCAGGTGTAGGGGTGGTCCGGCCAATGGAACGAGTCGTCCACCGTGCCGTATTCGACGCACTTTCCGCCGTACATGACGAGCACCTGATCGGCGATCTCGGCGACGACGCCCAGGTCGTGGGTGATCATGATGATCGCCGAGCCGAACTCGCGCTGCAGGCCCCGCATGAGGTCGAGGATCTGCGCTTGCACGGTCACGTCCAGGGCCGTGGTGGGCTCGTCCGCGATCAGGAGTTCGGGGTTGTTGATCAGGGCCATCGCGATCATCGCGCGCTGGCGCATGCCGCCGGAGAACTCATGGGGGTACTGGTCGACCCGCTTGTTGGGGTTCGGGATGCCGACGCGTCCGAGCATCTCGACGACGCTGGTGCGGGCCGCCTTCTTGGACTCCGACGAGTGCACCTGGATCGCCTCAACCAGCTGCTGGCCGATCGTGTAATACGGGTGCATCGCCGACAGCGGATCCTGGAAGATCATCGCCATCTTGTTGCCGCGCAACTGGCGCAGTTCCTCGTCGGTGAGCTCGGTCAGGTCCTGGCCGTCGAGCCGGATGTGACCGGTCAGCTTCGCCCGGGTGCCGCGGTGCAGGCCCATGATGGCCAGCGAGGTCACGGACTTGCCGGAGCCGGATTCCCCCACGATCCCGAGCGTCCGCCCCTTCTGGAGCGTGAAGCTCACGCCGTCGACCGCACGCACGAGCCCGTCGTCGGTCGGGAAGTGGACCGACAGATTGTCGACTTCGAGAAAGGCTTTGGACGCCGTCGCCGGGCTCATGCGCCCACCTTCACTCGCGGGTCGATGAAGCCGTACAGGATGTCGACGACCAAGTTGGCCATGACGACGAACGTGGCGACGATGAGCACCATCGCGACGATGGTCGGCAGGTCCATGGTCGTGACCGAGTTGACCGCCAGGAAGCCCAGGCCGTGCATGGAGAAGACGCTTTCGGTGATGATCGCGCCGCCCAGCAGGCCGCCCAGATCCAGGCCGGCAGCGGTCACGATCGGGGTCAGCGAGGCGCGCAGGCCGTGGCGGAGGATGACCCGCCACTTGCCGGCGCCCTTGGCGCGAGCGGTCCGGATGAAGTCCTCGCTCATCGTCTCGATCATGTAGGCGCGGGTGAGGCGCATGTAGCTGGCGGCGAAGATGCAGGCCAGGGTGATCCAGGGCAGGATCAGGTTGATCGCCCAGTCGAACGGGTTCGGGAGGAACGGCTTGAAACTCGGCACCGGCACGACCCCCCATTGGATCGCGACGAACGTCAACAAGATCAGGCCGATGAAGAACGTGGGCAGCGAGTAGCCGATGAGGCCCAGGCCGACGACCAGGCGGTCCGGCCATTTACCTCGGTTGAGCGCGGCGATGATGCCGCCGCTCACCCCGACCAGCATCCAGAGCACGAAGGCGCCGAGGGCGATCGAGATCGAGACGGGCCAGGCCTCGCTGACCATTTCGTTGATGGTGCGGCTCTGCAGCGGCGAGTAGCCGAGGCACGGCGCTGGGCAGTGCACGACCTGCTCCGGATGCGCGGCGCGGAGCTCCGCGTTATCAGGGAAGTCGCGGCCTGTTGCGAGCCCCTGGACGAATTTGGCGTACTGGACGGGGACGGGCTGGTCGTAGCCCAGGGACTTCCGGTTCCCCTCCAGGATGGTCGGAGTGCAGTTCTTACCGCAGGTGTACCTGGCCGGGTCGATCGGCACCGCAAAGAAGATGGCGAACGTCGTGGCCGAAATGAGCAGGAGCATGACGACCATCTGGCCGAGCCGCCTGAGGATGTAGTAGAACACGCTTCTCCTTGGGTCGATCACCAAAGATGTCGGCCCGCCGCTACGGGTGGTGGTGGGTGGGGCGGCGCCGTCAGCGCACCCCACCCACCTCAGATCACTTCTTGACCCAGGCGGTCGCCACGTCGTAGTAACCGGTGAAGGTCAGGTTGACGTAGGCGTCCTGGACATTGCTGCCCTTGGCAAAGACGAACTTGTCGACGATCAGGGGGATCGCCGCGTAGTGCTTCGTCGTCAACTGGACGTCGAGATCGCCCCAGGCCTTCTCACGCACGGTGCCGTCGGCGATCGCGTTCGTCGCGTCGATGGCGGCGTTGAACTCCTTGTTGTCGAAGTAGCCGTAGTCCTGGCCGGGTCCGCCCGCAGTGATGTTCACGCGCGAGTCGAACAACGGCGCAATGACGGTGGACGCCGACGGGTAGTCAGCACCCCAGCCAGCCCAGTACGCGTCGTACTTGGACGCGGAGTCGGGCGACTGCAGCGTGCCGTAGTACTGCTTGGCCGGGATGCCGACCAACTGGGTGTCGAAGCCCGCGGCGTCCCACCCGAGCTTGAGGCCCGCGAACGCCTTGTCGAGCGTGTCGTTCTTGCGGTAGGTGACGGTGATCTTGACGGGCAAGGTCATGCCAGCCTGCTGCAACAGCGCCTTGGCCGCGGCCGGATCGCCCTTCTCGCCCGCGGGAAGCGGGGTGTTCGGGAAGGCCGGGAGTGCCGGGTTGATCATCGAGTTGGTGGGCTGAGCCAGCTCCTTGCCGCCGGCGGCGGTGACGTAGGCAGCGCGATCGGTCGCGAGGGCGAGAGCCTTGCGAGCCATCTCGTTGCTGAACACCTTGGACTTGTAGTTCGGCACCAGGTAGCGGGTGTACGGCGAGGGGACGGCCACGTAGCGGCCGGCAGCGCCGCCCTGGATGTTGGCCAGAGCCGTCGACGGAGCGTTGTCCGGGAACGCGATCGCGTTCTGGTCATCGCCCTTGTTGGCGATGAGGCGCTCGTAGAGGGTCTCAGCGGTCAGCGACTCGTCGATGGTGATCTGGTCCGGGTAGGCCTTGCGGATGTCGTCCGTCTTGGGATCCCACTGATCGTTGCGAACGAAGGTGCCGCCCTTGTTCTGCTCCCACGTGCCCTGCAGCTTGTAGGGGCCGTTGGAGAAGATCTGGTAGTTGGACTTGTCGCCCAGGTCCTTGTCGGCGCGGAAGGCGCCGAAGGCGGTCATCGTCACGGTGTTGTTGAAGTCACCCACGGGCTGCTTGAGCTTGAAGGTGATGGTGTTGCCTGAGCACGTGACGGCCTTGTCGTACAGGTCCTGGCCGGTCTTCTTGTAGGGGCCGGCGTACTGCGACGAGCCGTCCGCGTTGGTCGGGATGTCGATGAAGCCGATCGCGTAGTTCGGGCCGCCGGTGATGACGTCGACCGCGTAGGTGCGCGAGATGCCGTACTTAAAGTCGTCGCAGGTGACGGCCTTGCCGTCCTCCCACTTGAGGCCGTCCTTGAGGGTGAAGGCCCAGGTCTTGCCGCCGTCGGACGCCTTGCCGGTGTCGGTCGCGGCGTCCGCCACGAGCTTGGCCTGCTCGGTGTCGGACTTGACGGTGCCCCACGTGGTCAAGGTGCGGGCGAAGAGACGGTTGCCGAGCTCGATCTGAGCGCCGACGTAGGTGCGCTGGGGATCCCAGTGCTCGGTCTGGGTGCCGCTCAGCAGGCGCAGCGTGCCGCCCTTGACGGGCGTCCCGGCAGCTGCCCCACTGGACGCCGCAGGCGTCCCGGACGCGCCCGGGCTCGTCGCCGAGCCGCACGCGCTGACTGTGAGGGCTAGGCCAAGACCTGTCGCCACGACGGCGACGAGCTTGGTGTTCTTCATGTGGGGCTCTCCTTCTTGCGGTTGGTTGGGTGGTGGATAGGTCGTGGATTACTGCCGGTCGGCCTTCGGATCCAGCGCATCGCGCAGACCGTCGCCGACAAGGTTGAACGAGAGGACCACGATGAACAGCGTGAGCCCCGGGAACATGAAGTACGCCGGGTCGGCCCGCGCGTAGTGCACCGAGTCGTTCAGGATGGAGCCGAACGACGGGGTGGGCGACTGGATGCCAACACCCAGGAAGCCGAGCGCCGCCTCCGTGGCGATGTTCTGCGGAAGCACCATGGTGGTGTACACGAGGATCGGCGCCCACAGGTGGGGCAGCAGCTCCTTGAAGTAGATGCGGCCCCGACGCGCGCCCAGCGACTGCGCCGCCTCGATGAACTCACGCTGCTTCAGCGACAGCACCTGGCCGCGGATGATGCGGGCGAAGTAGGGCCACCCGAAGAAGCCCATCACGCAGATCATGAAGGCCATGGACGCCGGCGTCCGGGGTGCACCGGTGGCCGCCTGGATGATGTCGATCACGATGGTGGACAGCGCGATGAGCATCAGCGTCTGCGGGAAGCTGAGGACGAAGTCGATCACCCGGGACAGCAGCGCGTCGACACGACCGCCGGCGGCGCCGGAGACGATGCCCAAGACGGTGCCAACCACGACCGAGATCATGACGGCCAGCGTCGCGACCACGAGCGAGACGGTGAGTCCGGCGATGACGCGCGAGAACACATCCCAGCCGGTCGCGGGCACGACGCCCATCCAGTGCTGTGGCGACACTCCGCCGAACGGCCCGATCGGCATGGAGCCCCAGCCGCCCAGCAGTTCAGGGTGCGGCGTCTGGGGGTCGATCAGCTTGGCCGCCTCCAGCAGTGGCGCGGCGAGCGCCAGCACCACGAAGAAGATCGCCACGAAGAAGGCCACCATCGTGACCCGGTCCTTGAGCAGGCGACGGAGCGCGAGGCGTCCGGGCGAAAGTCCCTGGATCGCGCGAACGGAGTCGGTCGGCGCAGCGGGGGCCATGGGATCGTCTGTTCCCGCGGAATAGCCCAGACCAGTCGTCACGGCCGCTCCCCTCTGGTCCCTAGAAGCACACACGGCCTCGGCGGGCTCACTATAGAGGCGCGGATACACCCCTGCGAAGACCTTTGCCGCATCATTGTTCGAACGACTCTGAAACAAGCGTGAAATTCTCCGCCCTAGCCGGCTCAACGTCAAGCGCAACTGACGGCGAAGACGCCGTGGGCGACGTTTCGGCAACGTCGCCCACGGCGTCCACACGGCTCTCAGCTGACGATGTGCTCGCGCTCGATGATGGCGTCGCGGAGCTCGCGTCGCCGCCTCTGGTTGTCAGGATCAGGCACCGGGACGGCCGACAGAAGCCGCTGGGTGTAGGGGTGCTGCGGGTACGTGACGATGTCGCTCGTCGCCCCCACCTCGACCAACTTTCCGTGAGTCATGACCGCGATCTTGGACGACACCATTTCAACAACGGCCAGGTCGTGGCTGATGAAGAGACAGGCGAAGCCGTACTGCTCCTGCAGGTTGGAAAAGAGCTTCAGCACCCGCGCCTGGACCGACACGTCCAGGGCGGACGTCGGCTCGTCGGCCACCAAGAGCTTCGGGTTCAGGGCCAACGCTCGGGCGACGCCGATGCGCTGCTTCTGACCACCCGACAGCTCGTGCGGGTACCGGTTGCGGTACGACCGGGGCAGCTCCACGGAGTCCAGAAGATCCTCGACGCGCTTGCTCAGCGCCTCGCCCTTCAGCCCCTCGTGAAGGAGGATCGGCTCGCCGATGGACTCTCCGATCGGCAGGCGGGGGTTGAGCGAGCTGCCCGGGTCCTGGAAGACCATGCCGACGGTCCTCCGGAAGGGCTTCAGCTCCTGGTTGTTCGCACCCGTGATGTCGATGCCGCAGACCGTGATCTTGCCCGCCGACACCGGCAGGAGCGCGACCGCTGCGCGTCCGATGGTGGTCTTGCCCGAACCGGACTCCCCCACCAGGCCCATCACCTCGCCCGGGTTGAGGCGGAGGTTGATGCCCTCGGCGGCACGGAACGCCGGCCGACGTCCCTGCTTCGGATACGTGATGTCGACGTTTTCGAGCAGCAGGGCCGGGACGACCGACGGATCGTCGGCCGGCTCCAGCGCCAGGAACTCGCGATCCTTGACGACCAGGGCGTCGCTTCGTCCGTCCTCGATCCGGGTCTCGCCCAGGTGCGGCACAGCGGCCAGCAGCGCCTTGGTGTACGGATGCTGCGGGCGGTAGAAGACGTCAGCTGCGGTTCCGTGCTCGACGACCCTGCCGTCCTTCATGACGATGATCCGGTCGGCCATGTCGGCCACCACGCCCATGGAGTGCGTGATCAGGATGATGCCGGCGTTGACGCGCGTCCGGAGTTCGCGCATCAGCTTCAGGATCTCGGCCTGAACCGTGACGTCCAGGGCCGTGGTCGGCTCGTCCGCGATGAGCAGCTTCGGATCGCAGGCCAGCGCCTGGGCGATCATGATGCGCTGCCGCTGACCGCCCGAGAGCTGGTGCGGGAACTTGTTGAAGCTGTCCTCCGGATCGGGGATCTCGACCAGACGCATCAACTCGATGGCCCGGACCTTGGCGTCCGAGGGGTTCATCAGGAAGTGCGTGCGCAGCGTCTCGACGATCTGGAAGCCCACCGTGTAGACGGGGTTCAGCGCCGTCATCGGCTCCTGGAAGATGACCGAGATCTCGTTGCCGCGGATCTCCCGCAGCTCGCTCTGCGGCATCCCCACGAGCTCGGTGCCCTTGAGCTTGGCCGAGCCGGTGGTGCGTCCGTTCTTGGGCAGCAGGCCGATCAGGCTCATCGACGACTGGGTCTTGCCCGAGCCGGACTCACCCACGATGGCCAGGACCTCGCCGGCCTTGAGGTCATAGTCGAGGCCCTCGGCCGCGGTGAACCAGGAGTCGTTGACCCAGAAGTTCACCGTGAGATCGCGCACCTCCAAGATGACGTCGCCTTGCTTGACCTCGGCGCCGGTGCTTCGGGAGAGACGCTGGAAGCTGTCGAGGGCGACCTTGGGTGCCGGAGCCGCCGCGCGCTTCGGTGCGGGGGTGGTGGTGCTCACTTCGCCTCCTGAATCGCCGCGGCGGGATTGGCTGCCGCAAGTTCACGTGCTGCCTTCTTCATCGCCCGATCCGACGGGATCTTGCGCGTCCGAGGATCGAAGGCGTCCCGCAGTCCGTCGCCGATGAAGTTGACGCTCAGCGCGATCAGGATGATGAACAGACCGGGCCACCAGAACAGCCACGGACGCGTCGCGAACGCACCCTGGTTGTCGGCGATCAGCAGGCCCAGCGACACGTTCGGCGGCTTGATGCCGAAGTTGAGGAACGACAGCGCCGCTTCGAGGGTCACCGCGACCGACATCAGCAGCGTGACGTTCACGATGATGACGCCCATCGCGTTCGGCAGCATGTGCTTGGTGATGATGCGCCAGTCACTGGCCCCCGCCACCCGGGCCGAGTCGACGAACTCGCGCTCGCGCAGCGACAAGAACTCGCTTCGCGTGAGGCGGGCCAGGCCCGTCCACAAGATCATGCCCAACACGACCGCGAGCAGCAGGGGCATGTTCGCCTTGAGCGCCTCGCGCTGGGCGGCCGTGGCGTCCAGCTTGATGGGGATGACGTCCAGGAGGCGTCCGAGGACGGCGCCCAGGATGAGCACCGGCAGGGTGATGATCAGGTCGGTGAACCGCATCAGGACCATGTCGATCTTGCCGCGGTAGTAGCCGGAGATCGAGCCGATCGTCACGCCGATGATCATCGCCGTGAGGCCGAGCACGAGCATGACGAACAGCGACGTCTGGACGCCGCTCATGACGAGGGCGAAGTAGTCGGAGCCGATGCTGTCCTGGCCGAACGGGTGGTCGCCAATCGCGAACCCGCCACCCGCGAACGGGAGCCGCAGCGACGGCTCGCCGCCGTTGACCATGTCGCCGCTTCGGGTGTGGTCCTGGTACTTCCAGAGGCCCCGAATCGGCCCCAGGCCCATGGTCAGGACCGACATCAACGTGATGGCTGACAAGGTGATCAGACCGAACAAGGCTCCGCGGTGCCTCAGGAAGCGGGCCCGGACGATCTGGCCCTGCGAGAGACCCTCGGTCTCCTTGGCCTGGCCGACGCCCTCGCCGCGACCCGTCGCTCCGTCGGCCGTCAAAGCGGCGTCGACGGGGGCGAGGTCGGAGGCGATATTGGGGTCGGACGCGGTTGCCGCCTGCTCTGCCTGGGGGCCCTGGGCGGCGCCGCCCCGCACGGGGCTGTCGTCGTAGTTGGTCATGCGTCCACTCGAATCCGGGGGTCGATCACGGCGTACAGGAAGTCGGCGATGAGGTTGGCCACCATGGCGAGGCCGCCGGTGATCATCACGTAGACCATGATCGGGTCAACCTCACTTTGGGCGAGGCTCGTGACGAACATGCGTCCCATGCCTGCCCAACTGAAGATCGTCTCGGTGATGACCGCGCCGCCGATCATGGCGATGAAGTCCACGGGAACGATGGACGCCAGGGGCATCAGCGCGTTGCGCAACGCGTGGCGCACGATGACCAGACGCTCCGGGAGGCCCTTCGACCGGGCCGTCCGGATGTAGTCCTGGTTCATCACTTCGAGCATCGCGCCGCGCTGGTAGCGGGTGTAGGTCGCGAAGGAGATCAAGACCAACGCGATCGTCGGCAGCAGCAGGTGCGTGAACCGGTCCAGCTGGGTGATCCAGAAGTCACCGCCGAGCCCGGGGGTCTCGGCGCCGATCGTCGCGATCGGACGACCGCGGATGGTGCCCATCTGGCTGTACTGCTGCCAGCCCTGGAACACCCGATCGATGAAGACAAGGACCGAGACCACGATGGAGACGATCACCGCACCACGCATCGAGACCGCGCGGTCAGGGCCGCCCCACAGCCAGCCGATGAGGGCGCCCACGGCGATCGCCAGCACCAGGAGGCCCAGCATCCACAGCATCGACATCTCGACGTAGAAGAACAGCCACTGGCAGCCGTACCAGGCGCCGATACCGACCACCGCGGCCGTCAAGGCCGCGCCCAGCGCCCGGCGGTTGTTCAGGCCGGCGAACAGGACGCTCACCACGAACGCCGTGGCGAGAGCCATGAGCGAGACACCGATGATGCCGATGGAGGGGTGCTGGACCCACCCCGAGAGCAGGGCGTAGGCCAGGACGCCGAACGTCGCGGCGAACGCGCAGACGAACACCATCAGCTTTTTGCGAGGTTCGCCGCCGATGGCGCCGACCCAGAAGAGACCAGAGACCAACGCCACACCGCCGACGATCATCCAGTTGATGGTGGGCTCGTTGATGTAGTCGTTCAGGCCGATGGCCAGGAACTGCTTGAGGAGCACGGCCACCCAGAAGATGGGCAGCGAGTACATCAAGAAGGAAACGAAGGTGATGGCGTAGTCGAACGCCGTGTACTGCCGCAGTGCAGAGACGACACCAATCGTCACACCGAGCAAGATCGCGATCACCGTTGATGCGAAGACGAGCTGGATGGACGTGGGGATGGCGGTCGACAAGATTGCGTTGACGGGCTGCCCGCTTCGCCAGGCCATGCCGAAGTTGCCCTGGACGAAGCGTCCGAGCCAGTGCAGATAGCGAACCCAGACGGGCTGATCCAACTCGAGCATGGCGACACGGTTGGCGATCATGACGGGGCGGTTGGGGGAGGGATTGGTGCGCAGGTCATCGAGCGGGTCCAGTGCCACGTCCAACAGCAGGTACATGAGGATGGACAACACGAACAAGATGCCGAGCGCCAGCCCTAGGCGCCGCGCAAGAAACTTGAGCATCGAGGTTAAGCCCCTTCTGGAATGAGCTGAGGGTGTTGTTACGCGAAACGGGGGGCACCAGAGAGAGGATCTCCGGCGCCCCCCGCCTCAGTCAATGGTCAACTGCGACCGAGCCGTCAGGCTCAGGCGAGCTGCCACTCCCAGGCATTCCAGAAGAAGTTCGGCGACAACGGGGTGGCCGAGACGTTCTTCAGCTTGTTGGACGACGTGGTGATCTCCGGGAACTGGAAGATCGTCGTGCCGAAGGCGTCGTCCACGAGCAGCTTCTCGATCTTACCGAGAATCTCGGTCTGCTTCGCAGACTCCGTCGTGCCGAGGAGCTCGTCGAACAGCTTGTCCACGGCCGGGTTGCTGTAGCCGTAGTAGTTGTTCTGGCCCTTGGTGCGGTAGTTGGCATCGGACTCGCCAACAGCCAGCGAGGTGGACTGCCAGCCGAAGAGGGCGGCGTCGTACTTCGTGGTGTCGGGGAGCAGCGAGCCCCACTTCTCGGCGGACTTGTCCTCGACCTTGAAGCCAGCAGCCTCAGCGGCCTCCTTGATCAGCTGGAACTCCTGCTGACGACGCGTGTTGGTCGAGGCGTAGAGGAAGCGGACCGTGGGCGGGGTGGCCAGCCCGGCGCTCGCCAGGATGGTCTTGGCCTTGGCCGAGTCGCCGCCGCCGTAGGCAGCCTCCATACCGTTGGCACCGGCGATCGCCGCGTACGCGGGCGAGGACGGAACGGTGGTGAAGGAGTTGCGGATCGTGGCGTTCGGGTTGAGCGGCTTGATCAGGTTGTCGATGATCTTCTGACGCGGGATCGAGGTCAGGAAGGCCTGGCGAACGAGCTTCGCCTTGTTGGCGTCGCCGCCGTAGGCCTTGGGATCGAACGGGCCGCCGTTGTTCTGCGCCATGTCGACGTGCTCATACGTGCCGCCAGCGGCGGTCTGCACGGTGACGTCCTTGAGGGCGGTGACCTGCTTGAGGATGTCGGCGGTGGCCTGCGGCTGGGTCACGAGGACCTCGCCGTTCTGCAGGGCCTGAACCGAAGCCTGAGCGTCAGCGATGAAGCGAACCGTGATCTTGTCGAGGTTCGCCTTGTGCGAGCCCTTGTAGTTCGGGTTCTTCGACAAGGTGATGTACTGCTTCTCCTTGGCGTCCGTGATCGTGAACGGGCCGCTGCCGACGACGATGTCCTTGTCGGTGGGCATGTTCATGAACTTGTAGCCGGTGTTCCAGAAGTTGGCGATCTTGCCCAGCTTCTCGGCGTCCTTGTTCTTGACCGCGTCGATGACGGCCTGGGCCGCTGCGGTGTTGTCGGTGAGGCTCAGTGCCTTCTTCGCCGTGATGTGCGCGGGCACGCCCACGGGCGTCATCGCGCTGATCTCCCAGTCGACGTACGGCTTGCTGTACGTGAACGTGGCGGACTTGCCGTTGTCGCCGACCTCAGGCATGTCGGTGATCAGCTTGTAGCCGATGCTGGCAGCGTTGAAGTAGACCTGCGTGCCGGCGTTGGCCGGGGCGAGACCGTTGTCGTCGAGCGTGGGCTCGTACGTGTTGCGGTTTCCGGACAGGGCGACCCACTGCAGGATCATGTCCGCCGCGGTGACGGGCGTTCCGTCGGACCAGGTGGCGGTGTCGGCCAGGGTGACCTTCACCTTGAGCGGGTTGTCCGAGAGCTTCTCGTACTTGCCGAAGCTCGGGTTCTGGATGACCTTGAGGTCCTTGTCGTAGTACCCGATGGAGTCGTTCGCCATGTACGTGATGTTGGCGTTCGCCGTGGCGTTCTGATCCTGCGTGGCGTTGTTGTACGACTCGAAGGCCTGGTTCCAGGCGACGTTGACCTCACCACCGGTCTTGACGGCCGGTGCGGCGGTCGTGCCGCTGGTCGTGGGAGTTGGGGTGCACCCCCCAAGGGCGAGCGCGCCAGCGACGACTGCCGTCGCGGCTGCTAGAAGCTTGCGATTCAATGTTCCTCCACTACTCGATCGGCGCGGATTCCCTCCGGTACGGATCCACCGGAACTTAGAGACTACGGCCGATGATGGCACTTCCGACAGGGCAACACGTGCAGACTCGACCTGGGTCCGAGACCTTGACGCGTCCTAGGACGACATCGTCGGTGTTGCCTGTACTGCGTTGCGCACCATCATGCACGAATCGGTTGGCACGGCAATGGGGCCAGGCAGCGCCGCTTGGCGACGGCTGCGTTTAACAATTACCTTGTCGTGAGCACCACGGTGTTCAGCAACAGGTCATCTAGAGCGCGTCGATGAGGCCCAACGACGACGGCCGGCACGACCAGACACACCAGGGCCGCGCGCAGCACGCTGGTCGCCAGTGTGAGCCGCGCGCCATCGAGACGCGCCACCTGCACCCGCATCAACCGCTGCCCGAAGCTCGCGCCCAACAGCCACGTGAGAACGGCCTTCTGAACGAAGAAGGCGGCCATGGGCATCCACACCCGCCAGCCAGAGCCCGTCATCACTCCCGGTCCGAAGATCCCCATCGCGACCAGCATCGCGGCCGACCAGTCGATGATGAGCGCCGCCAACCGTGAACCCCAGGACGCCAGCGCCCCAGGTCCCGAGCGGGGTAGCCCTAGCGCCACCCCCGGTTCGTCCTGCTGCGTCGCGTCCACGGACGGCACCCTCGTGTGCGCGTTCACGACCGACCGGACGCCGCAGCGCGCCTCGCGGCGTCCCGGCCCTTGGCCAAGCCGCGCAGGGCGAACACGGACATCCAGAACAGGACGAGGCACACTGGGACGAGGACGACCCAGGAGTACAGGCCGACCTGCCCGAACGCGAACTCGGGCATGGTGTGGCCATAGGGCTTGATCATCCCCGGCATCGCCAGCTGCGGTTTGGCGAACAGCGAAATGGACGACAGGACGTCGCCGCCCATCGTCAGCACGAAGGTCAGGGCCGCACACAGCCCGATGCCCGCGATGCTGGTCGCCAGCAGAAAGATGAGGCGACTCGCGGCGTCCATGGCCGGACTGGATCCCGAGTGGGCGAACCGACGTCGGCGTCCGGTCTCGACGGCGACCGCCACCAAGACCATCGCGACGACCGCGCCGAGAAGGGGCAGTCCGTAGTACCAGCCAGGCCAGGGCGTCGTGACACCGTTGGGCGTCCACTCGAAGTCCTTCGGGAAGCCGTCGTAGCTGTAGGACCACTGGGTCAGCGAGGCCTGGGGGTAAGCCGAGAGCCGCGTGCTCGGCGGGTCCGCGACCGACACGAGGCCCGCTGCCGCCGTCAGCACCACCAGCAGGGATGCCACGCCGATCAGCACCATGAGCGCGCGCCTCTCGAAGGCGGGCTGCTCGCCTAGTCCCGAGGTCGAGCCTGGACCCCGGAGGCCGACCAGCAGCGGAAGCAGCGCGGCCGCAGCCACCAGGGGGCCGGCAGCGGCCGGGGCACGGTCCAGGTCCGCCAACGCCCACCCGAGCACGGCGGCCAGACAGCCGACCCCCACGATGACGATCGACGCCCCGCCGGCGCGCGCGGCGGACGCGAGCCTCGGGGCCACCTCGCCGGACTCGTGGGCGACCATGTAGAGGGAGGACAGGTCCTTGTCGTGGCCCTTCGTCGCCTTCCGGAACAGCCAGTCGGCCGGGAGCAGGGCAAGCACCGCCACCGGCGTCCCGAAGACGATCAACAGCAGGGGCAGCGAAGCCAGCATGTTGCACAGGCTAGAACGGACGCCGGACGATTCCGAACCGGCCGCCTCGTAACGTGGCTGAAACAAGCGCGCAACTGCGCGGTGACGTGGCGGCGCTAGCGTCTGCGGCGTTCGAGAAACCCAACTTTGCGGAGGAATGATGTTCAAAGGCGCCGACGACCTGTTGGCCTATGTCAAGGAAGAGGGCATCGAGACCATCGACTGCCGCTTCTGCGATCTGCCCGGTGTGATGCAGCACTTCACGATCCCGGCCGCGTTCCTGACGCCCGAGATCTTCGAGGACGGCCTCAGCTTCGACGGCAGCTCGATCCGCGGCTTCCAGAAGATCCACGAGTCGGACATGACGCTGCTGCCGGATCCGACCAGCGCCTTCCTGGACGCCTTCCGCAAGTCCAAGACGCTCAATCTCAACTTCTTCGTCCACGACCCGCTGACGAAGGAGGCCTACAGCCGGGACCCGCGCAACATCGCCCGCAAGGCGGAGGCGTACCTGAAGTCGACCGGTATCGGCGACACCGCGTTCATGGGCCCCGAGGCCGAGTTCTACGTCTTCGACGCGATCCGCTTCGAGACCAAGGCCAACGCCGGGTATTACCACATCGACTCGGAGGCGGGCGCCTGGAACACCGGCCTCGAGGCCGAGCGCGGCGGGGATGCCAACCGCGGGTACAAGGTCAAGTACAAGGGCGGCTACTTCCCGGTGGCGCCGGTCGACCACTTCGGCGACCTGCGCGACCAGATGGTCAAGCACCTGCAGGACGCGGGCCTCGTCATCGAGCGCGCCCACCACGAGGTCGGCACGGCCGGACAGTCCGAGATCGCGACCCGCTACGGCACCCTCATGGAGGCGGCCGACAACATCATGAAGTACAAGTACATCGTCAAGAACACGGCCTGGGAGGCGGGCAAGACCGCCACCTTCATGCCGAAGCCGATCTTCGGTGACAACGGCTCGGGCATGCACGTGCACCAGTCCATCTGGAAGGACGGCAAGCCGCTGTTCGCCGACGAGGCCGGCTACGCGGGCCTGTCGGATCTGGCCCGCTGGTACATCGGCGGCCTGCTGCATCACGCCCCGTCGCTGCTCGCGTTCACCAACCCGACGCTGAACAGCTACCACCGCCTGGTGCCGGGCTTCGAGGCGCCGGTCAACCTGGTCTACTCGAGCCGCAACCGCTCGGCCTGCATCCGCATCCCGATCACCGGCCCGAACCCAAAGACCAAGCGCATCGAGTTCCGCTGCCCGGACCCGTCCGCCAACCCGTACCTCGCCTTCTCGGCGATGCTGCTGGCCGGACTCGACGGCATCCAGAACAAGATCGAGCCTCCGGCCCCGATCGACAAGGACCTGTACGAGTTGCCCCCGGACGAGCACGCCGAGGTTGCCCAGGTGCCCGGCTCGCTCGAGGCCGTCCTGGCCGCGCTCGAGGCGGACCACGACTACCTGCTGGCGGGCGACGTGTTCACCTCGGATCTCATCGAGACCTGGATCGAGATGAAGCGCGAGGACATCAACGCGGTTCGGCTCCGTCCGCACCCGCACGAGTTCGAGCTCTACTACGACATCTGATCGTCGAAGCACTGGCCCCGGCTTCTGCCGGGGCCAGTGCTCGTTAACTGACGGGTGCGCCTGGTGGACGTCCCACGAGGGCGGCTCGCGGCTACGGCGTCAGAAAGAGAGTCGTTGGGACGCCGAAGGCGGCCCCGGTTTCCCAGGACCGCCTTCGGCAAGCAGGTCAGGAGACCGTCACGCCCTGTCCCTGGGGAACGAGCAGCACCCACGTCGACCCCTTGGCGAGCTGCATGTCCTGGCCGTCCGCGGTCTTGAACGCCGTCGGGGACGCCGCGTCGGGACGCGTCCAGGTGCCCTGCCAGGACTTGCCCTCGCGCAGCAGGATGGCCTTGCCGGTGCCGGTGACCTCGACCAGCGGGGTGACCACGCCGTTGATGTCGCGGTTGCCGGACGGCTTGGTGACGACGTACTGGACGATCACGTTGGCCGCCTCGACCGGCTTGCCTCCGGTGAGGACGTCGACCTCTTGGCGCCCGTCCGACGTGATCAGGTACTTGCCCGCGGACGACGCGTAGGAGAACGAGATCGTCGAGCTGGTCCACGAGGTCCTGACGGCCGTGCCCGAGGCGCCGCCGGTCGGGGCGGTCCCGTAGTAGAAGCCGACGTCGCCGGGCGGGACGCTCCCCCCGGCCCGCTGCAGCAGGACGCTGGTCGTTCCGATCACGTCGTAGGGCTTCGGACGCCCCGCCTCGCGCGTGTAGCCGGTGCGGTCGGCGTCGAAGGAGAGGTTGACCTGGGTGCCCTTGTTGATGCGGGCCATCGTGTAGTCGGAGGCGCCGGAGAAGGCGAACGCCACCTTGGTGCCGTAGTTGGCCAGCAGGTCGACGTCGGACTCGCGGGTGCTGCGGACGGGGCCGACCTTTTCGGGCAGCGTCGAGGAGAAGACGGCCAGCAGTCGGGTCAGGCCCGCCTCGACGGGCTCGACGTACACGACATCGGCCGAGGACGTGCCCACGCGCGGATGCGACGGCCGCGTGTGGTCGATCTTCACCGCGAACACCTGGCTGCCGGTGAGACCGGGCTTCGTCATGGTGGGCGTCGCGGACGGGGTAGGCGTAGCGACGCTCGGGGTAGACGAGGTGGTCGGCGCCGTCGAGAGCGCTGACGTCGGACTCTGCGCAGGAGCTCCACCGCACGCGGTCAGGGCCAGCGCCGCAGCGCCCGCGAGAAGGGTGGCGCCGAGACGATGCGTCCGGCGTTGGGCGGAAGGGGTGATGTCGCGTCGGTTCATGGTGCTTGGCATGCTAGCCACGCATCAAGGCCCCACGGCCCAACCGACCACATTCCGTTCGACGAGCCGCGATGCGTCCCGGTGGGGTCCGCTAGCGTTCGGCTGGTGAGCAGCGTTTCGAGCCCCGTCCCTGACGTCAGCGGCCCCTGGCAGGACGCCGCCCGCGGGGCGGCGCTGCTGGACGCCGACGGGCGGGGGCGTCCGACGATCTTTGCCGAGATGAGCGCACTGTCGCTCGCGACCGGTGCCGTCAACCTCGGCCAGGGCTTCCCCGACTACGCCGGACCGCAGGAGGTGCTGGACGCCGCCGTCGCCGCCATCCGGGCTGGCCGCAACCAGTACCCGCCGGGGCGCGGCGTCCCGGAACTGCTGGACGCGATCGCCGAGCATCATGATCGCTTCTACGGCATCGCGCTCGACCCGAAGACCGACGTGCTCGTCACCGCGGGGGCCACCGAGGGCCTCGCCGCCATCTTCCTGGCGCTGGTCCGGCCGGGCGACGAGGTGGTCTGCTTCGAGCCCTACTACGACGCCTACGGCGCCGACATCGCCCGCGCGGGCGGCGTCCAGGTGAACGTGCCGCTGCGCTGGCGTCCGGCGACCCTGACCGACGCGGCGACGTTCGTCCTTGATCCGGCCGACCTGCGCGCGGCCTGCTCCGAGCGCACCCGGATGATCGTGGTGAACACCCCGCACAACCCGACCGGCACGATCTCCCGGGATTCGACGTTGGAGCTGATCGCCGAGCTGGCGCGCGCGCACAACGCGATCGTCGTCTCGGACGAGGTGTACGAGCACCTCATGTTCGGGGTCCCGCACCACCCGATGGCGTGGTTCGCCCCCGAACGGACGCTCACGCTGGGCTCGGGGGGCAAGACGTTCTCGGTCACGGGCTGGAAGTGCGGCTGGATCACGGGTCCGGCCGAGCTGATCGACGCCGTGATCGGCATGAAGCAATGGCTGACCTACGTGAACGGCGCGCCCTTCCAGCCGGCGATCGCCACCGGCCTGCGTCTGCCCGACGCCGTCTACACACGCGGGGCCGACGAGCTGCGCGACCGTCGGGACCTGCTGTGTTCGGCCTTGTCGGAGGTCGGTTTCGAGGTGGCGTTGCCGGACGCGGGCTACTTCGTCATCGCGGACGCCGCACCGCTCGGCGCGGTCGACGGGGACGCCTTCTGCCGCGGTCTGCCGGAGCGCTGCGGGGTGGTGGCGATCCCCGTGACCGCGTTCTGCGCCCCGGGCCGGGATGATCTCGCGACGCTGGTCCGGTTCGCGTACTGCAAGTCGGACGACACGCTGGCCGAAGCGGCCCGGCGGCTGAGGACGTTAACGCGGTAGCAGCTTGCCCAGCGCCGGCCAGTGCTCGATGAGGTTGGCGGTGAACGGGAACTGGCTGACGCCCATGTTCGACCAGGGGTTCAGGCAGCCGACCAGCGCGATGACGGCGGCCACCGAGAAGAGCACCCAGAACAGGCTCGGCCACCACGGCCACGCCGGCCGCCAGCCGAAGGACGCCGAGGCGTCCGCCGCCTGAACGCCCCGGGTCGACCAGCCGAAGGCCAGGAAGAAGAGCAGGAGGGGCAGGGACGGCACGAACCAGCGGATGCTGTAGCTGTACCCGCTGAAGTTCGTCGACGAGGCGATGTAGTAGCCCCACAGCACCGCCGTGCAGGCCAGCACCATCGCCGCCTCGCGGGCGAGCGGACGCTGCGCGCGCAGGCCTGCGAGGCGTCCGGACGCGAGGACGACGGCAGGCAGGACGAGCGGGTTGTAGACCAGGAAGCCGCGGGCGCCGATCAGGCAGCCGACGGTGTACGAGACCAGCGCTCCCCCGCTGAACCGGGACGCGCCCGTCAGGTCTTCACGGCGCCACGGCGATCCGGGCCAGAGGTAGTAGTCGGCCACCAGCGTCAACGGCACGAGGCTGCCCGAGATGGCGACGTTGACCGCCTCGCCCGGCGCCAGGGCGGCGAGGACGGCGAGCCCGTAGCCGAGCAGGCCGCGGCGGAGGCGTCCGTCAAGAAGAATCAGGACGCCGACGCCCGCTGCGTACACCAGCACCGGGAAGTCGGCGGCGGCGGCCAGCCCCAAAAACGCCCCGGACCACACCAGGGACGAACGAACGGCGTCGGTGTGGACGGCGCGCAGGTAGGCGAACCAGCCGGCTGCGACGGCGGAGGCGGCCAGTCCGTGGTTGCTGAAGACGGCACTGAAGGTGAGGTAGAGCGAGCCGATGGCGAGGGCGATGGTGGTGGCGAGGCGGGCCGTCTCGGAGACCGCGATGAAGCGAAGGCCCTTGTAGAACGCAACTGCACCGCCCCACCAGGCAGCCTTCGAAACCAGCAGCACGACCAGGTAGTAGGCGGCGTTGACCCCGAAGTCGAGCTTGATGCCCAGGGCGCTGATGGGCCAATAGACGAGGGCCGCGATCAGGGACGGCGTGATGGGCTTGTCGGAGTAGAAGTGGCCGTTGACCCAGCTCTTGTCCTCGCCCGTGACGAACGGGGTCTGGTCGATGATCAGCGAGTGGTGGTCGACCAGCGCCGAGACCGCGGCCATCCGGCTGGCGTCGTTGGCGCTCCGCACCTCCGGCAGGATCGTCGCCAAGGCCAGCACGGCCAGGCCGATGAACAGCCAGCGCGCCTCGGGTGTCAGGCGCGTGTCGGACGCCGTCGCCGCGGTTTGGTCGGGGGCGTCGCCACTCACCTCAGTGCGCGACACCGTGCGGGTCGATCACCGGACGAGAGCCGGGCTCGGGTCCGGTGGCGGCGGGACGTTCGGTGGCGGCGTACTGTGACCACGAACCGACATAGAGGCGTCCGCGGCCGAGGCCGGCGTGCTCCATGGCGATCAGGTTGTGGCAGGCGGTGACCCCGGAGCCGCAGTAGGCGACGACCTGGGAGGCGTCCGTCACGCCCAGCTCGGCGAACCGTTCTCGGAGTTCATCAGGGGAGCGGAAGGCCTGCTCGGGCGTCAAGTTCTGGCCGAAGAAGGCGTTAAGGGCGCCCGGAATGTGGCCGGCGCGGGGATCGAGGGGCTCGGACTCGCCGCGGTAGCGGGCCGGGGCCCGGGCGTCCAGGACCAGTTCGGCGGTGCAGGCGTCCTCGATGGTGGCGAGGTCGGTTGGGGGCCAGGGGCGCGGGGTGAAGTCGCCCGGCGTGGGCTGAAGGTTGCCCTCGTCCAGGGGGCCTGCCCACGACGTGAGCCCGCCGTCGAGCAGCGCGGCGTCCTGCCCGAGCATGCGAAGCATCCAGACGAGGCGACCGGCAAAGGCGCCGCCCGCGTCGTCGTAGGCGACGACCACTGAGTCGTCCGCGATGCCGCAGGCGCGCATGCCCTCGGCGAACACCTCGGGCGTCGGCAGCGGGTGGCGTCCGGACTCGGGGGTCGCGGGTGCGGCGAGCCAGCGGTCCATCTCGACGAACACGGCGCCCGGCAGGTGGCCGGTGAGGTAGTCCGCCCGCGCGTCGCGTCCGTCCAGGTAGTGGCGGACATCCGCCACCACGGCGTCCGGGACCTCGACCAACCAGGCAGCATCAACGACGGGAGGGATCATGGCCCCACCCTAGTTCCAGGGTTGAACGGGATCGACCTTACGAACCCTCGCCTTGGATCAGCAGGCCCACACCTGCGCACCCACGAAGGTCAGAGCGAGTCGCCGAAGTCCTCGCGGAACTGGGCCACGAGCGCGGCCGGCCAGTCCGAGCCCTTCGGTGCAAGGCGTCCGAAGAAGAACCGCAGGATCTCGGGCTCCTCGGTGAACTCCATGCCTCCGATCAGGCGGCGGTTCTGGTAGAGCCAATCGAGGCGGTCGATGGCGTAGTTGAGCTGGCTGAGCGTGAAGACGCGACGCGGCAGCGCCAGCCGGACGAGTTCCATGTGGGCGAGCGGCTCGGACCCGTCCGCGTTGCGCTGCTCCGACATCGTGCCGCGTTCCATGCCCCGGACGCCGGACGCGATGTACAGCGCGGACGCCAGCGCCGCGGCCGGGTAGTCATGCTGGTCGAGGTGGTCGAGGAAGCGCATCGCATCGATGTGCGCGCCCAGCCCGCCGGGCGGGGTGATCACCGGGACGCCTCGGCGCTCCAGCTCGCGGACCATGTAGTCGATGAAGATCGGACCCTGGTTGATCATGTCCAGGTCCATGGTTTCGTCGAGGCCGACGGTGATCGCCTCGATCTCGCGGACGCTCATGCCGCCGTAGGTCAGGAAGCCCTCGAACAAGGGGATCAGCTCGCGCAGCTTGTGGAACAGGCGATCGTCGCGGACGCAGATGCCGCCGCCGCGTCCGAAACCGACCTTGCGCGCTGAGAAGTAGATGACGTCGTACAGGTCGCACATCGCGCGCATGATCTCGCGCACGTCGAGGTCGGCGCAGGACGCCTCGCGCGTCTTGCAGAAGTAGAGGTTGTCGGCGATCAGGGAGGCGTCCATGACGAACGGGATGCCGTGGTCGCGGCAGACCGCCGACACCTCGGTCATGTTCGCCAGCGAGACAGGCTGGCCGCCGATGAGGTTCGTGCCCGCCTCCATGCGGACGAACGCGATGGCGTCCGCGCCCTTGTCGGAGATCAGCGCGCGCAGGGCAGCCACGTCCATGTCGCCCTTGAACGGGTGCTCGCTCGTGACCTGCAGGCCCTCGGGCTTGATCAACTCCAGCACCTCTCCCCCGTTGGCGACGACGTGCGCCTTCGAGGTGGTGAAGTGGTAGTTCATCGGCACATACGTGCCCGGCTTCACGAGCACGGTCGACAGCAAGTGCTCGGCGGCGCGGCCCTGGTGGACGGGCAGGAAGTGCGGCATCCCGAAGATCTCGACCACTTTGTCACGCAGCCGGGTGAACGTGGCCGAGCCGGCGTACGCGTCGTCGGCGCGGAACATCGCGGCCTGCTGGTCCTGGCTCATGGCGTTGACGCCCGAGTCGGTCAGCATGTCGAGGAAGACGTCCTTGTTCTCGAGCAGGAACGTGTTGTGCCCGGCTTCCTGGGCCGCCACCAGCCGCTCCTCCACCGGCAACAGATTCAGCTTCTGGATGATCCGCACCTTGTGCATTTCGACCGGATACTGCTCGCCACCGAAGAATTTCACGTTGGACATGGGGGGCTCCTCGCCGTGCTGCGGCGCCCGCCGTTGGACGCGACGCCAAGTCTTGCAGCGCGTGTCGGCCGACTCAGAGGACGACCGGACGCCGAGACGCGCCCTAATGCCCGTGGAGCTCGACCGGACCCGTCGGGACGCCGTCCGTCAGCAGCCGCCGGAGCTGGTCGTGCAGGCTGCGCGGGGAGGTCATCACGTCGGACGCCGCGAGCTCGGTGGGCGTCCACCAGCGCATGCCAGTCACGAACTCCGCCGCCAACTCGTCGCGGCTGAGGTCCGGATGGGGCTCGAAGGCCGGCGTCCGAACGAGATGACACGTGTCCACTTGGCCGTCCCAGTCTCCGAAGCTCCACACGTCGACCTTGCTCCAGAGGGCCGGTCCGATGTCGGGATCGGCGAGGCCGACCTCTTCGGCCAGTTCGCGGCGCAGCGCGGCGTAGGCGTCCTCGCCGGGCTCCAGCCCGCCGCCCGGGCAGGCCCAGAACTCCTCTTCGCCGCGCGGACGCAGGTCGAAGTGAACGAGCAGGACGCGGTCGTCCGGGTCGAGGATCAGCGCCCGAACAGCCTGGCGCAGGCGCATCAGATCGGCAGGCGCTTGAAGATCGGCTTCGGGATGTGGCGGAGGACCAGCATCACGAGTTCGAACGCGGGCGGCGCCCAGACGATGGCCTTGCGCTTGCGAACGCCGTCGTAGACCAGCTTGGCGACGTCGGACGGGTTGACGGTGAGCGGGGCTTCCTTGACGCCCGCCGACATCCGCGTCCGGACCTGGCCGGGCCGCACGACGATGACGCCGACCCCGTCAGCCTCCAGCGCCTGGCCGAGGTTGGTGTAGAAGCCGTCGAGGCCCGCCTTCGTGGCGCCGTAGACGAAGTTCGAGCGGCGCACCTTCATGCCAGCAGCCGAGCTCATGGCCACGATCTGGCCGTGGCCCTGAGCCTTCATCTTCTGGCCCAACAGCACGCCGACGCTCACGGCCCCGGTGAAGTTCACGTCCGCCGCGAGGACGGCTTTGGCCTGGTCCTGCCAGAGCTCCTCCTGATCGCCCAGCAGCCCGAAGGCGACGATGGCGAGGTCCACGTCGCCGTCGGCCCAGGCGGCGTCGAGCACGGCGCCGTGCGAGGCGGTGTCGGTCGCGTCGAAGTCGAGGGTCCGAACGCCGCGGGCGCCGTCCGCCTTGACGCGGTTGACGGCGTTGGCGGTCTCTGGATCGCCAGGTTGACAAGCCAGGACGACCTCGGCCGGCGCGTGCGAGAGGTACTCGGCGACGATCGCCAGCCCGATCTCGGAGGTGCCCCCGAGCAGCAGAATCCGTTGCGGGTCGCCGACGGCGTTGATCATGGTTGGCTCCTAGATGAGGTCGAGTCGGCGGGCCAGGTCGGAAGCGAAGACCCCGTCCGGGTCGATGGAGCGGCGGGTGGCGATCCACTCGTCGATCCGCGGGTACATGGCGTGGAAGGTGGCGGCGTCCACGCGGGAGTCCTTGGCGGCGTACAGGCGTCCGCCGAATTCCAAGACGCGGGCGTCCAGCTTGGTCAACAAGTCGCTCAGGCCGGGCCGGATCGGGAAGTCGACGCAGACGTTCCAGCCCGCCATCGGATAGGACAGGGGCGCGCGGGTGCCGTCGCCGAACAGCTTGAAGACGTTGAGGAACGAGTGGTGACCGGACGCCGAGATGTCGCCCAAGATCAGCTTGAACTCCTCGACCGCCTCGGGCGGGACGACGAACTGGTACTGCAGGAAGCCGTCCGAGCCGTAGGCGCGGTTCCACTCGCCGAACATGTCGAGCGGGTGGTAGAAGCCGGTCAGGCTCTGGATCTTGTTGGTGTAGGTGCCCGACTTCGCGTACCAAAGCGAGCCCAGCGCGCCGAACGTGAGCTTGTTGGCCAGGCCGTTCGGGAAGACGTCGGGCAGCGTCAAGAAGGTCTTGCCCGAGAAGCCGAGCGGGTCGGACGCGAGCTTGGGGGCGTACTCGCGCAGCTCGTCCAGCGTGGCGAGGTTGCCGCGCGAAATGGCCGCGCGACCCAGCTTCGGGGGCGCGGAGATGGCGTCGAACCAGGCCGAGCTGTAGTCGTAACGCGCCTCGGAGCCGTCCGAGTGGGCGGCGATCGTCTCGTCCAGGGTGCGCGTCCGGACGCCGTCGGCCAGGAAGTAAGCGGTCTCGGTGCGGGTCATCGTCAGCGTGACGCGCAGGATGATGCCCGTCAGGCCGAGCCCGCCGACCGTGGCCCAGAAGAGGCGTCCGTCGGGGTCGTCGGGGCTGCCCTCCGGCCGGATCGTGAGGACGCGGCCGTCCGCGACGAGCAGATCCATGGACGCCACGTGGTCGCCGAAGCTGCCCGCCGAGTGGTGGTTCTTGCCGTGGACGTCGCAGCCGATCGCGCCGCCGATGGTGACCTGGCGCGTGCCCGGCAGGACCGGCACCCACAGGCCGTAGGGCAGGGCCATCCGCATCAGCGTGTCGAGGTCGACGCCGGCGTCCAGCACGACCTCAGCCGACAGCGGATCGATCGAATGGATCGTGTTCAAAGCCGTCATGTCGACGACGAGGCCGCCGCCGTTTTGGGCGACGTCACCGTAGGAGCGTCCCAGACCGCGGGCCAGGACGCCACGCCCACCGCGCGTGCGGCGCTGGGCGGCGTCCTGCACCGCACGGACGAGCTGGTCGGCGTCCGATGTGCTCAAGACCTGGGACGCCGACGGTGCGGTCCGTCCCCAGCCGGTGAGGCGCTGACGGGTGGTCGGAAGCTGGTCGGTGGTCATCGCCGTCGAGTCTAGTCAGGAGGCAGGCCAGGCGACGGTTGCCGTCGAGCCGGACGCGGGGTAGCTTCGCCAAGTTCGCAACGCCGAGGCCCTGGTCGACGGCATCCGCTGGACGCACGTGTTCTACTCCGACGGGTTGGCCGTGAACGTCCTCTACACCCTCGCGGACGCCGGGAAGCGCGCCGTGGGCTTCAAGCTGAGCGAAGGCATGGAGCCGCCCGCCGAGCTGTCGGCGTTCACGTGGGCGCGGCAGAAGTCCAAGCTCGCGGGCACCATCCGCGGGTCGTTCTTCGTGGTCAAGGGCGAATACTCCCGGGTGGCATGAACTAGTCGGGGATGACCTCGACGCTGGCGCCCACAGCCTCGTAGGTCGCTCGGGCGCGGGCGTCCCGGGTCAAGAGAGGCAGCCCGCTGTCGATGAGCGCGAACACGACGTCATCGGTGACCTGGGTCTTTGACCTGGCCACGAGGCGACCGTCGGCGTCTCGAACGAGTCGTGCGGTTCGGCCGCCGGGAGTGATCTGGACGCCTCCCCCGTAGCGAGAGACGTCGACGGTCGAGCCAGGGGTCAAGCCGAGCGCGTCGCGTAGCACCTTGGGCAGGAGGAGTCGTCCGCCAGCATCGATCGTCGCCTTCCTGGGATCGGGCTACCAACCGACTCCCATTCAGCGCCTAAGCCTCCCAGAAGAGGCGGTCCATCACGCGACGGGCCGCCCTGGCGCGCTGCAGCCAGTCCTCGATGAACTCGGACGCCGCCCCCTTGGGGTAGCCCAGCAGCTCCGAGACCGGCGCCAACTCGCGCATGTCGGTCGGGATCGTGTCGGACGCCTTCCCGCGCAGCAGCATCGTCGCGTTCCTGATCCTGGACGCCCACCGCCAGGCCTCCCCCAGCCGGGACGCGTCGTCTGCACCGATCAGCCCGGACGCCTCCTCGGCGGCCAGCGCAGCGAGCGTGGTCGGGGTCCGGAGCGCCGCCTCGGCGTCCGCATGACGAAGCTGCAGCAGCTGAACGACCCACTCGACGTCGCTCAGCCCGCCCGGCCCCAGCTTCACGTGCCGCTTCGGGTCCGCGCCGCGCGGCATGCGCTCGGCCTCCATCCGCGCCTTGAGCTTGCGGATCTCGGTGACCTTCTTCGCTTCCAACCCGCCGATCGGGTAGCGGACGGCAGCGACGGCGTCCAAGAACCGCGACGACAGCCCCCGATCGCCGGCGCCATGGTCGGCACGCAGCAGGGCTTGCGACTCCCAGGTGGACGCCCACGTCGCGTAGTACTTGGCGTACGACGCGAGGGTCCGGGCCATGGTGCCGCCCTTACCCTCGGGACGCAGGTCCAGGTCGATTTCCAGCGCCGGGTCGGGGCCGGGCTGCGCGAGCAGGCGCCGCAGCGTCGTGACCACCGACAACGCCGCGCGTGCGGCGTCCGGATCGTCGCCGTCGTCGATGACGACCATCGCGTCGGCGTCTGAGCTGTAGGACAGCTCGCGTCCGCCCCAGCGGCCCATGGCGATGACCGCCAGACCGGGCAGGTGGTCGACCCCGCGGGACGCCACCTCCAGCGCCGCATCGATCGTGGCCGACATGACGTCGGCCAGCCCGGCACCGAGAGCCTCGACGTCGATCTCGCCCAGCAGGTCGCCCATCGCCAGACGCAGCAACTCTTCGCGCCGGACGGCCCGGATCGCGCCGATCGCCTTGGCTTGATCGTCGTGGCGGCGCGCCGAGGCCCGCATCTCGCCGAGGATTTCGTCGGTGGTCCGGGCCCGGATCAGATCGGGCTCGCTCAGCAGCTGAACCGATTGGGGCGCGCGCAGCAGCAGGTCGACCGCGTAGCGACTGGACGCCAGCACCTTGGCCAGGTTCTCGGCCATCGCGCCCTCGTCGCGCAGCGCCCGCAGGTACCACGACGTCTTTCCGAGCGCCTCCGACACCTGGCGGAACGCCAGCAGGCCGTGGTCCGGGTTCGGACCCTCGGCGAACCAGCCCAACATGGCCGGCAGCAGCTGCCGTTGAATCTCGGCCTGCCGCGTGACCCCCTGCGTCAGCGACTCGATGTGACGCAGCGCCGCCTTGGGATCCCGGTAGCCCAGCGCCAACAGCCGCGCCTCGGCGGCCTCGGACGTGAGCCGGACGGCACCCGACGGGATGCGCGCCACCGCCTCGAGCAGCGGCGAGTAGAAGAGCCGTTGATGCAGGCTCAGCACCCGCCGCTTGGACGCCTGGTAGGCATCCGCCACGGCGTCGCCGTCAGGCAACCGCAGGCTCCGGGCCAGGGTGCGTCGGGTCTCGGCATCGGCCGGGAACAGATGCGTGCGGCGCAGCTGGGAGAGCTGGACCCGATGCTCCAGCACCCGCTGGAACCGGTAGGCGGCGTCCAGGCGGGCTCCGTCCTCGCGCCCGACGTACCCGTGCTGGACCAGCGCGGCCAGCCCCTCGAACGTGCCCCGCAGCCGCAGCCGCGCGTCCGAGCGGCCGTGCACCAGCTGCAGCAGCTGGACGCTGAACTCGGTGTCGCGCAGGCCGCCCGCACCAAGCTTGATCTCGGCGTCGGCCTCCTTGGCCGGGATCAGCGAGATCACCCGCTTGCGCATCGCCTGCACCGCCGGAACGAAGTCGTCGTGGCCGCCCACCTGCCACACCAGGGGCCACACGATGTCGACGAAGTCCTGCGCGAGGTGGAGGTCGCCCGCCATCGGACGCGCCTTCAGCATCGCCTGGAACTCCCAGTCCTTGGCCCAGCGCTCGTAGTAGGCCCGCATCGAAGCCAGCGTCCGGACGAGTGGTCCCGCCTTGCCCTCGGGACGCAGCGCCGCGTCCAGGGGCCAGATGGTGCCCGCGGCCGAGTGGGCCGAGGTCGTCCGGGACAGGCTGGCCACGATCTTGGACGCCAGCGCCACGGCCTCGGATGCCGACACCACGGGCTCGCCGGCCACGCCCAGCGCCGGCTCGGCGATGTAGAGGACATCGACGTCTGAGACGTAGTTGAGCTCGCGGGCGCCGCACTTTCCGAGCGCGATGACGGCCAGCCGGACCGTCTCCCACCCGGGGACCTCGGCCCGCGCCAGCGCCAGCCCCGCCTCGACCACGGCATCCGCCAGCGCCGACAGCTCGCGCGCGACGCCCTCGACGGCGTCCGCGGGCTCTGGCGCGGTCAGGTCCCGGGCGGCGGTGCGCAGCAGCGCCCTGCGGTACGCCAGTCGAAGGTCGTCCGGGGTGCCGGACGCCACCGCCTCGACGACGCTGGGATCGGCGCCGACGGCGTCCAAGAGCTCGGCCCGGAGGGCCGCCTCGTCGCGCTCGGACACGTCGTCGCGCAGGACCTCGACGTCGCCCGGGTGGGCGCTGAGGTGGCGTCCGAAGGCGGCGGACGCCCCGAGCACCCGAGCCGTCCGGACGCCCCACGTCTCGTCGTCCGCCAGCGCGGCGAAGGCGTCCGGCAACGAGCTGGCCAGGCGATCGAACCCGGCGAGCGCCAGGTCGGGGTCGGCCGAGCCGGACATGGCCTTCACCAGGCGCTCGACCCTGGCGGCGTCCCCGCCGAGCACCGGCTCCCAGGACTGGAGGAACGCGGCCGCCGCGGCCGGATCGCCGAAGCCGGCCCGAGCCAGGCTGCCGGTCAGGGTGGCGATGCGACTCATGCGCGCGATCCTAGGACCTCCATGGCACGGACCAACGGCGTCAGGCGGGCCCCGTCCCGGACGGCGGACGGATCCGGCCGAGCACCTAGGACGCCTACAGGGGCTTCACAGGGTCCTCACAGGAAAGGAGAGTTGTCTGGCGAACGTCCCGATGGTGGGGCCAGTGCGGAGGCAACTCATGGCGGACCAGGCAACAACCCCCAGCCGGGTGCAGAAGCCGACGAGGCCGCGACGCAAGTGGCTCTGGGTGGCTGGCGCGATGGTGATCGTGCTGGCGCTGGCGGGGGCGGTGTTCATGCTGCTGCGCCCGCAGACACCCGTGGCCACGACCAGGACCTTCACCCTGCCCGTCACCAAGACCACCGAACAGGTCACGGTAAACCTGACCGGCACGCTAGCTCCGCAGAACCAGGCGAACCTGTCCTTCGCGTCCGCGGGAACGGTGACCTCGGTGTCGGCCGTGGTCGGCAGCACGGTGAGCGCCGGCCAGGTGCTGGCGACCATCGACGACACCCAACTGAGGAACGCGGTCACGCTCGCCCAGGCGAACGTGACGGCGGCCAGGACCTCGTACTCCACCGTGGCGTCGACCTCCGGGGTGACCCGCGCGCAGCTCTCCAACGCGCAGGCCCAGATCGACTCCGCGGTGGCCAAGCTCTCCAGCGCCAAGACCTCGTTGAGTCAGGCCAGACTGACGACGCCCATCGCCGGAACGGTGGCGTCGGTCAACCTGACCGTCGGCTCGCAGGTCGGCTCGGGGTCGTCCGGGGGTGCCTCGGCGGCTGGGGTGTTGGGCTCGTCGGGCTCGGCGGCCGCCAGCGCCCAGATCGTGGTCATCTCCCCCACGAGCTGGCTGGTGAACGGCACGGTGGGTCCGGCTGACGTCGCCTCCCTCAAGCCGGGGCAGCCGGTGGCGGCCACCGTCACCGGGACGACCGTCACGACGACCGGCAAGGTCAACACCGTCGGCATCGTGGCGACCACATCGAGCGGCTCGACCACTTTCCCGGTGACGATCCTGCTGGACGGCAATCCGGCCGGCCTCTACGACGGCGTGGGCGTGACGGCCGTCGTCACCACCGGCACCGATCCGGACGTGTTGAGCGTGCCGACGGCGGCCATCAGCAACACGGGCGGGACGCCGACGGTGCAGAAGATGGTCAACGGGTCCCCGATCACCACCGAGGTGCAGCTGGGCAAGGTGTACGGCGACCGGACCCAGGTGGCCTCCGGCGTGGCGGAGGGCGATCTGGTCCAGGTCACGGTGCGAGTCGCCGCGGGACAGCGGCCTTCGGGCGGCGGCAGCTCCGGTGTCAACTTCCCCGGCATGGGCGGCCAGGGCCAGGGCCAGCGTCCGAACAATGGCGGCGCACCGCCGGCGGGGGCGCCGGCGGGGGGCGGCGGATGACCAGCGTCTTGACCACGACGGACGCCGCGGCGACGGCGTCCGCGCCGTTGATCTCCATGACGGACGTCTGCAAGACGTACGAGGCGGGCGAGATCAAGGTGGACGCCTTGAGCGAGGTGAACCTCACCGTGGGCGGCGGCGACTACGTCGCCATCATGGGGCCGTCGGGCTCGGGCAAGTCGACCCTCATGCACATCCTGGGCTGCCTGGACGTGCCCACCTCGGGCCGCTACCTGCTCAACGGCACCGACGTGAGCGCGATGAACGAGAAGCAGCTGGCGCACGTCCGCAACGCCGAGATCGGCTTCGTCTTCCAACAGTTCAACCTGCTGGCGTCCGAGACGGCGCTGCGGAATGTCGAACTGCCGCTCATGTACGCCGGGGTCCGGCCGGCTGAGCGGCATCAGCGGGCTCTTGAGGCGCTCGACCGGGTCGGGCTCGCCGACCGCGTGAAGCACCGTCCGGGTGAGCTGTCCGGCGGTCAACAGCAGCGGGTCTCGGTCGCCCGGGCGCTGGTCACCAACCCCGCCCTGCTGCTCGCCGACGAGCCGACCGGCAACCTCGACTCCGTCTCGACCAAGGACGTCTTGAACCTGCTCGACGAGCTGCACGGCCAAGGCCGGACGATCGTCCTGATCACGCACGAGCATGACGTCGCCGCCCGTGCGGCGCGCGTCACGAAGATCATGGACGGACGCCTCAGCGAGGGTGGGTTCTGATGCCGCTCTCCGAGACGATCCGGACCGCCCTGCGAGCGCTGAACGCTCGCCGCCTGCGTTCGCTGTTGACCGTCCTCGGCATCCTGATCGGCATCACGGCCGTCATGCTGACCGTGGGGCTAGGCCAGGGCGCGCAGACGGCCATCACCGGCCAGATCAACTCGTTGGGCTCCAACCTGATTGTGGTGTCGCCCAGCTTCCAAAGCTCCTCGTCGGGCATCCGCGGGGGCGGGACCGCGGCGACGACGCTCACCCTGGCAGACGTCGAGATGCTCAACCAGAAGAGCATCGTGCCGGACGCGTCCGCGGTCGCCCCGGTGTCGTCAACGTCTGCCACGCTCGTCCACCTCAGCACGAACTGGACCTCGACCGTGGTGGGGACGACGCCCGAGTGGGCGTCCGTTCGCGCGCAGAAGCTGGAGACCGGACGGTTCTTCAGCGCCGCCGATCTGAACACCAACGCCCCGGTGGCCGTGATCGGCTCGACCGTCGCGACCCAGCTGTTCTCGACGTCCAGCCCCATCGGCAGCACCATCCGGATCGGCACCGAGGACTTCGCCGTCATCGGCGTCCTGGCGGCGACGGGCACCAGCAGCTTCATCGACCAGGACAACCAGGTCGTCGTGCCGCTCACCACCTATCAGGGACGCCTGGCCCCGTCCGCGACAGCCGGCTCGTTGACCGCCGTCTACGTGCAGGCGTCCAGTGCGAAGACCTTGTCGGCCGCCTACTCGGAGGTGCAGAACGCCCTGCTGAACGCGCATCGCGTGACCTCCGCCAATCAGGACTTCACCGTGAGCACGAACGCGTCGCTGGTAGGGGTGGCCACGACCCTCACCAACGTCTTGACCGCGTTGCTGGGCGGCATCGCCGGTATCTCGCTGCTGGTGGGGGCGATCGGCGTCATGAACATCATGCTGGTGTCGGTCTCGGAGCGGGTGCGCGAGATCGGGCTGCGCAAGGCGCTGGGGGCGACCCCCGCTGTGATCCGGCGCCAGTTCCTCGTCGAGGCCGCGATCCTGGGCCTGCTCGGCGGGCTGCTCGGCGTCGGGCTCGGCATGCTGGGTGCGCTCGCCCTCACGCCGGTGCTGCAGATCCCCGTCGAGATCTCCTGGCCGGCGACCGCGCTTGCCCTGGCCGTCTCCTTGGCGATCGGCGTGCTGGCCGGCGTCTACCCGGCGTCCCGCGCGGCGCGGCTGGCCCCCATCGACGCTTTGAGGAGTGAGTGAGTGATGAAGAACTCCAACGCGACGGCGATCCGGGCCGTGGTGGCAGGCGTCGTGATCCTCGCGCTGGCCGGCGCCGGTGCGGCCTTCGCCTTCGGCGGCGGGCTGCCCAAGCCGGCCGCCGACTACAGCCTGACCAAGGCCACGACGGGGTCCATCACCCAGACCTGGTCCGGCACCGGGACGGTCGCGCGCTCCAACCAAGCCGTCCTGACGTTCGGCTCGTCGGGGGTCGTCTCCGAGATCAAGGTCAAGATCGGGGACGCCGTCGCCGCCGGCGACGTCGTGGCCACGATCGACCCCACCCAGCTGGAGCTGTCGGCCGTGATCGCGAGGGCAGGCGTCCAGCAGGCGCAGGCCCAGCTCGACACCGACCAGGCGGCTGCGTCGGGCACCACGACGTCCGCGGCGGCGTCCGCTGCTTCGGGCACGGCGTCCGCGCTGGCCGGACTCCAGGCCCAGCTGCAGACCCTCTCCGCCAAGCTGGCCGCGGCCAACGCCGCGTCGGCGACCGACAAGGCCGCAGCGGCTGCCGCGACGCTCGCCAAGCAGAAGCTCGTCGCGGGCCTCGTCGCCGCGCTGGCCAGCACCGACTGCACTGCGACGTTCGCGGCCGGAGTGTCCCCCGGGCCTGGACCCGTTCCGCCGCCCAGCCCTACGCCATCCCCGATCGCCAGCCCGTCGCCCTCGCTCTCGGCCTCGCCGACCCCATCGGCCACCCCGAGCGACACGGCCTCGCCGAGCCCGTCGGCAACCCCGACCGACACCCCCTCGCCGAGCGCAACCGCGACGCCCAGCCCGTCGACGACGCCCAGCTCGTCCCCGTTGGCGACCACCTTGGCGACGCCTCCGTCCGGGCCCACCGCGGCGCAGGTCACCGGCTGCCGGGCGTTGCTCGAGAAGGTCGTCGCCGCGGCGGAGGCGTCCGCGCCCCAGCCCGGCGGGGCGTCGTCGCCGTCAACTGCCGGCTCGGCCAGTGCGCCCGCGGGGGCCGGTTCGACGACGCGTCCCACCACGTCGGCCGCGAGCGGCACCGCGGCGGCGGCGTCCTCGTCTTCGTCCTCGACGAAGGCGACCGGGGCGGCGGCCGGCGTCGGCGCCCAGTCGAGCGAGGTCAAGGTGGCCAACGACAAGGTCGCCCTGCTGCAGGCGCAGCAGAACCTCGCGACCGCGCAGGCAGCGGTCGAGTCCGCGTCGCTGACGTCGCCCATCGCCGGCCGCGTCGCCGCGATCTCGCTCGTGAACGGGCAGGCCGCCGGCACGAAGTCTGTGACCGTCATCGGCGAGGGGGCGGCGACCGTCAGCACCACGGTGCCGTTGAGCGTCCGTCCGCTCATCAACACCGGGCTGAAAGCGACCGTCAGCGTGCCGGGTTCGACCGCGAGCCTGGTGGGCTCCGTCACCCAGGTCAACCTGCTCGCCACCGCCGGATCCGCGTCCGGCAGCCCCACCTACGGCGCAGTCGTCACGGTCGATGACCCGCAGAACCTGCTCTTCGGCGGCGGGATTGCGGCCGTCTCCGTCGCCCTTGGCTCGGTGGACGGCGTGACCGTGCTGCCCGGCTCGGCCGTCACCCCGACCGGCACCGGCACCGGCACCGTCCAGGTCCCCGGCACGGACGGCTCCGCCGCGGCCCGCACCGTCACCGTGACCACGGGCGCGACCGGTCAGGGGCTCGTCCAGATCCTGTCGGGCGTGAACGCCGGCGACACGGTGATCCTCGCGGACCGCTCGGCCGCGGTGCCGGCAAACTCGAACCAGCGCGCCGGCTCGGCCCGCTCGACCACGGCCACCGCCGCCAGTTCGGCCGCCCCAACGCCCGCGGCCACCCCGACGAGGTAGGTCGCGTGCGGCAGAATGCCGCCATGACGGACGAGAGAGCTCAGCAGGCCGCGGCGGTCCGGACCTCGCTGGCGCGCCTAGCCGCCCTCCACCCCGGACGCCTCGTCGAGGTGCGGGTCCCGCCATGGGGGGCCGTCCAGATCGGACGCCCCGGCGTCGCGTCCGTCCACCGCCGCGGAACGCCGCCGAACGTCGTCGAGTGCGACGCGCTCACCTGGCTGGCGCTCGCCGCCGGCTCCTTGACGTGGGCGGACGCCGTCGCGCAGCACCGCGTCTCAGCGAGCGGCAACCACGCCCAGTTGGGTGATGTTCTGCCACTCGCCTGAGGCGTCCGCACCGAACAGGACGCCCTCGCCGCCGGTGAACGTGACGCCGGGAAAGTCGAAGTCGCGGGTCAGCTCGCGGAACCCGATCTCGCGGTGCAAGTCCATGGAGGCGTGGTTCGTGGCGTTGACGACGAAGTAGGTGCGGCGGCCGCGGTCCCGCGCCCAGGCACAGCGGGCCTTGGTCAGCGCCCGTCCGATGCCGCGGCGCCGGAACTCGGGCGCGACGATGATGCCGCTCAGGTAGTAGCCGTCGGGGACGTTGCGTCCACCGATGGCGCCCGGCGTCTGCCAGGCCAGGCGGGCGTAGCCCACGACTTTGCCCTGATGAACCGCCACGAACAGCAACTGCCCCGCCACCAGCCAGATCCGGAGCCGACTGAGCCAGCTGGACGCCGTCCCGCCGTCCCTGGACGCGAGCAGGACCGCGCAGGCCGGCAGGTCCTCCATCACGGCGGGGCGAACCTGGACGCCGGGCAGGGGGCGTCCGTGGTCATCGGGGGTGTACTCGGCGAAATACATCACAGTGGGCACACGATGGCAGCCCGGACGGACCGGCCCTGCGGCGTCCTGCAGGTGAGATGCCTCACAGGGTCGGCAGGAGCGTCCTCAGCTCGTACGGCGTGACCTGGCGCATGTACTGCTCGTACTCGGCGCGCTTGTTACGCAGGAAGAAGTCGAACACGTGGTCGCCCAGGGTCTGGGCCGCCAGCTCAGAATTCTCCATGGCGCGGACGGCGGACTCGAGGTTGTACGGCAGCGGCTTGATGCCCATGGCCTGGCGCTGGCGGTCGGTGAGCGACCAGACGTCGTCCTCGGCCGGATCCGGCAGCTCCATCGCGTTCTCGATGCCCGACAGCCCCGCGTTCAGAATCAGCGCGAACGCCAGGTACGGGTTGGCGGACGTGTCCAACGAGCGCAGCTCGATGCGCGCCGAGGAGGGCTTGTTGGGCTTCCACATCGGAACGCGCACCATGGCCGAGCGGTTGTTCTGGCCCCAGCAGATGTAGGACGGCGCCTCTCCCCCGGACGCCAGCCGCTTGTAGCTGTTGACCGACGGGTTGAGCACGGCGCTGATCTCGGCCGCGTGGTGCAGCAGTCCGGCGATGAAGTGGCGTCCGGTCTTGGAGAGCCCGAACTCGGCGGACGCGTCGTAGAAGGCGTTGTCGTCGCCCTCGAACAGGGACACGTGGGTGTGCATGCCGGAGCCGGGGGCGTCCTGGAGCGGCTTGGGCATGAACGAGGCGAACAGGTCGTGCATGACCGCCACCTCCTTGATGACGACCCGGAAGGTCATGATGTTGTCGGCCATCGTGAGGGCGTCGGCGTAGCGAAGATCGATCTCCTGCTGCCCCGGACCACCCTCGTGGTGGCTGAACTCCACCGAGATGCCCATCTGCTCGAGCATCGTGATCGCCTTGCGGCGGAAGTCGGTGCCCGCGCTGGCCGTGGTGTGGTCGAAGTACCCCGAGTTGTCGACGGGCGTCGGCACCTCGCCCGGCACGAGGGGCTGGTTGAACAGGTAGAACTCGATCTCGGGGTGCGTGTAAAAGGTGAAGCCCATGTCGGCGGCCTTCTTCATGGCCCGCTTCAGCACGTACCGCGGGTCGGAGAACGACGGCGAGCCGTCCGGCAGGCGGATGTCGCAGAACATGCGGGCGGTGCCCTGGGTCGGGCCGCGCCACGGCAGCAGCTCGAACGTCGTCGGATCGGGATGGGCGACCATGTCGGCCTCGTAGACGCGCGCGAAGCCCTGGATCGCCGAGCCGTCGAAGCCGATGCCCTCGCTGAACGCGCCCTCCAGCTCGGCCGGGGCGATCGCCACGGACTTGAGGAACCCGAGCACGTCGGTGAACCAGAGTCGGACGAAGCGGATGTCCCGCTCTTCCATCGTGCGGAGGACGAATTCGGTCTGCTTGTCCATGGCAGCAGTCTGCCCGTGCCCGTGTTACGCGCGAGTTACAGTTCCGGGCATGCTGATGCCCGTTCCCGGCGTGCGCGTCGGGCACTCCACGGACGCCGTGGGCGCGACCGGCTGCACCGTCGTCGAGCTGCCGGCTGGCTCGATCGCTTCGTACGAGGTCCGGGGCGGTGCGCCGGCCTGTCGCGAGTTGCTGCCCTTGGAGCCGGACAAGTCGGTGACGACGGTGGACGCCGTGCTGTTGACCGGTGGGTCGGTGTTCGGGCTCGCCGCCGCGGACGGAGTCGTCCGCTACCTGGCCGAGCGCGGCCGGGGCGTCGGGACGCCCGCGGGACCCGTCCCGATCGTGCCGACGCTGGGGCTGTTCGATCTCGCCTCCGGGTCGTCGGACGCCCGCCCGGACGCGGACGCGGGCTACGCAGCGATGGCTGCGGCGGCGTCCGAGTTCGCGGTGGGCCGCGTCGGCGCCGGAACGGGCGCGTCGGCGTCCAACTGGCGCCGTGAGGGACGCCGAGGCGGCGGCCTGGGCTACGGCGAACGTCGCCTCGGCGACGTCATCGTCGCCGCCATCGTGGCCGTCAACGCCTTCGGCGACATCGTGGACGCCGTCGGCGCCGATGCGCTGGACGCCGTCGCGGCCCTCTCCGCGGCGTTCGACTTCGACCGGACTAACACCACCATCGGCGTGGTCGTCACCAACGCGCGGCTCGACAAGGTGGCCTGCCGGATCGTGGCCCAAGGCGCCCACGACGGGCTTGCCCGGTCCGTCACGCCGCCGCACACACGCTTCGACGGGGACGGCTTCGTCGCGGCGGCCACCGGCGAGGTTGCGACGCACCCCGACGTCGTGCGGATGCTGGCCGTCGCGGCGGTCGCCGAGGCGATCCGCTCGACGGCGTCCTGAGGCGCGTCAGCCCAGGAGGCGGAGCAAGGACGCCGCGGGGTCCGCTGCCTCTCCCCTGACTCCGCCAAGGCCGTGTGCCCGCCGGGCGAGCGCGTCGACATCGACGCCGGTCGCGGCGCCGAAGATACGCGCGGTGTCGCCCTCCAGGCGGTGCACCAGATGGGCGTCCAGGTCGAACACCACCGAGGAGCCCTCGAAGAGTTCGGTGTGCAGATTCGAGCGTGCGGCCCCAGTGATGGCCATCTGGTGATCCTTTCGAGTTCATGGTCCGCGCCAGGAAATTCATCGGCGCCTTGCAGAACCTAAGGTGCATGCCGGCCACCACGCATGTCGTCTGATCAGGGGACAAGGGCAGACAGTGACCGGCAGCGCCCGTTCAGATCGCGCCGCCGACCCGCTAGCGTGGCCGGATGATCACCGCGGTTCACACGCTCATCTACTCCGATGAGCCGGACGCCACGCGCGCGTTCCTGACAGACGTGCTGCGCTGGCCGTCGATCAACGTCGGTGGCGGGTGGCCCATCTACGCGACGGGACCGTCCGAGCTGGGCGTCCATCCCACGAGTAACGAACACGAGGGTGTGGTGCACACCTCGCCGCGGCAGCACGAGATCGCTCTGGTCTGCGATGACATCACGACGACCGTGGCCGAGTTGACCGGACGCGGGGCTCGGTTCACGCGGGAGATCCGCGACGAGGGCTGGGGGCTGACGGCGCCGGTCGAGGTGCCGGGGGCCGATCCGATCCTGATCTACCAGGCCCGGCACCCGCTCGCGGCGTTCGGAGTCAACTGATTCTCTTGCGGCGCGGACTAGTCAAACCTTTTCTTTGATCTTCATCCTCTGCAAGCCATATGCTTGACCGATGACCGTGGAACCGTCGCCGCAGTGGGCCCTCATCGGCGACCTGATCGCGTCTCGCGACTCGGGTGACCGAGGCGCCCTGCATGCCGCGCTGACGGCCGCGCTCAAAGCGACCAACGAGGCGGTCGAGGCGATTACTCCCCTCAAGGTCACGGTCGGCGACGAGTTCCAGGGCGCGTACGGACGCCTCGGCGACGCCCTCCGCGCCACGCATCTGGTCAGGCTCGCTCTGACCGGCACGGCGGGCGTCCGGTTCGGGCTCGGCTTCGGAGGCGTCCGGGTGCTCGATGCGGAGCGGGGCCTCGAGGACGGCCCCGCCTGGTGGGCCGCCCGAGACGCCATCAACGAGGTCGAACGAGCCGCGCGGCGGCCGGGGGGCGCGGCGCTGAGGACCGGGCTGCCCGCCCTGGTCGGCCCCGGCGATCGCGCGGCGGTGCTGCTGATCGATGGCGCGCTGGCGAAACTGTCGGACACGGCTCGTACGATCCTGTTCACGGTGATCACGGGTGGACGCCGCAGCGACGTCGCCGATCGGCTAGGCATCACACCCCAGGCCGTCAGCCACCACGTGACCACGCATCAACTGGCCCTGCTGGGTCAGGCGATGACGACGTTGTGGGAGGTGTGATGACCTGGCTGGCCATCCTGTGGCTGGGCATCGGTGTCGCGTGCCTGGTTCGCGAGTCCTGGGGCGGACGCCGCTGGCTCGCGTCCGCTGGCGTCGGGATCGCCTGTCAGCTGGTCCTGGCGGCGTTGGCCCTGGATTTCGACGGGCCGAGCGTCATCGTCGTGATCGTCTGCGCCGCCTTGGTGGTGGCCTACGAGTGGTGGCACCACGCGCCCCCGACCACGTCGCGCGACGCCTTGATCGGGCTGGGCCTCATCGGTTTCCCGACCGCGATGGTGCTGACGCTGTCGGGGGTGGCGCCCGAGGCGTCCGGCCTGATCTCGGGCTGGCTACGGCACCTGCCGTTCCTGCCAGCAGGCACCAAGAGCGCTGGGCACGTGCTCGCGCTCGGGGCCGCGTTCATCCTGAACCTGGCCGCGGGCAACACGATCGTGCGCGACGTCCTGGTGGCGTCCGGCGTGTCACCGGCTGCCCAGGGGCCGACCGGCACTCCTCCGGTGCTGACTCAGCCGCGCCTTCGTGGCGGACGGGTGCTGGGTCCGATGGAACGCGTGCTGATCCTGGGGTTCGGGGCGGGCGGCAACCTCGCTGCCGCCGCGCTGGTGATCGCCGCGAAGGGGCTGGTGCGCTTCCCCGAACTCTCGGCGACGTCACGGTCGGAGAACGGCCCGCGGATCGACGAGGTCACCGAGTACTTCTTGATCGGCAGCTTCGCCAGCCTGCTGCTGGCGCTGGGGTGCGTCGCGGTGACGACCTGACCGGGGTCCTGGATAGGTCAGCTGAAGGGGTTCCAGTCGGCGTCTTTGTCGCCCGCCTCGTCGACATCCTCCTCCTGGGCGTCCCAGGCCTCGTTGCGCTCACGCACCTTCTCGAGCGCGTCGCTCGCCTCGGCGTAGGTCTCGTAGGGACCGAGTCGGTCCTCGCTCTTGCAGCCGTCGTAGGGCTCTACGGCGTGGTGCTTGAGGCAGTAGTACCACGGTCCTTCGGTCACGTTCGTCTCCTGTGATTCGGGCTCCGGCTTGGGCGGACGCCTCGCGCGCAGGCGTCCAACACAGTGAACTATGATCGCCGCCGTGACAGCAATCAAGCCTTACGCGATCAGCGCTCGACGGGCGGTCCCGGCGGGGATCGTCCGGCCGACGTATGTCGATCGTCCCGCGCCGGAGCGCTACACGGGCAGCCACGTGCAAACGCCCGAGACGATCGAGAACATGCGCGTGTCCGGACGCATCGCGCACAACGCGATGCTCGAGGCCGCCAAGGCGATCGCGCCGGGCGTCACGACCGACGAGTTGGACGCCGTCGCGCACGAGTACATGTGCGACCACGGCGCCTACCCGTCGGCGCTGGGCTACCGCGGCTTCCCGAAGGCGATCTGCACCTCAGTCAACGAGGTGATCTGCCACGGCATCCCGGACGCGCGTCCCCTCGAGGACGGCGACCTGGTCAAGATCGACGTGACGGCGTACAAGAACGGCGTCCACGGCGACAACTGCGGCACCTTCTTCTGCGGCGACGTGCCGCAGGCGTGGCGCGACCTGTCGGACCGGACGCACGAGGCGTTGAACCGGGCCATCAAGGCGGTGCGTCCCGGGCGGGAGATCAACGTCATCGGACGCGTCATCGAGTCGTACGCCAAGAGGTTCGGCTACGGAGTCGTGCGCGATTACACGGGGCACGGCGTTCACTCGGTGTTCCACTCGGGGCTGGTGATCCCGCACTACGACGAGCCGGCGTTCGACACGGTGATGGAGGTCGGCATGACCTTCACGATCGAGCCGATGCTGACCCTGGGCGACTACCGCAGCGACGTCTGGGACGACGGCTGGACGGTCGTCACCATCGACGGCTCGCCGTGCGCGCAATGGGAGCACTCGATCGTGGTCACCGAACACGGCGCGGAGATCCTGACCGCGTCCTGACAAGGGGATGAGCCGGCCTGTAAGCCGGATTCTGTCGTTCACGAAGAACGGGTGACCATCCATCTGCGACGGCTGTTGCCAGCCGCCTTCGGTCCGCCGGCGCGTGCGCCGGTGATGCCGTGCGACCTACCCGGACGCCTCGCGCGGGCAGCGCTCGGACGGCGTCCGCGGGCCGAAGCCCTTCTTGGTCTTGCTCCAGGTGGGGTTTACCGAGCCACCCCCGTCACCGGGGATGCTGGTGGTCTCTTACACCGCCGTTTCACCCTTACCCCCGAAGGGGCGGTCTGTTTTCTGTGGCACTGTCCCGCGGGTCACCCCGGGTGGGCGTTACCCACCACCTTGCCCTGTGGAGTCCGGACTTTCCTCGACGCTCGCGCGCCGCGGTCACCCGGCCGACTCATCCGCCGGACAGTCTAGAGCCCGGACGCCGCGGGCGGCTCCGCATCGAGTCCAAGCAGGGGCAGCTGACCACGGAGCCGACCTTCGTCCCGTTTGCCGACGTCCGAACCTCGGCGAAACGGACGAGCCCTCGGCGAAACGGACGAGCCTCGGCCCTGTGCAGGCTGACCCTCCACGGGCCGTGTTCAAGGTCGGCTACGCGAGACCCTGGGCCTTCAGCCACTCGGACGCGACCGCGGAGGCGTCCTTCTTGTCGACGACCACCTTGGTCACCAACCCGGCCAACGTGTCCGTGTCAAGCTTCGCGGAGACCGCGTTCAGCGCGCCTTTGACGGTGTCGGACGCCTTCGCCTTGGTGATCACCGGGATGACGTTCTGAGCCCCGAACAGGTTCTTCGGATCATCGAGCACGACGAAGCCGTTGGCCTTGATCGACGGATCCGTGGTGAACAGGTTCGTCGCCTGCACCTGGTCGTTCTTCAGCGCCTGCACCGACAGGGGTCCGGCGACGTCCAGCGGCTTGAACTCCTTGAACGTCACGCCGTACACCGACGCTAAGCCGGGGACGCCGTTGGCGCGCGTCGGCCACTCCGGGGGGCCACCCAGCACGAGCTGGCCGGCGACCGGCGCCAGATCGGCGATCGACGTCAGCGAGTACTTGGACGCCGTCGCGGCCGTCACCACGACCGCGTCCTTGTCCTGGGCCTTGGCCGGCTCGAGCGCGACCAGTGTGTCGGGCAGCGCCGCACGCAGAGCGGCGAGCGCCTTGGCCTCGTCGGCCACGTCGGCGTCCTTGTTCAGGTACTTGGCGAAGTTGCCGGTGTACTCCGGAATCAGGTTGATCTCACCGCTCTTCAGCGCCGGCACGTAGGTCTCGCGCGAGGCGATGTTGAGCTTCGTCGTGACGGCCACGCCCTTCGCCTTGAGCGCCTCCGCGTAGATGTCGGCGAGCAACTCGCTTTCGGGGAAGTTCGCCGAACCGACGACGATCGACTCGCCGGACGCGCCCGCACCGGACGACGCCATCGGGTTACCAGCACAGCCCGCGAGGGCGAGGGCGGCCAGCACACCGGCGGCCGCGATCCGAATCAGCTTCATCTCGTTCTCTTCCTTCAGGCGACCGGGTTGGCCGGGGTTGGGTTCTTACGGTCGATGGGACGCCGCCTCGCAGGAACCAGCCCCGGCGAGATGGCCACGCGCTGGACGAGCGCGAACACGAGGTCGACGGCCAGCGCCAGCGCCGCCACCAGCACAGCACCGGCCGCCATCTGGCCGTAGTCTCGCACGGCCTGCCCGTCGATGAGCAGGCGCCCGAGCCCGCCCACGCTGACCGCCGCGGCAATCGTGGCGGTCGCCACCACTTGCAAGGCCGCCGATCGGAGCCCCCCGAAGAGCAGCGGCAAAGCGCACGGCAGCTCGACCCCGAACAGCACCTCGCGCGACGACATCCCCATCGCCTTCGCGGCGTCCCGGGCCAGGGGGTCGACGGCGTCCACGCCCGCATAGGCCCCGGCGAGGATGGGCGGCACGGCCAGCACCACCAGCACCAGGATCGACGGCACGACAAACGCCAAGTCACCCCGAATCCGCGGCCCGAGCACCAGGACGGCCACGAACAGCAGCCCCAACGTCGGGACCGACCGCATGCCGTTGACGAGGTTGACCACCGCCCAGCGACCGCGTCCGGTGTGGCCGACCCACAGGCCGAGCGGGACGCCGATCGCCGCGGCCACCAGCAAGGTCACCAGCGTGTAGATCAGGTGCTCCAGCACGCGGGCGGGAATCCCGCCCGACCCCTGCCAGTGCGCGGGATCGGTCAGGTAGGCGAGGATCAGGTTCATCCCGCTCGCCCCCCGCGCAGCCACGGCGTGACCGCCCTCGCCAGGGCCACAATGGCCAGGTCGAGAATCAACGCCAAGACGATGCAGGCCACGATGCCGACCACGATCGGGTCGAGGAAATCGCGCGCGAATCCGTCGGTGAAGAGCGAGCCCAACTGGGCGATGCCGATGAGCGCCGCGACCGACACGATCGACACGTTACTCACCGCAGCGACCCGCAGGCCCGCCGCGATCACGGGCACCGCCAACGGCAGTTCGACCGTGACGAAGCGCCGCACCGGACCAATCCCCATCGCGGTCGCCGCCTGTCGCACCTGCTCCGGCACCGACGAGAGTCCGTCGGCGACCGTCCGGACCAACAGCGCCACCGTGTACAGCGTCAGCGCCACGATGACGTTCAGCGGGTTGAGGATTCCCAACCCCAGCACGAGCGGCATCAGAACGAACAGCGCCAGCGACGGGATCGTGTAGAGCAGCCCGGACGCGGTGATGAGCGGCGTGTACAGCCGCGGGAACCGGGTCGCCAGCCACCCCAGCGGCACGGCCAAGGCCAGGCCCACGACGAGCGGGACCACAGCCAAGTAGGCATGCGTCACCAGCAGACCGCCCACCTGCGCGAGGTGATCCAGGAACCACGTCATGGCGCGCCGTCGCCGTTCGAACTCGCGGGAGTCCCGTCCGCCGATCCTCCCGCGCCTTCGATCGCCGCCAGGACGTCGTGCGCGCTGACGGTTCCGATGAGGCGCCCGGCATCGTCGGTCAGGACGCCTCGGCGGCTGGGCGCCGACAGGGCGGCGTCCAGCGCGGCTCGAAGCGAACCGGACGCCCGCGCGACGGTTCCGCCGCGGTGCAGGTCCGAACGCTCGACGCGAGCCCCCAGCCGCGCCGGCTCGACCCAGCCGACGGGTGCCCCTGCCTCGTCGACGATCAGCAGCCAAGCCGCGCCCGAGGCGACCGAGCGCGCGGCGTCCGAGCTGGTACCCAAGACGACCGTGGGCTCCGTGCCGATCGGCACCGAGCCGCCGGGGGCGAACGCCAATCCGCGGTAGCCGCGGTCGCGGCCCAGGAAGTCGGCGACGAAGTCGTCGGCAGGATCGGCGAGCAGCCGCTCGGGAGACGCGAGCTGCGCCAGCGTGCCCCCGACCCGCAACACGGCCACCTGGTCGCCCAGCTTCACCGCCTCGTCGATGTCGTGGGTCACGAACACGATCGTCTTGCCGAGCTCGCCCTGCAGCCGCAGGAACTCGTCCTGCAACTGCTCGCGGACCTGGGGATCGACCGCGCTGAACGGCTCGTCCATCAGCATGATCGGAGGGTCCGCAGCGAGCGCCCGAGCGACGCCCACCCGCTGCTGTTGGCCACCCGAGAGCTGGTTCGGGTAGCGCTTCGCCAGCGACGTCGAGAGCCCCATGCGTTCGAGCAGCTCCATCGCGGACGCCCGCGCCTGCGTCTTGGGCACCCCCAGCAGCAGCGGAACGGTGGCGATGTTGTCGAGCACCGTGCGGTGCGGGAAAAGCCCGCCGCTCTGAATCACGTAGCCCATGCCACGTCGCAGTTCGTCGGCGTTCATGCCGGAGATGTCTCGGCCGTCGACGGTGATGCTTCCCGACGTCGGCTCGATCATCTTGTTGATCATCCGCAGCGAGGTCGTCTTGCCGCAGCCGGAGGGCCCGACCAACACCGTGATCTGGCCCGTGGGCGCCTCCAGCGTCAGGCCGTCGACCGCAACGGTTCCGTCGGGGTACGTCTTGCGGACGTCGCTGAACCGGATCACGCGCGGCCCTTCTGCTGGGGTTTGGACGCCCCAGGGGCGTCCCGTCAAGCCAGGCTAGAGACGGCTGCTGACAATTCCAGGACCGTTCTGCGCGCTACAACCATGCGCAGCGGGATCTGATTCCCGCGCGTTCCCCTCAGAGGGCGCTGAACAGCACGGTGCCTTGCACGAGATCGACCGCCTCCAGCCGCACCTGGACCTCGTGGCCCAACGCAACCTTGCCCTTGACACGCGCCGCGACGGCCGGGGACGCCACCTGGACGACTCCCCCATCGCCGCGCTGGTCCAGCTCGATGACGACGCCGGTGAAGGTCTGGCCGAGGTGGCCCTGCATCACCAACGCCTCGACGAGGTCGACGATGCCGCGCTCGTACTTCTTGGCACGGATGTCGGCCGACTCCATGGTGGCCGGCAGCCCCGGCAGCGCCGTCCGCACCCAGTCGGGCACGGGCTGACCCGAACAGATCGACAGGCAGACCTCGCCCGCGTACCGGTCGACGAGGCGCCGCAGCGGGGCCGTGCAGTGCGCGTACTCCACCGCCAGTGCCGCATGGAAGCGCTGCTCTGGCACCGTCCCGTCGAAGGCCGCGTAGCCGGCCCCCCGGAACAGCCGCGTGCAGGCGTTCAGCATCGCGGCCTGCCCGGGCACCGCGGGGTCCAGCGACCGAACGAATTCCGCGTACGGCATGGAACCCGGCCACGTGAGTCGCAGGCCCTTCGCCACGTGGCGCAGCCGGTCAATGTCGCCCTGCCGGGCCGGCGGGAGCGTCCGCAGGATGCCGATCTTCGCCCCCAGCATCAGCTCGGCAGCCGCCATGCCGGTCAGCAGGGAGATCTGGGCGTTCCAGTCCTCGACCGGCAGGGTCGTCCGGAAGGCCAGCTCCCACGTGCCGCCCTGGGTCAGCACCACTTGTTCCGGAGCCGACAGGCTGACGCCGCCACGGGCCACCTCCTGCGCCTGCCGCAGCTGTCCCACCACCTTCAGCAACTGCAACGACTCGGACGCCGTCCCGCCGTCCAGCGCCGCCTGGACGCCCTCGTAGGTCAGCTGTTCGCGGCTTTGGACGCGCGCTCGCGAGACCTTCTTCGAGGTCATCGCGCCGGCGGCGTCCAACGTGATCTCCCACAGCAGCGCCGGCCGGACGACGCCGGGCAACAGCGAGGCCGCGCCCTCGGACAGGACCGGCGGATGCAACGGCGTCCGCAACGAAGGGGCGTAGAGGGTCTCGCCGCGGGCGTGCGCCTCGGCGTCGATCGCGCCACCTGGACGCACGAAGGCCGCCACCTCGGCGATCGCGTAATGGACGACGTACCCGTCCCCGGACCGCTCGATGTGCAGCGCCTGGTCGAGATCCTTCGACCCCTCCGGGTCGATGGTCACGAACTCGATGTCGGTGCGGTCGGCTTCCGGGAGAACCACAGCGGACGCCGCGGCCTCAGCCTCGGCCAGCACCGCGTCCGGGAACGACGACGGGACGCCGAGAGCCTCGCGCAGCCGCGCGACGCCTTCGGTCAGGGCCTCGGGGATGTCCTCGGCGGCGGCGAAGTGGAGGGCTGGCATGGTCGCGTCCTTCGGTCGGCCGAGAGGATCAGTGGGCGTCGGCGGCGCGGACGAGGATGCGGTTGCACTCCTCGCAGCGGAGAACGTCGTCCGCTGGCGCCGCCATGAACCGGGCGAGATCGGACGCCGTCAGCGTCAGCTGACAGCCGCTGCAGCGCCCGTTCGCCAGGAGGGCTGCGCCCGTACCCCCGGACCGTTCGGCGGTCTTCGCGTAGGCGGCCAGGAGGTCCGCGGGCAGTCCGGACGCGAGCTGCGCGCGCTCGGCGCCGTGCGAGGCGAGCTCGGCGTCCAGCACGGCCAACTGGGCGTCACGGGAGGCCATCAGCGCACGGAGCTCTTCTTCGACGCCGCTCTTGCGGGCGGCGAGCTCGGCGAGCTCGCTCTGGGAGGTTTCGAGGCGCTCCATGACGTCGAGTTCGACGTCCTCGAGCTCGCCGATGCGCCGGACCAGGGACGCGATCTCGTCCAGCATCGCCTGCAGCTGCTTGGGATCGGTGATGCTGCCGTCGTCGACCCGCTTCCGGTCGCGGGCGAGCCGCTCGCGCACCGGCGCCAGATCGCCCTCGGAGCGGGCCTGCTCCTGTTCCAGGTCGTAGATGCGGGTCTTGACCGCCGTCACGCGCTCGCCGATCGTGCCGCGCTCGGCCTGGGCCCTGGCGATCTGAGCGTGCTCGGGGAGCTGGCGGCGGCGGTGCTGCACCTGCGCGACGGTGGTGTCGACGGCCTGCAGGTCGAGCAACCGCTGTTGCGCCTCGGGTGCTGCCTTCATTGGTCGCCATCCTCTCCCTCGCGACGCACACCGGCTGGATCCGTCGTCAGCCGCACCTTATCGCGGGGCGCCGACGGCGTCGGGCGCCCTGACCCGCCAGGATGGGGCCATGACCGACCTGTACCTCGTCCGGCATGGCGAGACGGCCTGGAGCAAGTCCGGGCAGCACACCTCCACCACTGACCTCGACCTGACGGCCAACGGCGAGGACCAGGCTCGCGCCCTCACCGGACGTCTCAACCGGGCCGACTTCGGCCTCGTGCTGTGCAGCCCCCGCCAGCGGGCCCAGGACACCGCCCGCCTCGCCGGCTTCGGCGACTTCGAGGTCGAGCCCAACCTCGCCGAATGGAACTACGGCGACTACGAGGGGCTCACGTCGGCACAGATCCGCGAACGCCACCCCGGGTGGCGCATCTGGTTCAACGGCTGCCCCGGCGGCGAGGACGCGCTCGAGGTCCGCCGCCGCCTCACGCGCGTGGTCGACCGCGTCCGGTCGTCCGGCGTTGACAAGGCCATTTGCTTCGGCCACGGGCACGCGTCCCGCGTCCTGGCGCTGGCGTGGCTGGACTTCCCGATCATCTTTGGCCAGAGCTTCCCCGTCGAAGTGGCGTCCGTGTCGGTCCTGGGGCGCGAGAAGGAGTCCTGGGCCGTCCTGCGCTGGAACAGCTGAGTGAATCGAACGCCATCCGCCGTCCGACCGTGCGGTGGTGCGGCGGTCGTAGGGTTGCCCTCAGGCTAAGGGAAGGACGAACCATGACCGAGAAGAACACTGAGCAGGCGCCAGACAGCACGCCGCCCAAGCCGTTCAGCGACGCGTTCGTGGCCTTCATCCCGCAGGGCTGGGCTCCCTACCCGGCCGAACTCCCCGGCCGCCTCCCGGCCGCCGAGCACACGGCCCCTCGCCGGGACGCCGTCGCCGCGGCCTTCCCGGGCGAGCGCCTGGTCATCCCCGCCGGCGGGCTGCGGACCCGCTCCAACGACACCGACTACGGCTTCCGTCCGCACAGCGCCTTCGCGCACCTCACCGGCCTCGGCGCCGACCGCGAGCCGGACGCCGTGCTCGTCATTGAGCCAACGCCCGACGGCCACGTCGACACCCTGTACTTCCGTCCGCGTGCGCCGCGCACCGACCCCGAGTTCTACGCCGACCACCGCTACGGCGAGATGTGGGTGGGTCAGCGCGAGTCGCTGGACGAGATGTCAGCCCTCACCGGACTCACCTGCGCGCCGGCGTCCGAGCTGGTCTCGGCCGTCACGGCAGACGCCGCCGTCGTCCGGATCGTCCGCGGCGTGGACGAACGGCTCCAGACCCTGGTGGACGCCGCACGCGCGGCCCGCGGCGTCCACAAGATCGAAGAACTGGACGCCGAACTGGAGCGCTGCCTGTCCGAGCTACGCCTGGTGAAGGACGCCTTCGAGATCGAGGAACTGCAGCGCGCCTGCGACGACACGGCCGTCGCGTTCGAGGCGGTCGTCCGCGATCTGCCCCACGCCGTGGACGCCGGACGCGGCGAGCGCTGGGTCGAGGGCGTCTTCGGCCTGCACGCGCGGCACCGCGGCAACGCCGTCGGCTACGACACCATCGCGGCCTCCGGCGACCACGCGTGCACCCTGCACTGGATCCGCAACGACGGCGACCTGAGCCCCGACGACCTCATCCTGCTCGACGCCGGCATCGAACGCGACAGCCTCTACACCGCGGACGTCACCCGGACGCTTCCGATCTCCGGACGCTTCACCCCGGCGCAGCGCAAGGTCTACGAGGCCGTCCTGGACGCCCAGGCCGCCGGCTTCGCGGCTGCCAAGCCGGGCGCGACCTTCATCGACGTCCACAACGCGGCGGTGCGGGTCATCGCCGAGCGGCTGCACGAGTGGGGCCTGCTTCCGGTGCCGGTCGAGGAGTCGCTCGACCCCCACCGCGGCGGGCAGCACCGGCGCTGGATGGTCCACGGGACGTCGCATCATCTCGGCCTCGACGTGCACGACTGCGCCCAGGCCCGCAACGAGTACTACCGGCAGGGCACCATCAAGCCGGGCATGGTGTTCACGGTTGAGCCGGGCCTGTACTTCAAGGCCACGGACGAACTGGTGCCCGCCGACCTGCGCGGCATCGGCGTCCGGATCGAGGACGACATCGTCATCACCGACGACGGTTACCGGATCCTGTCCGACAAGCTGCCGCGAACCGTCGACGACATCGAGTCGTGGATGGCGTCCCTGCTCGACGGTGGCCGAGACTGACCCCATGGGCGACTGGATCACCTCGTACCCGATCGACCCGGTGCGCCGCGTGCCGAGCTGGCGCGGCCGCGGTCCGGCGCGACCGCTGCGCACGAGTGTGCCTCGCTCCCCCGGACCAGGGCTGGTCTGGCGCTGGTACGTCGACGGACGCCCGCGCGAGGACGCGTCCTACGACGAGGCGATCGAGCAGGCGCGCGGCGGAGTGGGCTACCTCTGGGTGGGCCTGCACGATCCGGACGAGGCCACGATGGCCGATCTCACCCGGCGCTTCGACCTGCACGAGCTGGCGACCGAGGACGTCTTGGAGGGCCACCGCCGATCCAAGCTCGAGCAGTTCGACGACGACCTGTTCATGGTGATTTCAACCGTTGACTACGTCGAACACGACCGGGTCGACGAGTCGAGCGAGATCGTGTCGACGGGCGAGGTCATGGTGTTCATGGGCTCGTGGTACGTGATCACGGCCCGCAAGAAGGGACGTGCCCTCATCAAGTCGCTGCGCGCGTCCTTCGAGAGCGACCCCGAAGAGGTCGCGATGGGCCCCTGGCGGGTGCTCTATCGCGTGCTCGACATCATCATCGACGACTTCAACCAGACGGCTCTGGAGATGGAGAACGACGTCGAGGAGGTCGAGTCCGCCGTCTTCGCCAAGGACGGCCAGCGCGCCGTCCGCCTGCCGTACCAGTTGAAGCGCGAGCTGATCGAGTTCAAGCGGTGCGTCCTGCCGCTGGCGCAGCCGGTCGGCCAGCTGCAGTCGCGGCGCTTCGAGCCGCTCGTGGACGCCGAGGCGCAGAACTACTTCCGCGAACTGGCCGAGCACCTCCAGTCCACGCGCGAGGCCATCGTCAGCATGGACGACATCCTCACGACGATCCTGCAGGCGGCGCTCGCACAGGCGTCCTTCGCCGACAACCAGGACATGCGCAAGATCTCCGCGGCGGTGGCCATCCTGGCCATCCCGACCACGATCGGCGCGGTCTACGGCATGAACTTCGACAACATGCCCGAGTTGCACACCGAGTACGGCTACTTCGTCGTCTTGAGCGTCATGTTGATGGGCATGCTCGTGACCTACCTGCTGTTCCGCCGCTTCCGCTGGATCTGAGAACCCAGCCGGACGCCGACGCGCGAGTCGGCGTCCACTAGGCAACCTGAGTGGGTTCCGAGGCGTGGGTGTCCTAAGGTTCGGTGGCGTGAGCGATCTGAAGACAAAGGTGTTCCTCGACGAGTCCGACATCCCGACGCACTGGTACAACATCGTCGCCGATCTCCCGACTCCCCCCGCCCCGCATCTGCACCCCGGCACCCAGCAGCCGCTGTCGCCGGACGACATGACGGCCCTCTTCCCGATGGGCCTCATCGAGCAGGAGGCGGCGACGGAGCGCTGGATCGAGATCCCGCCGGAAGTCCAGGAGATCTACCGCCTCTGGCGTCCGTCGCCGCTGCACCGCGCCCGCCGGCTGGAGAAGGCGCTCGGCACGACCGCGCGCATCTACTACAAGTACGAGGGCGAGAGCCCGGTCGGCTCGCACAAGACCAACTCGGCCGTGCCGCAGGCCTTCTACAACAAAGTCGCAGGCAAGAAGCGGCTGACGACCGAGACCGGCGCCGGCCAGTGGGGCGCCGCGCTCGCGTTCGCCACCCAGGTGTTCGGCCTCGACTGCGACGTCTTCCAGGTGCGCAACACGTACGAGGGCAAGCCGTACCGTCGCCTGCTGATGCAGGTCTTCGGGGCGTCCGTGACGCCGTCGCCGTCCATGACGACCGCTGCCGGACGCGCCCTCAACGAGCGCTTCCCCGGCACGACGGGCTCGCTGGGCATGGCCATCTCTGAGGCGATCGAGCTGGCCGTCCAGGACCCGGACGCCTCGTACGCCCTCGGCTCCGTGTTGAACCACGTGTGCCTGCACCAGACGATCATCGGCCAGGAGGCGCTCAAGCAGCTCGCGGTCTTCGGCGAGGACGTGCCCGACTACCTGTTCGCGTGCGCCGGCGGCGGCTCGAACCTGGCCGGCATCTCGTTCCCGTTCGTCCGGCAGAACCTGCTGGGCCACGCGAACGTGAAGATCGTGGCCTGCGAGCCCGCGGCCGCGCCGTCGCTGACCCAGGGCGAGTTCCGCTATGACTTCGGCGACAGCTCGAACATGACGCCGCTGCTGAAGATGTACACGCTCGGCAACGCGTTCGTTCCGGATCCGGTGCACGCGGGCGGCCTGCGCTACCACGGCATGGCGCCGCTGGTCTCGCACTGCTACCACGAGGGGCTGATCGGCGCGATCGCCGTCAAGCAGCGCGAGGCGTTCGAGGCGGGCACGCTGTTCGCGCGAGCCGAGGGTATCGTCCCGGCGTCCGAGTCGTCGCACGCGATCGCTGGAGCGGTCCGGCAGGCGAAGCAGGCGGCCGAGGACGGCACGTCCCCGGTCATCCTGATCGGCGTCTCCGGGTCGGGCCAGCTGGATCTGCCCGCCTTCGCCGAGTACGCCGCCGGCGACATGCTGGACGCCTAGGGCGAGGTGACCGGGGCCCATTCGGTTGGACGCTCGCGGCCAGCGTCGTCGTGCGTTGGCTGAGCTTGTCGAAGCCCCTGCTTGCGGCTCCGACAAGCTCGGTCAGCGTTTGCGCGGCGCCTAGAGCGGCGTCCCCGGCAGGTTGCGGGCGACGGCGAACAGCAGGCCGAGGATGCCCAGAACGGCCCAGAGGCGGTCGCCGCGCAGGAGTGCTGGAGTGCGAAGAGGCGGCGAGGCGCCAGCAAGTTCGGCGAGCGTCCAGGCGGTCACCGCGGTGACCCCGGCCAGGATCAGAAAGACGAACGGGTTCGCAGCGAACGCGCCGGGGACGTCCGCGGCCAGCAGGCGCATACCGAGGTGCGTCGCGCCGCACAGGGGACAGAGCGTTCCGGTCAGGACGCGCCATGGGCACGGCAAGCCGTAACCCGCCACCCCCGCCGCGGACAGAGCCAGCCCAGCGGCACCGAATGCGGCCAAGCCTCTCAGGCGCTCACGAGCGGCGACGCGAGCCTCCGGCCCGCTCGGGCACGGGGAGGTGACCCCCTCGCCAGGGCCGACCGACTTCAATACGATCGACCTTGCCCTAGTTCCACCATCCGAGGACGCATTCATGTCTACCAACCCGTTCGACCCGAACAACCCCAACGCGGCCCAGCCGGCACAGCCCGGGTATACCCCGCCGCCGGCCTCAAACCAGCCTCCGCCCTACAACACGCCCCAGTATCGGGCCCCTGAGCCCGGATCGCCCAGCGCTGGGCAGCCGGAATACGGCGCTCCGGGCTCGGCGTCCTACTCGCAGCCCAACTACGCCCAGGCCAACTACGGTCAGCCCGGCATGCCCCCGGCGGGCTACCCCGTTCCCGGCCAGGCCCCCTATCCCGTCGGCCCGCAGACCGGCTCTGGCAGCCTCGCCCAGTGGCCGACCAGGGCCTACGGCGCGTTGTTCGACTTCATCATTCCTATGGTGGTGGTCAGTATCATCGGCTCGCCCTTCGCGCCACAGGTCACCTCGTCGGGGCAGGTCGTGGGCGGCGGCTTGATGTACAACCTGGTCAGCCTGCTCGGAATCGCCTTCTGGGTCTACAACTCCGGCTACCTGCAGGGCACGACCGGAAAGAGCATCGGGAAGCGGATGGCCAAGACGCACTTGATCAGCGAAGAGACGGGACGTCCGATCGGCTTCGGTATGGCGGTCCTGCGCCATATCTGCCACGCCATTGACAGCCTGATCTGTTTCGTGGGCTGGCTCTTCCCCCTCTGGGATCCGAAGCGCCAGACCATCGCCGACAAGATCATGAAGACCGTCGTGGTCAACGACTGACACCCAGCGACGATGAAGGGCACGACCGACCGGTCGTGCCCTTCATGCGTTCACGGGGGGTGATCGCCACGGGCGGCACCCTTGGATGGCTGGTGAGCTTGGCTGGACACCTCCGCAGGGGCTTCGACCAGCTCAGCCCACGGCAAGCTCAGCCCACCGCAAGCTCAGCCAACGGGGCTGCCACCAACGGCCCCATGATCAGCACTCTCCCTAGTGCTGCGGGCCCTGGGGCGGAGCATCGAAGTTAGGTCCGGCCGTCGGCGCTGCCGAGGTCGGAGCGTCGGCGACCGGCTGCCGCGGCGACTGGGGCTGCGGCGCCTGCTGAGGCGGGTACGCGTACGGCGACTGACCCTGTGCGGGCGGCGGCACCACCGGTGCGCCCGCGGGCTGGGCCGGCGCCTGCGGCGTCCCGTAGCCGGGAACCTGCGGCTGGCCATAGGGGCTGCCGCCGTAGGGCTGGCCGGCGTAGGGTCCGGCCGGGTACTGCGGCTGCTGGCCAGGCGCGCCGTAGGGGGCGCCATACGGCTGAGCCGGCTGCGCCGGGAAGCGGCTGGGATCGAAGGCCGCGGCGCGGGCGTCCGGGCCCTTCGACAGCAGGGCGCGGGCGTCCGCGGCGACCTTGTGCTCGCACAGGATCTCGAACTTGGACGGGATCGTCTGGCTCACCGAGGTGAAGTCGCGCTGGCCCTTGCTCGCCAGGTGGCCGATCGCGGCGAAGGCCACACCGATGCCGATGCCGACCAGAAGGGCCGTCGCGAAGATCGACACAACGGAGCGCTCCGGGTTGATGAACCACATGATCAGCGCCACCATCAGCGCGGTCGACAGGCCGCTGGAGACGCCCTGGGTCAGGACGGTTCCCCACGTCTTCCGTCCGGTCACGCGCTCGATGAGCTTGAGGTCGGTGCCGACGATGGCGAGGTTGCCGACCGGAAAGTTCTGATCAGCCAGCGAATCGACCGCCTTCTGGGCGTCGCCGTAGCTGGTGTACACGCCGATCGACTGCGGGTACTCCAGCTTGAACAAGGGGTTGGCCAGGCCGAGCGGGTTGCTGGCGAGTGGGCTGGTCATCGGGGCTTCCTCGACATGTTGGTGGGTCCTTCCATTCCGGCTGCCCGTCCGCGCGCCAGGATGGCGGCGGCGAGTTTCACGCCGGCTTCGTCGACCATCTCGTCGTCGACGACGATGGCTCCGACCGCTCCCCCGGCCTCGGCGGTGGCCTTGGCGTAGGCCAACTCGATGCGGAGGGCGCGTTCGACGTCCTCAACGCGAGGGCTGTAGATCTCATTCCCCGCGGCAACCTGGTCGGGATGCAGCACCCACTTGCCGTCGTAGCCCAGCGCGGCCGAACTGGACGCCGACCTCCGGAAGCCGTCGGCGTCGCGGATCGCCACGAAGGGGCCGTCGATGGCCTGGAGGCCGTGAGCGCGCGCCGCGACCAGGATGCTCATCAGGACGTGGTGGAAGTGGTCGCCCGGGTAGGCGTCCAGGGACTCGCCGACACTGAGCCCCTTCATGCCGAGGGACGCCATGAAGTCGCCGGGTCCGAAGACGAGGGATTCCAGGCGAGGGGACGCCGCGGCGATCTCGTTGACGTGGAGCAGCCCGACGGCGTCCTCGATCTGGACTTCGAGGCCGATGCGTCCGATCGGCAGTCCGGCGGTGTGCTCAACCTGGGTGAGCAGCAGGTCGAGTGCCTGAACGTGGGACGCCGACGCGCACTTCGGCAGGACGAGGGCGTCGAGGTGACGTCCGGCGCCGGTGACGACCTCGATGACGTCGGCGTAGGTCCAGGGGGTCGTCCAGTCATTGACTCGGACGGTGATCGTAGGAGCGGAGAAGCCGGCCGGGTCGTTGAGGGCGGCCACGATCCGGGCGCGGGACTCGGCCTTGACTGCCGGCGCGACGGCGTCCTCGAGGTCGAGGAAGATCGCGTCGACGGCCAGGCCGCGGGCCTTGGCGATGAAGCGGTCGGACGATCCCGGCACGGCCAACACCGTGCGGCGGACGGCTGTTCTGCTCATGCGTCCACCCTAGCGAGCGGGCGGCATCCGGTGTCTGTCGGTGCCTCGTGCGGGTCGGACGACGGCTGCGCGGTCACGGAGCCGAAGTTCGCCCAGTTTTCCTACGTTCGGACGTCGGCCAAGCGGACCAAGGTCGGCTCCGTCCATGGTCACAGCGTTGGACGCCGCAGCTTCAGGCGATCCCCACCACGCTCGAAGCCCAGCCGGGCATGAACACGGTCAGCGTCGACCCGCGTGGCCGGAAACTCATTGACGATCTCGCGCACGTCGGTGTTTGACCAGATCAAGTCAACCAGCGCGGCCAGGGCGGAGGTTCCGTAGCCGCGACCACGCAGGCGTCCGAGGATGTTGACTCCGATGTGCGCCGCGCCCTCGACAACGGAGTAGTGCGCGTGCCCCACGGGATGATCGTCAGCGAAGACGAGGAAGTACTCGCGGCGTCCTGTCTTCGACCAGGCGAACAGGAAGTTGGGCCAGGCGTCCTCGGGGAACGGGAGGCAGCCGGTGTCGTTGTCGTAGCCGGCGTGATCCAGATTCCACCCGGCGTTGTACGACATAGACGCCGGGTCGGCCAGCAGTTCGCGCCGAAAGGCCAACTCGGCGACGGATGGCCACCGGAGTTCCACCACCCCGGTGATCACCGTCGAGTTTGCGCCCAAGGAGGGACCCAGACCCGGCAGTGATCCCGCGGCGTCCGAAGAAGTCACCGCACGTTGAGGTTCAGCTTCTTCCCGGCCAGGCCACGCTTCCGGGACGCCAACCGCGCAGCCAGGTCGTTGAAGACCTTCGTCGCGGGCGTGTCCTCGCCCAGGGCCACCAGCGGGACGCCGTCGTCGCTGGCCGCCCGGACGGCCGGCTCCAACGGGATCTCCGCCAGCAGCGGGACCTCATAGCCGAGCCGCGTGGTCAGCGCGTCCGAGACGTTTCGACCGCCGCCGGTCCCGAACACGTCGACCCGGTGCGGCTGATCGCAGTGCGGGCAGACGGTGTCCAGGTAGGCCATGTTCTCGATGACGCCGAGCACCTTCTGCTCCATCATCGAGGCCATCGTCCCGGCGCGCTCGGCAACCTCCGCGGACGCCTGCTGCGGCGTCGTCACGACGATCACCTCGGCGTTCGGCAGCTTCGTGCCGAGCGACATCGCCACGTCGCCGGTGCCGGGCGGCAGGTCCAGCAGCAGGAAGTCGAGGTCGCCCCAGTAGACGTCCGAGAGCAACTGGTGCAGCGCCTTGTCGAGGATCGGCCCGCGCCAGGCGATCACCTGATCGCGTGACGACTTGAGCATGCCCATCGAAATCACCTTCAGGCCCATCGCGGGCACCGGCATGATCATGTCGGCGACGCCGGTGGGCGACGCGTCCGCGAGGCCCAACATCGCCGGAATCGAGTGGCCGTAGATGTCGGCGTCCAGGATGCCGACGGAGCGTCCCTGCGCGGCCAGCGCCGTCGCCAGGTTGACGGTCACGGACGACTTGCCGACACCACCCTTGCCGGACGAGATCAGCAGCACCTGCGTCAGGTTGTCCTCGCGCGCGAAGGGGATCTCCCGCTGCGCGATGCCGCCCCGCAGCTTGGTCTTCAGCTCGGTCCGCTGCTCGTCGCTCATGACGCCCAGCTCGACCTCGGCCCCCGCCAGCCCGTCGACGGACGCCAGGGCCTTGCGCACGTCCGCGTCGATCGTCCCCGACAAGGGGCAGCCCGCGATGGTCAGCAGGACGCGGACGTGCGCGACGGCGTCCTCGCTGATCGCGACGGACTCGACCATGCCGAGCTCGGTGATCGGCTTGTGGATCTCGGGATCGTTGACCGTAGCCAGGGCGGCCAGGACGGCGTCGTGCAGCGACTGCGAAGTGGACATGAGCCGGAGTCTAGTGCTCGGTGGCGGACGCCTCCGGCCACGAGTTGCGGCGCTTCCAGTCCGCCCATCCCTGCTCGAGCAGGGCTAGCCCCTCGTCCGGCGAAACCTGCGCCGTGCTCAGTCCGATCGCGATCGGAGTGCCGACCAGCGCCCGGTCCGCCCAGTCGATGGCGCGCTTCCAGGCAGGGCGCCTCGGCAGCTGGTTCTCATCCAGGACGTCGACGCAGATGAACGTCTGGCGCGACACCTTCCACAGCTGGATCCCCGCCACATGGGCCCAGCGCACCCGCCCCACCGAGACCAGCGTCGAGCTGTCGGTGAACCCGTCAGCGTCGATCGTCAGCAGAATCGGACGCCGCACGAGGACCCACACCGCGTACGCGAGCCCGAGTCCGAAGAAGATCACCCCGAACCAACCGACGCCGCGCTCGAGCGCGGCGCGTCCGTTGAGGGCCAGGAACACCATGCCCACCACCAGGATGACGCCCATCACGACCAGCTTCAGGGCGCGCCGAGCGGAGGCCCGGATCACGATCGGCATCATCGATCGCGTCTCCGCTCCCTGGCCTGCTCGGACGCCTCGTCGCGATTCAGGTCGTCAAGTAGATCGCGCAGCTCGCCCCTGATGAAGTCGCGCGTGGGCATGTCGTTGATCCGCATGCGGAGCGACGCGATCTCGCGGGCGAGGAAGTCCATGTCGGCGCGCGACTGGGCGGCGACCTGGCGGTCGGTCTCGAGGCTCACGCGATCGCGCGCTTCCTGGCGATTCTGCGCCAGCAGGATCAGAGGCGCCGCGTAGGACGCCTGCAGCGACAAGAGCAACGTCAAGAAGACGAACGGGAAGCCCTCGGCGCGGATGCCTTCAGGGGCGAACGAGTTCCACAAGAACCAGGCGACGATGAAGATCGTCATCCACATGATGAAGCCTGCGGTGCCCATGAAGCGCGCGAAGGCCTCGGCGAAGTCGCCGAACGTGTCCGCGGACCACTTCGGGCGCGGCAGCCAGCGCCGCTCCCGACCGGGGGTGTTGAGTCGCGGATCCCTAGTCGGTGGCACCGTCCGCCTCCTCTAGCCCGTGCAGCTGAATGTCGCGCCAGTCGCGCGGCAGGATGTGGTCGAGGACGTCGTCCACGGTGACCGCGCCGAGAAGGCGTCCCTGGGCGTCGACCACCGGCGCGCACACCAGGTCGTACGTGGCGAAGTACCGGCTGACCTGGGCGATGTTGTAATCCGAACGCAGGGGCGCGACCGTGTTGTCGACCAGCTGGGACGCCAGCATCGACGGCGGCTCCCGCAGCAGCCGTTGATAGTGGACGCCGCCCAGGAAACGGCCGGTCGGCGTCTCCAGCGGCGCCCGGCAGATATAGGCCATCGCGGCCATCGCCGGAGTGACGTCCTCGTGCCGGATCATCGCGAGCGCATCCGCCACGGTGGCGTCCGTTGCGAGGATGATCGGCTCCGGCGACATCAGGCCACCCGCCGTGGACGCGTCGTAGCTCAGCAGCGTCCGAACGTCCTGGGCCTCCTCGGGCTCCATGCGGCCCAGGATGGTTTCGGCCAACTCCGGCGAGAGCTCGGCGATGAGGTCCGCGGCGTCGTCCGGATCCATCTCCTCCAGCACGTCGGCCGCACGCTCGGTGTCCAGCCGCGAGATCAGCTCGACCTGGTCGGCCTCCGGCAGCTCCTCCAGCGCCTCGGCGAGCGCCTCGTCATCCAGCGCCTCGACGATGGCGTCCCGGCGGTCGGAGGTCATGCCATGCAGCTCCCGCGCGACGTCAGCCGGATTCATGTCGGCGAGCCGGGCCACGATCTGGTCGGTCTCATGCTCGGAGATGCCGAAGAAGTCGGGCACCTCGTCCCAGTCGACGATGGTCACGTGTCCACGCGAGAACGGACGTCGCCCCGTCGCCGCGCGCAGCGCGACCTCGCTGATCGCCCAGTCGCGGCTGCGCTCCTGCTGGATCGCAATGTCGAAGATCGTCTCGGACGCCGCCCCCTGCGCGGCCCGGACGACCCTCTTGTCGAACAGGTCGTCGACCACCAGCCGCTCGTGCTCGCGCCGCTCGAAGCGGCGCGTGTTCACCACGCCGGAGATGATCACCTGCTGAGCGTCGATGCTGTGCACCCGCTCCATCGGCAGGAAGACCCGGCGCCGTGCGAACAGCTCGACGGAGAACCCCTTGACGCGGGGCGGGCGCTGGTTGCTGCGATTCTGCACGACGACGTCGCGCACCTTGCCGATTTGGTCCCCGCCGGCGTCCATGACGGGGAGGTTCAGCAGGCGCGACACGAAGACTGCCGACGACGAACCGCTCACGAGGGTGAGGGTAGCGCCATCGGCCGGCTGCGTCCGCGAGTCCCTTAGGTGGCTTCGGGATCGAAGGGGGGCCGGTACGCCGGAACCGGCACCGCGACCGGCTCGTCGACGGGCTGGCTCTCGATGTTCGTCCGAACGTCGTCCAGTCCCTCGGACGCCATGGTGCCGACGCCCTTCAACTCGTCGCGGATGTCGAGCAGGTTCTGCTGGTCCTCGGCGCTCAGGACGCGGCCGACGAAGTTCTTCGGGTTCAGGTCGGACAGCTTGAGGTCGTCGAACTCCGGACCCAGCTCGGCCCGCAGTTGCCCGCGGGCGTCATTTCCGACCCGACGCAGGTACGCCACCACGCGAGCAGCCTTGCGAGCGAACTCCGGCAGCTTCTCGGGGCCGAACATGATGACGCCGATGATCGCCAGGGCCAGGATCTCGGTCCAGTTGAAGTCGATCATGCGCGCATCCGACAGGCGATCAAAGACCCGCGGCGTCCAACAGGGCGACGAACGTCGCCTGCTGCGCGTCGGTCGCCGACTTGAGCGGACGCCGCAGGCCGCCGGGCGCGAAGCCGCGCGCTGCGAGACCGGCCTTGACGAGCATGCAGCCCTGGGTCGCGAACACGCCGGTGTAGACGTCGAAGAGCTCGCGGTGGATCGCGAGCGCGCCCGCGGCGTCCCCGGCGACGTACGCCTCGATCATCTGCTTGGTGCGGGCACCGGTGAAGTGCGTGGAGGTGCCGACGACTCCGACCCCGCCGACCGACAGCAGCGGCAGCGTCATCGCGTCGTCGCCGGAGTAGTACGCCAGGTCGGTGGCGGCCATAACGCGCGAGGACGACACGATGTCGCCCTTGGCGTCCTTCACGGCGACGATGCGCGGGTGGTCGGCCAGCCTGATGATGACGTCCTCGGGGATCGGGATCGCGGAGCGGCCCGGGATGTCGTAGAGCATGACCGGAAGCTCGGTGGCGTCCGCGACCATCACGAAGTGCTCGTACAGCGCGTCGACCGGCGGCTTGCTGTAGTACGGGGTCACCACGAGGACGCCGTGGCAGCCCGCGCGGACGGCGTCCTTGCAGCGCGAGATCGTGGCCGCGGTTTCGTTGGTGCCGACCCCAGCCAAGACCTGAGCACGGTCACCGACCGTCTCGACGACGGCCTCGAGCAGCGCGAGCTTCTCGGCGTCGTCGGTCGTCGGGGACTCACCAGTGGTGCCGTTGATGACCAGGGCGTCGTTGTGCATCTCGTCGACGAGATAGGACGCCAGCCGCTTCGCCTCGACCAGATCCAGCGAACCGTCGGCGGCGAAGGGGGTGACCATGGCCGTGATCAGGCGGCCGAAAGCTGGTGCTGGCATGGCCTCCAGCATAAGCCCTGCCGAAAGCAGGCTCAGCGCTTGATCACCACCAGCGGGTCGCCGTCACGCACGGTGTCCCCCGCCTTGATCACGACGTCGGTGACCACTCCGGCCACCTCGGCGAGCACCGGAATCTCCATCTTCATGGAGTCGAGGAGCAGCAGCTCATCGCCCACCTCGACCCGCTGGCCGGGCGTCACAGACACGCTCAAAACGCTGGCCACGAGCTCCGCGGTTACCGTACTCATGGCGCCAACTGTAGGGGAACGTTGCGAGTCCTTCGCGCTAGGCTGCGCACGTGAACGCTGCACCCAGATCGACCGCCCGCGCCACCGCTCACCGCGCCGAATACGAGTTCGCCGAGCACTTCGTCACCGTGGACGACCACGGCCACGCGGCCCGCAAGCTGTCGGCCGCGCTCGATGTCGTGGCCCCGTCCCCCGGAGTCGCGTCCCTGCTGACGCTCCTGGCTCGGCTGGTCGGCGCGAAGGCCGCGGTCGAGATCGGCACGGGCGCCGGCGTGTCCGGGCTGGCCATCATCGACGGCCTGACCGCAGACGGCATCCTCACCAGCATCGACTCCGAGCCGGAGCATCAGCAGGCGGCCCGCACCGTCTTCGAGGGCGCCGGCATCCCGCATCGCCGTGCCCGCCTGATCGCCGGTGCGGCCCTCAACGTGCTGCCGAAGCTGAGCGACGGCGCCTATGACCTCGTCTTCGTCGACGGCGACCCGCTGGAGACCGTCGAGTACGTCGCGCAGGCTGCTCGGCTGCTGCGCACGGGCGGCGTCCTGTTCGTGAACCACGCCCTCGCCGACGGCCGCGTCACCGACCCGACCAACGAGGACGACGAGACCGTCATCATGCGCGAGGTCCTGGAGGCCGTCCAGACGATGGACGAGTTCTCCGGCGTCCTGCTGCCCGTCGGCGACGGCGCGCTGGTCGCCTACCGCACCTAACAGCCCGGACGCCTCGGCGTCCCCTGGACACTGACGCGTTGGCGTCCAGCCAGACACGAAACCGGCCCCCGCTGAGCGGGGGCCGGTTCGTCGTTTCTGACCTACTGGGCGTGAACCCGGAAGCCCTTCGGGACCACCGTGATGCCCCCGTCACTCACGTAGAACCCGCGTGACACGTCGGCATCGCGGTTGACGCCGACTTCGGCGCCGTCCTCGACGACGACGTTCTTGTCCAGGATCGCCCGGCGGACGACCGCGTTGCGGCCCACCTTCGCGCCGGAGAAGAGCACCGACTCCTCGACCTTCGCCCACTTGTCGACGACCACCGCGGGGCTCAGCACCGAGCGGTCGACGTCGCCGCCGGAGATGATGCAGCCGGCCGAGACGATCGAGTCCTCGGCCGTCCCGCGCAGGGTGAACTTCGCCCCGGGCAACTGCGACTGGTAGGTGAAGATCGGCCACTTGCGGTTGTAGAGGTTGAACTCGGGGTCGACGCTGACCAGGTCCATGTGGGCCAGGTGGTAAGCGTCGATGGTGCCCACGTCGCGCCAGTAGTTGCGGTCCTTCTCGGTCGAGCCGGGCACGTCGTTCTTGGTGAAGTCGTAGACATACGCCGTGTCCTTGGCAACGAAGTAGGGCACCACGTTGCCGCCCATGTCGTGCTTGCTGGACTCGTCCTCGGCGTCCTTGCTCAGGCACTCGACGAACGGCTTGGCCGAGAAGATGTAGTTGCCCATGGAGGCGAAGGACTCGTCCGGGCTGTCGACGCAGCCCGGCGGGTCGGCCGGCTTCTCCAGGAACTCGGAGATCTTGCCGGACGCGTCCGAGTCGATGATGCCGAAGGCGGACGCCTCGCTGCGGGGCACCCTGATGCCCGCGACCGTGAGCTCGGCACCGGACGCGATGTGCGCCTCGAGCATGGCGTCGACGTCCATCCGGTAGATGTTGTCGGCGCCGAAGACCACGACGTAATCGGGCTCGTCGTCGATGATCAGGTTCATCGACTGGAAGATCGCGTCGGCGCTGCCCTGGTACCACGACTTGCCGGTGCGCTGCTGCGCCGGCACCGAGGTGACGTAACTGCCGAGGAGGGTCGAGAACCGCCACGTCTGCGAGATGTGGCGATCCAGCGAGTGGGACTTGTACTGAGTCAGGATCGCGATCTTGGTCAGACCTGAGTTCGCGATGTTCGACAAGACAAAGTCAATCAGGCGGTAGGTGCCACCGAAGGGCACTGCGGGCTTCGCGCGATCGGCCGTGAGAGGCATGAGGCGCTTGCCCTCACCACCGGCCAGCACAATCGACAAGACGTTGGGTCGGTCCATAACCGTGAACCTAGTGTGCTTCGACGGTCAGCGACAGCCGAATTCGGAAATGAGACGGCTCCCGGGAAACTCCTGGCAACGACCACCGCCGGCCAGGCGAGGCGCGGCGCAAGTCGGGCGTTCTCCTGTCCCTCGTTGCCGCCATGTGGAACGATCCGGGCATGCGCGTTTCGATCCTCACCAGGGAATATCCCCCACACATCTACGGCGGCGCCGGCGTCCACGTCGGTCAGCTCGTCCCCCAGCTGCGCAAGTTCTGCGAGTCCGTCGACGTCCAGTGCATGGGTGAGCCGCGCGAGGGCGCGACCGCTCACGCCGAGAGCTATCCCGAGGGCGCCAACGGCGCGCTGCGGACGTTAGGCGCGGACGTCTCGATGGCGGCTGCCGTCCCCGAGGTGGACGTGGTGCACGCCCACACTTGGTACGCCCAGTTCGCCGGGATCATCACCGGACGCCTCCAAGACATCCCGACCGTCGTCACGGCCCACTCACTCGAGCCGGATCGTCCGTGGAAGGTCGAGCAGCTCGGCGGCGGCTACCGCGTCAGCTCGTGGATCGAGAAGACCGCGTACGCCGAGGCGGACGCCGTCATCGCCGTCTCTGCGGCGATGATCAAGAACATTCAGGACGCCTACCCGTTCGTCGAGCGGGAGCGCATCCACGTGGTCAAGAACGGCATCGACCCCGACGAGTTCTGCCCGGACCCGGCCACCGACGTGATCTCCGGTCTGGGCGTGGACCTGACGAAGCCCATCGTCACCTTCGTCGGACGCATCACGCGGCAGAAGGGCCTGATCCACCTGGTCCGTGCGGCGCGGGCGTTCGACCCGGACACCCAGGTGCTGCTGCTCGCCGGCGCCCCCGACACCCCCGAGATCGCCGCAGAGTTCGACGGCGCCTTCGCGGAGTTGAACAAGAGCCGATCGGGCGTGACGTGGGTGCAGGAGATGCTGCCGCGCGCCGCCGTCCGGCAGGTGCTGACCCATTCGACGCTGTTCGCCTGCCCGTCGATCTACGAGCCGCTGGGCATCGTGAACCTCGAGGCGATGGCCTGCGAGATCCCCGTGGTGGCGTCCGCGGTGGGCGGCATCCCCGAGGTCGTCGTCGACGGCGAGACCGGGCTGCTCGTGCCCTACGACCCGGCCAAGGCGTCGGACGCCGCCTACATCGCCGACTTCGAGGCCGAGTTCGCCGCCAAGGTCAACGAGCTGACGCGCGACCGCGAGCGGGCGCGCGCCATGGGTCTGGCCGGACGCCAGCGCTGCATCGACGAGTTCAGCTGGGAGAAGATCGCCCAGGAGACGGTTGCCGTGTACCAGGCCGCGATCGCCCACCATGAGGCGAAGAAGGCCTGAGACCACGTGAAGCGCCGGCCCCGGGTCATGGACCCGGGGCCGGCGCTTCGTCTTGGTTGGAGCCTGTCAGCTCACGAGGGACGCCGTCAGCCGACGATCGCCTTGAGAGCTTCCAGGAGCTCGGTCGCCTCGGCGGCGTTCATCTCGATCACGAGTCGGCCACCACCCTCGGCCGGGATACGCATGGCGATCACCCGGGATTCCTTGGCAACCTCGATCGGACCATCACCCGTTCGCGGCTTCATCGCTGCCATCGCGCTACCTCTATTCTCTCGCCCGTGGGCGATCCGCTTGCGTTGTAGAGATCACCATTATCGCAGACGGGCAAGGGTGGTTCAGTCAGGGCGTCCGGCGGGGCTGGCCTCGCCGTCCTCGAAGGTGTCGACGCTCCCCCACACCGACGGACGCGACGGCGTCCGATCTGCCTGCCACTGGCGTGCGGCGTGGTGGAGCAGGTGGTCCACCTGTTCTTGGGAGTAGCCCCTCAGCGACGTCGCAAACCGCGCCTGCCTGAGATCGGTCGGGCTCAGTTGGCGGTCGGGCAGTTGCATGACGAACTGGTCGACCACCGCGGGGGGCATCTCGCCGAAGCGTCCGGCCCCGGCCAGAGCGGCGCCGAGCAGCACCAGGGCTGCGAAGGCCGCGAACGTGCCGAAGATGATCCACTGCTCGGGTGTGGTCATGACCGCAGCTTCCGGGATTGGGCCGACAAGAACGCGACCGCCTCGTCGACGTCGTCGGTGATGGTGAACAGGTCGAGGTCGGCGGGGCTGAGGCAGCCTTCGGCCGAGACCGTTTCGCGTAGCCAGGTGACCATCGGCGTCCAATAGTCGCGGCCGTACAGGACGATCGGGAACGACGTGATCTTCTTGGTCTGCACGAGGGTGAGCGCCTCGAACAGCTCGTCCAGCGTGCCGAAGCCGCCGGGGAAGGCGACGAAGCCCTGGGCGTACTTCATGAACATGACCTTGCGCACGAAGAAGTAGCGGAAGTTGATGCCGAGCGTCACGTACTCGTTCATCGACTCCTCGAAGGGCAGCTCGATCGCGAGCCCGACCGAGGTGCCGCCCGCCTCGAAGGCGCCCCTGTTGGCGGCCTCCATGAGGCCCGGACCGCCGCCGGTGATCGTGGCGTAACCGGCTTCGGCGAGGGCGCGTCCCATGCGGACGGCGTCGTCGTAGTAGCGGGCGCCCGGCTTGGTGCGGGCCGAGCCGTAGACGGTGATGGCGGGTCCGAGGTCGGCGAGCGTCCCGAAGCCGTCCACGAACTCGGCCTGGATGCGCAGGACGCGCCAGGGGTCCGTGTGGACCCAGCCCGTCTCCCCGCGGCTCTCCAGCAGCCGCTGGTCGGTGGTCGTCGACTGAACCTGTCCGTGACGACGGACGATCGGTCCCTGGCGCTGCTGGCTTCGACTCATGGCGCGAGACTAACGCGGACGCGTGTCGCGCGGGTGAACGTCAGCCGTACCAGGCGGGTTAGGCTTCCGGGCGTCTCGACCCTTCGAGAAGCTCAGCGACGGCCCTACGACAAGCTCAGGAACCGTTGGCTGAGCTTGTCGAAGCCCAAGCTCAGGAACCGCCCTTCGACAAGCTCAGGGACCGCTGGCTGAGCATGGTCGAAGCCTCAACCGCTCAGGGACCGCTCATCGACAAGCTCAGGAACCGCTAGCTGAGCTTCTCGAGGCCTTGACGCGAGCCACGCCGCAAGCGCGTCCCGGCAGGTGTATAGCTCGTCGATCGGGCAGAACTCGTTGTCGGTGTGGGCGAGACCGGCGTCCGCGGGACCGTAGTTCACCGCCGGGACGCCGAGGGCGGCGAAGCGGGCGACATCGGTCCAGCCGTACTTGGGGCCCGGCTCGCCGCCCACCGCGGCCAGGAACTCCTGTGCCGCCGGCAGGTGCAGTCCGGGTCGCGCTGCGGGCGAGAAGTCCGTGTAGTGCAGGTCGTAGCCAGCGAAGACCTCGGCGACGTGCGCGCGGGCGTCCGCCTCGTCGCGATCGGGCGCGAAGCGGAAGTTGACGGTGACGACGCAGCGGTCCGGGATGGTGTTGAGCGCGACGCCGCCGCTGATCCAGGTGGCGTTGAGGCCCTCGCGGTACTCGAGGCCGTCGACGACGACGGTGCGCGGCTCGTAGGCGGCGAGGCGCTGCAAGATGGGCGCGGCGTCGTGAATGGCGTTGTGGCCCAGCCAGGCGCGTCCGGAGTGGGCGGTGGTGCCGGTCGTCGTGATCTCGAAGCGGCTCGTGCCCTGGCAGCCGCCCTCGACGCGCGCCGAGGTGGGCTCCATGAGGACGGCGAAGTCGGCTTCGAGAAGCTCCGGACGCGTCCGCGCGAGGCGTCCGAGGCCGTTCAGATCGCCGGCGACCTCTTCGTGGTCGTAGAAGATCCAGGTGATGTCGTGGCGCGGCTCGGTCAGCGACGCGGCCAACCCAAGGGCCACCGCGACGCCGCCCTTCATGTCGCACGCGCCGCGGCCGTAGATGCGTCCGGACTCGCGACGGCTCGGCAGGTTGTTCTTCACCGGCACGGTGTCGAGGTGCCCGGCGATCGCGACGCGGCTGGGGCGTCCGAGGTGGGTGCGGGCGACGACTGCGTCCCCATCGCGCAGGACGTCGAGGTGGGGGCATCCGCGCAGGGCTGCCTCCACGGCGTCCGCCAACTGCCGTTCATTGCCGCTGACAGATTCGATGTCGACGATCGTGGCGAGCAGGTCGGCAGGGTCCGCGGTGAGGTCGAGCATGGCCCTGAGCCTAACGCCGCCCGCTCGGACGCCGGCCGCCCCGCGCGTCGTGGCTGCACAATGCCCATCCGGGTCGGACAATCGCAGCCATGACGTCATGGCCCCCTCCGTGGAGAGGCCTGACGGAGTCCGGCGCCGCGAACAAGGGGCCCCGAGCGGAGCTCCTCAACCCCTTCGGTAGGCTCGGACGCATGACTCGCACCGCCTGGGGCTGGGGCCTCGCCACGATCGCTGCGTCCTCGACCGTCCTGGACGTCTGGTACCCCGATCCGCAACTCGGCGGTGAGCCGTCCGCCGAGGCGCCCTCGTCGCTGACCGCGCTGGCACGCACGGACGCCGTCCGTCGCGTCGAAACCAAGGTCGTCTGCACCGTCGCAGACCTGGACGCTCCCCCCGCCGACGCCGCCGACGCGTACCTGCGCCTGCACCTGCTGTCGGCCCGACTGGCGGCGCCTCGGTCGATCAACCTCGACGGCATCTTCGGACGCCTCAGCAACGTCGTCTGGACGTCGGCGGGTCCGTGCGCGGTCGAGGGTTTCGAGGAGGTCCGCCTCGCGCTGCGCGCCGCGCACGGCCACGTCACGGTCTTCGGCGTCGACAAGTTCCCGCGGATGGTCGAGTACGTCGTGCCTAGTGGGGTGCGTGTCGCGGACGCCGACCGCGTCCGGCTGGGCGCCCACCTGGCCGAGGGCACGACCGTGATGCATGAGGGCTTCGTGAACTTCAACGCGGGCACGCTGGGGGCGTCCATGGTGGAGGGTCGCATCTCGGCGGGAGTCGTCGTCGGCGACGGCACCGACGTGGGCGGTGGGGCGTCGATCATGGGCACGCTGTCCGGCGGCGGCAAGGAGCAGATCTCCCTCGGCGAGCGTTGCCTGCTCGGTGCCAACTCAGGCGTGGGCATCTCGCTCGGGGACGACTGCGTGGTCGAGGCTGGGCTCTACGTGACGGCGGGCACCAAGGTCCGGCTGCCGGACGGACGCGAGGCGAAGGCGTCCGAGCTCTCGGGGGCGTCCGGGCTGCTCTATCTCCGCAACTCGGTGACCGGCGCCGTCGAGGTGCGTCCGCGTCAGGGGCAGCAGGTCGAGCTCAACGCGGCCCTGCACGCCAACTAGCCCATGCGCCCGCGCACCCTCATCGCGGCGCTGGTCGCCCTAGCACTACTCGGCGCGGTGGCGTTCGGCGGCTACACCCTGCTGAACATGCTCACCAAGCAGGCGCTGCCGTGGACGGACCACTGCGCCGCCACGTCCGGTGACTGGACGGTCCGGCTCGATCCGGCGCAGGCTCGCAACGCCGCGATCATCGCGGGCGTCGCCGGACGCCGCGGGCTGCCGACCCAGGCTGTCACGATCGCGCTCGCCACGGCGTACCAGGAGTCGGGCATCCGTAACCTGGACTACGGCGACCGGGACTCGCTCGGTCTCTTCCAGCAGCGTCCGTCGCAGGGCTGGGGAACCGCCGCCCAAGTCCAGGACGCCTACTACTCGTCGAACGCCTTCTACGCCGCGATGGTGCAGGTCAAGAACTGGCAGACCATGGACGTCGGCGACGTCGCGCAGGCTGTGCAGCGATCGGGCTTCCCAGACGCCTACGACAAGCACGTCACCAACGCGGGCGTCCTGGCCAATGCACTGAGCGGGGCGGCGCCGGCGACCTTCTCGTGCTCGTCGCGGGCGACGGCGACGGCTGATCCGGCGGGGCTGAAGCAGGTCCTAGTGGCGACGCTGTCGAAGAAGGCGGTCGTGGACTCGGCAGGGACCACGGTCACCGTGACGATGCCGGACGCGACGGCCGCCTGGTCCGCGGCGCACATTGCGATCGCGTACGCCGACACCTACGGCGTGAAGTCGGTCGCCGTCGCCGACAAGACCTGGTCGACCGGACTCATGGGCGGTTCTTGGGGTACGGCGTCGACTCCGGCCAAGGCGAATCAGGTCGTGATCACGCTGGCCTAGTTCTTGGCGGAATTGATATCGCCCAGCGAGACCTATTCCGCCAACAACGGACGCGACCGCCCGTCAGACCGACTGCCTCAGCCTGGACGCCGCCGCCTCGATGCGCTCGTCCGTCGCCGTGAGCGCGATACGGACGTACTGATCGGACGCCGTGCCGTAGAAGTCGCCGGGCGCGGCCAGGATGCCCAGCCCCGCCAGAAAGTCGATCGTCGCGCGGCAGTTCCCGCCGCGGGTCGCCCACAGATAGAGCGAGCCCTGGGAATGCTCGATGGTGAAGCCGGACGCCTCCAGCGCGGGCCGGAGGATGGCGCGACGCCGGAGGTAGCGGGCTCGTTGCTCGTCGACGTGGTCCTGATCGCCCAGCAGCGGAACCATCGCGTCCTGGATGGGCCCGGGCACCATCATCCCGGCGTGCTTGCGCGCTTCGAGCAGCTCGCCGACGATCGTCGCATCGCCCGCGACCCAGCCCGCCCGGAAGCCGGCGACGTTGGACCGCTTCGACAGCGAGTGCACCGCCAGCAGACCGTCGTGGGTCGGGCCGCACACGTCCGGGTGGAGCACCGAGACGGGCTCGGCGTCCCAGCCGAACTCGCCGTAGCACTCGTCGGAGGCCAGCACCGCGCTGACCGCGCGGGCGGCGTCCACCCAGGACTTCGTGTCGGACGCCGACAGGATGGCCCCGTGCGGGTTGGCCGGGGAGTTGATCCAGACGAGCTTGGGGCGCAACGCGGCGAGGCGTCCGGGGTCGTCGCAGGCGACCGGAGTCGCGCCAGCCAGGCGCGCGCCGACCTCGTAGGTCGGGTAGGCGATCTCCGGGAAGACCACCACGTCGCCGGCCCCGAGCCCGAGCAAGGTTGGCAGCCAGGCGACGAGCTCCTTGGTGCCGATGACCGGAAGGACGCCGGCATCCGAGAGCCCGGACGCGCCCCAACGGCGTCCGAGGTAGTCGACGATCGCGGAACGGAGTGTCGGCGTCCCCCAGGTCGTCGGGTAGCCGCCCCAGCGGGCACCGGACGCCGCGAGGGCGTCCAGCGCCAACTGCGGCACGGGATCGACTGGGGTGCCGACCGAGAGGTCGCAGAGGCCGTCCGGGTGGGACGCCGCCAGCGACTTGGCGTCAGCGATCGTGTCCCACGGGAAGTCGGGAAGGCGTGCGGACAGCGGGCCGGTCATGCGGATGCTCCTGGCGGTCGGGTTCGGCTCACCCTACCGGCCCCAGCTCTCAGCCCAGCAGGCCCTTCGCCTTCGCGACGACGGCGTCCGCGGTGATCCCGAACTTCTCGTACAGCAGGGCACCGGACGCCGAAGCGCCGAAGTGATCCAGGCCCACCGAGGCGCTCTTGCAGCCGAGGATCTCCTTCCAGCCCACGACCGTGCCGGCCTCGACGGAGACCTTCGCGGCGGCGTCCGGCAGCAAGGCTGAGCGGTAAGCCTCGTCCTGGCCCAGGAACCACTCGACGCACGGCATCGACACGACGCGGGTCGGGACGCCCTCGGCCTCGAGAGCCTCGCGGGCCGCAACGGCGATCTCGACCTCGGAGCCGGTCGCGACCAGCACGACCTTCGGCTCCGCGGACGCCTCGGCGAGCGTGTAACCGCCCTTCGCGACGCCCTCGGTGCCGGCGAACTGGCCGGAGGTGCGGTCGAAGGTGGTGAGGTCCTGGCGAGACAAGATGATGCCCGCTGGCTGCCGGTCGGCCAGGATCTTGAGCCAAGCGGCGGTGGTCTCGTTGGCGTCCGCGGGACGGACGACGTTGAACCCCGGGATCAGCCTCAGGGACGCCACGTGCTCGATCGGCTGGTGGGTCGGGCCGTCCTCGCCGACACCGATGGAGTCGTGCGTCCAGACGAACGTCGACGGGATGTCGGACAGGGCCGCGAGGCGGGCCGTCGGCCGCATGTAGTCGGAGAACACCAGGAAGGTGCCGCCGTAGCAGCGGGTCAGGCCGGTGAGGTTGATCGCGTTGACGATGCCGCCCATCGCGTGTTCGCGGATGCCGAAGTGCAGCACGCGGGCGTCCGGGCCGGAGCCGGGCGTCCAGTCGTGGGAGCCGCGCTCTTCGGGCAGGAAGGACTTCGCGCCCTCGATCGTGGTGTTGTTCGAGGACGCCAGGTCGGCTGAGCCGCCCCACAGTTCGGGCATGACCTTGCCGAGGGCGGTCAAAACCAGTCCGGACGCCTTACGCGTCGACATCGTGCCGGCCGGGAACGCGGCGACCGCAGCGGCGGCGTCCTCGGGGAGGCGTCCGGAACGGACGCGATCGAGCAGCGCGGCTTGGGTGGGGTTGGCCTGTCGCCAGGCGGCGAAGCGGGCGTCCCAGTCGGCGCGGGCGGTCTTCGCGCGCGTCGCAACGTTGTCGCGGGTGTGGGCGACGACCTCGGGGGCGACGTCGAAGGACTTGTCGGGGTCCATGCCCAGTTCGGTCTTGAGGGCGGCGATCTCGGGGGCGCCCAGGGCCGAGCCGTGGACGGAGTGGTCGCCGGCCTTGGTGGGCAGAGGCCAGCCGATGATCGTGGTGACCTTGATGAACGACGGGCGGTCGGTGACGGCCTTGGCCGCCTCGATCGCGGCGTAGAGCTCGCCGACCTTCTCTTCGTAGGTCGTGAAACCGTTCGTGAAGTCGACGTGCTGGGTGTGCCAGCCGTAGGCGGCGTAGCGGGCCTCGACATCCTCGGAGAAGGAGATCTTGGTGTCGCCCTCGATCGAGATGCGGTTGTCGTCGTAGATCAGGATCAGGTTGCCCAGGTTCTGCGTCGCGGCCAGCGAGGACGCCTCGGACGCCACACCCTCCTGCATGCAGCCGTCACCGGCGATCGTGTAGACGAAGTGGTCGAACACCGACGTGCCCGGCTCGGCGGACGGGTCGTACAGCTCGCGCTCGCGGCGAGCGGCCATCGCGAAGCCGACGGCGTTGGAGATGCCGGCGCCGAGGGGTCCGGTGGTGCACTCGATGAACTTGGTGTGGTGAACCTCGGGGTGGCCCGGCGTCTTCGAGCCCCAGGTGCGCAGGGCCTCGATGTCGGTGAGTTCGAGGCCGAGGCCGCCCAAGTAGAGCTGGGTGTACTGGGTGAGCGAGCTGTGGCCCGCGGACAGCACGAAGATGTCGCGTCCGAGCCAGCGGTCATCGGACGGGTCGACGTTCATGACCTTCTGGTAGAGCAGGTACGCCACGGGCGCGAGCGAGATCGCGGTGCCCGGGTGGCCGTTGCCCACCTTCTGGACGGCGTCCGCCGCCAGCACGCGCGCGGTGTCGACCGCCCGCTTGTCGAGTTCTGTCCAGACCAGCTCGGTCATCGATGACCCTCTCTTCTTCGGTGATGCTGCGCGCTCGGTGGGCGGGACGACTGCTGGTTTGAGCCGGCGTCGCCCGTTGCCCGACGCCCTCAGGCTAGTGCCCCCGTCCGACAGTCGAGAAGTGTGGCCATGGGTTGCCGCGCGGACGCCGTAGGCAGCGACCTCGCTCGCCTCCTGTCGGCTCCCACGAAGCCGAGGTTCGTCAGCTGCGCCGACGTCCGGACCTCGGCATACGCGACGGAGTTCGGCCCCGTGCCCGGGCGCTCTGGCCCAGGCGCGCTTCGGCCAGATCCCGACGAGGTTCCTCAATTCACCCTCACACCCGATACCCCATGGGGTATCGTGGAGCCACGCCGCAACCGAGGAGTTTCGATGAGGAAACTGGTCATTCTGGGCGGGGGCACCGCAGGCACGATGGTCGCCAACAAGCTGCGCGCCGCGTCCACCCAGGCAGAACTGAGCATCACCGTCGTCGACCAGGACGACGCCCACCACTACCAGCCCGGCTACCTGTTCTTGCCGTTCGGGCAGCTCGCCCCCGGCCAGATCGTCAGGTCGCGCCACTCGTTCATCCCGGACGGCGTCGACCTGGTGCTGTGCGGCGTCGAGAAGGTGGACGCAGGAGCCAAGACCGTCCACCTCCGCAACGGACGTGAGCTGACCTACGACACCCTGATCATCGCCACCGGCGTCCAGCCGCGCCTCGAGGCCACCCCAGGCGGCGACGGACCCGAGGTCGGCAAGAGCGTCCACCAGTTCTACGACCTGCCAGGCGCCGAGGCGCTCCAGGAGGCCATGCGGACCTTCCAGGGCGGACGCCTCGTCGTCCACATCACCGAGATGCCCATCAAGTGCCCGGTGGCGCCGCTGGAGTTCGTCTTCTTGGCCGACAGCTACTTCAAGGACAAGAAGATCCGTAAGAAGGTCGACATCACCTACGTCACCCCGCTGGACGGCGCGTTCACCAAGCCGGTCGCGTCGCGCGAGCTGGGCGACGCCCTCAAGTCCCGCAACATCGCGCTCGAAACCGACTTCGCCATCGCCGAAATCGACAACGAGACCCGCGAGATCATCAGCTTCGACGAGCGGCGCATCCCCTTCGACCTGCTGGTCACCGTGCCCCTCAACATGGGACCCGACTACATCGCGGCGTCCGGGCTCGGCGACGAGATGAACTTCGTCCCCTGCGACCAGGGCACCATGCGCTCACTGGCCGATCCCGACATCTTCGTCCTCGGCGACGGCGGCACCCTGAAGACCTCCAAGGCCGGCTCCGTCGCGCACTTCGCGGTCGACATCTTCATGGAGAACTGGCCGCAATACCTCGCCGGCCAGCAGCTCACCCACAACTTCGACGGCCACGCCAACTGCTTCATCGAGTCCGGCGGCGGCAAGGGCATGCTGCTCGACTTCAACTACGAGACCCAGCCCTACACCGGCGAGTTCCCGCTCCCCGGCATCGGACCCATGAGCCTGCTCAAGGAGACCCGCGCCAACCACTGGGCCAAGGTCGCGTTCCGCTGGGTCTATTGGAACCTCCTCATCACCGGCAAGCCGCTCCCCTTCACCGCCGACATGTACCTCATGGGCAAGAAGATCGAAGACACGGCGTCCGGCACCTCCACCCCGGACCTCCTGAAGGGCCTGGCGTCCACCATCATTCGGACGCCGGCGCGCCTGTTCGGCTCCCTGCCGAAGGCCAAGCCCGCACCCGGGCGTCCTACCGTCGCCCGACCCACCTCCGTGGCCGCGCCCAAGGCGTCCGGACCGAAAGTGAATCCCAAGGCGGCGGCCGCGTTCGAGGCGCTGCCGGAGTACGTTGCACAGCAAGGAATCGACTCGACGGCCGATCCAGCAACGGTGCTGCCCGACCCGATCGTTCCCAAGTTCTGACAAGGAGAAATGCCATGCCCACCACGATGATCGGCGGACGCCCCATCGACGTCAACGACGAGGGTTTCCTCACCGACTACGCCCAATGGGACGAGGACCTCGGCAAGGTCCTGGCCGGCTACGCCGGCGTGGACGAGCTCACCGATGAGCACTGGAAGGTCATCCGCTTCCTGCGCGCCGACTTCCCGGCCCGCAAGGAGACCGCGACCCTGCGCCGCGTGGCCAGCGTCGGCGGCTTCGACATGAAGAACCTCTTCGTCCTCTTCCCGGGCAAGCCGGCCAAGAAGATGAGCTACATCGCCGGACTACCCAAGCCCAAGGGCTGCGTCTAACAAAGGAGCTAGACATGACCGACAACCCGATCATCCCCGATTTCGGCGGCCCCAAGGCGGACGCCCCCAAGGCTGACAAGCCCAAGGGGGCCAAGGCCGTCGCCGAGGCCGCGCCCGCGGCGTCCGGTGAGGCGAAGCCCCGCAAGATGGTCTTCATCGCCTCCAAGGGCAACCTGGACATGGCCTACCCGGCCCTGATCATGGCCAACGCGGCGCTCGGCGAAGGCGTCGAGACGCACATCTTCTTCACGTTCTGGGGCTTCGACCTGGTCACCGAGCGGACGATGGACCACCTCAAGTTCTCGATGCTCGGCAACACGGCCATGCACCTGCCTCAGGTGCCGAAGATGCCGATCCCGCAGCTCCTGGGCGCGCTCCCCGGCGTGACGGCCGGCACGACGCTCTACATGAAGAAGACGCTCGACAAGCTCGAGATCCCCTCGGTGCGCGAGATGCTCGACATCATCGTCGCGTCCGGCGGACACCTGTGGGGCTGCAAGCTGAGCTTCGACATGAACGGGCTCAGTGAAGACGACCTCTACGACGGCGTCGAGGCAGTCATCTCCGCGACCGACTTCATCGAGCTCTCCGAAGGCGCGCAGGTCATCTTCGTCTAACCCTTCGACAAGCTCAGGGACCACCCTTCGACGAGCTCAGGGAACGACGACCGAGTTGTCGAAGCCCGCTACTCCTGGACGCCGCCGCGGGAGTCCCCGTGGGCGAGAGCGGCGTACGCGCCGCCTTGGGCGATGAGTCCCGCGTGCGTGCCGCGCTCGATGACGCGTCCGTGGTCGAGGACGACGATCTCGTCGGCCCCCGCGATGGTGCTCAGCCGGTGCGCGATCGTCACCGTCGTGCGGCCCACGATCAGCCGGTCCAGCGCCGTCTGCAGCTCGCGTTCAGTCTCGTTGTCGAGGGCGCTGGTGGCCTCGTCCAGGATCAGGACGCGCGGGTTGCCCAGCAGCGTCCGCGCGACCGCGATCCGCTGGCGCTCGCCGCCGCTGAACCGGTGCCCGCGCGCTCCGACCACGGTCTCCAGCCCGTCTGGCAGGGCCCGGACGACCTCGTCCACTTGCGCGGCGTCCAAGGCGGCCCACAGCTCGGCGTCCGTGGCATCCGGCTTGGCCTCGCGCAGGTTCTCGGCGATCGACGTGTGCGCCAAGTAGGTCTCCTGAGTGACGACGCCGATCACCCGGGCGAGGTCGGCGGGGGCGATGTCGCGCAGGTCGACGCCGTCGATGGTGATGCGGCCTGCCGTGGGGTCGGCGAGCCGCACCAGCAGTGCGCCGACCGTCGACTTCCCGGACCCGGTCTCCCCCACCAGCGCCAGCGTCTCGCCGGGCGACACGTGTAGGTCGACGTCGACGAGGACGTCCACGTCGGCGTCCGGATACCGATAGCTGACGCCGGAGAACCGCACCTCGCCGCGGACGCCGTCGCGCGGGAACGGCACCGGGTTCGCCGGCGGCTGGACCTCGACGGGCAGGTCCAGGTAGCCGAAGATGCGGCTCATCAGGGCCAGCGAGCCGATCCACTGCGCGCCGACGTTGAGCAGGCCCATGATCGGACGGAAGATCGCCCCTTGCAGCGCCGTGAACGCCACGAGCGTGCCGATCGAGATGCCGCCGGACGTCTGCGGGAACCCCGCGGCCAGGTAGATCACCGCCGGGATCGCCGCGAAGATCACCTGCATGAGCGCCATGCGCCAGCGTCCGGCGAGCTGGGAGCGATAGTCCAGTTCGCTGAGCTGCTCGGACGCCGCCGCGAACGCCTCGACGCGGCGTCCGGACGAGCCCAGCGTCTTGGCAAGCAACGCGCCATTGACGCCTAGGCCCTCGTCCACCTGGGAGTGCAGGTCGGCCAGTGTCCGCTGCCGCTGGCTGATCAGGTCACGCCTCACCAGGGCCACGCGCCTCGTCACCCACACCGCCGGCGGCAGGATCGCCAACGAGATCAGTGACATCCGCCAGTTGAGGGCCACCATCGCGACGCCGGTCGCGACGGCCGTCGTCAAGTTGGACGCGATGGAGGTCGCCACGGTCGTCATCACGCCCTGCATGCCGGCGATGTCCTGCAGCAGGCGCGACTGGATCTCGCCGCCGCGCGTCCGCTTGAAGAAGGCCATCGATTGGCGCTGCAGGTGCTCGAAGACCCGCACCCGCAGATCGTGCATGACCCGGTTGCCCATCCGCGTCGACAGCACCGTCTGGGCCACTCCCAGCAGGGCTGTCAGCGCCGCGACGCCGACCATGCCGCCTGTGTCGAAGATCAGCAGCTGCGTGTTGGACGTCGGGAGGGCCTCGTCGATGACGCTACGCAGCAGGAACGGCTGCGCCAGGCCGACAACGGACGCCGCCACAACCGTCACCAGCAGCAGGGCCAGCTTCGCGGTATGGGGACGGAACAGCTCCAGGATCCGGCTGGCGGGCACGGGCGACTCGGCCAACTGGGCGCGATCGGCGGCGTCCACCTTCCGGGCGGCCCGGTCGGGTCCGCCCATGCCCATGCCCATCCCTAGCTCGCTGATGGCTCCCCCGTCCCGTTGCGCCGATTCACTGTCGGTTGGACGCTAGCGCGGGCGTCCAATCTCGTTAGCCGCGACGCTCGACAAAGACCGCGACGGTCCGTCCGGGTACGCGGAAGGCGCCTGCTTCGTAGAACGTCGTCTTGACGATCGGATCAGCCCCGCCCTGCTGCACCGGATGCAGCTCCCACGCCCCTGGCAGTGTCTCGACCACCTGGCGCACCGGCCAGGTCGCCGCATTGAAGACGACGGCGATGCGGGCGAACTGCGCATCCACCGGACGCCCCACCGTGTCGTCCAGCACCATCACGATCACCCCCGGGATCTGCGCCCAGGTGCCCGAGACCGGGAACGTGACCTTCGCGCGGATCGCGGCGGCGTCCCCCAGCCTGAACAGCCGCGAGGACGAGCGGAGCCGCAGCAGGTCGAGCGCCTGGGCGTGCGCGGCCCGCATGTCGCCCGGCGCCGGCTTGAGCTGCGGCATGGCGAGCAGCGGTCGGAGGTAGGGCCACTTGTCGACGTTGTTGGACGCCGGCGGTAGGCCGCGCCCGAAGCCGTTGTCGGTCAGCGAAAAGTCCAGCAGGTTGAACCAGTCGCCGGAGTCGTAGCTGTTGCGGTCCAGCGACTTGCTGCGCAGGAAGTCGGACCCGGCGTGCCACATCACCGCGCTCTGGCCGAGCGTCGGGAAGGCGAGGCACACCGTGTTCATCCGCACCCGGTCGGCCATGGTCGTCGTAACGGGCAGCTTCAGCGTCAGCGCATCGAACAGCGTCTCGTTGTCGTGAGCGTCGACGTAGTTGACGACGTCGGCCGGCGTATCGGCGTACCCGGCCGGACCACCGTTGTAGTCGACCTTGTCGCCGCGCAGTGGGGTCGCGTAGCGCTGCGACGTGAACGTGTAGTCGCGGAGGGTACCGGCCAGGCCGAGCTGGATCAGATCGGCGTCGTGCAGCAGGCGGTCGCCCTGGTCGAAGCGGTTCCCGTTGCCCTGGGACGCGTTCGGCGCAGTCGCGAGCCCCGTCCCGAAGCCCTGAAGGCGCGGATCGGCGTCGAACGGACCACCGCCGCGGACGGCGTCCCGCATGCGGTCGGAGAAGGTCGCGACGCCCGTGCCGCCCAGCTGACCCTGGGACGCCTGCACGAAGAGCGCGTTGTCGGCGACCTCGCCGAAGATCCAGCCCTCGCCGTACATCGTCACCTGGCGTCCGTCGACGCCGTCGCGCTCGATCGTCAGCGCGTCGAGGGCCGCGCGCACCTTGAGCATGTTGGCCCGCGAGTGGTGACCCATCAGGTCGAACCGGAACCCGTCCACCTTGTAGTGCTTCGCCCACAGCACGCAGGCGTCCACCATCAGCTTCTCGGCCATCCGGTGCTCGGTCGCCACGTTGGGGCAGCAGGTGGACGTGTAGACGTCGCCGACGGCGTCCAGTCGGTGGTAGTAGCCGGGGACGATGCGGCCCAGGACGGAACTGGCCGACTGCCCGGCGGCGTTGGTGTGGTTGAAGACCTGGTCGAGGACGACCCGCAGACCCAGGCCGTGGATCGCGCCGATCATCTCCCGCACCTCGCGGATCCGACCGCCGCCCTCGACCGCGCCGGGCGTGGCGTAGCTGCCCTCCGGAACGAAGGAGTGCCACGGGTCGTAGCCCCAGTTGAAGCTGCGATGCAGGTTGTTCTCGCGGAGATAGGCCTGCTGACGATCGGAGTCCGGGGCCATGGTGCCGAGCAGCGAGAGGTCCAGCGGAGACTGGCGTCCGCGATGGTCCTCGCTGGAGGTGAAGTCGAAGATCGGCATGAGTTGGACGGTGTTGAGGCCTGCCTCGGCGAGTCGGCGCAGGTGACGCGTCCCGGCGCTGTCCTGGGTGAAGGCCCGGTAGGTGCCGCGGAGGTCGGGCGCGACGCTGGCGTCCGAGATCGAGAAGTCGCGCACGTGCAGTTCGTAGCTGACCTGGTCGACGGGGGTGGCGAGGGTCGGCTGGGGCTGGTCGAGCCAGGGCTGCGGAGCAAGGGCGGGATCGTCCAGGTCGACGATGACGGAGGCGGTGGAGTTCTCCGCCAGGGCCACCGAGTACGGGTCGGTGACCCGCGTGGTGACGACCCGCTGCAGTCCCGGGTCGAACACCGTGACCGAGTAGAGGTAGCGGCAGCCCGTCCAGCTGGGCTCTCCGGTCACCGACCAGCAGCCGTCGGGCTCGCGCGTCAGCCGGAGCACCGCCGGTTCGGCGTCCGGCGGATCGTTGGGTCCGATGAGAAGGAGGGAGGCGTCCAGCGCCGTCGGCGCCCAAACCCGCAACGTTGGGACGCCGTCGGCGAAGGTCAGTCCGAGGTCGGCTCGGGCGGCGTCCGCGTAAACCTCGTCGAGGACGCCGGCGAGCTGGACGCCGCTGGCGTTGATCAGCCGCCCCGAGGGTTGCTGGACGACGACCACGACCTGGCCGCGCAGGATGGTGTCGAGGTCGAGGTCGGCGGGGACGTCCAGCACGACCGCATCCCGGGCGGCGGGGAAGCGCGCCGCCAAGGACCGCGGAAGCGGCGTGCCCGCGGGTCGCAAGGGTGCCGAGCTCCAGGGCCACGGTTCCGACGCCCACGGATCGATGCCGGCGGCCGGCGACCAGTGCAGGCGCCAGTCGAGGTCAGTGGGGCGCAAGCCGTCCGGGAGCGCGCACGGGGGCCAGACGATCGTGCGCCGCGCGAGCCAACGTGCCTGGCTCTTCGACAGGTCCGGGGACGCCTTCGAACTCACAGTGGTTTCCCCTTGTCGGACGCGAAACGCTGCGTCACATCATGCACCCATTCCTGCTCGTGTCAGGCGGGTCGGCGTCCCGCGTGGCGGGGGCGTCGGCGCGACCCGCAAGGGCGCGATCAGAACTGGTCGCCGTCCTGGGCGCAACGACGGCCCAGACCCCTCGGCAGCCGGCGTCCCGCACGTAGGCCGAAACGGGTGGCTGACTGCACGACCGCAGGAATTCATCGTTTAGCGAGGTGGCCGCCCTCGATTCCGGGCTCGACCCCGGGTCGACACGCTTTGCATGCGATTGTCCTTATCTTTTCCGCGCAATCGGCCGGGAAATGCTTCGAGCGGCGGCACTAGGGTGCGAAACGTCGCCAACCCGTCGCTCGACACGCGGGGCATCTCAACGCGCCCGGGAGGCCAGGAGCGCAGCACGGATCCGTTGAGCCGAAGGTAAACGGCTGGTGAACGCCACTCCCACTACGCCGTACGTGCCGGCACGGTGAAGGCTGACCTGACTGTTCAGGAATGGGAAATTATTCCAGCATTTGCATAAGAACTCTCACTTGCCCTGACGCCGAAATTTCTCCGAGGGGGGTAGTACTACCCCCCTAGACAGGGGCGTCACGAATGCTAGTGGCCCGTGTTTGAAGTTGTCTGACGGTTGGCTTTCTTGAGGATGTCGTCGGCGGTTTTGGTCCACACGAACGGGTGGCAGCGGTCGTTC
>NZ_FXTL01000016.1 GCF_900182665.1 Propioniciclava tarda
GAACCTCCATCCTCGGAAGACCTCGACCCCCGTCCCGCCACCGACACGCCGGTCACAACCCGGGCCCCCGACTACACCCTCGTCTGTGAAGAGCCGCAGAAGTGACCCGCGTCTGCAACCGTTGGCCTTCCGCAATTTGATGGCCCATGAAGGCGTTCATTATCGCCAATGGGAAATGTATGGACCCGATTTCATGTCGCTCTACTTGACGGCGCAAGCGAACGAAAGCTATCCAATTCTGCAGGGCTTCGGCAGAGAAGGCTGTTATAACAGGTTCGAAAGGGAGGCGAATTTACGTGGGTACAACGTTTATGGTTGCTCGACCCGATAGAGGCCATGGCAAGCTGCGATGGCGCCGCATTCGTGCCCTCACTCTCTGCCTCTTAGCGCCCTGGTTGCTGACGGGATGCACACCTGTTGACGATGTCTATGTGAAATACGAAAATGCTCAATTGACACTCGTTTCAAGATGCCCAGGCGGGTTTCGAGGACCGATAGAAGTCCAGGGCGTAACCGCCTCAGGTGGCACGACGCATTTGGGACGGATCGTGCTGGCCACGCCTGTGGCCGCGGTCAATCTCTCACCCGTGAAGATTGATGCAGGCTACAAGAGCGTCCTCGTAGTGTTTGATCCGAACAAGTTCGGGATTGAGGTTCCGGTTCCACCCATCGAGGGACAAGCTTACTCATATGATAGTGAGTCGTCGCTAACTGAGAGACTAAAGCGTCCGGCGACAGATTTCACCTGCACCTAGTGTGGCCAGTATTTGAGGGTATCTGACGACAAGTCCGTTGTTGAGCCCTCGTGATAGCCAAGTACCGGACCAAAGCGAGAGAGCGGGCGGTCAAAATGTGAAGGTGAGCTCGGGTTTGCGCCTATCTGTAGGGTGAGTACGGCTCTGGGGTGCAGCATTCTATTAGGGATCGTGCCGCTTCTATTGCTCGGAGCCTTTTTCCACGGAGTGCCTTAGCTGCCCTATTGGAATGAGCCTCCGTTGAGTTGGTTTGAGGTTGACCCCTGATCCCGGACAGCTGGTTGTTTGGTCAGGCGGCCTGGTGGACCGTCTGGGTGGCCTGGTCGGCCAGCTGGTGTTCGTACTGTAGTGGGCTGAGGTAGCCGATGGCGGAGTGTCGTCGGCGGGCGTTGTACCAGGCGTCGATCCAGGTGTAGGCGCCGCGGCGGGCGGCGTCGATCGTGGGGAACACGTGCCGGTGGTAGTACTCGTTCTTGAATGTTGACCAGAACGATTCGGCAGCCGCGTTGTCCCAGCACACCCCGGTACGGCCCATTGAGCGAAGCAGGTCAGATGTTGTCTCGGACGGAGGCGTCCGGGGTGAAGGCCAGCCTGGACCCGGCGCCTGGGGTCAAGCTGGGCAAGCCGGTGTTGTCGGGTTCGAAGGCCACTTACACCGATGTGGCTCCGGGCTTGGATGTGGTGGTGGATGTGGCGGCTGGCGGGTTCCGTTGGTCGTGGGTGGCGAAGACGCCGGCGGCGGCGAAGAAGCTGCTGGTGGGGTCGGGCAAGTCCCGGGCGGCGACGGCCCGGCTGAAGGTGTCCGGGGGCGGCAAGTGGGCCAAAGACGGCGCTGAGGCGAAGATTTCGAACGGTCAGGGTGCGAAGGTGGCCCGGTTGGGGTCGCCGTTGGTGTGGGACGCCCAGGTGAACCCGACCAGGATTAGCCGCTTTGTAGCGGATCGATAGACGGGAAGATAGTGAGTGCGCACTCGAAAAGTTCATGGTTTGCAGTCCGGGCATTCATTAAATTCGACGACTTAGATGATTGCCCCGTGTATGAAGAGAGGATAACGCTGTGGCGGTGCTCATCGATTGAAGACGCTGTGACCCGGGGCGGGGTTGAGGCAGAAGCTTATGCGAGCGTGAACGGAGCAATTAACTTGGGTGCCTACCAAGCGTATTCCTTGACGGGGGCCCCCAAATCCGGCCACGAGGTGTTTAGTCTCATGAGATCTAGTAGTCTCTCGCTCAACGAATACCTTGACCGATTCTTTTTTGATTCAGGAAATCGATCCACTGACCTGTGAGGGACTGATTCTCCTAATTGGGTGTCAAGCGGTGTTGAGCCAGGCGTGGTAGCGGGTGACGAGTTCGTCGTTGGGTCGTCGGCCGAGTTCGAGTTCGCTGACTCGGGCGGGCCAGACGCTGAAGGTGGGTGGTGGCTGCCGTGAGGGGTGAAGTTCTTGGCTCGGCGGGCGGGTCGGAGGTTGCGTTAGTCGGGGACGGCGCAAGGGGCTCGGATTTGGAGCATGTGGAGGCGAAGTGTTGAAATCGTGGGGCTTCGCCCCAATCGCCTCGCCGCTTCACTATGACTATATGGGTGGTGTAGATGGTGGAGTCAAGCGATATGGAAATCGGCCCTATGGCCCTGATGGTTATCGGCATACTGTTCGCTGGATCATTCCTCTTCTCCTCTTCTTTCCGCGGCCTGTTTCGTCGTGGAGCGGAGATCATGAGTATCGATGACCTGGAGGGTCGGGCATTTGTTCGCCAGCACCTTGCGGTGGGTTATGGTTTCTCTTCCTTGATTCTGGCTGCTGTCGCGATTGCCATCGCGCAAGTAGTCCCGACCATATCCTCGGTTTGTCTTGCTGTAGGCGGAGTCGGACTGGCTTCGATGCTGGCATTCTTCCTCTTGGTTCAAGTCGTTTATTGGTTTGCGTGGCCGAAATGGCTCATACCACGGGATCTCCGTGGTGATCCAGGTCAGTGGCAGGCTCGTCGGAATCGGTAGTTGGTTCCCGCCTGGGCTACTGGTGTTCGTGACTGGTTGGGTCAAAGTCGCTGATGCGCCTATCCTGCATCGATGCCGCCTCTGACCCCCGCCGTGCGCATGGGCGTGTCCATCGCCCTCGCGGTCGGGGTCTACGGCATCTCGTTCGGGGCGCTGTCGGTGGCCGCTGGGTTGTCGATCGCGCAGACCATCGCGCTCTCGGCGCTGATGTTCACCGGCGGCTCGCAGTTCGCGTTCGTGGGCGTGGTCGGCGGCGGCGGGTCGTTCCCGGCGGCTCTCGCGGCGTCCTCGCTGCTCGGGCTGCGCAACGGCGTCTACGGCGTCGGGCTCGACGGCATGCTCCACCCGCGCGGACTCGCCAAGGTCCTGTACGCCCACCTGACCATCGACGAGTCGATGGCGACGGCGTCCGCCCAAGACAGCGTCGACGAGCAGCGTCGCGGGTTCTTCACCGCGGGCGTCGGGGTCTTCATCACCTGGAACCTCTTCACCGCCCTCGGCGCCTTCGTCGGCGCCGGGGTGGACGCCAAGCAGTTCGGCCTCGACGGCGCGGCCGTCGCCGCCTTCGCCGGGCTGCTTTGGCCGCGTCTGAAGGACGCCGACGCCTGGGCCACCGCCGCGCTGTGCGGCGTGGTGACGGCGCTGCTGGTGCCGGCGGTGCCGCCCGGCATCCCGATCGTTGTGGCCGGCGGCGTCGCGTTCGCCCTGGCCAGCTGGCAGCACCGGAGGTCGGCATGACCGCCTGGCTGTGGGTGCTCGGGGCGTGCCTGATCTCCTTCCTGATCAAGCTCGCCGGCTACCTCGCCCCGGACTCGCTCGTCGACTCGCCGATGATGCGGCGGGCCAGCGCGTCCATCACAGTCGGGCTGCTGACGTCGCTCGTGGTGACGAACGCGTTCGCGTCCGGTCAACGTCTCGAACTGGACGCCCGCGTCGCGGCCCTCGTGGCCGCCATCATCGCGCTGAAGCTGAAGGCGCCGTACATCGTGGTGGTCCTGGTCGGCGCGCTGGTCGCCGGACTGGCCCGGATGGCCGGGATGCCGTAACGCCACCGAGGTAGTAGGACCCGATCTCGCCAGGTCGTAAGGCCATTGGCGAATGGCGATGGCGACAGGCCGTCCCTACGCTGACGGTATGGACTCCCTCTTCGACGTCGTTGCCGGCCTACCCGTACACCCGCTGGTGGTGCACTTTGCGGTGGTCATTCTTCCGCTGGCGGCCCTGCTGCAGATCGCGGTCGTGCTCATCCGCGGGCTGCGCGCCCGCTGGGCCACCCTCGCCCTGCTCGGACTCGCCGCCGGCACCGTCGCCGCGTTCGCGTCCAAGGAGTCCGGAGAGAAGCTCGCCGAGCGGATGGGACTCCCGCAGACCCACGCCACCTGGGGCTCGATCCTGCCGTTCATCGCCGCCGTGCTGACCGTGGTCGCCCTGGTCTGGTGGGTCCTGCAGCGCCGGCTGTCCAGCCGCCGGTCGGTGACCCAGCAGCCCGCTGGGTTGCCGCAGCAGACGGCCGGTGCGCTGTCCGCGGTGCTCGCCGTCGGCGTCGTCGGGCTGACCATCCTGGTCGGCCACTCCGGTGCCGTGTCCGCCTGGGCCGGACGCATCGACGACTCGGCGACGACCCCTGCCACGACCGCGTCCGCCACCCCGGCACCCGCGGCGAGCGCCGCGCCTGCGGCGTCCAGCTCGAGCTCGCCCGCGGCGTCCACGACCCCGACGGCGAACTCGACGACGGACGCTCTGACCATGGCCGCCGTCCAGAAGCACAACACGGCGTCCAGCTGCTGGTCCGCGATCAACGGCAACGTGTACGACCTGACGGCCTGGGTCAGCGCCCACCCGGGCGGCGCCTCGCCGATCAAGTCGCTCTGTGGCACGGACGGCACCGCCGCCTTCACCGCGCAACACGGCCACGGCGGACGCGCGGTCAACCAGCTCGCCACCTTCAACCTGGGTAAGCTCGCCGCCTGAGGAAGCGGGGTGCGCGGTGTCGATGCAGCGGCGAGAGATCGATCTCGTCGAGCTGTGGTGCCGCGAACGCACCCCGGAAAACGGGTGGAAGCATCACCCAGTCGTCCCGCAGATCACCGGACGCCACATCGACCTGATCGCGGACGCCGACGGCATCAAGACTCCCATCGCGCGCCTGCGGTACTTCGGCTCGCCGCGCGGCGAGGGCTCGTGGGTGCTGCACTGGCGGGACGCCGAGGGCACGTTCCAGATCTACCGCAACCTTCCCGCGGTGGACGCCGTGAGCGAGATCCTCGACTTCCTGGCCAGCGATCCGGACCCGCTCTTTTGGGCCTAGTTCGCGCCGACGCCAAGGCTTAGGGTTTCGCCATGGCTGAGAAGAATGTGCTGGGCGGTGACCTGCAGCTGTGCGGCGGCGACCCGGTGACGGGTTTCTTCCGCGACGGCACCTGCCGGACCTGCGCCGAGGACCTGGGCAGCCACACCGTGTGCGCGGTGATGACCGCCGAGTTCCTCGCCCACCAGCGCGCCCTGGGCAACGACCTGATCAGCCCGGCGCCGCAGTGGGGCTTTCCCGGCCTGGTGCCCGGCGACCGCTGGTGCGTCGTCGCGGCGCGGTGGCTGCAGTCGTACCGGGCGGGCGTCCCGGCCCCCGTCGTGCTGGCGGCAACCAGCGTCGCCGCGCTCGAGATCGTGCCGCTGCGCTACCTGATGGCGGCGTCCGTGGACGTGCCGGACGACCCGTCCTCGCTGACCTGACGTCCTGAGACCGGACGCCGGGACGCGAGTCCCACGAACCACCGGAAGATCGCCTGGGCGTCCGCTGACGTTCGGCTCATCATCTCGGGGTGCCACTGGACGCCGAGCAGCGGCCGTCCGGGGAACTCGACGGCCTCGACGATGCCGTCCGGGGCGGTGGCGACGACGCGCAGGCCGTCCGCGACCCGGTCGATGGCCTGGTGGTGGAACGAGTTGACGGTCGCCTCGGTGCGTCCGAGGACGCCGGCCAGCGTCGAGTCGGCCGCGATCGCGACCCGGTGCGCCCCGGCCTCGGGCTCGTCCGTCCCGACGTGGCGCAGGTTGGTGCCGGCCCGCTCCAGGTCCTGGTGCAGAGTGCCGCCCAGGAAGACGTTCAGGAGCTGGACGCCGCGGCAGATCGCCAGGATCGGCAGGTTCCGCTCGAACGCCAACCGCAGGGCCTCGTACTCGTAGGCGTCCCGGACGGGGCTGGGCATCTGCGTCCCGACCAGGGGCGATTGGTCGTACAGCAGGGGGTCCACGTCCTGGCCGCCGGCGAGCAGGAGCGCGCCCGCGGCGTCCAACTGACGACTGAGCAAGGAGACGTCCCGCATGGGCGGCAGCAGGATCGGGACGCCGCCGGCGGCCGCGACGGAGCGGGGGTAGTCCTCGTTCAGCATGGCGCGCGGGTAGCCGGGGAAGGGGTAATTGAGGTCGCGTTCGAGGTTCGTGACGATGGCCACCACGGGACGGGAGTCGCTGCTCACGCACCCCAATCTAGGGCGGGGCGCTTGGGCTTCGGGGGCTCTGATGCGAGGCTGAGGCATGGCTTCCGTCACTCTTCACACCCAGGCTGACCCGTCCGCGCTGCCGCTCGTGCTGCTGGCGCCCTTCCCCTGCAACGGACGCGTCTGGGCGAGCGTCGCCGCGGCCCTCGGCGGGGACGTCATCACCGTCGACCCGCCCGGTTTCGGTGGCGAGCCGGACGCCGCGCCGAGCCTGGAGGGGTACGTCCGGGCGCTGCTCAAAGCGTTGGACGCCCGCGGCGTCGGCCGCTTCGTGGTCGCCGGCAACTCGATGGGCGGGTACGCGGCGATGTGCCTGGCCGAGCTGGCGCCGTCGCGCGTCGCCGGGATCGGGCTGTTCGGGACGAAGTCCACCGCGGACGCCCCCGAGGCCATCGCAGGGCGCCTGTCGATGGCCGCGGCGGTCGAGTCCGGCAAGCCGCTGGACGAGGTCCTGGCGCCGTTGAAGGAGAAGCTGCTCGGGGCGTCCACGCGGGCGGGGCGTCCGGGCGTGGACGCCGAACTCGACGCCCTCATCGCCGCGACGCCCGAAGGTGTCGCGTGGGCGCAGCGGGCCATGGCCGCGCGTCCGGACCGCACCGACGTCCTCGCCGGGCTCGGCGTCCCGGCGGTCGTGGTGCACGGGTCCGAGGATGCGCTGATGGGTCCCGACACGCAGCCGATGATGGCGTCCGCTTTGGGGGTCTCGGTGATCGAACTGGACGCCGTCGGTCACCTGATCCCGTTCGAGGCCCCGGACGCCGCCCTCGCGGCGCTCGCGGACCTGTGGGCGGCCTGCCGGGATTGAGGTCTGCAGCGGGGGCGTCGCCAGACCGGCCAGTGCGTGCTGCTGAGTGGACAACCGGTCAGGTCGGGAGACGTCCACGGCGCCTACACCAGACGGGCGGCGTCCACGACGGGGACCAGGGCGCTCCTGGGGTTCGACGCGCCGCAGGTGAGCCGGGCCGGCTCGGTGAGTCGATCGTGCCCGCGGACCTCGACGCGACGCTCGCCCATCCGGACCACCACCCGCCACGCCGGACCAGGCGCGACCCGAGCGGTGGTGAGGCGTCGGTCCCAGGGCTTCTCGTCCAGCAGGGGAGCCGCCGCGAGCAGAGCCGCTTGTTCGTCGGGGTCGCGCCCGACGATCCCGCGGACGTGGGCCGCGTCGGGGCGTCCGGCCTGGTGGTCGCGAACGAGCTTCACCGCCGACTCGGCCGACACGTAGCCGTACAAGACCCCGTCCGGCAGCACCGCGAGGTTGGCCGCGAACCGGTCCCCTCCGAGATGCGAGGTCTCCCAGGTCTCGGCGGGCCACTGCGTCGCCAGGACGCCCGCGACCGGACGCCCCCGCAGCGCGCAGCACGCGTCGTGGCGGCCATGGCAGCAGACCAACAAGACTCCCGCGGCCCGCACCGCCCCCGCAGCGAGCGGGTCGGCCAGCGCCTCGAGCGCTCCGCCCCAGCCGCCGTCGGCGTCCCGGACGCCCCACACCTCGACGCCGAGCCGGGCGTCGATGACGCACCAGCGGCGCTGGCGGTCGTCGCGATCCTCGGTGGGCGCGCCCGCGGCCAGCGCGTGCTCGAAGGACGCCCCGCGCCCCAGGTGCCCGGACGGCGCCTCCTCGGCGTCGGCGTCCCGCCCCGGACGCCGGATCAACTGCAGCCGGGCCTTCGCCTGCGCCAGGGCCGCGTCCAGCAGCGCCAGCGCGGCCTCGGGTGCCTGAACGGACGACCGCGTGTCGGGCAGCCAGCCGCCGTCCTGCTCGACGAGCAGCCAGCGCATCGCCGGCGGCGCCGTGCCGAGCGCCACGTCGCAGCGGGCGCGGGCGGCGTCCGAGCAGCGGACCTCGGTCACGCGACCACCGCCACGCCCTCGACGAGCAGCGCCCGGGCGGCGTCACCCAGCTCGGACGCCGGCACCTGCTCGCCGGCCAGCAGCCGATCGACCGCGGCCCGGACGCCCGCCGGCAGCGCGCAGCGGCCCGCCCGCGAGCGGACGACGAACCCCTCGGAGGCCTCCTCGATCGTCGCCAGGAGGTGCGGGCGCAGGCGTAAGACCGCGTTCGGGGCCAGGGCGTCCGCCCTTGCCAGCTGGGCGATGGGCGGCACGGACGCCGGGCGCTGGCTGCCGCGCGCCTGCTGCAGCAGATGATCGGTGAGCGTCTCGACAGGCACCGCGGAGATCACCGCGAGCACCGCAGCCCGGACCGCCTCGGCGTCCGAGTCGAGGTCGGCGGTGGACGCCACGTCCACGCCCAGCGGGAGCGACGACCGCGCGTCGGAGTCGGCTGCGAGCGCGTCGCGGGCGGCGTCCAGCAGGGCCTCGGCGAGGTGGTGGCGCGTCCAGGTGTGGACGCCGATCGTCAGGTGGATCGTCAGCCCGCCCAGCGCCCGCGCCGCGTGGACGAACCCGCGCGGCAGGTAGAGCACGTCGCCGGGGGTCAGGTCAGTCTCGACCAACGGCGGCCCGGACGCCGCGGCCGCGACGGCGTCCGCGTGCTGTTCCCACGGCTGGCTGCGCAGCGGCGACGGCCAGACGGGATCGTGGACGACCCAATGCTTGGTGCCGGTGATCTGGACGACGAACACGTCGTGGACGTCATAGTGCGCCGAGAAGCCCTGGTTGCCGGCCGGCGTGACGTAGGCGTTGACCTGCACCGGATGCCCCAGCTCGGCGGCGAGCGCCTGGCTGAAGGTCTTGATGGGCGTCCAGGTGCGGTGCAGGCCCTGCAGGACGATCGTCGCGCCGTCCGCGAACTGGCGCCGGACGAGGTCGTCGCTCACCTGATCCCGGACGCCGGCGCCGACCCCCCCGCCGCCCGTGAACGCCGACTCGGGCAGCGTCGAGCCGCCCTTGGCCAGGCGCACGAACGGCGCCCTGAGGCCCCGGTCAGCGATCAGCTCGTCGACGGCGTCCGGTGAAAGGAGGTCGGCGAAGACGTCACCGGCGTCCCGATCGTCGCGGGACGCCAGCAACGCGTCTCGTCCCCAGGCCGGGGGGAGGGCCGGCAGCGCCGTGCCCAGGAGCCGTCCCAGCGCGGGGGTGGTTCGCCCCACGGGGTTGGGGCTAGTGGGAGCCGAAGTTCAGCTCGCCCGCCACGCCGTCCGCGCCGCGGTCGGCTCCGGAGTCGTGAACCTCGATGACCTCGTCGGCGCCGTGATCCGCACCGTGATCCGAGCCGTGATCGGCGGACTTCTCGGCGCCGTGATCGGCGCCGTGGTCAGCACCTTCGTCTGCGCCGTGATCCGCGCCCGCGTCCAGCTTCTCGTCCGTCATGGGTCTCTCCTGTTCGCCGTAGTGGATGGTTCCTTGAGCCTGACCCACCCCCACCGTGGAAGGAAGGCCACCCGGGTCACGGATTCGTACCGAGTGCCGGCTGGTGTCAGTACGTGATCGTCCGGACGCCGTCGGCCGTCCCTAGCAAACACACATCAGCCTTCTGATGAGCGAAGACGCCGACGGTTACCACGCCGGGGATGTCGTTGACGGCCGACTCGAACGCGACCGGGTCGGCGATCCGCAGACCGTGGACGTCCAGGATGTGCTGGCCGTTGTCGGTGACGTACGGCGTCCCATCGGACGCGAGCCGCAGGACGGCGTCCCCCGATGTGCCCAGCACGCCGCCGGCGAAGCGCCGCCGCACGGACGCCTCCGCCATCGGCACGACCTCGACCGGCAGCGGGAACGCGCCCAGCACCGGCACGGCCTTCGAGGCGTCCACGATGCACACGAAGCGCTGGGCGAGCGCGGCGACGATCTTCTCGCGCGTCAAGGCGCCGCCGCCGCCCTTGATCAGGTAGCCGGACGGGTCGACCTCATCGGCGCCGTCGACGTAGACGTCGAGGTGCTCGACGTCGTTGGCATCCAGCACGTCGATGCCCAGCGCGCGCAAGGCGGCCGTCGACCGCTCCGAACTCGACACGGCTGCGGCGATCCGCTCCGGCATCGCGCCGAGGGCCGCGATGAAGTGGGCGACCGTCGACCCGGTCCCGACGCCGATGACCGTGCCCGGACGCACATAGTCGATCGCCGCGCGCCCGACCCGGGCCTTCAGTTCGTCCTGGCTGAGCGGCATCGGCGTCCCTTCATCGGTGCGTTCGTGGTGGCGATGGTGGTGGTGCACACCCAAGTTTGGCCCATCGGACCCCGCGCGGTCTGGCGGGGCGGCGTCCGGGTGGGCACAGTGGTCGCATGCCGGTCTTCGAACACGTCAGCCACTACCCCCACCCGCGCGAGGAGGTCTTCGCGTGGCACACGCGTCCGGGCGGGTTCGTCCGGCTGACGCCGCCTGGCATGGCCACCCTGCTGGCCGGCCCCACCGACGGCATCGAGGTGGGCTCGGAGCTGCGACTCAAGATCTCCGACCCCGTGCTCAACGGCCTGCTGGGCGTCGGTCTGCCGTGGCTGGTCCGGCACGTCGAGCTGGTGCCGGGGGAGCGGTTCGTCGACGAGCAGGTCCGCGGCCCGCTCAAGTCGTGGCGCCACGAGCATCTGTTTTCGGACGCCCCCGGCGGCGGCACGACCATCACCGACCGCGTCACCTGGGAGCCGCCCATCCCGCTGCCCGGCTTCGCGATCGACATCATCACCGGACGCCTCGCCGGCATGTTCACCTTCCGTGAGGCCCAGCTGCGCGACGACCTGGCGCTGCACTCCCGGCTCGGCGCCGCACCCGCGCACGTGGTCGTGACGGGGGCGTCCGGGCTGATCGGGACGCAGGTCTGCGCACTGCTCACCACCGGCGGGCACCGGGTAACGCGCCTGGTCAGGTCGAAGAAGCCGGGTCCGGGGGAGGCGTCCTGGGATCCGGCGTCCGGACACATCGACCGCGCCGCGCTGGAGGGCGCGGACGCCGTCGTGCACCTGGCCGGGGCGTCCATCGCCGGACGGTTCACCCCGGCCCACAAAGAAGCCATCCTTCGCTCCCGCGTCGACGGCACCACCACGCTGGCGAGGGCGCTGGCGTCCGGTGGCATGCCCCGGACGCTCGTCCAGGCGTCCGGCATCGGGGTCTACGGGGCGAGGCGTCCGGGGGACCTGCTCACCGAGGCGTCCGCGCCGGGCACGGGCTTCCTCGCCGAGGTCGTCGAGGCCTGGGAGGCGTCCGCGCAGCCGGCCGTCGACGCCGGCGTCCGGGCGGCCTTTCTGCGGACGGGCATCGTCCTGAGCGGAGGGGGCGGCGCCCTGCTGCCGCAGCTGCCGCTGTTCCTGATCGGCGCCGGCGGACGCCTCACCGCCGCTGACGCTTGGCTCAGCTGGATCGGCCTCGACGACATGGCCCGCGCCTACGCGCACGCCCTCTTCACGCCTGGCCTCGACGGGCCGGTCAACGCGGTCGCCCCCCAGCCGGTCACGGCCGGCGAGTTCGCACGCGAACTCGGACGAACGCTGCGGCGTCCGGCCTTGCTCCCGACCCCGGACTTCGGCCCGAAGCTCGTCCTCGGCAGCGAGGGCGCCGACCAGCTCATCGACACCGATCAGCGGGTGTCGAGCGCAAAGCTGGAGGCGTCCGGGTTCGTGTTCGGCCAGCCGACGCTGACGGCGGCGCTGCGGCACGCCCTGGCTCGGCCGGGGGCTCGCACGGAGGCGTAGAAAAGGCCACCCGCCCCCGGGGATCCCCCCGCCCCGGAGCCGTGTGGCCTCGGCCCTCGAAAGTGGGAGTGGGTAGACCTTCGAGTGACCGAGGAAGACTCTGGCCCTCCTGCGCAAAGGCGGCGCAAAGCGCTAACGTGCCCTCGGGCGCAACGGAGCGCCACGCGGGTGATGGGGGATCAGCGCGTGATTCGAGTGCAACTGTTGGGGCCCGTGTCGGCCACGATCGAGGGCCGATCGACGGCGCTGCGCGGACGCCTGCCGGCCGTGCTGTTGTCGCTGCTGGCGGTTCAGCCCGGACGCACCCTCAGCGCCGACCAACTCATCGAACGGGCCTGGACGGGCTCGCCGCCGCCCACCGCCGGATCGGCCCTGCGCGTCCACATCACCAAGATCAGGCAAGCGTTCGCGCCGCTGCCGACGGGCCTTGCGACCACGGCCCGCGGCTACCGGCTCGACCCGGCCGTGGTGTCGACCGACGTTGCCGAGCTGGCGACGCTGACCGCCGGGCTGGAGGCCGTCCCGGATCCGGCCGAGGCGCTCGCCCGGGTCGACCGCGCCCTGGCGCTGTTCCAGGGCCGGGCCTTCGCGGGCTTCGTGGACGACGACGAACTGCGAGCCGAGGCCGGACGCCTCGACGAGCTGCGCCTGGACCTCGAGGAGTCCCGGGCCGAGTTGCTGCTCGCCCTCGGACGCCACGGCGAGGCGTCCACGGAGCTCGTGAAGCTGGTCCGGGCGCAGCCGCTACGCGAACGGCGCAGTCGGTTGCTGATGCTGGCCCAATACCGGTCCGGACGCCAGGCCGAGGCCCTGGCGACCTACGGCGACTTGCGCAACCGACTCAGCGAGGAGCTCGGACTCGACCCCAGCAGCGAGGCGCGCGAGCTGGAGGTGCAGATCCTGCGCCAGGACGCCTCGCTCACGCTGCGCGGCCCCCAGCCCGGGCCCGCCAAGCTCACCGACGCCGGACGCCCGCGGGCGCTGCGTCCGGCGGCGGCGTCCACGGACGTGCTGCTCATGGTCGTGGCCGGACGCCTCGCCGCCCTCGACGAGGCGACCGCACGGCTGGTGAAACTGGCCGCGATCATGGACGACGCGGCGCGACCGGCGGTGCTGGCGTCCGCGATGGGGCGCGAGGAATCGGACCTGGCCGCCCTCGGTTCCCGGGCGGCAGCCTCCGGCCTGCTCGAGCTGGCGGGCGAGGGGCGGGCCTGGCGGGTCCCGCGGCGCGAACGTCGCAACGCGGTCCTGCAGAGCCTGAGCGACGGCGAGCGGGCGGCGCTGCACGCCCTGGCGGGGCAGGCGCTGCTCAAACGCGGGACCGTCCCGGCGCTGGTCCGCGGCGCGTGGCACCTGATCGAGTCCGGACGCGACGCGCTCGGCGCCGGTCGGGCGGCCGTCCGAGCCGTGGACGCCTGCCTCGAACAGGGGGCGTCCAGGACGGCGGACGACCTGTGCCTGGCGGCGCTCGACGTGCTGCCCGCGTCCAGCCCGGTCGCCGTCGACCTGCTCACGCGACGCGTCCGGACGCTGACCCTCCTCGGCCGCACCGCCGAGGTCGAGGCCGTGTGGCGGGCGGCGATCGAGGCGGCGCGCGCGTCCGGGGACGCCAGCAGGTTCGCGCTCGCAGTGCTGGCCCAGGAGTGGGCGATGCGGTCCTTCCACGTGGTCAACCGCGACCTGCGGACGCTGCTGACCGAGGCGCTGGCCCGGGTCGGACCGGGACCGACCGCGCTGCGGACTCGGCTCGTCTGCGCCCTGATGATGGACGGGATGCTCGGCACGGCCCAGCTCGCCGAGACCGAGAGGCTGGCCGACGAGATTCGGTCTGACGCCGAGGCGACCGGTGATCCGGTGGCGCTGGCGTCGGCCTGCCGGGCGCGGCACACGGTGCTGCGCGGACATCCTGACTTCGCCGCCCGCGCCCAGGCCCTGGACGCCTTCCTCGCTGCGGCCCAGCAGACCGGGGACGAGTGGTGGGCAGCGATCTCACTGCTCGGACGCCTCTACGACCTGTTCGTGGTGGGCCGGCACGCCGAGGTGCCCGAGCTGCTCATGCGCCTCGATCTGCCGGGTGGCAACTCCGCGGCCACGCGGGTGTCGTGGCACCATGCGCTGACGCAGGCGTCGTTGGCCCGCGACCGCGGGGATCTCGCGTCCGCGATCCGCTGGGGAGAGCGCGGTCTGCTGCGGGGCGCCGAGGCGGGCATCCCGGACGCGCCGGCGGCGTCCGCCTTGAACCAGTTTCTGGTGGTCTTCCTGCGGGGATCGACGGCCGCCCTGCTGCCGCACCTGCACGCGTCCGCGCAGCAGGGCGCGGAGCACGCGATGGCCCTCGCGATCGTGGCAATCGCGGAGGCCCAGGCCGGCAACCGCGCCGCGGCGGGCGCGCTGATCGGGCGGGCGCTCGACCGCCTCCCTCAGGACTCCCTCGAGGCCAAGCCGGTCGCGCTGGCCTGCGCCGCCCAGGCCGCCGCGGCGTCCGGACTCGCTGACCTCGCCCCCCGCCTGGACGCCGAACTGCGGCCCTACTCGGGCCAGTTCGCCACGTTCGGCCAGGTCACCGCGACCTTCGGCCCCGTCGACCGATGCCTCGGGCTGCTCTCCGCTCTTCAGGGGGACGCCGACCGTTCCGTCGCTCTGCTGGCGGCGGCGCAGCGGCAGGCGGCCACGGCTGCGCTGGTGCCCTGGGAGGTGCTGTCCGCGGCGGACGCGGTCGGCGTCCTGCGGTCGAGTGGACGCCTCGCGGAGGCCGAGGCGCTGGCGTCCGAGCATCGGACAACGGCTGCCCGGCTGGGGCTGCAGGGGTGCCTGGCGCGGTTCAGCGCGGCGGCGTCTTGACCACGTATCCGACCGGGTCGAGCGTCGGGGAGCGCCACAGATCGCCCGGGGTGACGGTCTCGGGCTGGACGCCGAAGTCCTCCTCGGGTGGAGTCCCGGCCCGGTCGTTGTGCCGTCGGACGCGGCGCCAGTACTTCTCGTCCGAGCGGGTGATGTCCTCATCCCAGGGGTGGTCCGCCGGCAGACCGGCCAGCGGCTCGACAATCTCCAGCTTGATGCCCGCTCGGCAGAAGGAGCGATAGACGAACTCGGAGCACGTCAAGGTGCGGGCGTCGTTTCTGACGTTCTTCAGGCCGGCGAGCGCCGCCCGCTGCAATGCCCTGACCATCCGCTTCAGGAGAACGGACGTGTGATCGTCGGGTGCATCCAGCTCGGCGTAGGCGCGGATGACGGACGTCGGCGCCAGCGCGAACATGTGGCCGACTGAAAAGTCGGTCTTCTCGGCTTCGAAGCCGGCGATGGCCTCGAGCAATCGCTCCAGTCGGGCCGGCGTGAGCCGACGGGGACGCAGGATTTGGGCTGCACGGATCTTCTCGGCGTCCAAGAGGGTCTTCAGGGGCGGGGTCGTGATCGCGGACGTCCTCGGCGTCCCCTTGGTGGGCTTGTTCGCCATCGCGCAGTGCTGATCGTCGATCATCACCGCGACGTGGTTGACGGGGGCGTTGTCGGCCCATTGGACCAGCCCCGACAACGACTTCAAGGTGTCGAAGGCGATGACATCGCCCGGCCGGACCCAGCGGTGGAAGACGTCCACCTTGTTGGTCACGCGCATGACCGGATCCCCCCGGATTGTGGTCCCTACAACGGATTGCCGCCGATCCGCCACACGGACTTCGTCAGCGGACTCGGCGCTTGCACGGCGCAGCGATACTGGCCCGACCCGGTCGGGAGGATGAGCTTCAGCGGTTGGGACGGTTCGTCGAAGGTGCGTCCGGTGTAGCGCCGCGCTGCGTCGTCGCACAGGGTCTTGGCGGGCGAGTGCCCGTCCCACGCGGTCCAGCGGCCGATGAACTCGATGACGTGCGGCTGCGAGCAGGCCACCTCCGGCCCGGCTGTCGTGGCGTAACAGGAAGCGAGGGACGCGATGGCCTCACCAGCTGCCGCGCGCCGAATGTCCTCGGCCGTCGCGCCGGCCGCTGTTGCGAGGGCGGATGGTCTAAGGGCGCACATCGTCTTGATGGTGATGGCCTCGACGTTGAGCGGACGCAGGTGCGTGTCAATCGTGAGCGCGGCCTGAGCGGCGTCCGATGTGCACGGATTGGCGCTCGTGACGAGGAGGCTCCCAGGCTCTGCGCAGGACGCAGAGGCGCCCGTGCTGGACACGCAGTCCCCGGCGACCGCCGGACGGGCTGGACTAGCGGACGCCGCCGGTGCGGGCTGACCGCTGGACGCCGCTGGCGCGGCCGGGCTCGTGGACACCGCCGGCTGGGCCTGGTTCGGCGTGTTGAGCATGGGGACGAGCACCGTCGGAATCAGTGCCGCTGCGGCAGCGAGGCCGCCGATCAGGCTGCCGATGGCGCCGATCTTGCCCCAGTCAGTGGCCATCGGTCAGCCGACGATGACGGCTTTGGTGATGAGTGCGGTGGCCCCGTCCCGGCACGGATTGGGGGTGACGACGAGTTGCACCGCCGCGACGCCTGCCAGGGGCGTGCTTAGATGTTCGACGTCCTTGAAGGCCACCATCTTGCTCTCCACTTGGCGACCGTCGACGATCAGGGCGAACTCCAGTCGCTCTGACGAGGAGCGCGACGAGAGGGCCTGCCCGACCGTGAACGTCAAGGTTCCCGTGCTCTGGCCGAATCTGAACTCGACTGGATAACGGCTCGACCTGCAGCGGGCGTCGAAGGCCATGGCTTGCTGCGCGGGCTGACCAACCGGCTGGTAGCTGCCCTCGTCCCAGTACTCCGACGAGAAGGCGTCCGCCTTGGTGAGGACGCGTTCGCCGCCCGGCGCGATGCTGATCACCTTGGGCCCGGAGGGGTCGGCGGCGGGCGCCGGCAGGCTCGTGGAGCTGGTCGCGACGGCGGGCGTGGTGGTGGTCGACGAACTGGCCGGCGCCACCACGGTCACCGTGGCCGGCGCGGGGGCTGCGGCCGAGGTCGTCTTGACCGTGCCGCCGGGGACGCTGCAGCCCACGGCCAGCAGGGCGATGCCTGTCAGGGCTACAGCCTGGGTCAGCGCTGTCCGGGCCATCTACTTCTCCCCCTCGTGGTCTGGTGGCAGAAAAGTACTCCATTCGGAGGCGCGGCGAGGGTGGTCTTGTCGACTGAGGAACCCATCGATTAGTCTTCTAGTGTGAGACTAGAGATTACGCGCAGCGCGGACCTTGCCGTTCGAGCGCTCGGCGCCCTGCAGCCGGTCGGGACGCGACGGAAGGCGTCCGATCTCGCCGGCGAACTCGGCACGACGCGCGGGTTCTTGGCGCAGGTGCTGACCCCGCTGGTCCGGCTCGGCTGGGTCGCGTCCGTGCCCGGACCCAACGGCGGCTACGCCGCCACCACGGCCGACCTGAGCGCCCTCGACGTGATCGAGGCCGTCGACGGACCCACCGACGACGGACGCTGCGTCGTGGCCTCCACGCCCTGCGACCCGGACCAGCCCTGCACCCTGCACGGCGCCTGGGCGAGCGCCCGCGCCGCCCTCATCGAGACCCTCAAGGCCACGCCCGTGGCCGCCGCCTGAGAACAAGGAGCACGCCATGATCGACCTCACGACCACCCTCGGCGACCTCGTCACCGAAGATCCGCGCCGCGCGCGCATCCTCGAACAGCTCGGCCTCGACTACTGCTGCAACGGCCACCGGACGATCGCCGAGGCGTCCGAGCTGAAGGGCCTGGACGCCGATCGCGTCGCCGCCGCGGTGGACCTGCCCGATCCCGAGCCGGCGCCCGAGTGGCAGTCGCTCGGGCTGACCGGGCTGGCCGACCACATCCTCGACACCCACCACGCCTACCTCTGGGAGGAGCTCGGCCCGCTCGGCTCGCTCGTCGAGAAGGTGCTGGCGGCGCACGGCGAGAACCATCCCGAACTGGCCGCCCTGCGCGCCGACTACGCCGCGCTGGCCAACGACCTCGCCCAGCACCTGATGAAGGAGGAGCGGATCCTGTTCCCGGCGATCAAGGTGACCGACGGGACGGCGTCCGATGGGCCGGGCTGCGGCGTCGACGGGCCCATCAAGCAGATGATGGTCGAGCATGACCTGGCCGGTGGGCTGCTCGAGCACATGCGCACGATCACCGACGGCTACGCCGTGCCGGACGACGGCTGCGCATCCTACCGGCAGCTGATGTACCGCCTGCACATGCTGGAACTCGACCTCTTCACCCATATCCACAAGGAGAACAACGTCCTGTTCCCGCGCGCTCTGGCCGCGTCCGGGCTGGCCGTGGGCTGAGCCACAACGAACGAAAGCGCTCCCGGAGTGGTCCGGGAGCGCTTCGACGGTGGGGGGTTACTGCTGCTCGATGACTTCCTTGTGCGAGGTGTTCGTGGCCTGGGTCTGGCTGATGAAGCCCAGGATCAGCGCCAGCACACCGACGCCCATGCAGATGTACCCGATGAGGTGCGTGTCGACACCCTTGACCATGTCCGAGACGGCGAAGGCGAGGATCGCCCCGACGAGGATGAGAAGAACTCCGGCTCCGTAACGCATGGCGTTTCCTTTCGCTTCCTAGGTGCGGCCGTGCTGCCGCTATCCAGAAACGTACGGACGCCGTCGGCGCCTGTCGCGCTCGGGGCGGGTTCCTACCGCCGGGCGTCCGGTGAATTGAGTGTCAGCCCCCAGCAGGACGCCTCAGGCGCGGCGGCGTCCGTTGAGCTTGCCCAGCGCGATCGCGGACGCCCCCGCGATCACGATGCTGCCCAGGGTCGCGCCCAGCCAGGACGGGGCGACGAAGCCGAGTCCACCGGCGATGCCGGCCCACAGGTCCGACCAGCCGGGGACCGTCCCCGGGTAGATCAGCTGGTAGGCGACGAAGCCGATGAACCAGGCGACGGCGGGCGTCCAGCGGAAGGGGGCGGCGTCCGAGGTGTCCCAGGCTCCCCGGCGGACGACGAAGAAGTCGGCGACCGCCACCGCGAACAGGGGCACGAAGACCGACCCGATCATTAACAGGAAGCTCTCGTACGCCCCGAAGCCGACGAAGCCGGCCAGCAGGGTCGCGACGACGCCGACGACCACCGAGACGATGCGCCGGTCGACGCGCGGGGCCAGGTTGTGGACCGAGACGGTGGTCGAGTAGACGTTGGCGAAGGCGTCGTCCAGCTCGTCGAAGAGCAGCAGGCTGATCGCGATGACGCCGGCCGGCAGGGCCATGAGGGCGGCGATCAAGTTGGTGCCGGTCAGGTCGCCGCCGAGGTGACCGACCGCGAAGACGCCGAGGGCGTAGTACGAGAAGATCGCGACGCCGTAGCCCACGGACGCCCCCGAGAAGGCCGCCTTGGTCGTCTTCGAGTGCCGCGAGTAGTCGGCCGCCAGCGGGCAGAACGAGATCACCTGAGCGGCGGCCAGGTCGACGGCGGGCCAGAACCCGATGACGCCCGACTGGTCCAGGGGCCGCGCCGGCGACTGCAACACCATGTAGAACAGCACCGCCGAGCCGATGATGACGAGCCACAGCATGACCAGACGCAGGATCCGCACCGAGTTGAGCGGGAAGATCGCCATCAGCGTCGTCAGCGCGCCGGCCAGGATCACGAACGGCCAGCGCCACTGCTCGCCGGCGATCACGGCCGCCGCCGATGAGATGACGATGATCTCCATCATCGCCCAGCCGACGTTCTGGACGATGTTGAGGACGGTCGGGGCGAGTGATCCGCGGTAGCCGAGCAGGCCGCGCAGGCCGACCATGGACGGCGTCCCGAGTCGGGCGCCGATCGCGGCGGACGCCCCGAGCAGGAGGGCGCCGATCACCGCTCCGACGAACGCGGCGAGGAGGCCCAGCTCGACGGAGCCGGCCGACAGGGCGACCAGCGCGCCGGTCAGCGGGCCGAACAGGGTCACGCCGAAGGACGCCCACATGGCGGTCTGGGCCCAGAAGCCGAGGGTGCGCGGGGGCGCGTCCGTCAGGGTCAGTGGGGCTTCGACGAAGGTCTTGGTAGCGGCTGTGGTCATGTCACCAGGTTCTGTAGAAGTGGTGGACGGGTCCGGGGCCGCGTCCGATGTCGAGGGAGTCGGCGTGCTCGAGCGCGCCGGTCAGCCAGTCCTTGGCGTCGCGGACGGCGTCCAGCCAGGAGTCGCGCTGCGGAGTCAGGGCCGCGATCGCCGAGCTCAACGAGCAGCCGGTGCCGTGGGTGTTGGCCGTGTCGATGCGGCGGCCGCGCAGGATGGTGACGGTGCCGTCGGCGTCCACGAAGACGTCGGTGGCCTCAACCGGGTGGCCGTGGCCGCCCTTGACCAGGACGCGCTCGGGTCCGAGGTCTTTGATCCGGCGGGCCTGGTCGACCATGCCGTCGAGGTCGGACGCCTGCGGCTCGCCGAGCAGGACGGCGGCCTCCGGGAGGTTCGGCGTGGCCAGGGAGGCCCTGGTCAGCACGCGTTTGACGGCGGCGACGGCGTCCTCGGCCAGCAGCCGGGAGCCGGACGTCGAGACCATGACGGGGTCGACCACGATGGGGAGTCCGGGGTAGCGGCGGCGCAGGTCGTCCAGGCCGGACGCCACGGCGTCCGCCAGCTCGGCGGTGCCGAGCATGCCGACCTTGACGGCATCGATGCGGACGTCGTCCGCGACCGTATCGAGCTGCAGTTTGACGAAATCGGCGGGCACGGCGTGGACGCCCGTGACGCCCTGGGTCGACTGCGCGGTGAGCGCGACGATCACGCTCATGCCGTACGCGCCGAGCGCTGAGAAGCTCTTGAGGTCGGCCTGGATGCCGGCGCCCCCGGAGGGGTCGCTGCCCGCGATGGTCAGGGCGACGGGTGGACGGCTCGTCATGGGCACCTCCTGGAAATGTTGCGGGGCGTGGCTGCGTACTCGACGCCTCGTCCCGCACCGACGGCGACGACCGGCTTCATCGGTCCTCCTGGACGGGTCGCGGAGCGGTGTAGCTCCCTTCCTCGGCCCCCTCTGGCCGGGTTAACAGCACGTTCACATGCCTAGGTGGGGGTGTGACCGTGCTGTTAACGCCGGGCTGGGCGTTCGCCCATGCCTGAACGAGGGCACGGGTGGCCGCAGTCACGTCGGGCTGGCCGCAGATCGCGCTCACGACGGCCATGCCGTCGATGCCGACACGGCGCAGGTCAGCCGCGTCGGACGCCTTCACCCCGCCGATCGCCACCACGGGCAACGGGCTCGCGGCGGCGCAGGCGGCGATCACGTTGAGCCCCACCTCGCCGGCCTCGGGCTTCGTGCCGGTCGCGTGCAGGGACTGGGCGCCCAGGTAGTCCAAAACCCCATGCTCGATGGGCCCAGGAGCGCTTTCGCACGGCGTGTCGGTCATCGAGGATGGGATTCGGGACGCCGCTGCGACCTGCGCGGGCGAGCTCACGGACAGGCCAAGAAGTTTGTCGGGCCCGAGAAGGCGCCGCGCCTCCGCGATCGACAGATCGCCTTGCCCCACGTGAGCCCCGTGGGCGCCGATGACGTCGACGAGGTGCACCCGGTCGTTGACGATCAGCGGGACGCCGGTCCCGGCCAGTTCGGACGCCAGCGCCCGGCCCAGCGCGATGAAGTCGGCCTCGGAGGCGTCCGGATCACGCAACTGGACCACCGTCACGCCGGCGGCGACGGCGTCCCGAACCGTCGTGACGACCCCGTCGGGACCGCCGCACAGGGCGGTGTCGGTGACGAGGTAGACGGACAGATCGAGCGGCGGCCTAGGCATGGCCGAGGCGTGCGGAAGCCGCCAGCTCGTCGGGCGTCAGCAGGAAAAGGTGATCGATGAGGGCCTCGGCGAACGAGCCTGGTGCGGGGGCGCCGTCGGCCGCGCGATCGGCGGCGACGCACAGCAGGGCCGTGGCGGCGACGGCGGCGTCCAGGGGCTCGGCGACCGCGGCGAAGGCGGCCATGAGGGCGCCGAGCGAGCAGCCGACGCCGGTGACCTTGGTCATCCAGTCGTGGCCGTTGGCCACGGTGACGGTGCGGCGTCCATCGGTGATGTGGTCGACCGGGCCGCTGACCGCGACCACGCAGCCGTGCTTGCCGGCCAGCTCGCGGGCGGCGGCGAGGGCGGCCTCGACCGGATCACCCGCGTCAACGCCGCGTCCGGAGGCCTCGACGCCGGCGAGACCCATGATCTCGGACGCGTTGCCGCGGATGATTGCCGGACCCCCGAGGGCGAGCACGTCGCGGGCGATCTCGCTGCGGAACGGGAGTCCGAAGGCGACGGGGTCGAGCACCCACGGCGTCCCGCTCTTGGCGGCGCCGCGGACGGCCTCGCGCATCGCCTCGGCGGTCTCGGCGTAGGGCGTCCCGGTGTTGATCAGGACGCCGCCGGCGATGCCGGCGAACATGGACGCCTCGGCGGCGTTGTCGACCATCGCCGGTGCTGCGCCGGCCGCGAGCAGGACGTTGGCCGTCCAGTTGGCGACGACGATGTTGGTGAGGCACTGCACCAGCGGGGTCTTGGCGCGCAGCTCGGTGAGCGCGCGGGCCAGGTCGACGGTGTCGGACATCTCCACTCCCTTCGCCGGCATTACCCGGCAGGTTCTGCGGTCGACGCCCGCCCGGCGTCCTCTCAGCCCACGGTTCGGTGAGCTCCCACGGTGTTTGGTGCGACCAGTCTAGGCCACCACCGAGGGCCCTTCGACAAGCTCAGGGATCATCCTTCGACAAGCTCAGGAACCGTTGGCTGAGCCCGTCGACAAGCTCAGGACAGGCCCTGTCGAAGCCCTTCAGCTCAGCGGCGCCTGCATCGCGGCCGCGACCTTGCCGTGCCAGGTGAGCATCTCGTCGAGCTTCCCTGAGACCAGGCGCCCGTCCCGGACCACCGCGCGCCCGGCGACGATCGTGTCGCGGGCGAACGTCGGCCCGCAGCGCAGCCAGGCCTCGATCGGATCGGCGATGGCCCCCGCGAACTGGACGCCGGTGAGATCCCAGATGGCCAGGTCGGCGACTGCTCCCGGCGCCAGGACGCCCAACTCGCCCTCGCGTCCGAGGCAACCGGCCCCGCCCACGGTCGCCATCCGCAGCGCCAGGCGGGCGTCCGCCGCGGACGCCCCCGAGCGCAGCTTGGCCAGCAACATCGCCTGCCGGGCCTCCAGCCACAGCGACGCCGAGTCGGCCGACGACGAACCGTCGACCCCGAGACCCACCCGCGCCCCGGCCCGCGCCAGGTCCACGACGGGAGCGATGCCCGAAGCCAGGATGAGATTCGAGGACGGGCAGTGCGCCACCCCGACCCCCGCCGCGCCCAGCTTCACGATCTCGTCCGCGTTCGGTTGGACGCAGTGCGCCACCCACGTTCGATCCGACACCCAGCCGACGTCGCTCAGGTAGTCGAACGGCCGACAGCCGAACATCTGCAGCGAGAACGCGTCGTCCTCTGCGTTCTCGGCGAAGTGCGTGTGCAGCCGGACGTCCAGCTTCTCTGCCAGCTCGGCCGACCGGACCATCAACTCCCGCGTCACCGAGAACGGCGAACACGGCGCCAGTGCGATCTGAACCATCGACCCATAACTCGGGTCGTGATGCCGTCGAACGGCCTCCTCGGACGCCGCCAGGATCGAGTCGTCGTCGCTCACCACGTCGTCGGGCGGCAGGCCGCCGTCCTTGACCGACAGCGACATGGAGCCGCGCGTCGGGTGGAACCGCATCCCCAGCTCGGACGCCGCCGCGATCTCCGCGCTCAACAGATCCCCGCCCTTGTGGGGGTGCAGATACAGGTGATCGGTCGACGTCGTGCACCCCGACAGCGCCAGCTCGGCGAGTCCGACCCACGCCGACACGTACGAGCCCTCCTCGTCGAGCCGGCTCCAGAGCGGGTACAGCGTCTGCAGCCAGCCGAACAGCGGCGCCGTCGTCATGGGCGGGTAGGCGCGCGTCAGGTTTTGGTAGAGGTGGTGATGGGTGTTGATCAGGCCCGGCGTCACCAGGCAGCCCGAGGCGTCCACCACCTCGGACGCCGCCGGCGCGGCGTCCGCTGACGACCCCGTCCCCACCACCAGCCCGCCGGAGATGGCGACCCAGCCGTCGGCCAGCTCGCCGGCGTCCGACATCGTGGCGACCAGCCGCGCGTTGCGGACGAGCAGGTCGACGGGTTCCGACAGCATGGGTCCTCCAGGGCTCGGACGCCGACGCGTCCCTCTCGGACGCCCCCGGCGAGCGTCAAGTCTCGGGCAGGAGGAGTCCCCGGCGGAAGAGCCGCAACTCAGCGGGACGCCCGCCTCCGTGTCGTCCGAATCGGGACGCCGGGGACTTCACGCGTGAGCCGCACCTAGGTACGTCGCGGACCAATCACGCGCCACTAGCTCCAGGTCCGTCCGGTTCGGCCACGCGCCCGGCGCCGCTGGCCGCGGGTCCCGTCCCGACGGAAAGGCAGTTCAGCCGGACGCCCACCGAGCCGGGTCGGTCAGAATCACCTGGGCGCCCGCGTAGGCAGCTCCGAGGGCGGCGCCGGTCTCGGCGGTGGCGACGGTCTCGACGGTGATGGCGTCGAAGGGCGCCGACAGGACGCGCGCGTTGAGCTCGTCGACCAGCGTCGGGATCAGCGCGGGCGCGAGGTCGGCCAGGGTGCCGCCCAGCGTGACGTGCGAGACGTCCAGCAGGTTGAGCGTCCCGGCGAGGGCGATGCCGAGGGCGCGGCCGACGCGTCCGAGCACCTCGCCGAGCGCGGCGTCCGGAGCGGCGGCGTCCGCCACCAGGGCGTCCCAGTCGTCGCGCCCGGCCGCGGCCAGGATGGCTCCGCGTCCGGCGATGGTCTCCAGGCAGCCCTGCGCCCCGCAGCCGCAGATCGCCCCGGACGGGTCGACGCAGACGTGCCCGAGCTCGCCCGCCCAGCCGTGGCGGCCGGAGAACACCTCGCCGCTGAAGACGAAGGCCGAGCCGACGCCGAGCCCCCGGCCGGTGGGCTTGACGGGAGCGTTCTCGACCAGGACGCCGGACTCCAGCAGTTCGTCGACCAGTCTGGACGCCGTCGAGCGGGTCATGCCCGTGGTGGCGGCGATGTCGGCGCGGGTCAGTTCGCCGGGGCGGGCGAAGGCTGCGCGGGCGACGAGAGCCAGGTTGAGCTCGCGCAAGGTGGACTGCGTTGCGCTCAGGGCGGGCTCGCTCACAGCCCTTGACTCTAGGTCAGAGGCGCCGCGCTGGCGGGTTCCGCTGTGTCGCGCCCGAGGCGTCCGGGCGACTAGGCAGTGGGTACTGGCGGGTGAGCGCCGTTCGGACGTCGCAGGGTTAGGTTTCGTTCGGGCGACCTGATAAGTTTGGACGTGTTGTTTGGTTGATATTTCGTGAGCTGTTTGGTTGAACCACCGCCTGAAACGGTGTGGAAGTCCTTCGGAAGCGTTTGTAGCAGTCAGCATCACTGAGCGTCACGAGGTCCGTGTTCGCTCCGCTTCTCGAAAGGAAGTACCCCCATGGCTATCGGCACCGTCAAGTGGTTCAACGCTGACAAGGGCTTCGGCTTCATCGCTCCCGAGGATGGCTCGGCCGACGTGTTCGCGCACTTCTCCGCCATCAAGAGCAACGGCTTCCGCACCCTCAACGAGAACGATCGTGTCTCCTACGACACCGTTCCCGGCCCGAAGGGCATCCAGGCCGCCAACATCACGGTCATCAACTGAGCTTCGCCTCAGACTGAATTCCACGAAGGCACCCGGCTGAGCCGGGTGCCTTCGTCGTTAAGCCCGGACGCCGTCGGCTTCGGACGCCGCGGCCCGGACGCCGTTGGCTGAGCGCGTCGGGGCCGAGGTTCCACCTTCGTGCCGAGCTTGCATCCTCGGCAGGGAGGTGGAAGGTCGGCGTTGATGCGCGAGGTCGGCGTTCGACGTCAGCGGGGCGCGGCGTCCCCTTCGTAGCGGACGCCGGGCGCGCGGTTGAGCTCCCGGACGTGCACCGAGCTGGGCGGGGTGAACGCGACGACCTCGACGGACTTGCCGACGCCGATGGTCGTCTCGCCGTCGTACGGGTAGGCGAGGTAGGTGTTCGATCCGCCGCCGAAGGGCAGTTCAACTTCGCCCACGCCACCGGGACGAATCGTCCCGGTGACGCGTCCGACCTTGCCAACCAGGTGTCGCGACATGCGGCGCCCCTAGCTCTTCTCTTTGGACTTCGACGACGCGGCGATGTCGGAGGTCATCGACATGATCTGCGGGATCAGGTCGCGGGCCTTCATGATCGCGCCGACGACGACCTGGCCGAGGCCCTCGCCGCCGTTGAGGACGGTGAGGTCCTTGATGTTGGCGAACGGCTTCACGGCGGCCTCGACGATGGCCGGCATGTTGGTGGCGACCTGCTGGGCGATGAGGCCGTCCTGGCCCTTGGCCAGCGCGTCGGCACGGGCGCTCATCGCGGCGGCCTCGGCCTCGCCGGCGGCCTGGACGGCCTTGGCGGAGGCGAGCCCCTTGGCCTGGGTGGCGGCGGCCTCGGCCTCGCCGGTCGCGCGGGTGGCGTTGGCGTTCGCCTCGGCCTGCAGCTTCGTGCGGGCGGCCTCGGCCTCCGCGGCGAGCTTCACGCTCTCGGCGTTGGCGGCGGCGCTGACCTTGACGCGCTCCGCCTCAGCGGCCGCGCTCAGCTGGACCTGCCGGGCGGCGGCCTCGGACGCCGCGATGTCGGCGTCCCTCTTGCCCTCGGCCGTGACCTTGGCGGCGTAGGCCTCGGCGTCCGCGGGCTTGCGGACGTCGGTCTCGAGCTGCTTGGCCGTCAGGTCGGCGCGCAGTTCGGCGGTGCGGGTCTCGGCCTCGACGACCTGCTGCTTGGCGATGGCGTCCGCGAGCGGACCGGCCTGCGCAGCCTTCTTCAGCGCGGTCTCGGCCTCGGCCTGCAGTTCGGCCTGACGCTTCGTCGCGGCCGTGCGCGCCTCGGCCATGGCGATCGCGGCGGCCTGTTCCTTCTCAGTGGCGGTCTGATCCTGCTGGGCCTTCGCCATGCGGGCGACAGCCTCGGCGGCCGCGACGTGCGGCGTCCGAATCAAACCGATGTAACCGGACGGGTCCTCGATCTCGAGCAGCTGCATCGAGTCGATCTTGAGGCCCAGGTTCGCCATCTCGGTGCTGGACGCCGCGCGGACCTCGTCGCGCAGCTTGTCGCGGTCGCTGAGCAGCTCCTCCATCGTCATGTTGCCGACGATGGCGCGGAGGTGGCCCGCGAAAATCGAGTGAACCTGGTTGAGCATGTAGGCCGGGTCCTTGCCCAGGAAGCGGCGGGCGGCGTTGGCGATCTCGCCGTAGGTGTCGCCGATCTTGAAGATCACGCTGCCCTCGATGTTGACGTCGATGGCCTGGCGGGTGCGGCACTTGATGGTGAGGTTGGTCTCGATGAGGTTCAGGTCGAGGCGCCGGACGGTCTCGATGCCGGGGATCACCAGGGTGCCCTGGCCGGTGATGATGCGGAACCGCATCGACTCGTCCGCGCCCGTGGTGATCGCGGCGCCGTCGCCGACGTTGCGTCCGGAGATGATGAGGGCTTCATTCGGCTCCGCGACCCGCCAGGACGCCTTGAACAGGACGAACGCGAGCGCCAAAACGGCGACGACAGCGATGAGGATGGGCAGGATGCTCAGCAACGCACCGGGCATGGGGGTGACCTTTCTAGGTGGGCCTGACTCCAATGTAGCCAGCGGTCAATCCCGGCGGCGCGCCAGCGCCTTGGACGCCGGCGTCACCACCCACGCGACCGCCGCCCCGACCGCCGGGACGCCCACGATCAGCACCGCCAGGTGCGTCCAGGGGATCGCGAAGGCGCCAGTGTAGAGGTGTTCGAACCCGAACTGATTCAGCACCTTGACCAGCGCTACGCCGACCGCCGAGCCGACCACGCAGCCCAGGAAGACCACCACCGCCAGGTGGGCGGCTGTGGTGGCCTTGCGCAGCTTCGGCGGTGCCCCGATCGCGGCGAGCGTCGACTCGTCCCGGACGCCGTCGGCGACGGCCAGCGCAGTGGTCAGTCCGGCGACCATCAGCACCAGCAGGGTAGCGACGCCGAGCACGGCCCAGACGATGGGCTCTTCCGGACGGTTCGGGTCGCGCGGAAGGGCGACGTTCTGGACGCCGAGTGAGGCCAGCCTGGCCTGCAAGCGGTCGTTCTCGTCGGCGGTGACGCGGCGTCCGACGTCGAGCACGAGCGACCCGGGATAGGTGACGATGCCCAGCTTCTTCGCCGTCTCGGGGCTCATGAAGGACCAGCCGGCGACCCCGTCAGGGACGCTCATCAGCAGCCCCGCGTGCGGTATGGGCTTGATCGCGGTTTGCTCGCCCTCGTTCTCGGCGATCGCTTCGCTCCGGTCCGCCGGGATGACCAGCACGAGCACCTGCCCGTCGGCGACCGCCGCCCGCTGGGTCGTCAGCACGACGCCGGACGCCAGCGCGTCCGTCTCGGCGGTCGTTGGGACGCGACCCAGCAACACCTGCAGCTCGGACGGGCCGCCGACCACCGTCTGGTAGTCGGCACCTCCCATCGCGACCGGCCAGACGCAGCGCCAGTCCTCGCGGTTGGGGAACTCCTGGTCGGGGCACCTGTTGGACTCGGGCACTTCAAGCACGACGGAGCCCTGGACAAGCTTGGTCGAGGTGGCGGTGACGCCCAGCAGGGCGTCGACCGCGTTGGCGGCGGCGGTGAGGTCGCGGGGCTGGGCGGTGGGACCGTCCTGGGCGCTGAGCAGCACGTGCATCGGGTGCACGAGCCAGACGCGCTCGGCCCGCTGCGCGGCCAGCGCGCCTTGGGTCAGCGTCATCAGCGCGGACGCCAGCGTCGCGGCCGTGAGCACGGCGCCAACCGCGGGCACGACGCGTCCGCGGTGGCGGTCCAGGTCGCGCAGCACCACCCGCATCGCCAGCGGACGCCGCGGCGCGAGCCGCGCCAGGCCCGAGATGGCCGGAGCCAGGCAAAGAACCGTCCCCAGGACGAGCGCCACCACGATGCCCGCCTCGCAGGCCGTGATCAGGGCGCGACGCACCGAGCCAGGTCGCCGCTCTTGAGCCAGCACCGTGGCCGCGGCGTAGGCCACGCCGCCGAGCGCGAGGACGATCAGTCCGCCGAACGGGATGCGGGCGGGCGGCGCCTGACCTTCCGGAGAGCGGACCGCCTCGAGGGCGTCCACCTTGCCCACCCAATGGGTGGGGGCGATGGCCGCCAGCAGTCCGGACGCGATGCCCAAGCACGCGGCGATTGCGACGCCGCCCGGGGTGATGTTGAGCCCCCAGATCGGGTAGGAGCGGTCGGTGGTGGCGACGGCGGCGACCGCCGAGGCCCCACCGACCAGCCCGACGGCGAGCCCGGCCAGGGTGCCGAGTCCGGCGATCCAGATGGCGTTCCACAGCGTGATGCGCCGCAGCGTGCGGGTCGGGGCGCCGACGGCGCCGAGCAGCCCGAGCTGGCGGCGCGACGACCGGACGCCGATCGCGAACGCCGAGCCTGCGACGAATGTGATCAGGACCATTGCCAGCGAGCCGATCAGAACCGTCGCCGTGAACCACTGACCCCCGAGGTCGTCGTAGAGGCTGCGCGGCGAGGTGAGCAGCAGTTGGCGTCCATAGGCGAACACCCCGGCCTGGTTGGCCGCTGCCACGTCCATCATCGTGAACGGTCGCTCACCGAACAGCAGCACTTCGTCCTCGGCGGCGCCCACGGCCAGCGGGTGGTTCGGCGATGCGAAGACCGTCGCGTCCCACAGCGTCGGCGACGACAGTACGCCCGCGATCGTGAAGACGCCCTTCGGCGTTTCGATGGTGTCGCCGACGCCCTTGGCGAAGTCGCGGCTGAAGGTGCGGCTAACCAGCACGGACGCCCCGGTCGGGTAGCTGCCCGCGGCGAGGTCCCAGCGGCCGGCGACGTCGGGCGAGGCGGCGTCCACGACCTTCAGCAGCACCTCGGTAGGCAGCTTTTGGCCGTCGGAGAGGCTGCGCTGCACCTTCGCGCGGCCGACCGAGATGGTGAGCGTCCGGTAACCGGGCGGAACTGCGGAGCTCGGTGCCGCGGGCGGGCCCGCCAGCTTGACCAGCCTGCGCTCGTCGCTGCACAGGCTCAGACCGTTGGCGGTCTGCGGGCATAAGCTCCTGTCCCCGTAGACGTTGCCGGGCGTCAACGACGCCTGGGCCTGGCCCAGCTGCCGCGCCACCCGCTGTTGAGGCGTCGGGTAGCCGGACGCCGCGAGCGTCACTCCGGCGACCACGCCGGCCACCGGCAGCCCGATCAGGACGGCGACGAGCAGGCTGCGTCCGCGGTGGGCTAGCACGTCGCGCCAGGCCAGCCGCTGGGCGACGGACGGGAAGCGCCGAGCACGAGGCGAACTGGCGCGTGCGGCGTCCGGCATCTTGAACATCAGGCGCCGGCCAACAGGACGGCGGGGTCGTTGGCGACGCGGGTCGAGTCGACGACGCGGCCGTCGCGGAGGAAGACGATCCGGTCGGCCCAGCCGGCGTGGCGGGCCTCGTGGGTGACGAGGACGACGGCGACGCCGTCGTCGGCGAGCAGGCGCAGGCGCTGCATGACGTCGTCGCCGGTGGCCGAGTCCAGGGCGCCGGTGGGCTCGTCGGCGAGGACCAGCTTGCGGTCGCCGACGATCGCGCGGGCGATCGCGACGCGTTGGCGCTGGCCGCCGGAGATCTGGTCGAGGCGGCGTCCGGCCAAGTCGGCGATGCCGAGCCGTTTGAGGGCCGCGCGGGCGGACTGGCGCGCCCAGCTGGGATCGGTGCGGTCGAGCTCGAGCGGCAGGGCGACGTTCTCGATGACGTTGAGGGTGGGGACCAGGTTGTAGTCCTGGAAGACGTAGCCGACGTGGCGTCGTCGGAGACGGGCGAGGGCGTCCCGCTTGAGGCCTTGGAGCGGGTGGCCGGCGACGGTGACGGAGCCGGTCCAGCCCTGGTCCAGGCCCCCGGCGATCGCGAGCAGCGTCGACTTGCCCGAACCCGAGGGGCCCATGATCGCCACGAAGTCGCCCTCGTCGACGGTGAGGGTCACGTCGTCCAGGGCGCGCACCTCGGACGCCCCCGCACCGTAGATGCGCGTGACGGCGTCCAACTGCAAGACGCTCATCGGACGGCCTTGTCTTTCGACTGCGCCGGGGCGGTGACCGCGGCTGGGGCGTCCGAGCGGGTGGGGGTGGGACGACTCGCGAGGCCCTCGCAGTGATCGAGCCAACGGATCTCGGCCTCGGCGGTGAAGATCATCAACTCGACAACCATGAGCCAAGCCGTGTCGGAGGCGTCCGCCTGGCGCTTGGCCAAGGTGTAGTGCTGCAGCGTCCGCATCGTTGCGGTGCGCTGGGCCTGGATGATCGCGGTGAGATCCGCATGAGTGGACGCCGCGAGCGCCAGCTTGATCGCCAGGTCGTTGCGGGGCGGGGTGGTCTGCTCGATCGGGGTGGTGAACCAGGTCTTGAGTTCGGCGCGGCCCGCGGGAGTGATCGCGTAGGTACGGGTGTCGTCGGTCGGGTCGAGCGGGGTGACGAGGCCGTCGCGCGAAAGACGGTCGAGGGTCGTGTAGACCTGCCCGATGTTCAGCGGCCACGCGGACGCCGTCCGGCGCTCGAACTCGGTCTTGAGCTGGTAGCCGTAGGCGGGGGACTCGTCAAGGATCGCGAGGAGTCCGTACTTGATCGACATGGGGAAGCGCCTTTCATACCGGGTATGTAAAAGTAGATACCGGGTATGGCTGCGGCGTCAAGACGGTGCAGGCGGAGTTGCTGTTGTAGGAGAACAGCAACTCCGCCGGTAGTGGGCAGTGGGTTGCCTGGCGATGTCGTTGGGGTTGTGGGTGGTCGAGTGACGTTCCGCTGCGGACGCCGATGCCGTCCTCGCCCGTGAGTCCGGCGACCCCGCTCGTTCCTCGCGGTCTCCCGGCTTTACGCCCGACCGCACCCAGGCCGGCATCGGCGTCCTCCGCTTCAACGGCACGTTGCGCTGTAGGCCAGCCAACTTCGTTCGGGACGGCGGCCCCGGCCTTGGACTCAAGGGGCACGGACGGCACCCAGAAGCGGACGGCGGCGGGGTCGTCCCGGGTGCGGTCGGGCGTAAAGGAGACGCCAGGCTCCAAGGAACGAGGAGGCTTGCGTCTCCACGGGCGAGGGGCGACCCCGCCTTTGTCCGCGGCAACGAAACTGTCGTCGAGGGTCGCCCCCGCCGTTGTCCGCGGCAGCGAACCTGCCACCGCGGGGCAATCGTCGCCCGACACGGAGTGCGCCGCGGTGGGGTGCCCGGACGCTACTTGGTGCGCACGCAGCGGTGGCCCAGCAGGTCGGCCAGGGCATCAAGGGCGTCCGGCTGGGCCCAGTAGTAGACGAACGTGCCTCGGCGCTCGCCGTCGATCAGTCCCGCTGCTCGGAGGGTCTTGAGGTGGTGCGACACGGTCGCAGAGGACAACTCAAACGCGGGCGTGATCTCGCACACGCACAGCTCGTCCGTGGCGGCGATCATCGCCATCATCCGTAGTCGCACAGGTTCGCCGAGGGCCTTGAACATGGCCGCCAACCGGTCGGCATCGGCCGTCGCCAGCCCCGCCACCGGATGCGTCTCGCGCGAGGCGCCGCAACAGCCGCCCATGGTGGGGGAGTTCGTCCCCGGCACCGCCTTCGTGGCAGCCCTGACCAACGCGGTGACCCTGCTCGCATCACCCTTCATGGGACGATCTTGACAGTTTTCGAAACAGAGGTCCACACTGCGATTGATTCGACAAACGTCGATTCAAGTGAGTCATAGAGGCTGGGACGGAGAGGGCGATGGCGACGATCGGCAACGAGGGCGACGTTCACGAGGTGGTCAAGGAACGCTACGGCGCGGCCGCACGCGCCCAACTGCAGGTGCTGGATGCGCCGGCGACGGCGTCCTGCTGTGGCCCGACGGGCTGCTGCGGGGAAGGCGCCAAGGCGGGCACGATCGGCGCCGTCGACCCCATCTCACGCAACCTCTACGACCCCTCGACGCCCTTCGATGCCGCGCTCGCGGCTTCCCTCGGCTGTGGAAACCCGACCGCGCTCGCCGAACTGACGCCGGGTGAGGTGGTGCTCGACCTCGGCTCCGGTGGCGGACTCGACGTGCTGCTGTCCGCCCGCCGCGTCGCCCCGGACGGCCATGCCTACGGCCTCGACATGACCGACGACATGCTCGCCCTGGCCCGCCGCAACCAGGCCGAGGCCGGCGTGACGAACGCCACCTTCCTCAAAGGGCAGATCGAGCAGGTGCCGCTGCCCGACGCGTCCGTCGACGTCGTCATCTCCAACTGCGTCATCAACCTGTCGCCCGACAAGGACGCCGTCCTGGCCGAGTCGTTCCGCGTGCTGCGCCCGGGCGGACGCTTCGCCGTCTCCGACATCGTGCTGCTTCGCGAGATCCCGGACGCCCTCCGTCGCGTCGTCTCCCTCTGGACCGGCTGCATCTCCGGGTCCCTGCTCGATCGGGACTACGTCGCCAAGCTGACGGCTGCCGGATTCACGGACGCCGGCGTCCAGGTCACGCGGAGCTACGACCGCGCCGAGCTCGAAGAGCTCGCCGGATCGCTCGATCCGAGTCAGCTGCCGCCGGGCACCTCCATCGACGACGCCATCGCCACCCTCGACGGCGCGTTCGCGAGCGCGTTCATCCGGGCGACGAAGCCGCGCGACGGACGCTGAGCGGGCCGAGGCTGGTCGAGGATGCCGAGGATCGGCAGCGATGCCGAGGATGCATCCTCGGCATCAAAGTGCGAGGTAGGCGTTAGCGCGCAGCCCCGGGTGAACATTCAGGGTGGCTGGCGCCCGCGGCCCCGTCGTCCGGGGCGCGAGCGTCGCCCATCACCGCTCAGACAACTTTGATCAAAGACCATTGCGCAAGAGGATTTGATCTTTTAGCTTTGGGCCCGTGAACCTCTTCAAGAGCCGCGACTACCGCTGGTGGTTCGTCGGCGACACCGCGGGCGCGTCGGCGATCGCGATCAGGCAGTTCGCGGTCCCGCTGGCGGCCTACGCGCTGTCGGGATCACCGGCCCTCGCCGGCCTCCTCGGCGCCGTCCAGGTCGCGGTCGCCACCGCTGCGTCACTGCCCGGCGGCGTCCTGATCGATCGTCACGACCGCCGCCGGATCATCCGCGGCTACGCCCTCGCCGGGGCGTCCATCTGGGCGGCCGTCGGCCTCCTAGCCCTCAGCGGACGCCTCACGTTTTGGCTCTTCTTCGCCCTCGCCACCATCGGCGCCGCCTTCGCCGGACTCTTCGGCTACGCCACGGACGCCGCGCTCCGGACGATCGTGGATCAGTCCGACTACCCCAAGGCCATGGCCACCAACGAGGGCCGGGACGCCGGCGTCCAGCTTGCTGCCGGACCACTCGGCGGCGCTCTGTACGCCGTGAGCCTGGCCGCGCCGTTCCTGACGGCCCTGCTCGGTTATGCGACGCTCGCGGCGTCCACCTGGGGCATCAAGACCGACCTGACGCCGCCCGCCTTCGACCGGACGTCCATCGTGCGCGAGATCGCCCACGCTTGGCGGTGGCTGTGGTCGAAGCGCCGCCTCCAGGTCATGCTGCCGATCTTCGCCGCCGTCAACGTGGGCGAGGCCGGTGTCATGTTCACGCTGCAACTGGCGCTGCTCGAGCGCGGCGCCAGCCCGGTCCAGATCGGCACCCTCTCGGCCGTCCTCTCGGGCTCGTTCCTCCTGGGCGCGCTCCTGGCCGGACGCCTCGTCCAGCGCGTGCCGACCGGAGGTCTCGCCATCGCCGCCCTCATTTGGGTCACCCTGTGCCAGATCCCCACCGCCCTGACCGACTCCTACCCTATCTGGCTAGGTGCGATGGGCCTCGGCGGCCTGCTCCTGCCCGCCCTCAACGCCGCGATGGGCGGCTACCTGTTCGCCCAGACGCCCGTCGAACTGCAGGGCCGCGTCCAGACCCTGCTGGGACTCTTCGTCGGCGGGCTGTCCGCCCTCGCGCCCCTGGCCGCCGGACTCCTCCTGCCGGCCGTCGGCCTCACCCCGACGATGGGCGCCTTCTTGGCCATCCTCGCCCTGGCCACGGTCGCCGCCGCACTCTCGGACGCCGTACGCTCGATCCCCAGACCGGACCGTTGGGAGGAGGCCCCGCTGTGACCGAGGCGCCGCGACCCCAGCTGCCCGAGCCGGTCATGCTGGACGCGGCCACGATGCGCGTCCTCGCCCACCCGATCCGCGTCCGCCTGGTCTGGGAGCTCGGTTCGACCGCGCAGCTGCGCACCGGTGATCTCGCTGCCGCCGTGGGCGAGCCGGTCAACAAGGTCTCGTATCACCTCAAGCTGCTGGCCGAGGCGGGACTCATCGCCAAGACGGCGTCCAAGCACCACACCGACGGACGCGAGACCTGGTGGACCCTCGCCAACCCGTCCGGACTGACGTACGACCCGAACGATCCGGCGAGCCAGCCCGTCGCGGCCGACCTGCACACGCTGACCTCCGACCTGCGCGGCCAGCTCGAACGCCGCTCGTACGCGCTGAACCACGACCGGGCCTGGCACGGCGTCCAGAACCTCTACACGGTCCACCTCACGCGTGACGAGGCCGACGACTACTGGGCGCGCCTGTGTACCATCCTCGACGAGATCCAGGCCCTGGACGTTGCGCGTCGCGACACCGACTTCGACGCCGACGTCGAGTACGTCGTCGACCTGAGCTTCCTGCCGATCACGGTTCATCACCCCGAGAAGGGCCAGCCGCGCACCAAGGACGCCCCGTGAGCGAAGCACCCTGGGGACGGGACTGGACGGTCGCCGCCCTGCGCCTGCGGTTCGGGCCGGATACGTTCATGCGCGGCCGGGCCTATGCCGTGCAGGGACGCGTCCGCGACATCCAGATCGAGCAGGCCCCGGGCACCACGATCATCACGGCCAAGGTGGGCGGCGGGTCGACCTACAAGACGACCGTCATCCAGGGCCAGGGTCCGCGCGGGATCACGGTCCACGTCCGCTGCACCTGCCCGATCGGCCACGACTGCAAGCACGGCGTCGCGGTCATCATCGCCGCCCAGGCCCAGGCCGCGACCCGGATCGTCCCCGCCTGGGAGCGCACCCTCCGCGAGGTCGCCGCCGCCGCGTCCGCCGTGCACCAAGGCGCCCCGCTGGCGGTCGAGTTCACGCTCACGGGCGAGTCGCAGCTGCGGCTGCGGCCGCTGGTCTGGGGCAAGTCCGGCAAGTGGATCAAGTCCGGCATCACCTGGGACGCCCTCGCCTACGACTACCGCAGCTCCTACCTCGCCGCCCACCGCCGCGCGCTGCTGACTCTGGGCCGCGCCCTCGACGGCGACGGGACGCTCGGCCGCTACTACCACGGCGCCTCCGACGTCCGGTCGCTCGCCGACGCCGGCCCGACGGTCTGGTCCGCGCTCGAGCATGCGGCGTCCGTCGGGGTCGTCTTCGTGAGCGCCAACGGGACGCCGCCGGTGCGGCTCGCCGCGTCCCCGGCGTCGCTGGTGGTCGAGATCATGGAAGCCGACGACGGCGTCGAGATCGTGCGGCGCTTCGCCGTCGTGGGCGCCCAACGCGGTGCTCGGGTGACCGTCGTCGGACGCCCCGCGCACGGGCTGCACTGCCTCTCACAAGGGGAGTTGATCCTGGCGGGCCTGCAGCGCCAGGCGTCGGACGCCGAGCAGGCGCTGCTCGACAGCCCGAGTCCGCTCGTGGTTCCGACCGAGGACGTCGGTGCGTTCGCCACCGGCTACCTGCCCGCACTGAGGCGCCTCGGACGCGTCATCGTCGCCGATGGGCTCGACCTACCCGAGCCGGCGCTGCCGCGCTTCGAGGTCCGCGTGACGCCGCGGGGGCAGACCGCGGCGCTGATCCGCTGCGCGATCACCTACACCAGCGGAGACGCGACGACGCGCCTGAGCGTGCGACAGCGCTTCGACGAGCCGCCGGTCCGCGACCCGGACGCCGAAGCCGCGCTGCTGGCGTCCCTGCCGGACGGCTTCTGGGTCGCCGACGAGCAGCAGGTCACCGGACGCGAGCTGATCGACTTCGCCACCCGGGTGCTGCCCGCGCTGGAGGCGTCCGATGCCGTCGACGTGATCCTGGACGCCGACCTGCCAGACTTCCGCGAGGCCGACGAAGCGCCCACGGTCGAGCTGAGGATCGCCGAGCGCCCCGGCCACAACGACTGGTTCGATCTCGGCGTCGAGGTGAAGCTGGGCGACGAGACGGTCCCCTTCGCGGAGCTCTTCACGGCCCTGAGCCGCGGCGACGATCACCTGATCCTCGACTCCGGCGTCTGGTTCAGCCTGGACGTCCCCGAGCTCGATCGCCTGCGCCAGCTCATCGCCGAGGCCCGCGACCTGGCGGACGCCGACGAGCCCGGCTCGCTGCGGCTGCGCGTCGAGCACGCCGGACTCTGGGACGAGCTCGTCGGCCTCGGGATCGTCGCCGAGCAGGCGGCGTCCTGGCGGAAGGCCGTCGACGGGCTGCTCAACCTGGACGCCATCCCCGCGGTCGAGCCGCCCACGGGCCTCAACGCGACCCTGCGTCCGTACCAGGACGAGGGCTTCCGCTGGCTTCGGTTCTTGTGGGCGTCCCGGCTGGGCGGGATCCTCGCCGACGACATGGGGCTGGGCAAGACGCTGCAGGTGCTGACGGCCGTGGCGTCCGCGAAGGAAGCCGGCGAGCTGACCGAACCGGTGCTCGTTATCGCGCCCACGAGCGTCCTGGGCACCTGGGTCGCTGAGGCCGCGACGTTCACCCCCGGCCTCTCGGTGCGCTCGATCACCCAGACCGGGGGCAAGCGCGGGGCGACGCTGGCCGAGGTCATCGGGGACGCCGACATCGTCGTCACCTCGTACACGCTGCTACGCCTCGAGGCGTCCGACTACGCCGAACGCGCCTGGAGCGCGGTCGTGCTGGACGAGGCGCAGTTCGTCAAGAACCGCCAGTCGAAGGCCTACCAGGCCGTCCGAAAGCTGCGCGCCGGCGTCCGGTTCGCCCTGACGGGCACCCCGCTCGAGAACAACCTCATGGACCTGTGGTCCCTGCTGTCGATCACCTGCCCCGGCCTGTTCCCGCGTCCGGACTCGTTCGAGGAGTTCTATCGGCGTCCGATCGAACGCAGGACGGACGCCGACGCGCTGCCTCGTCTGCGGCGGCGGATCCGGCCGGTGCTGCTGCGCCGGACGAAGGAGGCCGTCGCCGCCGACCTGCCCCCGAAGCAGACCCAAGTGCTGTCGATCGACCTTGCGCCCGCGCACCGCCGCCTCTACGACCGGCAGCTACAGGCCGAGCGCAAGAAGGTCCTGGGCCTGGTCGGTGACGTCACCCGCAACCGCATCGCGATCCTGCGCTCGCTGACGACCCTGCGGCAGCTGTCGTTGTCGCCGGCGCTGATCGACCCGACGCACGCCGCGGCGTCCGCGAAGATCGACACGCTCGTCGACCTGCTCACCGAGGTGGCCGCCGAGGGTCACCGGGCGCTCGTCTTCAGCCAGTTCACGTCGTTTCTGGCGCTGGTCCGCAAGCGACTGGACGCCGAGGGCGTCCGCTACCAGTACCTGGACGGACGCACACGCGACCGCGCGGCGCGGATCGCGGCGTTCAAGGAGGGCGACGATCCGGCGTTCCTGATCTCGCTCAAGGCGGGCGGCTTCGGGCTGACGCTGACCGAGGCCGACTACGTGTTCGTGCTCGACCCGTGGTGGAACCCGGCCGCCGAGCTGCAGGCCATCGACCGGACGCACCGCATCGGTCAGGACAAGAACGTCATGGTGTACCGCCTGGTCAGCGCGGACACCATCGAGGAGAAGGTCGTGGCCCTGCAGCAGCGCAAGCGGGACCTGTTCGACGAGGTGCTGGGCGACGACGGCGAGCTGGCCGCACCGCTGAGCGCCGACGACATCAGGGGTCTCCTGGGCCTCTGAACGGATTCATCGGTGTGGGATGATCGTCCGGGTTGGAGCGAAGGGGCAGTGATGCGAGCCGGGGTCAAGGACGTCGCCAAGAGGGCCGGAGTGTCGGTCGGGACCGTCTCGAACGTCCTCAACCGACCGGACGCCGTCGCGGACGCCACCCGCGAGCGCGTCGAGGCGGCGATGCGCGAGCTGGACTTCGTGCGCAACGCGTCCGCGCGGCAGCTGCGGGCCGGCCAGTCGACCGCGGTCGGCGCGGTGCTGCTCGACCTGTCGAACCCCTTCTACACCGCGCTCGCCCGAGGCATCGAGGACCGGCTCGCGCTGGACAACCTCACCCTGATGGTCGCCAGCTCCGACCAGGACCCCGAGCGTGAAGAGCGGGTGCTGCAGCTGTTCGCCGAGCAGGGCATCCGCGGGCTGGTCATCACGCCGACCAAGACGACCAAGAAGCGCCTCGAGCGCCTGGACGCCTTCGGCATCCCGTCCGTGCTGCTCGATTCGCAGAGCAAGAGGCACGCGTCGGTCGGGATGGACAACGTCTCCGGTGGACGCCAGGTCGTCCGGCACCTGATCGAGCGCGGCCATCGCCGGATCGCCTACCTGGGTGGTCCAGAGCACCTGGAGCAGTCCCGGGACCGGCTCGCCGGCGCTGTCCAGGCCGTGGTCGAGGCGGGGCTCAACTCCGACGAGGTCATCGTGAGCCGCTGGCTGCCCGGGATGAGCGCCGACGACGGCCAGCGCGCCTTCATCGACGTCTACGACGGCGAGGCTGCCAAGCCGACCGCGTTCTTCTGCATCAACGACATCGTGGCGCTGGGCGTCCAACGGGAATGCCGGCTGCGCGGCTACGACATGCCGTCCAGGGTGGCCGTCGTCGGCTACGACGACGTGCCGTTCGCGTCCGAGCTGATGACGCCGCTGACATCGGTCCGGCAGCCGACCCACGAGATCGGGTACGCCGCCGCGGACCTGCTGCTGTCAGGCGCCGGACGCGACGTTCACCAGGTGTTCCGGCCCGAGCTGGTGATTCGGGCGTCCTCGGGCGGGCCGGCCTGACATGCGCATCGAGTTCGACCACGACTGGTTCGTCCGGACGCCGCTGGGCCCGTTCGCCGTTGTCCAGGGCGTCACGGCCGACCCCAAGCCGGTCACCTTGCCGCATGACGCCCTCCGCGACGCCGAGCGCACCCCGGGCGCCCCGGCGCGCGGGGCGTCCGCCTACTACCCGAACGGCGCGTACACGTACCTGAAGACGTTCGACGTGCCGGCCGAGTGGGCAAATTGCCTGGTCAGGCTGGAATTCCAGGGGGCGATGCGGCACGCGATGGTCTACGTGAACGACGAGCTGGCGGGCAACCGGTCCGACGGCTACGCGCGCTTCTGGGTGGACGCCACGCCGTTCCTGCGCGAGGGCGCCAACGAACTGCGGGTCGAGGTGCGCACCGGCGAGGACTCCCGCTGGTACTCCGGCGCCGGGCTGCATCGCTCGGTCGTGCTGCACGTCGACGAGCTGGTGCACGTCGCGCCCGACGGGGTCACAGTGACAACCGTCCGGGTGGACGACGGTCAGGCCGTCGTCGAGGTCGCCACGCGGGTCGCCAACGCGTCCGCGCGGACGGCGACCGCGTCCCTGCTGACGGTTCTGCGTGGCCCGTCCGGGGCGGAGGTCGGCCGCGACGGCGTCCCGGTGACCGTGCCGCCCGGCGAGACGGTGGTGGCGCGGCAGCGGTTCTACCTGCCCGACCCCGAGCTGTGGTCCGACGAGTCACCGGCGCTGTACGAGGCGTCCGTGTCGCTGGACGCCGCAGAGACGACCGTGACGTTCGGCGTCCGGACCATCGCCGTCGACCCCAAGCGGGGGCTGCTGCTCAACGGACGCCCCGTCAAGCTGCGGGGGGCGTGCCTTCACCACGACAACGGGCCGCTGGGCGGCGCCGCCATCGCGCGCGCCGAGGAGCGGCGCGTCGAGCTGCTGCGGGCGGCCGGATTCAACGCCATCCGGTCGGCGCACAACCCGCTCTCGCCCGCGATGTTGCACGCCTGCGATCGGCTCGGCATGCTCGTCATGGACGAGGCGTTCGACATGTGGGTCCGCGGCAAATCCCCCTACGACTACGCCCTCGACTTCCCGCAGTGGTGGCGCGCCGACCTGGCCGCGCTGGTCGCCAAGGACCGCAACCACCCGTCCGTGATCATGTACTCCCTCGGCAACGAGATCGCCGAGGTCGGGACGCCGCACGGCGCCTTCCTCGCTCGGTCGATGGCCGAACACGTCCGCATCCTGGACCCGACTCGGCTCGTGACCAACGGCGTCAACTCGCTGCTCGCCGTGATGGACGACTTCGCCGCCCAGGTCGCCGCCGCCGGCGGGCTGAACGAGCTGATGGCCGAGGACCCCGGGGCGTCCATGACGGGCGCCGCCGCGGGCGAGAACGTCACGCGCCGCACCGCGGAATCGCATTCGGTGCTGGACGTCGTCGGGCTGAACTACGGCGAGACCCGGTACGCGATGGACGCCGAGCTGTTCCCGGCGCGCGTGATCGTCGGCTCTGAGACCTTCGGCCCCGAGATCGGACGCCTCTGGCCGCTGGTGGTGGAGCACCCGCACGTCATCGGCGACTTCTGCTGGACCGGCTGGGACTACCTCGGCGAGGTCGGCATCGGGTCGGTCGCCTACGCATCGGACGCCGCCCCGCCGGGCCTGGAGCGCGAGTTCCCGTGGCTGACCGCCTGGTGCGGCGACCTGGACATCACCGGCTGGCGGCGTCCGCTGTCGTTCTACCGCGAGATCGCGTTCGGGCTGCGGTCCGAGCCCTATCTGGCGGTGCTGCGCCCGTCGCGGGCCGGGGATCCGGTGGTCTCGAACTCGCCGTGGGCCTGGTCGGATTCGGTGTCGGCCTGGACGTGGCCCGGATTCGAGGGGCGTGTCGTCGAAGTCGAGGTCTACGCGGACGCCGACGAGGTGGCTTTGGTCTTGAACGGCGCGGAGGTTGCGCGCGGGCCGGTCGGGGAGAGGCGTCCGCTGCTGGCGTCGTTCTCGATCGAGTACCAGCCCGGTGAGTTGGTCGCCGTCGCCTATCGAGGCTCCGACGAGGTCGGACGCCACGGCCTCGCGACCGCCGGGGCGGCGTCCCTGGTGTTGTCGGTCGACCGTCCGGCGATCCGCGCGGAGGCGTCCGACCTGGCCTACGTGACCATCGAGCTGCGGGACGCGTCCGGAGTGCTGGTGACCTGCGCGGAGGCCGACGTGACCGTCGAGGTGAGCGGCCCCGGCGTCCTGGCCGGGATGTGCTCGGCGAACCCGAGCACGACCGAACGGTTCGAAGGTTCGACATGGCGGACCTTCGACGGGCGGGCGCTGGCGGTGGTCCGGCCGACCGGGCCCGGCGAGATCGTCGTGACGGCCAGGTCGGAGGCGCTGGGCGAGGCCGTCGTGACCGTGCGGGCACTACCAGTCGGGCGATAACGAGACCCAGGTAAGCACTGATCGATCGCTGGCTGAGCTTGTCGAAGCCGCCTGTGCGAGGGCTTCGACAAGCTCAGCCAACGAATGACCCCGTTGCTCAGCGAACGAGTGACCCCGTTGATCAGCCAACGAGTGACCCCGTTGATCAGCCAACGAGTGACCCCGTTGATCTGTGTTTCCTTAGGTGCTTGGCGGCGCGGACGCCTCGCGGGCCTCGGTGAGCGCCCAGAAGACCGCCTCCGGCGTCGACGGAAGCCCGAGTTTGGGATCGCGCCCAGCAGGACCAAACGCCGCCGCGGCGTCCCGAATCGCCTCGAAGGTGCTCATCGCGAGCGTCAACGGCGGCTCGCCGACGGCCTTGGAGCCGTAGATCGCGCCGCGCTCGCTCAGGTTCGGCACCACCTCGATGTTGAAGACCTCCGGCAGTTCGCCGAGGCTCGGCAGCTTGTAGGTGGACGCCGAGTTGGTGAGCAGGCGCCCGCGGCCTTCGCCGTCGGACGTGTCCCAGCGCAGTTCCTCCATGGTCAGCCAGCCGACGCCCTGAGCGAACCCGCCCTCGATCTGGCCGAGGTCGATCAACGGGCTCAGCGAGTTGCCGATGTCTTGAACGATGTCGACCCGCAGCAGCCGGTGGGCGCCCGTGAAGCCGTCCACCTCGACCTCGCTGACCGCCGCGCCCATGCTGAAGTACTTGAAGGGCGAGCCCCACATGTTCTTGGCGTCCCAGTGCAGGCCCTGGGTCCGATAGAAGCCGGCCGCCGACAGGTGGACGCGGCTCCAGTACGCGGCGTTGACGACCTCGGCCCACGGCTTGCCCATCTCGGGATGCCCCACCGGGTAGACGAGCCCGTCGGCGAAGCGCACGTCGTCGGGCTGCAGCGGCAGGTTCCACTGCTCGACCGTGTCGTGCGACAGCCAGCCTGCCGCGACGTTGGCCAGCCGCTCGCGCAGCTGGTCGCAGGCGTTCTTCACCGCGGCACCGTTCAGGTCGGCCCCCGTGGACGCCGCCGTCGCCGACGTGTTCGGCACCTTGTCGGTGCGGGTCGGGGCGAGCTTCACCAGCTCGTACGGGACGCCGAGCGCCGTTGCCGCCACCTGGATCATCTTGGTGTGCAGCCCCTGGCCCATCTCGGTGCCGCCGTGGTTGATCAGGACGGAGCCGTCCTTGTAGATCTGGACGAGCGCCCCGGCCTGGTTGAACGCCGCCGTGTTGAACGAGATGCCGAATTTCTGGGGGGTGATCGCGAGGCCGCGCTTCACGTGCGGGGACGCCGCGTTGAAGGCGTCCACCTCGGCCCGCCGACGCTCGAACTCGCTGGTGGTGAAGGCGCGGTCCCAGATCGTGGCGAGGCGTCCGGCGTCCTTGACCGGCTGGCCGTAGGGCGTCGAATCGCCGTCGCGGTAGAGGTTGCGGCGCCGCAGGTCCTCGGGTGAGACGCCGAGTTGAGGCGCGCAGCGGCCCAGGGCGTCCTCGATGAACAACATGCCCTGCGGACCACCGAAGCCGCGGAAGGCGGTCTGCGAGGTCTTGTTGGTCTTGGCGATGCGGCCGACGACCTCGACGTTGGGAATGTTGTAGGCGTTGTCGCAGTGGGTGAGCGCGCGGGCCAGGACGGGGGCCGAAAGGTCCAGGCACCAGCCGCCGTCGGCGATGAATTCGCCGCTCATGGCGACGAGGTGGAGTTCGTCGTCGAAGCCGAGTTTCCAGCGCGCCAGGAAGGGGTGCCGCTTGCCGGTCATCGTGATGTCGAGCGAGCGCTCCAGCCGCAGCCGGACGGGTCGTCCGGTCAGCACCGCACCCAGTGCGGCGATCGCGGCCAGCCCGTGGGGCTGCCACTCCTTGCCGCCGAAGCCGCCGCCCATCCGCAGGCACTCGACGGTGACGGCGTGCGAGCCGAGGCCGAGCACGTGCGCGGTGATCTCCTGGGTCTCGCTCGGGTGCTGCGTGCTCGACTGCACGAACACCTGCCCGGACCCGTCCACCATGGCCAGCGCCGCGTGCGTCTCGAGGTAGAAGTGCTCCTGGCCGCCGATCTCCAGTTCGCCGGAGAAGACGTGGGACGCCGACGCGAACGCCGCGTCCACGTCGCCCCGCCGGACGACGGACGTGGTGCCCTGGAACGAGCCGGCGGCCTCGGCGTCCGCGATGGAAACGATGGACGGCAGCGGGTCGTACTCGACGACGACCGCCGCCGCACCCGCCTTGGCGGCCTCGAGTGACTCGGCCAGCACCCAGGCGACCGCGTGGCCGCGGAACATGACCTCGGACGGGAAGAGCGGCTCGTCGTGATGAATCCCCGCGTCGTTGACGCCGGGCACGTCGGCTGCGGTCAGGACTCGGACGACCCCCGGGACGCCGAGCGCGGGCTCGGTGTCGAGTCGCGTGACGAGCGCGTGCGTCTGCGGGGACCGAACCGGGTACGCGTGCAGGACGCCGGTGAGGCGTCCAACGAGGTCGTCAGTGAAGTACGCCGTGCCGGTGACGTGGCCGACCGCGCTCTCGTGCGGCTTGGCCTGGCCCACGACGGGGCCGTCCGGACGCTCCCACAGGCTCGTCATCGGGCCACCTCCTCACGGGTCGAGGCGAAGAATTTCAGCAGCGACTGTTCCAGCATGGCGCTGCGGTAGGCCGCGCTCGCCCGGGCGTCGCTGATCGGCGTCCCTTCGGTCTTCATCACGGACGCCGCCGCCGCGGCCGTCTCGGGGGTCCAGGCGCAACCGAGCAGGGCGTCCTCGGTAGCCAGCGCGCGAATCGGGGTGGCGGCGACGCCACCCAGGCCGATCCGGACGCGACTCACGACGCCATCGCTCAGCTCGACCGCGTAGCCGACGGCGACGCTCGAGATGTCGTCCATGCGGCGCTTGGCGATCTTGTGGAACGCCGTCAGCGGGGCCAGCGGCAGCGGAACCCGCACGCTCTTGATGAGTTCTCCCGGTTCGCGAAGTGTCTGGCGATAGCCGGTGAAGTAGTCGGCGAGCGGCACCTCGCGTTCGCCGCGGCGTCCGATCAACACCACGGACGCCTCCAGGGCCAGCAGCGTCGGCGGGCTGTCGCCGATCGGGGACGCCGTGCCCAGGTTGCCGCCGAGCGTGGCCGCGTTCCGGATGAGCGGCGAGGCGAACTGCGGCCAGAGGGCGTCCAGCAGCGGGACGCGTCCGGCGAGGCGGCGCTCGATCTCGCTCAACGTGAGCCCGGCGCCGATCTCGATGTGGTCATCAGTGAATTCCAGGCAGCGCAGCTCGGGCAGCGCCTCGACGGCGACCAGCGTCGCCTTGGTGCGGCCGAGGATGTTGCGCTCCACGTTCAGGTCCGTGCCGCCGGCCAGGGGGGCCGCACCGTCGGCGTCCAGGGCATCGAAGGCCTCGGCGAGACTGGCCGGACGCACGACCGCACCCGCGGCGTCCGAGACCGAAACGGGGCTGGGCCACGAGCTGGGCTGCGCGAGGCGCTCGACCCAAGGATCGTCCGCGGGCGGCGACTCGATCGCCAGCGCGGCGTCCTTGATGGGCCGGTAGCCGGTGCACCGGCACAGGTTGCCGGCGAGGGCTTCTAGGTGGACGCCGTTGCCGCAGCCGTGCTGCCCGGGCGTCCGGTCGGCGCGGTAGTACTCGCCGGCGAGGCTGGAGACGAAGCCCGGCGTGCAGTAGCCGCACTGGGAGCCGCCGGCGGCGGCGAGGACGGCCTGGGTGGGATGCAGGCGATCCGGCGTCCCGAGCCCCTCGACGGTGACGACCTCGGCGCCGTGCAGGGAGCCGAGCGTCACCAGGCACGAGTTGACGGAGTCGAGACGGCTGCGGGCGCCGTCCGGGCGGACGATGAGCACCGCGCAGGCGCCGCACTCGCCCTCGGCGCAGCCTTCCTTCGCGGCGGTCAGGCCGATCGAGCGGAGCCAGGTCAGTAGGTTGGTCTGTGGCGGCGTCCCCGTGGCGTCCCGCACGATCCCGTTCACGGTGATCTCCAGCCTGCCCACAACGCCTCCCAACCCGTCCCGAACCGACGGTCCGGGTGAGGCGACCCTAATCCGCGCCCGAGGGGGGCGACAAACATCATCTGCGCGGTACTTGCCAGCGATGCGCTGCGCCTGGGTCCAGGTGTCGACGACATGCTTCAGCGGCGACTACACGTGCCGGGCTTTCGACCATGGCAGCGTCTGGACGACGTCGGTCCTCACCGGAGGTGCTACGAATAGACCGCTCTGGGTCTTCGGCCAGGCCGGTCGTCAGGTGTGGGCAGTGTGCAACGGCGTCACGTCGAACCTGCTGACCTGGTGATCACGGACGTGCGGAGGTAGTCATGCAGTGGACGGTGGGTGTCATCTCGACCCTGGCGGTGGCCGGCCTGCTGCTCGGCACCGCGGTGCTGCCCCGGCCGACCGTCGAGCGCGCGCTGCTGGCGGTAGCCGCTGCAGCCTTGATCGCCTATGCCGTCTGGGGCCTCGTCCGTGACGCGGGCACTTTCTACTACAGCTGGGCGTCGTTCCTCGCCCCGGCGGCGGCCGTGGCGCTCTGGGTGTGGCGACGCCGCACGGCGGCGCCGAAGCCGAGGCGGGCGATCAGTTAGCGCCGGACCCGAGCGCCTTGAGGCGTCCGAGGATCGTCGCCGTGACCGCGGTCACGACGCCGCTCGCGACGGCGCCCCACGCCATGTCGAGCAGGGCCAGGCCCCACGGGAAGCCCTTCAGCACGGCCACCCCGGTCAGCCCCCAGGTCGCGTAGGCGAGCAGTCCGAAGAGCGCGCCGGACGCCGCCCGCGACGCCAGCGAGGCGTCCGGGTCGTGGGGCCGGACGCCGAACGCGACGATGCCGCAGACGAAAAGGGCGTAGAACAAGCCCGCGGCGGCTCCGTTGGGGCTGTCGGCCATCAGTTGCGGGATCTGGCTCCGGTACTGCTGGCCAGCGACGAGGCTGATCCAGACGACGTCGAGGGCCGCGAAGGTCGCGGCGGCCAGCAGGTAGGCGACTCCCCAGCGCCGGACGCTGTCGCTCACGCGTCGAAGGTCCCGTGATCGCCGGCCGTAGGCATGGTGCCCGTGACCTTGGCCTTGATCATGTCGAGCAGTTGGACGGCCGCGTTGGGGCTGTCCCAGTACGACACGGTGCCCGGGTCGACCTCGAGCACGATGTTGTCCGGGTTCTCCGGGCCGCCCGTGGTGTACGCGTCGTTGAAGACGTTCCAGAGGCGCTGCTTGAGTTCGACCGAGGTGTTGATCGCGCCGGTGCCCGAGACCGACACCCACGTGGTCGAGTCGACCAGTGTCAGGTTGACCTGCTTGCCGTCCGAGTCGCGCGCGACGTCGTTGGCGGCCTGGGTGATGAAGCGGAACACCCCGTCGGCGTACTCCTGCACGGCCATCGGGCGGCTCACGAGCCGGCCCTCGGCGTCCGTGGTGGTGAACATGGCGAACCGGGAGGTGCCGGCCAGGTCCTCGAGGCTGGGGGTCTGCTTGTCGTCGCTCATGCTGCGGCCTTTCCGAGGCGGACGCCTCACGTCGGCAAGCCTAGGGACGCCTGCGCCGGTCGACCATGGGTGTGCGACCCCAATTGCGGACGCCTCGCCCCCTGACGTGGACGGCCTGGGTCACATTGACAGGAATCGATACGCGCTGGTTGGATCGGATCGACAACCGTCGATATCACCAAGGAGCGTCGTGACCTCACCTGCCCCGACCGTCGCGAAGCAGCTGTCTTTTCTCGATCGCTACCTGCCGGTGTGGATCCTCGCGGCCATGGCCCTGGGGCTGGCCCTCGGACGCCTCGTCCCCGGGCTGAACTCCGCCCTGGACGCCGTCAAGATCGGCTCCGTCTCGCTGCCGATCGCGCTGGGACTACTGGTGATGATGTACCCGGTGCTGGCGAAGGTCCGCTACGACGAGACCCGCCGGATCACCGCCGATCGCCGCCTGATGGGCCTGTCGCTGGTGCTCAACTGGGTGCTCGGGCCGGCGTTGATGTTCGCCCTGGCCTGGGTCTTCCTGCCCGACCTGCCCGCCTACCGCACCGGGTTGATCATCGTGGGGCTCGCGCGGTGCATCGCGATGGTGCTGATCTGGAACGACCTCGCCTGCGGCGACCGGGAGGCCGCCGCGGTGTTGGTGGCCATCAACTCGGTGTTCCAAGTGCTGGCGTTCTCGGCGCTCGGCTGGTTCTACCTGGTCGTGCTGCCGGGCTGGCTGGGCCTGCCCACGGCGTCCGCGGACTTCTCGTTCTGGGCGATCTTCGTCTCGGTGCTGGTGTTCCTGGGGATTCCTTTGGCGGCCGGCTTCCTGACCCGCTACGTCGGTGAGAAGACCAAGGGACGCCGTTGGTACGAGTCCGTCCTGCTGCCGAAGCTCGGGCCTTGGGCGCTGGTCGGACTGCTCTTCACCATCGTGCTGCTGTTCGCCCTGCAAGGGGAAACGATCACATCGCGGCCCTTCGACGTGGCCCGCATCGCGGTGCCGCTCGTCGCCTACTTCGCGGTGATGTGGACGGGCTCGCTGTTCGCCTCCCGGGCCGCCGGGCTCGACTACGCGCACGCCACGACGGTCGCGTTCACGGCGGCCGGCAACAACTTCGAGCTCGCCATCGCGGTCGCCATCGGCACCTTCGGGGTCACGTCCGGGCAGGCGCTGGCCGGGGTGGTCGGTCCGCTCATCGAGGTGCCCGTGTTGGTCGCCCTCGTCTACGTCTCGCTGTGGCTGCGTCCGCGGCTGTTCCCGGCTCCCGCCGCGACCCAGGTCGCTGACCCCACTGCTTCCGGCCCCTATCGGGGCTGACTGAGTGCCCGAGGTTTCGGATATCCGACACAGTGAGCACTCAGACACCACCCGAATCCCGATCCACCGCCCGACTAACCAACCCCAGTAGCCAGCCCTCGAAGGAGCCGCCATGACCCACGCCAAGCCGTCCGTGATGTTCGTCTGCGTCCACAACGCCGGACGGTCCCAGATGGGCGCGGCCTACGCCCACCACCTGTCCGGGGGCGCCGTCGAGGTGCGCTCGGCGGGATCGGCGCCCGCGGCGTCCATCAACCCCGCCGTCCGTGAGGCGATGCTCGAGGAGGGGATCGACATCTCGGCCGAGGTCCCGAAGGTCCTGACCGCCGAAGCCGTCGAGGCGTCCGATGTCGTCATCACGATGGGCTGCGGCGACACGTGCCCGTACTTCCCGGGCAAGCGCTACCTCGACTGGACGCTCGCCGACCCCGCGGGGCAGGGCGTGGACGCCGTCCGGCCGATCCGCGACGACATCAAGGCCCGCGTGGCCGAGCTGCTGGGCGAGTTGGGCGTCGAGGTCGTTGACATCGTGCCGTGCTGCTCGCCCGACGAGCGCGCGTCCGGCTGCTGCTGAGTCCAGCCTCAGCCCTCCCGGGGCGAGCGAGCCCGGACGCGTCCGGACAGGCGGCGGGCTCGGGTGAGAATGGGCTCATGACTCGCGACCGGTTGGACCACGTCGACGTCGGCGTCCTGGACGCCGTCCTGTTCGATATGGACGGCACCCTCCTGGACTCCTATCCCGTCGTCGAGCGCTGCTGGACCGAGGTCGCCGTCCGGCACGGCCTCGACCCGGCATCCGTGCTGGCGATGATCCACGGCGTCCCGGCGGACTATTCGCTGCGCCGACTCTTCCCCGAGGCGTCCGCCGAGTTCATCGCCGCCGAGTTCGATCGCCTGCTCGACCGGGAGTGCGAAGTGACCGACGGCGTCCGGGCGCTACCTGGAGCGCACGAGCTGATCGCCTGGCTGGACGAGCGCAGGACGCCCTGGGCGGTCGTCACCAGCGCGGTGCCGCGGCTGGCGTGGGTCCGGCTGCGGGCCGCCGGCTTCGAGCCGACAGTGTTGGTCACCCCGCTCGACACCGCGCGCGGCAAGCCGGCCCCGGATCCGTTCCTCGAGGGGGCTCGGCGCCTCGGCGTCCCGATCGAGCGCTGCCTCGCCGTCGAGGACTCGCCCGGCGGACTGGAGTCTGCGCGGGCGTCCGGTGCGGTGGTGGTCGAGGTGGGTCCCGACGGGGTGTCGCTCGTCGACCTGCTCGGACGCCTCCGCTGAGTTCACCTGCTCGGACGCCTGCGTCGACGAGCTTGGACGCCTCTGCTCGCCTCCTCACTCACGGACACCTCTCGGACACCTCTCGCGCACCGTTGCTCGTGGCCGATGATCTGGCGGGACGCGGAATAACCCACTATGTTCACGGATTGAATAGTTCATGACTTTCAAACGTGTGCCATCCGAGGAGCTGCCATGAAACTCGACCGCGCCGGACTCGTCCGGACCCTCATCGTCGTCGTCCTGGGCGCCCTCGTCGCCCTCGCCGGCAGCCAAGGTGGCGCGCGCGTCGCCGGCTGGCCGGTGTTCGCACTCGCGGTCGCCGCGGCGTTCGTCATCCAGTGGATCGTGTTCGTGCCCTCGTACCGGGCGCAGACCGAGCACTTCTTCGACCTCACCGGCAGCCTCACCTACATCTCGCTGACGGTCCTCATCGCGCTGCTCACGCCCGGCCAGGACGCCCGCGGCTGGCTGCTCGGGGCACTGGTCGTCATCTGGGCGGCCCGGCTGGGCTCGTTCCTGTTCACACGCGTCCGGCGTAGTGGCGCCGACGATCGGTTCGACGAGATCAAGCCCAACCTGACCCGCTTCCTGTCCGTCTGGACCATCCAGGGCCTCTGGGTCACCATGACCGCCGCGGCCGCCTGGATCGCCATGACGTCGGCGTCCAAGGTGCCGTTGGACGCCTTCGCTGCGGTCGGCCTCGTGGTCTGGCTGATCGGATTCGGTTTCGAGGTCGTCGCCGACCTGCAGAAGTCGCGCTTCAAGGCCGATCCCGCCAACGCCGGACGCTTCATCAGTACTGGCCTGTGGTCCGTCTCGCGCCACCCGAACTACTTCGGCGAGATCCTGCTCTGGATCGGCGTCGCCATCATCGCCTTGCCCGCCCTGAGCGGCTGGCAGTACATCGCGCTGCTGTCGCCGGTGTTCGTGGCGCTGCTGCTCATCAAGCTGTCCGGCATCCCGCTCTTGGAGGCGAAGGCCGACAAGAAGTGGGGCGGCCAGGCCGACTACGAGGAGTACAAGCGTCGGACGCCGGTGCTGCTGCCCTTCGGACGCCGGTAGCCCCACATCGTGCCGATGGCTGAGCTTGCCGAAGCCCCAGGTGCCGTGAACCCGACGCCCTCGGCCAACCGATGATCGTTGACCAAGGCCCCTGCGCCGTCAGCGCTGCCGGGAGCGCCGGTGGAGCTCGCGGAGGCGTCCGGTGAGTTCTGGAGCGGGCCCATCGGTCGGCACCCCGGGCGCGATCTCGGAGATCGGCAGGCAGTTCACCGGCCCCTCAGGGACGCCCCACTCGGCCAGCCACTCGCCCAACTGCGCGGACGAAGCGGCGTACACGATCCGCCCGAGGCCCACCCAGGCGTGGGCGGCCGCGCACATCGGGCAGTGCTCGCCGGAGGTGTAGACCGTCGCCCGGCCCCGCTCCTCGTGGCCGAGTTCGGACGCCGCCCACACGGCAAGCGCCAGCTCCGGATGCCTCGTGTGGTCGCCGCCGCCGACGTGATTGCGCTCTTCCCGCAGCACCGCACCGGAGGCGTCCACCAGCAACGAGCCGAACGGCTCGTCCCCGGCGTCCAGTGCCTGCTCGGCGAGGTCCACGGAGCGGACCAGGAAGGCGTAGTCGGTCTCTGAGATCCCCATGAGAGCCGATCCTGCCAGTGTTTGTCCGCGTGAAAGACTCGACCCATGCCGCACTTCGACCTCTGCGTGATCGGCTCGGGATCGGGCAACAGCCTGATCGACGAGCGGTTCGCTGACCTGTCCGTCGCGCTTGTGGACGACGGGGTGCCGTTCGGGGGCACGTGTCTGAACAAGGGCTGCATCCCGACGAAGATGTTCGTCTACCCGGCCGACCTGCTCCGGACGCCCGGGGAGGCCGCCCGCGTCAACGTCTCCATGGACGCCCCGAGCGTCGACTTCGCGGGCGTCCGCGACCGCGTCTTCGGACGCATCGATCCCATCGCGGAGGGCGGCGAGCGGTGGCGCGCGTCGGCGTCCAACCTGACGCTGTACCGGCAGACCGCACGCTTCGTCGCCCCCAAGACGCTGCAGATCGGCGACGAGACGATCACCGCGGACCGGTTCGTGATCGCCGCCGGCTCCCGCGCGGTGCGGCCCGACATCGAGGGCCTGGACGCCGTCGCGGACCGCGTGCACACCTCCGACACGATCATGCGCCTGGACGCCCTGCCGACGTCGCTGGCGATCATCGGCGGCGGGTTCATCGCGGCCGAGTTCGCACACGTGTTCTCGGCGTACGGCGTCCACGTGACCGTGATCCACCGCGGCCAACGGATGCTCGCCCGCGAGGACGCCGAGATCGCGCGCCGCTACACGCGCGCCGCGGCGTCCTACGTCGACCTCCGGCTGAACACTCGCGTGACCAGGGCGGACGCCGCCGCCGACGGCGTCCGGCTGTCGCTGGACGGCCCCGACGGGCCGTCCGAGGTGACCGCCGAACTCGTTCTGATCGCCACCGGACGCCACCCCAACGGCGACCGGCTCGGCGTCCAGGCCGCGGGCATCGAGCTGGACGCCGACGGTTACGTCGTCGTGGACGCCCAACAGCGGACCACCGCCGAGGGCGTCTGGGCGCTGGGGGATGTCTGCTCCCATGGGCAGCTCAAGCACGTCGCCAACCACGAGGCGCGGATCGTCCAGCACAACCTGCTCCACCCGGACGCGCCCCGCAGCAACGACGACCGCCCGGTGCCGCACGCGGTGTTCACGCACCCGCAGATTGCCTCCGTGGGGCTCACCGAGGACGCCGCCCGCGCGGCCGGTCTCGACGTCGCGGTCGCCGTCCAGGAGTTCGGCTCGGTCGCCTACGGTTGGGCCACCGCGGACGACACGAGCTGCTGCAAGCTCGTCGCCGACCGCGCGACGGGACGCCTCGTCGGCGCCCACCTCATCGGCATGCAGGCGTCGCTGCTGATCCAGCCGCTGATCCAGGCGATGACGCTGGGCACCGACGTGGTGACGATGGCGCGCGGTCAGTACTGGATCCATCCGGCGCTGACCGAGGTCGTCGAGAACGCGTTGCTGGCCTTGAACCTGACGGAGGAGTCCGCATGAGCGCACGTCGCTGGGCCGCCGCCCTTACGGTCGGCTCGCTGGCCCTCACGGGCTGCGCGCAGACGCGTCCGACGCAGCCGGAGCCGTCGCTGACCACGGCGTCTCCGGGGCCGTCCGACGGCCCCACGCTCGACCTCTCCGACCAGGACTGCGCCGCGGCCGCGACCAAGCTCACCGTCCAGCAGCAGGCCGGCGAGGTCGTGCTCATCGGGCTCGCCCACGCCCCGGACGCCGCCACGACCGCCCTGCTCACCAAGACGCATGCCGGGGGAGTCGTCCTCACGGGCACCTTCCGCACCGGCGTCGGCGCCATCAGCGCGGTCACGAAGCCGCTGACGGACGCCGGGCTGCTCGTCGCCGTCGCCCAGGAGGGCGGCGCGCATCAGTCCTTGTCCGGACCCGGTTTCGACGCCATCCCGGCGCCCGCCGACCAGGGCGTGCTGCCGCCCGACAAGGCCCAGACGTCCTGGCAGACCTGGTACGGCCAGCTGGCGGACGCCGGCGTCAACCTCAACCTCGCGCCGTCCGGCGACCTGGCGCTGGGCGCCACCAAGAACCCGCGCTTGCTCGGCAAGGACGTCAACACAGTCGCCGACCTGCTCGACGGCATCCTCGCCGGCGCTGACAACACTGGCGTCGCGGTCGCGGTCACCCACTATCCCGGCATGGGCGCCCTGCCCGCCGGCCCGGACGCGACCGACGCCGGACCGGCCACGGACACGACCGTTGCTCCCGCCGACGAGTCCCAAGCGACCTACCGGATGGCGTCCGGCTCGGGCGCTGACGCCATCGGTGTCTCGACGGCGACGTTCGCGAAGATCGATCCGGCCTCGCCCGCGGTGTACTCGGCCGCCGTCATGGCGATGGCCCGCGAGGACCTTCGCTTCGACGGCGTCCTGCTCAGCGACGACCTGGCGGCGAAGTCGCTGGCCGCCGTGCCGGCGTCAGAGCGGGTCTGGCGCTTCATCAAGGTCGGCGGAGAACTCGCCGTGGTGTCCGATCCGAGCGTGGCCGAGGCCGCCATCGGCGGGCTGGCCGCAGCGGCGGCGTCCGACCCGGACCTGGCCAAGCGGCTGGCGACGGCGACGGCGAACGTGCTGGCGCTGAAGTCGAAGGTCGGGCTGTCGGACTGCATCGCCGTCCGAGGCTAGGCCCCCGCTAGGGGTCGACCTGGAGCTGGGCCATCACGTCGCGGGCCACGCTCAGGTACTGCGGCGTCGTGTCTGGGATCGAGGCGTAGTAGATGCTGGACGACGTCGCCGACGTCGGCATCACCAGGAAGATCGCCGTCTCGCCCTTCGTCTGCAGACCCTTGATGTCGAAGGTCAGGTGGGTCTCGATGACCCAGCCCTCCTTGCCCGAGATGGTGATCGCCTTGCTGACCTGGTCGTTGCGCTGCACGAGCGCGTCGCTGTAGAACCGCGCCATCGCGCACTTGGCGATCAGGTCGGCGCCCTCCTTGGGGCTGAAGAAGCCGTCACCGGCGATCAGCTCGCCCACCAGCACGGACGCCACCCACGAGCTGCCCTTGCCGTCGAAGTTCTGCTCGACCATGACGTCCTGGACGGAGACGTCCCGTCCGAACGGCAGCCGCTGGTCGTCCTTCGGCGCGCCCCAGGGGGAGCCGAGCATCGGATAGGACAGCTTGCCGCCGTGGACGCGTCCGTCGTTGGCCGGCGGCGGAATGGTCGGCGGCGTCAGCTTCTCGGGCGGGCAGGGGTTGGTACTCGGGTTGCTGGGGGTGTTCGGCTCGAACGGGCTGAGCCCGATGCTGCGCAGCAGCTGCAGCCCGCCGAACACCAGCGCGCCTACGACGGCCAGGACGAGCACGCCCCAGGCGAGCTGCTTCAGCCCCGAGGTGGGCTTTCCGGGCTGCTGATAGGACGCCGACGCGTACGTCGGCTGCGGACGCGACGTCAGCGGCTGGCCGCCACCGGCGTCCGGCTGAGGAGGGCCGAAGGGCTGCGAACTGACGGTGGACGCCCAAGAGGTGCCGTCCCAGTACCGGAACATGCCCGGGGCGCCACCCGGATCCGGGTACCAGCCAGCTCTGCTCATGTCGGCCATCGTAGGTGCTCACCGAATCCCCTTCGCGAGCCGATGCCGTGGCCCATAATGCTGACCATGACTGACATGGCTCCCGCTGCCCTGGACGACGACCAGCTCGAGGTCATCGAGCGGGCCCGCCTGATGCTCCGTGACGACGTGCGCCACGACGCCGCGCAGTGGCAGCGGTACGTCCACCCCGACTTCTTCCAGTTCGGCTTCGGCGGCAGCGAGGTGCACTTCGCCGACCTGCACGACCACCTGGCGCCGCTCAAGGGCAGCATCACGATGGAGGTCGTTTCGGTCGACCGGCTCGGCGAGGGCGTGATCCTGCTGCTGTGGAAGGGCCACTCCAAGCACGGCGTGGTGAACCGCGCGGCGGTGTGGCTGAAGACCGATGACGGGTGGCAGCTGCGCTACCAGCAGGGCACGCAGGCCCGCTGAGCTGTCAAGGCGACAAACGCTCACCCCGGGTGGATGCGCTGACGTCCAGGGGTGAGCGTTTGCGGCGAAGGTGAGCGTTTGCGGCCGACCGCGTCGCCCGCGACTATCCGAAGCGTCCGGTGATGTAGTCCTCGGTCGCGCGGACGTCCGGGGTGGAGAAGATCTTCTCGGTCGGACCCATCTCGATGAGCTTGCCCGGCTTACCGGTGCCCTCGATGTTGAAGAACGCGGTCACGTCGGAGACGCGGGCGGCCTGCTGCATGTTGTGGGTCACGATGACGATCGTGTAATCCTCTTTGAGCTCGCGGATCAGGTCCTCGATGGCGAGCGTCGAGATGGGGTCCAGGGCCGAGCAGGGCTCGTCCATCAGGATCACCTTGGGGTTCACGGCCACCGTCCGGGCGATACAGAGGCGCTGCTGCTGGCCACCCGACAGCCCCGAGCCCGGACGGTCCAGGCGGTCCTTGACCTCTTCCCAGAGGTTCGCGCCGCGGAGCGAGCGCTCGACCAGGTCGTCGGCGTCCGACTTCGCCAGGCGGCGTCCGTTGATCTTGTAGCCGGCCAGCACGTTGTCGCGGATGCTCATCGTCGGGAACGGGTTCGGCCGCTGGAACACCATGCCGACCAGCCCGCGCACCGTGACCGGGTCGACGCCCGGGTCGTAGATGTTGTCGCCGTCGAGGGTGATCTTGCCGTCGACGTAGGCGCCGGGGATGACCTCGTGCATGCGGTTGATCGAGCGGAGGAACGTGGTCTTACCGCACCCGGACGGCCCGATGAAGGCGGTCACGCTGCGGGGCTCGATCGTCATCGTGACGCCCTCGACGGCCTTGAACTTGCCGTAGTAGATGTCGACGTCGTCGGCTTCGATGCGCTTGGACATGGCTCTCTTCTCTCGGTCGGACGCCTCAGCGTCCGGAGGTCTTGGGTGCGAAGGCGGCGGCGATGGCCCGGGCGATGAGGTTCAGCCCCATCACGATCAGGATGAGCACCAGGGCGGCGCCCCAGGCGCGCTGCGTGGACGGGTCCGGCGCCGACGGGGCCGTCGGACGCATCAGCTGCTGGTAGATGTAGACCGGCAGGGTCATCATCCAGCCCTTGAAGACGTTCCAGTTGGTCGAGGTCGCCATGCCCGCGGTGAGCAGGATCGGCGCCGTCTCGCCGGCCACGCGGGCGATCGCCAGCGTCACGCCGGACGCGATACCCGAGATCGCGGTCGGGATCACGACCCGCAGGATCGTCCGCCACTTCCGGACGCCGAGGGCATAGGACGCCTCGCGCAGCTCGTTGGGGACGACCCGCAGCATCTCCTCGGTGGAGCGGACGACCACGGGGATCATCAGCACCGACAGCGCGATGGCTGCCGTGAAGCCCATGACCTGCTTGCCCCCCGAGTAACCGCCGCCGATGAGGTTGAAGTACGTCATCAGGACGCCGGCCGCGAACAGGCCCGCCACGATCGACGGGATGCCCGTCATGACGTCCACCAGGAAGGTGATCAGCCGCGCCAGCCAGCTGCCGCGGCTGTACTCGACCAGCCAGATCGACGTCAGCAGCCCGATCGGCACCGAGATCAGCGTCGCCACGAGGGTGATCAGCAGCGACCCGACGAGCGCGTGCTGGATGCCACCGAGGACGCCGGCCTGGCCGGCCGCGGCCGCCTGGTCCTGGACGCCGGTGATGCCCGTCATGTCCGAGCCGAGAAAGCCGAAAGTCGTCAACCCCCGGACGCCGTTGCTCACGACCGTCCAGATGATCGACACGAGCGGCACGAGGGCGAGGAAGAACGCGACCCACACCAGCGTCGCCCAGAAGGCGTTCGAGCCGTGGCGTCCGCCCCGGACGGCCGCGTTCAGGATCGTCCAGGCGGCCAGGTACAGCAGCGCCGCCAGGATCGCGAACAGGGGGGTGTTCCAGCCGGCGAGGGCGAAGATCAGTCCGGACGCCGCCGCGCTGCCCGCGATGCACGCGGCCGACGCCCAGCGGGGGAGGGTGTTGCTGCTCAGGACGTTGGCGCGGGCGCCGTTCTCGATGACGTTGGTGGCCATGTCAGTTGGCTCCTGAGAACTCGGCGTACCGGCTGACGATCCAGCGGGCGATCATGTTCACGCCCAGGGTGATGACGAACAGGATGAGGCCGGCCGCGATCAGCTCGCTCTGCCGCATCCCGAACGCCTCGGGGTAGTTGAGCGCGATCTCGGCGGGGATCGTCATGTTGCCGACGCCGATGAGGTTCGCGGTGAGGATTCCCGGGGCCAGCACGAGCGTGACGGCCATGGTCTCGCCGAGGGCGCGTCCGAGGCCGAGCATGACGGCCGACACGATGCCGTTGCGGGCGAACGGGAAGACGGTGGCCTTGATCATGTCCCACTTGGTGCTGCCGAGGGCCAGGGCGGCCTCCTCGTGCAGGCGCGGCGTCTGGATGAAGATCTCGCGGCACTGGGAGGTGATGATCGGCAGGATCATGATGGCCAAGACGATGGACGCCGTCAGGAGCGTCCGTCCGGTGGTGGACGCCGTCCCGAAGACCTGGTTGAGGCCGGGGATCGGGGCGCAGACCTGGGACAGCCAGGTGTAGAAGGGCACCAGGCCCGGGCCGAAGGTGGTCATGCCCCAGGCGCCGAAGACGACCGAGGGGATCGCGGCGAGGATGTCGATGACGTACCCGACGGGCTTGGAGACCCGGGCCGGCGCGTAGTGCGAGATGAACAGGGCGACGGCGATCGAGACCGGGGTGGAGAGGACGATCGCGATGGTCGCGCACATCAGGGTGCCGAGCGCGATCGGGGCGACGTACGCCCAGAACGGCTGGCCGGAGCTCAGCTTGTCGGGGCTGGCCGTGATGGCCGCCAGCGACTCGATGATGAGGTAGAGCGAGACGAGGGCCAGGATCCCGAAGATGAGGATGCCGGCGGCCAGGGTGAGGGTGCGGAAGAAGGAGTCGCCGAAGCGACCACGAGAGTCGTCCGCGGCCACGAGCGGCGGTGCGACGACCTCTGGTGCTGCCATGGGGGTCATCCTCCTGGAGGGGGCTGCGCAGGGCCAACCCGTCGGGTCGTCGAAGGACCGAGCTTCGACGACCCGCGGGCGGGCTTCCTGCAGGGTGGGATCGCTTAGGACGCGGCCGTGATCTTGTCGATCGCGGCTGCGGCGTCAGCACTCAGCTTGGCCGACAGGGGGGCGTTCTTCGCGGCGGCGGCGGCGGCCTTCTGGCCGGCGTCCGACACCACGTACTTGCCGAACGCCTTCACCATGTTGGCGGTCGCGGCGTCCTTGTAGGTGTTGCAGAAGATGTGGTAGCTGACCAGGACGATCGGGTAGGCCGAGGAGTCCGTGGGCTTGCGGTCCAGCTTCACGGCCAGGTCGTTGGCGGCCTGGCCACCCACCGGCTTGCTCAGCTCGACAGCCTTGGCGGCGCCGGCGGCGGACGGGCCGACGTAGGCGTCCCCGACCTTGACCTGCGCGGTGCCGAGTGCGCCGACCGCGGACTCGTCCGCGTAGCCGACGGCCCCGTCCGTGGCGGTGATCAGCTTGACGACGCCGCTGGTGCCCTGAGCGGACTCCTGGCCGGCGATCGGCCACTTCTGCGCCTTGGCGTCCGTCCAGACGGTGGAGGCGGCCTGGGCGAGGTAGTCGGTGAAGTTCTCGGTGGTGCCCGAGTCGTCCGAGCGGTGCACGACGGTGATCTTCGTGGCCGGCAGCGTGACGCCCGCGTTGAGGGCGGCGATCGCCGGATCGTTCCAGGTGGTGATGGTGCCCTTGAAGATCTTGGCCGCGGTGTCGGCGTCCAGCTTGAGGCCCTTGACGTCCTTGAGGTTGTAGGCGATCGCGATCGGCGACACGTAGGCCGGGATGCTGAACGCACCCTGCGGGCCGCACAGCGCCTTGCTGGCCTCGTACTCGTCGGTCTTCAGGGCGGCGTCCGAGCCGGCGAAGGCGACCTGGCCGGCGAGGAAGTTCTTGCGGCCCGAGCCGGAGCCGACGGAGTTGTACTGGACGGTGACGCCGGACTGGACGGCCTTGAAGCCCGTCGACCAGGCGGTCATGGCCTGCTCCTGGGAGGACGCACCGGCGCCCGAGATCGAGCCGGAGAGGGCGCCGGCGGCGCCCGAGGCGGCGGGAGCGCCGGAGGTCGGGTTGTTGCTCGCGCAGCCGGTCAGGGCCAGCGCGGAAGCGGTGAACAGCGCGAGAGGCGTAGCCAGCTTCTTCATGCTCACGGACGTTTTTCCTTCGAGATGGGAATCCAGGACGGTCCATCCTGGGGAGCCGTGCGGCTCCGTCATCAAGGTAGGCAGCGGTCGTGACGGGTCCCTGCCCGGCGGGTGAACGCACGGTGAACGGGTCGCCACGCGTAGGCCGCGAGGACGGGACGCCGACTCTCAGCGCCTCTACGAGAACCGGTTGGACGTCGAGGCCAAGGCTGGACTGCGAGGTTGAGCAGGGATGCCGAGGTTGAACAGGGATGCCGAGGCCAAGAGCGGTCGCCGAGGATGAGTGCGGATGCCGAAGATGCAGCGTCGGCGTCCAGGGGTTACGTCGGCGTCCGTGCCGAACCTCGGCACCCTCGCGGCTCGGAATCCCTAGCCCACACGTCACACCAGCGGCTTGTGGAACTCCGACGCGACGACCGCACCGGCGGCGTCCAGATGGGTGACCAGGACGGCCGACGTCTGGAACGGATGCGGCTCGACGCCCAGCGCGACGAGCATGGTCGGCAGGACGGGACGATGCCCGCAGACGGCGGTCGGCATCCGCGCGCCCGACGCCTCGGCGACCAGCCGGCGCATCAGCTTGGTGACCGCCTTGTCGTTGCCCTTGGCGAGTTCCTCCGAGAGCGTCGACCAGCCGCGGACCTCCAGCCCGGACGCCTTCGCGTACGGCTTGAAGGTCTGGACGCACCGGGTCGACGTGGACGAGTCCAGGCGGCCGACGGCGTAGGCGTCCAGGAGCGGGACGAGGGCGGCGCTCTGCTTGCGCCCGCGTGCATCCACCGGACGCGCCTGGTCGCGGCCGGTCCAGTTCTTGCGGAGCATCGCCTTGCCGTGCCGCACGATGAGAAACGCGGTGGACGCCGGCAGCGCCAGCGCCTTGTCGACCATCGCCCGCTCGTCGCCGTAGGACATGCGGGCGAGGGCCGTCCGCACGGGCACCCAGGCGATCTTGTCGACCTCGGCGTCCGGCGGACGGGGGCTGGACTCGATCGCCGACGCCCGCCAGTAGTGGACCGTCTTGAGGCCGCTGCCGATCGGGTACGTGATGTCGCCGACGGGAGCCTCGAGCCGCACCCGGACGCCCGTCTCCTCGAGCGCCTCACGCACCGCGCAGGCCGGCAGGGCCTCGCCCGCGTGCAGCTTGCCCTTCGGCAGCGACCAGTCGTCGTACGCGGGGCGATGAACGAGCAGGACGCGGGGCTCCGGCTCGGAGGCGTCCAGGGCGACGACCCCCGCGGCGCTGATGGGACGTCCTGCCATCACCGGAGCTTCTCCGCGCGACGTGCGGCGGGCGAGTGGGTCCGCATGGCGTCCACCTTGTCAGTCCCGCGGCGTGCAAGCCAACCCGAACCGACGGCGTCCTAGCGGCGCGGGAACATCGACGCGATGGCAGTCACCGCGCCCAGGGCGGCCCCGATGGCCCAGTACTGAAGCGGAATGTCGAAGAGGTGTGGGCGTTACTCCGAGCCTTGGCGACGGACGCGACTTCGGCCCAAGCAACTGGTCGGCCTGCTGATGAGCCTCCGCCAAGGACGTCGGCGGCGCGTAGCCGGGGCCGAGGTGAAAGGTGCCGGCGTCGGCGAGCGTGTGCAGTTCGGCGCCCCGCTGCTGGGCGTACTGGGCCACCAGCGCCTTGGGCCGCTCGACGTTCAACTGCTAGCCCACGAACCAGCAGGCCACCGCGCCCAGAATGATCCCGACGCCCATGCCGAGGCCGCCCTTGGCCACCGCGGTGCCGAGCGCGCCGCCGCCGATCAGCAACAAGACCCCGAGAACGCCCCATCCACGCCAAATCATCATGCGTGGAAGCGTAGGTGCCGCGTCTGCGGACGTGACGTCGTCCACGTCGGACGCCGGCGGCCCCGGTCAGGCGAACAGGACGTCGCGCAGCACCTCGTCGAAGCCCGAGCGGCGGTATAACTCGACGGCGCGCGTGTTGTCGCCGTCCACGTAGAGGAACACCGACGGGCAGCCGAGGGCGGCGAGGCGGTCGAGCCCGGCCTGTAGGAGCCCGCGGCCGAGACCGCCGCCCGCGGCGTCCGGATCGACGCCGATCACGTAGACCTCGCCGCGTCCGTCCGGGTGGACCTTGACCCAGTGGAAGCCCACCAGGCGCTCACCGCGCCGCGCGAGCAGCAGGCCGTCGGCGTCCCACCAGGCCTCGGCCCGGCGCGCCGCCAGGTCGGACGCCGAGAAGCGACCCTGCTCCGGGTGGCCCGCGAAGGCGCGGGCGTTGAGCGCGATGAAGGCGTCGGCGTCCGCGTCGGTAAAGCCGGTGACCTTGACGTCGGCGGGGAGGCGTCCGCCCAAGTCAGCAGGCAGATCGCGGCCGAGAACCAGCAGCTCACGCACCGGCTGCAGCCCGGACGCGTCCGCGAAACCGGACGCCGCAGCGTCCGCCCCGAAGGCCCAGACGCGGCGCTCGGGCAGGACCGCGAGCAGGGCGGTCCCGAGGCCGCGGCGGCGGTGGTCGGGGTGGACGACGATCTGTCCGGTGCCCGCGTCCGGCTGCCACTGGGCATAGCCCGCCAGGTCGGCACCGTCGCGGACCAGCCAGTGGGTCGCTCCCGGGCGTCGCAGCAGCAGGCGGGCCTCCTCGTTGAGCGGCTCCTGCCCGTCGGGACGCGTGTCCGCGTCGAACAGCGCCAGCACCTCGTCGGCCTCGGCGGGTGTTAGGGCATCGGTGAAACGGGGGGCGTCCATGGGCCAAGACTCTGCCCTAGTCACCCGTTTCGACAACTGGCGGCCCCGATGCTGAGCTCGAACGGGTACAGCGTGGTTCTCGATAGCGGAATCGCCCCCATGTAGGCCGAATTCGGCATCGACAACCACGCTGTACCGAGTTCGTCTGCGCGACGATGACCTCACTCGTCCGCGCGCGGGATCCCTTCGGGGGAGAACCGATAGCCCACGTTGCGGACCGTCCCGATCAGCGACTCGAACTCGACGCCCAGCTTGGCGCGCAAGCGCCGCACGTGGACGTCGACCGTGCGGGTGCCGCCGTAGTAGTCGTAGCCCCAGACGTCGCTGAGCAACTGTTCGCGGCTGAAGACGCGTCCGGGATGCTGCGCCAGGTATTTCAGCAGTTCGAACTCGGTGTACGTCAAGTCCAGCGGACGCCCGTTGACGGCCGCGTGGTAGCCGTTCTCGTCGATCGTGAGCGGACCGGTGGCCAGCACGCTCGACTCCTCGGTGCGTTCCAGCAAGAGCCGCAGTCGCGCCTCGAACTCGGCCGGTCCGGCGGTGTCGCAGACGATGTCGTCGACGCCCCAGTCCGGACGGATCGCCACGAAGCCACCCTCCGACAGCACCAGCAGTAGCGGCACCGAATTCCCCGCGGCGACGAAGAGCCGGCACACGGTCCGCGCCGCGGCGAGGTCGGTGCGCGCGTCGATGACCACGGCGTCCACCCGGGACGCGGCCGTCAGCGCGTCGGCGTCCGGCAGGCAGATGCGCATCGTGTGCGCCAACAGCGCCAGCCCCGGCAACGACACGGGTGCGGCGGGGTCGGAGGCGTCCGGCGTCACCACGAGTAGCTGCGCCATTTCACCCCGCTTCTGTGTCGCAGGTCATCCTATGGGCAGCCGCGTCCGCCGCCCAGGGGACGGTCGTCTGCGGGACTGCGGGACTGCGGGACTGCGGGACTGCGCGACTGCGGGGACTGCGGGACTGCGGGTGGCCGGGCGGTGACTCGCTGCTGGATCTTTGTGCGGTTCGGCACCCTCGTGGCGTCGATCTTTGTGCGCAACCGGGTGTTGTAGGCCCGGGTTGCGCACAGTGATCGCTGTCCTTCGGCCCCTCGCAGAGGTTCTGCCCCTCTCCCTGGCTCTGCTGCCGCTCCCTGGTTGTGCTCCGCTCCCTGGTTCTGCTCCCGCCCCGGTTCTGCTCTACGCGTCGATCTTTGTGCGCAACGGGGTGTTGTAGGCCCGGGTTGCGCACAGTGATCCTCGGGGCGTGGGGGGTTGGGGTGTTCCCGGTGGGTGGGGATTCCCCGTAGAGGGGTTAAGATCTTTGTGCGCAACCGGGTGCTGTAGGCCCGGGTTGCGCACAGTGATCGCCCCTGCGGGCGTCGGGACCGCCTCAGGCCCAGGTCGCACTGTCGAGGATCAGCGTCACCGGACCGTCGTTCACCAAAGACACCTGCATGTGCTCGCCGAACCGTCCGGTCGCCACGGACGCCCCCCGCCGCCGCAGGGCCGCGACGAAGGCGTCCACGAGCGGCTCGCTGACGGCGCGCGGGGCGGCGTCCGACCAGGAGGGACGCCGCCCCTTGCGCACGTCGGCGTAGAGCGTGAACTGCGAGACGACCAGCAGCGGCGCGCCGACGTCGGACGCCGACCGCTCGCCGTCCAGGATGCGTAGGTTCCACACCTTGTCAGCGAGCTTTTCGGCGTCCGCCGCGGTATCGGACCCCGTGACGCCGCACAAGACCACGAGCCCCGGCGAAGGCAGCGAACCGACTTCCGAGCCGTCCACCGAGACGGCCGCAGAGAGTGCTCGCTGAACCACCAATCGCATGGCTGACAAGCTTAAGCTGTGAACACCCGGCCGTGTTCGCCAGTGTGGAACGGCTGGGGACGGTCCGGTTGGTGGTGCTGTGTGATGACCGGACAACCGACCCACCGGTCGGAGGTTTGACCAAGACGTCGAAGGAGTCGTCCATGTCCGTGCTCACCGTCCTTCCGGACAACGAGCGCGTGCTGGTGAAGCCGGGCGAAACGATCCTGGCCGCCTTGACGGCGTCCGGATTCGGCTACCGCATCGGCTGCCGCCGAGGCGGCTGCGCGGTGTGCAAGGTCGACCTGCGAGACGGCTCGGTGACGTACGACCACCCGGTCGCCGACACCGTGCTGACCTCGGAGGAAGTCGCCGCGGGCACGGTGCTGTCGTGCCGGGCGGTCCCCGACGGGGACATCACCATCGAGTTGCGCGACGAGCGGCTGCGCGTCACCAGCAGTTTGTTGAGGGCCCTGCGGCCCGTTCCGCCCACTAAGACAAAGGAGTAACACATGGGCGTTCTGCGTATGGGTTACGCGCACATTCGCGTGACCGACATGGCCGAGGCCAAGAAGCACTATGTCGACAGCCTCGGCATGAAGCCGATGGAAGAGGGCGACGGCAAGGCGTACTTCAAGGGCTGGGACGAGTGGGATCACCACTCGGTCGTCCTCGAAGAGGGCGGCGTCGGCGCCGTCAAGTTCGGCTTCAAGGTGGAGAAGCTCGAAGACCTCGAGCGCTTCGAGAACCAGGGCAAGGCCTTCGGCGACTGCGTCGTCGAGCGCTTCTCCAAGGGCGACAACCTCGAGGTGGGCGACGGCGTCCGCTTCACCACCCCGGGCGAGCACGTCATCGAGATCTACCACGAGATGACGCTGGTCGGGAACGATGTCGGCTTCCACAACCCCGAGGCTTGGCCGCGGCACGAGTACGGCATGGCCGTCCCGGCCCTCGACCACGCGAGCAATAATCAAATCCTGTGGATGGGTGGGGCTAGGAGCCTGCTGAACAATCCGTCCGCGAGTCCGCCGCGTTGATCGGTTCTGGGCTGGAATTGTTGGGTTGTGCAGGGTGAGTCGAGTCCGCAG
>NZ_FXTL01000017.1 GCF_900182665.1 Propioniciclava tarda
CTGCGGACTCGACTCACCCTGCACAACCCAACAATTCCAGCCCAGAACCGATCAACGCGGCGGACTCGCGGACGGATTGTTCAGCAGGCTCCTAGGGGCGCAGCAGGCGCGGTGCCGCCTTGAGGACGCCGAACAGGCCGGCCGCGGCGATGCCGTCCAGCACCGAGTGTTGCTTGAGGAAGCACGTGGACGCCGAGATGAGCCCGGTGAGCACCCAGGATGCCGGCCGCACGATCTCCGGGTGTTTGAGGAGCTTCGAGCTCTGCAGGGCGTCGTTGACGCACAGCGTCGTGTACACGTGCAGGCTCGGGCAGACGTTGCTCTGGCTGTCGAACGTCTGGAGGCGCCGCACGACCTCGGTGAACAGGTTCTCGCGCGGATAGGTGGCGGGCTGCAGGTCCTGGCGGTTCGGCCACAGCTCGTAGATGACGAGGATGATCGTCATGCCCGCGACGAGGTGGTAATAGGCGCGCTTGTACTCGGAGCGATCCTTGTCGTTGGCATACAGCCAGCCCGCGAAGCCCAGCAGGTAGGGGAACCAGGCGCCGTAGGCCAGGATCCACTCCTCGCGGAAGGGAATCTTGTCGTCCAGGGCGCAACGGACGCTGGTCTCGTGCGCGCGCTCGCGGTGCTCCGTGGTCAGGAAGTAGCCGATGAACGCCGGGATGTAGAGCAGCGACAGCCCGTAGCGGTGCTTCCAGACCCAGCGGCCGAGGCGGGTGCGTCCGAGCGGGCCGGGAGCGGCGGCGTCCGTCATCGCTCGAAGGTGACGCGTCCGGCCCAGACGGTCGCCACGACCGGATCCGGCAGCAGGCGTCCGTGGTAGGGGTTGTTCCGAGACTTGGACGCCGTGGCCTCGCGGTCGACCGCGGCGCGGGCGTCCGGATCGACGAGGACGACGTTCGCCGGCTCCCCGACGGCGATCGGACGCCCCTGCCGGGCCAGGCGCGTGAGCCGCGCCGGGGCGTAGGACATGCGGTCGGCGACTTGTTCCCAGGTGAGGCGTCCGGGGATGACCATCGTCTCCATGACGACCGCGAGCGCCTGCTCGAGGGCGAGCATCCCGGGCGGGGCCAGGACGAAGGGCTTCGCCTTGTCGGACGCCGCGTGCGGGGCATGGTCCGTCCCGACCATGTCGATGGTGCCGTCGGCGAGGCCCGCGCGCACGGCCTCGACGTGCTCGTCGGTGCGCAGCGGGGGATTGACCTTGAACGTGGTGTCGAGGCTGGCCAGCAGGTCGGTGGTCAGCAGCAGGTGGTGCGGCATGACCTCGGCCGTGACCGGCAAGCCGCGGCCCTTGGCCCAGCGGATCACCTCGACGGACTCGGCGGTCGAGATGTGGCAGGCGTGGTAGCGGGCGCCGGTGTAGGCGGCGAGTTCGATGTCGCGGGCGATGATGGACGACTCCGCCACGCTGGGCCAGCCGGGCAGGCCCAGCCGTGCCGAGATCGCGCACTCGTGGCAGGACGCCTCCGCGCCGGCCAGGTTGTGGTCCTGACAGTGCTGGGCGAGGACGCCGTCGAACGCCTTGATCTTCTCGAACGCCTCGCGCATCAGTTGCGCGTTCATCACGCAGCGGCCGTCGTCGGAGAACATCGTCACGCCGGCGGCATGCAGGCCGTCGATGTCGGACAGCTGCTCGCCGGCCAGGGCTTTCGTGAGGGCGCCGACGACCACGACCTCGGCGGAGGAGTCCCGTTGGGCGATCGCCATCAGGTCGGACGCCGCCGCGCCGGTGTCCGTGACCGGGCTCAGGTTCGCCATGGCGTGGACCGCGGTGAAGCCGCCGCGCGCGGCCGCGCGCGTGCCGGTGGCGACGGTCTCGGCGTCCGTGCGGCCGGGTTCGCGCAGGTGCGTGTGGGGGTCGACGAAGCCGGGTAGGGCGAGCAGGCCATGGGCGTCCAGGCGGCGATCGGACGCGGAGCCGTCCGACGGATCGACGAAGACCCCGCCCCGGATCAGCAGGTCGCTCCTCGTGCCGTCGGACAGTGTTGCGCCGGTGATGAGCAGTCCTGACATCGCTTCTCCGTTCGATCATCGGGCCCGTGGCCGGGTCGGCTCGCCGGTCGCTCAATCTATCGGTTCGCAGGGGCGGACACGCCTGCTGCGCCGCCCGTCGGGCGTTCGGTAGGGTGCGGCCATGTCGACTCTGCTGATCCCCGTCCTGCGCGGCACGCTGCCCGGTTTCCCCACGGCTGTGGAGCCGACGCTGCTGGAGACCCTGACGCTGATCCTGTTCATCCCAGCGGGGATCGCGATCCTGATCATGGCGCTCGGCATGGGGCGCCGCTGGCTCGCCCAGGACGCCGCGGTCAAGCCCGTCGAGGTGCCCGAGGGGCACGCCGAGATCCTGCCGTCGACCGAGCAGCTCGAAGCGCGCCGCGAGCTCGTGCATCAGGCGGCGCTGCACAACGAGGGTCGTCCCGACCGGCCGACGCGTCCGGTGAAGAACGACCCGGACACGCTGCACCCCTGACCCGGCACTCCGAGATCCAGCGCGTTCGCCCGCTGCAGGGTCCCTAGGGCCGACGACACGGCGTTAACAGCACGTTCACCTACCCAGCGGGGGGGAACGTGCTGTTAAGGCCGATTCGGGGTGTCAACGGGCCACGCCCAGCGGCCCTTGTGGCTCAGACGCGCAGCGTCCACGGATCGGTGACGATCGTCGACACGTAGGTGTCCAGCCGGACGCCGTCGGCTGCCGCTCGCTCCCGGACGAGCCGTTGGGCCCACGGGAGCCACACCCACTCGGACGCCATGTGTGCGACGTCGATGAGCAACGGCGCGTCCTGCCAGGCGAGGAAGTCCTGGGCCACGTGGTGGCGCAGGTCGGCGGTGACGTAGGCATCCACGCCGGCCGCGCGGGCGGCGTCCAGGAACGAATCTCCAGAGCCCCCGACGACGGCGACCCTCCGCACCAGCCGCTGCGCGTCCCCGCCGACCCGGATGCCGGTCGCGGTGCGCGGCAGGGCCTCCGACAGGCGGCGCGCGACAGCCTCGCCCGTGAGCGGTGTCGGTAGGACGCCGACGCGTCCGGTGCCCACCGCGTCGGTACCCGCTAGCGGCACCAGCGGCACGACGTCGCCCAGGTCGAGGACCGCGGCGAGGGCGTCCGATGCGCCGTTGACCGCGTGATCGACGTTGGTGTGGCCGCAGAAGTGGGAGAGGCCGGCGTCCAGCATGGCCTTGACGAGGCGTCCCTTGGGCTCGTCGAACCGGATCGCGGTGACGCCGCGGAGCATCAGCGGGTGGTGGGTGACGAGCAGTTCAGCGCCGCGGTCGACCGCCTCGGCAACGGTCGCGTCCGTGGGATCGACGGCGAAGCCGATGGTGGTGACCTCGGCGTCCGGATCGCCGCAGTCCAGCCCGATCCGGTCCCAGGATTCGGCCAAGGCCGGGGGATAGGCGTCCTCGAGCCAGCCCATGATGTCGCGCACGGTCGTCATGGACGCCGACCCTACCGACAACGACGAAGCGCCGGACCCCCGTAGGGATCCGGCGCTTCGGTGAGGCATCAGCCCAGCTTGGCGATGATCCCGTTGAAGGTCGCCGACGGACGCATGACCGCGGTGGCCAGGGCGTCGTCCGGGGCGTAGTAGCCGCCGATGTCGACCGGCTTGCCCTGGACGGCGATCAGCTCGGCGTCGATCTCGGACGCCTTCGCCGTCAGTTCCTCCGCGATGGGCGCGAAGAGCGCGGCCAGCTCGGCGTCGTCGGTCTGCGCGGCCAGCTCCTGGGCCCAGTACAGCGCCTCCCAGAAGTGCGAGCCGCGGTTGTCGATCTGACCGACGCGTCGCGCGGGGGACTTGTTCTCGTCCAGCAGTTTCCCGGTCGCGCGGTCGAGAGCCTTCGCCAGCACGGACGCCTTCGCGTTGTGCTCAGTGTTGGCCAGGTGCTCGAGCGACTCGGCCAGCGCCAGGAACTCGCCGAGGGAGTCCCAACGCAGGTAGTTCTCCTCGACCAGCTGCTGCACGTGCTTCGGGGCAGAGCCGCCGGCGCCCGTCTCGAACAAGCCGCCGCCGGCCATCAGCGGAACGACGGACAGCATCTTGGCCGAGGTGCCCAGCTCGAGGATCGGGAACAGGTCGGTGTTGTAGTCACGCAGCACGTTCCCGGTGGCGCCGATGGTGTCAAGACCGGCGCGGATGCGCTTGATCGACGTCTTGCAGGCCTCGACGGGCGACGCGATGGTGATGTCCAGCCCGGTCGTGTCGTGGTCGGCCAGGTACTTCTCGACCAGCGACTTCATGACCCGATCGTGGGCGCGCTCGGGATCGAGCCAGAAGATCACGGGCATGCCCGAGAGGCGGGCCCGGTTGACCGCGAGCTTGACCCAGTCCTGGATCGGGGCGTCCTTGGTCTGGCAGGCGCGCCAGATGTCGCCCTTCGCAACGGTGTGCTCCATGACGACCTCGCCGGCGCCGGTGACGACCTGGACGACCCCGGCGGCCGGAATCTCGAAGGTCTTGTCGTGGCTGCCGTACTCCTCGGCCTTCTGGGCCATCAGGCCGACGTTGGGAACGGTGCCCATCGTGCGTGGATCGAACGCGCCGTTGGCGCGGCAGTCGTCGATCACGGCCTGGTAGACGCCCGCGTAGGACGAGTCCGGAATGACGGCGAGCGCGTCGTACTCCTTGCCGTCGCGGCTCCACATGTGGCCCGACGTGCGGATCATGGCCGGCATCGAGGCGTCCACGATGACGTCGGACGGCACGTGCAGGTTCGTGATGCCCTTGTCGGAGTTGACCATGGCGATCCACGGGCCGGACTTCATGTCGGCGTCGATGGACGCCGCGATGGCGTCCCCGTAGGGGACGTCCTTCAGGCCGTCCAGGATCGCGCCCAGGCCGTTGTTGCCGTTGAGTCCGGCGGCCTCGAGGGCCTTGCCGTACTGCTTGAACGTGGTCGGCAGGAACGCGCGCACGACGTGGCCGAAGATGATCGGGTCGGAGACCTTCATCATCGTGGCCTTCAGGTGCACCGAGAACAGGACGCCCTCGTCCTTGGCGCGCTTGATCGCGGCCTTGAGGAACTCGTCCAGCGCCTTGACGTTCATGAACGTGGCGTCCACGACCTCGCCCGGCTGTACCTTGATCTGCTTCAGCGTCGTCGTCTCGTCGTTCGCGACGAGGTTCACGCTCAGCACGTCGGCGGCGGGGCTCACGTAGCTCTGCTCGTTGGAGCGGAAGTCGTCGTGGCCCATGGTGGCGACGTTGGTCTTCGAGTCCGGCGACCAGGCGCCCATCGAGTGGGGGTGCTTCCGCGCGTAATTCTTGACCGCCAACGGCGCGCGGCGGTCGGAGTTGCCCTCGCGCAGGACCGGGTTCACGGCCGAGCCCTTGATCGCGTCGTAGCGCGTCTGGATCGCCCGCTCGGCGTCCGTGGCCGGCGACTCCGGGTAATCGGGCACCGCGTAGCCCTTGGCCTGCAGCTCCTTGATGGCCGCCACCAACTGCGGCATGGACGCCGACACGTTGGGCAGCTTGATGATGTTGGCGTCCGGCGACTTCGCCAGCTCGCCGAGCGAGCCGAGGGCGTCCTCGATGCGCTGATCCTCGGTCAGGAACTCGCCGAACTGAGCGAGGATGCGTCCGGCGAGCGAGATGTCGCGCAGCTCCACCTCCACGCCAGCGGGCTTGCAGTAGGCCTCCACGATGGGGAGGAAGGAGTAGGTCGCGAGCAGCGGAGCCTCGTCCGTGCGGGTGTACATGATCTTGGCCATCGGTGCCGTTGTCTCCCTTGTGTGCGTCGTCGCAGCTTGATGCCGACGCTATCGCGGAAGCGGCACCTTCGGCGTCCGAACGGGTCTTGGTCGGGACGCCGACGCTCGCGTTCTGCGTCGGCCGGCTCGGCAAGTATCTCGAAATCGAGAGACTTTGCCAAGGGGGTGGATCGGCCCTCCCAGCAGCGAGGCGTAAGGTTCCGCCGTGACCCACCACCCACAGTCAAGTGTTGCCCCAGCGCAGCTGACCGACCGCCAACTCTGGGCGGCCCTGTGGTCGCTCGTGGTGGGCTTCTTCATGATCATGCTGGACGCGACGATCGTCTCCGTCGCCAATCCGGCCATCATGCGCGGCCTCGGCCTCGGAGGCGACTACAGCGGCGTGGTGTGGGTGACGTCGGCCTACCTGCTCGCCTACGCGGTGCCCCTGCTGGTGACCGGACGCCTCGGCGACCGCTTCGGCCCGCGCCGGATGTTCCTCGTGGGCCTCGCGGTGTTCACGCTCTCCTCGGCGTGGTGCGGCCTCGCCGGCATGCTCCCCGGCGGGGGACTCGGCATGCTCGTCGCCGCGCGCGCCGCACAAGGCCTGGGGGCGTCCTTCATCTCCCCGCAGACGATGGCGATCATCACCCGCATCTTCCCGCCGCAGCGCCGCGGGGTGGCCATGGGCGTCTGGGGCTCGGTGGCCGGTGTCGCGGGCTTGGTCGGACCCATCGCCGGCGGCGTCCTGGTCGACGCCTTCGGCTGGGAGTCGATCTTCTTCGTGAACGTCCCCATCGGGATCGCGGCGCTGATCGCGGCGTCGCGGTTCGTGCCCAAGCTCCCGACCCACGCGCACCGCTTCGACCTGCCGGGCGTCGCGCTCTTCGTGGCGGGCATGTTCCTCATCGTCTTCGGGCTCCAGGAGGGCAATACCTACGACTGGGGGCCCATCGTGGGTCCGATCAGCGTCGTCGGCCTGATCGTCGCGGGCCTCGTGCTGCTGGCGCTGTTCGTGGTGTGGCAGGGCGTTCAGCGCGGGGAACCCCTGCTGCCGCTGGCGGTGATGCGGGACCGGAACTTCGCGCTCGCCAACATCGCAGTGACGTCGACCGGCTTCGCTGTGACCACGTTCAACCTGCCGCTGATCTTCTTCCTGCAGACCGTGCGCGGGCTGACGCCGACCCAGGGTGCGCTGGTGCTGGCGCCGTCGGCCGTGATGTCGGTGATCCTGGCTCGCTTCGTCGGACGCCTCGTCGATCGCGTCGTGAACCCGCGCGTGCTCATCGCGCCGGGGGCCGTCGCCTACCTGGGCGGCATGGTCTGGATGGCCTGGCTGATGCGTCCCGACACACCGATCTGGCTGTTCCTGCTGCCCGCCGCCCTGCTCGGGATCGGCGGCTCGTTCGTCTGGGGTCCGTTGTCGACCACGGCCAACCGCAGCCTGCCGCCGCAGTGGGCCGGCGCGGGCTCGGGGATCTACAACACGACGCGGCAGCTGGGGGCCGTCATCGGCAGCGCGTCGATCGCCGCCCTGATGGAGGCGCGGATCGCCGCGCACCTGCCCGGCGCCGCGCCCAGCGCGGGGGCGTCCGGGATGGTGCTTCCCGAGCCGATCAGGGCACCCTTCGCGGCCGCCATGGCCGAGTCGCTCCTGCTGCCCGCTGGCGTCCTGGGCATCGCCCTGGTCGCCGCCCTGTTCCTCGTGCCTCCGCCGTTCCGGCGTCCCGGCGCGGGGGCTCCCGCACCGGGTTCCGCTCGGCCTTAGCCGTTCGTCCTAGTGGGCGGCTTCCTGGCAGCGCAGCGCCCGCTCTGCGTCGTCGAGTCGCTCGGACACCAGCCGCCGCACGAAGTCGTTGGGCTGCTTCGCGTCGAGCCACGCCTGGACGCGATCGAGGTAGGCGCGGTCGGCCAGCGGCCGCGGGAACAGCAGCATCAGCACGTGCTGACGGATCGTCGTCGACCGGCCGCCCCAGCCGTGCGTACCGTCGGCGACCCACTCGGCGACCTCCAGATAACGGTCGGCGTAGGGCGCCAGCAGTTCGTCCTGGTCGAGTTGCATGAACTGGGCGCAGATCTGGGAGTGCGTCTCGTTCGGGGTGTCCTCGTCGACGGCGCGGTGCCACGAGGCGGCCTTGGCCTCGGGTGTCGCCAGCGCGGCGAGTGCGCCCGCGGCCTTCTCTGCGCCGGTGGCGGTCGCGTCCCGGGCTTGCTCTGCCGCGATGTCGGCCTCGGACGCGGCGCCCACCCGGCACAGGTCCGTCAGCAGACGCCACCGCAGGTCGGCGTCCACGGCGAGCCCGTCCGGGACGCCGTGCCCGTCGAGCCAGCCCCGCAGCGGAGCCGCAGCCGCGGCGTCCGGAACTGACGCGGAGAACGCGCGGGCCAGGGCTAGCTGGTGGTCGGAGCCGGGCTGGGCCGCCGCCAGCAACTCGGCCAGTCCGGCCGAGAAGTGGGACGCCAGCGCGCGGCGCTCCTCGCGGGGGGCGTAGTAGTCCACGGCCGACCGGGCCTGCATCAGCAGCGACGAGACGGCCGTCAGGTCGGTCTCGACGCCCACGCCGCGCAGCACCAGATCGACGTAGTCGGACGCCGACAGCTGGGCGTCGCGGCACATGTCCCAGGTGGCGCCCCAGCACAGGGCGCGCGCAAGCGCGGTGGGCAGCCCGGCGGCGTGGGCGACCAGCGTCGCCAGCGAGCGCTCGTCGAACCGGATCTTCGTGTAGGTCAGGTCGTCGTCGTTGAGCAGGATCAGGTCCGGCTGGGACATGCCGACGAACTCGGGCACGTCGGTCATCGGGCCGTCGACGTCGAGTTCCAGGCGCTCGCTGCGGACCAGCTTGTCGCCGGCCAGGTTGTAGAGGCCGATCGCCATCCGGTGCTGGCGCAGCGTCGGCCAGCTCGGGTGCGCGCTCTGCCGCACCTCGAAGCGGGTGAACCGGCCCTCGGCGTCCACGTCGAAGTCGGCGGCCATCGTGTTGACGCCGGCCGTCTGCAGCCACTCGGTGGTGAACCGGGAGAGGTCGCGTCCGGAGGAGGCCTCCAGCTCGGTCAGGAGGTCGGCCAGCTCGGTGTTGCCCCAGGCGTGCTTGACGAAGTACGCCCGTACGCCCGCGATGAAGGGCTCCAGACCGACGTAGGCCACGAGCTGGCGGAGCGTGGACGCGCCCTTGGCGTAGGTGATGCCGTCGAAGTTCAGCTCGACCGCTTCGAGGTCGTACATGTCGGCGGCGATCGGGTGGGTCGAGGGCAGCTGGTCCTGGCGGTAGGCCCACGTTTTGCGCTGGTTGCAGAACGTCGCCCACACCTCGACGCCGGTGTTGTACTGCTCGGCGATCTGCTCCTGGACGAAGTGGGACGCCCACTCGGCGAAGCTCTCGTTCAGCCAGAGGTCGTCCCACCACTTCATCGTCACGAGATCGCCGAACCACATGTGCGCCATCTCGTGCAGGATCGTGTTGTCGCGCGCCTCGTAGGACGCCGCCGTCACGCGGCTGCGGAACAGATACTCATCGCGGAACGTCACGCAGCCGGCATTCTCCATCGCGCCGAAGTTGAACTCGGGCACGAACACCTGGGCGTAGTCGTCGAACGGGTACGGCTGGCCGAAGACATCCTCGAAGACGGCGAAGCCGCGCTTGGTGGTCTCGAAGATTCGCTCGGCGTCCAGGGCGGAGGCCAGCGACTCGCGGCAGGCGATCGAGAGGTCGCGGCGTCCGGTCGGGGCGTCGTAGGTGTCGTGGACGACGTGGAAGTCGCCGGCGCAGATCGCCGTGATGTAGGTCGACATCCGCTCGGTGGTCGCGAACTCCCAGCGCCGGACGCCGTCGGTCGCCTCCGGCAGCCCCGGGGTGGGGGAGTTGGAGATCACGGTCCAGGGCTCGGGGGCGATCACCGTGAAGCGGAAGGTGGCCTTGAGGTCAGGCTGCTCGAACGTCGCGAAGGCGCGGCGGGCGTCCGCGGTCTCGAACTGGCTGTACAGGTAGACACGATCGTCCGCCGGGTCGACGAACCGGTGCAGTCCCTCGCCGGTGCGGGAGAAACGCATCGTCGAGGCGACCATCAGTTCGTGCTCGCCGGGCTCGACGTAGAAGAAGAGGTGCTCACCGTCGAAGGTCTTGTCGTCGATGGTGAGCGGCTGGCCGTCCAGGGTGGCGTTGGCCACGGCGTCCGCGATGAGGTTGACGCAGGTGTCGGCGGCCGTCAGCGCCTCGAACCGAACCCGGGTGGAGCTCAGGAAGTTCTGTTCGGGCGTCGCCGTGCTCCGCGGGTCCAGGTCGATGACGACGTCGTACGACTCGACGCGGACCTGGGTCGAGCGGGCCTGCGCCTCGGCGCGGGAAATGTTGGCGGCGAACATCGAAGGTCCTGACGTTGACGGACGCCCACGGTGGGCTTTCAAAGCACCCTAACCGCTCGCCGGACGAGACCGGATGGCTGCGGGACGCCGCGGACGGGGTTCACTTTTCGGTTTCGGTTGGTGGGGACCACATGTGCCAGCGGATCTAGGGTTGCCCCATGACGACTGTTGACTTCTGGTTCGATCCGATCTGCCCGTGGGCCTGGATGACCTCGCGCTGGATGCTCGAGGTGGAGAAGGTGCGCGACGTCCGCACCGTGTTCCACGTCATGAGCCTCGCGGTGCTGAACGAGGGCCGCGATCTGCCGGAGGATTACCGCAAGCACATGGACGAGGCCTGGGGCCCGGCCCGCGTCGCTGTGGCGGTGGGGCAGAAGTTCGGGCCCGGCGCCCTGCGCGACTTCTACACGCTGCTGGGGACGCGCTTCCACCCCGGTCAGGAGCCCCGCACGCGCGAAACGGTGGCGGCGGCGCTGGCTGACCTGGCGGTTGCCGGCGGCAACGCCGCCGACGATGCCGACTTCGCGTCGTTGATCGACGTCTTCGACACCGATGCCATGGACGCCGCGATGCGAGTCTCGCACCACGAGGGCATGGACCCCGTCGGCATGGACGTCGGCACGCCCGTTCTGCACCTGAACGGCATGGCCATGTTCGGACCGGTGATCTCGCCGGCACCCAAGGGTGAAGAGGCCGGCAACTTGTTCGACGGCTTCGAGAAGATGACGGCGTACCCCGGGTTCTTCGAGCTCAAGCGGACGCGTACGGTCGGCCCGATCTTCGACTGATTGCGGTTCGCCTGGACGGTGGGCACGCGCCAAAGCGGTGCCCGCGCGGCGGCTGATTCGAGGCGGTGGCTGTTCAGCGGGACGGTTCAGAGGGGGCGAAGCGATCACCTACGCTGAGCCCGTGTCCACCCTCACAAGCGCGCTCCGCGGCGTCGGGACGATCCTGGCCGACGGGTTCCGCGTGCTGCTCGCTCATTGGCCGCAGCTGGTCGGGCTCTTCCTGGCCGGCTGGGCCGCCCGCATGGCGGCGCTGTGGCTTGTCGTCCTGGTGTCGGACGTCAGCCCGACGGTGGCGATCTTCCTGCTGCCGCTCGCGCCGATGGCCACGCTCACCTCGCTGGTGCTGATGGTCAGGGTGACGTCGGAGTCGCTGCCGGCCTTCCGCGATCTCTTCACGGGGGTGTCACCCCGCGAGCGGTGGCGCAGCAACCTCGCCGCGACGGCCCAGGTGCTGGTGCCGTTCCTCGCCGTCTACGCCTCCCAGGGCCTACTGGCCGACGACGCCCGCGCGTTCATCTACGACGCCACCGCCGACGAATGGATGAACGCGCCACTGGGGTCCTACGACTTCGGACGTGCCGCTGACTACGCGTCAGGGCCCGCGCTCCTCGCGCTGATCGTGGTCGTGCTGATCCTGCGCAAGGTGATCATGCTGGCCGAGTTGGGCAAGAAGGCAGTCATCTGGTCGTTCATCGCCACCTACCTTGAGGTGCTGTGGCTGGTCACCCTCGTGCATGCGCTCACCAACCAGATCGAGGCCATCAGCGCCTGGATCACGTCCCGTCGCCTCATCTCCGGGTTCCTGGACTGGTGGAACGCCTTCCTGGCCGCCCTGCCGCACATCGGTGGACGCACCTTCGTCGAGTTCGTCGGCGGCATCGTGAGCAGCATGGGCGATCTCGTGGTCGTGCCCGTGGCGTGGCTGGCCATCGGGGCCGCCGTCTACGGCGCGAAGCTCGCCGGACGCCGCGAGTTCGAGACCCCGGAACAGGTCACGGAGCGGCTCAACCACATCCCGAGCCCGGTGCGTCGGGTCGTGGCGCATGCTGTCGAGCCGGTCACGAGCCCGATCAAGGATACGGTCACGGCCATCGGCAAGGTGGCGAGCGCCGGCACGATCCCCATGGTGCTGTTTTGCCTGGTCTTCGTGATCGCGGCGCAGGTCAAGGTCGCGGTGGCCTGGGTGTTCCGCACCGCCGTCGGCCCGCGAGACCCGTGGATCCTCTACTCCCTCGCGCCCTACTCGACGATGTTCCAGCGGCTCTTCTACTTCGTCATCGCCCTGTCCTTGCTGGCCGCGGCGGTCAACGCCGTCGTCCTGGGGCAGCGGGCGACGGCGGACGCCGCCCCGGAGAGCCAGCAGGCTCAGGTGCCCACGCCCAGCAGCGCGTAGTCCGGCGGGTCCCACTGCACGCGGACCTGCGTCGGCTTCACGCCCTCGGGCAGCGCGATCGACTCCACCACCCGCCACGTGGCGGGTCGTTCCCTCTCTGAGGTCTTGATGACGTCATGCACGGCGTCGATGCTCGGACCGGGGGCATCCCTCGGCACGCAGCTCAGGCTGAAGCCGGGCATGGCGCCGGGGAGATCGACCGTGCCGCTGCCGCGTCCGTACATCGTGCCGTCGGGTCCAAGGAGAAAGACCTTGCAGCCCTCCATGAGCACGTCGGGAGCTGCGGAGAACTCCAGCTCGATGCGGTACAGGATCGCCCCCGGGGCAGCCTTGCGGCCGTCCTCGGACTCGGCCGTCCGGACGCTCACCACGGTCAGCGTCGCCTGTCGATGGCCCTTGAGCTTGGCCTGGTAGGCCCAGTCCTGGTTGAAGGTGAGCGTCGTGCCCGCGGTGACCTGGGGACGCGTGTAATTCCAGGGCAAGTACAGCCGGGCGAACCGGAAGCCACTGGCCGCCAGGGCCAGCGCGAGCAAGGGCGCCAGCAGCAACAGCCAGAGTTTGTTGCGGTCCCACCACCGCCTGTCTGCTGTCGCATGCCGCGGGGTGGCCGGCTCGTCGGCCACGGAGGGGGCGTCGGCGTCCATGTCACTTCCCCTTGACGGTCGGCTTGGCGAGCAGGATCGGGGTGGTTCGGCCGGCCAGCTCGGCGGCAGCGTCCGCGCTGATGCCGAGGTCGATCTCCGCGTACTCCGACTCACCCGGTCCGACGATGTCTCGATTCGCAGCGGGCAGCCTGAGCCGCGAGCCCGCCAGCGCGTCAGGCGTGATTTCGACGGGCAGCATGCAGGTCAGAGTCAGTCCGGGCTGGGCCGGTCCGCAGACCTCGCGCACGGGAGGCCTGCCCCCGAACTCGCGGCCGTCGGAGGCCACGATGCGCAGGTCATCGCTCGCCGGGTAGAGCGGTTCGCCCGAGGCGGTGACGTCGACGGTGAGGACCAGGAACAGTCCCCCCGTGACCGCGGTGTCCAGCTGTGTTCCGACGATGGGGCTGGCATCCACCTTCGTCACCGCGAACGTGCCGGTGCGCATCGTGACTGGGACGCCGAGGGCGGCGGTGTGGACGAACGGCAGGTTGGCGACCTCGTCGGCCTTCGGCAGGCGGGCGGTGATCACGTTGCCGACCGCGAGCGCCGCCACGATCAGCAGGATCGTGAGCAATGTCTCGCGGGACGCGCGGATCATGGCCGGTCCAACTGGGTGATCGGGAGGTGGACGACAGCGATCGGGTCAGGATCGAGCCAGTAGAACGACCCGTCCAGCGTCGACTGCCGCCACGAGCGCTGGTCCACGCGTAGTTGAGCCGTGGGCGGGATGGGGGCTGACGAGCGCTGTTCCCAGACGCACACCACCTCGGTGGTCATCGACGGCTGAGCCTGCCCGGCGATCTTGCCGTCGGACAGGCGGTAGACGGTCGGCTGGATCGCCTTCTGGTCGAGGCCGGGCGCGGACAGCGTGATCACTTCCCGGAGCTGGTTGGCCCACTGTGGTTCGGTGCCGCTGGCCTTGATGGCGGCGACCACCACGAGGTACCGCTTGCCCTGGGCTGGGTAGATGGCGGGCTTGATCCCGTCGGTGGAGTAGGCCCGCAGCAGGGTCACCTCGAAGGGACCGGTCGCCAGCGGCGTCCCGGCTTCGACGGTGGGAACGTCCTTGTCGACGGCTTCGACGGTGTCCCAGCCGCCGACCAGGCCTGCGACGATGATCGCGAGGGCGGCCACCACGATGCCGATGGTCTTGGGGCTGACGACGTCCGAGACGAGGTCGTAGGCCTTCTTGACCCGCTCCAGCGGGGTGGACTCGGGTGCCTCGCCCTCGGCCAACGGCGCACGCGTGGCTCCCGAGGGGGTCTCGGGTGTACCGGGGGTCGGGTGGGTCACGCCCGGATCATAACGTCGCAGGCGGCTGCCGGAGCCGGCGCCCGGACGCCCGCGCCACGACGTAGGCGAGGGCGCGGGCGGTGTCGAGCGGGTTGTCTGGTCGGATGGGCTCGGCCTCGGCCGGACGCCGAACGCAGGCCAACCGCAGGGCCCGGCCAGGGGTCACCATGCCGGAGATCCCGTCCCTGCCGAAGCCCGGCTCGAGCTGCCTGTCCACCACGGGGGCAGCCTAGACTGACCACCCACGAAAGGGGGCGCGCATGCCTGAGGGCCACGTCACGCACCGGCTGGCCCGCACGCTGACCGCGGATTTCGGGGGGCGTCCGGTGCGGGTGAGCTCACCTCAGGGACGCTTCGCCGACGCCGCGGTCCTGCTGGACGGGACCGTCCTCGAGGGCGCCGAGGCCGTCGGCAAGCATCTGTTCGTCCGTTTCGAGGGCGACCGCATCGTCTGGATCCACCTCGGCCTGATCGGCAAGCTGCAGATCGGCCCCGACGACGTCCCGGTGAGCCCGGAGACCCTCCGGCTGCGGATCGCCGCCGGCGGCGTCCGGGCCGATCTGCGCGGACCGCAATGGTGCCGGCTGATCACGTCCGCCGAGATGGACGCCGTGCTGGCGGCCTCCGGGCCGGACCCCCTCCGCGCGGACGCCGACGCCGAGCGAGCCTGGGCGAAGGTCCACCGGTCAAAGAAGGCGATCGGCGCGCTGATGATGGACCAGTCGATCTTCGCCGGAGTCGGCAACATCTATCGGGCCGAGCTGCTGTTTCGGCATCGCATCTACCCCGAGGTGCCCGGCCAGCACATCGCCCGCGACACCTTCGACTCGCTGTGGGCCGACCTCGTCGAACTGATGCCCCTCGGCGTCCGGGATGCTCGCATCGACACCGTGGAGGAGCCGCACACCCCCGAGGCCACCGGCCGGGCCCCGCGCGTCGACCGCCACGGGGGAGAGGTGTACGTCTACCGCCGGGCCGGTGATCCGTGCCTGGTCTGCGGCACCCCGGTCGCCCGAGCGGCCTTCCACGGCCGCAACCTCTACTGGTGCCCGGCCTGCCAGCCGGAGGGCTCGCGCGGGGGCCCGCGGTGAGCGCTCAGCCGCCGACGGTGCGGTGGGGCCCGGACCTCGCGCTGGAGATCTCGGACGCCGCGGGCGCCGGTCTGGCGACACTCAGGTTTGCGGTGCCAGGGACGCCCGTCGCGGAGTGGGAGCCCGATGACGAGGAGATCGCGCTGCTCCGGGCAGAGGGCCTGCTGTCTCGCGTCCGGATGGTTCGAGAGCCCGGGTCCGTCTCGGTCTCGCTGACCGTGGACAACACGTCCGATGCACCCGTCGAGTTGCCCTTCCTGGGCTTCGCCGTGAGCGTCGAGCCCGGCTGGTCCGGCTGGACGTGGGGGACCGAGCTGGAGGGCTTCGTCGTGGTCGCGTCCACCCGCGGCCCGGGAGCCTGCGTCCTCGTTCGGCTCAAGCGGGGCTTCCTGCGGCCCGTCGCGCAGGACACGTGCTTCGTCGCGGAGGCGTCCGGCTCGCTCCTCGAACCAGCGCCCGCGGACCGCTCGGCCTTCCTGCTGAGCCCGCCGGGGGCGCTCCTCGGGGCGCATCGGCGTCACGAGGTCCTGCTGGAAATCAGCATCGTTGACGATTTGGACGCCGTGGCGGCGTCCCTTCCCCCGTGGCTGCCGGAGACGATCGCCCAGGTCGGCGATGACATCACGGTGGCGCTGCCGGACGAGGCCATGGTCGGCGGGGACGGCGTCTCTGTCAGCGTCGTGGACACCGTGTCCGTCGTGACGCTGCGCAGCCCGGGTCATCGCGAGCTCGTCATTCACGGTCCGCGGGGGAGTCGTGTGCTGCCGCTGGACGCGGCTCCGCCCCTGGAGGACGTCGTTGCCGATCTCGTCGGACAGTTGCTGACGCGGCGTCCCCAGCGGCTGGGTGAGGCCGCCGGGTTCGTCGTCGCCGACGCGCTCGCTCGGCGCCTGGCGCCGGATCCGGAGCGGGCCTTCGACTGGCTGGACGCCGTGGACTGGCTCGACCGCGACACGCTGCTGGGGGACGCGACGGCCGGCCTCGCGGCGTCCCTGCAAGGGGAAACGCTGCAGGTGCAGGCGACCTGGAACCTACTCGGTCGGCGCGCGGTGACGCCCGGCTACGGGCTCGTCGTGATGCGGCTTTGGCTCGCAAGCCTCGCCGCATCGGGGACGCCTCCGCCCGAGGCCCTGGCCCTGCTGTCACGCCCGGCTGCCGACGAGGCGTCCGCGCTGGAGCTCTCCCTGCTCGGCTACCGGGGGGCAGACGTGGCGACAGGCGGCGTCCAGGGCCTCATCGCGCTGCTCGGCGGAACCCTGCCGGGGCGTCCGATCGGGCTCTCGGCGTCCCGCGCGGCTGTCGCGGCGTCGGTATTGAGGCTCTGCCCCGAGTCCTGGGAGGTGAGCGCGCTGGCCGCGTTGACGGCGGCCAAGACCGAACGCCTCCTGCTGGCCGACTACGCCGGATGCGCCGAGGACGGCGCGGCCATGGTCGGCCTGGACGGACTCGCCTGGCTGCTGATGGGCCACTTGGACTGAGGGAGTGCCCGGCTGCGGGCAGCCCTCAAATGGGCATCTGCGGGTCGCTGCCCCTAGGATCACCTGCGTTGACCGGGGCGTAGCGTAGCGGCCAGCGCGCTGCTTTTGGGTGGCAGAGATCGCGGGTTCGAGTCCCGCCGCCCCGACCACGTGGCCCGTTCTGTCAGAGGGCCCATCTACCGTCGATGGCGTGAGGCGCCCCACATACTCTCGTGATGACCTGCTGGCCGCGCTGCTCGGCGCGAGATCGTTGAAGGACGTGTTGATCGCCTTGGGTTTGAAGGTGAACGCGGGTCAGTATCGACGGGTCCATGGGTTGCTGGAGTCTGAAGGGATCCCGATGCCGGAGTTTCCGGCGCGCTACAACACCGAGGCCGCCCGCAGGGCGAACCTGATCTCGGATGAGGACTTCTTCCGCAGTGGAGTGTTCCGGGATGGCTCCAAGATTCGTCGACGTCTACTTCGCCTGGGGTGGGATCACCACTGTTCTGTCTGTGGTCTGGCGCCCGAGTGGAATGGCCGGCCGCTCGTCTTGCAGGTCGACCACATCAACGGCAATCGGACCGACAATATGCTCGAGAACCTGAGGCTGGTCTGTCCGAACTGTCATGCACAGTCCGAGACCTTTGGCAGGCACAACGCACACCGCTATCGGTACTGCGAGCTCTGCGGGGTGAGGGTCACGCCCCGGGCACAGGTCTGCCGTCAATGTTCCGCGTCGCGACGGCGAGGGACGCCGAGTGGCCGCTCCAAGGTGGCGTGGCCCGACCCAGAGCAACTGCGTCAACGCGTTGCGACGGTCGGTGCCAGTGCCGTTGCGCGTGACCTGGGCGTGAGCGAGACCGCGGTGCGCCGGCGAGGTCGCAGGGACGACGAGCGTGCGCAGACCGCTGTGGATGGTGTTGCTGGTGGGTCCACGGGCCCTGAATGTGATCAGCCCGAGTCGTTCGGCTAGGCTAAGCCGGCGTCGCACGCGGATGTAGCTCAATGGTAGAGCCCCAGTCTTCCAAACTGGCTACGCGGGTTCGATTCCCGTCATCCGCTCCACTGCCGTCCACCATCGATACCCAGGAGTGCCTCAAGTGCCCAGCACCGTTGAGAAGCTCGGCCCGTCGCGGGTCAAGCTCACCATCGAGATCCCGTTCGCCGAGCTGCAGCCGCACCTCGACAAGGCGTACCGGGAGATCGCCCAGAGCGTGAACATCCCCGGCTTCCGCCGTGGCAAGGTGCCCGCGGGCGTCATCGATCAGCGGTTCGGCCGCGGCGCCGTGCTCCAGGAGGCCATCAACGCGGCCCTGCCGGGCGCCTACGGCAAGGCGGTCGAAGAGGCCGGCGTCGTCCCGCTGGGCGAGCCCGAGATCGACGTCACCAAGCTCGAGGATCGCCAGCTGGTCGAGTTCACCGCCGAGGTGGACGTGCGTCCGGAGTTCGACCTGCCCGAGCTGTCGTCCCTGTCCGCCACCGTCGCGTCCGTGCCGGACCGCGAGGCCGAGATCGACGAGCGCATCAAGGTCATGCGCCAGCGCTTCGCCACCCGCTCCGACATCGACCGCGCCGCCGAGGCCGGCGACGTCGTGACCGTCGACATCCAGGCCAGTCAGGACGGCAAGGAGATCGTGGACGCCGCCGCGGAGGGCATCACGTACAAGGTCGGCGCCGACGGCATGTTGGACGGGCTCGACGAGGCCGTGACCGGGCTCAAGGCCGGCGAGGACGCCACGTTCAAGTCCACCCTGCTCGGCGGGCCGTTCAAGGGCCAGGAGGCCGACATTCACGTCGTCGTCCACAAGGTCCAGGCCGAGAAGCTGCCCGAGGTCGACGACGAGTTCGCACAGATGATCTCCGAGTTCGACACCGTCGGCGAGATGCGTGAGGACCTGGGCGGCCGCGTCGACCAGATCGCGCGCCTGGAGCAGGTGCAGGAGGCGTCCGACAAGGTCCTCGACGAGCTCATCAGCAAGGTCGACTTCGACGTTCCGCAGGGCATGGTGGACGCGCAGATCGCGGCTCGTACCGAGCAGATCGAGTCGCAGCTCGCCCAGGCTGGCTTCACGCTGGAGCGCTACCTCGAGGAGAACACCGAGGAGGAGGCGAACACCCCCGAGGAGTTCTGGGAGATCGTCAAGACCAACACCTTCAAGGCGCTCAAGGCCCAGATCGTTCTCGACAAGCTGGCTGACGACGATCAGATCGGCGTCGAGCAGACCGAGCTCACCGAGATGCTGTTCCGCCGTGCGCAGCAGAGCGGCTCGTCTCCCGAGCAGGAGATGCAGCACATGATGGAGCACAACCACATGGGCGAGTGGATGCAGGAGATCCGCCGTTCCAAGGCTCTCAAGAAGATCGTGGCTGCGGCGAAGGTCACCGATGAGGACGGCAAGGTCGTCAACGTGGCAGCGGTCCGTCCCGACGGCACGCTGGACGAGTCGGTCGAGGTCGTCGAAGCCGAGGCTCCCGCGAAGCCGGCGAAGAAGCCCGCCGCCAAGAAGGCCAAGGCAGACGCCGACAAATAGTCCCCGCTGGGTCGAACTGGACGCCTCGCGCAGACTGCGCGGGGCGTCCGTCGTTTTTCCAATCGGACGCCGACGCGGCAACTCTCCACCCTCGACCTTTGGCCGTCAGCGAACACCGCACGCCGCTCCTTAGTTTTGTCGGACGGCACAGGTAGGTTCACCACCGTGACTCAATACGAACCTGCACAGGCGCCGCGCATGGCCGGCCCCAGTTCCAGCGTGGGCATGAGCGACTCCGTCTACCAGGCGCTGCTGAAGAACCGCATCATCTTCCTCGGCGACGAGGTGCGCGACGACAACGCCAACGCCATCTGCGCCCAGATGCTGCTCCTCAACGCCGAAGACCCGACCAAGGACATCTACCTCTACATCAACTCGCCGGGCGGGTCGGTGACCGCCGGCATGGCGATCTTCGACACCATGCAGTGGATCAGCAACGACGTTGCGACCGTGGCCATGGGCCTGGCCGCCTCGATGGGGCAGTTCCTGCTGAGCGCGGGCACCCCGGGCAAGCGGTACGCCCTGCCGCACGCGAAGATCATGATGCACCAGCCGTCCGGCGGCATCGGCGGCACGGCGTCCGACATCAAGATCCTCGCCGAGCAGATCATCGCCACCAAGAAGGAGATGGCCGCGCTGATCGCCGAGCACACCGGCCAGACCATCGAGCAGATCGAGGCCGACTCCGACCGCGACCGGTGGTTCACCGCGAAGCAGGCCCTGGAGTACGGCTTCATCGACCACGTCTACACGCGCGCTGCCGACATCACGTCGCCCGACGCGCCGAACCAGTGAGGACTCCCATGAGCAACCTGATGCCCGGCGGCCTGGCGCCCGCGGGCGCCTCCATGGACTACTACATCCCGCAGTGGGAAGAGCGCACGAGCTACGGCGTCCGTCGCGTCGACCCCTACACGAAGCTGTTCGAGGACCGCATCATCTTCCTCGGCACCCCGGTGACGGACGACATCGCGAACGCCGTGATGGCGCAGCTGCTGTGCCTGCAGTCGATGGATCCCGAGCGGCCGATCTCGATGTACATCAACTCGCCCGGCGGCTCGTTCTCGGCGATGACGGCCATCTACGACACGATGCAGTACATCAAGCCCCCGATCGAGACGGTGTGCCTCGGCATGGCCGCGTCGGCGGCCGCGATCCTGCTGGCGGCGGGCACGAAGGGCAAGCGCTTGGCGCTGCCGAACTCGACGATCCTCATCCACCAGCCGGCCATGGGCCAGGGCAGCTACGGCCAGAGTTCCGACCTCGAGATCCAGGCGAACGAGATCCTGCGGATCCGTGCGCTCATGGAGAAGATGCTCAGCGACGCCACGGGCCAGCCCGTCGAGCGCATCAGCCGCGACGTCGACCGCGACAAGTACCTGACCGCCGAGCAGGCCAAGGAGTACGGCATCATCGACGACATCTTGACGTCGCTCAAGGAACTGCCGAGGAACTGACGTGGCGCGCATCGGGGAAACCTCCGACCTGGTGAAGTGCTCTTTTTGCGGAAAGAGCCAAAAGCAGGTCAAGAAGCTCATTGCCGGGCCTGGGGTGTACATCTGCTGTGAGTGCATCGAGCTCTGCAACGAGATCATCGAGGAGGAGTTCTCCGAGGCGCGCGACGTCGGCCTGATCGAGGAGCTGCCCAAGCCCCGCGAGATCTGCGCCTTCCTCGACCACTACGTGATCGGGCAGGAGACCGCCAAGAAGGCCTTGGCGGTCGCCGTCTACAACCACTACAAGCGGGTCCAGGCGCAGGCGACGGCGTCCCCACGCCGGACGCCGGACGACGACCTGGTCGAGCTGGGCAAGTCGAACATCCTGCTGATCGGGCCCACGGGCTGCGGCAAGACCTACCTGGCGCAGACGCTCGCGCGCATGCTGAACGTGCCGTTCGCCATGGCGGACGCGACCGCGCTCACCGAGGCGGGCTACGTCGGGGAAGACGTCGAGAACATCCTGCTCAAGCTGATCCAGGCCGCCGACTTCGACGTCAAGAAGGCCGAGACCGGCATCATCTACATCGACGAGATCGACAAGGTGGCCCGCAAGAGCGAGAACCCGTCGATCACGCGCGACGTGTCGGGCGAGGGCGTCCAGCAGGCGCTGCTGAAGATCCTGGAGGGCACGACGGCGTCCGTGCCGCCGCAGGGTGGGCGCAAGCATCCGCACCAGGAGTTCATCCAGATCGACACGACGAACATCCTGTTCATCGTGGGCGGTGCCTTCGCCGGTCTGGAGGAGATCATCAACCAGCGCATCGGCAAGCGTCCGCTGGGGTTCAACAACGACATCGAGCTGCGCAAGGACGCCTCCACGAACCCGTTCGAAGAGGTGCGTCCGGAAGACCTGCACAAGTTCGGTCTGATCCCCGAGTTCATTGGACGCCTCCCGATGATCTCCACGGTCAACCCGCTGGACACCGAGGCCCTCATCCGGATTCTCGTGGAGCCGCGCAACGCGCTGGTGAAGCAGTTCCGCAAGCTCTTCGAGCTGGACGGCGTCGACCTCGACTTCTCGGACGAAGCCATCGAGGCGATCGCCGAGATGGCCATGGCGCGGGGCATCGGGGCGCGCGGGCTGCGCTCGATCCTCGAAGAGATCCTGCTGAACGTGATGTATCACGTGCCCAGCGAGGACGACGTGGCCCAGGTCCAGGTCACCGAAGCCGTGGTCCGCAGCGGCGCCGAGCCCAAGCTGGTGCCGCGGGCCCAGCTCGCCGGGCGCGGGCGCCGCAGCGCCAAGTCTGCCTGACGGCCGCCTGGAGGCCCCCGGATGTGCCTTGACAGGCGCCTAGGTCCGGTGCGCTCCGTCTGACGGGCGCCTGGAGCCCCGTCAGTTCCGCTTGATAGGCGCTCGAGCCCCCGACAGGCCTAGGCGGACGCCTCGGGCGCGGCCAGGTCCGCGGCCACGGCGACGGAGTCCCCGCCGGGCACCCACGCGATGGGCGCGGTGATCCGGCCCACGGCCCGCAGGTCCGCCTCGGCGAGACGCAGCCGCGCCACCGACGCTTCCGGACCCGACACGGACGCCGACGTCAGCTCCGTCTTCATCGAGACCTTCGCGTTCGACTTCACGCCGCGGATGCCGATCAGGGCCGCAGACACGTCGCCCAGCAGGGCCGCATCGCCTGAACCCGGCAACTCGTCGACCGAAGGCCAGGACGCCAGGTGCACCGAGCCCTCGCGCCACCACGACCACACCTCCTCGGTGACGAACGGCAGGAAGGGCGCGAACAGCCGCAGCTGGACGTCGAGCGCCAACTGCAACGCCGCCTGCGCGGACGCCGCCGCCTCGGCCCCCTGGGCCCCGTAGGCGCGCTCCTTGACCAGCTCCAGGTAGTCGTCGCAGAACGTCCAGAAGAACCGCTCCGCGGCCTCTAGCGCCGGGGTGTAGTCGAACGACTCGAAGGCGTCCGTGGCCGTCGCCACGACGGAGCGCAGCTCGGCGAGCATCGCGAGATCGACCGGGGCCGTGATCGCGTCGGCCGCGACGCGGGCGTCCGCCTGGCCGAGCACGAACTTGGACGCGTTGAGGACCTTCATGGCGAGACGGCGTCCGACCTTCATCTGGGTCTCGTCGAAGGGGGAGTCCATGCCCGGACGCGCCATCGCGGCGCGCCAGCGGACGGCGTCCGACCCGAACCGCTCCAGGATGTCGGTCGGCACCACCACGTTGCCCTTGGACTTGCTCATCTTCTTGCGATCGGGGTCGACCACGAAGCCCGAGATCGACGCGCGCCGCCACGGCAGGCAGTCGTGCTCCAGGTGCGAGCGCACGACGCGGCTGAACAGCCAGGTCCGGATGATGTCGTGGGCCTGCGGGGCGAGGTCCATGGGGAAGGTGAGGCCCCACAGCTCCTCGTCGCGGCCCCAGCCGCAGGCGATCTGGGGTGACAGCGACGAGGTGGCCCAGGTGTCCATGACGTCCGGGTCCCCGATGAAGCCGCCCGGCTTGCCCCTGGACGCCTCGTCGAAGCCTGGCGCGGTCTGCGAGGCGGGGTCGACCGGCAGGGACGCCTCGTCGGCCACGATCGGACGCGCGTAGTCGGGCTCGCCGTCGGCGTCCAGGCGGTACCAGACGGGGAAGGGAACGCCGAAGAAGCGCTGCCGCGAGATGAGCCAGTCGCCGTTGAGGCCGTTGACCCAGTTCAGGTAGCGGTGCCGCATGTGCTCGGGCACCCACGCCAGCTCCTCGCCGCGCGCCATCAGCGCGTCGCGCAGGTCGTCGTCGCGGCCGCCGTTGGTGATGTACCACTGGCGCGTCGACACGATCTCGAGGGGCTTGTCGCCCTTCTCGTAGAAGTTGGCCATGCGCGAGGTGGGCTTGGGCTCGCCGTCCAGGTCGCCCGTCTCGCGCAGCCGGGCGACGATCGCCTCGCGGGCCGAGAACGTCGTCTTGCCGGCCAGCTCGGCGTAGAAGGACGCGTCAGTCAGCCACTCGGGGGTCTCGGAGGTGAGGCGTCCGTCGCGGCCGATGATCGTGCGCATGGGCAGCTGCAGCTCGCGCCACCAGATCACGTCGGTCAGGTCGCCGAAGGTGCAGCACATCGCGATACCGGCGCCCTTGTCCTTCTCGGCTGCGGCGTGCGGCAACACCGGGATCTCAACCCCGAACACCGGCGACGTCACGGTCGTCCCGAACAGCGGCTGGTAGCGCTCGTCGTCCGGGTGCGCGATCAGGGCGCACACGCTCGGGATCAGCTCCGGACGCGTCGTCTCGATGTAGACCGGCGAGCCGTCCGGCCGACGGAAAGCCACGCGGTGGTAGGCACCCGGGTACTCGCGCGCCTCCAGCTCGGCCTGCGCCACCGCCGTCTGGAACGTCACGTCCCACATGGTCGGCGCCTCCGACAGGTACGCCTCGCCGCGGGCGTGGTTGTGCAGGAAGGCACGCTGCGCCACGCGCTGGGATTCGGTCGAGATCGTCTCGTACAGGGTGTCCCAGTCGACCGACAGCCCGAGGTGCCGCCACAGGTCCTCGAATGCCTGCTCGTCGACGGCGGTGAGCTCGTGGCACAGCTCGATGAAGTTGCGGCGGCTGATGGGCACCTGCCGCTTCGGGTCCGGGTTGGTGGGGGGCGCGAAGTCGGGGTCGTACGGCACGGACGGGTCGCAGCGGACGCCGTAGAAGTTCTGGACGCGACGCTCGGTCGGCAGCCCGTTGTCGTCCCAGCCCATCGGGTAGAAGACGTGCTTGCCGCGCATGCGCTGGTAGCGCGCGATGAGGTCGGTGTGGGTGTAGCTGAACACGTGACCGACGTGCAGCGACCCCGAGACCGTCGGCGGGGGAGTGTCGATGCTGAACACCTGATCGCGGCTCGCCGGACGCAGAAAGGCGTACGTGCCGGCGTCCTTCCATCGGGCCGACCAGGTCGCCTCCAGTCCCTCGAGGACGGGGCGGTCCGGTACCGCGAACGCGGACGAGGTCGTCGCGGGAGGGGCCTGGTGCGGTTGCGCGGTCATGGTCCGCGATTTTACGAGGACGCCGCCGCGCACGTCACATCGTGCGCGGCGGCGTCCAGGTTCGTGGGGGGCGATCAGCCGGCCGTGGCCTTGATCGCTTCCAGGAGCGAGGCCTGGTTGGCGGCGTCCAGCTTGGTGGTGTCGAGGCGCTTGCCGTTGACCGTCATGAGGGGCGTGGAGCCCCAGGCCTTGGCCTCGGGGTTCGTCTCGCCACCCAGCTTCGTGTACTGGGCGGTGGTGTACGCGGTGTTGAACTTGTTTTGCTGGTCGACGAAGGTCGCGGTGGCGCGGGTGTCGAAGCAGGACTGGAACTGGGTCAGCTTCTCGCCCGTCAGTCCCGCGGCGGCCGGGAACGTGCTGCGTAGCTGCTCGGTGGTGTAGCCGGCGCCCTCCTTGGTCGGCTGCCCCTTGAAGATGGCCAGGTGATATTCGGGGAAGACGCCCTGGACGTCGGCGCACGCGGCGCCGATGGCGGGGTTGGTCGACTTGTTGGTGCCGAGGCGGTCGAGGAAGGTTTCGATCTGCACCGAGTACTTGATCTCACCCGAGCGCGCGAGCTCGTTCAAGGTGACCCCGAAGGCTTCGTCGAACGCCTTGCAGCCCGGGCACTGGTAGTCGGCGTACAGCTGCACGACCGGCGCTCCCGGCTTCGCCTTGTCCTGGGCGATGCCGATGCCGTCCTTGACCGAGTTGGGGTTCGTCCCGGCCTGGACGCCGTACGAGTTGACCACCGCGTTGGGCGGGGTCACGCTGCCGCCGCCCTTGCCGCCCTGGCTGATCAGCACCACGGCCAGGATCACGACCAGCAACACGGCGACGACGATCGCGCCGAGCCCGACCATCTTGCGGTTGCGAGCCGCCTTCTCCGCGGCGAGCTGCTGGGCCTTGAGGGCCTCGCGTCGGCTGGTGCTGGGATTGGCCATGAAGAACTCCTGTTGATGCGGTGAACGGCCCAATCTAGTGGATGTCGACGGGCGGGAAGAGCCTGTCCTCGAGGGCGAGGGCCGAGCGGGGTCGGATCAACAGCCAGCTCGCGCAGGCGAGCAGCCCCACGTCCCGAAGGATTTCCCAGGGGTAGCTGGCCAAGGCCTTGGCAGCGTCCACCTCTCCACCACCGCCGAAACAGCCGCAGTCGATCGAGATGCCGCGATACCACACGCTGGCGATGGCGACGATGAAGCCGATCATCAGGAGCGCACCAACCAGGGCCGCCACGCGCGTGAACAGGCCGACGATCAGCAGCAGCCCGACGGCCACTTCGAGGATGGGGAGGCCGTAGCCGAGCGGGGCCGTAACCTCGTACGGCAGCAGCCTGTAGGAGCGGACGGCGTACACCGACTCCTCCAGGTTGCCGAGCTTCAGCCCGCCCGCGAGGAGCAGCACGACCCCCAGGACGAGGCGTGCGGCCAGGCCGACCCAGTCGCGCCAGGCGCGTTGGGGGGCCGCCACGATCGGTGAATCCGGGGTTTCGCTCACGGCGGCGAGTCTAGAGGCAGCCCCTGACAAGTAGGCTGTCCCGATCATGAGCACGCCATCCCACGCCGAGATCGCCGCGACGCTGCAGGCCCGCTGGCCCGAGTCGCATCCAGCTCCGAGCCTGGCCCGGATCGAGGCGCTGTGCGACCTGCTCGGGTCGCCGCAGGACGCCTACCCGGTCATCCAGATCACCGGGACCAACGGCAAGGGCAGCACGGCGTTGATGATCGACTCGTTGCTGCGAGCCCTGGGCCTGCGCACCGGACGCATCAGCTCCCCCCACCTCGTCGACCTCACCGAGCGCATCGCGATCGACGGCCGGCCCATGGACGCCGACGCGTTCGACGAGCTCGTTGCTGAAACCCAGCCGTTCGTCGATCTCGTGGACGCCCAGGCGATCGACGGCATCCCCATGACGTTCTTCGAGGTCATGACGGGGCTGGCCTACGCCGCGTTCGCGCAGGCCCCGGTGGACGTCGCCGTCGTCGAGGTCGGCATGGGCGGCAGCTGGGACGCCACCAGCGTCGCGGACGCGTCCGTCGCCGTGCTGTGCCCGATCGACCTCGACCACACGCACCTGCTGGGCGACACGGTCGAGGAGATCGCCGGCGAGAAGGCTGGCATCATCAAGCCCGGCTCGGTGGCCGTCGTCGCCCATCAGCGACCCGAGGTCGACGAGGTGATCGCCCGTCGCTGCAGAGACGTGGGTGCAAGATTCGTCACCGAAGGCGACGGCTTCGCACTGCTGGATCGCCGCGTGGCCGTCGGCGGGCAGGTCATCCGGGTCGAAGCCGCGGGCGGACCGGTGGACGACGTCCTCCTCCCGTTGCACGGCGAGCACATGGCCCACAACGCGGCCTTGGCGATCGCGGCGGTCGAGGCATTCCTCGGCGGCAAGCCGCTGGCTGCCGACGTGATCGCCGAGGGCCTCGGCGCCGTCGTGGCGCCGGCCCGCCTCGAAGTGATCCACCGCGCGCCGACGGTCGTCCTCGACACGTGCCACAACCCGCACGGGGCTCGGGCCACGATCGACGGCGTGACGGAGGCGTTCGACTTCGATCCGCTGATCGGCATCACAGCGATGATGCGGGACAAGGACGTGGACGGCGTCCTCGAGATCTTCGCCGAGAAGATGGACTCGGTCGTCTGCACGACCGTGGCTTCCACCTCGCGCGGCATGACCCCGGACGACCTCGCCGCGCACGCCGAGGAGATCTTCGGCCCCGGCCGGGTCTTTACCGCGGCCACCATGGCGGACGCCGTCGACCGGGCCATCGCCCTCGCCGACGACGCGGGCGGACGCGCCGGAGTCCTGATTGCTGGATCGGTGATCGCGGCGGGTGAGGCGCGCGCCCTGCTCGTGCGTCCGGACGCCGACCCCGATCCCGACCCCTGGGGCGAGTCCGACCGCGATGACGTCGAGGAGGACGCGTGAGGCTTGCTCCCGGCAACCCCCTGACACGGGTGCTGATGATCACGCTCGTGTTGGAGGCCATCGTCTTCGGCCTGGCAGTGCCCGGGATGGTGACCGTCTCAGGCATCGCGCTGCCCCTCGCTCTCGGCCTCGGCGGGGCGGCGATCCTGCTCGCGCTCGTGGCCGCCGCCACCCTGCGCTCCGGGCTGGGGTTCGCCCTCGGCTGGCTCACCCAACTGGCCGCCCTCGCCCTCGGCTTCGCGACGTCGACCATGTTCTTCATGGGCGGGGTCTTCGCCGTGCTCTGGATCGCCACGGTCGTGCTCGGGCGCAGGATTGATGCGGCCCGCTAGGGTTTTCGCCATGAGCGCTACCCAGCAGACCCTCGTCTTGATCAAGCCGGACGCCGTCCGGCGCGGCCTGGTGGGGGAGATCCTCCGCCGCTACGAGGCCAAGGGGCTGCGCCCGGAGGCCCTCGAGCTCCGGACAATCGACGCCGCTTTCGCCGACCGGCACTATTCCGAGCACGTCGACAAGGCTTGGTACCCGCCGCTGCGCGACTTCGTCACGTCCGGCCCGCTGGTCGCGATGATCCTGTCCGGGGACCGGGCGATCGAGGCCGTCCGTTCGCTGAACGGCGCCACCGACGGGATCGCCGCAGCGCCCGGGTCGATCCGTGGGGACTTCTGCCTGTCGAATCGCGAGAACGTCGTGCACGCCTCCGACTCGCCGGAGTCCGCGGCGCGCGAGATCGCGCTCTGGTTCGGTAGCGATGTCTGAGCAGCCCGAGGCTCCCCGCCGCGCCCTGGGGGGAGCGAGCGTGTGGCGTCCGGATGCCGCAGCCTCCGGGACGCCGAACCACGCTGTCCCGCCCCCGGCCGGCCCGGAGCCTGGCTGGGTGAACCCGATTCCGCCGGCGCCTGGCTGGGTGAACCCGACCCCGCCCCCGCCGGCGGTCTACCCGGCCTACCAGCTCGATCCGGCCATGGTGACGGGCCTGCCGGTCGAGCCCAGCACGCACCCCTTCTTCTATCGGACGCCTCGCTGGCGCTGGTGGAAGCCCTTGCTGGCGTTCATCGCGGCGACAGTGCTGGCGTTCATCGCGATGATCGTCCCCGCGCTGATCGGCATGCTGGTGGACCGCGTCGACTTCGCTGCCATCGCCAAGACCGGCAAGATGACGCTGGGCCCCTGGGCCTTCCTGGGCAACAACATCGGTCTGGCCATCCTGATCCCGATCGCGATGCTGCTGCAGTGGCTGCTCTTCGGACAGCGTCCGGGCTGGCTCTCGTCGGTGCTGGGCAGGTTCCGCTGGGGATGGTTCGCCCGGTGCGTGGCCGTCGCCGTGCCGATCTGGCTCGTGATGATGGGGATCGAGATCGCCCTCACGGGCCTGCCGAAGGACATCTCCGTTCGCCCGTACACGGTGCTGCTGATCATCGGGATCCTGCTCACGACGCCGTTCCAGGCCGCCGGCGAGGAGTACCTCATGCGGGGGCTAGAGCAGCGGCTCGTGGCGTCCTACTTCAAGCGTCAGACGTTGGGCTGGATCGTGGCCACGATCGTCTCGTCCGTCACGTTCATGCTCTTGCACGGCGCCGGCGACATCTGGCTGAACATCATGTACTTCTGCTTCGGTGCGATCGCGTCGTGGATCACCTGGAAGACGGGCGGGCTCGAGGCGGCGGTCGCCATCCATGTGGTGAACAACCTGGTCAGCGAGGCGCTGATGCCCTGGACCGACTTCAGCCACATGTTCGACCGCGAGGCCGGTGCTGCGGACGCGTCCATCCTCATTCAGGTCGTGGTTCTGGTCGTGGCGGCAGGTTTGATGTGGTTCATGGGCCGACGGACCAAGGTGGCCACCGCCTCGGCGCCGGGGCAGGTCGACCTTCAGGCCGCGCACGCGTCGATGCAGGCGTGGACGTCGCAGTCATGGGGCTACCTCCCTCAGCCGCCCAGCCAGTATCAGGGTTGAACCCCTTATCAGAGTTACCTTGGCTAAAGAATCGGAAACTTAAGCCAACTTTGCCGGAAAGCCCGCGGCGGCGTCCAAATGCTCGTAGCGTTTCGTACCATGGCGAACCCTCTGTACGAGTTCATTGCTGGACCCTCCGGACCCCAGGTGCGCATCGAGGCGCGGGGTCAGGAGGTCCTGAACGTGCCCATGTTGAACCGGGGCACCGCCTTCACCTGGCCCGAGCGGCACGCGCTGCGTCTCACGGGCCTGCTGCCCCCCGGGACGACCACGATCGAGGCCCAGGTACGCCGCACCTACGAGCGCTACTGCGGCCAGTCCGACAACCTCGCCAAGTACTCCTACCTGTCGGCCCTGCGCGATCGCAACGAGGTGCTGTTCTACCGCCTCATCAGCGAGCACATCGAGGAGATGATGCCGATCATCTACACCCCGACCATCGGCGAGGTCATCCAGCGGTTCAGCCACGGCTTCAACAAGCTGCGCGCCGTCTTCACCTCCGTCGACTACCCGGACCAGATCCCGATCGCGTTCGAGAACTTCGGCCTCGCGTCTGACGAGTGCGACCTGATCGTGGTCACGGACTCCGAGGGCATCCTGGGCATCGGCGACCAGGGCATCGGTGGCGTCCAGATCGCACTCGGCAAGCTCGCCGTCTACACGGCCGCGGCGGGCATCGACCCGCGCCGCGTGATCCCGGTGGTCATCGACGTGGGTACCGACAACATGGACCTGCTCTACGACGAGTTCTACCTGGGCGCGCGCCACAGCCGGATCCGCGGCAAGGCCTACGACGACTTCATGGAGACCTTCGTCGAGACCGTCACGCGGATGTACCCGAACGCCCTCCTGCACTGGGAGGACTTCGGCGCCGACAACGCGCACCGCGTTCTCGAGAAGTACCGGGACCGCTGCTGCTCGTTCAACGACGACATCCAGGGCACGGCCGCGGTGGTCATGGCTGCGGTCCTGGCCGGCGTCAAGACCGTGGGTCACAAGCTGCGCGAGCAGCGGGTGGTGATCTTCGGCGCCGGCACCGCGGGCGTCGGCATCGCCGACCTCCTGCGCGATCGGATGGTGCGCGAGGGGCTGAGCAAGGACGAGGCGTCCCGGAACTTCTGGTGCCTCGGCAGCAAGGGGCTGATTCACACCGGGCTCGGCGACAAGATGCGCGACTTCCAGCGCCCGTACGCGCGGAACGAGAACGAGCTCACCACCTGGGGCGTCCAGGACGTCGGCAACGTCGACCTGCTCGAGGTGGTGCGCAACGTCCAGCCGACGATCCTCATCGGCACCTCCGCGCGGTCGGGGGCCTTCACCGAGGAGATCGTCCGCGAGATGGCGGCGCACGTGGAGCGGCCCATCATCCTGCCGCTGTCGAACCCGACGTCGCGCGCGGAGGCCGTGCCCGCCGACATCCTGGAGTGGACCGAGGGCCGCGCCCTGGTGGCGACGGGATCCCCGTTCAAGCCGGTCGACTACAACGGCGTCCGCTACGAGATCGCCCAGGCGAACAACGCGCTGGTGTTCCCCGGCCTCGGCCTCGGCGTCATCGTGAGCAAGGCGTCCAGGGTCTCCGACCGGATGATCGCCGCGGCGGCCGAGGCGGTCGCCGATATCCAGGGCGTCGTGCCGCGGGGCAAGTCGCTGCTGCCGTCGGTGAACCACCTGCGGATGGCGTCCGGGACGGTGGCCGTCAAGGTCGCCCAGGCCGCGCACGCCGAGGGGCTCTCGACGGTCAAGCTGGCCGATCCGGTGCAGGAGGTCTTCGAGGCGATGTGGCAGCCCGCCTACCCCGAGATCCTGCTGCCCGAGGGCGACTGGCAGGACTACGACGAGGTGCGGGCGCGCCAGCGGCACGAGGCGAGGAAGCGCCAACACCAAGCGGAGACCGAGACCCCGCCGGCCAAGGCGAAGACCGCGAAGTAGTTGCCTGCTCGATGTCGCGGTGCGGGGCAGGTACCCTGTGGGCGCTATGAGCGAGCGACGAGACGATCCTGGGTCGTTGTACGACCGGCTGGAGCCGCTGCTGATGGGGGTCAGCAAGCCGATTCAGTACATCGGCGGCGAGGTCAACTCCATCCGCAAGAACTGGTCGGACGCCGAGGTGCGCTGGGTGCTCATGTACCCGGACGCCTACGCCATCGGCCAGCCCAACCAGGGACTCGCGATCCTGTACGAGGTGCTCAACGAGCGCGACTGGATCATGGCCGAGCGCAGCTACGCGGTCTGGCCGGACCTGGCCGCCCTCATGCGCGAGCACGGGGTGGGACAGTTCACACTCGAGAGCCATCGTCCGGTACGAGCCTTCGACATTCTCGGCGTCAGCCTCTCGACCGAGCTGGGCTACACCAACCTGCTGGCCGTGCTCGATCTCGCGTCCATCCCGCGTCGCTCGGCTGACCGCGGGCCCGACGACCCGCTGGTCATCGTCGGCGGGCACGCGTCCTTCAACCCCGAGCCGATCGCCGACTTCGTGGACGCCGTCGTCCTGGGTGACGGCGAGGAGGCGTCCCTGCGGGTCTCCGCGATCGTCCGCGGCTGGAAGGCCGCCGGCTGCCCGGACGGCCGTGTCGGCGTCCTGACGATGCTGGCGGACGCCGGCTGTTACGTCCCGTCGTTCTACGACGTCGCGTACGCCGAGGACGGCCGGATCGCGTCGGTCCGGCCGAACCGTCCCGGCGTCGCGCGGATCGTCGAGAAGAACACGCTGCAGCACCTGGACGAGTGGCCCTACCCGAAGGCCCCGGTCGTCCCCATCGCCGAGACGGTGCACGAGCGCTACTCGGTCGAGATCTTCCGCGGCTGCACCCGGGGCTGCCGCTTCTGCCAGGCGGGGATGGTCACCCGTCCGGTGCGCGAGCGCAACGTCGAGACCATCGGCTGCATGGTCGAGGCGGGCCTGGCCGCCACGGGGCTCGAAGAGGTCGGGCTGCTGTCCCTGTCGTCCGCCGATCACACCGAGATCGGCACGATCGCCAAGGAACTCGGCGACCGCTACGAGGGCACCAACGTGTCGCTCTCGCTGCCGTCGACCCGGGTGGACGCCTTCAACATCTCGTTAGCCGACGAGCTGTCGCGCAACGGACGACGCTCGGGCCTCACCTTTGCTCCCGAGGGTGGGTCGGCGCGCTTGCGCCGCGTCATCAACAAAGGCGTGGACGAAGACGACCTGATTGTCACGGTCACGGCAGCCTTCGGCCGCGGCTGGCGGCACGTGAAGCTCTACTTCATGTGCGGCCTGCCGACCGAGACCGATGATGACGTCCTGGGCATCGCCGACCTGGCCGCACGGGTCATCGAGGCCGGACGCCAGACGTCCGGCCAGCGCGACATCCGGTGCACGGTGAGCATCGGCGGCTTCGTGCCCAAGTCGCACACGCCCTTCCAGTGGGCGGGGCAGGCGGACGTCGAGACGATCGACCGGCGCATCCAGCTGCTGCGCCAGCGGGTCAGGGACGACAAGCGGTACGGGCGCTCGATCACGGTCCGTTACCACGACGGCAAGCCCGGCCAGATCGAGGGGCTCCTCAGCCGCGGCGATCGTCGGGTGGGACGCGTCGTCGAGGAGGTGTACGCCCGCGGCGGCACGTTCGACGGGTGGAGCGAGCACTTCAGCTACGACCGGTGGACCGAGGCGGCGGCGTCCGCCCTAGCCGGCACCGGGGTCGACCTGGGCTGGTACACCACGCGTGAACGGACGCGCGACGAGGTGCTGCCCTGGGACCACCTCGACGTCGGCCTGGACCGAGACTGGCTCTGGCATGAGTGGCAGGAGGCCCTCGTCGAAGGCGGGCAGGACGACTGCCGCTGGGATGGCTGCTACGACTGCGGGGTGTGCACCTCGCTGGGCTCCGAGACCCAGATCGGCCCGACCGGCAAGCACCTGCTGCCGTTGACGGTGGTGGGCTCGTGAGGCGTCCGGCGGCCGTGCTCTGGGACTTCGACGGCACCCTCGTCGACTCCGAGGGCGTCTGGAAGGTCATGGAGGGCGGGTTCGCGGCTCGGCACGGGTTCGACCTGCCCGCGGACTACTCGGAGCGCACGATCGGCGGCACGATGCGCGACACCGCGATCATCTTGAAGGACCTAACCGGCACGCCCGCGTCGCTGGACGAGATCGCGGCCGAGATCACGGACGGGGTCGTGAGGACACTGGCTCGGCCGCCCTTCCGGTGGTGCGCCGGCGCCGAGCACCTGGTCCGGGAGTTGGCCGCCGAGGCGGTGCCGCAAGCGATCGTGACGACCTCGCGCCGGGCCTTCATCGACCCGATGCTGTCCTTGCTGCCCGCCGGCCTGTTCGACACGGTCGTCACCTTCGAGGACACCGACCGCCACAAGCCGGATCCGGCGTCCTACCTGCTCGCTTGCCAGCGCCTCGGCCTAGCGGCGACGGACTGCCTGGTCGTCGAGGACTCGGAGCCCGGCATGGCCTCGGGGCTCGCCGCGGGCTGCCAGGTGCTCGGGGTCCCGTCCGGCCCGCAGCCGCCGCCCGCTGACCGGCTGACCGTGCTGGGCACCCTGGCCGGACTCACCGTCGCCGACCTGAGGGGGCTCTGCCGTGGCGACGCGTGAGCAGCCCCCGCAGAGTCCGCCGCCGGTCCAACGGCTTCAGGTGCGCTACTGCAAGCGCGGCCGGGCCAGGTTCACCTCGCACCGCGACGTCGCCCGCGCCCTGGAACGGGCGTTGCGGCGAGCGGACATCCCGATGGCGTACTCCTCGGGGTTCAACCCGCACCCCCGCATCTCGTACGCCGGGGCGTCCGCGACGGGCGCGGCGACCGAGGCCGACTACCTGGAGCTCGGTCTGGCGCGCAGCTGCGATCCGGGCTGGGTCCGGGACGCCATGTCGGCGGCCTTGCCCGAGGGCATCGACGTGCTCGAGGTGGTCGAGCGCGGCATCGGCGAACCGAGCCTCACCGACCGGCTCGAGGCCTCGACGTGGCAGATCGCCGTCGCCGGTCCCAGTCACGACGTCGCGCGGCGGGCCGTCGCCGCCGCCCTGGCCGCGGCGTCCCTGCCGGTCGAACGGCTGACCAAGAACGGCGTCCGACAGTTCGACGCGCGCCCCGCCGTCCTCGCCCTGGAGGCGCCCGAAGCCGGCACGATCTTGGCGACGCTCCGGCAGGAGGTGCCCTTGGTGCGCCCCGACGACGTCGTCCAGGCGTTGGGGAGGGTGGAGCCGGACTTCGTGTTGGCCTCCGCCGCCCTCTACGCGCGGCTGGACCAGGGCCTCTACCGAGACGGCCGGATCGTCTCGCCGTTCGAGAAGCCCTGATCGTCAGCGAGATGGCGGCACGCGCGTCGGCAACTGGGCGTGCGGTGGAGATCGTGCGATACTGACACCCAGGTGAGGACAGCCAGTCCTCAAGCGCAGGTAGCCCGGGGTGTGAAGTCGGGCATAGCCGCCGAACCCAACCGCGACGACGTTTCCGACCGCGGGGGTTGAGCGACACCGGCGTAACCGAAAGCTTTGTCGCCTCGGCGACCAACGGATTCGGCGGCCTCGGCTGCCCGAAGGAGAGCCACATGCTCGACATCGATACCCCCGATCAGTCCCCGGCTGAGGACTCGTCAGCCGCTCCCGCCACGCCGCCGAGGCGTCGCCGCGCCGCGAGCCGCCCGGCTGGACCTCCGGCCGTGATCGAGGCGGCCGCGGCTCCGCTCGCGCTGCCCGCCGTGCCGATGCCCTTTGCGCTGGAGGCCGCGGCTGAGCCGGTTGAGGAAGCCGTCGAGGAGGAGGCCGAGCCGGTCGACGAGGTCGACGCGGACGCAGCCGCCGAGACGGACGAGGCGGAACAGGCCGAAGAGCAAGCGGTGCCGGAGGCGGTCATCGTCGAGGCCGTAGCCGAACCGGCCGCCCCGCCGGCTCGCTCCCGCCGCCGGGCGAGCCGCGCCGCTGGACCCGCGGAGGCGCCTGCCCTGCTCGCCGGAGCCGACGATGTTGCCTTGGCCGAGCCGACCCTGCCCGACCCCGCGCCGGAGGCTGCTAGCGAGGCCGCCGACGCACCTGCCCCCCAGCGCGGTCGCCGCCGCCGCCCTGCCGCCCGCGTCGCGGAGCCCGAGGCTTCGGACGCCGCCGCGACAGCCGAGGCGACCGAGTCCGAGCCGGACGCCGTCGCCGCCAGCTTGGCGGCCCTGGAGGAGTCCCGGCCGCGCCGGCGGTCGTCCCGCCGGAAGATCGTCGAGGAGGCCCCGCCGGCCGACGACGTCGCCTCGGCGCTGGACAGCCTCGCCGCGGCCATCGCGTCCGATACCTCGGACGACGCCGACGACATCGATGACGACAACGCCGCCGCTGACGCTGAGTCCGAGGGCGACGATGATGCCGACGGCTCGGACGCCACGCCCCGCCGCCGTCGTCGCCGGGGTGGACGCCGCCGCCGCCGTGGCGCGGGCGAGCATTCCGCGGATGACTCAGCCGACGACGACGAGGCGTCCGACGAGGAAGGCGACCCGGCCACCGACGATGCGGAGGCGTCCGAGTCGAGCGACGGCCCGACCGTCGGAGCCGAGGGGTCCAGCCGACGCCGCCGGCGGCGTCGCCGTCGCGGCGAGGACGCGGGCGATGAAGCGTCCGAGGATGGCGTGGACGTGGTGGTCCGCGTCCGCGAGCCGCGTCGTACGCGGGCGTCCGAGCCGAACGACCAGATCACCGGCATCGAGGGCTCGACCCGGATGGAGGCGAAGAAGCAGCGCCGCCGCGAGGGCCGCGCAGCCGGACGCCGTCGCGCACCGATCCTGTCCGAGGCCGAGTTCCTCGCCCGCCGCGAGGCCGTCGACCGCCGCATGGTGATCCGCCAGCGCGACAACTACACCCAGATCGGGGTCCTTGAGGACGGCATCCTGGTCGAGCACTACGTCGACCGGGACAGCTCGGCGTCCATGATCGGGAACATCTACCTCGGACGCGTCCAGAACGTGCTGCCGTCGATGGAGGCGGCGTTCGTCGACATCGGACGCGGCCGCAACGCCGTCATCTACGCGGGCGAGATCGACTGGGACGGCTTCGGCGTTACCGGCGCCGATCGCAAGGTCGAGAAGGTGCTCAAGTCGGGACAGGCGGTCCTCGTCCAGGTCACGAAGGACCCGGTCGGAGCCAAGGGCGCGCGCCTGACCAGCCACGTCTCGATCCCGGGCCGCTACGTGGTCTACAGCCCCGGCGGTCAGCTGTCGGGCATCTCGCGCAAGCTTCCCGAGAACGAGCGCGCCCGCCTCAAGGGCATCCTCGACGAGCTCGTCGGAGAGAACGCGTCCGTGATCGTCCGGACGGCGGCCGAGGGGGCGTCCGAGGACGAGCTGGTGCGCGACGTCAACCGGCTCAAGGCGCAGTGGGAGGTCATCGAGAAGAAGGTGGCCCAGGGCAACAGCCCGCAGCTGCTCTACAGCGAGCCCGACCTGACCGTCCGCATCGTCCGTGACCTGTTCACCGAGGACTTCGCCGAGCTGGTCATCGACGGCAACGGCCAGGCCGAGGACGCCTACGAGACGGTCCAGGCCTACGTCACCCACGTCGCCCCGCACCTGCAGGAGCGCCTGGTCAAGTGGAACCGCTGGACCCAGGGTGACCTGTTCGAGCACCACCGCGTCGACGAGCAGGTGGCGAAGGCCCTCGAGCGCAAGGTGCACCTGCCCAGCGGCGGCTCGCTGATCATCGACCGCACGGAGGCCATGACCGTCGTCGACGTCAACACCGGCAAGTTCACGGGCACCCAGGGCAACCTGGAGGCCACGGTGACGTCGAACAACCTGGAGGCCGCCGAGGAGATCGTGCGGCAGCTTCGACTCCGCGATATCGGCGGCATCATCGTGATCGACTTCATCGATATGGTGCTGCCCGCCAACCGCGAGCTGCTGCTACGCCGCCTCGTCGAGTGCCTGGGCCGCGACCGGACGCGCCACCAAGTCGCCGAGGTCACCTCGCTCGGTCTGGTGCAGATGACGCGCAAGAAGATCGGCACCGGGCTGGCCGAGGCGTTCAGCGTCCCGTGCGAGACCTGCAAGGGTCGCGGCTACCACATCCACGAGGCGCCCGTGAGCACGCAGGCGCCCGCCGATGGCGGCGAACGCGACCATCACAACGGTGGACGCCGCCGCAGCCACGGCAGCTCCGGTGGGAGCGCGGACTGATCGCGATCGACGGGGGACAGCGATGATGTCGGCCTTCCCGGTGCTTCCGGACGGCCTGCGCCGGAGCGTGGAGTCGCATGGGGCGGCGGGCGCAGCCTGGCTGGCCGAGGTGCCCGGCCTGGTGATGGAGTGCGCCGAGGCGTGGCACGTCGACCTCGGCTACGCCATCGACCGGCCCGGCGAGGTGTTGCTCGTGCGCGGACGCGGCCGCAGCGGCCCCGTCGTGATCAAGATCCGTCCGCCGTGGTCGGACCTCGCGCCGGAGGCGTCCGTGCTGAGCGCCGCCCACGGCCGCGGCTACAGCCACCTGCTCGACGTGGACGAGACGCGCCGAGCGCTGCTGCTCGAAGGCCTCGGCCAGGAGTTGGACGTGGCCGCCGTCGAGGCACGCGAGGGCATTGCGGGTGTCGCCGACATCCTCATCAAGACGCTGCAGCAGGCCTGGACGGTGCCGTTGAACGCCGCCCTGCGGAGCTGCTCGCCGGCGTCCGACCTGAAGCAGACGATCCTCGCCCACCCGGCCCCGGACGGGATTCCCGACTGCGGACGAGCCGTCGAACGCGCGCTGGCCTATGCGGATCAGCGGCTCGCCGACACCGACCCCGTGCGCGAGGTCGTGGTGCACGGCGACCCGAAGCCCGCCACCCTGCGCAGCGTCCAGTCGCCCCGGCCGGGCGCCGAGAGCGGCTACGTGTTCATCGAGCCGAACTGCTTCCGCAGCGACCGCGAGTACGACCTCGGGGTGCTGCTCCGGGACGCCAACCGCGTTCTGTTGTCTGCCGAAGATCCCGTCGTCTTCGCGCGTCGGTGGTGCGCCGAGGTGGCCGAGGCAACCGGCTGCGACGCGGAAGTGATCTGGCAGTGGTCCTACGTCCAGCGGGTCGCGCTGGGGCTTCGGCTGTCGAACGGCCCCGAGCCGCTGGCCGGGCGGTCCTACCTGCAGACCGCGACAGCTTTGATCAGCCGCGTCCGCGGGTAGGCTCAAGACGACCGGTCTGCCGAGAGGTGCCCAGCGATGAACCTCAACCCCCCTTCACGGACTCACCTGATGACGCTGACGGACGAGCGTCAACAGTGGCAAGACCGACTCCCAGAACTGAAGGGGGAGTGTCAGCGGCGTTGGGGTCTCGAGATCGGGGATGCCATCGTGCATCGCGCACCGTCCGCGGTGTTCAACGTGAGAGCCCGGGGGCGCGCGGCGGTTCTCAAGCTGGCGGTTCCGGGTGCCCACCTGACCCAGCAAGCTGCCATCCTGCGCGCGGCTGCGGGTCAGGGCTACGTCCACCTCTACGACGCGGATCTTGAGCTGGGGGCGCTCCTCCTGGAGCACCTGGGCCCGTCACTGCAGGAGCAGGGCGAGGCCCTCTACGACTCGCTGCTGCCGACCGGCGCCCTGGCCTTCCTGCAAGACTCCAAGCTCAGCCAGCCGGTGATCGACACCCTTCGGCAGGTCTGGGCGCTGCCGCACGAGCTCGCCGAACTCCCGGACGACTCGACCTATAAGGCCGCGAGCCTGCGCGACCTCATCGACGGCCTGCGGACGCATCCCCAGGTGCGTCCCGAGCATGCCGAGGCCATCGACCGGGCCCGGTTGTACGCCGAGCAGCGGCTGTCCGCCCGCGAGGCCGCGCTGATGGTGATGTGCCACGGCGACCCGCATCCGGGCAACCTGCTGCAGGTCCTGTCGCCTCGGCCGGGCGCCCCCACCGGCTACGTCTGGGTCGACCCGGACGGCTTCCTCTGTGAGGCGGAGTACGACCTCGGGGTGGTCCTCCGCGGCTTCAACCGGCTGGTGCTCGCGGCCGACGACCCGGTGATCACGCTGCGCGCCTGGTGCGCCGCCCTGGCGGAGGCGACCGGCACCGACGGCGAGGCCGTCTGGCAGTGGTCCTTCATCGAGCGGGTGACGACCGGGCTCTACCTCATCGATCAGGGACGCCCGCGGCAGGGTCTGCCGTTCCTGGACTCGGCCGCCTGGTTGATCGCGCGGCGCCGCGCCTGAGCGCGCTCAGGCCACGTTGTGGTCGCGCGCCCACATGGCCGCGCTGGTGCGGTCCAGGACGCCGATCTGCCGGTAGATGTTGCCGAGATGCGCCTTCACGGTGCCCTCGGTGATGCCGAGCCGCTTGGCGATCTGCTTGTTGGCGTGCCCGCGCGCGACCTCGGCCAGCACCTGCAGTTCGCGCTGGCTGAGCCCCGACTCGTCGACCGAGGACGCCCCCGGCTGCGGTGCGTTGGGGAGCAGGACGCCGGCCACGCGGGGGTCGATGGGCACGTGTCCCTCGGCCGCCGACCGGACTCCCGCCAGCAGGTCGCGGGGTTCGGAGTCCTTGAGCAAGTAGCCGATCGCGCCGGCCGCGAGCGCCTGCTCGACGCGGGAGCGATCGGAGTAGGACGACAGCACGACGACCCGCGTGTCGACGTCGAGGGCGCGCAGCGACCGGGTCGCCTCGACGCCGCCGACCCGCGCCATCGACAGGTCCATCAGCAACACCTTCGGGTGATGCTCGGTCACCAGGTCCACCACCTCGTCCCCGTCGGACGCCTCAGCGACGACGACGATGTCGTCGACCGACTCGAGGGCCGCTCGGATTCCCGCCCGCACCAGCGGATGGTCGTCGGCGATCGCCACCGTGATGGGCTCTGCACCTGCGTTCACGCGTGGTCCTTTCTGAGTTCCCAGCATGTGCCGTCTGATCCCGAGGCTACCCGCAGCGTCGCGCCCGCCTCGGCGGCGATGTCGGACAGGATGCGGACGCCGTAGTGCCCCTTCGTCGGCGTCAGCATGGTCTGGCTGACGTCGAAGCCGTGGCCGTTGTCCGAGACCGTCAGCTGCCACGAGCCCGGTTCCTGCGTCAGCCGGACGCCCACGGCCGTCGCCCGGGCGTGCTTGGCGACGTTCCGCAGGCACTCCTGGGTCACCCGGAACGCGAGCCGACGGTCGACCGCCGACAGGCCCTCGTCGTCGACGGCGGCCGTGGTGACGAGACCCCTCGATCGCAGGGAGGCAAGCAGGTCGTCCACCGCCACGGACAGGCCCTGCTCGTCCAGCGGCGCGGGGTAGAGGTCGACCAGCAGCGTCCGTAGCGAGCCGATCGTGCCGCGCACCGCTTGCGCCGCACCGTCGACGGTGGCCGCGGCGTCCGCCTGGCCCGCGCCGGCCAGCCTGGCGGCCGCGGTGGACAGCGCCAGCGTGTTGCCGACGAGTTCTTGGACTGGCCCGTCGTGCAGCGAGGCGGCGATGCGGCGTCGCTCCAGATCGGACGCCTCGACGGCGTTGCGCAGCAGCGCCTCGCGCTGGCGCGTCCCTTCTCCGATGCGCCGCAGCAGCTGGAACGCGACGGGGAACACCATCGCCGTGAGCAGTGCCAGGCTGCCGACGAGCAGCACCAGGAAGGCCCGCCACATCTCCCGGGCGCGCTCGCCGACGATGTTGTAGTCGAGGTAGACCTCCAACAGGGCGCGTCCGGACGCGCCGACCAGGCCCTGGCGCACCTCGATCACGCGCGCGACCGACCGTTCGTAGGCGTCCTCATCGCCCGTCGGGTTCGAGATGATCGTCTCGACCGGGCCGCCGGAGGAGGCGAGCGACTGGAGGCGTCCGAGGGGAAACTCTTGCCCGATCAACCGGTGCTCGTCGGAATACAGCACCTTGCCGGTGTCGGAAAAGAGCTTCACCCGGATCACGCCGTAGTGGTTCATCGCGGGCAGGACCCCGAGGTCGAGGTCACGGATGGCGTCCTGATTGCCCTGCGCGAGGCCGGTCGTGACCCGCGGGGCGATCTCGCTGGCCAAGATGTCGGTGATGCGGATGCCCTCCGACAAGGTGTCGTGCTCGGCGAGTCGGGTCGCCACGTAGAAGCCCATCACGCCGATCAGGAGGCTGACCACGGCCGCCGCGGCCAGCATGCGGAGGACGACCTGGCGGGGGCTGGGGATGCGCCCGATCCGGATCCCCGACTGCGGTGCCGCCAGGACGACCCAGCCGTCCTGGGAGACATTGCTCACCAGGAGACAGTAGCGGCCCGGCCCCTGGTCGGGGCCGGGCCAGCGAGCGTTCTCAGGCCAGGGCGCCCAGCTTGAACGTTGCCAGGCGGCTGTTCGGCTGGGACTCCTTGCCGTGCTCAGCCGTGAAGGCGGCGGAGGCGTCCTTGCCGCACATGTTCTGGATGCGCTGTGCGCCGCCCGGGTGCGCGCTGATCCAGGCGGTGAGGTCGTAGACGGAGCCGTTGACGGCGCTCCAGCACGACGTCGCCGAGGCGTGCTCGGCGACCTGGGCCATCGTGTACGTCGTGGCCGTGGCGGCTTGGCTGGTGGTGGTGGTCGTCGTGGTAGCGGGCTTGGTCGACGTGGTCGTGGTGGTCGCCGCGGCCTTACTGGTGGACGTGGTGGACGTGGGCGCGGTCGTCCCGGAGCAGCCGGCGAGCAACACTCCGCTCACGGTCACGGCTGCGATGCCGGCGGCGTAGCGAAGAGACGCGATCTTCATTCGTTGACACTTTCGTTCGGAGTCAGACAGGGCCCAGGGGCCGTGATCAGCCTAGTCATGCGCTGTGCGCGATCCCATTGGACCATGCGCCTACGACCATGAGGCCCGGCGCTATCAGGCGAATAGGAAGCTGACGGTGTGGATCGCAAGGCCGGCCAACGCACCCACGATCGTTCCGTTGATCCGGATGAACTGGAGGTCTCTGCCCACGTGCAGCTCGATCTTCTTGGACGCCTGTTGCCCGTCCCAGCTCTTGATCGTGTGCGAGATCACGGTGGACAGCTCGCGTCCGTACTGCCCGACCGCCCAGGACGCCGCGTCCGCGATCGTCGAGTTGACCCGCGACTGCGTCGCCGGGTCGGAGGCCAGCGAGCCACCCAGGCGGGCGAGGGCGTCCTCGGCTCGGGTCCACAGGGTGGAGCCGTGATCGTCCATGGCGCCGTCGATGCTGCTGCGGAGCCCCTGCCACAGGCTGACGGCCGCGTCGGCGACGGCCGGATGCTGCAGCAGCCGCTCCTTGAGCGCCTCGGTGCGCCGCTGGACGCTGCTGTCGCGCTGCAGGTCACCGGCCACCCGCAGGAGCAGGTCGTCGAGGGCCTTGCGGGCCGCGTGGTCCGGGGCGTTACGCACCTCGACCAGCCAGTCGACGGCCTGCTGGTAGCTCCACTTGCCGACCTTGTCGTTGACGAGGCGCGGCGCCCAACGAGGCGCCTTGTCGCCGACGAGCGAGCTGAACCGTTCGGGGTTGGCCAGCAGCCAGCGCCCCGAAAGGTTGATGAGCAGATCGACCGCGCCCCGGTGACTGCCGTCTGAAACGACGCGGTCGAGGAGGCGTCCGAGCGTGGGGGAGATGGGCTCGCGCAGGAGCCGGGGGACGATTGACCCGGTCGCCACCGACCGCACGTCGTCGTCCTTGACCCGTCCGAGCGCGGCGCGGGTGATGCGCGTCGCCTCGGTCACCACGCGATTGGCGTGCGCCGGATCACTCAGCCAAGCGCCGAACTTGCTGGCCAGGCCGGCGTCCGCGATCCGTCCGCGGACGACGTCTTCGGTGAGGAAGTTCTCGGCGAAGAAGTCCTGCAGCGAGGTGGCCAGGTCGTCCTTCTTGCGGGGGATGATCGCCGTGTGCGGGATCGGAATCCCCAAGGGGTGACGGAACAGCGCGGTGACGGCGAACCAGTCGGCCAGCCCGCCCACCATCGCCGCCTCGGCGGCAGTGTTGACGAAGCCCCAGACGCCGGAGTGGTCGAGGCGCATGGTGAGCAGGTACACCACGGCGGCCCCGATCAGCAGGCCGAGCGCGACCCGCTTCATCTTGCGCAGCCGCGCCAGGCGGACGGCGTCGGCGTCCGAGATCACCGACGGATCCCAGCGGCCGCGCGCCGGGCTCGGCTGGCCGCCCACGGCGTGTCGGGGTCCTGCGGCGCTCGCGCTCGTCGTCTCCACGGGGTCTAGGTTTCCACGTCCCGTCAAACCCGCGATGATGGCCCGCATGGCCACCATCGTTTTCGTGCACGCCCACCCCGACGACGAGGCGTCCCAGACCTCGGGAAGCATGGCGCTGGCGTCCAGGCGCGGGGACCGGGTCGTCTGCGTCTACGCCACGGGCGGCGAGCATGGGATGGCGGCCGACGACCTCGGGGACGCGACCGTCACCGAGTACCGGCGGCGTGAGGCGGAGGCGTCCGCGCAGGTCACCGGCACCCAACGCGTGGCCTGGCTCGGCTACCACGACTCGGGGCTGACCGGCTGGCCGCAGAACGACGCCCCCGCCGCCTTCGTCCGGGCTGACGTCGACAATGCGGGTCTCAAGCTGGCGCGCATCCTGGACGAGGAGGACGCCGACGTGGTCGTCGGCTACGACTGGCACGGCAACTACGGCCATCCCGATCACGTGATGCTGCACCGCGTCGTCAAGCGCGCGACTGAGCTGGCGCGGCGGCGTCCGGCCTACCTCGAGGTCACGATGAATCGGGACGCCGCCCGCCGCATGTTCGAGGCGGCCACGGCTGCCGGCGTGCAGGGCTTCGACCCGGACCACGGCACCGACGACGGCGTGCCGGTGGGGACGCCGGAGGCGGAGCTGTCCTGGCGCGTCGACGTCCGCGACGTCCTGGACGTCAAGCGGGCCGCGCTGGCCTGCCACGCCTCGCAGACGGCCGACGCCGGGATGATGCTCGCCATGCCGGACGAGATCTTCGCGGCCGCGTTCGGCGCCGAGCACTACATCGACCCCGCGGCCGAGCCCGGGATGCGCGACGGCTGGCCCTTCGCGAGCTAGCTGGTCGACCGCCAGGCGGCGACGTCCGTGCCCGGCGTCACGGGGACGTGGCGCTTGTGCTGCGTCCGGACGTACCAGCCGGTGATGACCTTCTCGTCGGCCTCGCTCACGGGGCGTCCCTCGAGGTAGTCGTCGACCGCCGCATACCGGACGCCCAGGGCGACCTCGTCCGCGATGAGGGGCTTGTCGTCTTCGAGGTCGGCGGTCGGCACCTTCTCGACGACCGACTCGGCGGCGCCCAGGAAGCGGGCGAGCTCCTTGACGCGGCGCTTCGGCAGGCCGGTGAGGGGGGTGAGGTCGGCGGCGCCGTCGCCGAACTTGGTGAAGAAGCCGACGACCGCCTCGGCGGCCTGGTCGGTGCCGATGACGAGCATGCCGCGGGCGCCCGCGACGGTGAACTGCGCGATCATCCGCTGGCGGGCCTTGACGTTGCCCTTGACGAAGTCGTCCTTGTCGGTTGAGACCACGAGTCCGGCCTCGGTGAGCTGGGCCCACATGCCGTCGACGGCGGGCGCGATGTTGACCGTGAGGGTCTCGTCCGGCTTGATGAAGGCGAGGGCGCGCTGCGCGTCGGATTCGTCCGCCTGGACGCGGTAGGGCAGCCGCATGGCGATGAACGTCGCGTCACCGCCCGACGCCCGGACCCGCTCGCAGGCCAACTGCGCGAGGCGTCCGCCCAAGGAAGAGTCGACGCCGCCGCTGATGCCGAGCACGTAGCCCTTGGCTCCGGTGGTCTTGAGGTAGTCGGCGAGGAAGCCGACCCGCAGCTCGACCTGCCCGGCCGCGTCGAACGTGGCCGCGTCGGTGACCTCGAGCTCGCGGGCGATGCGCTGCTGCAGTGCACGGTTCATGGGGGTACTCAACCGGGCCCGGGCCGAGACGGCAACTCACCGACCTCTAGGATGAGGCGGTCAACGACCAGACGAAGGAGCGCATCGTGGCCTTGAGCCCCACGGACGTAGCGCGGCTCGCGCGCCTCGCCCGCATCGAGCTGTCCGACGACGAGCTGGCGCGTCTCGCGCCGCAACTCGACGTCATTTTGGACGCCGTCGCCGAGGTCTCCCAGGTGGCCGGTCCGGACGTCGTCCCGATGACCCACGCGCTACCGCTCACGAACGTCTTCCGCCCCGACGTCGTGAAGCCGTCGCTCACGCCCGCGCAGGCCCTCGCCATGGCGCCGGCCGAAGAAGACGGACGCTTCCGCGTGCCCCGCATCATGGACGAGGAGGCGTGATGTCCGCCGAGATCCTGCGGGCGACGGCGTCCGAGCTGGGGGAGAGGATCGCACGCCGCGAGCTGACGGCCGTCGAGGTCACCACCGCGTTCCTCGACCAGATCGAGCGTGTGGACGACGACGTCAAGGCCTTCCTGCACGTCGACCGCGCGTGGTCGCTCGACCAGGCGCGGGTCGTGGACGCGCGCCTCGACGCGGGCGAGAAGCTCGGCCCGCTGGCCGGCGTCCCGATCGCGGTCAAGGACATCTTCTGCACCCAGGGCGTGCCGACCACGTGCGGCTCGAAGATCCTCGAAGGGTGGCTGCCGCCGTACAACGCGACGGTCATCGATCGCGTCCGCAACGCCGGCTTGGTGATGATCGGCAAGGCCAACATGGACGAGTTCGCCATGGGCAGCTCCACCGAGAACTCGGCCTTCCAGGTCACGGGCAACCCCTGGGACCTGGAGCGCATCCCGGGCGGCTCGGGCGGCGGCAGCTCGGCCGCGTTGGCGTCCTTCCAGGCGCCCTTGGCCCTGGGCACGGACACGGGCGGCTCGATCCGGCAGCCCGCGGCCGTGACCGCAACGGTCGGCGTCAAGCCCACCTACGGCGGCACGTCGCGGTACGGGGTCATCGCCATGGCGTCCTCGCTGGACCAGCCGGGCCCGTGCGCCCGCACCGTCCTGGACGCCGCCCTGCTGCACGAGGTGATCTGCGGCCACGACCCGATGGACTCCACGTCCATCGATGCGCCCGTGCCCGCCGTGGTGGACGCCGCCCGCTCGGGCGACGTCCGCGGCCTGCGCATCGGCGTGGTGAAGGAGCTCGGCGGCAACGGCTACGCCCCCGGGGTCGAGCAGCGGTTCCGCGAGGCTCTCGACGTGCTCAAGGCGCAGGGCGCCGAGATCGTCGAGGTCTCGTGCCCGCACTTCAAGTACGCACTCGGGGCCTACTACCTGATCATGCCCAGCGAGGTCTCCTCGAACCTGGCCCGCTTCGACGCGATGCGCTACGGCCTGCGGGTCGGCGACGACGGGGTCAACACGGTTGAGGACGTGATGCGCCTCACCCGCGGCGCCGGCTTCGGCGACGAGGTCAAGCGCCGCATCATCATCGGCACGTACGCGCTCAGCTCGGGCTACTACGACGCCTACTACGGTTCGGCGCAGAAGGTGCGCCGCCTGATCGCCGAGGACTTCGACGCCGCCTTCACCCAGGTGGACGTGCTCGTGTCGCCCTCGACTCCGACCACGGCGTTCAAGCAGGGGGAGCGCACCGCCGATCCGCTGGCGATGTACATGTCGGATCTGTGCACGATCCCGTCCAACATGGCGGGCAACGCGTCGGCGTCCTTCCCGTGCGGACTGGCCCCCGAGGACGGGCTGCCCGTCGGCTTCCAGGTGATGGCTCCGGTGCTGGCCGACGACCGGCTCTATCGGGTCGGCGCCGCGCTGGAGCGCGGCCTGGAGGCGTCCTGGGGCGGTTCGCTGCTCGACCATCTGGCCGACTCGGACGCCGGCGCCTACCTCGGCGTGCGAACTGACGTGGCCACACCTCCGCTGGCTGAGCCTGTCGAAGCCTCGGATGCGAGGGAGATCTGACATGGACGAGCTACTCGACTACGACGAGGCGATGGCGCTGTTCGACCCCGTGCTGGGGCTGGAGGTGCACGTCGAACTCAACACGGCGTCCAAGATGTTCTGCGGCTGCGCCAACCACTTCGGCGCCGAGCCGAACAGCAACACCTGCCCGGTCTGCCTCGGGCTGCCGGGCGCCCTGCCGGCGGTGAACGCGACGGCGATCGAGTCGGCGATCCGGATCGGGCTGTCGCTGAACTGCGACATCGCGACGTGGTGCCGGTTCGCGCGCAAGAACTACTTCTACCCGGACATGACGAAGGACTTCCAGACGTCGCAGTACGACGAGCCGTTGTGTTTCGAGGGGCACGTCGACGTCGAGGTGGACGGCCGCACGTTCCGGATCGCCGTCGAGCGGGCGCACATGGAGGAGGACGCCGGCAAGCTCGTGCACGCGGGCGCGTCCGGACGCATCCACGGCGCCGACTATTCCCTGGTCGACTACAACCGGGCCGGGACGCCGCTCATCGAGATCGTCACCAAGCCGGTCCGGGGTACGGGCTCGATGGCTCCGCAGGTCGCCAAGGCCTACGTCGCCGCCCTGCGCGACACGATGCGGGCGCTCGGCGTCTCGGACGTGAAGATGGAGCAGGGCTCGCTGCGCTGCGACGCCAACGTGTCGCTGATGCCGAAGGGGTCGGACGTGCTGGGCACGCGCACCGAGACCAAGAACGTGAACTCGCTGCGCTCGATCGAGGCGGCCCTGACCTACGAGATCCGGCGGCAGGCCGCGATCCTGGCCTGCGGGGGACGGGTCAAGCAGGAGACCCGGATGTGGCACGAGGAGGGCTACACCACCGCCGGGCGCTCCAAGGAGGAGGCCGAGGACTACCGGTACTTCCCCGAGCCCGATCTGGTGCCTGTCGCGCCGTCGCGGGAGTGGGTCGAACAGCTGCGCTCGACGCTGCCCGAGAACCCGGCCGCCAAGCGCGTCCGGCTGGCGGCCGAGTGGGGCATGACCGAGCGCGAGTTCGGCGACGTGCTCGCCGCGGACGCCCTCGACCTGATCGAGGCGACCGTCGCGGCGGGGGCGTCACCGGCGTCCGCCAGGAAGTGGTGGCTGGGCGAGCTGGCCCGCGTGGCGAACGCCGAGGGCGTCGAGCTGGCCGCCGTCGGGCTCACGCCCGCGCAGGTCGCCGAGGTGCAGGGGCTCGTGGACGGCGGCGTCGTCAACGACAAGCTGGCGCGGCAGGTCATCGAGGGCGTGTTGGCGGGCGAGGGTTCCCCAGCCGAGGTCGTCGAGCGCCGCGGGCTCAAGGTCGTCTCGGACGACGGCGCGCTGTCGGCTGCCGTCGACGCCGCGATCGCCGCCGATCCGGACGCCGCCGCGAAGATCCGCGACGGCAAGGTGGCCGCGGCCGGTGCGCTCATCGGATCGGTGATGAAGGCCATGCGTGGCCAGGCCGATGCCGGACGCGTCCGCGAGCTGATCCTGGAGAAGCTCTCCTGAGCCGGGGACGCGTCGGACGCCTCGTCTTGGCTGTTGGCCTGGTCGCGCTGCAGTGCCTCGCGCTGTACGCGCCCGACACGTCCGGCGTGCCGGGCGGCGAGATCCCGGGGCTCGACAAGGTGGCGCACGTGCTGGTGTTCGCGCTGCCGACCTTCGTGCTGTTCGCCGCCGGTGCGCGCCGAAGGCTCGTGGTGGGCGTGATGCTGATCCAGGCCCTCGCCAGTGAGTTCGTGCAGGGTGCGCTGTTGCCGCACCGGTCCGGAGACGTCCTGGACGCCCTCGCCGACGCGGTCGGCATCGGGGTGGCCCTGATCGCGGACGCCCTCGTGCGGCGTCCACGCTCCTGACCCTCCCCAGGGACGTTCGGCGCTAGGCGAGGGCGCGGGCAGGGCCAGGACGAACGTGCCCGCGTTCAGCAGGGTCGAGACCCGCGTCGCCTCGCCGGTCACCCAGGAGTCGGTGGGGTCCTCCCGGAACGGCACGTCTCCGGTCCAGTGCGCGACGGTCAGCGGCAGGACGAGGACGATCGCCACGACCGAGACGAACACGGCGGCGACGATTTTGAACTGCAGTCCGATCAGGACCGATCCATTCGATAGCCCGTGCCGCGCACGGTCTGGATGTAGGTGGGATCGGCCGGGACGGGCTCGATCTTGGCCCGCAGGCGCTGCACGGCGGCGTCCACGAGCCGGGAGTCGCCCGCGTAGCCGTCGTTCCAGACGCGAGTGAGGAGCTCGCGGCGGGTGACGCGTCCGACGGTGGACTCGAGCTCGATCAGCAGCTTCGTCTCCGTCGCCGAGAGCGCCAGCGCGACGCCAGCGCGGGACGCGGCGAAGGCGTCCGGATATCGGTCCACCCTGGCAGAGGGACGGCGACGACCAGGGCACGGGCGTGCCACGATTCCGCACGGATCAGGTGCCCGGCCGCTTGCTAGGGTGAGCCGGTCCTTTTCGTTCGGAGCGCACATGATCAGCATCACCGCGGGCGCCGCGACGCACGTCGGACGCGTCCGCCAGGGCAACGAGGACGCGTTCTTCGTGGGCCGGCACATCTGGGCCGTGGCCGACGGCATGGGCGGGCACGCCGCGGGCGAAGTGGCCGCCCGGCTGGCGGTCGAGGCGATGCAGACGCTGGACCAGGGCGACGCTCAGCTCGATGACGAAGCCCTCAGCGCAGCCGTCGTCACGGCGAACTCGGACGTGCTCGCCTACGGTCGCAAGCATCCCCGCGCCTGGGGGCTAGGGACGACGCTGGCGGGGGTCGCAGTGGTCGGTGAGAACGACGCCGAGCAGCTGTGCGTATTCAACCTGGGCGACTCGCGCGTCTACCGGCTGCGCCAGACTGGGCTGGAACGGGTCAGCGTCGACCACTCCGAGGTCGAGGAACTCATCAACGCGGGTCTCTTGACCCCGAAGGCCGCCCGGACGCATCCGCTGCGCAACATCGTCACCCGGTGCCTCGGCATGCCGTCGGCGCCCGAGCCTGACCTGTGGGTCATCGATCCGGAGCCGGGGGAGCGACTCCTGCTCTGCTCGGACGGGCTGAACGGCGAACTGGACGACGCGACGATCGAGGCGCTCCTGCGGGGGGAGGGTACGCCGGCACAGATCGCGGACGCCCTCGTCGCGGCGGCCGTCGACCACGGCGGCCAGGACAACGTCACGGTCGTGGTGCTGGCCGTCGGTTCGTCGTGATGGCCGCGCCGACGCTGCCCGGACTGGAGTTCGTCGGCCAGCTGGGCTCGGGCGGCTTCGCGGACGTGTTCGCGTACGACCAGCAGCTGCCAGCCCGCCGGGTCGCGGTCAAGGTCCTGCGGGAGCACGTCGCGTCGCCCGGGGGCGTCGGCGGTTTCCTGGCCGAGGCGAACGCGCTGGCCGCCCTGCAGCATCCCAACATCGTGCCGCTGCACGCGGTCGGGGTGGCGCAGGACGGGCGCCCCTACTTCGTGATGGCGTACTGCCCCGGACCCAACTTCTCCGCCCGGTGTCGCGCGAAGCCGCTGGGGCTGGCCGAGACGCTGCGGGTCGGCATCGCGCTCGCGGGTGCCGTCGAGACCGCCCATCGGCTGGGCCTGCTGCACCGCGACATCAAGCCCGACAACGTCTTGTCCGACCAGTACGGGACGCCGCAGTTGGCCGACTTCGGCCTCGTCGGTGTCAGGGCGGACAACGACCCGGTCGAGCTGGGGGTCTCTGTGCCCTGGTCCGCGCCTGAGGTGCTGTTCGGAACATCGGACGCCTCGCCGGCCTCCGACGTGTACTCGCTGGCGGCCACGCTCTGGACGCTCCTGGTGGGCTATTCACCCTTCGAGATCGACCCGACGTGGAACTCGCCGGTCGATCTGCTCCGGCGCATCCGGACGCAGGCCGCCCCCTCGCTGCCGCTCTCGGGGGCCCCGACCAGCCTCGACATCGCCTTGATGAAGGCCATGGACAAGGACCCCGGCCGGCGGCCCGGTTCGGCGCTCGACCTGGCGGCGGCGCTACAGGGCGTCCAGCGCTCGCTCGGCCTGCCGGTCACCGAGCCCGTCGTGGCACAGCCGGGGCTCGAGCCGGACGCCGACCGCTCTGCATCCGTGGCTAGCGAGCCGGACGCCGCACCGCCGGCGTCCGTAACGACGGCGTCCGAACTCCTCGGCGGACCCGTCGTGCAGCCCTTGCCGGGCGAGGCGCCGCCGCGGCGTCCGTGGTGGCGCGGCCGTCAGGGCCGGCCGTGAGCGCGCGGCTGGTGGTCGACTTCGTCGGCGAATGCCACGAGCCCGCCACGGACGAGACCTTCACGATCGGACGCGGCGGCGACCTCGTCCTGGACGCCGACAACCCGTTCCTGCACCGGCACTTCCTGACCATCACCCACGCGCGCGAGCTGTGGTGGGTGACCAACGTCGGCTCGCAGCTGTCCGCCACCATCTCGGACGCCTCCGGTGCGATGCAGGCGTGGCTGGCGCCGGGCGCCACGCTGCCGCTCGTCTTCGCCAGGACGGTGGTCTGGTTCACCGCCGGCGCCACGACCTACGAGCTGGAGCTGTCGTTGGAGTCGTCGGTCTTCGAGCCCGTCGACAGCCGGCCCACGGGCGACGGGCAGCTGACGATCGGACGCCTCAGCCTCACGCCGGCGCAGAAGCTGATCATCGTGGCCCTGTGCGAGGACGCCCTCCGGCGCGGCAACCGCGGCGCCAGTTCCATCCCCACGTCCGCTTCGGCGGCCGCCCGGATCGGCTGGCCTCTCACGCGGTTCAACCGCAAGCTGGACAACGTCTGCGACCGCCTGTCGACGTGGGGCGTCCGGGGTCTCCATGGCGGTCCCGATCGCCTCGCCTCCACCCGCAAGGCGCGACTCGTGGAGTACGCCCTCGCCTCCCGTCTCGTGACCCCGAGTGACCTCGCCCTGCTCGACGACGAAGGCGCTGCGGAAGGCAAGCACACTGCGACACAATGACGGCGTTGGAACCCCCAGAAGCAAGGAGATTCACATGACCTCGAACCCCATCGACCCCACGTGGGACGCCCCCCAGTCAGGCCCCGGCGGACCCTCGGCCCCCACTCCGCAGCCGGATCTGATGGCCCAGTCCAAGGGCCTCCTGGGCAGCCTCTTCGACCTGTCGTTCCGCCACTACGCCACGCCGCACATCGTGCGCATCGTCTACATCCTGCTCATGGTGCTGGTCGGTCTCGGCGCCATCGGCGGCCTGGTGACGGCCATCGGCCTGTTCCGCTTCTCGCCGCTCATGGGGCTGCTGTACCTGATCGCGACGCCGGTCGTCAGCGTCGTGTTCTTGGCCCTGTGCCGCATGAGCATGGAGATGTATGTCGCGATCTGCCGAGCCGCGGAAGATCTGGACCAGCTCAAGAGGAAGCTCGGCAACTAACCCCTCGGGAGGGCTCGGCTACCTCCAGTAGCCGGGCTCTCGCCGCTTGACGGACGCGATGACGACCTGGGTCACCGGAAGGCAGACGAACTCGACGACGCACTTGTACACCCAACCGACGAGCGTGTAGTTGAGCAACGTGTCGAGCGGAATCGATCCGCCGCCGAGCCACATTCCCAGCGGCCCGAAGGCGACGCTGCAGAAGACGAGTGTGTCGGCAAACTCACCAACCACGGTGGACGTCATCAGCCGCACCGAGAGCGCCCGCTCACCTGTGCGCTGCTTGATCCGGACCAGCACCCACGCGTTCAGCAACTGGCCCACCAGATAGCCGGCCAGGCTGGCGATCACGATCCGCGGAACGAAGCCCAGCACGGCACTCCACGCCGCCTGATTGGGCCAATCGGACGCCGGCGGTGCGGCGTCCACGATCAGGAAACTCACCGACATCACGAACGCGAGGACGAAGCCCAGGACGATCGCGCGGCGCGCCCGGGCCATCCCGTAGACCTCCGCCAGGACGTCGCCGATGACGTAGGTGAGGGGGAACAGCAGGGCTCCGCCGTCGGTCACCAGCGAGCCCAGGACGGGTACGGGCTGGAACTCGATCAGCTTGGTCGCCCCGACGTTGGAGATCAGCAGCAGTCCACAGAAGGTGGCCACGACGATGTCGAACATGCCACGCGAGCCCGACGCGAAGCGGGGCTGGTCCTGGCTGACTGGCGTGCTGGCTCCGGCTGCTGTCACGAGGGTGCAGCGTAGCGTCCGGAGGCCGCGGCGTCGTTTCACCGGGGGTCGGTGAGAGCAACCTCGCTGCATCCTCCCCCTTGTCGCGACGGCGTGGCAGGCTAGGGACATGACCGAGATGAGCGACATGGACGCGGGCAACGGCGAGTTCGTCGAGCAGCTGCAGCCGGACGACACGTTGATCGACCGCGGCGTCGACGACGTGCTCGACGAGGGCTACACGACCCCGGAGAACTGGTCGCCGCTGCAGGGCTACGGCAACACCCCCGCCGAGATGCGGCAGCGCGAGACGATCGACATGCGGGCGGCTCAGGAAGAGCCGGAGGTCGTGCGCGCCACCGGTCCGTGGAATCCGGACGGGGAGTCGCGCGAGGTCGGTGGACGCCGCGCCGGGCGGATCGTCGACGCCCGCGTGGCCGGCGCGGCCTTCGGGATGGATGTCGGTATCGATGGGGGTGCAGCGTCCGCCGAGGAGGCCGCCATGCACATCATCGAGCTCGACGACGATGACGACGAGTAGCGTCCCGACGGGCGTCGTGCCGGACGCCCCCCGCCCGCTGTACCCCGAACTCGAGCCCTACGTCACTGGCCAGCTGCAGGTCGACGCTGGAAACGCCCTCTACTGGGAGGAAAGCGGCAACCCCGACGGGAAGCCTGTCGTGTTCATCCATGGGGGCCCGGGCGGCGGCGTGTCGGCCAAGACGCGGCGATTCTTCGACCCCGCCCGCTACCGCATCATCCAGTTCGACCAGCGCAACTGCGGACGCTCGACGCCGCACGCGTCCTCCGACGGCGTCGACTGGGACGCCAACACGACGTGGCATCTGGTCGCCGACCTGGAGGCGCTCCGCGAGCACCGCGGAGTCGACCGCTGGCAGGTCTTCGGCGGGTCGTGGGGCAGCTCGCTCGGCCTCGCTTACGCCGAGACGCATCCCGAGCGGGTCACCGAGCTGGTCCTCCGCGGCATCTTCACCCTGCGCCGCTCGGAGCTGGACTGGTACTACAACGGCGGCGCCGGCAACCTCGCGCCGCAGTGGCGCGAGTCGTTCCTCGCCCCGCTCGGCGCCGGCTTCACCGGTGATGCGATCGCCCGCTACCACGACCTCCTCTTCGACCCGGACCCGGCGGTCCACGGCCCCGCCGGGGTCGCCTGGACGACCTGGGAGGCCGCCACGTCCTTCCTGCATTACAAGCCGGACGCGGTCGCCGACTTCGCCGACCCGAGCTTCGCGCTGGCCTTCGCCCGCATCGAGAACCACTTTTTCGTCAACGGGGGCTGGTTCCGCGAGGGGCAGTTGATCGAGGACGCGCACAAGGTCCGCCACCTGCCGGGCGTCATCGTTCAGGGCGCCTACGACCTGTGCTGCCCGCCGGTCACCGCCTGGGACCTGCATCGGGCCTGGCCCGAGGCTCGGTTCGAGCTGGTGCACGCGGGGCACGCCTCCTTTGAGCCCGCCATCACCGACGCGCTGATCAGGGCGACGGACGGCTTCGCGTCCTAGCCATCCTTAGCCGCCGAGCCGGCGGACCAGCGCGTCGGCGTCCCGCTTAAGGGCGGACGCCGCCGCGTCCGTCGCCGCGTAGCCCTCGGCGGTGAGCCCCTGGACGAGAGCGTCCCGGGCATCCGCGTGCAGTTCGGCGCTGACGGCGGACGCCTCGGCGGACGCGTCCTTGCCGGCCGCCAGGGCCGCGTCGTGGGGGGCCGCGCCGGCGGCGTCCAGGTTGGACCTGGCGACCGAGATCCGGCCCGGCAGCGAGCAGGGGGCCTGGCCGTGCAGGCCGAGACGTCCGGACGCGGCCTCGCGCTGGGCGGCCCGCACCGGCTCCAGCAGCGCGCGCTGACCCCCCACCACCAGGGGAGCGGCGAGCCCGAGCCGGACGAGTTCGGCGTTGATCAGTCGGCCGTCGTTGTCCTGGACGCCGGCGAGGAGGCGTCCGTACCGGTCGTTGCCGTACGTGACCAGGTGGACGGTCGTGCCGACGGGCGCGAGGCGAGCTAGGGCCTGGGTCGCCTCGTCGGCCAGGCACTGCGCCGCGCTGCCGTCGTGGGCACGTTCGGGCGCATCGATGTTGAGCAGCCGGATCCTCGTCCGGACGCCGTCGATCTGCCCGTCCAGAGTGTCGCCGTCCGCAATCCAGACCACGACCGCATCGCCGGCCTGCGGGCTGACGGACGCCGAGGGCGGAGCCGGGGAGATCGTCGGAGTAGCGGTCCCGCCGCCGCGGGTCAGCAGCCACAGACCACCGAGCAGCAGGACGACGAGCGCCAGCGCCAACGCGCTGGCGAGGCTCCTGTTGCTCATCGCTTGGTGGGGGTCGCCGATGGGCTGGGTGAGGGCGAGGCCGTGGGTGAGTCCGAATGAACCGGCTCCCCGGTGCCGGTGGTGGTCGCCGCCGACAGCTTCAAGGAGGCCACGTTGCCGATGGCCGGATGCTCGCGGCCCATCGGACCTGCGGCCATCGCGACGAGCAGGTTGTCGGTGACGGTTCGCGAGAACTGGACGGATGCCTGGGTGAGCTTTGTGCCCGCCAAGCGCTCGGAGAGCGCGTTCACCCAGCCCATCGTGCCGACCGAGAAGACGCCGGCACCTGAGGGGGCGGTGTAGTACGTCATGTCCGAAAACGTCTGGCCGCCGTGCGGGCACTGGACGGGGGAGTGGGCCACGACCTGGAGGTTGGCCGGTGTGCCGACGATGGGGTAGGCGCGGTCGATCTCGAGGCCGATGAGCCCCGGAATGGGCTTCTTCCGCGTCGCGCCGGTGCCGCGGAACAGGAAGAAGTTCTCCTCCTCGACCCTGAGGTCGGCCGTCACCGGATAGCACTCGTAGAGCATCCCGGTGAGGGAGTTCTCGGGCCGCGGGGCCGGACGCTGCCGCCAGAGCGCCGTGGTGGTAGGCCCGACGACCGGGTCCAGCTTGGCTTCCTTGTAGCCGGCCACGAGCCGCCCGTCGCCGAGCCCACCGGATTCGAGCCGAACCCGCCAGTACACGGCGTTGGCGCCGAGGAAGGCCAGGTTGGTGCCCGCGTCGCGTGCCTTCTCGACGGCGTCCCGGAGGGGAACGGTCCAGTACTCGTCGTGGCCGAGGCTGACGATGCCACGGGCGCCCCTGAGCGTGTCGGGGTAGCGGTCGACATCCCACGTCGTCGTGTACGAGTAGTCGAGATCCAACCGCTCGGCCCGCTGGATGATGGGCAGATCGAACTTGAACGTCTCCATGGCCCCGTTGCGGTCATAGGGGCGGTCGAAGCTGACCCGAGAGCTGCGGGTGGTGAATCGGTTGTCGGGACCGTGGTAGAGGCTGTAGCCACCCCAGGCGTTGTAGGCCTGATTGGTCAAGACCGGCGCCATGAGTGCCAGGCGTCCGCGGTGCTGCGGCGTCCGGACGACGAGCGGCACGTAGCGGGTCTTCGAGCCCTTCTTGGCGGTCATGAGGAAGAGATAGCTGCCCTCGGGCCAGCCGGCCGTGTCGACGGTGGTGGTCGGCTGCCAGTTCGTCGAGATGGTGCCGTCGGACGCCTTCAGCGGCGCGCTCTGAGCCAGGCCGGGGATCGGCGCGGTCGAATGCCACACCTCGCGGGCCCCGACGCCCCCGTACCAGCCGAGCCGGAAGGCTTTGAGGTCGAAGTCGCCGACCGTGGACGTCGCGTACAGGGTGGCCGCGCCACCTGGCTCGACGCTCACGGCGTCGAAGTAGGCGGCCAGTTCTCGGTCGCCGGCGTTCGTCGCCTCTGGCACCGACCAGCCGGGCGTGCCGGGCTTGGAGTTCTCCTCGGCGACCCAGTGCACCTTGTGGTCCGGGGACGCCGTGGAGCTGTCTTCCTGGGTGGCCGGCGCCTCCGGGGCATCGGTGGGCACCGGCAGGCTGGGAATGCCGCAGGCGGTCATCAGCAACGCGGCGGTGGCTGCGACGAGGCAGGCGCGGAGGCGGGAGCGAGTGGAGTGCGTCATGTGAGGTTCGGGCTGGTGGGCGGACGGGCCCAAGCCAGGGCGAGCCTAACAGCCACCTCCCAACTCGCGCGGCCGTGCATACACTTGCCGAGGTTGACAGCCCCGACGCCTTCAGGCGTCCGATCGAAGGGACATTGCCCTGACGTACACGACACAGGACGCCGTCGCGACCCGCCGGATCGCGGTCGGCGCCAACATCGGCATGGTCAACGTGCTCGGGCCCCGCGACGAGTTCTTGAAGGTGCTGGAACGCGACCTGGACGCCCAGATCCACGTGCGTGGTAACGAGATCACGCTGTCCGGCGAGCCGGTCGGCGTCGCCCGGGCCGCCGATGTCCTCACCGAGTTGGTGACGATCGTGCGCACCGGCCAGGGTCTCACGACGGACGCCGTCGAGCGCGTCATCGCGATGGCGTCCGAGCACGACCACCCGGCCGAGGTGCTGACCCAGAACATCCTCTCGACGCGCGGCAAGACGATCCGGCCCAAGACGCTCAACCAGAAGCGGTACGTGGACGCCATCGACGCGCACACGGTGGTGTTCGGTATCGGCCCCGCGGGCACCGGCAAGACGTACTTGGCGATGGCGAAGGCGGTCCAGGCCCTGCAGGCTCGGCAGGTCAACCGGATCATTATGACGCGTCCAGCGATCGAGGCCGGCGAGCGGCTCGGCTTCCTGCCGGGCACCCTGAGCGACAAGATCGATCCGTACCTGCGTCCCCTCTACGACGCCCTGCACGACATGGTCGACCCGGAGACGGTGCCGAAGCTGCTGACCGCGGGCACCATCGAGGTGGCCCCCTTGGCCTACATGCGCGGACGCACCCTGAACGACGCGTTCATCATCCTCGACGAGGCGCAGAACACCTCGATGGAGCAGATGAAGATGTTCCTGACCCGCCTGGGCTTCAACTCGAAGATGGTCGTGACCGGCGACGTCACCCAGGTCGACCTGCCGAGCGGCATGAAGTCCGGACTCCGGGAGGTGCAGTCGATCCTGACCGACGTGGACGACATCTCGTTCTGCCGCCTGACGGCACACGACGTCGTCCGGCACCGACTCGTCGGCAAAATCGTGGCCGCGTACGACCGCTACGAGGCGAGCGTTGACCAGGGGCCGCACCCGCGGCGTCCCGTCGAAGGGGGAAACCGGTGATCGACTTGAACAACGAGTCCGGGGTCGAAGTGGACGAGACGCGCCTGGTGCAACTCGGACGCTTCTGCCTCGAACAGCTGAGGATCCATCCGCAGGCGGAGCTCTCGATCCTGCTCGTGGATGAGCCCACGATGGCCGACTACCACGTCCGCTTCATGAACCATCCGGGCCCGACCGACGTGCTCAGCTTCCCCATGGACGAGCTTCGCCCGCCCGCCGACGGCGAGGAGCCGCCGGAGGGCCTGCTGGGCGACATCGTCCTGTGCCCCTCGGTGACCGAGCGCCAGGCGGCGGACAGCGGCCGGACGCCGGAGGCCGAGGCCGACTACCTACTCGTGCACGGGCTGCTGCATCTGCTCGGCTACGACCACGCGGAGCCCGCCGAGCACGCGACGATGTTCGCCCTGAACGACCGCCTGATCGCCGCCTGGGACGCCCATCGCCAAGGCTCGTCGCGGTGACCGTCGAGGTCCGGCGTGAGGGGCACGTCGCCACGGTCGTCCTGAACCGTCCGGACAAGCTCAACTCCCTCACCGCTCCCATGTGGCGCGGGCTCGTCACGACGTTCAAGGAGTTGGACGCCGACGCGTCCGTCCGCGTCGTATTGCTGACCGGAGCTGGCGAGCATTTCTGCTCCGGCGCCGACATCACGGCCCTCACCGACCACCACAAGAGCGGGGAGGTGGTCGAGGCCGAGGAGGCGATCGCGTCCTGCCGCAAGCCGGTGATCGCCGTGATCCAGGGCTACTGCCTCGGCGGCGGGCTGCTGCTCGCCGCCGCGTGCGACCTGCGCATCGCCTCGACCGACTCGCGCTACGGCCTGCCGCCCGCGAAGCTCGGCATCGTGTACCCCGAGGCCGCGACACGCCGGTTCGTGTCGCTGGTGGGTCCGGCCTCCACCAAGTACCTGATCTACACCGGCGATCGCATCGAGGCGGCCCGGGCGCTGCACATCGGCCTCGTGGACGAGCTTGTCGACCCGTCGGCCCTGGCCAGCCGGGCGCAGGAGGTAGGTGCCCAGATCGCGGGCCTCAGCCGGCTCACGGTCGCGGCGACCAAGGAGATCGTCGACACGATGACGGCGGGCCGGCCGACGTCCGCTCTGGTCAACGACTGGGTGGCTCGCGCCGACTCGGGTCCGGACATCGCCGAGGGCATCGCTGCCTTCGCCGGCCGGCGGCGTCCGGACTTCACCTGGGCGCCGCCCGAACGCTAGAACGCTGGCGGCGGGGGACCTTCGTCGGCTGAGCTTGTCGAAGCTCTAGCCGCCGGCAGCGTCGACGCCCTCTGTCGGCGGTGCTGCTTAGGCGGTCGCCAGCCAGGTCGCGACCGCCTCCAGCGCACGGCGCTGAGGCTCGCTGTCGCTTGCGCCGGAGACGGTGATCAGCGAGCCGGGGCTGCGCATGGCCACGAAGAGCGTGCTCAGGCCGCCGTCGTCGGACGCCTTGAGGGTGATCTCGGCGCCCTGCAGGCCGCCGACCTTCGCGTCCTTCTGCGCGGTGACGGACGCCTCGGTGCCGGCGTTCTGGGCCGTCACGTACCAGGTCAGGAATGAAGCGAAGTCCTGCTTGTCGGTGGCCACGGTCTGGACGGTGATCGTGTGCTGCCCGGGGCTGCGCAGGAAGGCCACCAGTTGCGTGGCGCCTGTCGTGGGGGCATCGCTGACGAGGGCGGTGGCGTCCACGTAGCCGGTGGGCACCGGGATCACGAAGCCCGCCCGGGTGATCTTCTGGGTCGGCTCGACGAAGGCGGGCGTCTTGGCCGGCGCGGTGGGCGTGGCGGGCGCCGGGGTGCGGCTGGTGGCCGGGGCGTCCGGCCAGCCCGTCGGCGGCACCGTCGAGGCGGGCTTGACGGTCGCGCAGCCGGCGAGGCTCGCGACCGCCAGCGTGGCGACGGCCAGGGTCCGGAGGCTTCGATTCACCCGTCCACCGTACGTGCGGGCCACGCCAGCGGCCCGCCCGACACGCTCGGTCGGCGCCACGCCCACGCGGGATAGACTGACGACTCCTGCCCGGCAGCTTGGGAGTGAGCCGCGTTGTCTGAAGTCCACGTGACCGAGATCGTCGTCGCGGTCGTCTGTGTGCTCCTCGCCAGTCTGATGACGGCCGGAGAAGCCGCGTTACAGGCGTTCTCCAAGTCGCGCGCCGACACGCTCGCCAAGGAACACCCGGGCGCGCGCACCGCACGGCTGGTCCAGATCATGCAGGACAAGGCGCCCTACCTGAACACATCGCTGTTCATCCGCGTCCTGCTCGAGGTGGTCGCCATCGTCCTGACCACCCTGGTCGTCATCGACTTCGTGGAGCCGACGCTGTGGCGCGTGGTGTGGGCCGTCGCCATCATGGTGGGCGTCTCCTTCATTCTGCTGGGCGTCGCTCCCCGGACGCTGGGCCGGCAGCACGCCGACTCGATCGCCCTGGCCACCGCGCGGCCGCTGTCGCTGCTGACCACCGTCTTGGGCCCGATCCCGCAGGTCATGATCGTCATCGGCAACCTGATCACCCCGGGTCGGGGCTACGTGGACGGCCCGTTCACCTCCGAGGCCGAACTCCGCGAGCTCATCGACCGGGCCGGCAGCACCGACCTCATCGAGGACGGCGAGCGCAAGATGATCCACTCGGTCATCGACCTCGGCGACACCATCGTCAAGGAGGTGATGGTGCCGCGCACCGAGATGGTCTACATCGAGCTGGGCAAGACCCTGCGGCAGGCGGTGTCGCTGTCGTTGCGGTCGGGGTTCTCACGCATCCCGGTGATCGGCGAGGATCTCGACGACGTGCGCGGCATCCTCTATCTCAAGGACGCCATCCGCCGGATCTACGACAACCCGAGGGCCGAGGCGTCCGAGACGGTGGACAGCCTGATGCGTCCGCCCACGTTCACGCCGGACAGCAAGCCGATCGACGAGTTGCTGCGCGAGATGCAGCTGAACCACCGCCACGTGGTCGTGATCGTCGACGAGTTCGGCGGCACCGCCGGGCTCGCAACCATCGAAGACATCCTCGAGGAGATCGTCGGCGAGATCGTCGACGAGCACGACGGCGACGAGGTGCCGCCGGTCACCGAGCTGGCCGACGGACGCTTCCGCGTGTCGTCCCGACTCTCCCTCGACGACCTGGGCGAGCTGTTCGACGCCGACCTCGAGCAGGACGACGTCGACACCGTCTTGGGCCTGATGGCCAAGGAGCTGAACAAGGTGCCGCTGCCAGGAGCCGTCGTCCGCTTCAACGACCTCGAGCTCGTGGCCGAGCGGGCGGCCGGACGCCGTCACAACATCCAGACCGTGCTGGTGTCTCGACTCAGCGACGCTGACCTGCAGCCTGCGGTCGGCGATTCACCGGACGCCGCGGCGTCCGAATCCAGCAAGGAGCAGTCATGACCGCCGAGGGCTTCCGTTCCGGTTTCGCCTGCTTCGTCGGGCGTCCGAACGCCGGCAAGTCGACCCTGACCAACGCGATCGTGGGCGAAAAGATCGCGATCACCTCGTCCAAGCCGCAGACGACGCGGCACGTCATCCGCGGCATCGTGACGCGTGCGGACGCGCAGCTGGTCCTGGTGGACACGCCCGGGCTGCACCGGCCCCGGACGCTGCTGGGGCAGCGTCTCAACGACCTCGTGTACGAGACGTGGGCTGACGTCGACGTCATCGGGGTCTGCCTGCCGTCGTCGCAGCACGTCGGCCCCGGTGATGAGTTCCTGCTGACGGAGATCGCCGCGCTGCCGCGGCGTCCGAAGCTGCTGGCGCTGGCGACCAAGTCCGACCTCGTCGGTCCGACGCGGCTGGCCGAGCACCTGATGCGCATCCAGGCGCTGGAGGAGAAGCTGGGGATTCGCTGGGAGGCCATCATCCCCGTCTCGGCCGTGACGAACGACCAGGTCGACGTCGTCGTCAACGAGATCGTCAAGCTCCTCCCGGACGGCCCGCCGCTCTACCCGATGGACGCCGTGACGGACGAGTCGGAAGAGGTGAGGATCGCGGAACTGATCCGAGAGGCGGCCCTGGAAGGCGTGCGCGACGAGCTGCCGCACTCGATCGCGGTCGTCGTCGACGAAATGCTGCCGCGCGAGGGGCGTCCGGCGGACAAGCCGCTGCTCGACATCTTCGCGACCATCGTGGTCGAACGGGATTCGCAGAAGGGCATCATCATCGGCCACCAGGGCGAGCGCCTGCGGGAGGTCGGGCGCGATGCGCGGCTCCAGATCAACAAGCTCCTGGGCACCCCGACCCACCTCGCCCTCAAGGTCAAGGTCATGCGCGACTGGCAGCGGGACGCCAAACAGCTGAACCGCCTCGGGTTCTGACGTGTTGAGCGGTGCCGCCCAGATGTTCGAGCGGGGCGGTCGGTTGGACGCCCGTCGCGCGGTTGTCTTCGCCCGCGCTCGGCTACGCCAGGGCATCCGGCGGGTTCGGACGGCGCTGGAGCCGGTGCTCATCGCCGCGGTCGGCGCGGCGCTCGCGTGGGCGATCGCGCACGATGCGCTCCACCAGCCGGCGCCCCTGTTCGCGCCGATGGCGGCCTGGATCTGCCTCGGCTTCACCAAGAACCGCTCGCCCCGCATCGTGGCCGAGTTGGCGCTGGGGGCCACCGTCGGCGTGGGCCTCGGTGAACTCTTCGTCTCGACGTTCGGCGCCGGCGCCTGGCAGATCGGGGTCGTACTGGTCGTGGCGGCCTTAGCCGGACGCCTCCTCGACCGCGGCGACGTCGTCACGTTCCAGACCGTCGGCAACGGACTGGTCATCGTGGGCCTGTCCGCCATTCCGGGGATGGAACTGCACGCCGGTGGCCGCTGGATGGACGCCCTCGTCGGCGGTGCCGTCGCCTTCGTGCTCACGGTGGCGCTGCCGCGCTCGGTGGTGGAGCGTCCGCGCCGATACGCCCGTTCGGCCTTCGCCGAGATGGCCCAGGCCATCGAGATGCTGGCCGACGGGCTGAGGCGAGGCGACGTCGAGGCGATGATGGACGTCGAGGGCCAGGTCCGGGCGACCACGGAGTCCATCGACGACTTCGACAAGGCGCTCAAGGCGGCCGCTGACGTCGCGGCGCTGAACCCGACGCTGCGCGCCGAAGTTCCCCAGCTCGACGAGCTGAAGCGCATCCTCGCGCTGGCACGCCGCGCCGAGACCGGGCTGGCGATGATGGTGCGCCAGGCGGTCGGGTTCTACGAGCAGGCCGGACGCCTCCCCGACGTGGGGGACCGGCTCGCCGAGGTCGGCCCGGCGGTGCGCGCCCTGTCGACGTCGATCGGCGGCTGGCACCGTCCCCAGCACGCCCGCGACGTCTTGTCGGACGTAGCGGCCAAGACGGCCCCCCACGAGATCGAGTCTCAGGACTGGCGTCCGGCGGCCCTGATGTCGCTCGTGCGCGCCCTGGTCTCCGACCTCCTCCAGGTCACCGGGCTATCGAGGTCGGACGCCGCCGCGCGGCTCGCCGCCACGCACGGCGCCCCCTTCGCGGCCGAGCGCGAGGCCAGCCCCGAGGACGAGGCGTCCGCGCTGTGGGGTGACTGAGCCCGGCTCAGGCCGAGGCGAGGGCGTCCAGGATGGCGCTGAAGTGCACGAGGTCCGCAGAATCGGGGAAGCCGCGTCCGATGACGGTGCCGACGTCGACGATGCGTGACGTCGGGCTGAGCTGACCCACCAGTGCCGGGCACTCGGGGGTCGCCCACTCGGCGATGATCACCGACGGATACTTCGCCAGTTCGCCGGACATCGTCGCGCCGTCCGGACGCGCCAAGACGGTGGTTGCGACGCCGCGATCCCGGAGGCGGGCCGCGACCCCGTTCACCCAACAGCTCGTGCTCGTAGACGACCAGTGCCGTCGCGCCCGGGGCGAGGACGCCGCTCGTTGCGCTGCTGACCAGGTGGGGGCCTTCCTGGGGGAAACTCGTCCGCTGCCCTTCCCGAGGAAGTCGCGCAGCCCCTCGGCCAGGCCGCGGTCGGATCGATCGGCGTCGCGCAGCGCGAGGATCATCTCGCGGGCGTCCTCGTAGGCGTCGGCGCACACCTCGGCGAGGGCGTCGACCTCGGCCGCGATGGCCGGATCCGACGTCAAGTTCTACCTGATATGTGCCCTTCGGGACATAGCGTTACAAATCGCTCAAAACGATACTTAAGGCGAACATTCCACCGCTGTGATGTGAGCTCGAGGGAGCACCGTTTCCATGACTGCCGATACGACGTCCACTGGCACCTCCAGTGTCCGCCAGGACCTCTTGGCCAGACTCGGGCTTCCCGTGGACGCCGACGCCGAGGACGTGTCCGCCACCCACGGCCAGATCGTCGAGTTCCTCGACACCGCCCCGCCGGCGATCACCGGCTGGGCCAAGCGTCGCCGCAAGGAAGTGGACAAGATCGAGTCGTTGCTGAGTGGGCCGGAGTCGGCGCTCCAAGCGATGGCGCGTCCGGTGGTCGCGCCAGCCCGGGCCTCGCTGCCCAAGCCGCTGCTCGTCCTGCTGGGCCTGGTCATGCTGGCGGGGATCATCGTCGGGGTGTACTGGCTCGGACGGCCGACGCCGAACGTCCCCTCGATGACGTCTGCCGAGACGCCCGCCGCGACCCCCACGGTGGACGCCGCCGCCCTGGCCGACCTGATGAAGAAGGTCGAGGCGAACCCGAAGGATGTGGCGTCGCTGACCTCGATTGCCGCGCTGTACTTCAATGCCGCTGACTTCAAGAACTCTGCGACCTTCCAGCAGAAGGTCCTCGACATCGAGCCGACCAATGAGCAGGCGCTCATCGGTGCGAGCAATAATCAAATCCTGTGGATGGGTGGGGCTAGGAGCCTGCTGAACAATCCGTCCGCGAGTCCGCCGCGTTGATCGGTTCTGGGCTGGAATTGTTGGGTTGTGCAGGGTGAGTCGAGTCCGCAG
>NZ_FXTL01000018.1 GCF_900182665.1 Propioniciclava tarda
ACCTAGCCAGAGCCACAATCGACGAACCCGACACGACCATCCCGCCACCCAGCCGGCGTAACCCCGGGTCGCGCATTGATCAGCGTTTCCCTAGGTCTTCCCGCCCGCGTCGACCACAGAGCTGGGCATCGACGTCCTCCACCCGCAGAACTCCACCCAAGCCGCTAGACAGATTCTCAGCTCGCTCATGCCGACCCTCCCCGTCTTCGCGAACCCTGGCAGCCGACCTCATCCACACCTGATCGAGACACTCTTCACAACCGGCCCGCACGCAGCCCCGGTTCGAGCCCAGTCCGTCGTCCGGGAACCCGCTTCCCCGGCGATATGTGGGCGAGGTGATGACTGTGACTTCTTCCCGAGCCCACATGACTGTGGAGGTACGGCGCTATGGCGTGCGTGACCACCGGCGGCGGTCCGAGTGAGCCGCCCACGCTCGGGTCGATCGACGGCCGAGCTATTGGCCGACTTCGGACACGAGCTGCCGGCCGCACCGGCGGCGTCCATCTCCACCCGTGACCCGCGGTTGTTCGCGACTGTTCCGGCGGGCGGGCCGCGGCGTCCGGGTCGTGGTTGGTCGGCGGCGTCGGTGCCTGTGTCGCAGTGGCGGATGACGTCGGACCAGGCCGCTTGTCTGTGGCCGATGATCGCCACCCCCGCGCTGCCGCCGACCGGTGCCCAGTTGGGCATCGACGAACTGTCGGGGGGCTGCTTCTACGCCGACCCGCTCGGCTGGGTGCTGGACGAGGCGGTGCCGGTCACGAACCCGAACGTGATGAGTTACGGCAAACCGGGCGGCGGCAAGTCGGCCGATCCGAAGGCGTTCATCACCGCCATGTTCGACTTCGGCTACAAGGCGCTGATCCTGGGCGACGTCAAAGACGAGTATGAGCCGTTGTGCCGCTCCCAAGGCGTCGAACCGTTCCGAGTCGGTCCCGGCCTCCCGGCCCGGCTCAACCCCCTCGACCTGGGCCCCCTCGGTGATGGTTGGGCGTCGCTGTCCCGCGAAGAGATCGGACGCCGCGCCGCCCTGTTGTTCCCGCGCTGGCTCGGGCTGCTCCGCTCCCTGGTCGCCTCCCAACACGTCGGGGATCAGCGGGTGCCGTTCAGCCCGACCGACGCTCGCGTCCTCGAAACGGTGCTGAAGCAGCTGACCGGGTACAGCAACGGCCAGCACACCCTGCAGGTCACCACCATCCCTGCTGTCTGGGACGCCCTCAACAACCCCACCAACGACCTGATCGTCGAGTGCCGTTACGAGTCGGTGCGGCAGTTCCTCGACGAGACCCGGCTGGTCCGCGACGCTCTGGCCCAGCTGTGCACGGGCGCGTTGGCGGGCATGTTCGACGACTACACCACCATCAGCGTCGACTGGACCGCCCCCATCCAGTCCCTGTCCCTGTCGCGCCTCGAAGCGCTCGGGGATGAGGCCACCGGGATCGCGTTGGCGTGTGTGTCGTCGTGGGGACGGGGCATGCGCGAGGTCAAGGAGTCCGGCGACCTGCGGATCAATATCCGCGACGAGGTGTGGAAACAGATGCGCCTCGGCCTGGCCGCCGTGCAGAACTTGGACGCCGACCTGCGGCTGTCCCGCCGCGACGGCGAGGTCAACTGGATGATCGGCCACAAGCCCGGCGACTCGGCCGGTGCCGGGAACACTGGCACCGCCGCCCGGGCGATCGCGTCCGAGCTGCTGGCGCTGGCGGACATCAAGATCCTCCACGGCCAAGAGGCCCGGGTGGCTGACGAGTTGCAGGCGCTGATCGGTTTCTCACCGCTGGTCCACGACCTGATCACCGGCTGGGCGACCCAGCGTCCCGGACGCGCCGTCTGGTGCGTCGGGCCCCGCCTCTACAAGGTCCAAACCGTCCTCCACCCCATCGTGAAAGCCCTCGCGTTCACCAACCAGGCCCTCGAAGGAGCAGCCTGATGAAAACCCTCGCCCTCCTTCTGGCCAGCGCCCTCTTGACGATCGTCGCCGTCCCACTTGCCCTGATCCTGCTCATCGCAGGCACTACACCGCCCGTGACGGACGTCCTCTGCACCCCACCACCGCCGGCCCCATCGACCCCATCCGCTTCGACGGCGTCTGCTCTCACCACATCCCCACCGGGCCGACCTGCGGCGGAGGCGTCCGTCTTGGCAGTGACGATGCCGCCCTCCCCGTCGCCCGCGGGTGCGGTGGGGTTCGTGTTGCCTGCTCCGGGGACGCCCCGGCGGGTGTCGCTGACGAACCCGCCGATCCCGATCCCCGCCGACATCGAAGCCCTCTACCGGCAGGCCGCCACCAAGTACCGGGTGTCGTGGTTGCTGCTGGCCGGCGTCGGCATGGACGAGACCAACCACGGCACCAACCCCAAGAACGATGGCCACGGGGTCGGGCTGATGCAGTTCCTACCTTCCACGTGGGCCGAGTACGGCACCGACGGGGACGGCGACGGCCACGCCACCATCACCAACAACGCCGACAGCATCTTCAGCGCCGCCCGCTACCTGGCCGCCCTCGGCGCCACCGAGGGCCCGGACGGGGTCCGGGCCGCGCTCGGCGTCTACAACCCGAACGCTTGGTACACCAACGACGTCCTCTATTACGCCGCCGCCTACTCCGGCGACGACCAAGCCGCCAACCCCTGCCTCATCGGCGACACCCAACCCGGCAACCCCAGCACCAGCTCCGCGACCGGGCCGGCGGCGTCCACCATCGCCTACGCGGAACGCTGGCTCGGCACCCGGTACAGCTGGGGCGGCGGCAACCCGGACGGTCCCACCCTCGGGATCTGCTGCTCACCCGGCGGGCAGGACGCCCGCAGCATCGTCGGCTTCGACTGCTCCGGGCTCGTCTTGTACGCCTACGCCCACATCGGCATCCGGCTACCCCATTTGGCCGACGACATCACCTACCGCTCCGGCGGCCAGACCATCCCGCGCGACTTCACCCAGATGCGCCCCGGTGACGTCATCGGCTTCTCCTACACCCCCGGTGGCCGCGCCTTCCACGTCGGCATCTACCGCGGCGACGGAACCATGATCAACAGCGACGGCCACGGCGTCTCGATCGCCACCCTCACCAGCGGCTACTACAGCCACCTCGCCTGGCACATCGTCCGCTTCACCACCTAGATCGGACGCCCACGGCGACCGTTCGGCGTCCACACGAAAGGAACCCGCACATGCTGAACATCACCACCGCCCTCGAACAGGCCGCCACCCTGCTCGACGGAGCCACCCGCCACGGACTCGACCAAGACGACCTGCCCGACCGGGCCCTGTTCGCCCTCCACGAGACCACCGAAATCCAACACGACCTGATGCGGCTCGCCGGCCTCAGCTGGCTCCCCCTCGGTGACCTGCACGAACCCGCCCCCGCCCTCACCCAAGCCGCCGACCTCCTCCACCAGGCCGTCTTGGACCTGGCTCCCGGACAAGAACTCACGATCATCGGCTACGAACTGAGACTCCGACGCCTCGCCGACCAGGTCACCCCATGACCAGCCTCGGCGACCACCTCGACCAGCTCGACACGCTCACTGCGGAGCTCGTCCGTGAACAACCCCCACCTGAGCAGGCCGGCCAGATCCTCGCCGGATGGCCGGGAGTCGCGGACGCCGCGGCGCGGGCTCTGCTGCGCATCCCGACGTTGAACAGCGACGACACCGCCGGACTGTTCCGCTCCCTGATCGACCTCGCTCACCAACCCACCCCTGCCGGCGGCGGGCTCGCGCCGATGGCGTCCATCGCGGACGCCTACGCCGGCGTCCGGGACCGGCTCGACGACCAACCCGTCGCCCGCGGCGCCGACGTCCACCACGCCCAAATCCTGCACAGCCGCCTCACCCGACCCCTGAACACCCTCGCCGAATGGACCAGCTTCTACGCCGCCCCCCACCAACCGAGCTTGCAGGCGGCCTTCGACGACTTGGCGCGCAGCACCCGCAGCCGGCATCTCGACACTGGCACCCGGTACGCCGACCTCGGCGCGGTTGACCTGCACGCGGATGACCCGATCCTGCGCGCGGCGGCCCGGTGGGCGACGCATGTCACCGCGACCCTGCAACCCGAGCGGGTCAGCACCTCCGGACTCCGGGCCACTCTTGGTGACCTCAACATCACCACCGCCACCGCCTACTACCTCACCAAAGCCGTCCTGCTCACCCGCCACGTTGACCCGACCATCGGCACCGACGCCGTCGCCGCACTCTGGGACGCCCGCAACGAATGGCGCATCCAGGCCCGCCAGTTCCCCCGCGACCTGAGACTCGGCGACCTCATCTCTGCCGAACGCAATCACACCGCAGCGACCCTCCGCGACACCCTCAGCCACCACTTCCACGACGCACGCGGCGACTGGCTCCCCGCCGGAGAACTCACCACCCGCTACACCCCCCAGCAGGTGCTTCTGTACGCGCGGGCACTCGCCGAAATCACCGACGGCGTCGGCGTCCACTACCTCAACGCCCTCCGACACCTCCCCGAGCTGTCTGCGAAACGGGTCGACCCGACGTATCGGCCCGTGTTCGCCGCCGGAACCGACCTCACCAAAGCCCGCCGCGAACGATGGCTCCCCATCGCCGCCAACGACCACGAACTCCGACAACTCGCCACCCGAGCCACCCTCGCCGTCTCTGAAACCGGACGAGCCCTCGACACCATCAGAGACACAGCCCTCACCGGAACCCCGGGCCAAGGTCGGGCAGGAACCGTCGGACGCCCGACCCCGACCGTCACCAAGGAAGCCCTCACGAAGGTGATCGCCACGCTCGACGCCATGATCCCCACCACCCACCACAAACACGGCCACATCAACCCCGGCACCCGCCCAGCCTGGGCCAACGGCAACACCCCACCCGAGAGCCTCCCCGACGTCCGGACGCCGGCACTCATTCAGCGAGAGAGCCGGGTGAGCCCTCAGAGCGCCCCAGCTCGGAGCTCCCCAAACTCATTTCATGTATAGAACAAATGATCGATTCAAGACCCGGAGTGGCTACCGAGGAAGTGGACGTGGTGGCCTACGGTGGCACCATGCGTGCTGACTCAGCGATCGAGTGGACGGAATCGACATGGAACCCCGTCACGGGCTGTGATCGAGTCTCGGCTGGGTGCGACAACTGCTACGCGTTGGCGCTGGCCAAGCGTCTCCAAGCTATGGGCAGCCCGCGCTATCGAGTCGACGGCGACCCGCGAACCTCCGGGCCGGGGTTCGGAGTCACCCTCCATCACGACCTCGTCGACGCGCCGAGGGCTTGGCGTCGGCCGCGAATTGTCTTCGTCAACTCAATGTCAGATCTCTTCCATGCGCGGGTACCCCTCGCGTTCATCCAGAGGGTTTTTGAAACGATGGAGGCCACTCCTCAGCACACCTATCAGGTGCTGACCAAACGTGCCACAAGGTTGGCACGGCTAGCACCGCAGCTGTCATGGCCAGACAATGTCTGGATGGGCGTCTCCGTCGAGAACGCTCAGCAACTCGACCGGGTCAACGAACTGCGCAAAGTCCCGGCGGCCGTGCGGTTCCTGTCCTGCGAGCCACTGCTCGGCCCACTCGATAGTCTCGATCTCACTGGGATTTCCTGGGTAATTGTTGGTGGCGAGTCGGGTCCGCGGTATCGGCCGGTGGACCTCGAATGGGTGCGCAGAGTCCGGGACGCCTGCTCGCTCTCTGACGTACCCTTCTTCTTCAAGCAGTGGGGTGGGCGGACCCCGAAGATCGCCGGTCGTGAACTCGACGGTCGCCTTTGGGATCAAATGCCCGTAGCCGCCACGGGATAGACCGCGTACGTCCGCGTGCCTTTGCCCTTCTTCGCGAGGCGCAGTACCTGCGCATCGTTCAGATCGCGGGCGATCTGATTGATCTCAGTGTCGCTCAAGACCCCGATGGCCCCGTCGAGGACCTGGCTCGCAACGAGTCGCAGCTCGAGTCCCGCGGACGGGCCCTGTGAGATGGTCGTGAGGTTGCGGGCGATGCGTTCGCGTGCATCCTGGTAGTCGGCTAAGACATCGACAGGCTCGAAGAGCGACGCTTGGCCCTTGAGGTCCAACACTTCCGACTCGCTGCGCCACTCCCGCATCGAGCGAGCAACTGCGTCGCTCATCACCCAAGTCCCATGCGGCGACCTCGTGATGTGGACCAGGTAGAACACCGGCTGACCAGTCGGGCGCTTCCGGACTGGAATCGCCATGACTGATGAGTCGGGGATGGCTGCCGCCAACTGTTCGACGTAGTCGTAGACCAACTCGTGCAACGCGGTCTCCCAGCTAGCAGTCGACTTCGATCGACCCCGCTGAATGGACTCCCTCCACCAAGAACCACACACCATGTCCAAGACACTGGATGTCTCCCGGGTAATGGCATTCGCTGCGACGCGACGGCCCAGATCCCCGTTGAAGTTGAGCAGTATCTCTGTGGGTGGCCACGAAGGCGCCCGCTGCGCGAGCAGGCAAACCTGCTGAAAGGTTAGGCCAGCTCCACACGGATCGAGGAAAAGGAAGAGAGCCCGCCGCTGCGCCCGACTGAGAATCTCTGGCAGATTTGATTCGACTGTGCCGCCGGAAACGCGCGCCAGGCTCGATGGGTAGTGGCCGACTACCTGGAGAAGCTCCGACCGCGTCTTGTCATCCTTCTCTACGAGCTCAACTTGCGTGCTCCCCGACGGTGCTGCGGCCGCGGCCATGAGGAGCAGCTCTGCAGAGCCAGGCTTTCCTGACTTGTCTCGCCCGTTGCCTGCGTAGCCATCCACCAAGGTGACCGGAGCCGAACGCGCGAGCTTCTGCGTGAAAGCGATTGTGTATCGGCCCAAGACTCGATGCTTTAGGAAGGACTGGATAGCCTCCTCTTCCAGCAAGCCCGCACTAGTTCCAGTCGCCATTTCGGTTCCTATAGGGGTAGGTGAGGTAGGGAGTCGACGATCTTCATCGTGTCGATCGACACCCTGGTGACGCGCTTGATCAGGTCGACGATGTATCGCGGGTCGTTGTGTTCGCGGCACCAGTCGTTCGGGTCGTTGACGATGCCGGACGCCTTGTCGGTCTTCACCTGGTAGCGGTCGATCAGCCACTCCAGCGCGGACCGCGAGCCCAGCATGTAGCGGTGCGCCTCCGCTGGGATGTCGCCCAGTGTCACCAGCGCGTTGTAGACGATCGCCTTCTTCGTCGTCTTGTCGGCCCAGCGCATCTTCGTCACCCGGAACGTCTCGAACGGGTCCCCGAACGCCGGCGCCTGCTCGTGCAGCGGGTACGGCTCGACCGTCTCGTAGTTGACGTGCAGGTCCGCGAGCTTGCGACCCGCGTTACCGAAGGCGAAGAAGTCGGACGCCGTCGCCGCCAGCGGAATGCGCGGCAGCATCCGCTTCAGGTCGGCCGCGAACGTGATGCGGTATTGCTCCGAGTGCAGGACGCCGTACACGTAGTAGAAGACGTCGTCCTTCGTTACTGACGCCCCGAACCTCTCCCGGTAGAGCGCCTGGATGCCGTCGGTGATGTTGTCGACGCGCCGGTATCCCCACTCATCGACGTCGCCGCCGGCTGAACCTGTCGAAGTCGTCTCCAGAAGCGACCCTTGCTCGTGCCCTGAGCCTGTTGAAGGGTCGGACGCCTTCTCGTAGGTCCAGCGTGGGAAGAACTGGGCCGCGTCCACGTACATCTTGGAGTCGGGAAGCAGGCCAGCCATGAGAACGGAGAAGGGAGCGCGCGCGCCGGAGTCGATCACCGTGATTCCGACGTTCGCGTGATTGGGCGTTGGGAAGAACCGGCCCTGCTGATACACGCGATGGACCATGCTCGGGTCGAAGTAGACGGCCTGCTTCGTGAACGGCCGATAGAGGCCGTTCCGGATCGCCTCGGCATCGAAACTGTGTTGCTTGCCCTTGAGTGCATCGGCGATCAGTCGGTCGGTCCAGCTGATCCTGGTGGGGTCTAGGTCGAGGCTGCCGCCGGCCCCACGTGAAGTGCTGGCTTGCGTCGCGTAGAACTCGATCATCCGGCGCATGTTGGTGTCGACCGCATCCCGAGAGTAGCTGTAGCACCAGGAGTCTCGGTTGGTCTGGATGCCCGATGAACTCCAGCCGAAATGTGCTTCCTCTGACTCATCGCCTCTCAATGTGATCGCCGGGAAGCCGATGAAGGAGGTGCTTCGTTGGTGGAGCCAGTCGCCGGCCCGGTTCGGGTTGAGTGTCGTCCAAGCAGTGGAATCGAGCGTGGTCGCGTTGATGCGGGCCAGCTTTTCGTCGGCGGTCTGGTAGTCGGGAACGCCCAAGTAGTGCACCCGCGCTGGGGTGTGTGAGGTGGTCAATCGTTTGACGGCGATGAGAATGGCCACACCGGTCCGGGCGCCGGAGCCGAAGACTTTGCCGCCTTCCTGGCGCGAGGTTTCGCCCGCAGTGCGTTGGTTTCCGCGCAGGTTGTAGACGTAGATTTCGCTGAACTCTGTTTGAAAGGTCTTGCGGATGCCGTCGGCGGTGTTGCCGTCGACCCAGCCGTTGTTGCTGACGAAGGCGATGACGCCGTGACCGCCGATTCGGTCGGTAGCCCAGCGGAACGCCCGGACGTAGGAGTCGTAGAGGCTGTTCTTGAGGGTCGCGGTGGAGCGGGCCGCGTACGTCTCGGCGATGCGCGCGTCAAGAGTGGCGTACTTCAGGTTCGCGTTGTTGTCGTTAGCGGAGCCTTGTCCGGCCGAGTACGGCGGGTTGCCGACGATGACCTTGATCGGGGCGGCGAGCTGGGCTTCGATGCGGTCGTTGTTGACAGGGATAAGCGAGGTGTCGGCGCGGTCGCCTTCTTCGGTGATCTGGAAGGTGTCGGTGAGGGTGGCGCCGGGGAACGGGACGTACGGCACGTCGATCGGTGCGGTCGACCCTTCGACAGGCTCAGGGAACGGCACGTCCGCATGACCACCCACTTCGACAAGATCCGAGCCCAAGGTGTCGGCGGCGTCCGTGATGTCTTTGAGGTGTTGGCGGATGATGGCTTGGTAGGTGGTTTCGATGTTGACGCACGCGATGTAGTAGGCGAGCAGCATGATCTCGTTGGCCCACAACTCCGAGGTGTATTTGCGGGCGAGGTCTTCGGGGCGGATGATGCCGGACTCCAGCAGGCGCACGATGAAGGTGCCGGTGCCTGTGAAGGGGTCGAGGATGTGGACGCCTTCGTCGGTGAGTCCGTAGCCGAACTCCTGCCGGCAGACGTCGTCGGCGGCGCGCAGGATGAAGTCGACGATCTCGACGGGCGTGTAGACGACCCCGAAGCTGGCCGCTTGCTTGGGGAACGCCTTCTTGAAGAAGTTCTCGTACAGCTCGTGGATGACGGTTTGGCGTCCGGCGGCGGTTTCGATCTGTGAGGCGCGTTTGCGCACCGAGTCGTAGAACTTCTCCAGGCTGGCGGTTTCGGCGTCCAGGCCGTGCCCGGCGAGGGCGTCCACCATCTTCTGCATGGTGATCGACACCGGGTTGTGAGCGGCGAACGAATCGTGCTCGAACAGGGCGTCGAACACGGGCTTGGTGATCAGGTGTTGGCTGAGCATGTTCGCGGCGTCGTCGGCGTTGATCGAGTCGTTCAGGTTGGCTTTGAGCCCGTCAAGGAAGGTGTCGAACTCGGCGGTCACGGCCGGGTCGCCGGCGTCCAGGATGGCTTTGATGCGGGCGCGCTGGTTGGCGGCGATGTCGACGACGGAGTCGGCCCATTGGTCCCAGTACTCCCGGTCGCCGACCTTCTTCACGATGCGGGCCAGGATCGAGTCGCGCCAATGCCCGAGGTCGAACAGCGGCAGCTGGACGCCGCCGTCCGACGTCTTGAGGGGTTTGCCTTCGGCGTCGTCGGTGGGCCCGCCTGTGCCGATGACGTCGAGGATGATCTTGCCCTTGGTGTTCTTGTCGAGGTCGATCGAGTTGATCATCGCGTTGAAGCGGTCGTCGTGGGAGCGCAGGGCGTTGAGGACGTCCCAGACGACCTTGAACCGCTTGTTGTCCTTCAACGCCTCTTCGGGGGCGAGCCCGGCGGGGATCGCGACGGGCAAAATGACGTAGCCGTAATCCTTGCCGTCCGACCTTCGCATCACCCGTCCGACGGACTGGACGACGTCTACCAGGCTGTTGCGCGGGTGCAAGAACAGCACGGCGTCCAACGCGGGCACGTCGACACCCTCGGACAGGCAGCGGGCGTTCGACAGCACCCGACACTCCCCCTCCGGGATCGGCGCTTTCAGCCAGGCCAGCCGGTCCGCGCGTTCGAGGGCGTTCATGGTGCCGTCGACGTGCTCAACGTCGCAGGTGGGGCCGTCGGCGTCCTGGACCAGGGTTTCGACGACCTCGGGGAACGCCCCGGCGAACCCCTTCGACGCTTTGATGTCGCGGCAGAACGCGACCGCACGTTTCATCGGGGTCGGGTTGAGGCCAAAGTCGTGATCGGTAGTGCGTTTCGCCAGCCCGTTCCAACAGCCGACGATCTTCGCCGCATCATCGAGCGACAGCTCCCGGTCGTCGTTCGCCATCGCGGCCTGCAGATGGGTGGCGATCGCGTCGCCTTCGACGACCAGGATCATCACCTTGTAGTCACTTAGCAGGTTCCGCTCGACGGCCTCCCCGAACCCGAGCCGGTGGAACTCCGGGCCGTAGGCGGTCTCGTCGTCCATCGACGTCAACACCGCCGACGCCTCGTCGGCTTTCCGCTTCACGTCCTCGCCGTAGATCCGCGGGGTCGCCGTCATGTACAGCCGCTTGGCGGCGGGCAGGTAGGTGTTGTCGTGCACCTTCACGAACGCCGACTCGGCCGTGTCGCCGGTCAAGGTGACGCCGGTGGTGCGGTGCGCCTCATCACACAAGATCAGGTCGAAAGCCTGGTTCGACTGCCGCTGGGCTTGGGCGACCACATCGATCGACTGATACGTCGAGAACACGACGGTCATCTGGCGCCCGCGGCGTCCGATCTTCGCCATCTCGGACGCCAACCGGGCGGCGTCCGTCGTCGGTAAGGGGATGTCGTGGGTGGTGATGTCCTCGGCCTGCCGTCCGGCCTTGGTGTCAGAACACACCACGAACGGACGAATGTCGGTCTGCGTCTGGGCCATCCACTCCCGCAACGTCTGCGACACCAACGAAATGGACGGGGCCAGGAACAACACCTTCAACTGGCCACCGTTCTCGGCGGCCAGTTGCTCGGCCAGCTTCAAGCTGGTGAACGTCTTCCCGGTGCCGCAGGCGCTGATCCACTTGCCGCGGTCGTGGGTCACGAAGCCTTCGCGGATCGCGGCAATGGCGTCCTTTTGGTGCGGACGCAACGAGTACCGCACCGCCTTCTTCAGCTTGAACTCCAAGCCCTGCTTCGACTCCAACATCCAATCGATCGGCGACTCAGCGATATCGGCCAGGCCGATGCGCTGCACCGGGATCTGCTGGTTCTCCAGGGCCGTCTCGGCCTGCGACGACCAACGGTCCGTCGTCGAGATGATGATCCGGTTGGTGAACGTCACCCCGTCCCACGCCTTGCCCGACGCGGTGAAGAACGAATCAATATCGGCCTTCGCCAGGGTGTGCTTCGGGTCGTAGAACTTGCACTGGATCGCCGTCCACTCCCCGGTGTCCTTGTTCCGTGCCACCAGATCGATGCCCGAATCGTGGGTGTTCTCGGCGTGGTCCCAGTCAGGCCAACGCTTCACCTCGTCGTACTCGACAGCCAACGTCGGATCCAGGAAGAAGTAGTCGACCATCAACCGCTCGAACTTCTCACCACGCTCCGCGTTCGACGGAGCCGCCCGGAAGTCCTCAATCACGTCATGGACCGTCGTCTTCGTCGCCACAGCGCAAACCCCCTAGAAGCCAGTGCATTCAACCTAGCGGGCGGCGCGGCGCGGGTCATCGGAGAGTGTCGGTCCGGCAGCCTAGACTCCGCGAGTGCGCCATCAGCTCTCACGGGTTCGTCGTGCGCTCTCGGGAGCTAAACACGACAAGGGAGTCCGTCTGTGAGCAGTGCAACGCCATCAAGCCAAGTCCTGCTGGCGACGATGGCGCTCATCAAGGCAAACGCCGACGCCGGCAAGACCCATCTCGACAACTTCACCCCCTTCGTTTTGGAGGCCATGCGGCCAGAGCCTTCCCGGTCCTTCCAGCCCCACGAAATAGGTGCCGCTGTCTCCGAGATGATGGGTATCGAACTGCCCACGAGGGTGGCTGAGGCACTGCTGAAACGCCTAGCGCGTCAGCGGGATGTCGTCCGAGACAATCGAGAGTATCGATTAGAGGAGGGCGTGGCCCAGCGGCTCCCCAACTTGTTGGCCAAGCAGGCCGCGTTCGTCCGCGACCAAGAGGCGCTGATCGACAAGCTCATTGCGTTTGCGGCGGGAGAGCATCAGACAGTTCTCGACCGCGAAGCGGCGGCGGCCGCACTATATGCGCAGATCGAGGACGACACTGTGGACCTGCTACGCGTCGCAGTGCGTGCCGACCCATACCGACGAAGGGCTCTGTCCGATGACACGTCGTACGTTGTCTCGGACTTCATAGCAAATGTGGCGCGCGCGGACCCTCAGGGCTATGACGCGATCGTTGCGGCAGCAAAGGGAACGATGCTCGCCGCAGCCATCCAGATCCCCAACTTGGAACGGATTGAAAGCAAGTTCGTCAACACGACTCTCTACCTTGATTCACCACTTCTGCTTCAGCTGGTCGGGTTGGAAGGGCCCGAAGCCCAGTCCGCAGTTTCTGAAGTGCTACGCGTCGCGCGCACCGCAGGGGCGAAGGTCGCTTGCTTTGAGCACAGTGTTGACGAGGCTGAGGGCGTGATTCGCGCAAACGCAGAAGCGCGCCGCAGGCCTGGCAAGGTTCCGACCCGTATTACCGGCATTCAAGCGTGGGCGATCAAGTCGAACTTGGACCATCACGACCTCCTGATCGAGTCTGAGAAGTTCCGATCCAAAGTGAGTCACCAGGCCATAACTGTCGAAGAACGCCCTGATCACATCCCTCGCATCGAGGTCAGTGAAGATGGACTCCGCGAGGCTCTCGAGAGCGCGATTGCCTACCGCACCGATGAACCGCTTCTGCGTGACCTAGATAGCTTGGTAGCGATCCATAACCTCCGCCGCGGGTCCAGCTCCGCGGCGATCGAGTCGTGTCGGGCCGTGCTTATCACTGATAATGATGCCGTCGCACGGGTGGCTCGATCCTTCTTCTCGCGTGAAGGTCACCAATGGCCGGTAGCCACCTCCATGAGCGACCTTGCGACGATTCTCTACCTCAAGACGCCCCAAGAGGCGTCCACCCTGCCTTCTCTCCTTCTTGTCGCCGAGGCCTTCGCTGGCCTTGAGCCTGGGTCAGCGCTGTGGACGCGATTCCTGAAAATCGTCGAGGGGCAAGCTGAAAAGGGTGATGTCACAGCCGAAGACATCGCGCTCCTCTGCCATTCCGAAGAGAGCCGGCGCTTCCTCATGGAGGCGACACTAGGCAGAGCGGACAAGGTGTCGGACGAGTCCGTGAGCGAAATCCTCGAACGTGCCAAGCAATATGCTTCGGCCCCCGCCCGCGCTGACGCAGCTCTGGATGCAGTGAAGCGCAAGGTCGCTGAGGAGCAACGTGACGCGACGAACGAGAGGCTATCTCGCACCGAGCAGGAAGTCGAAGGCCTCAAGAGCGGCGTCCTCGATGCCAACCTGCGCGCAAAACGCCTTGAGGAGAACATCCAAGAGGTCGCGTTGAACATCCGGAAGGAGGCAGTCGCCAGGGCGAACAGGAGGGCCAAGGCAGTCGCGAGCCTCGTCAGTGTCGCGTTGTTGGGTGCAGGGGTCGCATCCTTCGCTGGGTGGGTTCCCGATGGACTGCTCGGTACGACGTTGAAAGTACTCACCTTTGCCGGCGGCATCCTTGGGCTGGTCACCGCAGTGATGGGAGGCAATCTTGTGGCTTGGCTTCACATGGTCAGAGACCCGCTAGCCAATCAGATCGAGAGAAGCCATCGCCGGAGGCTGGGCCTGCCCTCAGTGGCAAGGGGCAAAGCGAAAGGTTCCGCTCCAACGCCGCATGTTGATCAATGAGGACTCACGTGGCGCCCGGCTTCGCGGAGTGATTTACCCATTCATTACAGGGGCGTCGGCCCCGACGAAGCATTGGGGCATTCGCGCATACCTTTCTGGCCACGCCGGGGGTGAGTGAGGGAATCGCTGTGATCGCGTAACGCAGGTCGTTCCGCTGCAAGTGCCGACCCCGAATCGTCCCTAGGTTGGTCGGGCAGTACAAGCCGGCTCCGCGGAGCCGACCTCGCAGGGCGACCATTGCGTGGTGTCGACTGGGAGCGGGAGCGAGTTCCCCGTCCGCGGTGCCAACTGCGACGACGGGCAGGGCCAATCCGTCCCGACCGACATCGGCGGGTGGCATCCACCCGCATGGGTCACGCTGCACGCGCGAGACGCTACGCACCCGCACTGACAAAACCCCTTGCACGCACGGGCCGCGGGGAACGCCCAGGCCCAGGTGTCCGGGAAGGCGTTCGTTCGGCGGTAAGAGCAGGAGGAGGCGTCAAGCGGATGATCGAACGCGAAGCAGAGCAGTATCCATTCACCTGGGAGGGTCCACTCCTCTTAGGTGTTGCGGGTGTGGCGATGCTCGCCGTCGCAGTTCAGCTCGGCAGGGGCGTGGCCAACCTGACGCTTGGCGCCGGCTGGCTGTGGCCAACCGGTGAGCGGTTCTTCTCAAGCCTGTTCGGCATCCTTGGTGGTGACGGCGCCGCGGGTCTGGTGGGCGTCCGGAACGCCGCCTCGGGCTGGCAGTTGATGGTGTGGGTGACAGCATCCGTGTCGGTGGCCTTGGTGCTGGGCGTCTTGGCCCTCGTGGCGGCGAACCGGCGTTGGAGCTCGGGTGCGGTCCGCGGGACGGCGTCCACGAGCGAGGCGCGGGAGGTGCTGGGCGTGCAACGGCTGCGACGCCATCGTCGAGTGATCCGGCCGGATCTGAATCCGCGTCGGCTCGGGAGACTGCGATGAGCGCCACCGCACCGTCGGCGTCCAAGCCTCTTGCGGGCCGGCGACGCTTCGACCCCGTCCAGCTTGGTTGGCGCATCGGCACCGGGCTTCACCCAGCCGCGGGCGCTTTGTGGGCGCCATGGGACCGGACGGCTGGCGTGGTGGGTCCTCAAGGCTCGGGCAAGACCCTCGACCTGCTGACCCCCGCCTTGTTGCAGGCGCCCGGCGCCGCCCTGGTGACGCTCACCAAGGCCGACGATCTGTTGTTGTCGTTCCCGCAACGCTCGGCGGGTGGGCGTCCATGTGTGGTGCTGGACCCGTTCGGTTTGGTCGACGGGCTGCCGGAGTTGGTGTGGGACCCGGTCTCTGGCTGCGCCGACCGGATGACCGCGGAGCGGCGTGCGAAGGCGTTCACGGCGGGCACGATCCACACCGCCTCCCACACCGGCAGCGACTCGGCGGCCCGCTTCTACGCCGCGGAGGCGTCCAAGGTGTTGATGGGCTACTTCCACGCCGCCGCCCTCGCCGGGAAGACCCTCGACCACGTCCTCGACTGGGTTGCGAAACCACTCTCGACGTCGGAACCGGAAGAGATCCTGCGGACCCACCCGGCGTCCGACCGGCTCTGGGCCGGTCTGCTGGCTGGCGCCCTGCGGGGTGATGAGCGGACGGCGGCGAACACCGTCACGACGGTCCAGCAGGCGATGAGTCTGTTCTTCCAGGACTCGATCCGGCGCCGCTGCGTCCCGAGTGTGGGGCGTCCGGCCACGAACGTCGCCGACGTCATCAGCGCCGGGGGCACGTTCTACCTGCTCGGCCGCGAGGACCCGTACGCGTCGGCCTCCCCGCTGATGACCGCGGTCGCCGAACACATCCTCGACACCGCCCTCGCCCTCGGCAACGCCTCCCCGTGGGGGCGGTTGTGTCCGCCGATGCTGGCCTGCCTCGACGAGCTCCCCTCGACCGCACCGTTGCCGACGTTACGGACCCGGATGGCGAACGAACGCGCCCTCGGGCTGTCGTTCATCTGGGCAGCGCAAACCTTTCGGCAGTTGGCGGCGATCTTCGGTGAGCAGGACGCCCGCGCCCTGCTCGCGCTGACGAACGTGTTGATCTGGTTCGGTGGCTCCAAGGACGTCGCGTTCAACCAGGAAATCTCTGACCTGGTCGGCAAGACCCGCATTCTGCGTTCGACCTGGCAGCTGGGCGGGCACCGCGGCCGGTCGGTGCATTCGGAGGAGGCGCCGATCCTGCGACCCCAGGAGATCCGACAACTGCCCGAACGGCAAGCCTTGATCATCGCCGAGAACGCCCGCCCGATCATCGCCAAACTCAACCGCTGCATCGACGGACGCCAAGGGCGCCGCCTGCTTGCCGCGCAACGCGGCCTACGTGACCAACTGCGGACTGGCCGGACGGCGTCCGACCTGATGGGTGGAGAGTGAGATGTCGGACGCCGACGCGCGAGTCCGCAGGGTGTTGGTGGAGCCGTTCCCGGGTCCGGGGCCGTTGGTGTCCCGGGCGTACTCGGATCTGTGGTTGACGCAGGCGGGGTCGGAGGAGGAGAAGAAGCGGCTCGGGTCGCCGGCGAATCTGCCGCACCCGTGGGACCCGCCCACCTGTACCGATCGGCGGCTGCGGTGGGAGCTGTGGCTGTGGTTGGACGCCGTCGCCGCCTGGGTGAACAGCGAGTACTGCTGGGAACCGTCCGGGACGCCGTTCATCCCGGTGTGTTGGCCGCAGCATCCGCACATCGTCCATGAACTCGCCGTGCTGGCCGACCAGCGCCGGCGGTGCAACCTGGCTGCCAACTCTGACCTGCTCGAGAACTGGCACCGCTACGTCCTGCCCGGGTTCCTCGACCGGATGCGCGAACGCCTCAACAACCACTGCGATGACCAACACCAACCCTGGCCCGCCCGAGGACGCCAAGCACTCTTCGTCGCCCGGGAAGCTGGGATCGCTAGGACGATGGCGTACGAGGACGACCTGCTGGCGCTGAGCTACGACGACGGAGCCCAGGAGTCCTTGCTGACCATCGACGTCGACGGAGTGGGGCCGGTGGCTGTTCAGACTGGCGAGTTGCTGGCCTGAGCGCTGGTCGGGGCTACCCTGCGTCTATCGATGGGGCGGGGGCAGCGGGTGAACTGGGAGCGGGTCATCGCCACGGTGCTGAATGGTCTGGCCCCGGTGGTGCCCCTGTTTGTGCTTCTGGCGCTGTTCATCATCGTGGTGAGTGGCACGATCCCGGGGCGTGGACCGGGCTGGCGTCAGCGCCGGGATCGATGGCGTGGCTTCAAGTACGGGGCTCGGGACGTGGTCATGTCCCGGGCCGGTCATCGCTGCGAAGGCGCGGCCTTCCTGGTCTGGGGACGCTGCCCTGAGCCCGCCACTGACGCCGATCACGTGTTCCCTTGGCTCCGTGGCGGACCCACCGTCCCGAGCAACGGCCAAGCGTTGTGCCGAGGGCATAACAAGCACAAAGGCGTGATGAGGCCACCGTGGTGGTACCTGCTGACCTTGGAGCACCGACGTCGCTCATACTTCCCGCCCGGCGTTGACGTGCGCGTGATGGCCCGGCCCGGACGATCCTGAACAAACGTCCCGATCGGGGGATTCGGATGTTGGTGGTGTAGGCGTCGTGGTCGGACAGCCGACGCCCACGCGTGTCCACCGCCACGATCCGGCACGCCCCTGACACGGCGATGTGGGCAGGGACGGCGATGTGGTCGATCGCGGACAGGCCGGGTTCGCGGTGCGGTGACTCCCGCGTCGCGACCGTCAGGTTGAGGCGCCTGGCGGCGTCCTCGATCGCTGCACGTCCAGCGAGACTGCCGACGTATTCGGGGCCGGTCAGCGCATGGTTCCAGTCACCACCCCACACGAGACCAGTGCTCGGAAGCCCGTTGATGATCTGGTCGATGGCGCGGATCGTCTTCTGAGCGGTGTTCCCCTCGCCCCACGGGGTCGTACCGCAAGCCCGCCACGGCAGGATGCTGCTGCACCACGTGAGTCCGAACGCGTCTGCGGCGGCGCTGGCTGGGTGCGGATCAGGACGGCCGATGAGTTCCCCGCGGCTGAGAATGGCGGCCCACCGCCTCCCCGGCGCCATCAGCTCGCCCGTCAAATGAATGGAGTAGCCGTCCAGATGCGTGACGTCGGGGACTTCGGTGAGGAGCCAGACGTCACAGTCCTGGTCCTCCATGAGGGCCGCTGAGCTTGGTTCCAGCGGCCCGCAAGGTTCCAGGTCCCGATACGCATCCGCCCACCCTGCCGCTCCTGCAAGGATGTCGTCGTCCAGGCAAGGATGGTGCCCGTGATCACCGTGCGAGCAATCCGCAAGCTCTTGCAGCGGCTGGGCCCACCGGTTGCGACGCCTGAGGCGTCCACGAATCGGCTGGGTGCTTGGTACGCGACGGTGCTGCCGTGGCGTCCGCAGCAGGTGGCGCTGTTCGTCAGCGAGCGCACCCTGCTCCCGGTGGTCCTGCCGCTTGCGCCGGCGGACACGATCTGACCTCGCGTCAGATGCGCTGAGGCCGTCGCAAGGGCGAGCGCCGGCGACTTCCCGGATCAGAGGCCTGTTCGCCTCGCCCGTTGTCCGTTGACGTGCGCTCGATCGGCGTACCACGTGGGCGTTCGCCGTCCCCGGTGAGCGCGCTGAGGTGGTGCAGCAGGGCGGGCCGAAGGACGTCCGTTGGCAGCCCGATGCGCTTGGCGAGGGCGTCCAGGTCTGCTTCCCAGTGTTCGGGTGGACGGGTGGCGATGACGGCGAGGGACTGGGCGGCCGCGTCCGGTGCGGGCCGACGGTCGAAGTAGTCATCGATCAGGGTCTGGGCTTGGCTGGGCGCCTCATCGAGTGTCGCCGTCAACTCGCTTGCGTGGCCAGCTGCGACTAGGTCGGCTGGGTCGGTGCCGTCGGGGAGTCGGGCTGCTCGGGGTTGGATGAGTTCGTGGGTGAGGGTCCAGAAGTCGCGTTTGGCGGCGGCACGTCCGGCGGGGTCGTTGTCGGTCGCGACGATCGGAGCCTCGTTGAACCCGCGTAGTTGGGCGGCTTGCTCGGTGCTCAATGAGGTTCCGAGCGGCGCGACACCGATGTAGCGGCCGCCGGTTGCCGTGGTGATGGCGATGGCGTCCATGGGTCCTTCCACCATCACCGGGACGGCGCCGGCGTCCAGATGGTCGTGGCCGACGACGTACAGCTGGGCTCGCTTGTGGAACAGCAGGGTGTCGGGGGTGTTGAGGTACTTCGGTCCGGCCTTCTCGTCGTCGGAGCGGTTCGGGTTGCGGCGTCCGACGAACCCAAGGACTTGTCCCTCATGGGTGATCGGGAAGACGACCCGGTCGCGGAATCGGTCGATGAGGCGTCCGGTCGACGCCTCTTTGGCGAGCCCGGCGGCGACCAGCTCGGCGTCAGTGACGCCGTGGTGGTGGAGGTGGTTGATGAGGGCGGTCCAGGTGTTGGGGGCGTAGCCGGGTCGGATGTCGGGGTGGCCGGTGAGGTCGGTGTGGGCGCGTCCGGTCAGGTAGGGCTGGGCCCAGGATCCGCGGTAGCAGTGCTCGTAGAACTGGGCCGCCAGCTCGTTGACGTGCGCGAGCCGCTCGGGGGTGTGGGGGCTGTCGAGCCAGGCGTAGGCCCGGTCGAGTTGGGCCAGGACGTCCGCCTCGGACGGCTCCGGCGGCTGCATCACCCGACGTAGCTGCGCTTCGAGGGTGAACGCCAGGTCGGTCGGCTCATCAGCTTGGACGCCGTGGGCGTCAGTTGGGCTCCCGGTTTGGACGCCGTCGGCGCCGCCGGTGACGGTCGCCGGCGTCCATGGCTCTTCGGTGTCTGGCAGCGGGTCGTAGGGGTCGTCGGGTTCCGCGAGGTCGACCGGGTAACGCTCGGGTGTCGGGATGGTTTCCCAGGTGGGGGCGGGTTCGGGTTCGTCGTCGGGGATGGGGGCGAGCAGCAGGTTGGTGCGCCAGACGAGGGCTTGAGCGTCATCGAAGTCGGGGTTGTCGATGGGGGTGATGAGTTGGTCGAGGCGCCAGCCGCGGGCGAGGGCGTTCTCGATGGTGGTGACGAGCGGCGGCCACCATTCGGACTGTTGAAGGGCGGCTGCGCGGGTGGGCCCGGTGAGCCGTTCGAGGTCGGGCAGCCAGTTCGTGAGGAGTTCTTGGTGGGCCGGCTGGAGGCGGGTGGCGACGGCGGGGTTGATGTGGCGGCTGATCCGCCACCACAACGCAGCGGCCGGGTGATGATCGGGTAGCTCACCTTCGTTGATCGCGGAGCGGAGCAGTCCGGCGGCGTCCAGGCGGGCGGAGGAGACTTGGGCGAGCCGGTGCGCGAGGACCGGCACGAACGGATCCCCGCCGGTAGCGGGCGCCAGGGCGGTGATGGTCGGTGTCCATTCGGCAGCGGCCGGGGCGAGGTGGTCGACGACACGTTGGTCGAGCTGGACCTGATGACGGCGCTCAGCAGGGGTGTGTTGCCGGTCTCCGGTGGGGCGGGTGTCGTGGTCGGGGATGGCGTGGGCGGCCCGCCAGACGGCGACGTCGCCGATGGTGCCCTGGTCGGGTGGGGTGATGCTGTTCGGTAGCCATCCCGGACGCTCAAGGCTGGTGATCGCGGCGACGCGGACTTGGTCGGCGAGGGTGGTGACGAGGTCATGGCGGCGTTGCAGGTAGCCGGCCCAATCGGGATGCCGGGTGAGGCTGGTCGGGATGCCGGGCAGCCACGGCAACGGTCCAGCGGTACTAGCGAGGCGTCCGATCGGGTTGAGCCGCCACACGAGGACCGCGGCGGGGTCGGCGGCGTCCGCGAGGGATCCCTCGGCCACGGCCGCTTGGAGTGCGGTGACGGGGTTGATGCCGTGGGTGGCGTCGAGGATGAGGTGGGCGCGCAGGGTGGGCCAGGCGGGGGCGTCGGTGAGGTTCGGCACGAGCTGGTCGGCGAGGGTCTCGAGGGCGTGCAGCTGCTGAGGAGGCAGGGTTGTTTCGGCGGCGTGGTGGACGGCGTCGGTGTATCTCGCGGTGGCGTCGGCGAGCCGGACGGCCGGGTCGGCGAGGGTGCGGCTGGTGCTGGTGGCGGAGGTGGGCTGTTCGTCGCGGGCCAGGATGGCTTCGAGGAGGTCGGTCGCGGTCGGCGGCAGGACCGCTTCGGGCTTGATCAGGGTGTGGGGGTCGCCGTCGCCGACGACTTGCAGGTGGGCGTGGTTGGCGAGGCGGCCGCGGGTGAGCATCGTGTACAGCTGCTGCCGGGTTTCGGTGCCGGTGAGGACGCCGTGCATGGTGTCGGCGGTGACGCCTTGGGCGGTGTGGATCGTGCACGCATACCCCAGGTCGACCGACTGGGCGACGTAGTCGGTGGGCAGCATGATCGGGTGTCCGGTGCGCTGGTGGACAGCCCGCACTGCGCCGGTGGGGGTGATGTGGGTGATGTGCCAGCGGTCGCCGTTCTTGACCCAGTCGCGTGCGGTGGTGGCGAGGCGGCGGTTGTTGGTGCGGGTGATGATCACGTCCCCGACACCCGCGGTGTTGCCGTCGGCGAGCGACACGGTCGGGCCGGCGGGGTGGTTGCGGTGCAGGTGAGCTTGGGCGCGTTGGTTGAGGTCTGCGACGAGGTCGCGGGTGGGGGCGAGCATGAGGGCGTCGAGTCCGGCTTCCCGGTCGGTGGCCCAGGCGTGGAAGACGTTGCTGATACAGGTGGTTTCGTCGCCGACGTGGATGCGTTGCTGGTCGAGGTAGAACCCGAGCGCGGACGGGTCACCATCCCGCAGTGCGAGGCTGGCGGCGGCTTCGGCGGGGTCGACGAACCGGACCAGCTCGTCGAGGCGCAGGGCCCCGTGAGTGGTGTCGATGTCGCGTAGGACGCCACCGGCGCCGATCGCCGCCAACTGCTGGGTATCGCCGATCAGCCTCACAGAGCCGCCGCGGTCGAGGACGAACTCGACCACCCGATCCAGCGTGAGAGTGTCGGCCATCCCGGCCTCGTCGATGATCACCAAGGTTCTCGGGTCGATGCTCTGGGCCCAGTCCGGCAGGGGGCGTCCGGTGGCCAGCGCGTGGGTGAGCAGGGCGAGGGTGTCGGCCTGGTGGCCGATCTGCTCGCCGAGTTGGGCGGCTGCGGACGCCGACGGTGCGAGCCCAATCACGGTGCCGCCGCCGGACTGCCACGCCTGCGCGAGCGTGGCCATGGCAGTGGTCTTGCCGGCTCCGGCGGGGGCGATCGCCAACTGCACGAGGCGTCCGGACGTTCCCATCGCCCGTACCAGGGCGGCCTGCCCGGCGTTCAACGGCGTCCGATTCGCCTCAGCCTCCAACAAGGCAACGTCAACGACGGCGTCCGAAACCACGTGCCCACCGACTCGACCGGCGGCGTCGACGAGCCGTTGCTCCGCGGCAAGGATCCGGGTCGAGGTGTGCCAGGTCGCCCCGGCCACCGTGTAGACCGACTGCCCGTCCAGGCGGCGCAGCTGAGGTGGTTCGACGATTCCGTCGGCGGGTGCCGCCAGGGGGGTCGAGGCGCGGGTGAGGACGACGTGGACGAGGCGTCCCACGACCTGCTCGACCCGGGCCGGTGGGATCGCGGCCTGGCGGACGACCCGGAGGGCTTCGGCGCGGACGTGCCAGTCCTGCCACGTCGACCGCGACCCCTCCACGGTGGCGATGATCCGAGCCGCTTCCCGGCGCACCCAACGCCTGGAGGTCCGCACCGGACGCTGGCGTCCCTGCGCCAACACGGTGGCGAGCATCCGCTCCACCCCGCCGGCGCCGAGGACGGCGTCCGCCTCGAACCGCCACGCCCGACGCTGCTCGGCCAGCGACCGAGGCGAATGCTTGCTCGGGCGAGTCTCGAGGGTGGCCTGCTGCGCCAACACCGACGCCTCGACCGCGGTCGGAGGGCGTCCGAACTGGGACTGAAACCGTTCGGCCAACTCACCCTGGCGGTCCTCGATGACGGCTCGCCGCGCGGACCAGCGGGCCGTCAGCGCCGGCTCCACGCCCACGATCTCCCGAACGGGTCGCTTCCGGGCATCGGGTTGGGAACGTTCCTCGAAACGTACCCCCAGCCCCTCGGCGAGGTGCCCTTCCAAGGCGGTGTTGTACACCTCAGAGGCGGCGACCATCGCCTTGAACAACATGCGCCCGTCGATTGCCAACCAACGCCCATCCAGGGTCTGCACCTTGTTCGCCACCGCCACATGCGTGTGCAGGTCGGGGTCACCAGCCCGCGAGTCGCGGTGGGTGAACGCGGTCCCGACCAGGCCGGTCACATCCACCTGACGGACGCCGTTGCGTCCCGTCCGGGTGAACAACACCCGGGCCTCGATGAACCGCAGGGCGTCCGCGACCGCCGCGTTGTGGGCTCGCTCCACCCTGGCCGCCGTCGGCAGGTCTGCCAACGCCCACACCGTCGAGACGGACTTGACCGGCGAGAACGTCAGATCGAATCCGGCCACCGCAGTCGTCTGCGGACGCGACAGCGTCGCCAGATGGCCGTGCAGTTCGCGGGCGTCCCGCGGTGGGCGCCCGTTCAAAGCGGTGAAGGAGGCCGCCGCGAGCTCGCTGCGAATCCGAGCCCGCACCTCGGCCGGGACCGGCCGATCCCACGGCAGCCCGCGATCGGAGTTGTAGGCGGCGAACGCCTTCGCCACCGCCACCTGGAACTCGGGCACATCATGCTCGAACACCTTGAACGGCGCTCCCAACCGCACCGCGAACCGCCGATCAGCCTCCGACGCGTCACGAGGCAGGGCTGCCAGGCGATCGTCGGCCAACGGGTGCTCACCAGCGCCGAACAAGCGCCGCATCTGCTCAGCCGACACCGGATCGCCGACGGCCAACCCGTCGATGCCAGCCAGGCCGGAGCCCACCCAGACGCCGGGAGACTCGCCCTTCTGCTCGTAATACGAGGCGAGACCGGTGTGGCCCTTCTCCGAGGAGTCCATGGCAGCGACCTGCCGGGTCAGGTAGTCATACCCCACCCCAGCCGTGATCTTGTGCAGACTCATCACGACTGCCTACCGGCGCAACAGCCCTCCTCCCGGGCGCCCAACCAGGGGGAACGTTCCGCTGATGCAGAAGGTGTGCGTGACTTCTCAGCCGTTGGTCAGGGGCAGACGTCTATGCGGCCGGGCAAACGAGGATGAACGACGAATGCATCCAACTAAGCCCTTTGGCATCCAGCTGGACTGGACAGGCGAACCTGAGTCCGGGGAGCGTCAAGGTCGGCGCTGATTGGCACGAAGCGGACCGTGGTCCAGGTACTCGTCGAGGTCAAGATCCAACCGCCTCTCGGGTGGTGAGGCTCGTCATTGCGCCTGGCATTTGACCCGGACGCATGTTGGCCTGGCTTGAGCGCGAGCGAGTCGCCTTCCAGGTTGACCAGAGCCGACGCGCCGTCCGGGACCGTAACGTCGAGTTGCCAGCCACCAGGACCCCTTTCCCAGATGACTGCCGCTCGGCCAAGCGGCGTTTGGTGGCTGATTCGGGCACTCGTGACACGGTCATCCTTGAGTGGCGCTACAACGAAGGACCGCCAGCCGGGCTGGGTCAGGCGCAGGCCACCAACGCGCTGCTGAATCCAGGAATCTACCGACCCAAGGAAGTAGTGGTTGCGAGAGCGGGCATCGGCGTCCCAAGTCTCCAGCAGGGTTCGCTCTCCGTCGCTGAACCATTGCCCCCAGCCCGGTCGGGTCGGGTTGGTGAGAATCGTCAGCGCTAGGTCATCTCTTCCGGCGTCGGTGAGAACGTCGACAAGATGCCGGGCGCCGAGGGCACCACAGACCAGGTGGCCAGCGGTCCTGAGCTCGATGTCGTCGGTGACGATCTTGCGAACCGACGCGATCCACTCGGGCGGGACGGCACCAAACGCCAACGGCAAGATGTTCAGGCTCTGTCGGTAGCCGACGCCCTCGACGGCGTAGTGCTCCGAATGGGGGTCGAAGTACTGGCTGTGGTAGCGCCTGCCGATCCGTGCGGCGGCGTCGCGATAAGAGCTAGCGTCCTCCTCCAACTCCTCGAGGATCTGTGCGGTGTGTTGAAGCGCGGTGATGGTCATGAGGGTGCCGATCGGCGTCATGCCCTCCGGCGGGACCATGTACCCCGGGGCGAGCCAGTCTCCCCAGGTGCGTCCAGTCCAGAGGTCGTCGCGTAGGTGGCTGAGCAAGTCATCGGCGTACCGGCGAGCCATGGGCGCGTAACGCTCAAGGGTCGCGATCTCGCCGTATTCGCGGTACAGGTACCACGGGATAAGCACGGCCGACGAGGACCAAGCCGGGCCGGATTCCGTTGACCATCCGGGCGTCGGGATGATCTGTGGGATGGCGCCCGTGGCAGTCTGGGCGCCCACATGGTCGTCCATCCACTTGCCGAACGACGCTCGCAGATCGAAGCGGTGTAGCAGGGCTGCGGTGGCGAGGTGGGCGTCGGCTGTCCACCCGTTCTTCTCGTAGATGGGAGTGTCGGTGGGGACGCCATGGAGGTTGTTCCGGAACGTGGCGGGCAACGCCGCGTCGACCCACTCGACGACTGGGTTGCTGCACTGAAATGCGCCGACTTCTTCGAGTGGGGTGTAGATCGGGACCGCCCTGACCTTGCTCACGGACGCTTCACCGGTGACAGTCACTTGGATCCATCGGAAGCCGCGGTATCAGAAGCGCGCCTCCCAGTTGAACTGCTCGTGGGCTGCAGCGAAGTGGAGTGAGTCTCTCTGGCCCGGGCCCGCGACCAGGACGTTGTCACAGATCACGCTCCCATCGGCGGCCCGTTGCTCGCCGCTGACCACCTCCACGGCTGCGCCTGGCCCGCCGACCGCCTGACACGTGAGTCGACCCGTGATGACGTCGCCGAAGTCGTAGACAGTGCGCCCCGCGCCCTGTGGGGAGGCCGTGACGGGCGCTATCGATGCCATCCGTTCCGGCGCCGGGTGAGTCGCGCGGCGGAGCTCGCCCGCGGGAGCGGCGACGACGGTCGCGGGCCGCCATTCGGGTGCCCCGCCATCGACGATCCACCGTTCACCCTGGAAGAACTTCTCTACGACCGGTCCGGCGGCGGCGTGCCAGCTGTTGTCCGTCTGGATGTGCGTGTGGGAGTCGTCAGCCAGAGTCATCTCGAGCCGCAACAACGCCATCGGCTCCCGGTGCCATGTGGCGACGCTCCAGCCCCAGGTATCACCCCCACGGGCGGCGAAGCGATCTCGTCCGGCTTCGATCACGATCGAGTTGGATCCAATGCACAGTAGATGGGCTACTGTCCGCAGGGTTCCTGCTCGGTGCGCAGGGTTCCTGCTAGGTGCGCAGAACCCTATTCACTCGCGTCAACAGCGGCGCTGTTTCGCCCGTCGGGCGACGGACGTCACGCCGAACGCCCACGTGTTGAAACGCTTCACACGTAGTGAGCGTCAGGCATCGCGCCAACCCAGCTGCCGACCGCCTGGAATGCAGCCGTTCCGGAGGCCCTAGTTCTGCGCAGACTGTCCGGCCTCGCCGGCAACCCTTTGGGTCTGGTGTAGGTCTGGAGGAACACTCTCGCCGACGAAGCGGCCCCGAACATCTGCGTATAAGACGTTGTCGCGACGTGAGCCGCACGGGGCGAATGCGAGATTCGAATTCCGCCCACAAGGTGGCTCATCACAGTCGGGGGTGTATCGGCGGCCGGGTTCTGACCGGCGCGTCGGGTGACGTGACAGGTGGCGTAAATTCGAGACGCTCAGTCCGCTGGAGACCGTGAAGGCTGCCATCGATCTCTACGACGCCGAACTCCAAGCTCTCAATGAAGAGCCGTCTTCGACGCCGATCTGGCTCTCGTGGTGGCACGTCCACCCTGACCGTCGCCGAGTACCAGGCGTTGTCAGGATGACAACGACGTGCGGCCCGCCGCAGTGCTGATCGTGGACGCCGCTAGTTGAGGCGGCGTCCACGTCGGCTCAGAGGCGGCTCTTGACCTCGTTCAGTAGCGTCGCCGGATCGAGCCACATGGAGGGGTAGTTGCCCTGCCAGCGTTGGACGCCGTTGGCGTCGATCAGGACGAAGCCGTGGCCGGGGAGATCCGCGTGCATGCCCTTGCCCAGGGTGCCGTAGGCCTTGGAGACGGTGCCGTCGTCGAGGAGGTAGGGGGTCTTGACCCCGAACCGGTCTAGGTCGGGCTTGATCTGGGCGGCCGTGTTCATCACGATCGGCAGCACCACGATGCCTGCCTGGGCGAAGCCGGGGTTCTTCTCGATTCCGGCCATCTGTTGGGTGCAGGCGCCGCAGCCGGCTCCCTCGTTGAAGTAGAGGATGACGGGTTTGCCCCGGTAGTCGGCCAGGGACACTGAGGTGCCTGCGGTGGTCTTCAGGGTGAAGGCTGGGGCCTGGCTGGACCCGCTGACGTTCGTTGGTTGCGCGCTCCATAGGCCGAATACCACCAGTCCGACGGCCACGATCGCGGCGGCCACCGAGGCGACGCGGGTCACCGAGCGACGCTGTGCCTGACGGGCGGAGTCACCAGCGATCGTCTGTTGGAGTTCCCGGCGAGCGTTGTGCTGCTGCTCAGCGTGATGCTGCTTCGTGGACATGGGTGCTCAGTTCCTAGCGTGGTCATGGTCGGGCGTTTGGGTGTGGCATGCGTGCTCCCGGTCCGGGAGGGCCGGTAGCTCCTCCGGGTCGGGGGCGGGGGCTTCGAGTTGGGGCCGTGGCCGGTCGCGGAGCGTGTACCAGACGAACGCGCCGGCAAGGGCGAGCAGGCCGACGCCGAGGACGGGTTCGGGGACGGGGGCGAGCCAGGCGAGGGTGGCTCGGGCGAACTCGGTGAGGCCCTGCCCGGCTGCCTGCTGGAACCAGTTGCCGGGGCCGGTCATGGTCGTGGCGCCGGCCAGCGAGATGACGCCGATCCCCATCGCGGTGAACGCGACCGCGACCAGGAGGTTCACCGTGTTGGTGTGCAGGACGAGCCGCCCGGCCCGGAGTGTGACGGGTCTCGCTCGGAGCCAGCGGCGTTGGTTGAGTTTCGCTGCGTCCCAGAGGAGGGCCATCGCCAGCAGCGGCAGCACCATGCCGAACACGAAGGCTAGGCCGAGGAGGAGTCCTCCGAAGGGGTTCCCTGCCAGGGCGGACAGGGTCATGACGCCGACGAGGACGGGGGCGCAGCAACTGGACGCGATGCCCGAGAAGACGCCCAGGCTGAAGAACGTGCCGGAGTCGGCGCGGGTGGCGTCCGGGGCGCGAAGGACCGAGGGCATCGCCCACATGCGGCCCGTGAGCGCGAGGAGACCGAGGGCGATCATCAGCAGTCCGCCGGCCCAGTACAGGGGGGCGTGGTACTTGGCGATCGCGCCAGCGATCAGGCTGACCCCCAGCGTGATGGGCACGAGGACGAGCGCGAGACCGGAGGCGAACACGAAGGTCAGCGGCAGGAGCCGCCATCGGTTGTTCTTGACGGCGGCGGCGAGATAGGACGGCGCGAGGAAGACGATGCAGCAAGGAGCGAACAACGCGACCATTCCGGCGAAGAAGGCCGCCAGGACGCTGCCGGTGCCGAGAAGCTCGGTGCCCATCAGCCGACCCTCTCCACGCTCAGTGCCTTGTCCAGCTTGCGGCGGGACAGCCGTCCGACGCTGAAGTACCGGCCGTCGACGAGGACGAGGGGGAACATGGTGGGGCGGTGCGCCGACAGCAGCGTCCGGCCCCGCTCGGATTCGGCCTGCACGACCTCGACGTCGACCTGGCCGAGCGTGGAGCGGCGGATTAGCTCCGTGACGGCGTCCTCGCAGAGGTGGCACGCGGTCGTCACGACGACGGTCACCTCTGGTGCTGCCAGGTCGGAGGTCACGACGGGTGCGGTTTGAGGGGAGAAGTTCACACCGTCAACGGTGCAACGTCGCCATGTGGTGGCCCTCAAGGCCCGATCAAGATTCGGTGTCCTCGTTGGCTCAGCGGTGGGCATCCCGATCGCGGGTCAGTGACGGTGCCCGGATGTCCCCGACCCGTGGTTCATGAACAGCATCATCACGCCCATCATGGCCATGCAGCCGAGGGCGTAGAGGATGGCCCCGCCCCCGACGGCGCCGGTCAGAACGAGGTAGGCGATGATGGCGACCATGGGCAGGCACATCAGCCAGTGCATCCAGCCGTGGGCCTTCGTCGGGGTCGTGCCGGTGTGCGCCTGTCCTGGGGTGGGCTCGGCGGAGCCGGCCCGGAGCGGGGGTGTCGAGTCGTACGGCTTGAACTCCTGCGGTGCGCCGAACTCGGTCCCGGGGGTGCGTTGAAGCCTTGCATTGGTGTCCATGGGGATTCCTTCCCGTTGTCCTGCTCTGTTGCTCTCAGCGTGCCGGGTGTTGATGATCCCTCAGCATCGGAGCGGTCAAGATGGCGTCAAGCCTGCGAGGCGACCATCGAGTCCGTGTGGCTAGCCATCATGGTCACGTGGGGCCCTAGACCTGGGTGGGCAGGTTGTCCACCAGGTCGCGGATGCGCCAGTACTCGTCGACGGTGATCTCCCCTTGTGCGAGCCGTTCTTTCAGTCCCCACATCGGGTCGGCGGCTCGTGCGCTGCTGGCCTCCTGTCGGATCACCAACGCCCGCAGGGTCCAGAACACGATCGCCCAGAACGCTCCTGTGCTGGCGAACACCAGCACCCACGTCACGACATTGATGGAAGCCGACGTCATCGAGCCACTCCCTCCCTGGTACGACCTCGTGACCAAGACTGTGAGCCACTATTCCCGTGCGTCCCGTGGCGAAGACGTTTAGGTTTGGTCAAGAAGCGAGGGTGCGCAGGCACACGTGGCCCCCGGGCGGTGCGTGGGTTGGACACTGTGTAGGTGAGCGATTCAACAACGGGTGCGGTTGTGCGGGTGCTGGTGGTCGACGACGAGTTGGCCTTGGCGGGGATGGTGGCCGCCTACCTGTCCCGCGACGGTTTCGACACGCTGCTGGCTCACACGGGTCCGGACGCCGTGGCCTCGGCCCGGGAGAACCGCCCTGACGTGGTCGTTCTCGACCTGGGCCTCCCTGGGATGGACGGCATCGAGGTGTGCCGTCAGATCCGCACCTTCAGCGACTGCTACATCATCATGGTGACCGCCCGCAACGACGAGGTCGACACCCTCATCGGCCTGTCGGTCGGGGCCGACGACTACGTGACGAAACCCTTCGGCGTCCGCGAACTACTCGCGAGGATCAAGACCCTCCAACGGCGTCCACGAGGCGGCCTGGGAGCCGCCACCCAAGCCGAAGAGCCCCCGCGGGTGTTCGGCGATCTGCGGGTCGACCCGGCGGGGCGCGAGGTTCACGTCGCCGGAGTCCAGATCGAGCTGACCCCGACCGAGTTCGACATCCTGGCCACCTTGGCGGCCCGGCCCAAGCTCGCGTTCTCCCGCCGCCAGATCCTCGACACTGTCTGGGGTCCCAACTGGACGGGGGATGACCACGTGGTGGACGTCCACATCGCCCATCTGCGGCAGAAACTGGGCGACGACCCCGCCGCCCCCCGCTACGTTCGGACGGTGCGCGGCGTCGGCTACCGGATGGGGCACGGATGACCGTGGCCCGGCGCGAATCGTGGGTGGGAACCCGGACACTGTGGGTCCAAGAGACCCTCGCGGGACGCCTGATGCTCGGTCAGACCATCGTCCTGCTCGCGAGCGTCCTCACGGCCGGGCTTGTCGCATCGATCGTCGGGCCGCCGATCTTCCACGGACACCTCACCGAAAGCGGTCACGCCGAAAACTCGCCCGAGTTGGCCCACATCGAGTTGGCCTACCAGCAGGCGAGCGCGGTGGCGCTGGGCGTGGCCCTGTTCACCTCGCTGGCCTGCGCGATCGTCGTTACGTGGTTCGTCAGCCGCCGACTGCGTCAGCCCCTGGACGAGTTGACGGACGCCGCCCGCGAACTGTCCCGCGGCCACTACGCCCGCCGCGTACCGACGATGGGCGGCGGGACCGAGTTGGAAACCCTCGGCGCCGCGTTCAACACGATGGCCAGCCGACTCGAGGACATCGAGAACACCCGTCGACGGCTGTTGTCGGATCTCGCGCACGAACTGCGAACTCCGATCGCCACCCTCGCCCTTTACCACGAGGGGCTGTTCGACGGGATCACCGACCTCGGCGTCGACACGCAAACGGTTCTCACCTCCCAAACAGCCCGGCTGACCCGGCTCGCCGACGACATCGACGACGTCTCGCGGGCCGAGGAAGGCCGGCTCAGCCTCGAGCGGGCGTCGTGTCTCGTCGGCGATCTCCTGCTCCGAAGCGCGGAAGCCGCGCGCGGCCGCTATCAGGACAAGGGCGTCGACCTCACCCTGGACCTCGGCGAGACCGACGGCTTGAGCGTCAACGTCGACCCCAACCGGATCGGACAAGTGCTGGGCAACCTTCTGGCCAACTCGCTTCGCCACACGCCCCCCGGCGGGCACGTCACCATCTCGGGGCGCCCGCAGCCGCAGGGGGCCGTGATCACCGTGGCCGATGATGGCGACGGCATTCCGGCCGATCAACTGACCCATGTTTTCGAACGCTTCTACCGCGGCGACACGGCGCGTAGCCGGGAGAGTTCCGGATCCGGGATCGGGCTCACGATCAGCAAAGCCATCGTCGATGCCCATGGGGGAACGATCGGCGTCGTCAGCGACGGTTCCGGCCGGGGCGCCGTCTTCAACATCGTCCTGCCTCGGGCTGCGTGACGCAGCGCCGACACAGCAGGTCCAGCTTCCTCGGTCTACTTCGAGATGGACTTCAGCGGGTCCGACGCCTGTCCATCCTTGAACGGGCTGAAGTGGAGGTGACAGGCGGTCGATAGACCCGTCGAGCTGACGGTTCCGACTGCGGACGCCACCGGCGCACCGCTGGTGGGCGGTGGCGTCGGCGGACGCGGCGTGAGCGCCGCCCAAGGCGATCACGATCGCGACGAGCGCACCTCCCTCAGTTCGGGACTTCGACATGAATCTCCTACGACTCGGTGCCGACTGACTTAGTCATCACCACTAGAACGCTCGGTCGGCTCCGGTGAACCGCAACCTTCGCGGAACCTTGAGGGCCTCTTGACCGCGCCCGCGGCGTACCGCCAATTCCGCGCTTGCGTTACCGCGCGAGCGGCCTACGCTGGGCCTCACCGATACCCCCCAGGGGTATCTCCGAACGAGTGGGTGAACGATGCAGTGGTTGGTGGTCGTGGGTGCGATCGCGCTGACGGTGGGCCTGGGCTGGTTCTTCTTCGGGCCCCGGCGCACGGGACGGGTCGAACTGGTGGACGGCGTCCAGGTCGTGCAGGTGACGGTTGACGGGGGCTACAACCCCGACGTGATCGACGGCGTGCGCGCCGGCGTGCCGCTGAGGATCCTGTTCGACCGCCGGGAGAGCGGTGAGTGCACCTCGCGGGTCGTCATGCCGGACTTCAAGGTCAACGCGGCCCTGCCCGCCTTCAAGACGACCGCGGTCGAGTTCGTGCCTGCCGTCGCCGGCGAGTACCGGTTCGCGTGCGGGATGAACATGGTCTCCGGGGTGATCCGTGTCAACGGGAGTGCTTCGGCCGAGGCCGGCCCACCGCTTCCCGCGCTCGCGGACGCCAGCGGTGCGGCCCAAGCGGGGGTCGGGGGGACGCCGCCGGCCGCCGCTGACGGCGAGGAGGTCGAGCGGGCGGCCGAGATCCGCGACCTGACCCGTCGTCTCGTGGTGGGAGCGGTGTTGTCTGCGCCGGTGCTGGTGACGGTGATGGCCGCCGAGCTGTTCCGGGCGACTTGGGTGCCCGAGTTCTGGATGAACCCGTGGCTGCAACTGGCTCTGGTCGCGCCCGTGATGTTCTACACAGGTTGGCCGATCCACCGAACGGGCTGGAAGGCGTTGACTCACCGGACTGCCGACATGAACTCCCTGATCACGCTCGGCACCTCGGCCGCGTTCGCCTACAGCCTGGTGGTCACCGCCTTGCCCTGGCTCCTGCCGGACGCCCTCCGTCACGTCTACTACGAGGCCGTCGGGGTCATCCTCACCCTCATCCTGCTCGGGCGGCTCCTCGAAACGAAGGCGAAGGCCGGCACGGGCGAGGCGATCCGAGCCTTGATCGGGCTACAGCCCCGGACGGCCCGCATCGAGCGGGACGGCAACGAGCTCGAGATCGGCGTCGACGACGTCCGCGTGGGCGACATTGTCGTGATCCGGCCCGGCGAGAAGCTGCCGGTCGACGGGGAGATCGTCGGCGGGTCCTCGTCGGTGGACGAGTCGATGGTGACAGGCGAATCGATGCCGGTGACCAAGAAGGTCGGCGACGCCGTGATCGGCGCGACGATCAACGGCACGGGCGCCCTGCGCTACCGGGCCAAGAAGGTCGGCGCCGACACGATGTTGGCCCAAATCATCAAGCTAGTGCGCGAGGCCCAGGGCTCGAAGGCGCCGATCCAGCGGCTCGCCGACCGGGTGTCCGGCTACTTCGTGCCCGCCGTGATCGTGATCGCGGTGTGGACCTTCGCGGCGTGGACCCTGTTCGGTCCGCCGCCGGTGTTCATCTTCGCGCTCGTGGCGGCCGTCTCGGTGCTGATCATCGCCTGCCCCTGCGCGCTGGGGCTGGCGACCCCGATGTCGATCACCGTGGGCACCGGTAAAGGGGCCGCGTACGGCATCCTGATCCGCTCGGCCGAGGCCCTCGAGACCGCGCACAAACTGGACGCCATCATCCTGGACAAGACCGGGACGATCACCCGCGGCGTCCCGGCCCTCACCGACGTCATGCCGACCGGCGGTATCGACGAAGGCCCTTTCCTGGCGACCGTCGCCGCCGTCGAGCGAGCCTCCGAGCACCCCCTCGCGACCGCCATCGTGACCGGTGCGTCCCAGCGCGGCCTCACCCTCCCCTCCGTGGCCGCCTTCGACTCGGTCACCGGGCAGGGCGTCCGCGCCACGGTCGACGGCCACGTCGTCCTGGTCGGCAACCGCCGACTCCTGGAGGCCAACGGCGTGGACGTCGCGCCGCTGCTCGCCGCCCATGACTGGCTTGCCGGCCAGGGCAAGACCCCGATGCTCGTCGCCATCGGCGACCGGCCAGCGGGCGTCCTCGGCGTGGCCGACACCCTCAAGGACGGTTCCGCCGCCGCCGTGGCCGCCCTGACCGACCGCGGCATCGAGGTCATCATGATGACCGGCGACAACCGCGCCACTGCGGCCGCGATCGCCGCCCAAGTCGGGATCCGCCGCGTCGTCGCCGAGGTCCTCCCCGAACACAAGGCCGCCGAGGTCCGCCGCCTGCAGGCCGAGGGCAAGATCGTCGGCATGGTCGGCGACGGCATCAACGACGCCCCCGCACTGGCCCAGGCTGACGTGGGCTCCGCGATCGGCACCGGAACCGACGTCGCCATCGAGTCCTCCGACATCACCCTGATCTCCGGAGCCCTGTCGGGGATCGTCACCGCGGTCGACCTCTCCCGGGCCACCATGCGCAACATCAAGCAGAACCTGGCCTTCGCGTTCCTTTACAACACCCTCGGAATTCCGATCGCCGCCGGTGTCCTGTACCCGGCGTTCGGGATCACCCTCAGCCCGATCATCGCCGCTGGCGCTATGGCCCTGTCGTCACTGTCGGTCGTCATCAACGCCAACCGTCTGCGTCGATTCGCCCCGCACCCCCTCCCGGACGCCGACCGGGCCGCGACCGCCCCACCGGTGGTCGAGATCGGCGGGAGCACGCAGTCCGATCACCACAGCCAAGGGAAGGAAACCCCCATGATCAGCCTGTTCGGCAAGAAGCCCGCCCCTACGAGGGTCGTGGACCCCATCTGCGGCATGAAGATCGACCCCGCCACGGCGGCTGCCACCCGTGAGCACGACGGCGCCACCTTCCACTTCTGCTCCAAGGGCTGCGCCGCGACCTTCGACGTCGACCCACACCGTTACGGCCATGGCGAATCTCGCTTAGATCACCGCCACTAAGCGCGACTAGGCACTGCCACCCGTCGGGCGCCGGCCTTGGTCTTGGGCGGGCCGACCCTGCGGTCCGCCGGGCAGGAATCTCACCGATCGCGCGACACGCAGCTGCCGGACGAGAGCGTGACGACCTTGCGTCGCAGCTCGGCCACCTCGCCGTAGCGCAGCGCGCACCACGTCGCGAGCAGCACCGAGAGTCCGAAGCGTGTGGGCATCGCCTCCACGATGGCGTCCAGTTCTGCTAGGGACGCCGGTTCGATCTCGTGCTTGCGGCGTGCGACTCCGGCGGGATGCAGGACGGCGTGGTTCCGGTCGACGCTGCGACATTCGCCACGGTCAAGGCTCAGACGTTCAAGCTCAGCCTGCCCGCCGCCTTCAGCGAATCTTCATCGATCATGGGGCAAAAACCACACGAGTGACCTTCACGATAGAGCGGTGAACCACTTGTCGCGCCGTACCCTGCTCGTCGGAGGTCTAGGCCTCGCCACCACGGGAGCCCTAGCCGGCTGTTCCGTCACTACGCCCCCTACGCCCGGCACGCCGTCGCCGGTGGTGCTGCCCACCCCGACAGCGGCCACCCCCACGGCAGGGCAACGTGTGACGACGGCCACCCTGACCCCCGCCGCCCGCACCTACGACCTCGGGGGCGTCACCGCGTCCAGTTGGGGCTACAGCGATCAGCTGGGCCAGCCCCTATTCCGGGCCACCGCAGGCGACCTAGTCCGGGTCACGGTGGACAACCGATTGCCCGAATCAACCAGCGTCCACTGGCACGGCGTCCGGCTTGCCAACGCCGCCGACGGCGTCCCCGGCATCACGCAGCAGCCGATCGAACCGGGACAGCAGTACCGCTACGAGTTCACCGCGCCCGACCCCGGCACCTACTTCTTCCACCCGCACTCGGGCGTCCAGATCGACCGCGGCCTCTACGCGCCCCTGATCATCGACGACCCCCGCGAACCGGGCGCCTACGACGCCGAGTGGATCGTCGTGCTCGACGACTGGACCGACGGCGTCGGAAAGAGCCCCGACGACATCCTCGCCGCGTTCAAGGCCCAACACGGCACTGTCAGTTCCGGCATGAACCCCGGCGGCATGATGGGCAGCGGCGGCATGGGGGGCATGGGACACGGCTCGATGGGCTCACCGTTGGGCGACGCAGGCGACATCGACTACCCGCACTACCTCATCAACGGACGCGCCTCCACGGCCCCGGCGACCTTCTCAGGCAAGCCTGGCCAGCGCGTCCGGATGAGGTTCGTCAACGCAGCCGCCGACACGATCTTCCGGGTGGCGCTCGGGGGCCACCTGTTCACCATCACCCACACCGACGGATACCCGACGAAGCCCACGCAGGCCCGCTCGTTCTACATCGCGATGGGTGAACGCTACGACGTCACGGTCACCCTCGCCGACGGCGTGTTCCCCCTGGTCGCCCGCCCCGAAGGCAAGAACGGCACCGCATGGGCGATCGTGAAGACCGGCTCCGGCACCACTCCGACACCCGGCGTCCTGGTGCCAGAACTCGACAATCCGCTCGATTCCCGTCAACTGTCGGCTGACACCTCAGCCTTGCTGCCCAACCGCGAACCGGACGCCGTCGTCGACGTGCAACTCAACGGCCAGATGCAGCCCTACGCCTGGGGTATCAATGGCAAAGTCTTCGGCCAAGACACCCCGATCACGGTCAAAGCTGGCCAACGAGTGCGTCTCCGGATGTCGAACATGACGATGATGTCGCACCCCATGCACCTGCACGGCCACACCTGGGGACTGCCCAGCAACGGAGGCCTACGGAAAGACACCGTCCTAGTGATGCCGATGCAGACCGTGACCGCCGACCTCCAAGCCGACAATCCGGGCGTGTGGATGTACCACTGCCACAACATCTACCACGCTGAACTCGGCATGATGACGACCCTGCGCTACAACTAATCGGGCACGTGCGCGCCGCTCGGTCAAAGACCGACCATCGCCATCAGCAGACCCCTTGTCCGGGATGAGGTTTGGAAGAGCAGCTCTACGTCGATAGCATCGTTATATGACGATGATATCGGATGATCGCGCTGCGTCTGGGTCTGTGAGTGTTGAGGGCGGCCTCACGGTCGCTGCTGCGTTGTTCCATGGGTTGTCGGAACCGACTCGGTTGGCGATCTTGCAGCACTTGACGGTGGGTGAGCGTCGTGTGCGGGACCTGACAGAACACCTGGGGTTGGCGCAGTCGACGGTGAGCGCGCACCTGGGGTGTCTACGGGAGTGCGGTTTGGTGTCGTCGCGTCCGGACGGGCGGGCGTCGCTGTTCTCGCTAGTCGCCAGCCCGGAGCTGCTGGACGTTCTGGCCGCGGCGGAGCGGCTCCTTGCGACGACCGGGAACAGGGTTGCGCTGTGTCCCAATTACGGCGTCGGCACCGTGGGGAATTCCGAACCTGAGGACTTGAGATCCCATCGGAGCGAGAAGAGCGAACTGTGAGGACGCCGATGACGCGTGGGGATGAGTTGGATCCGGAGGTCCCTTTGGACGTCGATGCCCCCGGCGAGGATGACGATGATGATGATGATCATCTGTGGCAGGTCAAAGAATTCCAGCTGGGTGTTCTAGCAGCGGTGTTGCTCCTCGCGGGGTTCGTCATGGGCCGGGGTGGTCAGCCGGGCTGGGAGCTGGGGCTGAGCATCGCTGCGCTGATTGCCGGTGGGGTGACGTTCGTGCCGGAGGCGTTCACGAAGCTCGTCAAGGGCAAGATCGGCGTCGACCTGTTGATGACGATCGGCGCTGTGGGCGCGACGGTCTTGGGGCATGTCGAGGAGGCGGCGACGTTGGCCTTCTTGTACTCGCTGAGTGAGGGTCTGGAGGAGTACTCGGTGGCCAAGACCCGCAAGGGGTTGCGGGCTCTGCTTGATCTGGTTCCGCGCGAGACTATCGTGCGACGCGGTGACAGCGAGCTTGTGGTCGAATCCGACGAGCTGGTGGTCGGGGACCTGATGCTGGTCAAGCCGGGCGAGCGGTTGGCGACCGACGGGATCATCCGGGCTGGCCGCACGGCCTTGGACCTGTCGGCGATCACTGGCGAGTCGATGCCGGTCGAGGTGGGCCCGGGCAGTGAGGTCTTCGCCGGCGCGATCAACGGCACCGGCGCCCTGGAGGTCGAGGTCACCACGACCGCGGAGTACAACTCGCTGGCCCGGATCGTCCATATCGTCGAGACCGAGCAGTCCCGCAAGGGTGCCACGCAGCGGCTGGCGGACAGGATCGCCAAGCCGCTGGTACCGGCCATCATGATCGCCGCGGTCCTGGTCGCGGTCCTGGGCTCTGTCTTCGGGGACCCCGGGGTGTGGGTGTTACGAGCCCTCGTGATGGTGGTCGCGGCCTCCCCGTGTGCGCTGGCGATCTCGGTACCGGTGACCGTCGTGACCTCCATTGGTGCTGCCAGCAAGTACGGTGTCCTGGTCAAGGGCGGCGCCGCACTGGAGACGCTGGGCAAGGTCCGCACCATCGCCTTGGACAAGACCGGCACTCTGACCCGCAACCAGCCGATTGTCATCGACGTCGCCACCGTCCCGGACCGTACCCGCGACGAAGTGGTGGCCCTGGCGGCAGCCCTGGAGGCGCGCAGCGAGCACCCGCTAGCCCGCGCCATCCTCGCAGCCGCCTCGTCGGTACCCGTGGCTCACGACGTAGCAGCGGTGACTGGTGCCGGTCTTTCGGGCACGGTCCACGGACGGCAGATCCGGTTGGGCCGACCTGGCTGGATCGACCCTGGCCCGGTGGCCGAGCCGGTCACCCAGATGCAGGCTGGGGGTGCGACCGCTGTCGTGGTCGAGGTGGACGGACACGTCATCGGCGCGATCGCCGTCCGTGACGAGTTACGCCACGAGGCCGTGGAGGTCGTGGCCTACCTTCGGCACCAGGGCTACACGGTCGTGATGCTGACCGGCGACAACCCGGCCACGGCACAGGCGCTCGCCCGTGCGGTCGGCATCGACGAGGTCCATGCGGACCTTCGCCCCGAGGACAAGTCGCTGAAGATCCGTAGCCTGCGAGATTCCGGGCGCGTGACCGCCATGGTCGGCGACGGCGTCAACGACGCTCCCGCCCTCGCCACCGCAGACCTCGGCGTGGCGATGGGTGCCATGGGCGCCGACGTAGCCATCGAGACCGCCGACGTGGCCCTGATGGGCGACGACCTGCGACTCCTGCCGGGAGCGTTCGCACACGCCCGCCGCACCCGAGCGATCATGATGCAGAACGTGGTGCTGTCGCTGGTCCTGATCGGGATCCTCATCCCCCTCGCGTTCGCCGGCGTCCTCGGCCTCGCCGCAGTGGTTCTCGTCCACGAACTCGCCGAGGTCTTCGTCATCGCCAACGGCGTCCGCGCCGGCCGGGCCACCGATCTACGTGTCGTCACCAGCCCAGCCCGACCCGTCCTGGCAGAGGCGGCAGCATGAGCACTGCTCACGACCACAACCACGATGGGCACGCGCACGGACCCGGATCGGAAGCGCAGGCTCCCCGCACCAGCGCCCGCTGGCCATCGCTTTCGCCCTTACCGCGTCTCATGCCATCGTGGAGGTCGTCGCCGGCCTCGCCACAGGGTCCCTCGCGCTGATCAGCGACCCGCCCACATGGGGGCCGACGTCCTGGGCCTCGGGATGGCGCTAGCCGCTATCCAACTGGCGAAACGTCCGGCAGCCGGAGGACGGCCATACGGCACCTACCGCCTCGAGGTCATGGCCGCCGTGATTAACGGGGTACTGCTGTTCGGCGTCGGGTTCTACGTGCTCTACGAGGCAGTGCAGCGCTCCCGGAACCCACCTGAGGTCGCCGGAATGCCGATGCTGGTGGTCGCCTCGATCGGGCTCGTCATCAACATCATCTCTTTCAAGCTTCTAACAGCCGGGTCCAAAGAGAGCTTGAACCTCAAAGGGCGCCTACCTCGAGGTGCTCCGCCATGCTCGGCTCTATCGGGTCATCGTCGGCGCGATCAACCTCACGCTCACGGGATTCCGCTTCATCGACGCGATCGTCGCGGTCGCGATCGGGCTGCTCATCCTGCCCCGCACTTGGAACCTGATGCGCCAGGCCCTGCGGATCCTCATGGAGGTCGCACCCCCGGGATCGACGTCGACAAGGCAACGGCAGAGCTAGCCGCTGTGCCCGGGGTAGGGGAGGTCCACGACCTCCACATCTGGACCCTGACAAGCGGGATGGAGGTCGCGACCGTGCACATCGTTGCCGACGACGACGCCACGTGGCATCGCGTGCTGGACTCGACACGCCAGATCCTCACCGAGAACTGCGCCGTCACTCACCCCACCATCCAGCTCGAACCCGCAGATCACGTCGAACGCACGGCGGATTCTGACCGGGGCGTCTGTAACGGTTTTGGTCCACCTGGCCCCCGATGTTGTACACAGGTCTGCGGCCGGGCGCGGGGGCAGGGCGTTCACACCAGCGCGAGGCGGCTGCAAAAGGCCCACCCGACGGCAACGAGGTTGGAGATTCGTCAGGTGAAACGCAGGCCGAGGTTGCCGCATGGTGCCCCTTTGAGACCTCACAGCCCAGGTTGGGGGGCCGCTCGACGAGGCTCTGTGGTGATGGGCGCCTGCGCCTGGCCTCTACCCCCGCAAGGTCTCCAAGCCAGGTTCTTAGCGCACAGATAGCGCAGAAAGTCGTAGGACAAAAATCGAACAAGTTCGAAAAGAGCAGTGTTTAGCCTCGTTGTGGCGCGGATCGCATTGGCGGAGGATACGAGATTCTGAACTCCTACTCGGCTTCGGTGCGAATTGCGAGAAGGCTCAATCGCGCAGCCAATTCTTGGTCACGCCCCCGCGCGGCGTGCTGGTAGATCATCGCCGCGTCCGGGGTGGCGTGACCGAGGCGGGCTTGGAGTTCCGCTGTCGTCGCGCCGGCCTGGGCTGCCAAGGTGGCCCCGGTATGTCGGAGGTCGTGGAAGCGGAGGTCGGCCCGTCCGACCGATCGGCGCGCACGGTCCCAGTGCTTGAAGAGCACCGACTCGTGCAGGTGTCCGCCGGCCTCGCCGGGGAACAGCAGTGCGTTGGCGTCCGACTTCACGAACGCCTTGAGGTGGCGCTCGAGCGCGGGGAGGACGTGCGGAGGTACCGCCACCCGCCGGGCGCCGGCCTTGGTCTTGGGCGGGCCCACCTGGGTGCCACCCGGCAGGAAGCTCACCGATCGCGCGACACGGAGCTGGCCGGACGAGAGCGTGACGTCCTTGCGTCGCAGCTCGGCCACCTCGCCGTAGCGCAGCGCGCACCACGTCGCGAGCAGCACCGTGAGCCCCAGACGCTCCGGCATTGCGGCCACGATGGCGTCCAGTTCAGAGAGCGACGCCGGCTCGATCTCGTGCTTACGACGTGCGACTCCGGCGCCGCGGATCTGCACCGGGGATGCAGCGATCAGCTCATCCTGCACGGCGTTGTTCATGACCGTCCGCAACAGTGCGTAGGCCTTGGAGCGAGCTCGCGGCGCGGTATTCGCCATCGTGGTGTCGTGCCAGGCCCGCACGGTTCCGCGGGTCACCTCAGACAGGCGCACGTCACCTAGCGTCGGCAGGATGTGCAGCTCAAGACTCCGCCGGTAGTCGAGTGCCGTGAGCGGCCTCAATCGTCCGCGAGACACCCCCTCGGCCAGCCACCGTTCGGCGTACGTCCTTACCGTCTCGGCAGCCGCCCTTTGCGCGGCAGCTTCGATGCCAGCTCGCTCCGCCGGAGCAATCCACTCGTCCCGCTCGATCAGTCGGCGCTCGGTCGCGAGCCAGCCCTCGCAATCGATCTTCGCCTCGAACGTGATGGGCGCGTTGTGCCTCACTTGGTCAGGGCCCAAGTACGACGCCTGGTACCGCCCCGACGGCAACTTCCGGATGTAGCCAAACCCTCGTCGTCGCTCAACCATCGGCCTGCCTCCTCGTCAGACAGCCTACGTCGTGCGATAAACGTGCGATAGCGAGGGCGTTTCGTGTCCACTCGCGGGCACTCGGGGGATCTGGCATGAGCGACCCGTGGAGCCTAAAAGGCCTAGTCAGTGAGGCTAAATGACCTAGTCAGGAGCGGCGACCCCAGCAGGATTCGAACCTGCGACACAAGGTTTAGGAAACCTCTGCTCTATCCCCTGAGCTATGGGGCCTCGGCGCGGACGCCAGCATGCATGTTAGTGGACGCCGATCTGAACGAGTCCGGCTGCGCAGGGGGCGCCACATCAGCGACGGCTGCATCATGGTCGACTTCGATGGCAGCCAGATCAATGTCGTGTCGTGAGGCTGGTCCAGGCTGACCGCGTCCTGGCTCAAACCCACCGGCGGATGAGCCATCGCGTCCCGCAGCCATGTCATGGACCTCGCTTGGACGCGCCCCGTTCGAAGCTGATCCCCTCGACCGGCTACCAGTCGACCGGGGTAGCAGTAGTTGGCACCTCGTGCGATCGGGCCGAAGGATTGCCAGCATCAGGCATTCGCGTGCAGCCTCGAGAGGGAGCACCATGACGGACACCAACGCGGAGAGCGAGAAGCCCAAGGGGCCGGACAAGGCCTCACGCACCGACCCGCGCCGACGGCCGCCCCTCAACCTGACAAACGGATGGCTTGTTGCGGCCCTGGTGCTATGGCTTCTAGCCGCCTACGCCGGAACTGTCGCAGAGGCGCTGCCCCGAGAGGTGATCTACACGACGAGGGACGGGCAAGGGATCGGCTACTGCCAGGACTACTTCCGTGAAGCCGTCGCCCGAGGGGACGCTTCGAACTACGAGTACTGCTCCACTGACACCGTCTTCGGACGGCGGCTACCGGAAGGCCACCAGTCTCATGTGGGTGCAATCCAGTTGGGGAGCATCAAGCCAGCCGACTTCTTGGTAGCCGCGCTCAAGCCTGACCTGTGGCTGACAGTCGGAGTCGGTGGAGTAGCAATGATCCTGCTCTTCGTCTTCGCTCGCGCAACGGGAACCCTACGAGGAGGCCTTGCCGTGAGCATCGCTCTGTCTTTCTCGGCCTCTTGCTATTCCCGACAGCAATCACCGCTCGCATCCCCGGCGACATGCGTGCGCAACTCGTCACGGCGTTTCAGTGGATCGTTGTCTTCTACTTCGGTTCCGAGGCCGCCGTCCAGGCGTGGAAGATCTCACATCGGGACGGGTCCAACATCACGGGCGACATGCCCGACCACCAGTCACCGATCGACCAGGCGGACTGACCCACTCACATGCTCGGGCCACTCTCTGCAAGGTACGGCCTAGTGTGCGAGACCCTGACGCTCTGACTTGACCGTCGCTTCCGCCAGTACTCGCATGGGGCCGGACGGGTAGCTGGCTCCGCCCCATGCAGGAAGCGGACGCGTCAGCGACCGGTTCCTGCATCGCAAGAAGCTGCCGCTTGCGGCAGATTCGCCCCCATGCAGGAAGCGGACGCGTCAGCGACCGGTTCCTGCATAGACAACCGCCGCGTCCGACCCGTCCAGCCCGAAGGCGGTGTGGGCGGCGCGGACGGCCTTGTCGACATCACCTTCGGCGATGACGACAGAGATCCGGATCTCGGACGTCGAGATGAGCTGGATGTTCACGTCGGCGTCCGCGAGGGCCTTGAAGAACGTCGCCGCAACGCCGGGCGTGGTGCGCATGCCGACGCCCACGATGGACACCTTGCCGACGCTGTCGTCCGACAGGGTCTTCGAGAACCCGATGGACTCGCGGGCCGCGGCGAGGGCGTCCAGGGCCTTGGTCAGGTCGCCCTGCGGGACCGTGAACGTGATGGCCGTGGTGTCATCCGAGACCGACTGGTTCTGGGTGATGGTGTCGATGTTGATGCCGGCGCCCGCAACGGTCTCCAGGACCTGAGCGGCCTCGCCCGGACGGTCCGGCACGTCGACGACGGTGACCTTCGCCAGGGCCTTGTCCTGGGCGACACCGGTGATGATCGGGTTCTCCATGCCTGACTCCTTCTTCTTGATGTCGGATGCGTCCTTGAGCCAGGTGCCGGGCTTGTCGCTGAACGACGAGCGCACGTGCACCGGAACGTTCTCGCGCCGGGCGTACTCGACGCAGCGCAGGTGCAGGATCTTGGCGCCGTTGGCGGCCAGCTCCATCATTTCCTCGAACGCGATCTCGGGGATCTGCTGCGCCCCCGGCACCACGCGCGGGTCCGCGGTGAAGACGCCGTCGACGTCGGAGTAGATCTCGCAGTAGTCCGCCTTCAGCGCGGACGCCAGCGCCACGGCCGTCGTATCGGACGCCCCGCGGCCGAGCGTGGTGACGTCCTTGGTGGACTGAGAAACGCCCTGGAACCCGGCCACGATCACGATGTCGCCGTCGCCGAGCGCCGTCTCGATGCGCCCGGGCGTGATGTCGATGATCCGCGCGTCGCCGTGCTTGGCGGTCGTGATGACGCCTGCCTGCGACCCGGTGAACGAGCGAGCCGTGTGTCCGAGGTCGTTGATCGCCATGGCCAGCAGCGCCGCCGACATGCGCTCGCCTGCGCTGAGCAGCATGTCGAGCTCGCGCGAGCGCGGCTTGGGCGACACCCGCTGCGCGAGGTCGAGCAGTTCATCGGTGGTGTCCCCCATCGCGGACACCACGACCGTCACCTCGTTGCCCTGCTCCTTGGTGTCGACGATGCGCTTCGCGACCCGCTTGATGCTCTCGGCGTCCGCAACGGACGAGCCGCCGAACTTCTGCACAACGCGCACGAATCCTCCTTGGTGGAAAAACGGCTCTACTGTGCCATAAGTCATCACGTCCTCTGGCCGATTTCGCAGGCTGGCGCCTCGTCCGGACGCCTTCGGCGCCGGTCCCCAGGGGCTCGGTGGCAGCGCCTCACCTACCATGGAGGCCATGACCTCCCCGGCCTCTTTCCCGCAGCGGCTGTCCGACGGCGAACGTGAAGCCGCCGTCGCCGCCCTGCGCGCCCATCTCGACGCCGGACGCCTCAGCGGCGACGAGTTCGCCCAGCGCTCGGACGCCGCGCGGGCCGCGCTGACGGCGTCCGATGTCGTGCCGCTCTTCACCGACCTTCCGGCGCCGCATCCGCTGTACCTCAACATGGCGCAACCGACCTGGAACACCTACCCGGGCGGCACGACGTCGGCCCCGACCTACGCCCCCGAGCCGGGCGCGCCGACCTACCAGACGCCGTATCAGCAGACGCCTCCGACCTATTCCGGCACGGTCGTTCCCACCTCGCAGGGCCCGCTGTCGAGCTTGAACCCGAAGACCCTGTCCACGATTCATGCGCTCATCTGGCCGGTGGCGATCCTGCTGTTCGTGACGGGGAATGGCGGCTTCTGGGTGATCATCGCGGCGATCGTGGCGAGCAGCCTGCTGGGCGGATATCAGCGCCGCGGACGCCGCCAGCCTCCCCCGTACTGAGGCCGGCGATGACCGTCCGTTGGGCCATCGCCGGCACCGGCAAGATGGCCGCAGTCTTTGCAGCCGAGTTCGCACACGTCCCCGACGCCGAGCTGGTCGCCGTCGCGTCGCGGGACGCCTCGAAAGCCTCCGAGTTCGCGATGCCGTTCGGCGCGCGCGGCTGCACCTACGACGAGCTCTGGGCGTCCGGCGACGTGGACGCCGTATACATCGCGACGCCGCACACGTCGCACGCGTCCGTGGCGCTGGCCGCGATCGCGGCTGGCAAGGGCGTCCTGGTCGAGAAGGCGTTCACAGCTTCGCTGGCTGACACCCGGGCCGTGATCGAGGCGGCCCGGGCGGCGGAGGTGTTCTGCGCCGAAGCCATGTGGACGCGGTTCCTGCCGTCGGCGTCCGAACTGAAGAAGCTGGTGGACGCTGGGGCCATCGGCGACGTGCGCTCGGTGCAGGGCGACCTGACCGCCTTCCGAGCGTTCGACCCGACCGATCGGCTGTTCGACCCGGCCGCGGGTGGCGGGGCGGTGCTCGACCTCGGCGTCTACGTCGTCGCGTTCGCCCAGTGGTTCCTGGGGACGCCGACGCGCGTCTCCGCCGTCGGCGGGCGCCTGCCGAACGGCGTCGAGGGCGAGGTCGGCATGCTGCTCGGCTACGACGGCGGACGGTTCGCCTCGCTCGGCATCGCGTTCACCACCTACGGCCCGGGCCGGATGGCGATCATGGGCACCGAGGGCTGGATCGACGTCCTCCCCCGCTTCCACCGCCTACCGCGGTTCGTGGTCCACCGCCCGGGCGTGGAGGACGTCACCGTCGAGCCGTCCCGACTGGGCGTCGGCTACGCGCACGAACTCGCTGAGGCGTCCAGGTGTATCGCGGCCGGGCTGACCGAAACCCCCGTCATGCCCCTCGACGACACTCTCGCCGTTGCCGCCACCCTGGACGAGGTGCTGCGACAGCTCGGGGACGCCCACCTCTGATAGCTGGCGGAATGAGTCTCGGAGAGCGATACCTATTCCGCCAGCTTCCCGCTTCAGCTCAGAGGTCGTCTTCGAGATCCAGATCCGGACGCCGCCCGTGGGCGATATCCCAGGCCGCTTCGCGGGTCATCACATCGAGTTCCGCTGCTCGCTGCTGAGCAAGGTCCTCGCCTGTCAGTTCGACCGGCTTCGACTCGGACGCCTGCCAGCCACCGGACGCCGCCGGCTTGGACGCCTCGTAGCGGACGCCTGCCCACTGCACCTGAGGCGCGTGGCCCTGCGCGGCGAGCCGGTGATCGTGCGCTTCCAGGTCGGGCGTGTCGACGAGCGGCGCCTTGGCCGCATCGCCCGCGTACGAGCCGTCACGCAACGGATCGGCGCGGTGAGCCGTCGAGACGGCCTCCTCCACGGCCTGCTCTGCGCGGCGCAGGGGCGCGTCAAGGTCGGTGAGGGGGCCCGGCTCGGAGTCGTCCTCTCGCCCGAGCATCGCCGGATCGAGCCCGAAGTGGGCGTACAGCACGGCCTCCTCCCCGCTGGAGAGGTGCTCGTCCTCCAGGACATCGGGGGCCGCGACGACGGCGTCCTTCGTGAACGGCAGGCGAAGGCTGCCGTCGAAGCTCGCCCCGACCAGCGGGACGAACCAGGTCCGGCGCCGGAAGAGTCCTGACTTGATCGTCGCCCAGGCGGCCTCGCCGGACGCGTCGTCGAGGTAGACGTCGCCGACCGACCCGATTCGGACGCCTCTGCTATCAACTACGGGCGCACCCCGCAGCACCTCGACGTTCACGTGCTCGGTCATCGCTCCCTTTCGTCGCGTCCCACGTGTGACTTTGTTGGCATAGTCGCCGACAAAGTCACACGTGAAGCTGGCTCAGGCCTTGGCGATCTGCACCGCTAGGCCCAGATCGTCGTCTGCCACCCAGTCTGACCGGGACGCATCCACCTCCGTGAGCGAAACGGCCAAGACCTCGTCGGCGATCATCGCGGCGTGCGTCCGGACGGCGGCCGCCAGGTCGGCGTCCGTCGCGCGCCAGAGCACCGAGATGCGGTCCGAGACCTGCAGGCCGGACGCCTTCCGCGTCTCCTGCAGCGTCCGGACGACCTCGCGCGCCAGTCCGGCCCGCGCCAGCTCGGGCGTGATCGTCAGGTCGAGCGCGACCGTTTCACCCTGCTCGTTGACCACGGACCAGCCCTCACGCGGACGCTCGCTCACGATCACCTCGTCGGCCGTCACGGGCGTGCCGCCGGCATAGTCGACCGTCGCCGATCCCGTCGCGGCTAGCGCGGACGCCAGCGCCGCGGCGTCGGCGTCCGCGATGGCCTGGGCGACCTTCGGGGTGTCCTTGCCGAAGCGCTTGCCCAGGGCGCGGAAGTTGCCCTTGGCGCTGTAGTCGACGACGTCGCCGGCCGAGGCGAACGACTCGACCGCGCCGACGTTCAGCTCGGACGCGATCTCGGCGATCAGCTCAGGCGTCAACCGGGCGTACGAGCTCGACGGCACCAGCACCCGCGAGAGCGGCTGCCGGGTCTTCACCTTCGCCTCCGAGCGGGCGCCGCGCCCCAACTCGACGAGGCGACGGGTCAGGTCCATCGCGGCGTCCAACTCGGGATCGATCGCGGCAGAGTCCACCAGCGGCCACGACGCCAGGTGCACGGAGGCGGGGGCGTCCGGGACGGCGGCGACGAACAGGTCCTGCCAGACGCGCTCGGTGACGAAGGGTGCCAGCGGCGCCATGAGGCGCGTGACGGCGTCCAGGGTCTCGTGGAGCGTCCAGAGGGCGGCGGGATCGCCGTCCCAGAAGCGGCGGCGCGACCGCCGGACGTACCAGTTGCTCAGCTGGTCGACGAACTCGCTGATGAGCGAGCCGGCGCGCTGGGTGTCGAAGTTCTCCAGCGCGGCGGTGACGTCGCGCACCAGTTCGTTGCGGACGCTGGCCAGCCAGCGGTCCATGACGGGCCTGGACGCCAGCGCCGGGGCTTGCCCCACCGGGGCCCAGCCGTTGGTGCGTGCGTAGAGACTCTGGAACGAAACGGCGTTCCAGTAGGTCAGCAGCACCTTGCGCACGGTCTCGGTGATCGTCGAGTGCCCCACCCGGCGCGACGCCCACGGCGAGCCGCCGGCGGCCATGAACCAGCGGACGGCGTCCGCACCGTGGGCGTCCATCAGCGGGATCGGCTCGAGGATGTTGCCGAGGTGCTTGCTCATCTTGCGGCCGTCCTCGGCGAGGATGTGGCCGAGGCAGAGGACGTTCTTGTACGAGCTCTGGTCGAAGACCGTCGTCGAGACGGCCATCAACGAGTAGAACCAGCCGCGGGTCTGGTCGATGGCCTCGCAGATGAAGTCGGCCGGGAAGGCCTTCTTGAACTGCTCCTCCGAGCCGGAAACGTACGGGTAGCCCCACTGCGCGAACGGCATGGCGCCGCTGTCGAACCAGGCGTCGATGACCTCGGGGACGCGGTGCGCGATCTCGCCGCAGTTCGGGCACGGGAACGTCACCTCGTCCACGAACGGACGGTGCGGGTCGAGTTGGCTCTGATCCTTGCCCGTGAGCTTGGTCAGCTCGGCCCGTGAGCCCACGCAGGTGTCGTGCTTGTGGGCGCAGCGCCAGATCGGCAGCGGCGTCCCCCAGTAGCGGCTGCGCGACAGCGCCCAGTCGATGTTGTTGTTGAGCCAGTCGCCGTAGCGTCCGTACTTGATGTGCTCGGGGTACCAGGTGGTGTTGTCGTTCTCGCGCAGGAGGGCGTCCTTGACCTGGGTCGTCCGGATGTACCAGCTGGGCTGCGCGTAGTAGAGCAGCGCCGTGTCGCAGCGCCAGCAGTGCGGGTAGCTGTGCTCGTAGGGCAGCTCGCGGAACAGCAGCCCGCGCTTGTCGAGGTCGGCGACGAGGGTGGCGTCCGCGGTCTTGAAGAAGACTCCTCCGACGAGGTCGAGGTCGGCGTCGAAGGTGCCGTCCGGGCGGACCGGGTTCACCATCGGCAGCCCGTAGGCACGGCAGCTGATCATGTCGTCCTCGCCGAAGGCGGGGGCCTCGTGGACGAGTCCGGTGCCGTCCGAGGTCGTGACGTAGTCGGCCATGATGACGTAGTGCGTCCCGCCGACGACGTCGGGGAACTCGACCAGCTCGAACGGACGCTGGTAGCGCCAATACTCCATCTCCTTACCGGCGAAGGTCTGGCCGAGCTTCCAGCCCTCGCCGAGCACCTTCTCGGCAAGTTCCTCGGCGAGCACCAGCGTCTCGTTGCCGTCGGACGCCACGACGTACGTCACGTCCGGGTGCGCCGCGGCGGCGGTGTTCGAGACGAGCGTCCAGGGCGTGGTCGTCCAGACCAGCAGGGACGCCTTCCCCGCCAGCGGGCCGGACGTCAGCGGGAAGCGGACGTACACCGACGGGTCGATGACGTCCTCGTAGCCCTGCGCCAGCTCGTGGTCCGACAGGGTCGTGCCGCAGCGCGGGCAGTAGGGGGCGACGCGGTAGTCCTCGCTCAGGAGCCCCTTGTCGTAGATCTGCTTGAGCGCCCACCACTCCGACTCGACGTACTCCGGCTTCATCGTCCAGTAGGCGTCGTCCAGGTTCACCCAGTAGCCCATCCGGTGGGTCAGCTCGACGAAGGCGTCCACATGCTTGCTGACCGACGCGCGGCAACGCGCGTTGAACGCGGCGATGCCGTAGGCCTCGATGTCGGGCTTGCCGTTGAAGCCCAGCTCCTTCTCGACGGCGAGCTCGACGGGGAGGCCGTGACAGTCCCAGCCGGCCTTGCGGTCGACGCGGTAGCCCTGCATCGTCCGGAACCGGGGGAAGACGTCCTTGAAGACGCGCGCCTCGATGTGGTGCGTCCCGGGCATGCCGTTCGCGGTCGGCGGGCCTTCGTAGAACGTCCAGGGCTCGCCGTCGGCGGTCTTCTCCAGGGTCGCGGCGAACGTGCCATTGGCATCCCAGAGGTCGAGGATCTCGCGCTCCATCGCCGGCAGGTCCACCTGCGGCGGTACGGCTTTGTAGAGTCCGGACGCCGTCGGCTGCGGCGTTGCTTCGGTCGCGTCGTGCGCGGTCATCTCGATCCTTCGTCGTTCATCGCCGGGCGGCGTCTGTGCTGACGAAGGGACGAGGTCTGGACGCTGGCGTCCGGCGGCCCCGCGGTACCACCCTTCTTGGGACGCGTCCGGTTCGTAGCTCTCGCCACACCCCGGGGGACGTCCCCGCTTCGTTCACGCCACGGCCGGTTCTAATGAGCTAACCCAGGCTTCGACAGGCTCAGCCAACTGATCAGCCGTTCTTCCGGCAGCTCCGGGGTGATGGCCCCATCGACGCCTGTGGACGTGTTGCGCAGTCTACGCGCGGCGTCCGGACGGAAGAAATCCCGACCGGAGCGCTGACGAACCGAGGGGTGATTGGACCGGCCGTCGCGGCGTCCGATAGAAGAGCCGTCCCTTCACTGCTCGTCGTGAGCGTCTCGTCTTGGTCCCAGCGCGTACCGCCGTCGCGCCTGCTGCGGCTCGGATTCACCCTCGCGACGAACTTGCTGCTGCTCGCGGGCGTCGCCTGGTGGGGCCTGCTCAGAAGCAATTTGGGCCGGTGGACATCATGTTGTGGCCGTACCCGCGCATCCTGGTGCTGCACGTGACCGTCATCCTCGGGCTGCTGTTGGTCAACATCCCGGCCACCACGTCGCCGGACGTGGCGAAGGGCGTGAGGGTCGTGCTGCTGCTCGTGGCGCTCAAGCTGATCGCTGAGGTGCTGATCGACGTGGTTGGCTTTTCGAAGACGGTCAGCAGCCCCCACCGCGCTGACCGAACCGAACCGCCTACTGGCTAGCCAGAATCCTTTCGATCACCAGCGCGACGCCGTCGTCGTCATTGGACGCCGTCCGCTCGTCGGCCGCGGCGAAGGCTTCTGGGGTCGCGTTGGCCATCGCGACGCCGACCCCCGCCCAGCGCAGCATCTCGACGTCGTTGAGTTCGTCGCCGAGCGCCACGACCTCGGACGCCTCGATGCCGAGGTGCGCGCACAGCGCCGCGAGTCCCGATCCCTTGTGAACGCCCTCGGCGGACACCTCCAAGAAGGGCGTTCCCGACGTGAGGCAGTGCACCCCCGGGATCGCCAGCGACCGTGCGGCGTCCAACAGTTCTCTCGGTGACACGGACGGATGCCGCACGACGAACTTGACCGACGGCTCCGCCAGCACGTCGTCGAGGTCGAATTCGGGCAGGGGCTCGTGACGGCCGTGGTCGCCCGGATCCATCAGTCCGACGTAGCCGTGCTGCGGGTAGAACGCGTTGCCGCCGTCGCGCACCGACACGCAGCGCACGTCCGGGAAGAGCGTCCGCAGGCCCGCAAACAGCGCGAACTGCGCGTCGGCGTCCACGAGTCGTTCGAAGAAGACCTGACCAGACCCCAGGTGGACGCCGATGGCCCCGTTCGCGCCGATCACTGGCCCCTCGGCCAAGTAGGTGCCCCGGACGCCGTGCGCGATCGAAAACGGCTGGCGTCCGGACACCGGAACGACCAGGACGCCCGCCTCGCGCGCGGCCTCCAGCGCGGCATGAGTGCGCGGGCTGATCGAGCGCGGCGGGGTGGTCGCGGACCAGGTGAGCAGGGTGCCGTCCAGGTCCGTCGCGATGAGCCTGATCATGGCCTCGACCCTAGAGACGGGCCGTCACCGTGGCCAACCGCCGGACCGGTCCGCCGACCTCATCGCGCAACGACGCCTCAGCGGGAGGCTGCGGACGCAATCGATCGAGTCAGGACGTGGCGACCGCGAGGGCCGGGACGTCCTTGAGGATGACCTCGACCTCATCGCCGGGCGCCAGGCCGGACGACTCCCCCACGCCCAGCTGAGCCACCACGAACCCGCCCGGAACCTCGACGCGCACCTTGGCGTGCGACCCCAGGAAACCGGTGATCTGGACGCGTCCGGCGCGGTCGGCGGCGACACCCGCAGCGGGCCGCAGCGTGATGTTCTCCGGACGAATCAGCACCGTGACGTCCCCGGACGCCGACCCCGGCAGCAGCGGAACCGTCTGCCCGAGCACGGACGCCGACGACCCAGCTGAGCGACCCGGCAGCTTGTTGGTCTGGCCGATGAAGTCGGCGACGAAGCCCGTCACGGGACGGCTGTAGATGTCCGCGGGGGCGCCGATCTGCATCAGCTTGCCGCTGCTCATCACGCCAACCCGGTCGGCGACGACCAAGGCCTCCTCCTGGTCGTGGGTCACGAACAGGGTCGTGATGCCGACCTCCTGCTGGATGCGCCGGATCTCGTCACGCAACTGGACGCGCACCTTGGCATCCAGGGCGGACAGGGGTTCGTCCAGCAGCAGCACCTTCGGCCGCACCGCCAAGGCGCGCGCGAGCGCGACGCGCTGCTGCTGACCACCCGAGAGCTGATGCGGGTACCGGTCGGCCTGCGTGCCGAGACCAACCAGTTCGAGGTTCTCGGCCACGATCTTGCGCCGATCACCCGCCACCTTGCGCAACTCGCACGCGAAGTCGATGTTGCCCGCGACCGTCATGTGCGGGAACAGCGAGTACGACTGGAACACCATCGCCATGTCGCGGCGGTTCGCTGGCTTCGCGGTGACGTCCTCGCCGTCGACGACGATCGACCCGGAGTCGACGTCCTCAAGGCCCGACAGCGCACGCAACGCCGTCGTCTTGCCGCAGCCGGACGGCCCCAGCAGCGCCACCAGCTCGCCAGGCGCGATGTCGAGCGAGAAGTCGTCCAGGGCCCGGACCGACCCGAAGACCCGGGTCAGGTTCCGAAGCTGGACGCCGCGCCCCGCGCTGGCCGAAGTCTGGGTCATCAGTCCTCCACAGTGACAGGCGCGAGAGTGCGCGCACGGCGACGCTCACCCAACCCGACGATGAGGTCGAGCGCAACGAGAAGCAGGGTGGTCAGGCCGAGGCAGAGCAGCGACACAGCCGCCGCCACCTGACCGTCCGACAGGTTGATCTGGAACAGCGAGGTCTGCAGGTTCGTCCGGGCGAGCATCCGGGCGAACGTGAACTCGCCCAGCACCACCGCGATCGTGATGAAGCAGGCGGACACGATCGCGCTGCGCACGTTGGGCACGATGACCCGCCACAGCACCGTCCACCACGAGCCGCCGAACGACCGCGTCGTCTCCGACAGGGTCTTCAGATCGATCGAGCGCAGGCCGGCGTCCAGCGAGCGGTACACGAACGGCAGCACCAAGATCACGTACGCGAACGCCAGCCAGATCGTGTTGGCGTCCAGGATCTTCGTCGAGATCACCGCGTAAATCGGTGCCAGACCGACGACCAGCACGACGGCCGGGATCGTGAGCGGCAGCAGGCAGATGAACTCGACGATCCGCGACAGCTTCGGCAACCGCAGGCGCACCAGCATCATCGTCGGCAGCAGGATGCCGATGGCGAGCACCACCGTCATCACCGCCATCACCAGCGAGTTGAACAGGCCCTCGCGCAGCAGGTCCAGGCGCCCCGAGTCGTCCGGAGCGATCAGCGCGAGCCAGGCGTTGGCGTCCACCTTGCCCGTCAGGGGGAAGCGAACCGAGAAGTCCGCCAACGACACCAGCGGGAGCAAGAAGTACACGGACGCCAGCGCGATGACGACCACGCGGAAGGTCTTCGCCCCGCTCTTGGCGCGGGCGTTCACGCCTGCCATCTCGACGCCCTTCTACCCAAGACGGCGTAGCCCCACATCACCAAGGCGACGACGATGATCATGCCCAGAGCGAGAGCCTGGGCGTAGGCGTCCATCCCGAGATCGTTCTCGTTGCGCAGGGCCGACTCGATCTCCATCGGGACGATGATCGTCTGCTGGCTGATCAGCGCGGCCGCCGTCGCGAACGCCGAGAACGAGTTCGCGAAGAGCAGCAGATAGGAGCCCAGGAAGGACGGCAGCAGGATGGGTCCGGCGACGCGCGTCCAGTAGGTGACGCCGGTGCCGCCCAGGTTCGCGGTCGCCTCGCGCCACTGCGGCTTGAGACCGTCCAGGGCGGGCAGGAACACGATCACCATGAGCGGGATCTGGAAGTAGATGTAGACCACGCCGACGCCGAACAGCGTCGACAGCATGGCCGGATCGAGGCTGAACCCGACGGTCTGGGTCATCAGCCGGGTCACCATGCCGTTGATGCCGATCGTCGCGATGAACGCGAACGCCAGCATGACCCCGCCGAACTGGGCGACGACCGACATGAACGCCGTGAACGTGCGCCGCATCAGGCTGCCCGAGGGAGCCGTGGCCAGGGCGTACGCGATGAGGGCCCCCGCGACGGCGCCGATCAGGGCCGTCACCGCCGACACGACCAGCGAGTTGATGAAGATGCCGATCGTGCGCTCGGACAGCGCCTGCGTGATGCCGTTGAGCGTGAACACGCCCTCGCGGCTGCGGAAGGCGCCGACCACGACCAGGAGCGTCGGCAGCACCAGGAAGATCGCCGTGTAGGCGAAGAACGGAACAGTGCCCGCGACGCTCAACCACGGCCCCCGACGCCGGGACGCCGCAGGTGCGGCGTCCCGGCTGTGGGTCGGTGTTACGGAAGGCGCGACGCTCACGCGACCGCGGCGTCCCAGTTCTTCTTCAGGAAGTCGTTCGCGGCCTTCGACTGATCCGAGGTCGGGGTCTTGGGCGTCCCGTCGACCTTCGGCAGGTTCGCAGCGGAAGCGGCGTCAATGGTGCCAGCGGCCTTCATCGACTCGTACAGGATCGGCGAGGCGCCGCCCTTGATCCAGGCGTTCTGGCCGGCGTCGGAGTACAGGTACTCCTGGAACAGGCGCGCGGCGGCCGGGTGCGGGGCGTCCACGTTGATGGCCTGGTTGTAGTAGGACGCGATCTCGCCACCCTTGGGGACGAACGTCTTCCAGTCGACGCCCTTCGCCTTGAGGCGGGCGATCGTCGACACCTGGTTGTAGGACCAGTCGAAGACGACGCCGTGGGTGCCCGCGTCGATCGTGCCTGCGGTGACGTCGGCCAGGTTCAGCGAGCCGGCCTGCTTCATCTTCTTGACCCAGTCGAGGCCGGGCTGCAGGTTGTCGAGCGTGCCGCCGTTGGCGTTGTTCACCATCAGGAAGCCGTTGAACGCGGCGCCGGCCTCGGCGGGCTTGCCGTTGAACGCGACCTGGCCCTTGAACTTGGGATCGGTCAGCTGGTCGAGGGAGGTGATCTCACCGAACTTGGTGGCGTTGTAGCCGACGCTCATGATGCCGGTGTAGTCGTTGACCCACAGGCCCGTCGACTCCTTGTTGCCGGCCGGGATCTTGTCCCACTGAGCAACCTTGTACGGCGCAAAGTACTTCGTGGACGCCATCGTCACGGCCGTGCCGAGGTCGAAGACGTCGGGAGCGTTCGCGGTGCCCTTGTTCTTCTCGGCGGCGTCGATCTCTTCCTTGGACGAGGCGTCCGGCAGGATCGAGTTGACCTTGATGCCGTACTTGGCGGCGAAGTCCTTCTTGATCTGGCCGTAGTTGGCCCAGTCGTCGGGAAGGGCGATGACGTTGATCGTGCCCTCGGCCTTGGCGGCCGCGACGAGGGCGTCCATGCCGCCGAGATCGGCAGCGGACGTGGCGGTCTTCGCCTTGGACGCCCCGGCAGCTGCGCCGCCCCCGGCGCTTCCGGTCGATGCCGGCGTGGCGGAACCACCACAACCGGACAGGGTGAGGCCCAGCACGGCGGCTGCGGCAACGAGAGCGAGTGGGGACTTCTTCACGGCTTTCCCTTCGGGACTTTGGTCTGGCAGACGCCGTGACCACTGTCACGGCGCCGTGTGAAGACACGCTACGGGTAGATGAACGCAGAGGGAACGGCCAACGACCTTGTTGGGCTACTCAGAGGGGTTTTCTTAGGTCAGGCGCCGACGCGGCGGCGTCCGGAGAAGGCGCGACCCAGCGTGACCTCGTCGGCGTATTCGAGATCGCCGCCCACCGGCAACCCGGACGCGAGCCGCGACACCGTGATGCCGGTCGGCGCGAGCATGCGCGCGATGAAGGTCGCCGTGGCCTCGCCCTCAAGGTTCGGGTCGGTGGCCAGAATGACCTCGGTGACCGTGGAGTCCTGGAGGCGGCGCAGCAGCTCGGCGATGTGCAGGTCGCCCGGACCCACGTGATCGATCGGCGAGATCGCCCCGCCCAGCACGTGGTAGAGCCCCCGGAACTCGCGGGTGCGCTCGATCGCGGCCACGTCCTTGGACTCCTCGACCACGCAGATACAGGTGCGGTCGCGGCGCGGATCCCGGCAGACGCGGCAGGTCGTCCCTTCGGAGATGTTGAAGCAGACGTCGCAGAACTGCACCTTCTCGGCCACCGTCACGAGTGCCTGGGCCAGCTTCTCGACGTCGGCCTTGTCGGTCTGCAGCAGGTAAAAGGCGATGCGTTGGGCGCTCTTCGGGCCGATCCCGGGGAGCCGTCCGAGCTCGTCGATCAGCTCCTGGATGGGACCTTCGTACACGTCACGCTCTCGCTCGGGGTCGGCTCAGAAGCCGGGGATCTGCGGCAACGACGCGGACGCCAGCGCCTGGGCCTTGTGCGCGGCGTCGCGGAAGGCGGCCACGATCAGGTCCTGCAACGATTCGACGTCGGCCGGGTCGCACGCCTCGGGCTTGATCGTGATGTCGACCAGCTCCTGCGTGCCCGACATCGTCACCTCGACCAGGTCTCCGCCCGCCGAGCCCGTGATGCGCTTGTTCGCCAGCTCGTCCTGGGTGTTCTTGAGCTGCTCCTGCAGTGCCTGGGCCTGCTGCAGCAGCGCGCCCATGTCGAAGCCGCCCTCGGGGTTGAACATGCTCATCGCTTCGTCCTTTCTTCGCCGGACGGGTCGTTCGGACGCCGCCGCGTCAGTATGTCAGGGCCCTGGTGGGCCGTCGGGTCAGGGTTGCGGGTCTTCGAAGATCAGCTCGGCGCCCAGCTCTTGGGCGAGCAGGCCCTCGACGTCCAGGTCGCTCGAGTCGAGGTCGACGTCGTCGCGGGTCTGCTCGACCTCGTCTTCGGGCGGCTGTGGCGACAGCTGCGTCTTGCGGATCTTCTCTTTCGCCAGGGCCGCCGGGCTCGGCGCGGGTGGGGCAGAGGGCTCGGGCGGGTGGGGCTCGTCGTCTTCGGGCGGCGGCTCGTCCCGTTCGTCGCGGCGGTACGGGGCGGGGGCCGCCGCGGCGGCGTCCGGCTGAGGACGCGACGGGGCGGCGTCCGGCGTGGGGCCACCGCCGTCGACGATTGTCTCGATCGTCGGGGCGATGCCCAGCACCTCGATCAGAGACTCGCGCAGGATGTCGGGGCTGCCCCCGCGGCCGAAGGTCTCACGGGCGCCGGCGTTGTTCAGCGCGATCGTGAGCACGTTGTTCACGAACGAGTGCACCTGAGCGTTCTGCGACAACACGATCCAGGTGACGCGGCGGCGTCCCTTCACCGCGTCCAGGACCTGCGGCCACATCCGCCGGACATCGGCGGTCGTCAGGCTGCCGGGATCACCGGACGCCGCCGGCGCCTGGTCGGCTTGTGGCTGGGGGGTGACCGCAGTGTCAGCGGCGGTTGGGCGAGGGCCGCTCGGCTGCGGCGCGGCAGGCTGAGGGAGCCGCGCATCGGGCCAGTCGTCGGCAGGACGCTCGGAGGCAGGCCGCGCGGCGGTCGGGCGCTGCGCGGCAGGATCGGCCGCGTCGCCCTGGGGGCGTCCGGGCTGCGCTTGGCGCGGCTCGGGGCGTCCGGTGTCGGGCTGGGGACGCTCCGACTGGGGCGCCGAACCGTAGGGCTCAGGGGCGTCGCGGTGCGCTTCGGGCCGACCAGCAGGGGCGACCGGATCACGAGGCGACGCGTCCGTCGTCGGCGCGGCGGGACGGCGTCCGGACGCCTGCTCCGCCGCACGCGGACCTGCCGGCAGCGAGCCCTCCCCCACCATGCTGAGGCGACGCTCCAACCGATCCAGCCGGGCGTGGACGCCGCGGGCGTCGACGTCGGCCCCCGGCAGCAGGACACGGGCGCACATGAGCTCGAGGTGCAGCCGCGGGGCGGTGGTGCCGCGCATCTCGGTGAGCCCCTTGGCGATCACCTCGGCGGCCCTCGTCAGCTCGCCCGGACCCATGCCGGACGCCTGCGTCGTCAGCCGCTCGGCCTGGTCACCGGAGACCTCGACGAGGCCGGACGTCAAGGCGTCCGGGACCGCCGCGACGATGATGAGATCCCGAAGGCGACGCAGCAGATCTTCGGCGAAGCGGCGCGGATCCTGGCCGACCTCGATCACCTTGTCGATGCAGGCGAACACCCCCTCGGCGTCGCCGGCGGCGAAGGCGTCCATGATCTCGTCGAGCAGCGTGTCGGGGGTGTAGCCCAACAACGCGGTGGCCTGCCGGTACGAGACGCCGCCCTCGGCGGCGCCGCCGAGCAGCTGGTCGAGCACCGAGAGCGAGTCGCGGACCGAGCCCGCCCCGGCCCGGACCACCAGCGGCAACACCGCCTTGTCCACGGCCACCCCCTCGGCCGTGCACAGCTGCTCCAGATAGCCGGCCAGCACCTTCGGCGGCACGAGCCGGAACGGGTAGTGGTGCGTGCGCGACCGGATGGTGCCCAGCACCTTCTCGGGCTCGGTCGTGGCGAAGATGAACTTGACGTGCGGCGGAGGCTCCTCGACGAGCTTGAGCAGCGCGTTGAAGCCGGCGTTCGTGACCTGATGCGCCTCGTCGATGATGTAGATCTTGTAGCGACTGTGCACGGGCGAGAAGAACGCCCGCTCGCGCAGATCACGGGCGTCGTCGACCAGGCCGTGCGTGGCGGCGTCCATCTCGATGACGTCGATCGAACCCGGGCCGCCGCGCGCCAGATCGCGGCAGCTCTGGCAGACGCCGCACGGCGTCGGCGTCGGGCCCTCGTCGCAGTTCAGGCAGCGCGCCAGGATGCGGGCACTGGTCGTCTTGCCGCAGCCCCGCGGCCCCGAGAACAGGTACGCGTGGTTGACCCGGTTGTTGAGCAGCGCCCGGCGCAGCGGATCGGTCACGTGGTCTTGCCCGATGACATCGGCGAACGTGTCGGGACGGTAGCGCCGGTACAGCGCCAGCGGCGCCTCCGGCCTCGACTGCGGGGTGCTCGGGCGCGACGGCGGCAGGAGCGAAACCGGTTCGGACGCCGACGCCGCGGTCGCCGGATCGTCGGGGTCGATCGGGATCTCGTCGAACGTGTCCTCGTCCAGATCAAGGTCGAGGTCGACCACCGATGGGGGCTCGTGGGTGACGATCAGCTCGTCGGGCTCGAGACCAAACAGGTCGGGACCGTCTTGCGAGGGCAGGTCGAGATCGTCGTCGTCGGCCGAGCCGAACAGGTCGTCGAATCCTGAGTCGCTCACGAGGTGAACCTTACGGGGTGGGACTGACAAGAAGCGCGGGCCGCGAGGTCTTCATCCACTCACCGGCACCCGGAGACGCAAAGGGGCCCCCGCGCACCTGACAGAGCTCGCTTGCCCTTGCTGCCTTCCGGCCCTGGGGGAGTTGGGCGAGGTACCACCGCGCGGGGACCTTGGCGCAACTCTAGTCGACGCCCGCGATGCCCAGCGAATCGCCCGAGGCCGGCTGGACGGGGGCGTTCGCGTAGGCGTCCGACAGGCGACGGTACGGACGCGAGACCAGCGCCGCGAGCGTGATCGCGAGCCCGACGACGCTCGCGATGACGAAGACCGCCGCGATACCGCGGGCCTGACCGTCGCCCAGCAGCCAACCCCAGGCCGCCTTGCCGTCGGCGGTCGCCAAGGACGGGATCAGCCAGAACTGCGCCACCGGACCGACGATGAAGGCGCTGATCGGGGACGCCGCCACCTCGATCGCCTGCGCGAAGCCGAAGACGCGGCCCTGCTTCTCGTAGGGCACCACCCGCTGCAGGACGGTCTGCTCGGCCGCCTCGGCGACGGGCATGATCGCCATCCAGGCCAGGATGCCGACCACCGTCAGCCAGATGTTCTCGCGGATCGTGAACCCGATGCCGATCACCCACATCACCACGTTCGCCAGCAGCAGCGCCCGCACGGGCTTGGTGCCGAGCCCGAACTTGGCCACCCAGGCACCGCCGATCATGAAGCCGAAGCTCACCCCACCCCAGATGAAGCCCCACACCTCGACGGGCACCAAGGTCAGGCCGTACGGATCCATCAGCGCCATGAAGACGCCGCCCAGGAGGTTGTTGAAGGCGCTGAACACGATCAGCGCGACCAGCCCCGGCACACCGATGACGATGCGCCACGCCATGGCGAAGTCCACGGGCTGGGGCGCGCCGTCGGCGTGGACGACCTGCGGCTCGGGGATGCGGACCGTCCACAGATGCAGCAGCGACAGCAGCGTGAGCGCGACCGCGATGACGAACGTCCAGGTCATGCCGAGGCGTCCGACCGCGAGCCCGCTGAACACGCTCGTGACGGCGAAGCTCAGCCCGTTCACGATACCGACCTGGCCGTTCGCCTTGTCGCGCTCCGGCGCTGGCACCAGCAGCGTCACCGTCGTCGACAGGGCGATGCCGCGGGCGCTCTCGACCACGGCGCCGACCAGCACCAAGAGGCCGAGGGCCCAGAACGCCGGCGAGCCGATGTCGGTGAAAGCCGAAGTCGGCAGCATGAGGAACAGCGCGAACGCGATCGCGAAGGCCACCGCCGTGACCAGCTGGGCGCCGAGCATGATGCTCTTCTTGCGCCACCGGTCCACGAGACCGCCGAACGGGACGCCCATCACGGCGAGCAGCAGCATGTAGGTGCCGCCGAGCAACGAGGTCGCGAGCACGTTGCGGGTCTCGAGGTAGATCCAGAAGACCAGCGCGAACCAGAGGAAGCTCGTGGTCAGATTGGCCACGAACGTGTTCGCCAGCACCTGGGCGAACGCGCGTCGGCGCTCGGACGCCTCCGCCGTTCGGTCGGCTTGCTTCGGGTTCGATGAGGTCAACAGATGCTCCTGCCGGGCTAGGAGGACGTGTCTACCAGGGGCGTCCGACAATTCGCGAACACCCAGCAAAGGTCACGAGCAGACCTCAGCCCACGAGACCGGGCGGATGGTTCAACGGGCCCACCGCGAAGCCCGAGCCCACGGCGTCCTGCCTGGACTCGGCCGGCGGCGCGGCCGCCGCGTAGGCGTCCGACATGCGACGGTATGGACGCGAGCGCATCGCGACCAACGTCATCACCAGGCCGACGGTGCTGGCGAGGATGAAAACGGCCCCCCGCTGCAAGACGGTGTGCTCAGCGGCCTCGGAGACGGGCATCACGGCCACGAAGACCGCCATCCCGGGCACGGTCAGCCACAAGTTCTCGCGCAGGGTGAAGACGATGCCCACCGACCACATCAGCGCGGTGGTCAGCATCATCGCGCGCAGGGGGCTCCGACCGAGCCCGAACCGCGTCACCCATGCCCCGCCGAGGACGAATCCAAAGCTGACGACCCCCCAGATCAGCCCCCACGTCTCGACGGGCACGAGCGTCAGGCCATAGGGGTCCATGAGCGCCAGGTAGACACCGCCGATGAGGTTGTTGAAGGTGGCGAAGAAGACCATCCAGCCCAGCCCCGGCACCGAGCGGACGCCCTCGATCGCGCCTTTGAAGTCGACCGGACGCGGCACCCCCTCGGCGTGGACGATCGTCGGCTCGGGAATGCAGACGGTCGCCACGTGGGCCAGCGACAGCACCGTCAAGGCGACGGCGATCACGAAGGCGGCGGTCATGCCGAGGCGACCGACGACGAGGCCGGCGAGCACCGCCGTGGCGGCGAAGCTCATGCCGCTGATCATGCCCAGGAAGCCGTTGGCGCGGTCCCGTCCGGCGGGCGGGATGAGCAAGGTGACCGTCGTCTTGAGCGCGATGTCGCGCGAGCTTTCGACCACGGCGCCTGCGAGCACGATTCCGCCCAGCAGCCAGAACCCAGACGAGCCGACGGTCGAGAACGTGCTGCTGGGAAAGGCGAGGAACAGGCCGAGGCCCACGCTGAACGCAACGGCCGTGATCACCTGCGCCGCGACCATCACGCGCTTCTTGGGCCACCGGTCGACGAGGCCACCGAACGGGACCGCCATCACAGCCAACATGAGCATGTACCCGCCGCCGAGGAAGGCGGTGGCCATGACGTTGTGGTTCTCGAGGTAGATCCAGAAGGTCAGCGAGAACCACAAGAAGCTGGTGGTGACGTTCGCCACGAAGGTGTTGACGAGGACCTGCCTGAACGCGCCGGCGCGCGCCTCGTCGTCGTCATACATTGGCAAAGGTCTCCTCTAAAGCTGCCTCAGTCAACTCCGCCACCTTCGAGGTGAAGCGACTGTGTGAGCTCGTCGAGATCGAGCGTTCCTCCTACTACGCCTGGAAGGCCGGGGCGCCGGCCCGGGTGGCCGCGGACGCGGCGCTGGCGGAACGCATCCGGGTGATCCATACCGCCGACAACACGGTCGGAGCGCCGCGGGTCACGGCAGAACTCAACGACACGGTCACGGCTGGTGTGCGGGTCAACCACAAGCGCGTCGCTCGGGTTATGCGCTGGGCGGGGATCGCCGGCTATGTGAAGAAGCGACGCGTCCGCACGACGATCCCGGACCAGGCCGACCAGAAGGTCCCCGACCTGGTCAAAAGGGACTTCACTGCCGATGCCCCGAACCGTCGCTATGTGGGCGACATCACCTATCTGCCACTCGCTGATGGGGGGAACTTGTACCTGGCTACCGTCATCGACTGCTTCAGCCGTCGGCTCGCGGGCTGGGCGATCGCTGACCACATGCGTACCGAACTTGTCGAAGACGCGCTCAAGGCTGCCGCCGTGACCCGCGGCTCCCTGGCCGGAGCGATCTTTCACAGCGACCACGGGTCGGTCTACACGTCGAAGGACTACGCCCGACTGTGCAGGAAGCTGGGCGTCACCCAGTCGATGGGAGCCGTCGGCACGTCGGCCGACAACGCCCTCGCGGAATCGTTCAACGCCGCCCTCAAAAGCGAGGTCCTCCAAGACGCCGCGTGCTGGACCAACGCACCCTGCTGTCGCCGGCAGGTCTTCAGATGGCTGACCCGCTACAACACCAAACGACGCCACTCCTGGTGCCGCTACCGAACACCGATCGCGTACGAGACCAGCTACACCGCTACGCTGCCAACCGCCGCCTAATCAAACCGGCTCTTCACAATCCAGGGTGTAGGTGGGGTCTGAAGCCGCCGGTTTCGAGTAGTGATCTGGCGATGTAGTGGGTGAGGTTCCGGAAGCCGAGGG
>NZ_FXTL01000019.1 GCF_900182665.1 Propioniciclava tarda
CTGACTCACCCTCGCCGCTCGACAGCCGCGACGGCGACCCACCCGCCACCCACGACCAACCCGCCGTCAGATAGACGCCTTGTTCAGCAGGCTCCTAGCCAACGACCAGAGCGAGAATCCCGGCGAGATGTCGGTGTCGCGGGTGATCAACGGGCTCACGCGCAACGGCGTCAAGGTCGTTCACCAGGGCAATGCGCTCGTCCACGTCTCGGGCCACGCCTGCGCCGGCGAGCTGCTGTACGTCAACAACATCGTCAAGCCGCGCACCGTGATGCCCGTCCACGGCGAGCCGAGACCGAGCAGGCCCTCGATGCCCAGGGTGAGCCCCGACAGGCCTTGATCGCCCGGACCGCCGTCAGCACACCCGGCATGGCCCGGCGTCGTCTCGGTCGATCCATTCGACGTCACCGCCCCCGGCTTCGGTCCGGTGTGGGCCTGGAACACCTCGGCGTGCGCAGGCTGGCCGACCGGCAGCCGCGCTGACCTCGGCCCCTTCAACACCAGGCCCGCGCGACCGCTCCTGGTGATCGGCAACACCCACGATCCGGCGACCCCCCTGTCGGGAGCCCGAGCGCTGGCGTCCCTCTCGCCAGGTGCGCGCCTGCTCACCGTGGACGCCTTCGGCCACGTCGGCCTGGGCCGCAGCGGCGGCGTCCAGCGGATCGCCGCCAGATTCCTCATCGACGGCGTCCTGCCCGCTGAGGGCGCCAGCTGCTCGGCTGACAAACAGCCCTTCGGGTAACCCGACCTCCTCGGTTAGGGTTCCAGACGTGACTTCGAACCTCGGCTGGTGGACCGACGCGGTCGTGTACCAGATCTACCCGCGCTCCTTCTGCGACGGCAACGGCGATGGCGTCGGCGACGTTCCCGGTATGGTCTCCAAGCTCGATTACCTGGCCGAGCTGGGGGTGGACGCCGTCTGGGTCAGCCCCTGGTATCCGTCACCGATGGCCGACGGCGGCTACGACGTCAGCGACTACTGCAACATCCATCCCGACTTCGGCACGTTGGCCGATGCGGACGCCTTCATCGCGGGCGCCCACGCCCGCGGCATCAAGGTGCTGATCGACCTGGTGCCGAACCACACCTCGAGCGCGCACCCGTGGTTCGCCGCCGCGCTCATGTCGGCACCGGGCTCGCCCGAGCGCGCGCGCTACCACTTCCGCGACGGCCTCGGCCCGGACGGGAGCCTGCCGCCGACCAACTGGGGCTCGCTGTTCGGCGGCCCCGCCTGGACCCGCATCACGGAGACCGACGGACGCCCCGGCCAGTGGTACCTGCACATGTTCGACACCACGCAGCCGGACGTGAACTGGACCAATCCCGACGTCAACGACATGTTCGACGATGTGCTGCGGTTCTGGTTCGACCGCGGCATCGACGGGTTCCGCATTGACGTCGCCGACTCGCTGCACAAGGACATGGCCTTCCCCGACACCGCCCTGGCGCCCAACGGCTTCGGCACCTGCATGCCGTCGAACGGTCACCCGATGTGGGACCAGCCCGCCCTCGCCGATGTCCAGCGCCGCTGGCGGGCGATCGCCGACTCCTACGGCGACCGCGTGTTCGTCTCCGAGGCCAACTGCCCCGGACGCCTCGCGTTCCTGACCCCGGACCGCCTGCACACGACCTTCACGTTCGACAGCGTGTTCTGCGAGTGGGACGCCACCTCGCAACGCCACATGATCGACCACAACCTCCGCCTCCACGACGACATCGGGGCGGGCACGACGTGGGTCATGGGCAACCACGACCAGACTCGTCCAGTGACGCGGTACGGCAAGCGGATCACCGGCTGGCCCTTCCCCGAGTCGGGGGTGACGCCCGAGTCGCAGAAGGTGTGGGCCGAGTACCTGTTCCCGTGGCCGACCGACGTCGAGACCGGACGCCGCCGCGCTCGAGCCATCGTCCTGCTCTACCTCGCCCTGCCGGGCGGCATGTACATCTACCAGGGTGAGGAACTGGGCCTCGACGAGTCCGAGAACCTGCCGATCGCCAGCCTGCAGGACCCGTCCTTCTTCAAGACCAACGGACGCACGCGGGGGCGCGACGGGTGTCGCGTCCCGCTGCCGTGGTCCGGTCAGGTTGCGCCGTTCGGTTTCAGCCCCCGTCCGGACGCCGAGCCGTGGCTCCCCCAGCCCGCCGCGTGGGCGAGCCTGACCGCCGAGGCCGAGGAGCCCGACCCGAACTCCACGCTCAACCTGTACCGCGAGGCCCTGCGCCTGCGGCGCGAGACGGACGCCCTGGGCGCCGGCTCGTTGTCCTGGTCGGACGCGGGCGACGGCGTTCTGGCCTTCACCCGCGATCCGGGCTTCGGCTGCCTCACGACCTTTGGTGGACCAACGACGCTGCCTGACGGCGCTGACGTGCTGCTGGCGTCCCAGCCGGTCGCCGCCGACGGCACGGTGCCCGCCGAGACGACCGTCTGGTACCGCCTGCCCTAGCCGTCCCGCCGGCGGACGGCGTCCAACAGGGGCTCGGCCGGGCACTCGTGCCCGGTCATCAGCCGCAGCTGGACGCGCGCCTGGGCCACGAGCATGTCCAGCCCATCGAGCAGTACGACCCCGCGGTCGGCGGCCGGGCCGGCGAAGGCGCTGGTCCCGTGGCCGTACTGGGCGTCCAGGACGTAGCCGGTGTTCGCCACGAGCGCGGCCGCCAGGTCGGCGTCCAGGGCGACGGGGAGGACCGACACGACCACGTCGCTGCGCACTCCGGGGTCGCCCCAGCCGCGCACGTCCAGCGGCAGGCCCAGCCGACCGGCGACGTCGCCCAGGCTGGCCAGTGCCCGACCGGCGTCCCGAGCCACGACGACCACGCGCTCGACGCCCAACGCGGCGAACGCGGCCAGGGCGGATCGGGCCGTCGCCCCGGCGCCCACCAGGACGGCCGTCCTCGCCGACTCCAGGCCGGCGGTGCGCAGCGGGTCCAGCACCCCGTCGACGTCGGTGTTCTCGACGCGCGACGGCTCGTCCGGCGTGCCGAACAGGAACGTGTTGGCCGACCGCAGCAGTGCTGCGCGCTCGCTGACGACCCCAAAGTCCAGCAGCGCGCGCTTGAGCGGCATCGTGCACGACAGGCCCACCCACTCGGGTCCGCAGCCCGCGATGAACGCCCCCAGACCGTCCTCGGCGACCTCGAACGCGTCGTAGCGCCAGCCCGTCAGCCCCAGCACCCGGTAAGCGGTGTTGTGGATGAGTGGCGAGAGTGAGTGGGCGATGGGTGAGCCGAGGACCGCGCAGCGATGGTTGGTCATGGGCGAACCCTGGGTGCCCAAGCCGGCCATCAGTCGACCGCCCACCGCGTCGCGGCGTCCCGGACGGCGTCGGGAACGGGGGTCGGACGCCCCGAGGCGTCCGCATGCACCAGGACCGCCGTGCTGCGGGCGATGACCGCGCCGTCGGCGAGGGGGTCGACGATCTCGTGGGCGAAGGTGATCGAGGAGCGGCCGACCTTCGCGAAGGCCGTCCGGACGAGATACGGCTCCAGCCGGTGCTCCAGCTGGGCGACGTAGCGCATGTCTTGGCGGACGATCATCAGCATGGACGCCGACCCGACGGCGAGGGCGTCCGTGATCAGGCCCCGATTGAGGGCGACGCGGGCCTCTCCCACGTAGGCAAAGAAGCGGACGTTGTTGACGTGCCCGTAGGAGTCGAGATCCGACCAGCGCACCGGGAAAGCGTGCTCGTGCGCGGACGCCCCCACTCGATAGCTGTCCAGGCGGGGCAGGTCGTCCAGCGGCTCGGCCACCTCGTCGAACCAGACCCGCTCCGCGTCCGAGATGCGCCGCGGCCGCTGGGCCTCGAAGTCGAACAGGCAGATCTGAGTGCGCGCGCGGGCGACCGGCGTAGCCCCCTGACGCAGCTCGTAGGCGTACCGATAGGACGCCGCCCGCACGTCCCCGAGGCGCAGCGAGACCCGCAGCGGTTCGTGGCTGAACTCGATGGGCGCCAGGTACTCGACCTGATGGCCCACGACCACGAGGCCACGGCCGAGGAGGCGTCCGTTCGGCCCCGGCAGCAGGGCCCCGACCCGCGCCTCTTGCAGGTAGTCGACGACGAGCGCGTTGTTGACGTGACCCTGGGCGTCCAGATCGACCCAGCGGATCGGGACGTCGACCTCGAACGTCGCCATTTACTCCGCTTCGGTCTCGTACAACGAGTCGACCACGTCGGCGTACTGCTTGGTGATGATCGAGCGCCGGACCTTCATGGAGGGCGTCGTCGTGCCTTCATCGACGCTGAACTCGTGGTCGAGGATGGCGTACTTCTTCACGCTCTCCCACGCCTCCAGCTTGCTGTTGGCCCGCTTGAGGAAGCGGTCGATGGAGGCGCGAATCTCCGGCAGCTGGCTCAGCTCGGCGTACGACAGGTCGGTCTTCTTGTGGTTTCTCGCCCACTTCTCGAGGTTGACCGGATCCAGGGTGATGAGGGCCGAGACGTACTTGCGTCCGTCGCCGATGGCGACGACCTGGGACACGTAGGGGATGTTCGCGGCCAGGGCATTCTCGACCTTCTGCGGCGCGACATACTTGCCGCCCGAGGTCTTCATCAGGTCTTTCTTGCGGTCGGTGATCGTCAGGTAGCCGTCCCGATCAAGCTGCCCGATGTCGCCGGTGTGTAGCCAGCCGTCCACGAGCACCTCAGCGGTGAGCTCGGGCTCCTTGTGGTAGCCGCGCATGACGCCGGGGCCCTTGATCAGGATCTCGCCGTCCTCGGCGATCTTGACCGTCGTCCCGGGGATCGCCGGCCCGACCGTGCCGAAGCGCGGCGTGTCCGGATGATTCACGCAGGCGACCGCGCTCGTCTCGGTCATGCCGTAGCCCTCGACGATCAGGATTCCCGCCGAGTAGAACCACTCCTGGACCTGCGAGCTGAGCTTCGCCGAGCCCGACACGAGGAAGTCGATGTTGCCGCCCAGCCGGGCCTGCAGCTTCGAGAAGACCAGCTTGTTCGCGAGCTTGTAGGAAGCGCTGAGACCCGCGGGCATGCGCTTGCCCGACAGGCGGTACGGACGCGCCTTGTAGCCCACCGAGAACGCCCACCGGGAGATGCGCCACTTCAGGGTGCCCTTCGGGGACGCCGTCATGACCGCGTTGCGGACCTTCTCGAAGATGCGTGGGACGCCGCACATGAAGTCGGGATTGGTGACCCCCAGGCCGTTGACGATCTGGTCCTGGCGGCCGTCCACCGCGGTGGCGAAGCCGATCGACAGCTGGGCGCAGATGAGCACCTTGCCGAAGACGTGCGACAGCGGCAGCCACAGGTACTGCAGGCTGCCGGGCTTGATCAGCTTCATCGCGTTCAGCACTTCGCCCTCGTAGACCCACGATCCGTGGGTGAGCTCGACGCCCTTGGGCAGGCCGGTCGTGCCGGAGGTGTAGATCAGGGTGGCGAGGGAGCTGGGCGCGGTCGCGTCCGTGGCGGCCTGGACGCAGGCGGGCTCCTTGGCGAGCTTCTCTCGTCCGGCGGACAGCAGCCCGTCCCAGGTGATGACGCGGGGATCGGTCGAGTAGCCGTCGATCAGGATCACCGTCTCGACCTGCTTGGCCAGCGTCGGGTTGGCGGTCAGCTTTGCCAACTGCGTCGCATTCTCGGCCACGAAGAACCGGCTGTCGGAGTGGGTGACGATGTGGGCGAAGTCGTCCGGACCCGTGTTCGGGTAGATCGTCGTCGTGGCGCCGCCGGCGCTGTTGATCGCCAGGTCGAGCAGCATCCACTCGATGCGGGTCGTGGACGCGATGGCGACGCGGCCCTCGGGTTTCAGGCCCAGGCTCAGCAGGCCGGCCGCGATGACGTCGACCTGCTCCTTGGCCTGCCCCCAGGTCAGGTTGGCCCAGCCCTTGCCCTCGGGGTACTTGAAGGCGAGCTCCTTGGAGCTCGCGGCGACACGCCGATTGAACAGTGCCCCCACCGAACGCGGCGCCTGCGCCATCACAGCTGCAACGTCGATCATGATTCCTCCATCGCCCCTAGCGGTTGGCGCCACAGTCTAGGGGTTGGGCCACGAAGAGCCAGGGATAGCGGCCCCACACCGCTACGTTATTGAACGGTCAATCTTTTGCTAGAGTTTCCGTTCATGGGGACACGTCCGAGCGCACCCTGGCTGACTGACCAACAGCAGGATGTTTGGCGCGCATTTCTCGCTGCGATCGCGGTCATCGACGACCACCTGGACGCCGCACTGCGGCCCTACGACCTCGACCTCGGCGAGTACGAGATCATGGTCAAGCTGTCCGAGGCCGAAGAACGCCGCTTGCGCATGTCGGAGCTGGCTCAGGCTGTCCGGCAATCGCGGTCGCGGCTGACCCACACGGTGGCTCGCATGGAGAAGAAGGGCCTCGTCGAGCGCACGTCCTGCCCGGAGGACCGCCGCGGGGTCATCGCCGTCCTGACGCCGAAGGGCTTCGCGCTGCTCGAACAGGCCGCCCCCGTACACGTCCAGTCGGTGCGCGACTGCTTCGTGGACGCCGTCTCCCCTCGCGATTTCGAGGCCCTCGGACGCGCGATGCACTCCGTCCTGCAGGTGGCAGACTGACGCGGGTGAGCCCGACCAAGACCGCCGCAGCAAGCCCGGACGCCCTCGGCGGGCTGAACCGGCGGCTCGCCTCGGCGGGCCTGAGTGAGGCCGACGACTCCACCCTTGTCCGCGCGCTGTACTCCTCGGACGCCTCCATCTACCGCATCCCTCCGCTCGCGGTCGCCCATCCCCGCAGCGCCGACGAGCTCGCCGCGATCGTGGACGCCGCCCGGCGCGCGGGCGTCCCACTGACGGCCCGCGGGGCGGGGACGTCCTGCGCCGGCAACGCGATCGGGCCCGGTCTCGTCGTCGACACGGCCCGCCACCTGCGGACGATCCACGCCATCGATGCCGACGCCCGGGTCGCCGTGATCGACCCCGGGGTGGTCCAGGCCGACCTCACAGCCGCCGCGCTCCCCCACGGCCTGCGCTACGGGCCCGACCCGTCCACGGCCAACCGCTGCACCGTCGGGGGCATGATCGGCAACAACGCCTGTGGGCCCCGCGCGCTCGGCTACGGCCGCGCGTCCGACAACGTCGTGGCCCTCGACGTCATCACGGGCACGGGCGAGCGGCTGAATCTCGACTCGAGGACGGACTCGTCGCTGTCCGACTCACCGACGATCCGCAGCCTCGCGGCCCTGGTGGACGCCAACGCCGACCTGATCCGGCGCGAGTTCGGGCACTTCTCGCGCCAGGTCTCCGGGATGAGCCTGGAGTGGCTGCTGCCCGAGAACGGCTTCGACGTCGCCAAGTTCTTCGCCGGCACTGAGGGCACGCTGGGCGTCATCACGCGCGCGACCGTCCGCCTCGTCGCCGATGCCCCGCACAAGACGATGCTCGCCCTGGGCTACCCGACGATGCCGGACGCCGCCGACGCGATGCCGACGATCCTGCCGTTCTCCCCGACGGCGGTGGAGGGCATGGATCGGCGCATCGTCGAGGTCGTCCGCCGCAAGCTGGGCGAGTCCGCCGTGCCCGACCTGCCCCGCGGCGAAGGCTGGGTGTTCGTCGAGTTGGCCGACGACGATCCCGGACGCCTCTCCGAGCGGGCGGACGCGCTGCTGGCGGCGTCCGGCTGCCTGGACGGACGCGTCGTGACCGACCCGGAGATCACCAAGGCGCTGTGGCAGATCCGCTCCGACGGCGCCGGCCTCGCCGGCGTCAGCCTGGACGCCCCGGCGTACGCCGGCTGGGAGGACGCCGCCGTGCCGCCGGCCCGTCTCGGCGACTACCTGCGCGACTTCGACGCCCTGCTCGTCGAGCACGGCCTCCACGGCCTGCCGTACGGCCACTTCGGCGACGGCTGCGTCCACTGCCGGATCGACTTCCCGCTGACGTCGCCCGGCGGCGCGGACGCCTATCGCGCGTTCATCCTGGACGCCGCCCGCCTGGCCGCCTCCTACGGCGGATCGATGTCCGGCGAGCACGGCGACGGACGCGCGCGCTCCGAGCTGCTACCGCTCATGTACTCCCCCGAGGCCATCGCCCTGTTCGCCCAGATCAAGGCGATCTTCGATCCCGGCAACCTGCTCAACCCCGGCGTCCTGGTCGACCCCGCCCCCCTGGACGCCGACCTGCGCGCCCCCGCCGCCAGCCGGACCGCGCTGTGGGCGTCCGATCGGCAGTTCGCCGAGGACGTGCACCGGTGCACCGGCGTCGGCAAGTGCGTGGCGAGCGAGCGGGCCGGTGACGTGATGTGCCCGTCGTTCCAGGCGACGCGCAACGAGAAGGACTCGACCCGCGGCCGTGCCCGCGTCCTGCAGGAGATGATCAACGGCACGCTCGTCACGGACGGCTGGCGGTCGAGGGAGGTGCACGAGGCCCTGGATCTCTGCCTGTCCTGCAAGGGCTGCTCGCGCGACTGCCCCACCGGCACCGACATGGCGGCGTACAAGTCGCACGTCCTGCACCGCGCGTTCGCCGGACGCCTGCGCCCCCGCAGCCACTACGCGCTCGGCTGGCTGCCGCGCTGGGGACGGCTGGTGTCGTCCGTTCCAGGGCTGCCGTGGCTGTCGAACCTGGTGCTGCAGAGCCCACTGTCCGGCCTGGTGAAGCGGGTCGCCGGGCTCGACCCCGCGCGCGCCGGGATGCCGCGGTTCGCGTCCGGCTCGAACATCGCCCGGGCCCGACGTGGGCTCGCGTCCGGGGTGAGCGGCAAGCCCGTGCTGGTGTGGGTCGACTCGTTCAGCGACGCGTTCGAGTCGGACGCCGTGGCGGCCACGATCGCGGTGCTCCTGGATGCTGGCTATTCCCCCAGCATTCAACAACGCAAGGCGTGCTGCGGCCTGACGTGGATCTCGACCGGTCAGCTCGACGGGGCCGTCCGCGAGCTGCGCAACGCCGTCGAGGTGCTGCATCCGTACGTGGCCGCCGGCATCCCGATCGTCGGGACCGAGCCGAGTTGCCTGTCGGTGTGGCGCTCGGACGCCCTCGACCTGGTCGACGACCCGCGCGTCCGGGAGGTCGCGCGCGGCACCTTCACGCTCGCCGAGCTGCTGGTCCGCGACCCCGACTTCGCCATGCCCAGCCTCGCCGGGCATACGATCGTCGCCCAGCCGCACTGCCATCAAGCGTCCGTCATCGGCTGGGACGCCGACGCGGCGCTGCTGAGGCGCTCGGGGGCGTCCGTTGTGAAGGTGGGCGGCTGCTGCGGGCTGGCCGGGAACTTCGGCATGGAGCACGGGCACTATGAGACGTCCGTCGCGGTGGCCGAGAACGAGCTGCTGCCGGCGATCCGCGCGGCCGGACCCGATGCCATCCTGCTCGCCGACGGCTTCAGCTGCCGCACCCAGATCCACGATCTGGCCCGACGCGAGGCGATGACGCTCGCCGAGCTGATCGTGACGCACACGACGGTGTCGGCATGACAGTGCACGCGGACGCCGTCGCAACCCTGACCTCGTGGACCGCACCGGCGGCGTCCCAGGCCGGGCTGCGGGAGGCCTTCTTGGGCTTCCTCGCGGCGCGTCCGGACGCCTGCGAGCGCACCTGTGCACCCGGGCACCTGACGGCGTCCGCGATGGTCTTCAGCCACGAGCTGGACGCCGTGGCGTTGGTCCTGCACCGCATCGTGAAGGTCTGGATCCAACCAGGCGGACACCTGGAGGCGTCCGACTCCTCGCTGGCCTCCGCAGCGGCGCGTGAGGTGGCCGAGGAGCTCGGGCTGGAGATCGATCTCGACCCGGTGCCGGTCTCCCTCGATTGCCACCCGATCACCTGCCGCGGCTATCGGACGCCGACGCGCCACTTCGACGTCCGCTTCGTCGCGCGCGCCCACGCGGGCGCGGAGCTGACGTGCTCAGCAGAGTCGCACGACGTCTCCTGGTGGCCACTCAGTGCCCTACCTCCGCTCTTCGACGAGGTGCGCGAGCTGATCGAGCTGGGCCACCAGCGCCTCTCCGCCCAAACCTGACGATGCCCCCCGCTCGGTGGAGCGGGGGGCATCGCACGTGCGTCGGCGATCAGCCCTGGGTCAGGCCTTCCAGATCGGACGCCGGGATCGTCGAGGCCGCGGACGGCGCCGTGATCTTGACGTCGTTCGCCATCTCGACCACGAGGGCCATCTTGAAGTCGGTCGCGGCGAGCTTGGCGAGCTCCGGCTGGGCCGGATCAGCCTTCGGCCACGTCCGCATGATGTCGGCGACGTCGATGACCGCCTTCGAGACCTTGCCGTCGGTCAGGGTGTAGGTGACGTCGAGGTTCGCACCGTCGTTGATCTTGGCGATGGACTCGTCAGCACGGGCATCCGTCAGTTGGTCGTTGGGATCCATGGCCGCCATGGCCTTGATGAGCTTCTTGGCGTCGGTCACCGACTTGTAGGTCTTGTCGTCGACCTTGGTGATCTCGGAGGCGTCCATGAACGCGGCCGTCGCCTTGGCGGCGTCGATCGACGGCGCGGCCGACGGGGCGGCGCTCGCCATCTGCAGCTTGGCCTTCTCGATGAGCGCGTTGACGGCGGTCTTGTCGAGGGCGACCCACTTGCCGCCCACCACGTCGTTGATCCACGGCATCGACGCAGCGGCCGAGCTGGCAAGCATCTTCACCTGGGCAGCGGTGAACAGCCCGGTGGCCTGCCCGATGCCCTCGACGTCGGCATGCAGGAAGGCCTCACCCTTCACCCACATGATCTCGATCGGCTTGGAGTCGACGGCCAGCGACATCGCCATGTCGAGCTTCTGCGGATCCTTCTCGGTGTTGAGGTCGGCACCGTTGGAGTGCATGGAGACCTTCATCACCGTCTTGGGAATGATGGACGTCGCGACGTCGATGATCGACTGGGTCTGGGCGTCCACGGCCGAACTGCTCGTGGCCGTCATCACCTTCTTCAGATCGTCAGCGGTCGTGTCGATCTTCATGGAGTAGGACAGGTCCTTGCCCTGGGCCGTCTTGGTGGCGGCATCGCTGAGGGCCTGCTTAGGGGTCACGGGGGCAGCGCAACCGGTGAACAACAGTGCGGCCGCAACCGCGGGGATCAAGAGCTTTCGCACGAGGCATTCCTTCTCTGGCAGCCGGTGGGGTGTCATGCAGGAGCCAGTGTCTCACCTGTGTGGCGTCGCAGGGGTGCGCGGATCACAGTTCGGGCGTCGATCTCGGCGTTCAGTGTCGCCGGTTCCACACCTCGCCCCCGCCGACCCAGACCCGTCTCACATCGCTGCTGCCGCCCAGGGCGAAGACCTTCGATACGGCGTCGCCCTCGTCGGCCGCGTTGCGGAGCGCGATGTCCAAGGTCGTGCCTTCCACCGGGCTCAGCCACACTGCGTCGAACTGTTGCCCGACGGAGAGGTCGCCGGCGTCGGAGAGCCCCAGCGCGGACGCTCCGGCCTTGGTGGCGAGCCACAGCAGCGGGGCGGCGTTGAGCCGGAGGCCCTCGGCACCCATCAACAGCTGCATGAAGGCTGCTTGCAGTCCCTCGCGGAGGAGACTGAATGACACGCCTGCGCCGACGTCCGTCCCGAGCGCGAAGCGAACGCCCGCCTCGACGTGACGCCGCAGCGGGAACATGCCCGAGCCCAGCGCCGAGTTGCTGCACGGGCAGTGCGCCACTGCGCTCCCCCGGGACGCCAGCACGGCCAGTTCGGCGTCCGTCGGGTGCACGTTGTGGGCAAGAACGGATCGCTGGTCCAGCAGGCCGTGCCGGTCGTAGGTGCCCACGTAGTCGGTGCCGAACTGCGCCTCGACCTGGCGGATCTCGGCGACGTTCTCGTTGACGTGGGAGGTGAACAGCGAGCCTGGCACGGCCGCCCGGGTCTCGGCGCAAGCGGCCAACAGTGCGTCTGAGCACGACAGCGAGAACCGGGGCGTGACGGCGTAGCGCAGGCGTCCACGGCCGTGCCACCGCTCGGCGAGGCCCAGTGCGTCCGCGAGGGACCGCTCGGCCGTCGTGAGCAGCGGCTCGGGTAGGACGCCGTCGCTGACGACCAGTCCGCTGGCGATGCGCAGTCCGGATGCCTCCGCCGCCGCAAACAACTGATCGACCGCCCCAGGAAAGTGCGAGCCGAAGACCAGGGCCGACGTGGTGCCGGCCCGGACCAGGGAGCCGACGAACTCCAGCGCGATCTCGGCGGCGTAGTCGTCGTCGGCCAGGCGCATCTCCTCGGGGAGGGCGCGCTTGTCCAGCCACTCGAGCAGCGGACGCCCCAGGGCGCCGATGACCCGGAGTTGGGGGTAATGAACGTGGGTGTCGACGAAGCCCGGCACGACCAGCCCGCCGGTCAACTCGACCCGAGGTTCGTCGGGGAAATCGGCCACCGTGACGTCCCAGGGGCCACGAGCGACGATCACGCCGTCGCGGACGACGATTGCCCCCTCGGTCAGCGTGCGAAGCGCCCCGCCCGCAAAGGGGTCGTCCGGGCAGTCGACGAACGTGCCTCGATAGATCGTCACGTCCCAGTCCTTTCCGCGGGGCGTCGCCCCGCGACGGTCGCGGGGGCATCCGTCGTTGGACGCCACCGCGCGATGTCATCGACCACACCGTCTCGGCAGTCTACCGAGACGCCGGTCAGCTCAATGGCCGACCACCACCTCGCCGTCCGCCACGACCTTTCGTCCCTGCACCCAGACCGCCCGGATGTTCGCCGGCGTCGCCAGGGTGATGATCCGCTGCAGGATGCGCTCCGGCTCATCGTCGTCGAAGATCGGCAGCGGCCGATGGCCAACGACGTCGATCAACTGGGCGTCCCAGGCGTAGCCCTCGGCCAGCCGACCGATCGGCAGGCTCAGGCTACGGCCGCCGCCCGCGGTGGCGAGGGCGAAGGCCTGCTCGAACGTCACGCGACTGTCCGGGACGCCGCGGGCCGCGGGCGGCTGGGCGGCGTCCACGCCGGATTCCAGCATCCGCGAACTCGTGACGGTCTGCCGGATGGCCGACCACAGCGACGGGTCGAAGCCGCCCGAGATGTCGGTGCCCAGGCCGACATCGACCCCGGCTCGGGCGTAGCGACGGACCGGGGCGACGGCGTCCCCGAAGAAGGCGTTCGACAGGGGGCAGTGGGCGACCGCCGTCCCCGTGGACGCGAACAGCGCCACATCGTCGTCGTCCAGGTGGACGCAGTGGGCCAGCACCGACCGCTCCCCCAGCAGCCCGAAGCCGTCGAGGGCGGCGGAGTCGCTGCGGCCGGTCCGCTCGCGGACGTGGGAAGACTCCCAGTCGCTCTCGGCACAATGGGACTGCACGTGGACGCCCAAGTCGCGGGCCAAGGCACCGAGCCCAGCCAGGGCCTCGTCGGTGCAGCTCGGGATGAAGCGCGGGGTGATCACCGGGTACACCTCGGCCCCGGTCGCCGCGCGCAACTCCTGGACCCGCCGGATGAACCATCCGGTGTCGGCGACCGCGGCGGAGGCGTCCGCGTCTTTGTAGAAGTCGGGGTTGTCGGGCCCGTCCATGACGACCTTGCCCACCAGCCCCCGTTGGCCCGCCGCCGCGCAGGCCAAGACGAGTTCGAGGCTGGAGGTGGGGTGCACTGTCGCGAAATAGAGGGCGGTCGTCGTGCCACGTGCCAGCAGCTCGGCCACGAGGCTCGCGTAGACGCGCCGGGCGAAGTCCACGTCGGCGAACCGAGCCTCTAGCGGGAACGTGTGCTGGCGCAGCCAGTCGGCCAGGGGCAGGTCCAGCGCCGTCCCGGCCTGCGCCCACTGGGGCGCGTGGACGTGCAGGTCAACGAAGCCGGGGAGCCAATACTGGCCGGGCTGCGTAGACACCGCCTCGGCATCGCCGACGGCCTCCGCCGCGGCGGGGTCGTCCGCGGGCAGAACGGCGGTGATGAAGCCGTCCTCGACGACGAAGAGATGATCGACCAACGCCTGGACGCGATCGTCGGCATCGCAGCTGAACGCCGTGCCGCGGAACACCGTCCGATCAGGCATCCATGGCTCCCTCCGGCGAGCGCGCCGCCACCAGCGACGACACTGCGCGACGGTCAGACGATAACGTCGCCAATGCGTCGCTATTGCACTGGAAACAAAAGTCGCAAGTACTTTTCGACTTCTATTTGCAAATGCCCGCGGTGCACCGAAAAGCTCCTCGACAATGGCGCTCCAACGCCCGCCCTCGGCGCCCGTTCGCCGCCGGGCCGGACCTCCCGGCGTAGTCAAGACGCGAATGACGGACGCCGCGCCGGCGGCGTCCAAATGCCAACAAGGTGGTACTTGCGCGACCCGGTTATGAACCATCCGGCTCTGTGTAGAGTGAGCGCGAAGCAGCATCGGAGTCAGCGATGACCCGTCTGCGGCGACCTGGACGACTGGTCCGGTGAGCAAGTTTGACCAAAGGGGCTGACATGACACCCGTATCGCACCCAGCCGCGACGATCGTTGAGCCGGATAGCGCCACGATCGCCCACCCACTCGACGCCCTGTACGCCGAGGACCTCGAGTCCGGCGACGCGCCCGCCGTGGGCCAGAGCGTTACCCGCGTCGACGCCCGCGACAAGGTGCTCGGTCGCGCCAAGTACACCGACGATCTGTGCCCCCGCAACGCGCTGTGGATCAAGGTCATGCACTCGACCATCGCTCACGGCTACGTCACCGCGATCGACACCTCGTACGCCGAGGCGATCCCGGGTGTGGTCAAGGTCCTCACCTGCTTCGACGTCCCCGACCGCCCCTTCCCGACCGCGGGGCACCCGTGGTCGACCGATCCCAGCCACCAGGACGTCTCCGACCGCCTGTTGTTGAACCGCCACGTCCGCTACTGGGGCGACGAGATCGCCGTCGTCGTCGCCGAGACCGAGCTGGCCGCCAAGGCCGGCGTCGCCGCGCTCACAGCGACCTACGACGAGCTGCCGTTCGCGCTCAACCCGTTGGACTCGATGGCCGAGGGCATGGCCACGATCCAGGAGGACTACCCCGGCAACGTCCTCGCCCACTCGCGCCTGTCGGTCGGCAACTACGCCGAGGCCATCAAGGAGCCTGGCCTGATCAAGGTCGAGGGCACCTACGACACCGGCACCGTCCAGCACTGCCACATCGAGAACGCCATCTGCTTCGCCGAGGCGCAGGGCGACCGCATCACCGTCACCACGTCGACGCAGATCCCGCACATCGTCCGCCGCGTCGTCGGGCAGGCGTTGGGCATCGGCTGGGGCAAGGTTCGGGTCGTGAAGCCTTACATCGGCGGCGGCTTCGGCAACAAGCAGGACGTGCTCTCCGAGCCCCTGTGCGCCTGGGTGTGCCTGCAGGTCGGCGGCCGCGCAGTGAAGCTCGACACCACCCGCGAAGAGACGTTCGTGAGCCAGCGCGTCCGGCACGCCATGCAGATCAAGGTGACGTCCTGGCTGCGCCCCGACGGCACGTTCGCGGCCCGCAAGTACGAGAGCTACTCCGACCAGGGCGGCTACGCCTCGCACGGCCACTCGATCGCCGCCAAGGCGATGAACTGCTTCCACGAGCTGTACCAGTGCCCCAACGTCGAAGGCGACACCTGGACGGTGTACACGAACAAGCCGACGTCCGGCGCGATGCGCGGCTACGGCATCCCGCAGGCCATGTGGGCCGGCGAGGGCCACATCGACGACATCTGCCGCCAGTTCGGCTTCGACCCGCTCGATTACCGGCTGAAGATGATCATGGCGGACGGCCACGTCAACAAGTTCAGCGGCAACGAGAACTACTTCGACAGCCCGCGGCAGACGCTGCTCGCCGGCGCCGAGGCGTTCGGCTTCCGGCAGCTGCACGCCGAGTGCGAAGCGCAGGACCCGGCGGCCCGCATCCGGCGCGGAGCCGGCGTGGCGTCCTTCTGGTACAACACCGGCGTCTGGCCGATCGCGCTGGAGTCCTCCGCGAGCCGCATGGTCCTGAACGAGGACGGCAGCGTCAGCCTGTCGCTCGGCGAGACCGAGATCGGGCAGGGCGGCGACACCGTGTTCTCGCAGATGACAGCGGACGCCGTCGGCGTCCCGTTCTCCGACGTGCACGTGGTCTCCACCCAGGACACCGACGTGGCCCCGTTCGGCACCGGCGCGTACGCGTCCCGGCAGACCTACGTCGCGGGCTTCACGATCCGCCAGACGGCCAACCTGCTGCGCGAGAAGATCCTGGCCCACGCCCACGAGCTGACCAACATGCCGGTCGCCCAGCTCGACCTCGTCGGTGGACGCATCGTCCGCACGACCGACGGACGCGAACTGATGACGCTGAAGGAGCTGGCCACCGAGGTGCTCTACTCGATGAAGCACTCCGAGCACATCGCGGCCGAGTCGACCTACCAGATCAAGACGAACGCCTACAGCTTCGGCTGCAGCTTCGCCGAGGTCGAGGTCGACGTCGATCTCTGCCAGGCGCGCGTCGTCCGGCTGCTGAACGTCCACGACTGCGGCACGCTGATCAACCCGGCGCTCGCCGAGGGGCAGGTGCACGGCGGCCAGTCGATGTCGATCGGTCTGGCCCTGCAAGAGGAGCTGCTGTTCGATCCGCGCAACGGCAAGCCGCTCAACAACAACCTGCTCGACTACAAGCTGTGCACGACGGTCGACCATCCGGATCTCGAGGCCATGTTCATCGAGAACCCCGAGCCGACGAGCGCCTTCGGCACCAAGGCTCTGGGCGAGCCGCCGACGTGTTCGCCTGCACCGGCCATTCGCAACGCCATCCTGCAGGCCACGGGCGTCCCGCTGTACCACGCGCCCATGACCCCCCACCAACTGTTCGCCCGCTTCACCGAAACGGGCCTGATCGGAGAGTCGCTCCATGTTTGATCTCAAGGCGTTGTACATCCCCGACACGGTCGAGGAGGCGCTCGAACTGCTCAAGGAGCGCCCCGAGGCCCGCGTCATGGCGGGCGGCTCCGACAACCTGGTGAAGCTCCGCGACGGCCACCTGCTTGGCCTGGAGTGGGTCTCGATCTTCGGCCTGGACGAGCTGCGGCAGATCACGCTGGACGACGACGGCACCATTCGGATCGGCCCGTTGGTGAACTTCGCCACGGTCGCGCGCCACGAGATCGTCCGCACCCACATCCCCTCGCTAGCCCACGCCGTCTTGACGATCGGCGGCCCCCAGGTGCGCAACATCGGCACCATCGGCGGCAACCTGTGCAACGGCGTCCCGTCGGCCGACTCCGCCTCGACCTGCTACGCCTGGGACGCGCAGATGGAGCTGCGCTCCGCCGACGGCGTCCGGGTCGTCCCCATCCCGGAGTTCTACATCACCGCCGGCAAGGTGGACCTGCGTCCGGGCGAGCTCGTGACGGGCATCCTGATCCGGCGCGAGTCGTACGAGGGCTGCTTCGGCGCCTATCACAAGTACGCGATGCGCAACGCGATGGACATCGCGACCGTCAACTGCTCGACGGTGGTCAAGCTGTCGGCCGACCACAGCACGATCGAGGAAGGCCGCATCGCGTTCGGCGTCGCCGCCCCGACCCCGATCCGGGCCCCGCACGGCGAAGCGGAGCTGCGCGGCAAGCCGGTCTCGATGGCCACGGTGAATGCCGCCGCCACGGCCGCCCTGTCCGACACCAGGGCCCGGGACAGCTGGCGCGCCGGCAAGGCCTTCCGCGAGCACATGCTCGCCGAGATCGCCCGGCGCTGCCTCGTCAAGTCCATCACCCGCGCAGGCGGACGCCTCATCGAATCGAGCTCGAAATGACCAAGACCGCCGAAGCCTTCCGGAACATCTCCTTCACCATCAACGGACGCCCGACGACCCGGTCGGTCGACGTGCGCTCCAGCCTGTCCGACCTCCTACGCGACGAGCTCGGGCTGACGTCGGTCAAGAAGGGCTGCGAGGTCGGCGAGTGCGGCGCGTGCTCCGTCCTGATCGACGGCATCGCGATCGACTCCTGCATCTACCTGGCCGTCTGGGTGGACGGCAAGGACCTGGTGACCACCGAGGGCCTCGCGGACGCCGACGGGACGCTGAGCATCGCGCAGCAGGCCTTCGTGGACGCGACCGCGGTCCAGTGCGGCTTCTGCACGCCTGGGCTGCTGCTGACGACGACGGAGCTCCTCGACTCCGGGCAGACCTACACGCGTGACGAGTTGCGCACCGAGCTGGCGGGGCACCTGTGCCGCTGCACGGGCTACCAGAACATCCTCAACGCCGTTGAGTTGGCCCAAGAGCGGCACCAGACCCAGGCGCACATCGGCAGCTCCGAGTTCTGGGACGCCGTCACCCGCTGACGCCCGCCCATTCCCTCGGGACGCGCTCTTCATTACGCTGGCGCGCCACGAGACTGCAACGAGGCACGAACGGGGGTGAACCATGACAGTTGGCGCGATCATTGCTGCGGCGAGCCACCGCGTGGCTCGTCCCATCATCAAGCTGGGCGGGATCACCAACATCCAGCGGCTGACGCTGACCTATCACAAGGCGGGCGTCCGCAACATCGTCGTCATCACCGGCTTCGAGGACCCGGAGATCAAGGCCGAGCTGACGGGCAAGGGCGTCATCTTCCTGCAGCTGGCCGATTACGAGGACCCCGAGCTGATGGAGTCCTTCCGGATCGGGCTCAACTACCTGCGCGGGCGCTGTGATCGCGTCTTCCTGACCCCGGTGAACGCCCCGCTCTACAAGCACTCGACCCTCGAGGCGATGATGGCGACCGCGGGCGACATCGTCATCCCGTCGTTCGGCGGGCGCTCCGGCCACCCCATTCTGGTGTCGGACGCCCTCGCCCCCGAGGTCGTCGCCCATCAGGGCCCCGACGGGCTTGCAGGGTTCATCCGCACCACGACGGCGGACCGGCGGTGGATCGACGTCAACGACGCGGGCGTCCGGTTCACCGTTCACGACATGTCGGACGCCCAGCGCCTCCTGCCCGCCGCGGACGACAGCCTGATCCAGGCATCCTGCAGCCTGTCGATCCGGAAGGCGCGCACGGTCTTCGACGCCCGGACCCATCTGCTGCTGAAGCTGATCGACGAGACCCACTCCGTCTCGGGGGCCTGCCGCTCGATGTCGCTGTCGCTGACCCGCGCCTGGCGGATGATCAACGACCTGGAGGCCGACCTGGGCTTCCTGGTGGTGAACCGGTCCCAGGGCGGCCATCGCGGCGGCAAGACCCACGTCAGCGACGAGGGACGCCGGCTGATCGCCGCCTTCGACGCCTACAACGAGCGGGTGCTGGGGGCCGTCAACGCGGGCTTCCAGGAGTTCTGGGACAGTCTGTCGCCCATGATGGTCAAGCCGGACGCCCCACGCCGCTGACCGTGCTCGCGCCCTAACGCCGAGACGGGTGCTGCTGGCGTCCGATGACGAGGGCGCTGATTCCGTCGATCAGCAACTCCACCGCGATCAGCGTGCCGAGCGCGAGGAAGCCCGGCTTGACGGCGTCCGAGAAGACCGCCGCTGCGAGCGCGAGCGATCCGGCTCCACTGACGAGCATGAGGCCGCGCAACGACGGGTACTCCGTCGCGGACGCCAGCCGGATGATGCCGTTCACCGCGAAGAAGGCGCCGGCTACCAACTGCAGCGTCGCGACCGGGCTGTCGGGGAACCGGATGAACACCAGCCCGAGCACCGTGAGCAGCGCGCCTGACACGACTTCGGAGAAGAAGCCCGGCGAGGTCCGCCCCACGACGGCGCCGGCGATCCCGACGAGCCCGGCAACTCCGACGAAGGCGCTCAGCGCCGCCATCGACGGGATGGCCTTGAGGTAGATCCCGCCTAGCAGGACGAGTCCCGCGGCGACGAGCAACAGCCCCAGCAGGACGTCGGTCGCGCTGGGCGACAGCGAGGACTGACGGCGCGTGGTCACGCGCTCACGCTACGGCCGCCGAGGCGTCCAGGGCCTTCGACACACGGACGCCGACGCGCGGCTCACCGCCGCGCGACGTCGTGGACGTGATGGACCACGTCGTGCAGAAAGTAGACGGCGAAGGTCTCGACGGTGAAGGACGCTCCGTCGCTGCGTCGTCCCGGACGGCGCCACTGCGCCCCGGCCACCGCGTCGAAGGCGGACGCCGTCGCCTCGGCCTCGCGCTCGAGCTGAGCGATCACGACAGCGGGGTCAGCGTGGAAGTAGTCGTCGGCGATCGCGGTCGCGTCCTGATCCCAGTTGGCGAACCGGGGGTCGTCCTCGGTGAGCATCCGCCCGAGCCGCTCGCGGAAGATCCGGCAGGTGTCCCGGACGTGGCACGCGTACTCGACGGGCGACCACACCGTCGCGGCCGGGCGCGTCCTCGCCTCGGGATCGGCCAGCGCGGCCCGCCAGGCCGGGATCGTCGCCCGCAACAGCGCGCCGGTGAGCGGCGCCACGGTGGGCTTGAAGCCGCACTCGGCGCAGCCGTCAGTGATGACGTAGGTCCAGTCCTTGCTCTCGGGGACGATGGCTTCCGGTGAGGTGGTCATGCCCCGACGGTAGGCGTCCTCGGCAGATCGGTCCACATTCGGCGTCCGGACGGCTCACGGCTAAGATGGCGAGCCGACGCCTGAGGCGTCCGACGCCGTCTCTCAACTCCTCCGTTCGTAAGGTGTGCCGCATGCCCGAGTTCGTGTTCACGATGCACAACGTCCGCAAGAAGCTGGGCGAAAAGCTCATCTTGGACAACGTGACGCTGTCCTTCTACGAGGGCGCCAAGATCGGCGTGGTCGGCCCGAACGGGGCCGGTAAGTCGACGCTGCTGAAGGTCATGGCCGGGCTCGAGAAGCCGAACAACGGCGAGGCGATGCTCAAGAAGGGCGCCACCGTCGGCATGCTGCAGCAGGAGCCCCCGCTGAGCGAGGACAAGACGGTGATGGAGAACATCGAGGAGGCCGTCGCGCAGACCAAGGGCAAGCTCGACCGCTTCAACGCCATCGGCATGGAGATGGCCGAGCCGGACGCCGACTACGACAAGCTCCTCGCCGAGATGGGCGAGCTGCAGGACTACCTGGACCACCACAACGCGTGGGAGCTGGAGTCCCAGCTGCAGCAGGCGATGGACGCCCTGCAGTGCCCGCCGCCGGAGACCCCCGTCAAGGTGCTGTCGGGCGGTGAGCGCCGCCGCGTCGCCCTGTGCAAGCTGCTGTTGGAGCAGCCCGACCTGCTGCTGCTGGACGAGCCCACCAACCACCTGGACGCCGAGAGCGTGAACTGGCTGGAAGGCCACCTCAAGACCTACCCCGGCGCCGTGCTGGCCGTGACCCACGATCGCTACTTCCTGGACAACGTGGCCGAGTGGATCTGCGAGATCGACCGCACCAAGCTGCACCCCTACGAGGGCAACTACTCCACCTACCTCGAGACCAAGCGCTCGCGCCTGCAGATCGAGGGCAAGAAGGACGCCAAGCGCGCCAAGATCCTGGAGCGCGAGCTGGAGTGGGTCCGCGCCAACCCGAAGGCACGTCAGGCCAAGAACCGCGCCCGCCTCTCCCGCTACGAGGAACTGGCGGCCGAGGCCGAGCGCAACCGCGCGATCGATCCGGCCGAGATCAACATCCCGCCGGGTCCCCGCCTGGGCTCGGACGTGCTGGAGGCGGTCAAGCTGACCAAGGGCTTCGGCGACCGCGTGCTGATCGACGGCCTGTCGTTCACGCTCCCCCGCGCCGGCATCGTGGGCATCATCGGACCGAACGGTGTCGGCAAGACGACGCTGTTCAAGATGATCGTCGGCGAGGAGACGCCGGACTCGGGCGAGCTGAAGGTCGGCAAGACCGTCCAGTTCAGCTACGTGGACCAGGGCCGAGCCGGCATCGACGCGGCGAAGAACGTCTGGGAGGTCGTCTCGGACGGCCTCGACTTCATCAAGGTCGGCAACTTCGAGATGGCGTCGCGGGCCTACGTGGCGTCCTTCGGCTTCAAGGGCCCGGACCAGCAGAAGCTGGCCGGCGTCCTCTCCGGCGGCGAGCGGAACCGGCTCAACCTGGCGATGACGCTCAAGCAGGGCGGCAACGTGTTGCTGCTCGATGAGCCCACCAACGACCTCGACGTCGAGACGCTGCAGTCGCTGGAAGACGCGCTGCTCGAGTTCCCGGGCTGCGCCGTCGTGATCTCCCACGATCGCTGGTTCCTGGACCGCGTCGCCACGCACATCCTCGCCTGGGAGGGCTCGGACGCCGACGAAGCCAACTGGTTCTGGTTCGAGGGCAACTTCGCCGACTACGAAGAGAACAAGCTGGCCCGTCTCGGCGCGGAGGCCGCCCGCCCCCACGCCTCCAAGCACCGTCGCCTCACGCGCGACTGAGTTTCAGCAAGCCGGACGCCGCCGCGAGACCCTTTCTCGCGGCGGCGTTCTGCGTCTGCTGGCCCTGGACGGGCGCCAGCTCGGGGTCTCGCATGTACTCCAAAGAACACTCGAACAGCGTGGAGAAGCTCCACGCGCCGCCCCGAGAGCGCACACCGAGCCGCCGTGCCCGCTGCTGGACCATGGCTGTCCACTGCGGGCCGCGTTGGCGGCAGCGCAGGATGCCTTCCTGGCAACACTGGCCGAAGAGTCAGTCGCCAGCCTCAACGCCCGCTGACCCACCGAGGTTGCGGCAGGCACCGTCCTCAGCCCACCGCGACGTAGTCGTACTCGTCGTCCAGCTCCTCGAGCTCGTCCGTGGGCTCGCCGGTCTCCAGCACCCGAACCACGTTGTCCGGCGTCGACACAGAGGACGCCATCCCCACAGCCTCCGCCCCTGCCTCCGTGGTCGGCTCCGGAACCGCAATGGGCGCGTTACGACGGAACGCGGTGCGCCCACGGCTGAGGTCGTGACCGACGGCGTCCGCCACCATCATCAAGCGCGACTGCACCTCGCCGTTGGTGTCGACCCACTCGTCGGTGCGGAGGCGGCCAGCGACCAGGACGGGATCGCCCTTGTCGACGCTGCCCCGGATGCCGTCCGCCAGGGTGCCCCAGGCCTGAACGGTGATCCAGGTCGTGCCGGCGTCACCCCAGGAACCGTCCGCGCGCCGCATGCGCCGGGTGCTCGCCACCCGGAACTCGGCCCGCTGCCACTTGCGGCCGTTGGTCTCGCCCGACTTGAAGTTGACCGGCGAGCCGACGTTGCCGGTGATCGTCACATTGCAGTCCATCTCCACTCCCTTTTCGTGAGGTCTGTCGACCACACATTGGGCGCGAAGTGCCGATTTCTTTCACGATCGGCAAATCTGTGGATAACTCCCTGCCGCCGCGTGTCCTATCGAGCGCGTTTGACCGCCTCGCGCGCACCGGCGAGCCGATCCAGCTCGGCCTGGACGGGGGCCAGCACGTCGGTGCTGGTCACGCGGGCGATGCGCTCCATCAGGATGCCCCTGGCCGCCCGCGCCTTGAATCTGGCGCCGATCTCGACGCCGATGCGGCTGATGCCCGCCAGGACCAGTCCCCCGGCCACGCCGAGCGCCACCAACACCGTGGGCGCTGGCCAGCCCCAGAAGGTCACGTGGGGCAAGGCGATCGGCAGCTGGAAGAAGACGAAGGCCAGCGGCAGCGCCAGCCACACCAGCCCGGTCAGCGCCGCGGCGAAGAGCAGCCACTGCAGCACGTCCACGAACCACCACCAGCCCGTGCCGGACTTGAGGCTGAGGTCCGCGGACGCGATCGCGCCGTCGAGCCGATCCGCCAGCACGCGCTCCCCGCCGCGCGCGGCCGTCCTGATCGAGTCGATCCAGCCTCGGGGCAGGCCGGCCGTGGCCTGGTCGATGAGCTTGCGCAGCGCGGCGTCCATCGCCGCCTTCTGGACGGGCGTTGCCTTGGGCAACGAGGTGCGCGCCGTCGTGTCCCCCGGATCCGCCGCGGATGCACCGGGCAGCTGGAGCGTGGGGAAACCGACTTTGAGCATCTTCAACGGATCAGGCTTGAACCGCTTGAGCCACTTCAGGACGGGCCAGCCGGTCGCCAGCGTGCCCCGGTAGCGCCACGCCTCCAGGACGCCCCGCTCGACGATCGGCACGCCGGACGCCGTCCCCAGCGCCTCGTTGAGCTCGTCAGCGACGGCATCGTCGAGCTTGGGCAGGCGCTGATCACCCAGCGTGGCGCCCAGGGCGTTGGCCCGCTCGGTGACGTCGGTGGCGAACCGCTTCGCCGTCATCGTCTTGTCGCGGACGACCGTTTCGAGGAGGGCGCGTACGTCTTTGACCCCCATCCCCGTCAGCGCGGACATGGCCATCACCGGCGACTTCGCGAGGCCCTCGCGGTCCAGGAGCGCTCGCAGGTCGGTCAGGGCCTTGGTCAGCTGCTCGGGCGCGAGGCGGTCGGCCTGGTTCAGGACCACCACCATCACGTCCGCGTAGGGGGCGAGCGGCTTGAGGTAGCCGTCGTGGAGGGCGGCGTCCGCGTACTTCTGCGGGTCGACAATCCAGATCAGCATGTCCACCAGCGGGACCATGCGGTCGACCGTCATCCGGTGCGTCTTCTCGGTCGAGTCGTGGTCGGGCAGGTCGATCAGGACCAGGTTGGTCATGGGGCCGTCGGCGGTCGGGATGAGGTGCCGCCTCGGCACGTCCAGCCAGTCGAGCAGCTTGGTGGGCAGCTCCGAGCCCCAGCAGCAGGCCATCGGGTCAGAGGTCGTGGGCCGGGTCACCCCCGACTTGGCGAGCTGGGTGCCGGTGAGGGCGTTGAAGGTCGCCGACTTCCCCGAGCCCGTCGCCCCCGCGATCGCGACCACGGTGTGGTCGCCGGAGATCGCGATCCGCTCCCCCGCGCGTTTGACGACGTCGGACGCCGCAGCGACGACGTCCTCGGGGGCCCGGCCACGGCTCAGCTCGACGGCCTCGCCGAGCGCCCGCATGCGCGTTGCCAGGGTCTGCTGCTCAGCCATCTGCCCGCTCCACTCGGACGCCCTGGGGGTCGTCCACGTCGATGATGGTGCCCTCGACGGCCTCCGCCGGGACGACTCCGAACGTGCCCCGCTCGGCGGGGGCGTCCGAGGGGAAGACGATGCCGCCTGCTCCGAGCCTGGGTTGGGTGGTCACCTCGGCAGCGCCGGACGGCAACCCAGCCTCGATCGCCGCCGGCACCACGACGTCGGCCACGGGCGCAGCGATCGCCGGGGTTTCGGAGGCTGGCTCGGGGGCACGCTCCTCCGGAGCACCCTCCAGCGCCGGCAGGCGTGGCGCAGCGGCCAGAGCGCCATCGTCGGCCCGCTCCGACCGTAGCCGGTCGAGGGCCGATTGCAGGCTCACGTCGCGTCCGGATTCCAGTCCGACGGCGTCCAGCGCCGACTGGTACCGGCTGAGTTCGTTGGCCATCAGCGCGTCGACGCGGGCGTCCAGGGCGTCCCTGGCCGTCTTGGCCATCCGTCGGACGCCGTCCTCGCCGAAGATCGCCTCCAGGAAGCGCTGGGCCAGTACGACGGTGCCGCCCGCGATGCCGACCTCGGCGCCGGTCAGGCCGCCGGTGTTCAGGAAGACGATCATCATCAGCGCAAGGCCCACGCCGTTGACGCCGAACGCCATGATGCGCGCGCCGGTCTTCTTGTCGGCCCCCTCGACCGAGACGAGCTCCAGGACGTCGCCCTGCCAGTCCCGGATGACCTTCGCGACCGCGGACGGGTAGTCCACGGACGCCCGCGAGAGGTCCGTCCGCGTGCGCTGCAGAACTTGGCGTCCCGCCGGATTGGCCATCCAGGCGTTCTCGACGCGCTCGGCGGCGGCGTCGCCCTCCTCGCGCAGGAGCACCTCGAGCCCGGACTGAACCGCGACCTTGGCGTCCTCGGCCTTCTGCGCCTCGCCACGAATCGCGGCGAAGATGCGGTCGCGCAGCCAGCCGATCTTCTGCTCGACGCCGCGCATGAACTCGCCGGTGCCGACGAAGTCTTGCCAGCGCGACAGCACCTCCCCGCGCAGCAGCGTCCCGTCGGCGGTCTGGACCGCCATCGTCCTGGACGCCTCCGCGTACGACGCCTTGGCGTCGCTCCACAGCTGTGCGGTGGAGGAAGATTGGCTCTGCAGCGCTTCCACGACGGCCGGCGTCCGGGCGGTCAACGAGCCGATCGCGCCGTCCAGGGTCTGCATCACGACGGCCTGCCGACTCGCCTTGTCGGCGGCCAGCGTGGCCAGCCAGTCGCGGATCGGGGTCACGGCAGCGTCCGGCAGGAGCCCGGCGGCGTCCGTGGTGGTCTCCGGCACCGCGAAGAGGGGCGAGTTGCCGAGGCCGCGCTCGAGCATCAGGCGTCCGAGATGGCTCGGCACCTCGTGCATCGCGGCCGGCGGCACGCGCTGCAGGACGACCGCCACCGCGGCCGACCGCTCGGCCGCCGCCTGCAGGTACTCCCAGGGCACGGCGTCGGCGTAGCGGGCGGCCGTCGTGACGAACAGCCACAGGTCCGCGGCCGCGAGCAGCTGGGACGCCAGCGCGCGGTTCTCGCTGACGACCGAGTCGACGTCGGGGGCGTCCAGCAAGGCCAGCCCCTGCGGCAGCGTGGGCTCGGCGACGAGCTGCAGGGTCGAGCTGTCGTTGGCCTGATCGAACGACCGGGCGAGCCCGGGCAGGACGCGATCGGACGAGAAGAAGTCGAGGTCGGCCGGGTTGTGCACCAGGACTGGGCTGCGCGTCGTCGGACGGATCACGCCCGGACGCGAGACCACGCGTCCGATGAGCGAGTTGACCAGCGTCGACTTGCCCGCCCCGGTCGAGCCACCGATGACGGCGAGCAGCGGGGCGTCCAGGCGGTCCAGGCGCGGCAGGATGTAGTCGTCCAGCTGCGCGACCATCTCGCGCGCGGACTTGTCAGCCTCGGCGCTGCCGGGCAGCGTCAGCGGCAGCCGGACGCCGGCGAGCGCCTGGCGCAGTTGCGTCAACGACTCCACAAGGGTGGCTGTGCTCATCGAAGACTGCTCCTAGGACGTCGGCGGCCCCCACCGCGGGTCAACCGGTGAGTACGCGGGTGATCCTACTGGCGCCGGGGTGCCTCCGGAGTAGGGCCCCGCCTGCGGGGGAACTGTGGCGCGGCGCCGCCAGGGCAGCTGCCCCGCGAGCGCACGCAGCCGGGCGCCGAGGGCCCTCACATCGGGCAGGTTGAGGCGGCGGCCCCGCGGGTCCGAGACCGCGGTGGCCTTCAACTGCCGGATCTGCGCCAGGAGCTCGTGAGCGCGGACGTCGCCCGCGGCGTCCACCGTGCCGCGGACCTGAGCGTCGCGGAGGTAGACGAGCTCGGTCACGGCGTGTTGGAGTCGCAGGGTCGCAACGAGGCACGCCCAGCCGCGGGTGGCCGCGATCAAGGCGGCGCGAGTGCGGCTGCGCTGGCGCGAGAAGACGTACGCGTCGGCGTCCGTGAGCCAGCCCATCCGGACGAAGTCAGCGAGGCGATCCCGGTGGCGCCGGCTTTCGACGATGAGCTGACGGAGGATCCAGATGACGACGGCCAGGACCAGCGGGATGATGACCAGGAAGTAAAGGAACACCCCCTGAGACCCGGCGCTGAAGAACGTGGCCGCGGTGTTGAACGCCATGTGCAGCAACGAGGCTGCGAGGTAGCCCACCAGCGGTGCGAGCACGCGGACGACCTTGCTGGGCGTCCGGACGGCTACCAGGACGCCGATGCCGGTCATGGTCGTGAACAGGGGGTGGCCGAACGCCAGCCAGACGCCGCGCAGCATGACGAGCGTGTTGATGGCCTGGTCCGGGTCGCCCGCGCTGATGGTCGTCGAGGTGAAGACGATGGCCCGGGCGTAGTAGATGATGTTCTCGGTGAAGGCGAATCCCGCCGCCGACAGGCCGGCCAGGACGATCCCCGACACCTTGGAGACCAGGCGGTAGCGGTACGCGATCGCGATGCCGAACAGCACGGACGCCTTCGCCGCCTCCTCGACGAACGGGGCGACGAAGATCGCCGAGCGAGCGCCCTGGGACGGATCAGCCCCACCGGTGACCTGCATCTCGAGCGCCGCCCAGGTGTTGATCACGATGGACATGGCCGTCGCCACCGAGCCGCCCCAGCCGAGCGCGAGCCACCAAACCAGCGGACGCTGGGGCCGGAAGCGGTCCAGCCAGGCGTACGCCACGATCCAGAACAGCAGCGTGGGGAAGGCGAGTTTGGCGGCGTCCCGGACGGCCGAGAAGTTGATGCCCTCGACCTCGCCGCCCTCGATCTTCACCGGGGCCGTGACCATGCGGTACTGAAACAGCAGGCAGCCCGCGTAGACGAGGGTCATCAGGACGAAGACCCAGGTCCAGCGGTTCAGCAGGATGCGCTTGCCCAGCGGGCCGGTGGAGGTGCGCGTCGATGGCAGGCCGTTTTGCCTGCGCTCGTGCAACGCAACCTTGGACGACATGGCCATCAGGGTACCGGTCGACTCCAGGGCGACCGTCAGAGCTCGACCGTGGCTTCCCAGGTGCCGCGGGGGCCCTTCCGGACGATCGACTCCCGCTGCAGGTCGGCCGGGTCGAAGAGCCGTCCGTTGAGCGCGCCGATGATGCCGCTGTAGCCGTGATCCGCCGCGTACTGCTCCTCGTCCGGGGTGATGGGCAGCAGCTGCAGCATCTCGAGCACGCGGTCGCGCATGGGCTGATGGCCGAACCCGTAGATGTTCTCGACCACGATCATGTGCGACGCGTTGACGCTGGTGCCGAGTGCCTCGTGCGTGAAGACGGGGCCGCCGGACGTGCCCTGCGGAATGGACGCCCCCGCCGCGTAGAGCGACGTCAGCATGAACTTCAGGGCCGCCAGCCCCTGCGCCTCGAACTCTCGCTGAACGATGAGCGAGTACTCGTCGTGAATCGGCACCTCGACCCCGTTCATGTTCGGCGCGGTGCGGCCGTCCACGTCGGCAAACCGGCTCTTCGTCAGCGTCGCGAAGGTGGTGAGGCCCGGCGAGGGCGCGTCCCGGACCCGGACGATGCGGGGCGCCGGCTCATCGGTCGGCACGCCCTGGATGTCCTCGACATCGAAAACCCGGACCGACCAGTCACCCCAGGCGTGCCGCCACAGGTACAGCGAGAAGTCGTCGGACAGTTCGGCGTCCGGCTGTGCGGACCGCTCGGCGACCTTGTCGCCGTAGAACTCTGGGTCCAGGACGCCGTCGGCTGCGGTGTCATCGGGTTCAGTCATGGTGCAGATCGTAGAGGGCATGGAGACCAGGTGATTTCCCAGGCCGCCTCGGGCGGATAGCGTGGCCGATCAGCTCAGCCGGACGAGTGCCCCTAGATGGTTGTTGACTAGGTGTTCTTCGGCGCCCCCGGGAGGATTCGAACCTCCGCGCGACAGATTAGAAGGCTGCTGCTCTATCCCCTGAGCTACGAGGGCCGGTGGGCACGATTGTAGGGCCAGCCCGAACGCGACGAACGCGTCGGCGTCCCCGGTGTAGCGTCGCCCGGGTGGAATCCGACGGACTGACGAGAGCGCAGTGGCGCCGTCTGGCCATCTCCGCCTACCTGCCGACGCTCGTCTCCATGATCGGTTTCAGCGCCGTCATCCCGCTGCTGCCGTTGACTGCCCGCGCGTTGGGCGCGTCCGTCGCCGAAGCCGCGTCCGTGGTGGCCGTGATGGGGCTCGGCGGACTGGTCGGCGCCCTCCCCGGCGGTGCACTGGCAGATCGATTCGGGGAGAAGCGAGCGATCATCGGCGCCTGCTTGATGGACGCGGCCTGCCTGATGGGCGCCTTCTTCGCCCCCACGGTCCCCTTGCTGATGCTTGCTGCCTTCGGTGCGGGTGTCTCGGGTGCGGTGTTCGGGCTGGCTCGCCAGGGCTACCTGACCGTGGCCGTGCCCTTCGAGTTCCGCGCTCGTTCGCTGTCGACCCTGGGCGGGGTGTTCCGGATGGGATCCTTCGTCGGGCCGCTCATGGGTGCCGCCGTGGTGTCCGTGTGGGACATCAAGGCCGCCTACCTCGCGGCCACCGTTACGAGCATCGCAGCGGCTCTGATCACCCTTGGCCTGCCCGAACTGCCGTCCGACAAGGCAGTTTCCGCAGCGGAGGGAGCGAGCGTGACCACCTGGTCCATCCTGCGTCGGCACGCGCGCGTCTTCTTGACAGTCGGCCTGGGGGCCGCCGCCCTCAACCTGGTGCGGACCGCGCGCGATGGCCTGCTGCCGCTCTGGTCGGACGCCGCAGGCTTGCATCCCGCCGAGACGAGCCTCATCTACGCCGCGTCGTCTGGCGTCGACATGCTGCTGTTCTACGTCGGCGGCTCGCTGATGGACCGCTTCGGGCGGCGCTGGGTCGCCCTGCCGGCCATGGTGATCATGGGGATCAGCTACGCGCTCCTGCCGCTCACCCACTCCTTCTTCGCCATCATGGCCGTCGGCATGGGGCTCGGCCTGGGCAACGGCATCAGCTCCGGCGTGGTGATGACCCTCGGCTCGGATCAAGCGCCACGGGTCGGCCTATCGCGCTTCCTGGCGGGCTGGCGGCTCACCGCTGGCCTGGGCCAAGCCGCCGGGCCGCTCCTTGTGACCGCGATCGCGGCGACCGCTCCCCTCATGGCCGCGAGCCTGGCCGTCGCCGCGGCTGCCTGGCTGGGCGGCGGCTGGCTCTGGTACTGGGCCAAGCCGAGGGACGGGGACGTGCGCGACGGCGTCCAATCGACTCTCGACGGTTAGTCGCCGACCGCGTCGCGACCCAGCCGGACGATCAACGGGTCGGGATCGTAGACGACGGAGTTGTCGCGTCCCTCGTAGTCGAACTGATTCAGGAAGGCGCGCATGGCGTTGATGCGGGCGCGCTTCTTGTCGTTGCTGCGGATCGTGAACCAGGGCGCGTGGTCGGTGTCGGTGCCCGCGAACATCGCCTCCTTGGCGGCGGTGTAGTCCTCCCAGCGGTCCAGGGACTCCAGATCCATGGGCGACAGCTTCCAGCGCCGCACGGGATCGATCTGGCGGATCGCGAACCGGGTGCGCTGCTCGCGCTGCGTTACCGAGAACCAAAACTTCGTCAGGTGCGTCCCGGAGTCGATGATCATCCGCTCGAACTCGGGGGTCTGCTTCATGAACAGCGCGTACTGCTCGTCGGTGCAAAAGCCCATGACCCGCTCGACGCCGGCCCGGTTGTACCAGGAGCGGTCGAACAGGACCATCTCGCCGGAGGTCGGGAAATGCTGGATGTAGCGCTGGTAGTACCACTGGCCGGCCTCGGTGTGGGTCGGCTTGTTCAGCGCGACCACGCGCGCGGCGCGGGGGTTGAGATGCTCGGTGAAGCGCTTGATCGTGCCACCCTTGCCGGCGGCGTCGCGGCCCTCGAAGACGATGATGTGCTTCTGGCCGTGGTCCTGCCCCCAGTACTGCAGCTTCAACAGCTCGATCTGCAGCTGGTACTTCTCGCTCTCGTACTCCTCGCGCTGCATGAGCTCGTCGTACGGGTAGTCCTGCCGCCACGTTTCGACGGCGCGGCCACCCGGGTCGATCAGTTCGGCATCGTCCGCCGTCTGCGCGTCACCGACGGTGTAGCCCTCGTCGATCAGCCTGTCGATGAACTCACGCAGGTTCTGCCGCTGGCCGGGCACCTCAAGTGGGTCCAACAGGGGGTGTCCAGCGTCGACCATGGTCTGCTCCTCCGGGCTGATCAGCGGGTCTGACCACCCTAGTGCCTGGGACCTGCGGCGTCCGGGGGGAGGCGCGACACGCCGTAGAGTTGCGGCCGTGAACGACAAGCTGGTGTGGATCGACTGCGAGATGACCGGGCTCGACCTCGGGACGGACGCGCTCGTCGAGGTAGCGGCGCTGGTGACCGACGGCGAGCTGAACGTGCTGGGCGAGGGCGTCGACATCGTCATCAAGCCTTCGGACGCCGCGCTGGCGGCCATGGGTGACTTCGTGCGAGAGATGCACACCAAGTCGGGGCTCATCGAGGAGTTCGAGTCCGGGGTGACGCTGGAACAGGCGCAGAAGCAGGTGCTGGACTACGTCCGGCGGTACGTGAACGGTCCGCGGCAGGCGCCGCTGGCGGGCAACACGATCGGCACCGACCGGATGTTCCTGGCCCGCGACATGCCGGCGTTGGAGTCGTTCGTCCACTACCGCAACGTCGACGTGTCGTCCATCAAAGAGCTGGCGAGGCGCTGGTACCCGAAGGCGTTCTTCAACACGCCCGCGAAGTCGGGCGGGCATCGCGCCCTGGCCGACATTCGCGAGTCGATCGAGGAACTGCGCTACTACCGGGAGGCGATCTTCGTGGAGCGTCCGGGGCTGGGCGGGTCCGAGTTGCAGGCGATCGCGGCCCGCCACCAGGGCGCGCTGACCGGCCACACCGTCGCGTCCGCGGGCTGAACCCGGCTGGGCTGACGATTTCATCCGGCGCCGCAGGTTCGCTAAGATCAGCGTCGCTGTCGCCTCGGCGGCACATGGTGGGTATAGCTCAGTTGGTAGAGCGTCTGGTTGTGGTCCAGGATGTCGCGGGTTCGAGTCCCGTTACTCACCCCAAGTGAAACCCGTTCTGACTAGGTAAAATAGTTGGGGCGGGTTTTCTCGTGCAACATGCGTGCAACAAGGGCCCTCCCTGAGGGGAGCCAACCCGAGCCCGTATGCCCGCGGAGCGTTCTCGGACGAGTACCCTGCGGCGCTGCGGTGAGGGCCGCCAAACCGCCGAAATCGACACGCGATGGACGGCGCTATCTGCGCGCCGCATCGATGCGCTGGATGAACTCGTTGGTCCAGCCAACCGCCTCGTCGACGTCGGCGAGCACGTCCAGGCCGTCGGCAGCTTCTTCGTAGAGGGTGTCCCACTGGTTCCTGGTAACGATGGTCGGCGGCCATTCCTGCCGGTGTCGGTACTCGAACAGGCGCGTGCAGGTCGAGGCGACCTGGGCCAGGTCCAACTCCTCGCCGTGATCGAGGAGTTGGAGGTCGACCAGATCGCGCGCACGCTCGCTGCCATCCTCGGACGCGGCGTGGAGCTTCTGTGCGATCTGGTGATCGGCGCGCATCACGGGCACCGGTTCGGGCGCTGGAAGCCCGACTTCGGTGAACAGGCGGGCGAGATCGGGGGCAAGCTGGTACTCGGGTTCGTCGGCGTCGCCGAGTTCGTTGTGGCCGAGTTCGAAGGCGACCGTGCACCACGAGCGACCCCGGTAGTCGAGCCTCACGTCGAAGGGCTGCATCACGTAGGCGGTCGGCACACCAGCCGGGCGGGGCGCCGCCTTCTCGATCAGCCGTCCGGTGAACCCCGCCCAGCCCGTCGCCAAGGACTCCTCGAAGTCGCTGCGGAACCGGGCCAGTGACTGCACCCTCGCGGCGTCCAGATCCCGGGTGAAGCGGGTTCCGCTGCCGTAGCGCAGCGCCATCGCACTCCCACCCTTGATTGCGCCTTCCGGGAGCATCTGGCCCACCACGACCAGCGCCATCCCGACGCGGCGACGAAGCGCCAGACCGTCGTCACCTTCGAGGTTGCGGATGCGCTGCTCCAGCGAACGCACGCTCGCCGGGGGATCCGAGTAGCTCACGACTGAAGCTCCTTCCACACCCGCTGCCACTCGGTCGTAGTGAGCAAACCCTCGGCGCGCGCCTGCCTCGCCGCCTCCAGGAGGCGTTCGGTCTCGATTCGTCCGCGGCACTCCAGGATCGCGTCGGCAATCGGCTGGGCAGGCAGGGCCCCGTAGAGGGTCGTCGGCAGGCCACCCGCCACCCGGGTCAGCTCGATGAAAGAGGGCAGCTTCGACCGGGCACGCCTGGGGATGGCGACCTTGATCCGCCTCGGGTTGACGTCCGCCAGCCCGAGCAGAGCCAGCACCGACTCGCCGTGCAGGTAGGCACCATCACCCGCTCGCAGCAGGGCCTCCGCGAATTGGTCGAGCGCCGTCACCGGAACGTCAGGTACCCGATACAAGCCGTAGGCCACGTTCTGCAGCCCCCCTCGAGCAGCGAGCTTGGGCAGCTCAATCGCGGGGACGCCCGCGATCACGGCATCCTTGGTGGTGACATACCCGTACCGATCGAGCGCGAGTTCCCGCACGATCTCCCGGTACTTCACCTTTGCGGCCATGCCACAACTATACCGAAAACGGTAGCGTTGTGACTCGTTCACTACCGCGGCCGAGCGAGGCCAGAGACCTGACGCCATCGAGGCGGACGACTCGTCCAGAGAGGATCACCAGCCGGGGCTGAGGTCGGGTCCGGGTGGGCTGGGTCGTGGGGGTTCGCACCGCAGACCAGACCATGGCGCAACGCTATTGCCCGTGCAGGGACATCCGCGAGCGCCGTCCTCGTACGAATCGTCAGCCACTCCTGTCACGCGGCAGAATGGCGGCGTGCCATCCGACGACCTGCGCCGCAAGGCGGATCCCGCGAAGCTGAGCCTCCCCCACCGGGCGAGGCTCGTCGCCGGAACCGTCGCCGGTGATCTGGCGGCGACGGCGTCCAGACTCTTGGGGAAGGGATCGGGCGCGTCCATCCGCGGTCAGATCCTGACCCGGATCGCGCCGGACGCCTTCGGCGACCTCGTGAAGGGACGCCGCATCGTCGCCGTCAGCGGCACCAACGGCAAGACCACCACGACGCACTTCGTCGCCTCCGCGCTGCGCGAGGCGCTGGGACCGGACGCCGGACGCCTCGTCCACAACGCCGACGGCGCGAACCTGCACTACGGCATCGCATCCGCGCTTGCCAAGGCGCCCCGGGCCGACGTCGCCGTCCTGGAAACCGACGAACGCGTCGTCGCCGACCTGCTGGCCAAGGGACGCCCCGAGGTCCTGGTGCTGCTGAACTTCAGCCGCGACCAGCTCGACCGCAACCACGAGATCAAGTTCCTGGGACGCGACTGGCGCAGCGCCCTCGACCGCGCGGGCGCCGACGGTCCCGTCGTGATCGCCAACGCCGACGACCCGCTGGTCACCTGGGCCGCCGAGAAGGCGCCCAAGGTCGTATGGGTCAGCACCGCCACCACCTGGAACGCCGACGCCGCCATGTGCCCCGCCTGCGGCGCCATGCTGACTCGCGCGTCGGCGTCCGATGGCACCTCGACTTGGGACTGCCCCTCCTGCGAACTCACCCAGCACGATGCTGACTACGTGGTTCGCGACGGCTTCATCCGGCTCCCGGACGGCACCGCGATCGATCCCCAGCTCAACGTGCCCGGCGTCTTCAACATCGCGAACGCCGCCATGGCTCTGGCCGCCGTCGCCGAACTGGGAGTCGACGCGGAGACCGCGCTGCGGGGGTTCCGGTCGGTCAAGGCCCCCGCCGGACGCTTCTCTGTGGCGACGATCGGCGGGTCCAGCTACCGGCTGATCCTGTCCAAGAACCCGGCCGGCTGGGCGGAATCGCTGCCGCTGCTCACCACCGACCCCTGCGTGCTGATGATCGACTCGGTCGCCGCGGACGGCAAGGACGTGTCGTGGCTCTGGGACGTCGAGTTCGAACAGCTCCGCGGACGCCGCGTCGTCGCGTCCGGCCCGCGGGCCTACGACCTGGCCGTGCGGCTGACCTATGCCGAGGTCGAGCATTCGGTGATCCCGGACCTGACGGAAGCGCTCGGCGCCGCCACCGGCCCCGGCACGGTCGACGTGATCGCCACGTATACCCCCTTCCAGAAACTGCTCAAGATGGGCGGCCTGCGATGACCCTTCGACAAGCTCAGGGACCCGCCCTTCGCGACGGCCAAGGACCGGTGAAGATCGTCGTTGTCTACCAGTCGCTGCTCGGCATCTACGGCGACCAGGGCAACGCGAAGGTGCTCCACCAGCGCCTGGCCTGGCGGGGCATCGACTCCGAGGTGATCTTCGTCGAGCCAGGTCAGCGACTCCCGGCCGACGGCGCGATCTACCTGCTCGGCGGCGGCGAGGACAACGCCCAGACGACAGCCGTCCGAGAGCTGAAGGCCGACGGCGCCCTGTTCTCGGCCCTCGCGGACGGAGCCGTCCTGTTCGCCGTCTGCGCCGGCTACCAGATCTGCGGGCACACCTTCACGATCGGCGAGAACGACGAGGTCCGCGAGGGCCTCGGCGTCCTCGACGTCACCACCCGCCGCGGCAGCCGCCGCGCCGTGGGCGAGATCCTCACCCGCTGGACCAAGCCGGACGGCACCCAGACCTACCTCACCGGCTTCGAGAACCACGGCGGCTTCACCACCCTGGGCCCGGACGCCGCCCCGCTGGCCCGCGTCGAGGTGGGCATCGGCAACGCCGACGAGGGCACCGAGGGCGCGGTCCAGGGTCGCGTGATCGGCACCTATCCCCACGGTCCGGTCCTGGCCCGCAACCCAGAACTGGCCGATCACCTCTTGCACCTGGCCACCGGACGCGTCCTCGAACCGCTCCCCGGACCCCAGCCCGAGCACGACGGACTACGCGCCGAGCGCATGGCCTTCGTCCGGCGGACCCGCGCGTAGGCGTCCGATTTTCTTCTGTCGGCACTGATGCACTAACATCGTCCGGGCACGCACCGCTAGCTCAACTGGCAGAGCAGCTGACTCTTAATCAGCGGGTTCAGGGTTCGAGTCCCTGGCGGTGTACCAAGCACAAGGCCCTTCGCGCATCGCGAAGGGCCTTGTCGTTGTTTGAAGGGGCGTCAGCGCCGGACGATGGAGCGCACGACTCCGATGAATGCGAACGTGCCGACGACGGCGGCGGCGAGGTAGGCGATGCGGTCCCACTTGACGGCTCCGAAGTCGTCGACGAACTGGGAGCGAGCCGTGTTCAGCTCGCCGGCCACGAAGTCCTTGGCGTCGTTGACCGCCCGCGTCTTGACCGCCTGCGGGTGCACTGCGGTGATCAGATCTTCGACGTTGCCGGCCAACCGCGAGCGCGCAGCGGCGATCTCAGCCTCGATCTCAGCCTTGGTTCGGGTAGCGGCCACGACGGGTCCTTTCTCGGCGACACTGCGTGGACGAGCCTAGTCGCCCGCGCACTATGGTTGCACCCATGGCCCAGCTGATGGTGGGAGATCCCGCACCCGAGTTCACGCTGCCGGACGCCGACAACGCACCCGTCAGCCTGTCCGACTTCGCCGGACGCCGCGTCATCGTCTACTTCTACCCGGCCGCCCTGACGCCCGGTTGCACCACGCAGGCCGTCGACTTCACCGCCGCCAGCGAGTCCCTGGACGCCGCCGGCCTCACCGTCTTGGGCATCTCCCCGGACGCCCCCGAGAAGCTCGCGAAGTTCCGCGACAAGTACGACCTGAGCGTCCGGCTGCTCTCGGACGCCGACCGCTCCGTCATGACCGCCTACGGCGCCTACGGACCCAAGAAGCTCTACGGCAAGGAGGTCGTGGGCGTCATCCGCTCGACGTTCGTCGTCGCCGTGGACGCCGACGGCCGCGGCACGATCGATGTCGCCCAGTACGCCGTCAAGGCCACCGGCCACGTCGCCAAGCTGTTCCGCGACCTCGGCCTCTAGGCGACACGTGGGAGCCGACTTTCGCCCCGCCATCGTCGTCATCGCGGACGCCTCGAGGGGCGTCCTGCTGGACGAACTGTCCGCGCGCTACGCGCGCGACTACGACCTGGTCGCGCCCGACCTGGACGCCGCCAAGCCGGTGCTGCTCAACCTGCTCGCCGCCCAGCACAAGGTGGCCGTCATCGCCTGCGAGTACCGCCTGGGCGAGTTCACGGCCGTCGACGTCTTCCGGAAGCTGGCCTCGACCCTGTCCACCGCGCGCCGGCTCGTCTTTGTCCCGTCCGAGCAGTTCGCGGACGCCGTCGGCGACCTGATGGACGCCCAGGCGTCCGGCCAGATCGACGGCTACTTCGTCATTCCGAAGGGTCCCCGCGACGAGGAATTCCACGGAGGCATCTCGGAGCAACTGTCCGAGTGGACCTGGGTCAGCGGGGCCGTCTCGATCGACGTCGTCCGCATCTTCATGGACGCCCCGAGCGCCGACTCCGCCCGCATCATCGACTTCCTCGACCGCAGCGGCGTACCCCACCGCGTCTACCCCACCGACTCGCCGGTCGCCGCCGAGATGCTGGCCGAGGTCGGCCCGGACGCCGCCCTGCCGCTGGTGCAGCTGGTCGGCGGCGCCATCCTGCCGTGCCCGTCCACCGCCGACCTGGCCGGCCTCATGCAGCGGGCGGCGCGCAGCACGGCCCCCGACGGCGACGAGGTGGCCGACCTGCTGATCGTCGGCGCCGGGCCCGCCGGCCTCGCGGCCGCCGTCTATGGGGCGTCCGAAGGCCTGTCGACCGTCGTGATCGAGGCGGACGCCGTGGGCGGACAGGCCGGCACGAGCTCGATGCGCGGACGACACGTCGTCGTCGTGGGCGGCGGCAACAGTGCGGGCCCGTCCGCGGTGCACTGTCGCGGTTCGCGGCGTCCGTGACGGTCGTCATCCGGCGTCCGAGCCTGGACGAGACCATGTCGACCTACCTGATCCACGAACTGGCCGGACGCCACAACGTCGTCGTCCGCCCCTGCACCGAGGTCATCGACGGGGGCGGCGACGGCGTCCTGGAGTGGCTCGTCCTGCGCGATCTCAACGACGAGTCGACCGCGCGCGTGGAGGCGTCCGGCCTCTACTTGCTGCTCGGCGCCGAGCCGCACTGCGAGTGGCTACCCGAGGACGTCTGCCGCGACGAGTACGGCTTCGTCCTCGCCGGACGCGACGTCCCCGAACGGTTCTGGACCGACGGCGTCCCCCCGGCGCCGCTGGCGACGGCCGTGCCGGGCGTCTTCGTAGCGGGCGACATCAGGTCCGGCTCCATGAAGCGCGTCGCGGCCGCGACCGGCGAAGGATCGTCGGTGGTCGGGCTGGTCCACGCCTTCCTCGGCGACTAGGGCAGAATCGCCGCGTGGAAGCAGCCCTCTTCGTCGTCGGGATCGTTGCTGTCGTCGTCGCCGTCTCGGGGGTGTCTGGACGCCTCGGCACCTCGGCCCCCCTGTTGCTGACGCTGGTCGGCATCGTCATCGGCTACCTGCCCGGCTTCCCCGTCATCGAGATCGACCGCGAGATCGTGCTGCTCGGGCTGCTGCCCCCGCTGCTGTACGCGGCCGCGATCCGGACGTCTCTGATCGACCTGCGCGCCAACCTCAAGTCGATCGCGATGCTCTCGGTCGCGCTCGTCGTGGTGACCGCGGCGGCTGTCGGCGTCCTGCTCTGGCAGTTGCTGGGCATCCCGCTGCCGCTCGCGTTGGCCTTCGGTGGGGTCGTCGCTCCCCCGGACGCCGTCGCCGCGACCGCGGTCGCCAAAGGCATCGGCTTGCCGCGCCGGATCGTGACACTGCTGGAAGGCGAGTCGCTCTTCAACGACGCCACCGCCCTCGTCATCGTGAAGCTCGGGCTCGTCGGACTCGGCGCGGCCGTGACCGCCGGCGACGTCGGGGTCCAGTTCCTGTGGTCGGCCGGCGGCGGGATCGCGATCGGCCTGGTGGCGATGTGGGTGATCCGGCGAGTGCGGGGCATGATCCAGTCGTCGGTCAGCGATGTCGCCGTCTCGTTCATCTGCCCCTGGATCGCCTACCTGCCCGCCGAAGCCGTCCACGCGTCCGGCGTGCTGGCAGTCGTGACGGCCGGCGTCCTGCTGGGCCACAAGGCGCACTCGTTCCAGTCCGCTCGCTCGCGGCTGGCCGAGCGCATCAATTGGACGACGATCCAGTTCATCCTCGAGAACGGCGTGTTCCTGCTGATCGGCCTGCAGGCGCACGGCATCGTCGAACGCGTGCAGGACGAAGGCATCGGGCTCGCCGTCGTGGTCGGCGTGGGCGCCGCGCTCCTGGCGACCGTGATCGCTGTCCGGCTGGCGTTCATGTACCTCACGATCCCGCTGTGGCGCGGATCGTTCCCGTGGAGCGAGGCGGCCCGCGCGGCCACCGTCACCGGCTGGGCGGGGATGCGCGGCGTGGTCACCTTGGCGGCCGCCCTGTCGATTCCCGAGGACGCCCCCGCGCGCGACCTGCTGGTGCTCCTGGCCCTCGTGGTCGTGGCCGGGACGCTACTGCTGCAGGGGTACTCGCTGCCCTGGGTGGCCCGCCGGATGGACATCCGCGGCGAAGACCCCCGCGAAGAGGCACTGCAGCGGGCGACCGTGATCGAGAGGGCGGTCGCGGCCGGCGATCACGCGCTCGACGCGCTCGAGGTGGCTGGCGTCCCGACCGAGGTCGTCGGCGCGTTGCGCAGCGTCGGCGAGCGCCGGCGCCACGCGGCGTGGGAGCGGCTCGGCACCACCGCCGATGTCGAAAGCCCCACGGACGCCTACCGGCGCCTCCGCATGGCGATGCTGGAGGCCGAGCGGGGCAAGCTGCTCAAGATCCGCGACACGGGCAACGTCTCCAGCGAAGTGCTGGACGAGGCGCTCGGGGACGCCGACCTCGAGGAGTCCATGCTGACGACGCTCCACCAGCGGCAGATCGCGGCCCGCGGCGTCCTACGGACCCCCGAGCGCAACCGGGGCGACTGTGAGCACCTCCGGGACGCCGACGACGGCCGTTCAGTCGTCCCGCTGACGCCCGAGGGCTGCGCCGAGTGCCTCGCCGACGGGAAGACCAACTGGGTCGCCCTGCGGATCTGTCTCGACTGCGGGCACGTCGGCTGCTGCGACTCCTCCCCCGACCGCCACGCCACCGGGCACTACGAGCAGACAGGGCACCCTGTCATGCGCTCGTTCGAGCCCGGCGAGGAGTGGCGCTGGTGCTACGTGGACGCGCTGCCCGGTTAGCGCGCCGGGGTGCTGACGCGGCCGTCCGGGTAGCGGGCGAAGCGCCCCGTCCCGTGCGGCTGGACCGGGGCGTCCGACGCATGCGGCCACCGGCCGAACCTGCCCGCGTTGTAGTCGGCGAAGGCGGCCCGTAGGCCGTCCTTGGACGCCGCCACAAACGGCCCCTGCTGGTAGACCGGCTCGCCGATCGGACGCCCCTGCAGCACGAGCAACCGGGCGCCGGCCGAGCCGGCCGTGACCTCGAGCGGGGTCGCGGCGTCCACGACGGCACCCCGGCCGGCCAGCGTCTCGCCGTCGACGGTGAGCGTGCCCTCGTAGGGGTACAGCACGCGGATGGTGTCGGGACCGGCCGACACCGGCAGCGTCAGGACCGCGTCCGGGTCGAGGGTCGCGTGCCAGATGGCCAGGTCGGACTCGGGTCTCGCCGCCCAGGACGCCGTCGGCGGCGCCGGAGGCGTGGCCTCCCCGAAGCGGCCCGCGACGAGCTTGACCCGGCTAAGGCGGCCGGCGGCGTCCGAGGTCTCGACGATCGGCAACTGGTCGGCCCAGAACATCGAGAAGTCGGCCGGGGCGTCCTTCGTGGCGAGCGGCAGGTTGAGCCAGATCTGGAACAAGTGCAGCGGGTTCGGCCCGTCGGCCCTGGTCAGCGGGAACATCTCGGCGTGCGCGACCCCCGAGCCCGCCGTCAGCCACTGAGCGTCCCCGGCGCCGTAGCGGGCCACCGCGCCGGCCGAGTCGGTGTGGTCGACGAGCCCCTCCTCGACCAGGGTCACCGTCTCGAATCCGCGGTGCGGGTGCTGAGGGAAGCCCGGGACCACGTCGCCGTGGTACATGTTCCAGCCCTCGCGTCCGGCGAAGTCCATGCCGAGGTCGCGGCCCCTAAGCAACGCGCGCGGCGGGCCCTGGGTCTGGCCGTCGGCCGCCGGATAGGCGTCCAGGTGATGGGCGACGAACAGGAACGGGTCGACCGTCGGCCACTGGGGTGCGGCAATGTCGAAGGCCTGGATCAGGCGGCTCACGGAATGCCCTTTCCTTTAACGTTCAAGCATCTCGTGGAACGGCCCGGGGAGGCCGAATATTCCGCACGCTCCTCGGCGTGCGTCCAGGGCGCCATGGTGGCCCGCATCCGCCCGGACGGCCGGATCCCGAGTTCGGCCCACAGGGTGTTCGACAGGGCCCGGTAGTGGCGAAGCGCCTCGGACGTGTTGCCCTCGGCCAGGTGCGCGCGCAGGATCAACTCGTGCGCAGTCTCGCGCATCGGGGCCTGCGATACGACGACCAGGGCCAGCCGCAGCGCCGGACCCACCGCCCCGCCGTCGAGGAGCCGCTGAGCGACCGCCTCGACCGTGCGCAGCCACAGCTGGCGCACCAGTTCCCGGTTCTCGTCGACGAAGTCGTCGTCGAAGTCGGGCAGCAGATCGGCGTCCACCTGCAATCCCTGCAGCATCGCGGCGTCCAGCGGATCACCGGCCTCGACACGCGTTGACAGTGAGGTCAGGTCCGCGAGATCGACCCGGACGCCGGCGTCCAGGCCCAGAAGATCGGACGACGACCCGAGCAGGCCGGGCGCCACCTTGCGCAGCCGCCACAGGCACGAGCGCAGGTTGCCCTGGGCCCGCTCGTCGTCGACGTCAGGCCACAGCGTCAGAGCCACCCGGTGGCGACGCAACGCCTGCCCCGAGATCGCCAGCAGCGCCACCAGGCGCCAGGTCGACTCCGGTAGAGCCACCACAGTCCCCCGCCTGGTGACCTCGAAGTCCCCCAACACTTTGACCTCGTACAGCGGCCCCGCCCGAGGGCGGCGTGAGCCGACGACCGGGCTGGGTCGAACGGGAATCGCCATGTCCACCACCTGTCAGCCGTTCATGTCTCGTGTCCCTCGCGTCACGGGGCCGTCACCGGTCCGCCACGCGGTCCCCCCTCGACCGGACAACGCCAAAGACCGCGGTCCCCCTGATCCGCCACCCCCTGACCAGGCCCAATCTAAGGGCGTTCGAGAACCTGACGGAAGGCGATTTATACGACTTTGCGCAACGGTCCGGTGACGACGGCCGACTTCTCTGTGCCCATGGCCGGCTACGGGGCGATCAGGGACGCGATGGAGTCCCTCGCTGCCCTGCTGCGCGCCCACATCACCAACTCCGGGGAGGCCGGGCTCGCCGGCGTCCCGGTGCGGGTGAACTCGCCGCGCGAGGTGGAACTCGCCAACGTGTCCAGCGCCGTCGCGGTCTGGCTGCACCGCGTCGACGTCGCGGCGGACCTGCTCAACGCCACGCCGCCCCGCCCCTCGTCCGACCGCGAGTCGCACCGGCCGCTGCCGGTCGAGCTGGCGGTCAGCGTGGTCCCGATCAACGGTGAGGCGGCCGTCGCCAACCTGCTGTTGGGGCGCGTCCTCCAGGTGCTGTCCGACCACCGCCGACTCACCGGCGCCCAACTGGCCGGGACGCTGGCGTCCTCGGGAACGGTGCTGACCCTCGGGCTCGACCTGCACGGTGCCTACGAGCTGAACCTGCTGTGGTCGGGGCAGCAGACCAACGCGCGTCCGTCGGTCGGGCTGCGGGTCGCCGGCGTCGTCATCGACAGCCACCTGGACGACCTGGCCTCCGCCCCCGTCCTGGACGCCACCATCCCCCTCGCGCAGATCGTTGGGGCCACCGCATGACACAACTCGTCGTCACCGACACAGGCACCTTCCGGGTCGTCCCGGCCGAGCCGTGGCACACCGGCGCCCTGGCGCTGGTCCCGCTCGCCGACGAGTGGACCGGACGCCCCCCGCCCGTGGCGTCCGCCCGCTCACTGTCCGCCGGAGTGGGTGCGCACGTCACCCGCGGGACCCTCGTCCTCACCGGCCTGCCGGAGCGCGCCTGGCCCCACCTGTCCACCACCGACCAGTTCGTCGACGTCGTCCTGACCCGGCCCGGACGCGCCGAGCAGCACGCCCGGATCAGGATTCCGGCCGCCTCAGCGCTCCCCTACCGGGCGGCGCCCCTGCCGGTCTCGTCGACCACCATCGCCCTGGCCGGCCGCGTGACCGCGTCCGCCTTCCCGCACGGTCCGGTCGTGGGCGCCTCGATCACGCTGTCCGGGACGCCGACGGCCCCGGTCGTCGCCGTCGGCGTCCCGCTGGCGTCCGCCCATCCCGCGGGAACCACCGTGCGGCTGCGCCCGCTGCCCGCGGTCCCGACCACGAGCCTGACGGAGGCCGCCCGAGCCGGCGACGCCACCGTGACGCTGGCGTCCACCGCCGGGATCGGCGCCGGAACCGTCCTGCGGCTGGCGACCGGAGAGCACACCATCGTGGACGCCGTCACCGGCACCCTGGCCCTGCTGCGGCGCCCGCTGCGCACCTCACCCGCCGACGGCTCGGCGGTCGCGATCGTCACGCCCGGCGCGCCGGGCGCCGCCACCACCCTGACCCGGGACGCCCTGGCCGGGGACGCCGTCTGGCCCGTCGCCGCCGCGCTCGCGGGGGCGTCCGTCGAGGTCGTGGACGGCGCCGCCACCGAGTACCGCACCCTCGGCCTGACCACCGACCCGGACGGCCGCTGGCGCCAGCCCGGCGTCCGCGGCGTCGCCGCCCTTCGCCTCACCGTCTCGGCCGCCGGGTTCCTCACCGACGGCCCCACCGAGCACCCGCTCGCGCCCACCAACCCGTTCGTCATCGACGTCGCCCTACGGACCTGACCCGAGAAAGGAGCCGCCATGCCCGAGTACCTCGCCCCCGGCGTGTTCGTGGAGGAGGTTTCCTCCGGGCCGCCGCCCATCGCCGGCGTCGGCACCACCACGACCGGCATGATCGGGCTGACCAGGCGCGGCCCGACCGCCGGCCCCCCGACCCTGGTCACTAACTATTCCGAGTTCGTTCGCGCCTTCGGCGGCCCGTTCGACTTCGGCAGCGTCTACGCCGACCAGTCCGACCTGCCGTACGCGGTGAAGGGCTTCTTCGGCAACGGCGGACGCCGCCTCTACGTCAGCCGGGTGGCCCCGGCGACGGCGTCCGTGACGAAGGCCACCCTGGCGGGCGGCGTCGTCACCCGGCTGCGCCGCGACGCCCTGGTCGGGGCCACGGTCCTGGCCCTGGGCACCGTCCGCGGGCTGCGGGTGGGCAGCAAGGTGCGGCTGGTCCAGGTCAAGGACGGCATCACCACGACCAGCGCCGATCTCCCCCTCACCGCGGTCAACCTGGCGACCTCCGAGGTGACGGTGGCCGCGCTGACCGTGGCGTTCGCGTCCGGCTACACCATGGTGCTCACCGACGTCGGGACGCTGGCGGGAGGAGTGCCGTCCGCCCTGGCTGATCCGGGAGCGGCCAAGCCGGGGTCCTTCGGCCTGATCGCCACCAGCAAGGGCACGTGGGGACGCGACCTGCGGGCGTCCGTCGCTTACCGCTCCGCGGGCCGTGGCGTCGTCAAGCACGCCCTGATCGCCGGCGGCAACACCGTCGTCCCGGTGACCACGACCGCGGGCTTCTACGTCGGAGCGTGGGTCGAGGTGACATTCGGTCCGGCGTCCGCCCAGCGGGTCTACCGGAAGGTCACCGCGATCGCCGGCGGCTCGCTGGTGCTGGACGGCGCCAACATCGCCGCCGGCGCCTGGAACCCCGTCGTACCGCTGACCGAGACCGCGATCTCGACGTGCGAGTTCGACCTGACACTCGCCTACAGCGACCCAGTCGAAGGCACGACGGTCACCGAGCGGTTCCCGGGGCTGACCCTGGCGAACATCCCGGGCCGGTACTACGTGACCGCGCTCTCGGCGTCCACGCTGGCCACCGTGGACCCGGGCGTCGCCGCACCCGCCGACGACCCGTTCCGGTTCCCGGCCCCCGCAGACGGCCTCGCGGACGCCCTGGCCGGCGGCAGCGACGGGACGGTGGCCGCGACGGACGCCGAGTACATCGGCACCGACGGCGGACCCAACCTCAAGACCGGCCTGCTGGCCCTCGAGGACGTCGACGAGGTCGCCCTGCTGGCGGCCCCGGGCGTCACGACGGTGGCCGTCCAGGGGGCGCTCATCGAGCAGGCCACCCGGCTCATGGATCGGTTCGCCGTCCTCGACCCGCCGCACGGGAGCTCCAACACCCCGGCGACGCTCGACGCGATGCAGACACACGCGGCCAACTTCGACACCCGGTACGCCGCGATCTACTACCCCCGGGTGGTGGTGACCGACCCGTTGTCGGGCGGCTCACGCGTGGTGGCACCCTCGGGGCACGTCCTCGGCGTCTACGCCCGCGTCGACAACACCCGTGGCGTCCACAAGGCGCCCGCGAACGAGGTGCTGCTGGGCATCACCGACCTCGAGACGTTCGTCTCCAACGGCGCCCAGGAGATCCTCAACCCGCGCGGCATCAACGTGCTCCGAGACCTGCGCGCCCAACGCCGCGGGCTCCGGATCTACGGCGCCCGCTGCCTGACCAGCGAGGCCGACTGGGTCTACGTCAACGTCCGGCGGCTGTTCATCTTCGTCGAGGAGTCGCTGCAGGAGGGCTGCCAGTGGGTGGTCTTCGAGCCCAACGACCAGCGGCTGTGGCAGCGGGTCAAGGACTCGATCTCGATCTTCCTGACCGGCGTCTGGCGCGACGGCGCCCTGATGGGCGCCAAGCAGCAGGAGGCGTTCTTCGTGAACTGCGACCGCTCGACCATGGACGACGACGACATCCTCAACGGACGCCTCGTCGCCGAGATCGGCATCGCGCCGGTGCGACCGGCCGAGTTCGTGATCTTGCGCATCGGTCAATGGCTGGGCGGCTCGTCCGTCCAGGAACTGTGAGAGGAGGGCGTCCCCCATGCCAACCGGAGATCGCGTCGACCCGTTCCGGGGCTTCAACTTCCGCGTGGAGATCACGGGCACCTCTGATGTGGTGGCCGCCTTCCGCGAAGTGACCGGCCTGACGACCAACATCGACATCGCGGAGTACCGCGACGGCAACAGCCGCGACCTGCACCCGAAGAAGCTGTTCGGGCTGCGCAAGTACTCCAACATCGTTCTCAAGCGCGGCATCACCACCAACACCGAGCTGTGGACCTGGTACCGCCAGCTCGTCAACGGGATCGCCGACCGGCGCAACGGGGCGATCGTCCTACTGGACGAGGAGCACAACGACACGGTGCGCTGGAACTTCTACGAGGCCTGGCCGTGCAAGCTCGACTGGCCCGCCTTCAACGCCACCACCAACGAGGTGGCGGTGGAGACCCTCGAGCTGGCCGTCGAGAAGATCGAGCTGGTCTGATGGACGGCCGCGCGCCGGGTGCGTACATCGAGTTCGTCGAGCCACCGCCGGCCCTCGCCCCGACGCGGGTCGACGTCGTCGCTCTGGTCTGCGTGACCGAGCGCGGCCCGGTGGACGCCCCGACGCGCGTCGGCTCCTGGCGCGCCTTCGCCGAGACGTTCGGCGAGTTCGTGCCCAACGGCCTGGGCGCCTACGCGGCCAAGGCCTACTTCGACGGGGGAGGCGGCCCGGCCTGGGTGGTGCGGGCGGCGGCGCCCGTCCGGACCACCACGACCACCGGCATCCAGCCGGCCGACCGGGCGTCCAGTGTGGTGGCCGCGCTGGACGGCCTGGTCGTCGGCGCCGTCGCCACTCTCTCCCAGCCCGGCATCGCGCGCGACTACCTGGTGACGGCCGTGGACGCCGGCACCGGACGGGTCACCTGGGACCGTCCCCTGCACCCCGACCTCAACCTCGCGCTGACCCTCGACGTCGCGACCGGCGCCTCGGCCGCCGCCGTGGGCCTGACGGCCGGCGGCCTGCCGGCGATCACGGTGACGGCGTCCTCGCCGGGTGCCTGGGGCGACCAACTGGAGGTCGTCAGCGGCCCCGGACGCCGGGTGGCCACCGCGACCAGGCCCGGGCAGCCCAGCGGGTCGCTGGTGACCGCCGTCCAGGACGCCTCCGGCTTCCGGGTCGGGGACGCCTGCCGGATCACCCAGGACGCCGGCGGCGGGCCGGTCGGGGTGGACGCCGTCGTGGCGGCCGTGGACGCCGCCCAGCGACTCCTCAGCTGGACGGCCCCGCTCCCCGGGACCCTCGTGCTGACCAGCCCGTTCACCATCGAGGCCGCAACGTTCGCCCTCGCCGTGCTGCGCCGCGGGGCGGTCGTGGAGACCTGGCCCGACCTGTCGTCCGAGCCCAGCCACCCGGCCTTCGCCGAGGCCGCGCTCACGGCGTCCCGCTTCGTGCGCTGCACGGTCGCCGCCCCGCGGCAGCCGGACGCCACCCGCGCGCGGCTCGCCGGCGGACGCGACGGCACGGCCGCCCTCACCACCGCCGACCTGATCGGCGACGAACTGGCCGACGTGGCCCGCGGGCTCGCCACGCTGGTCGAGGTCGAGGAGCCGGGCGTGATCGCGATCCCCGACCTGGTGGCCGCCCCCACCCCGGCGCGGGTCATCGATCCCCCGCCGCCGGTCGACCCCTGCGACCCCTGCGGCACCCCGGACGCCGCCGCCCTCGCGCCCCTGGAGGCGACCCTGATCGAGGCGGGCGCGTCCTTCGGCGACGAGGACGTCGTGGCCGCACAGCGGGCCCTGATCGAGCACTGCGAGCGCAACACCGAGCGGATCGCCCTGCTCGACCCGCCGCACACCGCCACCACCCTCGCCGCCCTGCGCGGCTGGGCGGCCCGCCACTCCTCCTCCTACGCGGTCACGACGGCGCCCTGGGTCACCGTCGTCGAGCCCGCCAACAGCGCGGCCGTGCGGGCGATCCCGGCGTCCGGGCACCTGGCCGGGCTGATCGCGGCGTGCGACGCGGCGTTCGGGCCCTGGCTCTCCCCGGCCAACCGGACGCTGCCGTGGGCGCACGGCGTGACCCTCCCCCTGGACGCCGCCGCGCACGCCGTCGCCAACGACGACGGCATCAACGTCGTCCGCGCGCTGCCCGGCCGCGGCCTGGTCCCGCTGGGCTCCCGGACCCTGTCGGCCGACGCGCAGTGGCGGTTCGTGTCGGTGCGGCGGGCGATGATCTTCCTGCGTCGCACGCTCCGGCTCTACCTGGCCTGGGTGCCGTTCGAGCCCAACGACGCGGCGCTGGCGTCCCTGGTCTCCCAAGCGATCGCAGGCCTGCTGACCGACGTCTGGGAGGCCGGCGGGCTGGCCGGCGCCACCCCGGACGAGGCGTTCGCGCTGGCCGTGGACCAGTCGGCGGCGGCGTCCGGACGGCTGGTGATCCTGGTCGGCGTCGCGCTGGCGCGCCCCGCCGAGTTCGTGCTGGCCCGCGTCACGCGCACCGGCAATCGGCTCGAGATCGCCGAGTTGCCGACACTCGTCCCGGCGGGGGGTGCGTGATGGCCCTGCTCGGCGCCTTCAACTTCTCGATCAAGCTGATCGAGACCGCCAAGCCCGTCTCGGCCATGGTCGGCGCGTTCTCGCCACCGGTCGAGGGCGGCTTCAGCGAGTGCACCGGGCTCGAGGCGTCCCTGGCCGTCGACGAATACCGCGAGGGCGGCCGCAACGACGCCGTGCTGCGCTTCCCCGGACGCATCACCCACCCGAACCTGCGGCTGCGCCGCGGCCTGGTCACCGAGGACCTGTGGCGCTGGCACGAGCAGTTCATCCTCGGCCGCGGCAAGCGCCGCGACGGCGTGATCGAGCTGCTGGACGAGACCGGCAACGCGGTCCGGACCTGGCGGTTCCGGCGCGGGCTGCCCGTCCGGTGGGCCGGACCAGCCTTCAACGCGAACACCTCGACGCTGGCCGTCGAGGAGGTCGAGATCGCCCACGAGGGCCTGTTCACCCAGGCGGGCGGGGCGGTCGGAGAGTTCCTGAACACCGTCGCCTCCGTGTTCGGGGGGTCGTGATGGACGTCCACATCGGCACCTTCGACGCCGAGGTCCGTGCGGTCGACGACCGGACCTTGGTCAGCCCCGAGGTCGTCGACGTCATCGCCCGTGAGGTGCTGCGCCGGCTCGAGTCCCGGCAGTCCAGCGAGGCAGCCCGTCGCGCCGACGCGACCGTGTGGAACTCGGTGCGGGAGGACGCGCGATGACCGTCCTGGCCAAGGCCACCTTCGTCCGGCTGCCGACCCCGGACGCCTCGTCCGGCGGCCCGTCCCTGCGCGTCCAGTTCAACCCGACCGAGCTGAACTTCAGCAAGGCCGCCCAGGTCGCCGAGATCGGCATCCCGGGCCTGGACACCCCGCTCCTGCAGTACGTGCGCGGGCAGGCCGAGACCCTCACCCTTGAGCTGTTCTTCGACTCCACCGAGGACGGCACGACCGGCTCGTCGGTGAAGGCCGTCACCGAGCAGACCGACAAGTTCTACGCCCTGATCAAGGCCGAGCAGGCCACCCACGCACCGCCGGTGCTGCTGTTCCTGTGGGGCGGGACATCGTTCCCAGGCAAGCGGCGCGACAACGGCTTCCGCTGCGTCGTGACATCGGTGCGGCAGCAGTTCACGCTGTTCTCCCCCGACGGCAAGCCGCTGCGCGCCAAGCTCACGGTCGAGCTCAAGGAGTACAAGCCGCTCACCCTGCATCTGGCCGAGTTGGGCTTCCAGTCGGCCGACCACACCAAGGCGTGCGTCGTCCGGGAGTCCGACACGATCACCTCGATCGCCTACCGCGAGTACGCGGACGACCGCTCGTGGCGGCTGATCGCGGACGCCAACGGCGTCACCGACCCGCTGTCGCTGGCCCCCGGACGCATCCTGAGGATCCCGAAGGGGGCCGGCCGATGACCGCCGTGATCCCCCTCAACCGCACCGGGCAGGCGTTCTACGTGCCGGCGTTCGAGCTCAAGGTCAACGGACGCCCCGCCGGCCGAGAGACCGTGCGCGACCTCACCGAGGTCGTCTACGAGGACTCGCTGGACGCCATCGACTCGTTCACGCTGAGCTTCAACAACTGGGACACCGACCACCTGCGGCCGACGTTCGTGGGCGAGGGCGCGGACGAGGCGCGCTGGGCCGACGTGCAGCCCGGCAACGGCGTCGAGTTGCGGATGGGCTACAGCGGCGACCTGCGGCTGATGACCACGGGGTATTTCACCGCGCTGGAGGTCGAGTTCCCCGAGAGCGGTGCCACCTTGGCGACGGTGCGCGGGCTCAACATCCTCGACCGGTTCCGCGACACCCAGTACACGTGGTCGTGGCCGTCCGGGAACGAGGCCCCCAAGAAGGACTCCGAGATCGCCGAAGACTTCGGCCAGCCCCCGGGCTCCCCCGCCGGCCACCCCGGCCTGGCCGGGATCACCCGCGTCGTCACCAACGCCGCCGCCAAGGGCCGCGAGCAGCCCCAGGACCACGTGTTCATGAACAACGCCTACCCGATCGTCTTCCTGATGAGCCTGGCCCGGCGCAACGGCTACGAGGTGGTCTACCAGCTCGTCGACGATCAGCCCCAGCTGTACTTCGGGCCCTCCGACCAACTGCGCGACGTCACCTACCTGCTGGAGTGGGGCAAGACGCTGACCCGCCTGAAGGCCACCATCTCGACGTCCCGCCAGGTCAAGAAGATGACCGTGCTGGGCTGGAACCGCACCACCAAGCAGGCCGTCTCGGGCTCGAAGACCATCGACGAGGTGGACGTCCCGGACACCGTGCGGGCCCTGGCGCGGGCCACCGGGCGCGAGGAGGTCGTCACCGACCACGTGGTCTCGACCGAGGCGCAGGCGCAGCAGAAGGCCGCCGACCTGCTGACCCACAACGCGTCCCGGCTGATCGAGGTCGAGGGGACGGTGGTCGGGCTGCCCGACCTGCGCGCCGGACGCAACGTCCAGCTCGGACGCGTCGGCCCGCACCTGTCCGGCACGTACCTCGTGACCTGGACCAAGCACACGATCAACGACTCGGGATACCGCACCCAGTTCAAGGCCCGCATGGAGGGCAGGCAGGCGGGGACGACATGACCAGCACCCCCACCCACACCGCCGGACGCCTCGACGGCCTAGTCCTCGGCCAAGTCATCGACGTGGACGACCCCGAGGGCCAGGGCCGGGTCCGCGTCCGGCTGGCCTGGCTCGGCGACGACACCCCCTCGAACTGGGCCCCGATCGCGGCCCCGATGGCCGGCAACGACCGCGGCTGCTGGTTCATCCCCGAGGTCGGCGACGAGTGCGTCGTGGGCTTCGACCGCGGCGACCCCTCGCACCCGATCGTGCTGGGCTTCCTCTGGAACGGGGTGGACGCCGCCCCGTCCACGGCGGTCCGGGAGCGGATGATCCGGTCGCTGAACGGCCACACGATCCGGTTCATCGACTCGACGCCGACCTCCGGGGGCAACGCGGGCGCGCTGGCCATCGAGGACGCGTCCGGCAACTCGATCGTGCTGGCCAACGGCAAGGTCACGATCCACTCGGTCGGCGTCCTCGAGCTGGACGCCGCGACGATCGTGCTCACCAGCAACGGCGTCCGACGCGTCGTCACTCCCAACGCGAATCCGGTCTGAGGAGGGCGGACATGGTCAACATCGATATCCCGGTCAGCCCCGCGCTGCAGACCGCGCTGGAGCCCCTGTCGTGCTCGGTCATCGAGCTGCCGCACGCCACCCCGCTGAAGGTCGAGCTGCCGTTCGGCGGCTCGATGAACGCCTTTGTCGACATGAGCAAGGGCATCCCCAACGACTGCTCGATGAACTTCAACCTGCTATTGCAGATGGCGCCGCTGCTCGCCGCCCTCGACTGCCCGATGAAGATCCTCAAGCTGCTCAAGCCGCTGATCGACATCATCAAGGCGGTGCCCAGCCTCGACCCGATCAAGATCGGCGAAGCCATGCCGGAGTTCCTCGACGCGGCGCTCGACGTGAGCGCCTGCTTCGTGGCGTTCGCGAAGGTGCCGCTGATGGTGATGGACATCCTGCGGCTGATCCGGTCGGTGCTGAACTGCCTGCTCGGCCAGCTGGAGACCCTGCGCAACCTGATGAACGGGTTGGCCCTGCGCTTCGGCGAGGCCGAGGGCAACCCCGACCTGCTCGCCACCCTCGACTGCGCGCAGAAGAACGCGAACGCGCAGGCGGCGGCGCTGACGTCGTCCATCGACCCGATCGCCGGCATCCTCGCCCTGGTCACGACCATCGCCGGCATCGCCGGGATGCAGCTCGACATCAAACTCGAGACCGGCGGCGCCCCGCCCGAGTCGACCGAGGCGCTGGACGCCGTCATCACGGTCCTTCGGTCGGCCGTGGACGCCATCGACGCGATCGTGGGGAGTTGAGATGGCCGACAACCGCAGCTTCCTCGGCACCGGGATCGCGTTCCCGGTGCGGGTAGGACCGCACGGCGGACTGAGCCTCAGCTCGGCGGAGCAGTCGATCACCGAGGCCATCTGGCTGGTGCTCTCGACGGCCCCGGGCGAGCGGGTCATGAACCCCGAGTTCGGCTGCGGCATCAACACGCTCGTGTTCGCGCCGAACTCGGCCGCGACCCACGCCGAGGTGGCCCACCACGTCCACGAGGCGCTGCTGCGCTTCGAGCCGCGGATCGAGGTGCTCGACGTGCGGGTCACCAGCGCGGGAGACCTCGACAACGTGCTGTTGATCTCCATCGACTACCGGGTGCGCGACAACAACACGCTGAACAACCTGGTGTACCCGTTCTACGTCACCGAGGGCTTCGGCCGGACGGGGGCCTGACCATGCCGCTAGTAGCACCCAACCTCGACGACCGGCGCTACGACGACCTGGTCGCCCAGGCCCGCTCGCTGATCCCCCGCTACCTGCCCGAGTGGACCAACCACAACGACGCCGACCCCGGCATCACGCTGCTGCAGCTGTTCGCCTGGTTCACCGACCTGCTGGTCTACCGGGTCAACCAGACCCCCGAGCTGAGCTTCGTCAAGTTCCTGCAGCTGCTCGGCATCCAGACCGCGCCCGCGACGCCAGCGTCCGTCGACCTCACCTTCACGACCGCCAAGCCCACGGTCGACGTCGTGGTGCCGACCGGGACGCAGGCGTCCGGACCGGGCGCCGACGGCAAGCCCGTGGTCTTCGAGCTGGCCGAGGGGTTCACGGCGATCGCGGCCCCGCTGACCGCCCTGCAGACCTTCGACGGCTTCGCCTACCGCGACGTGACGACGGCCAACGCCACGGCCAGCCAGCTGTTCGAGCCGCTGGGCGCCTACCCCAAGCCGGGGGCGTCCCTGCTGCTGGGCCTCGGCACCGCCGCCGTCTGCACGGCCAACCCGATCACGCTGATGGCGTACGTGGCCGCCGGACGCGGGCGTCCGGTCGCCCAGTGCGGCGCGGCCAAGGTGCCACCGCCGGCGACGTTCGCCTACGAGTACTTCGACGGCGTCGGCTGGCAGCCGCTCGGCGTCGAGCGCGACGAGACGGCCGCGTTCACCGCGTCCGGACGCCTCGTGCTGTTCGGCCCGGGCGTCAAGGCCGCGAAGGCCACGCTGGGGCAGGTCGGGACGCCGCTGTACTGGCTGCGCGTCCGGATGCTGACCGGCGCCTACGAGCGCGGCCCGCAGCTGGACCGCCTTGCGATCAACACGGTGCCGGCGACGGCCGCCGTAACGGTCCGCGACGAGGTGCTCGGCGGCTCGAACGGCCTCGCCAACCAGGGGCCGTTCACGCTCTCCAAGACGCCGGTCGTCCCCCTCGATCGGCCCCTGACGGTCCGCAACGCCGACGGCTCGGTGGTCACCGTGACCGGCCTGCGGCTGGAGGTCGACGAGGGCAGCGGCTGGCGGGTCTGGCAGCAGACCGATGACCTCGGCGTCCACGGCCCGGACGACCTCGTCTACACCCTCGACCCGGCCACCGGCGAGGTGCGCTTCGGCGACGGACGCCGCGGCGCCATCCCGACCGCGAACCCGGCCGCCCCCATGACCAACATCGTCGCCCGCAGCTGGCGGGCCGGCGGCGGGGGCCGCACCAACCTCGGCGCGGCCACCGTCACCACCCTGGTCACCGCGGTGCCCGGGCTGGGCAAGGTGACCAACGCGCTGGCGTCCGCCGGTGGAGCCGACGGCGAAACCGTGGACGCCGCCAAGCTGCGCGCCCCCGCCGAGCTCAAGGCCAAGGGCCGCGCGGTGACCGCCGACGACTTCGAGCTGCTCGCCCGGACCGCGCCCGCGAACGTCGCCCGAGCCTGCGCGCTGCCGCTGGTGCACCCGTCGTTCCCCGGCATCGAGGTGCCCGGCGCCGTGACCGTGCTGGTCGTGCCGAACGCGCCCGGGGCGTCCCCGACGCCGGTGCCGTCGACGCTGGCCGCCGTCTGCGCCTGGCTGGACGCCCACCGCCTGATCACCACCGAGGTGTTCGCGACGGCGACGCGCTACCGCGACGTCCGCGTGGTCGCCGACCTGGTCATCGCCCCGGACGCCGACCTGGCCACGGTGCGCCGGGGCGTCGCCGACGCCCTGACCGGGTGGCTGCACCCGCTCACCGGCGGTCCGACCGGGCAGGGCTGGCCGTTCGGCGGGACCGTGTTCTCGTCCGACCTGTTCCGGGTGGTGCTGACGGTGCCCGGCGTGCAGCGAATCCGCGACAACCAGCTGACCGTCGAGCTCGACGAGGAACGGCAGCCCTACTGCCGCGACGTCGAGCTGGACCGCGGCGACCTGATCCGGCCGCTCGACCCCGCCCTGACGGTGGCCTACGCATGACCGCCGAGCCGTTCTTCCTCCTCGCGCGCCGGCCCGGCTGGCGGGCCGAGCCGCTGCTGGTGGTCGACACCGAGGTGGCCGACGGCGTCCTGCGGCTGACGCGTCCGGCGCCGCGCTCGATCTTCGACTGCCCGCCGGTCCTCTCGCTGGACCTGCCCGGCTGCTGCCGCGTCGTCCTGGACGCCGACGGTCGCGTGGTCCTGCTGGCCGGGACCGGGCAGATCCTGGCGACGGCGTCCGACCCGGCGTGGCGTCCGACCGGTCTCGTCGCGCTGTCCGGCGGCTGCGTCGGCGTCGTGGACGCCGCGCGCGTCGTCCACGTCCTGGCGCCCAAGCTGGCGTTCGACCGCGACCTCGACGACGTGCCCTGCCCCGACCCCGGCCCGATCGTCAACCCAGTTGTCGGCACGTTCGCGACCGTCGCCCTCGACTCCGGCCTGCCGGGCACCCGCTGGCACCGGATCGGGCTGTCGGGGGTCGTCCCGCAGGGCTTCCAGGTCGAGGTGGCCACGCTCACCACGGACGCCGACCTGACGGCGGCCGAACTGGCCTTGGGGGGGTCCGGCTGGGTGAGCGCCGGCGTCCTCGGCGAGCTGGGGACGCCGCGCGACGAGGCGTCCGGAACGGCCGCCCAGCCGGGCGCCTGGGACACCCTCGTGATGTCGGCCCCGGGCCGTTACCTCTGGCTGCGGCTGGTGCTGCGCGGCGACGGCACCCGGACGCCCGAGCTCACCGAGGCGGCCGTCCACCTGCCGCGCAACACCTCGCTGCGCTACCTGCCGACGATCTTCGCGGCCGGCGAGTCCGACTTCCTGGAGCGGTTCCTGGCCCTCACCGACACCGTCCGCGACTCGGTAACGCTGCTGCTTGACCGGCTGCCGAACGAGCTCGACCCGCGCTCGGCGGACGCCGACGACCGTCGCGACTTCCTCGGCTGGCTGGGCGGCTGGGTCGGCATGGACGACATCACGGCCCTCCCCGTGACCCGGCAGCGCCGGCTGATCGCCGCCGCCGCCGACCTCTATCGGCGCCGGGGCACCCCGGACGGCGTCGCCCGGCATGCGGGCCTGTGGCTTGGCCGCCGGACGAACGTGTTGGAGCACTTCAAGCTGCGCCGCTGGGCGGTCGCCAACCAGGCGCGGCTGGGGGACGCCAGCGTCCTGTTCGGGCCCGAGGTGGTGCGCCGGCTCAAGGTCGGCGAGTTCTCCTCGATCGGCCAGTTCGCCCTGGTCGGCGTGCCGTCGCCGCGCACCGACCCGTTCCGGGTCTTCGCCCACACCTTCACGCTGTTCGTCTACGCGTGTGACGGCGACGACCCGGACGCCCTCGCCGCCTCCGCCGCCCGGATCGCCCGGGCGGTCTCGCCGGGGCACGTCGCCCCGGTCGTCGCGGTGGTCCGCGCGGACGCGACCCTCGGCGTCCGGTCGCGGATCGGCCTGGACGCCGTCATCGCCGGCCCGCCCCCGCCCGGGCACCTGGGCGACCGCCTCGGACTCGCACTCGCCGCCGACCCTCGGGCGGCCGGCGCCTCAACCATCGGCAACGACGCCCGGGTCGGCACCCGGGCGAGGATCGGGTGAAAGGGAAACGTGACCATGGCCATGAACACCTGCGACGAGTGCGGCAGCCCCCAGTTGGCCCGCAACACCTGGTTCACGGGGAAGCTGCTCACCGAGCGCGACCTGACCGACGAGCAGCGCTACCTGCTGGGCAAGCTGAGCCGGCACAACGCCTACCTGCACGGCTACGGCATCGCCTGCGGGCTGGAGGTCGGGCAGCATCCGAACCCCGCCTGCCGCAGCGAGCTGGTCGTGGTGTCCCCCGGCCTGGCGATCGACTGCTGCGGCCACGAGATCCTGCTCACCCACGACGAGGTGGTGCCGCTGGCCGGGCTCGTCGAGCAGGCCTGGCGGGACGCCCACGGCGACGAGCCGCTGACCGGCGCCCACCGCGTCCAGCTGTGCGTCGCCTACCGCGAGTGCCTCACCGAGGACACCGACTCCCTCATCGACCCGTGCGACGACACCGCGTGCCGGCCGAACCGGATCCTCGACTCGTACGCGTTCGGCGTCCGCCTGGACGCCCCTCTGCCCGCGCCGCCACAGCCCGCGTCGCTGTCCTGGGCGTCCACGGTCGGCGTCGCCGGGGCGACCCGGTTCGCCCTGGACGCCGCCGGCGACCGCCTGTACGTGCTGTCCGGCAGCACGCTGATGGTGTTCGCGGCGTCCGTGGGCTCGGTGCTCGGCGTCCAGGCGCTGCTGGGCGCGGGCCTCGACCTCGCCGTGTCCGCGGCCGGCGACCGGGTGTTCGTGGCGCAGGCGGCAGGCGAGGCGGTGCTGGTGCTCGACCCCACCGACCTGAGCACGCCGGTCGTGGCGCTCAAGGTACCGACGGCGCCGACCGCGTCCGTGCGACTGGCAGCGCTGCCCGGCGGCGGGATCGTCGCGCTCGACGTCGCCGGGGCGGTGGCCTACGGCTGGGACGCCAGCGCCGAGGCCGGCGCGGACTCGTCCACGTCGCTCACCTCGACCGTGACCGTCGGGGCCGACCCGCACGCGCTGGCCACGTTGGCCGACGGCTCGGGCTGGGTCGCCTTCTGCCCGGACGGCAACGCGCACCTGATCAAGGCCGGCGCCTCGACCGCGGCCGTGGTGGCCGTCGGCGGCGACGTGGTCGCGGCGGCGTCCGTGGCGGCGTCCGGGGGCGAGCAGCGGCTGCTGGCCGTGCGGGCCGACTCGACGGCCGGGCTGCTCACCGCCGACCTCGGCGCCGAGACGCTCACCGCGGTCGGTTTCGCGGCGTCCGGCCTGGACGCCCCCACTGCGGTCGCGGTCAGCTCCGACGGCGCCTGGGCGGCCGTCGCGGGCGCCGACTCGACCGGGCAGGGCACGGTCCGCGTGCTCGACGTGGCCGGGATGAACGTCGCGGCCGTCACCGCGGGGCCACCGCTGCCCGTGGGCACCGGGGCGCTCGGACCGGTCGCCCTGGACGAAGGCCGCAGCCGGGTGCTGGTGGGCGACGCGGGGGCGTCCGGGAAGCCGGAGACGGCCGGGGTGGCCGTGCTCGACGCGTCCGTGCACCCGTGCGGGCTGGGCTCGGGCGCCTGCCCGAGTTGTGAAGACGACTGCCTGGTGTTGGCCACGATCGAGGGGTGGGAAGTCGGCGACGACTGCACCGACGAGACGCTGACGCCGGTGGGACGCCGCGACCTGCCGAGCGTGTCCGAGCTCGCGGACGCCGTCGCCTGCCTGTTGAAGCGTCCGACGGGCGGCACCGGGACGAAGGGGCCCGCCGGGCCGACCGGCGCCACCGGCCCCCAGGGGCCCAAGGGCGACCCCGGGGATCAGGGCGAGCCCGGGCTGCCCGGCGAGGATGGCGCCATCGGACCCAAGGGCGACCCCGGTCCCAAGGGCGACCCCGGACCCAAGGGCGACCCCGGACCCAAGGGCGACCCCGGACCCAAGGGCGACCCCGGACCCAAGGGCGACCCCGGACCCAAGGGCGACCCCGGACCCAAGGGCGACCCCGGACCCAAGGGCGACCCCGGACCCAAGGGCGACCCCGGACCCAAGGGCGACCCCGGACCCAAGGGCGACCCCGGACCCAA
>NZ_FXTL01000020.1 GCF_900182665.1 Propioniciclava tarda
CTGACTCACCCTCGCCGCTCGACAGCCGCGACGGCGACCCACCCGCCACCCACGACCAACCCGCCGTCAGATAGACGCCTTGTTCAGCAGGCTCCTAGAGGCGGTGCATCCGCGACATCGGACGCGAGCCCCACGACTCGCCCGAGTCTGAGCAGAGCCCGTCGCGGACGAAACCGTTGCGCTCGTAGAACCGGACGGCGCGCCGGTTCTCGTCGTAGACCCAGAGATACGCCGGACGCCGACCCGGCAGCGCCGCGTCGAGGAGGGCTTGGCCCAGGCCGGTGCCGTGCGTGTGGGACGCCGTGTAGAGGTGCGAGAGCACGACGTCGGTTGACGCCTTGAACCAGCGTTCGCCGAGGTGCGGCTCCTCCCACTCCTCGGCCCCGAGACCGGCGGAGGCGACCCCCATCACGTCACCGCGGCTGTCGCGGGCGATGAGGTGGCGCCGGAAGGGCTCGCGTCCGGCCGCGTCGGCGCTGGTCGTCTCGGCGATGTCGTCGTGGAGGTGGGCGATCCGTTGGTCGAACTCGGCGCGGCGGGCGTCCCCGAACGCGGCCCCGGCGATGGGCTCGTAGGTGTGCGCCAGGAACTCGATGTGGGCCCGGACGTACGCCTCGGCGTCCTCGGCGGTGACGGCGGCGATGGTGAACGCGACGGACGGCGGCGACAACGGCACGGCGTCCATTCTGGACCTGCGCGGCGTGAGCTGAGGCGGGTCCGGGCAAGAGGATGGTCGCGACGGGAGACGTCCGGTGGTGGCGAGGCATCCCGGCTGCCAGGGCGAGAACGGTCGCGTGCGGGAATCGGCAGGTCGTGGTGTTCGTGGGGCGGTTTGCTACGGTGGCCGGGTGTCTGAGTTCCGTGTGCTGGCCCATGTGATCACCGTGTCGAACCGGTGCTCCGCCGGCGTGCGGGAGGACACGTCCGGGCTGCTGGCGGAGCGAGTGCTGACCGGGTCCGGGTACGAGGTGACCCGAGCGCTGGTGCCGGACGGCGCCGAATCTGTGCGTGCGGCGCTGCTTGGGGGGCTGGCGTCCGGGGCGCGGTTCATCGTGACCTCCGGAGGCACCGGCGTGACCCCGACCGACCGGACGCCCGAGGGCACACTCGACGTCCTCGATCGCGAGCTGCCGGGGCTCGCCGAACTGCTCCGCGCGGACGCCGTCCGCACGACGCCGTTCGGGGCGCTGACGCGCGGTCTCGCCGGGGTCGTGGACGCGACGCCGGACTCGCCCGGAGCGCTCATCGTGAACCTGCCCGGCAAGCCGGTGGCCGTCGAGGAGGGGCTGGCGGTGCTGCTGCCGCTCGTGCCGCACATCCTCGACCAGTTGGCTGGGGGCGATCACTGATGCCGGTCCTGGAGGCGTTCGTCACCGACCAGCCCATCGACTCCGACCGCATGCTGCTGGCCGTCGAGTCGCCGGCCGTGGGGGCGGTGGCGTCCTTCTACGGGGTCATCCGCAACCACGACCCGGAGGCGTCCGGCGAGGTCGTCTCGCTCGACTACACGTGCCATCCGGACGCGGGCCGCATCATCCGCGAGATCGCCGATTCGGTGGTGACCCAGTTGGACCCCGAGGGCGAGGCCCTGGTCGTCGTCGGCCATCGCATCGGACGCCTCGTCGTCGGCGACGCCGCTCTCGTGGCGCACGTCGCCACCGGGCACCGCGGGCTGGCGTTCACCGTCTGCCAGGAGCTCGTCGAACGCATCAAGGCCGAGTTGCCGATCTGGAAGCACCAGCAGGAGGCGTCCGGACGCACCGTCTGGTCCAACCTCGGATTGGACGCCGATGGCTGAGGTCGCCGGGCGGTTGGTCGACACGCACGGGCGCGTCCATCGCGACCTCCGCATCTCGCTGACCGATCACTGCAACCTGCGCTGCACCTACTGCATGCCCGCCGAGGGCGTCGAGTGGCTGCCGCGCGAGACGTTGCTGACGCCCGCCGAGCTGATGCGGATCGTGCGCGTCGCAGTCGGGCTGGGGCTCACCGAGGTGCGGCTGACCGGGGGCGAGCCGCTGTTGCGTCCTGACGTGGTCGAGATCGTCGCCCGGATCGCGGCGTTGACTACCCCGGACGGTGGGCGTCCGGAGGTGTCGATCACGACCAACGGCATCGGGCTGGCCCGGCTCGCCGAGCCGCTGGCGGACGCCGGGCTGACGCGGGTGAACGTGTCGTTGGACACGCTGAGGCCCGAGCGGTTCAAGGCCTTGACGCGGCGCGATCGGCTGGCTGACGTGCTCGCCGGGCTGGACGCCGCGCGCGCCGCCGGACTGGCGCCGATCAAGGTCAACGCGCTGCTGATGCGCGGGGTGAACGATGACGAGGCCGTCGACCTCGTGCGCTGGGCCGTGGATGCCGGGCATGAGCTGCGCTTCATCGAGCACATGCCGCTGGACGCCGGCCACACCTGGCGGCGCGACGAGATGATCACCGGCGCGGAGATCCTGGCCCGGCTCGGTGAGGCGTTCGCGCTGACGCCGATCGCGGGGCGGGGGGCAGCGCCCGCGGAGCGCTGGCTCGTGGACGGCGGACCCGGGTCGGTCGGCGTCATCGCCTCGGTGACGATGCCCTTCTGCGGGGCCTGTGACCGGCTGCGGCTCACCGCCGACGGTCAGGTGCGCAACTGCCTGTTCGCCCGCGACGAGTCGGACCTGCGCGGACCCCTGCGCGCGGGGGCGTCCGATGAGGAACTGGCGGAGATCTTCGTGTCGTGCCTGGTGGCGAAGTTGCCCGGGCACGGCATCAACGAGCCGGGTTTCCTGCAGCCGAGGCGTCCGATGAGCGCGATCGGCGGTTGACACCACTGGCCCATTGATGGCGGGAAAAGTATCGCTAGGCGATACCAATTCCGCCACCTCTCAAAGAGGCATACGTCGGCACTCAAACGACACAGGTCGTCAACGGGCAGGGTGCTGCCCAGGTCGAGAACCGTGTCCTCGACGCAGGTTCGCCGCCACGAGGCGGTGCAGCCTGGCGTGTGGAAGCCCCGCCGCGAGCGCCTGCTCTCGCGACGTCACGTACTCCTGAAGGGTCAAGAGGCGCACGAGGGACGGGGGGAGGTTATGGGCGAACACGTCTTCACAGGGGGCGCCAGAAGCCATTTCTTGGCACCCTGTGGATCACTTCTTCCGCAGATTCTTGGCGGATGCGGTCTCGCTAGGCGATACCCGATCCCGCCAGCAATCCGAAGATTCCGCCTAGCCGCCGGCGAAGGGCGGGAGGATGTCGACGGTCGCGGTCGGGGCCAGAGCTAGGTCGCGATCCTCGCTGCGGGCTCCGTCAACCAGGACCGAGCAGCGACCCAGGACCTTGGCGAAGTCCTCGCCGTGGACGTCGGTGAGCTGGTCGAGCAACGCTCCGAGGGTATCGGCGACCCGCATCTCGGACCCGACCTGGGCCGCAGCCGCAGCAGCGGCGAAGTAGCGGATGGTGGCCATCAGACGTCCTCCTGGGGTGTGGGTGCGGCGTTCGCGGCATCTTCCAAGACTCGGCGTAGATACTCGGGGTCACCCCCGCGGCCGACCGCGATCCCGAGAATATACGCGCTCACCGGGGCCATCGGACGCGCGCCCGCGTGCGCGATCTCGCGGGTCATGTCCAGCACGGCTTCCATGTCGACGAGCGCCGGATCGACTCCGAGCGCCGCGCACGCACGCTCGACGAACGGTGCCCAGGTGTCGCGGTCTTCTGGTTGACGCATCGCGTTTCTCCTTCTCAGGTGAGCATTCCAGCGGGCGTGATCGGCCCAGGTGTCGAGGTCGTCGCCGGACGCATCGTCCGCCGCGACCAACTCCGGCTCAAGCGGGCCCAGCATCCCCCGCACCGACCGGTTCCTGGGGTCACCGTACGCGGCCGCCGCCCGCCGCAGCGCCGCGCTGTCGTAGAGGCCGAGCAGCCACTGCGGGTGCTGATCGCGCCCGCGCAGCGCATAGGCCGACCCGCCCTCGGACGCCGCTGCCCGCAGCGCCGCGACCGCCGCGGGCGCGTCCGGGAGGTCGCAGGCCAGGACGAGCGTCCAGGGCGCCGGCTCGGGGATGGCGTCCAGGCCGGCGACGAGGCCGGCTGCCGGTCCGCTGCCGGCGGGGGTTTCGAGCGTCAGCCGGACGCCGTCGGGCACGTCCACGCGACCCACGACCACGACGGTCGCCGCATCCGGGACGGCGGCGATCACCCGGTCGAGCAGCCGGACGCCGCCCACGACCAAGTCAGCCTTCGAGACGCCGCCCAGCCGGGATCCGCGCCCCCCGGCGAGGATGATCGCGTCGTACTTCAGCGCCGACGCTCCATGGCCGAGGGAGCTGCCTCGCTCGCCGCCGGACACCACGTCCACCGGGCTTTCAGTCAGGCTGTCGGTCTGCGTCCGATGCAGCGGTGCCCGGCCCGCGGCCAGCGGCCCCTCGGGGTCGTGCCGATCACTCATCTCGGGTCCACGTTCCCGAGCGTCCGCCCTCCTTGGCCAGCAGCCGGACGTCGGCGATGTGTGCGCCGCGATCGCGGCCCTTGATCATGTCGATCACGTTCAGCGCGGCCACGGCGACGGCGGTCAGCGCTTCCATCTCGACGCCGGTCCGGTCGGCCGTGCGAACCGTCGCCACGATGTCCACCCCGGCGTCGGTGATGGTGAGATCGACCGTCACGCCGTGCACGCCGATGATGTGCGCCAACGGCAGCAGCTCGGGCGTCTTCTTCGCCCCCGCGATCCCCGCGACCCGCGCGACCGCGAGCACATCGCCCTTGGGCACGGACCCGTCGCGCAGCAGCGCGACCGTCTCCGGCGAGCACCGCACCGATCCGGCCGCCGTCGCCGCGCGCACCGTCGGCGTCTTGGCGGTCACGTCGACCATCCGCGCCTGCCCGGCTCCGTCGAGATGGGTGAACGGCTGGTCGCTCATGCCAAGCTCCTTGTCAGCAGTACATCGCCGGGCTGCACGGACGTCACGTCCTCCGGCACGGACGCCAGCGCGTCGGCCAGCGCGAGCGCGCTGACCATGTGGGACGCCGACCCGCGCCGGTGCGCCCGCCGCAGGCGTCGGACGCCGTCGGCGTCGGTCTCGATACTCACGGGGACGAACTGGCGGCGTCCGGCGTGGGACGACCACGTGTCGTCGGCGACGGCCGCGGACCAGGTCCGCGCCGGACGACCCTGCAGCCGATCGATCACCGGACGCACGAACAGCTCGTAGCTCACCGCCGCCGACAAGGGGTTCCCGGGCAGCGCCAGCACCGGCACGACCCGGCCGGACGGCGTCCGCCACCGCGCGAATCCCTGGGGCTTGCCGGGCTGCATGAAGACGGCCCGGAACTGCGCGTCGCCGCGCTCGGCCAGCACGATCCGCACGACGTCGTAGTCGCCGACGCTCACCCCTCCCGAGAGCACGACCAGGTCGGCGTGCTCGGCGAGGGCGTCGAGGCCGGCGGCGAAGGCGTCCGGATCGTCCGGCAACACCGAGACCCTCAGCACCTCGGCCCCGTCGCGGCGGGCGGCCTCGGCGAGGAACGTCGAGTTCGACTCGTAGATCTCACCGCGCGCGAGGTCGCGTCCGGGAGGCGAGAGTTCGTCGCCGGTCGAGGCGACGTTCACGATCGGACGCCGCACGACGGCCACCTCGTCGCGTCCGCAGGCGGCGACCAGGGCCAGCGCGCGGGCGTCCAGGACGTGGCCCGGCGCCAGCACCGCGTCGCCGACGGCCAGGTCCTCGCCAGGGTGCCGGACGTTGGCGCCCGCCGGCACCACCTCGTTGACCACGATGCTGCCATCAGCCTCGGTCACCAGCTCGCGCTGGATCACCGTGTCGCACCCGGTCGGCACCGGCGCGCCCGTCATGATGCGCGCGCACTGGCCGGATCCAACGGCTGGGTCCTCGGACGACCCTGCGGGCACGTCCGCGACCTCGAGCAAAACCGCCCCCACCGCGAGATCGTCACCGTGCACCGCGAACCCGTCCATGCCCGAGTTGGTGAACGCCGGGACCGGTCCGCGGCTCGTGACCGGCTCGGCGAGCGTCAGCCCGGCGGCTCGGGTGTAGGGCTCCATGAAGACGTCGTCGAGGGGCGCGACCAGGCTCAGGACCTCGTCCAGATACTGCTCGACCGTCCGCGTGGGGCGTGGCTCGTTCACCCGTCGGTTCTACCACGCCCGCCGCCTCCGGGCGACCCGGTCGCCACCGATGTGTCCGCCCGCGCGCGCCTAGACTGCGCGGGTGCTCGCAGAAGATTTCTCCGCCTTGGCGCGGCAGCGTTACAGCGTCCGGGACTTCCGCCCCGACCCCATCCCGGACGCCGTCCTGGACGCCATCCTCGGCGACGCCGCCTTCTCGCCGAGCTGGAGCAACACGCGTCCGTACTGCCTCGCGGTCGCGTCCGGTGAGCGCAAGGACCGACTGAAGGACGCCTACGTCAAGGCCTTCACCGAGGCGCTGCCGCTGCAGCGCAAGGAGCCGGCCGCGATCCTCAGGGCCACGCTGCTGCGCCGCTGGCCGGACGCCGACTACAAGACCTGGGGCCGCTACCCGGACGCCTTGCGCGAGCGCAGCGTCAAGGTGGGCAAGGGTCTGTACACCCATCTGGGCATCGCCCGCGAGGATCGCGCCGCCCGCGACGCCAAGGCTCAGCGTCACCTCGAGTTCCACGGTGCCCCGACGGTGGGCTTCGTGTTCGTGCACGAAGGCCTGATGCCCTTCGCCGCCCTGGACGCCGGACTCATGCTGCAGACCCTGTTCTTGTCGGCGACGGCGCACGGCCTCGGGTCGTGCGCCCTGGGCGTCCTGACGACGTGGCGGCATCCGGTGGACGCCGAGTTCGACGTGCCGAAGGACTACAAGCTGATCACCGGCTTCTTGCTGGGCTACCCGAGCGAGCACCCGGTCAACGCGTTCCGGGCGGAGCATCCGCCGGTCGAGCAGGCGCGTCCGCGCTAGTCAGAGCAGGGACGCCGCGAGCGCCAGGCTCTCGCGTAGGTAGTTCGTCGGCCAGAAGTACCACGGCGTGGGGCAGCTCAGGTGGGTGGCCTTCAGCCCGGACGCCGCCGCGATCCGCTCGGCCCGGACGACGTGGAACTCGCTCGTGACGAAGGCCACGGAGTACCCGGCGGGCAGCGTGGCGTCCAGCAGGCGCCGCGAGAACGCGAAGTTCTCCTCGGTCGAGGTCGCCCGGTCCTCGACCAGCACGGACGCCTCCGGCACGCCGTGCGCGACCAAGTACGCGCGCATCGCGTCGCCCTCCGGCAGGTCCTCGCCCGGACCCTGGCCGCCCGTCACCACCACGAGCGCGTGCGGGTTGAGGGCGTGGTACGCCAGCGCGGCGTCCAGGCGTCGCTCGAGCGTCGGCGACAACGTCGACCCATGCACCGCGGCCCCCAGCACGACCACCGCGTCCTCGCGGTAGGTGACCGTGTTTCGCGTCCCGGACCAGCCCAGGAAGCCCGCCAGCCCCACCATCGCTGCGGTCAGCAGCGTGGCGACCACGTGCAGCAGCCGCGGCAGGCGGCGGTAGGCCGCCGCCCAGATCAAGAAGAACAGTCCGGACGCCGCCACGAGCGCCATGCCCACGTTCCGGTTCGCCGTCATGGCCAGCCAGGCAGCGTTGGCGATCAAGGCGAGCCCGAGGACGCCGAGCACCGCCCTGACCACGGTGTGGGCCACTGCGCGAGGTGGCCGGGGGGTGGCCGACGCTGCGGCCGCCGCGAGAGCTCGTGGAGCCCTGGTCCGATTCCCTTGAGGACGTCGAGGCTGCGTCCGGACGGCGGCCGAGTCGTCCGGACCGGTGACGGTCAGGTCCGCGGGCGCAACGGAGTCTCGCTGACGCGCGCCGCTGAGGCGTCCAGGCGGAGGCGGCCGTTCGGTGGCCGAGTCGTCCGGGCCGGTCACGATCAGGCCCGGGGACGCAGCGGGATCTCGTGGATCCGAGCGCCCAGCACGTCGAGGTAGGCGACGCGGCCGACCAACGGCTCGCCGGCCCCAGTGATCAGCTTGATAGCCTCGGCGGCCATCATCGCCCCGACCTGGCCCGTCATGGCCCCGAGCACCCCGGCACCGATCACCTCGGCGTTCGCGGAGGCGTCCGGCACCTCGGGGAACAGGTCCCGCAGTTGGGGGCCGCCGACCGCGGACCAGAACACCGAGACCTGGGCCGACGTCCGGAACACCGCCGCCCACACCTCCGGCAGCCCCAACGCGACACACGCGTCGTTGATCACGTAGCGGGCGGCGAAGTTGTCGGTGCAGTCGAGCACCACGTCGTAGTCGGCGAAGATGCCGGGCGCGTTCTCGGCATCCAGCCGGACGAGGTGCTCAACCACCCGAACCCCGGAGTCGATCCCGGTCAGCCGCGCGGACGCCGACGTCGTCTTCGCCACCCCGACGGACGCCTCGTCGTGCAGGACCTGACGCTGCAGGTTGTGAATCTCGACCACGTCGCTGTCGACGATGCCCAGCGTGCCCACCCCGGCCGCCGCCAGGTACAGCAGCGCGGGAGAGCCCAGCCCACCCGCCCCGATCGACAGGACGCGCGCGTTGCGGAGTCGCCGCTGACCCAGCTCGCCGATCTCGGGGATGGTCAGGTGCCGCGCGTACCGGTACCGCTCGGCGTCCGACAGCTCAGGCACGGGCGAGACGAGCGGAAGGGGGAGATCCATCGCGCCACCCTACGACAAGACCCCGACCTGGGGCAGACTAGCCCGAACGAGTAGGCCGATCGACGGCCCGGCCACCCAGGCCCCGACAGGGACGGAGTTGACGATGACCGACACCATGACCGCGGCAGCGAAGCAGCGGGTTCGAGACGAATGGGTCGCTCGCGCGCGTGCCGCCGCCGAGTCGTGGACGACGAACGTCGCCGCGACCAGCGCCGCCGCCACCGTCGACGAGGACGAGAGCCACGACATCGACGCCACCTGGCAGGCCGACACCGACGGCGATCTGGCCGGCATCTTCTCCGAGCAGGGTTACGCGCAGCGGCTCGACCTGAACATCCTGGAGCAGATCGACTTCTCCCTGACCGACGTGGTGCGGCCGGGGGCGATCGTGGGCATCGACGGTCACCGCGATGTCGTCGGCATCTCAGGCGAACCGTTCGAGGTCGACGGCGTCACCTACGAGACGATTTCGACCGAGGCGCCGCTCTACGCCGCGATCGAGGGCCTCCGCCTGGGCGACACCTACGAGTTCCGCGGACAGGAGCACACGATCGACTTCCTGGCCTGACCCGGCGACGTGCCCTCGGGCGGCCCACCGGGCCGCCCGAGCTGGCTTACCGGGTCGCCGACTCGCGGACGACGTCGACGATCGCGTCCCGAAGTTCGTCGGCGGGGCGTCCGTGCGCCCCGACGGCGAGCCCGAGGATGTAGGCGGCCACCGGCGCCATCGGCCGCTGGAACTCGTGCGCGACCACGCGCGTCAGCGAGTGGATGAGCTCCACGTCCACCCCCGCGGCGTCCACGCCGAGGGCGTCCGCGACCCGATCGATCCACGGACGCCACAGGGCGTCGTCCAGGTCGTGCCGGACGCGCTCGTCGGTTTCTGTCGTCATGTCAGCCTCGCTTCGAGGTGGGGGAGTCCCACGTTTTCTGGGGGACGCCGAGGCCCGATCCGGGACGCCCGCCGGGCCCGTCGCCTGCCGAGCGGTAGACGATGTATGGCCTGGTCAGGTAGCCGATCGGCGCGCTGAACACGTGGACCAGCCGCGTGAACGGCCAGACCAGGATCAGCAGGAACGCCAAGACGGCGTGCACCTGGAACTGCAGGGGGGCGTCCACCATCAGGCTCGCGTCAGGACGCAACATGAACACGCTGCGGAACCACCGCGAGACGCCCAGCCGGTAGTTGTAGGCATCGTGCGAGACGTCCAGCGCGGTCGAGAGGGTGTTCCACATGCCGAAGGCGATCACGAGGCCGAGCAGCAGGTACATCAGCTTGTCGTTCCAGGTCGTGGCCTGAAAGACGGTCGAGGTCGTCCGGCGGCGGAACACCAAGATGGCGAAGCCGACCACGATCATCGCGCCTGACACCAGTCCGCCGACGACGGCGAACAGGTGGTAGAGGTGCTGTTCGATGCCGAGGCCGTCGGTCCAGGTCTTGGGGATGACCAGGCCCATCAGGTGCCCCATCAACGCGATGAGGAGGCCCACGTGGAACAGCGGGGAGCCGATGCGCAGCAGCTTGGATTCGTAGAGCTGGGACGAACGTGACGTCCAGCCGAACTGGTCGTAGCGGTAGCGCCAGATCAGTCCGCCGACGAACGTGGCCAGCGCCAGATAGGGGAAGACGACCCAGAGAAAGGTGCTCATGCGTAGCTCCTCGCGGTTGCTGAGGCCCGCCCTGAGCTTGTCGAAGCATCGAGTTCGGCGTCGGCGGCGGGATGGGGATTGAGGCGGGGATCGAGGGCGTAGGCGTCCATGCCGACCTCCTCGCCGGGGGGTCCCTCAGCGAGCAGTTGGGCCACCGCGGCCTCCCCGTCGCCGTCGAGGGGCGGCAGGGTGGCGATGAGGGCGAGGACCCCGTCCAGCCAGGCCGAGCCCTTGTCGGTCAGGGCCAGACGCAGCAGTTCGATGCCGGCGCGGTGCTCGGTGAGCAGCTTCCAGGCGATGTCGGTCGCCCCGGACGCCCCCGCCTCGCACACGACGCACAGGTGGTCGGGCAGCTCGTCGTCGCCGATCGCGAGCCCTGCGGCGCGGTAGGCCTGCTTGAACCGCACCAGCGCCACGCCCCGCTTGCGGGTGTCGCCGAAGGCGTAGTAGGTCAGGTGTAGGGCGCACTTGCGGGTGTGGTCGAAGGTGGCCACGTACTGCGCCTGCAGCGTCGCCAGGTTTGACGCCGCCACGTGCGTCGCGAGCCGCACCAGCGGCGTCCGGATGGGCTCTGGCAGTCGAGCGGACGCCGCGATGATCACCGGCGCCGCGGCGACGGTCGCTTCGGTCGGGTAGTCCAGCAGCACCGAGACCGACTGCCAGGCCGTCGCCAGGTCGGACGCCGACAGCGCCGGCTTCGACTTCTTCCGCAGGCCGAGGACGCCGCCGACGAACGAGCCGAAGCCGGATTTGCCGGCGACGTCGCCGGACCGCGCTTGCGAACCAGCCAGAAGGGCGGTTTCTGCTCGGTCGGGAGACGCCACCGTCAGATCACGCTTGGCCCGGCTCATCGCTCGCCCTGATCCGGACGCGGGTCGACGACGCCGGGGACGCCGGGCTCCTCCTCGCCGGCATGGACCAGGCTCGGGCCCGTCACCGGTCGCTCGGACTCGGCACCAGGAATGCCGCTCCGGTCGGCCACATCGTCCGGGGTGGCCTTGCCGGGCATGCCCTTGCCGTCCCAGGTGAGGTAGGACACCGATCCCGGCACCTGGCTCATCTCGTCGGCCTGCATGCGGGCCTTGGTCTCGCGCAAGGTCTGGATCGCGACCGGCACCGGCCCACCAGAGCCCGAGCCGAACGCCCCACCCGAGCCGCCGCCGCCCACCGGGCAGTCGGTGGCCAGCTCTTCGAGGGCGTGCGCCTGCTCGCGGTGTGCGGTCGGGATCACGTACCGCTCGTCGTACTTGGCGATCGCGAGCAGCCGGAACATCTCCTTGACTTCGGCGCCCGTCATACCAACCGCGGCAGCGATGGACTCCTGCTCGGGGCGTCCAAGGTTGACGTCGCGCATGAACGACCGCATGGCGGCCAGCTTGTCGAGGACGCGCCGCACGGGCGCCACATCGCCGGCCGTGAACAGGTTGGCCAGGTACTCGATCGGGATGCGCAGCGCGTCGATCGCGCCGAACAGGTTGTTGGCGTCCTCGCCGTCGTGGCCGGAGTTGCGCAGGGCGTCCGAGATGGGCGACAGCGGCGGGATGTACCAGACCATGGGCATCGTCCGGTACTCCGGATGCAGCGGCAGCGCCACCTTGTAGTCGACGATCAGCCGCAGCACCGGCGACTTCTTGGCCGCCTCGATCCAGTCGACCGGGATGCCCTGGCGTTCGGCCTCGGCGGCGATCGCCGGATCACGCGGGTCGAGGAAGACGCCGCGCTGCGCCTCGTACAGATCCTGATCGTTCTTCGCGGACGCCGCCGCCAGCACCCCGTCCGCGTCGTAGAGCATCAGCCCGATGTAGCGGAGGCGTCCGACACAGGTCTCGGAGCACACGGTCGGGATGCCGACCTCGATCCGCGGATAGCAGAACGTGCACTTCTCGGCCTTGCCGGTCGAGTGGTTGAAGTAGATCTTCTTGTAGGGGCAGCCCGAGATGCACATGCGCCAGCCGCGGCACTTGTTCTGGTCGACCAGGACGATGCCGTCCTCGGTGCGCTTGTAGATCGCGCCCGACGGGCAGGACGCCGCACAGCTCGGGTTGAGGCAGTGCTCGCAGATGCGCGGCAGGTAGAACATGAACGTCTGCTCGAACTCGAACTTCACCTTGTCGGCGATGCCCTTGAGCATCGGGTCGTCGGCGCCGGTGGCGTAGGTGCCGCCGAGGTCGTCGTCCCAGTTGGCGCCCCACTTCACCTGCATCGGCTTGCCCGACAACATCGAGTGCGGACGCGCCACCGGGAAGTTCTTCTGCGCCGGGGCGTTGAGCAGGGTCTCGTAGTCGTAGGTCCAGGGCTCGTAGTAGTCGTCGACGCCCGGCATCTTGGGGTTGGCGAAGATCATCGAGAGGCGGTGCAGGCGGCCGCCGCCCTTCAGGGCGAGTCGTCCGTTGCGCTTGAGCGTCCAGCCACCCTTCCACTTCTCCTGGTCCTCGTAGCGGCGCGGGTAGCCGAGCCCCGGGCGCGTCTCGACGTTGTTGAACCACACGTACTCGGTGCCCGTGCGGTTGGTCCAAGCCTGCTTGCAGGTCACCGAGCAGGTGTGACAGCCGATGCACTTGTCGAGGTTCATCACCATCGACATCTGAGCCATGATGCGCATGTCGAAAGTCCCCTTCTCAGTACTCGACCGACTGCGAGCGTTTGCGGATCATCGTGACTTCGTCTCGGTTGTTGCCCGTGGGTCCGAGGTAGTTGAAGGCGAACGCCAGCTGCGCGTAGCCGCCGATGATGTGAGAGGGCTTGATCATGATCCGCGTCAGCGAGTTGTGGATGCCGCCGCGGCGTCCGTTCTTCTCGGTCAGGGGCACGTCGATGAGCCGATCTTGGGAGTGGTACATATAAATCGTCCCCTTCGGCATGCGGTGCGAGACGATCGCCCGGGCGTTCACGACGCCATTGCGGTTCACGAGCTCGACCCAGTCGTTGTCGGCGATACCGACCTTCTCGGCGTCCTCGACCGACATCCAGATCTGCTGCCCGCCGCGCGACAGTTGCTGCATGAACCAGTTGTCCTGGTATTGGCTGTGGATCGCCCACTTGAAATGCGGGGTCAGGTAGCGCACCGAGACGCCCAGCGCGTTCGTCTCGCCCAGCGGCGTCTCGCCGAACAGGTGCGTCATGTTGAGCGGACCGCGATAGGTCGGCAGGCATTCGCCGAGCGCCTGCATCCAGTCGTGGTCGAGGTAGAAGTGCTGGCGTCCGGTCAGGGTGTGCCAGGGCTTCAGCCGCTCGACGTTGATGGTGAACGGCGAGTAGCGGCGTCCACCGGTCTCGGAGCCCGACCACTCGGGCGACGTGATGACAGGCGTCGGCTGCCCCACGATCTCGGCGAAGGTGATGATCTTGCCCTCGTGCTCAGCGGCCAGGTCGTGCAGTTGGATGCCCGTCCGCTTCTCCAGGGTCTTGAAGCCCTGCGTCGCGAGGTGCCCGTTGGTCGTGCCGGCCAGGGCCATGATGGTTTCGGCCACCTGGATTCCGTTGTCCAGCTTCGGACGCCCGTCGCTCGGCCCGACCCCCGTCCGGACGCCGTTGCGGCCCTTCAGGTAGGTGATGGCCGAGTTCACGTCGACCGTCACGGCCTTGGTGGTGGTGCCGAGCTTGTCGAGGACCGGTCCGATCGAGCCGTACTTCTCGCCGATCTTGGTGTAGTCGCGCTCGACGGCGATGATCTTCGGCATCGTCACGCCCGGGATCGGGTCGACCTCGCCGGTCTTCCAGTCGCGGACCTGCCCGTGCGGGGTCGCCATGGCGTCCGGGCTGTCGTGCATCAGCGGCACCGCGACCGCGTCCGTGCGGGTGCCCAGATGCGTGACGGCGAACTCGCTGAGCTTGTTGGCGAGCAGCCCGAAGATGTCCCAGTCCGTCTTGGCCTGCCACGGCGGGTTGATCGCCGGCGTGAACGGGTGGATGAACGGGTGCATGTCCGTGGTGTTGATGTCGTGCTTCTCGTACCAGGTCGCGGCCGGGAGGATCACGTCGGACATCAGGGTTGACGAGGTCATCCGGAAGTCGAGGGTGAGCAGCATGTCGAGCTTGCCCTCGGGTGCCTGGGGACGCCAGTTGATGTCCTTCGGCCGTTGGCCTTCGGGCGCCTCGGACGCCGTCACCGCGTGATCGGTGCCCAGCAGGTGCTTGAGGAAGTACTCGTCACCCTTGGCCGAGTTGCCGAACAGGTTGGCGCGCCACAGCGTCAGCGCGCGTGGCCAGTTCTCTTCGGCGTCCGGATCCTCGACGGCGAACTTCAGGCTGCCGTCTTTGAGGGACGCCGCGACGTACGGCGCGACCTCCTGGCCGGCCGCCTTGGCGTCATCGGCCAGCTGCAGCGGGTTGCGGTCGAACGTCGGGTAGGTGGGCATCCAGCCCGAGCGGGCCGACTGCGCGAACAGGTCCGCGGTCGTCCGACCCTCGAAGGCGCCGTTGCCGACCTCGCCCGCGGCCAGAACGTCGGCGTTGAACGTGTCGTAGCGCCACTGGTCGGTGTTGATGTACCAGTAGCCCGTCTGGATCATCTGCCGCGGCGGACGGCTCCAGTCGAGCCCGAACGCCATCTGCGCCCAGCCCGTGATCGGACGCGCCTTCTCCTGGCCCACGTAGTGCGCCCAGCCGCCACCATTGCGACCCTGACAACCGGTGATGGTCGTCAGCATGAGCATCGTCCGGTAGATCAGGTCGGAGTGGTACCAGTGGTTGGTGCCCGCGCCCATGACGATCATCGAGCGGCCCTGGGTGTCCTCGGCGTTCTGGGCGAACTCCCGCGCGATGCGCGCCACCAAGGCGGCCTCGACGCCGGTGATCGTCTCCTGCCACGCGGGGGTATAGAGGCCCTCGACGTCGTCGTAGTCGGCCGGCCAGTCGCCCGGCAGGCCGGGGCGTCCGACGCCGTACTGCGCCAACATCAGGTCGAACACCGTCGTCACCAGCCGGTCGCCGACGCGCCGAACCGGGACGCCGCGGGTCACCGGCGCCGCGGTGCCGTCCGGGGTGTCGAAGGACGGCAGGGTCAGCCGGACGGTTTCGACCGGCTGAGCCGCCGTGGTGGGGGCTTCGACCGGCTCAGCCACCGTGGTCCCTGAGCGTGTCGCAGGCACGTTCCCTGTGCTTGTCGAAGGGCCGGCGAGGGTCAGCAGCGGCGCGAGGTCGCCGAGGTCCAGGTTCCATTTGCCCATGCCGGACTCGCCGAAGCGGTGACCGAGCGTCCCGTTGGGAACAGCCGGGGCGTCCGTGGCGCCGTCCCACAGCGCGGGCTTGAACATGGCGTTCTCGGAGTCCTGCGCGGCGTTGGGGAAGTCGCCCGCGACCAGGAACTTGCCCGGCTTGTACGAGCCGTCGGCCTGGGCGTCCAAGGTGACGAGGAACGGCAGGTCCGTGTACTGCTTGACGTAGCCGTCGAAGTACGGCGTCGTCTTGTCGACGAAGAACTCCTTGAGGACGACGTGGCCCATCGCCATGCCTAGCGCGCCGTCGGTGCCGGGTGCGACCGGCAGCCACTCGTCGGCGAATTTGACGTTCTCGGCGTAGTCGGGGCTCATCGCGACGACCTTCTGGCCGCGGTAGCGGGCCTCGGTCATCCAGTGCGCGTCCGGCGTGCGGGTCATCGGGATGTTGGAGCCCCACATGATGAGGTAGCCGGCGTCCCACCAGTCGCCCGACTCGGGCACGTCGGTCTGGTCGCCGAACACCTGCGGCGACGCGACCGGCAGGTCGGCGTACCAGTCGTAGAAGCTCAGCATCGAGCCGCCGATGAGGCTGGTGTAGCGCGCGCCGGACGCGTGGCTCACCATCGACATGGCCGGGATCGGCGAGAAGCCCGCGATGCGGTCGGGGCCCCACCGCTTGATCGTGTAGGTGTGGGACGCCGCGACCATCTCGACCGCCTCGTCCCAGGACGCGCGCACGAGGCCACCCTTGCCGCGCGCGGATTTGTAGAGCTTGGCCTTCGCCGGGTCCTGAACGATGGACGCCCACGCCAGCACCGGATCTCCGTGCTCGGCCTTCGCCGCCCGGTAGAGGTCGAGCAGGACGCCGCGGATGTAGGGGTAGCGGATGCGCGTCGGCGAGTAGGTGTACCACGAGAACGCGGCGCCGCGCGGGCAGCCGCGGGGCTCGTAGTCGGGCTTGTCCGGGCCGGGGGAGGGGTAGTCGGTCTGCTGGGCCTCCCACGTGATGATGCCGTCCTTGACGTACACCTTCCAGCTGCAGGAGCCGGTGCAGTTCACGCCGTGGGTCGAGCGAACGACCTTGTCGTAGGCCCACCGGTCGCGGTAGAACCAGTCCGCTCGGCCGCCTTCGGCGTACAGGGCGCGCTTGTCGCCGCTGACCTCGGCTTTGGTGAAGAACCGCCGGGTGCCGACGAGAGCGTCCGCGAGAGGGCCGTCGATGCCGGCCGGACGCCGCTGGGTATCGGTCACTGTTCCTCCTGGTGGCGGAAGTTTCGGGCGGTGGAGACGCGGGCGATGCACAGGTCTGGCTCGATGAAGGGGACCAGGCCGATGGCGGCCCGGTCTTCGCCGAGGGTCGCCATCGTTGCCTGGATGAGGCCGCGATGGACGCCGCAGGCGACGCCCGGGTTCACCTGGGCCAGCTCGCGGATCGGGCAGTCGTTGAGACCGAGCTCGACCGTCTGGCCGTCGTCGGTCGTCGAGAGCTTGGTGGTGTAGCCCCAGGTCTGGAGCACATCGACGAGGGCGCCGGCCTTCGCGAGGAAGTGCCCGGGGGTCTTGGCCGGGGACAGGCCCAGCCCCTCGGGGACGAACTTGTCGCGGTTGCGCTCGACCCACTGGGCGGCGGCCTCTTCCGCGGTCTGGGGGACGCCCTCGGACTGGGCGTCCAGGAAGGAGTCGGCCAGCAGCCCCGCGAGCAGGCGGTAGGTGCCCGGCTCGCTGGTGGTGATGCTGCCCGGGTTGGCGACGTAGTGGCGGCGGGGGCGTCCGACACTGACCTTGACGTCATGCGCCAGCAGCAAGCCGCCGCCGAGCAACTGGTCGACGTGGAAGCGGACGGTCGTCGCGTGCAGTCCGATGCGGTCGCCCAGTTCGGACGCCGTAAGGCCCTCCGCCCTCGTGCGCGGCTCGTCGGCGGTGCTGGCGACGGGCAGGTTGCCCAGGATCTGCATGATTTCGCGGCGGACGGGGGACGTCAGCAGCGCCATCGGCGAGGCCTCGGTGGTCAACGGTGACTCCTTTATCGAACATAAAAATGAGTTCGCGTCGTCCAGCATAGGAGTTGTGGCCGGTCAATGTCACGAATTGTGTCCAGCGTCGGCTCGTCGAGGCGGGGTGGCGGCGGCGTGGTCCCTGAGGCTGGCCCTGACCTGCCTTGACCAGGCGCTGCCTGATCGCGGGCTATGAGGCGGACTTATTATGGGATAGGGGCGGCTGGTGGGGGTGAGCGACGCGGGCCGGGGCGTGGTCGGGGTCCACCGGGTCGCTCGAATGCCTACGTGACCAACGAGCCCTCTGGTGCGCCCTGTGGTGCATTTCTCGCGGAGGTCCGGGATGGGGTGTAGTGTTCTGGGCGGCCAGTTTAGACGATTGTTTTCATTCTAATTTGAGGGGAGCCAATGGAGGCCCATCCCGCCCAGCACGAACTGCGTGGCTCCGGCCGCGTCCTGACGCTTTCGACGATCGCCTTCACCCTGATGTTCGCGGTGTGGCTGATGTTCGGCATCCTCGGCGTCCCCATCCAGAAGGAGTTCAAGCTCAGCAACCCTGAGCTGTTCTGGATCACCTCGCTGGCCGTGCTGAACGGATCGATGTGGCGCCTGCCCGCCGGCATGCTGGCCGACAAGATCGGCGGCAAGAAGGTGATGGTCTTCCTGCTGTTCTCGGGAGCGGTGGCGTCCGTCGCGGTCTCCTTCGCCAGCAGCTACCCGATGCTGCTCGTGCTGGCCTTCCTGGTGGGCTTCGTCGGCAACTCCTTCAGCGTCGGCATCGCCTGGAACTCGGCGTGGTACAGCCAGCGGCGCAAGGGCTTCGCCCTCGGCGTCTTCGGCGCCGGCAACGTGGGGGCGTCCGCCACGAAGTTCATCGGTCCGGCGATCATCGCCGGGACCGCGGGGGCGACCTACTTCGGGATCATCCCCGGCGGCTGGCGCGTCATTCCGATCATCTACGCGGTGCTGCTCGTCGCGACGGCCGTCGCGATCCTGCTGGTGGCGCCCAAGGTCGATCACGTCCCTGCCTCGGGCAAGCCCATTCGCGAGATGCTCGAGCCCCTCAAGGACATTCGAGTCTGGCGGTTCAGCCTGTACTACGTCGTCGTCTTCGGGGCGTACGTGGCGCTGTCGGCCTATCTGCCGAGCTATTACGTCAAGAGCTTCGGCGTCGACCTGCAGACGGCAGCGCTGCTGACCGCAACGTTCATCTTCCCGGCCTCGCTGCTGCGTCCGCTCGGCGGCTGGGTGAGCGACCGGTGGGGGGCTCGTCGGGCCATGTACTTCACGTTCTTCGTCATGCTCGTCGCCTGCGGCGTCCTGATGATGCCGAACGGCCACATCGTCCTGCATAACCCGAACGGCTCGCAGACGGCGCTGCTGCACTACAACATCAGCTTGTGGCTGTTCGTGCTGCTGGTCTTCATCGTCGGCTGTGCCATGGGCATCGGCAAGGCCGCCGTCTTCAAGCACATCCCGACGTACTTCCCCGACAACGTCGGGTCCGTCGGCGGCCTCGTCGGGATGCTCGGCGGGCTGGGCGGATTCCTCCTGCCGCTGATGTTCTCCTACACCCAGGAGTGGACGGGCATGTGGTCGTCCGCGTTCGGCATTCTCGCCATCTTCGTCGCCCTCTCACTCGCGTGGATGCACTGGACGATCCACCGCATGCACCAAAGCTCTTCGGCGCATCTCAACGACCTACTGGAGAGGCCGCACACCGGCGTGCCCTCGTCCCCCATCACCGCACCGACCCCTGAGGAGGTCCGCGCATGACCGCAACGACAGAGCCCGCCCGCAAGGGCAACGAGTGGCTGCAAGCGTGGGACCCCGAGGACGAGAAGACCTGGGACTCCAAGCTCGCCTGGCAGACCCTCTGGATCACGACGTTCACGCTCACGATGTGCTTCGTCGCCTGGTTCCTGCCGAGCGCGATCGTCCCGAAGCTCAATGCGATCGGCTACTCGTTCACCAAGGACCAGCTCTACTGGCTCGCCGCCATCCCCGGCCTGTCCGGCGGCCTGATGCGCCTCGTGTGGATGGTGCTGCCGCCCATCGTGGGCACCCGCAAGATGGTGGCCGCGACGACGCTGCTGCTGTTCTTCCCCGTGCTGGGGTGGGGCGTCCGGTCGATGTCGCCCACCGCGCCGTATTGGGAGCTGCTCGTCCTGGCCTTCTTGGCCGGCATCGGCGGCGGCGCCTTCTCGGGCTTCATGCCGTCCACCTCCTACTTCTTCCCCCGCAAGAAGCAGGGCGTTGCCCTCGGCCTGCAGGCCGGTATCGGTAACTTCGGCGTCTCGCTCGTCCAGCTGCTCACGCCATGGATCATCGGCCTGGGCATGCTGTGGTGGCTCGGCCAGAGCCAGAAGATGAAGGTGCCGGGCAAGCCGGACCGGGAGGTTTGGTACCAGGCGGCGTCCTTCGTCTGGCTGCCATTCATCCTGATCGGCGCCTGGATCGCCTGGCAGTACCTGAAGTCGGTGCCGATCAAGGCCAACATTCGCCAGCAGTTCGACATCTTCAACAACCCGGATACCTGGTTCATGACGCTGCTCTACATCATGACCTTCGGCACCTTCTCGGGCCTGTCGGCCCAGTTCGGCCTGCTCATGGGCAACCTCTACGGCGCCGGGAATCCCGCCATCGTCCAGGGTGCTGGCGCGACCGCCAAGATCCTGGTCCAGGGCTACGCCGTGCCGGACCCGGCCGCGTTCGTCTTCCTCGGACCGCTCGTCGGCGCGGGAGCGCGGGTGCTGTTCTCGCCGCTCACCGACCGGATGGGCGGCGCCATCTGGACGTTCATCTCGGGCCTCGGCCTCATCGGCTCGATCATCTACACCATCGGCGGTCTGGTGCCGAACACGTCCTCGGCGGCGACGCTGCAAGCCGGGTTCAACCAGTTCCTCTGGGGCATGCTGGCGATCTTCCTGTTCGCCGGCATAGGTAATGCGTCCACGTTCAAGCAGATGCCAATGATCTTCGAGCGGCGCCAGGCCGGCGGCGTCATCGGCTGGACGGGCGCCATCGCGGCCTTCGGGCCGTTCCTGTTCGGCCTGGGCCTGACACTGATGCCCGCGACGACGTTCTACTGGATCGGCGTCGTGTGGGCCGCCCTGTGCGTCGTGCTCACCTGGTGGCGGTACGCGCGGCCCGGGGCGCCTAAGCCCAGCTGACCGGGGTAGATCAGGCGGGAGTGGCGGGCTGCGCGATGCGCGTCCGCCACTCTTGCGTTGCGGGGTCGCGCTCGGTGGTGATCTCCAGGTGCGCGGCGCCGAGGCTCGTCAGGGCGGACCGCAGCAGGCTCTCGTGCAGCGACAACGCGACCTCCGGATTGCGGTCCGCCAGGTAGCGCAGTGGGCAGCCCGGGAAGCCGATGTCGACGAAGCGTTGGTCCGGGGATGGCTCGACGGTGAGCGAGTAGGACCAGCGCTCCAGCAGGTCGACGAGGACGGCGATCTTGTCGATGAGAGCTTCCGTCGACAGCGCCCGCTCGTAACTGGGGGTCGAGCCGAAGCTGGCGACGAACTGCTTGACCCACCGCTCGGCTGCCTGCGCCGGCGTGACCATCTCGCCCGTCCGGAGCTGGTGAGCGAAGGCGTCGCTCAGCACCTCGGAGATGAGCTTGGCCGCGTCGTAGTTGCCGTGTGTCTCCAACTGCGACGGGTCGACGCTGTAGTGCCGACGCGGACGCCCGACGCCCAGGCGGACGTCGTGGAAACAGAGCAGGTGCGCGCCGACCAGTTGGTCGACGTGGAAGCGGACCGTCGTGACGTGCAGGCCCAGCCGCTGCCCGAGTTCGGACGCCGTCATGCCGTCGCGTCGCGCGTGCGGTTCGGTCTCCGTCGGCAGGGGCGGCAAATTCGACAGAATCGACATGATGCTCTGCCGTGCTGGAGAGTCCAACAGGGCAGCTTGGTCCAGCTCCCGCCTCATCAATGACCCTTCTCAGCATGGGGACACGTGCACTGTGATCAGCAGCATTTCAGCATAGGGGACGCGGCATGCTGTCGCGTCAATGACGCGGATACAGGAATACCTGCGTGGCCTTGACCTGAGCGTGAAGCTGATCGCCCGGCGCCAAGGATAACGCCGCCGCACCGGGGGCGCTGAGGTCCGCGGAGAGGCGCTGGCCGTTGGCGACGGTCAGGTTGACGCGGACGGTGGCCCCGCGTGGGTCCACGTCGACGACCCGGACGCCCCACGTGTTGCGGGGGCTGCCAGCCGGAGGCGTCCGGAACAGGGCGACCGCCGAGGGCGCGAAGGTCGCCATGACGTGCTGCCCGCCGACGGCGTCCTCGGGGCCCTCCCAGAGGCCCAGCACGCGGTCGTCTCCGACGAGGACGCCGTTGGCCGCGGGATCGTGCGGGTCGGCCGTCCCCTCCAGCAGGTTGACCCCGGACAGGTCGGCCAGGAATCCGGTCCGGGGCCGGGCCAGGACGTCGGCGATCGGGCCGGACTCGACGAGGCGTCCGGCTTCGAGACACACGAGATCGTCGGCGAGCGTCCAGATGTCGAGGGGGTCGTGGGTGACGAGGGCGACGGTGGCGCCACAGGCGGGCAGCCGCTCGGCCAGCAGCGCCCGCATCGCCCCCGCTGTGGCGACGTCGAGCGACGCGAGCGGCTCGTCCAGCAGCACGATCGCGGGATCGGTCGCCAGTGCCCTGGCCAAGGCGACGCGCTGCGCCTCCCCGCCGGACAGCGCGCGGGCGCGCCGGGACGCCAGCGGGGCCGCGCCGACGGCGTCCAGTTCGCGCAGGGCGCGCTCGCGGGCCTCGGTCTTGCCGGCGCCGCGCGACCGGACGCCGAAGGCGACGTTGTCGACGACGTCCAGGTGCGGGAAGAGCAGCGGACGCTGCGCCAGCAGCGCGATCGGCCGGCGGTGGGTCGGGACGTGAGCGGCGGCGTCCGACAAGACCCGGAGCCCGAGGCTGACGGACCCGCGGTCGGGGCGGAGCTCGCCCGAGACGAGGCCCACCAGCGTCGACTTGCCCGAGCCGTTGGGTCCGACGATCGCCGTGACCCGTCCGGCCGCCAAGGTGGCGTCGACGTCGAACTGGCGCGCGTCGATCGCGGCTGTGATCAGGACGTCGTCAGCCATCGGACACCCCGCTCGCTGCCCGGTTGACCAGTCCGGACACCGCCATCAAGGCTGCCGCCAGCCCGAGGAGGACGACCGACAGGGCGAGGGCGGCGTCCGGCTCGACCTCGCGGGCGAGGTAGATGGCCTGGGGCAGGGTCTGGGTGACGCCCTGCAGCGAGCCGGCGAAGGTCAGGGTCGCCCCGAACTCGCCGAGCGCGCGGGCTAACGCCATCGCGGCCCCGCTGACGAAGGCGGGCGCCAGGAGCGGCAGGGTGATCCGGGACAGGACGCGACTGGGCGAGGCGCCCAGCGTGGCGGCGACCTGCTCGAAGCCGGGGTCGAGCGTCCGCAGTGCTGCTTCGACAGCGATGACGAAGTAGGGCATCGCGACGAACGTTTGCCCGATCACCACCGCCAGCGTCGTGAACCCGATCTCGATGCCGAACGCCGAGAGGTGGGCGCCGAGCAGGCCGCGGCGTCCGAGGGTGACGAGCAGAGCGAGGCCCGCGACCACCGGCGGCAGCACCATGGGCAGGACGGCCAGGACGCGGGCGACCGCCGCCCAGGGACCCGTCGACCGGGCGATGGCGAGAGCGAGGGGCAGCCCCAGCACGATGGTCAGGATGAGCGAGGCCGCGCAGGTCTGGAGGCTGAGGGCGAGGGCGTCCACCGACTCGGGGGTGGCCAGCAGGGCGGGCAGCCGCAGCCACGGCACCCGGGTCAGCAGCCCGGCGATGGGCAGGGCCACGAACGCCAGCGCGAGCCCGGCCGGCACAAACAGCCAGCCGGGCAGGGGTCGCGCCTGCGGCGTCCGGGCTCTGCTCACGGCTTCCCGAAGCCGAACTCGGTCAGGATCGCCTGGCCCTTGGGTCCGGTGACGTAGTCGATGTAGGCCCGGGCGAGCGCCGCGTCCTTGGTGGACGCCGTCGCCGCGATCGGGTAGTTGTTCACGACCTTCTCCGAGCCAGGAATCGCCACGGCCGTGACTTTAGCGCCCGCGGACTTGGCGTCGGTGGCGTACACGACGCCGGCATCGGCCTCGCCCGAGGTGACCTTGCCGAGGACGTCGGTGACGGTCTGCTCCTGCGACACGGGCTTCGGCGAGACCCCGAGGTTCTTCTCGAGCGTCGCCAGGGCGTTGCCACACGGGACGCCCACCGCGCAGACGACGAGCTTCTTGCCGTCGAGGGAGGCGTCCAGGCCGGTGATCTTGGCGGGGTTACCCGGGGCCACCACCAGCGTCAGGACGTTGGTGGCGAAGAGCGTTGGCTTGCCGGCGGTGAGCGCGGCGTCGGTGGCCTTCTTCATGTTGGACTCGTCCGCGGAGGCGAAGACGTCCGCGGGGGCGCCGCCCAAGAGCTGGTCGACGAGGGCGGACGAGCCGTTGAAGTTGTAGCTCACCTTGGCGCCGGTCTCGGCCCCGAAGGCGTCCCCGATCTTGGTGAAGGCGCCCTTGAGCGAGGCGGCGGCGAAGACCGTGACGGTCTTGCCGGACGCGACCGCCGGCGAGGAGGTGCCGGCGGGGGCCGAGCAGCCGGCGAGGACGAGGGCAGCAGCGAGCGACGCGACGAGCTTCTTCATGGGTCTTCCTTGATCCGTGGGCTAGTTGTCGATGACGACGTTGGTCGCTTTGACGCGGGCGGTGGTCACGACGCCAGGGGCGAGGCCCAGTTCGTGGACGGCTTCGGTGCTGATCAGGGCCACGACGCGGAAGGGTCCGCATTGGAGTTCGACCTGGCTCATGACGGTGTCGGAGACGACTCGGGTCACGAGTCCGCGGAACTGGTTGCGGGCGCTGGTGTGCTCGGGTCCGCCCGGGTCGCCCGCCAGGTCCTGCGCGAACTGGGCCAACTGGACGCCGTCGACGACGCGGCGTCCGGACTCGTCCGTGGACGCCTCGAGGCGTCCGGCGTCGATCCAGCGGCGCAGAGTGTCGTCGCTGACGTTGAGGAGCTGGGCGGCGTCGCTGATCCGATACTGCGGCATGGGCAGGACAATATCACCGCATCTGCGGCGAATGGTGCCTCAAAGATCTTCGCAGGCGCGGCTAGACGTTGCGGCAGTCCTGGACGCAGCCGTCCTTGTCGGCCCAGGCGGGGCCATCGGCGTGATCGCCGGGCCGGTGCAGGATCGCCGTCTCGGGGTGCACCGTGATGGTCGATGCGTCGTGGACGCCGTGCCCGTCGACGATCAGTGTGTGCCCGTGGCGCACCGTGGGGGGCCAGACCAGGGTGACCGCAGGGTTGGCGTCCAGGTTCAACCGCGCCTGCATCGAGGTGCTCGGGATCGTCACGGAGCTCTCGGTGACGACCGGATCGACGGCGTTGACCTTGACGATGCCAGCGGACGACACCGTGAGCAGGTAGGCGTGATCGAAGTCGGCCGTGGTCTCGGCCAGCCGCGCCAGATCGACCTTGATGGACATAGGTGCTTCCTCTCCCTGGTTCGGCTGAATCTAGTCGCCAACGGTGAGTACGGCGAGGGGACGCCGGCGCCCGGCTAACGTGCTGGCCGAGCGTATGACGGTCGCCTCAGCCCTCCTGATGGTTTCGTTGACCGCGGGTTGCTCCGCCGGAACCTCGGCGCCTATCGCGCCGACGTCCACGTCGACGACTGCCACCTCCAGCACGTCTGCACCCGCGGCGCAGCAGACCCAGCTGTTCGTCGCGAACGGCGCCTGCCCGGACGCCGCCGCGATCAGCAAGCTGGCCGGAATCTCGCTCGCTCGGGTGACTCCGTCCGGGGGTTCGGGCTGCAGCTACAAGGCGGAGGACTTCGGCGTCCACCTCTGGAACAGCGACGACTTCGCTCGTGACGTGCTGCCCGTGTAGAACGGCAAGCCAGCTGACCGAAGCACCTTGCCGTCGGGGGCGCTCCGATCATTCCTAGACGGCTCTTTGGACAACACCTGCTCCGTGTGGGATCGCAGTTCATGCGGTGCGACGCCCTTGGTCACCTTCGTCACCGTGGAGACGGTAGCGGTGGTTCTCGACGGCCAGTCCAAGGCGCCTGGCTGGCTGATCGACGCCATCAAGCACGCTCGCTGGAGCGAGTAAAGGACGATCGCCCCGGGTCAGCGGCCCAGCCGGACGACCCGGTCGCAGCGGGCGACGACCTCGGGGTCGTGGGTGATGACCAGGGTGGGGCACCCGGACGTCGAGGTCCACAGGTCATCGAGCAGTGCAGCGGCGGTCTCGGGGTCGAGGTGTTCGCTCGGCTCGTCCAAAATGATCGTCGCGTAGTCGCCGACGAAGAGTCTGGACGCCGCGAGCCGCCTCGCCTCGCCGCCGGACAGGGTCGAGCCGAGTTCGCCGACGGCCAACGCAGGATCGACGGGGAGGCCAGCCCGGGCGAGAGCGTCGACGACCTGGGCCGCCGAGGCGTCCTTGTTGCCGATCTTGACGTTCTCGGCGACGGAGGTGGTGAAGATGTGGGCGTCCTGGGCGAGGTAGCCGAGGCGTCCGCGGGTGGTGACGGTCCCAGCTAGCGGCGGGATCAAGCCCAGGATCGTGGCAGCAACGGTCGTCTTGCCGATGCCGGACGGTCCCACCAGGGCGACCCGTTCTCCCGGACCGACGCGCAGGTCGAGGTGCTCGACCAGCGGCTGGCCGCCCGGCCAGCCGACGGTCACGTCATCCAGCTGGATCAAGAGGTCGGACGCCGCGGCCGCCGTCGTCTGCGGCGTCAGGTCTCCGCGTCCGACGAGCGGCTCGTCCAGGACGGACTGGACGCGGTCGAGAGCGACGCGGGCGCGGGTGAAGGTCTGGGCGGCCTTGGCGAAGTCGCCGAAGACCTCGTGCAAGGCAAGGGGAGTGAGGGCCAGGACCGCGAGCATCGTTCGGTCGAGCGTGCCGGCCGCGACGGCTGGCCCGCCGATGGCGAGGGCAGCGACGACCGCGATCCCCGCGGCGGCCACCTGGATGGCGGTCGCGATGCCCCGCGAGAAGGCCGCGCGCTGCTCGGCGCGGCGCAGGGCGGCGTCGGCGGCGATGAGGCGATCGAGGGCGGCGGCGTCCGCGCCGTAGGCAACGAGGTCGGGTGCCGTCCGGGCGAGTTCGTGGACGACATCGGCCAGTGCGCCGCGGGCGGGGACGGCTGCGGCGTCCGTGCTGCGCGAGAGTGACTGCGCGAGCAGGGGCGCGACCACGGCGGCGAGCAGCGACGTGGCCAGCAGGACCAGGGCGCTCGGCAGGTTGAACGTCGCCAGGATCGCCGTCGTGGCGACGATCACGATGCCGCCCGCGACAAGGGGCACGAACACGCGGACGACCACGTCCAAGATGGCCTCGACGTCGGCGACGACCCGGGTGAGCAGGTCGCCGCGGCGGCGTCCGAGCAGGGTGGTCTGCGCCAGGCGTTCGTAGGTCAGCAGCCGAAGCGCCGACTGCATGCGCAGGCCGAGATCGTGGCCGACGAGGCGTTCGACGTAGCGGAAGAGTCCGCGGCTGATTCCGAAGAACCGGACGCCGACCGCGGCGACCGCCAAGGCCTGCTCGGGCGGGTGCTCGGCGGCCCGGGACAGCATCCAGGCGGCGGTGCCCATCAGCGCGACCGAGGCGCCGGACGCCAACGCGGCGAGCAGCACCGATCCGGCGACCCGCAGTCGCGGGCGGTCGATGCCGCCTAGGAGCTTCCAGATCAAGTTCATCGGACGCCCCCGGCTCCGTCGGTGGGCTCAGCAAGTGGCCCTTCGGCAGGCTCAGGGGACGGCCCTTCGGTGGCCTTGGGCAACCGTCCGTTGGCTGAGCCTGTCGAAGCCCCGCCGCGATCGTCCGTGGGGCCGCCGATCTCGATGACTGCGTCCGCTTCGGCGATGACGGCGGGCCGGTGGCTCACCACGACCGCCGCGACCCCGAGTGAGCGCAGGCCGTGGAGCAGGGTGGCCTCGGCGTCGGCGTCCAGGCCGGCGGTGGGCTCGTCGAGCAGCAGCAGGTCAGCATGGCCGTGCGTGATCCGGAGGAGGGCGCGGGCCGTCGCGACCCTGCGCCGTTCGCCGGCCGAGAGACCCTGCCCGTCGTCGCCCACGGGGTGATCGAGGCTCAGTTCGGGTCCGCCGGCGGCGTCCAGGGCGGACCGCAGGTCGGCGTCCGAGGCGCCGGGGAAACCGAGGCGAACGTTGTCGCCGACGGTGCCGGAGATCATGCCGGGGTTCTGCCCGACGTACGCGAGGCGGCGCCGCCAGGAGTCCAGCGCGGTGTCGTTCAGGGGCTGACCGTCTATAAGAATGCGGCCCTGACTAGGCCGGATGAACCCGAGTAGCGAGTTCAGCACCGTTGTCTTGCCGCCCCCTGAGGGTCCGGTGAGGACCAGGAACTGACCAGGTCGGACGCTGAAGCTCACCCCCTCGACCGCCGGCGACGACGTCCCCGGGTAGGTGTGCCCCACCCGTTCGGCGGCGATCAGCCACGGACGGTCATCCCCGCTCAGGATGGTGGTGGATTCGACCCCGACATCGGGGGCAATTTCACCGCGATCTTTCGGCGCGGCCGCTACGCCAGGCTCCGCCGGGTCGATCAGCGCGAACGCGGCCTCGGCGGCCGCCATGCCGTCGGCGCTGTCGTGGTAATGCACGCCCACCTGGCGCACGGGCAGGTACACCTCGGGTGCGAGGATCAGGACGAAGAGCGCGGCGGTGAGGTCCATCTGGTCGAAGAGCACCCGGAACCCGGTCGTCACGGCCACGATGGCCACGCTCAACGTTGCGAGCAATTCCAAGACCAGGGCCGACAGGAACGAGATCCGCAGCGTGGTCATGGTCTCGGCGCGGTGCGCGGCTTCGGTGCGCCGCAGTCCCTCGGCCTGGGCGCGGGCGCGTCCGAAGACCTGCAGGGTGGGCAGTCCTTCGACGAGGTCCGCGAAGTGGCGCGCCAGCCGGGTCTGCAGCGAGAAGCGGCGGCGGGTCCGGGCCTCGGTGGTCCAGCCGACGAGCGCCATGAAGAACGGGATCAACGGCAGGGTCAACGCGACGATGACCGTGCTGAGCAGGTCGGTCGTCAGCACGGCGACGCCGACGATCACCGGTACGACCACGGCGAGCACCAGCTGCGGCAGATACTTGGAGTAGAAACCGTCGAGGGCGTCCAGGCCCTGGGTGACCAGGGTGACGAGTCCGCCGGTGGACGCCTCACAGTCCAGTGGACGCTCCAGCCGGGCGCGCATGATGTCGACCCGCAGCTGCGACTTGACGGACGCCGCCGCGCGCTGCGCGAGCCACTGGTTCAGCCAGGCGAGCACGGCCTTTCCGGCGAACACCGCAGCCAGCGGCACGAGGAAGCGCAAGGCCGGACCGGCGTCCCCGGTCGCGAAAACCCCACCGATGGACCGCGACAGGATCCAGGCCTGGGCGATGGTCAACAGGGCGCCCACGGCGCCGACGACGACCAGCGCCACCAGGAACCAGCGGGTCGCGGACGCGCGCCGGACCAGGCGGGGATCGATCGGGCCGCGACGGCGTCCGGGCCCGGACGACCCTTGGGACGCCCGCGCCGCGGCCGGATCTGTGGACGCGCCAAAGACGGCGCCCGCATCGCGGACGCCGTCCTTGGGTGTTGTGGTGGCCGACATTACGCCGGGGTCAGCTCCTTCTCGTCAGGCATGTTGACCGTGCCCAGACGACGTGAGAAGACCTTGTAGTTCCAGGCCGTGTACCCCAGGACGATCGGCACGAAGATTACCGCGGCGATCGTCATGAGCACGAGGGTCGACTCGGACGAGGCGGCGACGGTCACGTCCAGCGCCGTCTTCACCTTGGCGGAGTTGAAGCCCATGGTCGGGAACATCCGGACGAAGATCATCACCGTGACGAACGCCGTGGCGGCGGCCGTCCCGATGAAGGCGATGCCGTCACGACCCTGCTGGCCGAACCACCACGAGGCCACGAGGCCCAGGGCGGCGAGGACGAGCAGCACCCAGCCGAACAGTCCGGCGGAGTAGGCCAGCTGGAACCACAGCAGGTAGATCGCGCCGCCGACGATGGCCACGAGGCCGGCCTTGGACGCGAACGCGCGGGCCTTGTCGTGGACCTCGCCCTTGGTCTTGAGGGCCAGGTAGTTGGCGCCGTGGAACAGGAACAGCACGACCAGCACGATGCCGCCCAGCAGCGCGAACGGGCTGAACAGCTGCCAGAAGTACGGCTTGCCGTCGAGGACGTAAAGCGAGTCGTTGCCGGGAGCGGTCACCACAGGCAGGCCGATGATGAAGTTCGCGAAGCCGACGCCGAACACGAGCGCGACGATGAACGAGCCGATGCTGGCCATCCAGTCGAACGTGTTACGCCACTTGGTCTCGGGGTTCTTGGCTCGGTACTCAAACGACACGCCACGGATGATGAGGCCGACGAGGATGAGGAACAGCGGCAGGTACAGGCCCGAGAACAGGGTGGCGTACCAGCCGGGGAAGGCGGCGAAGGTTGCGCCACCGGCGGTCAGCAGCCAGACCTGGTTGCCGTCCCAGACGGGGCCGATGGTGTTGACGATGACCCGCTTCTCCTTCTCGGTCTTGCCGAGGAAGGGGATCAGCATGGCGACGCCGTAGTCGAAGCCCTCGAGGACGAGGTACCCGATCCACAGGACGCACACCAGGATGAACCAGACGATCTGCAGAGCCGTGGGGCTCGTAGCGAGAAGATTCATGGTGGTCACTCCTTCCTAGTACGCGAACGTGAGCGGGGCGTCGGCGTCGGTGAGCACCTTGGGCTCGGTGACGGCCGGCAGGCCGAGACGGACGTACTTGTTGAACAGGCCGAGCTCGACGACAGCGAGGACGCCGTAGAGGAGCGTGTAGCCGATGCAGGTGATCAGGACCTCAGCCGCGCTGACGCCGGGGGAGACTCCGGACGCCGTCGGCAGGACGCCGTTGACGAGCCAGGGCTGCCGGCCGATCTCGGTGAAGATCCAGCCGAAGCTGATGCCGAAGAGCGGGGCGAGCGGGGCGACCCAGAAGATCGTCTTCCACAGGCCGTTGTCCTTCGGGACGCCGCCCTTGCGGAGCGTCCACAGGGTGAAGGCGCCGATGGCCATGGCGAGGAAGCCGAGGCCCATCATGATGCGGAACGTCCAGTAGGACGTGGGGATGTTCGGGGCCCAGTCCCAGCCGGAGTTCGGATCGGCCTTGAGGGCGGCGATCTTCGCCTTCAGCGTGGCGTACGAGGTCTTCTGGAGCTCGTTCGTCGGGGTGATCAGCGTGCCGGACTCGTAGGCCTTGGTGAGGTCGTTGATGCCCTCGACCTTGCCGTCGAAGTTGCCGGTCGCCAGGAAGGACAGCATGCACGGGACCTTGATGATCGGCGTGACGGCCTGCTTGCCGTCCATCGAGCCGATGGTCAGGATCGAGAAGTCGGCGCACTTTCCGTCGCCGCCTTCGGTCGTGTACAGGCCCTCGGCAGCGGCCATCTTCATGGGCTGCACTTCGGTCATGATCTTGCCCTGGATGTCACCGGTGATGCAGACCAGCAGGCCCGCGCCCAGCAGCACCCACGCGCCGAACTTCGTGGCGAAGCGGTGCGCGCCGGCGTCCGGGTTCTTGGCAGCGTTGCCAATCTTCGCCAGGTGCCAGCCGCTGACGGCGACCATGAGGCCACCGACGGTCATCCACGCGCTGGTGATGACGTGGGCGAAGGTGACCAGTGAGACCGGGTTGAGCAACACGGCGCCGAAGTCGGTCATGTGCGCGCGGTTGAGGGCGGCGTCGTAGATCGCGCCGACCGGGTTCTGCATCCACGCGTTGGCGGCGAGGATGAAGATCGCGGACAGGTTGGTGCCGATGGCGGCCAGCCAGATCGAGGTCAGGTGGACCTTCTTGGGCAGACGATCCCAGCCGAAGATCCACATGCCGATGAAGGTGGACTCCAGGAAGAAGGCCAGCAGGGCCTCGAGCGCCAGCGGGGCACCGAAGATGTCGCCCACGAAGCGGCTGTACTCGGACCAGTTCATGCCGAACTGGAACTCCTGGACGATGCCGGTCACGACGCCCATGGCGAAGTTGATCAGGAAGAGCTTGCCGTAGAACTTGGTGAGACGGAGGTACTTGAGGTCACCCGAACGGACCCACAGCGTCTGCAAGATGGCGGTGATGATGCTCAGGGCGAGCGTCACCGGAACGAAGAAGAAGTGGTAGACCGTGGTGATCCCGAATTGCCATCTGGCAATGGTTTCAGCGTTCATGCGGCGCAATCTACTACCGCGCGTCGTAGCTCGCACACGTTTCTACTACAAACGGTCGTAGACGCCTCAAGCCGCCGGTACAGTGTTCCGCATGGCGGTCTTGGGTGACCTCGAGCAGCACGTGATGGCGGTGCTGTGGCGCGCCCAACGCCCCTTGTCGGTGCGTGAAACGCACGAGCTGCTGCACTACAACCGCGAGGTCGCGTACACGACGGTGATGACCGTCTTGGACCGTCTCGCCAAGAAGAACGTCGTCGCCCGCGAGCTCGATGGCCGCGCGTGGCTGTATCGCTCGCTCAAGTCGTGCGTGGACCTGCACGCCGACGAGATTCTTGGGCTCTTGGCGGGGTGCGGTGAGGGTCACGTCCGCTCGATCCTGGCTCAGATCGATGCTCGGATGGGCGAGGTCGTCGTTGCTGGGCAGGACTCCTGCATGACGACCGGCGACCCGGCCTGGACGCCGCCCGCCCGGTCCTGCGCCTTCCTGGCCGCCTGTCGCGCCGCCGAGCTGAACTGCGGCGACTGCCCGTCGTCTCGGGCCGCCAGCTAGCGTCCGGTCAACGTCGGGGGCTGCGGACGCCCCAGGGCACCGGCCCGTCCTCGTAGGTCACGATCGTTTCCGGCTGCGTCATCCGGGACGCCGCATCCTCGGCCGCCGCGTGGACGCGCGCGCGGGCGGCGTCCGACAGTGAAGAGGCCAGATCCAGGCGGATCGTGAGGCGTCCGGGCTTGGCGGTGCGCTTCCAGGACCCGACGTCTTCGAGGCTGTCCAGGACGGGTCCGCCGCCGGCCTCGGACCAGCGGTAGGGGGCTTCGCCGAGTGGATGGCTGGTGGTGCGGGGCCACGCCACGTCGCGATACGACAGGAATGCCTCATCGAACGTGCTGAGGAGAAGCGCCGGTTGGCGGGTGACGGGGAGGGCGGCGTCCGGGGCGAGGTAGAGGGCGACGCCATCGACGGTGACTGAGACGATGCTGTCGTCGGCCGCGAGGGCGCGCAGCGCCTCGGTCTTGGTGACGTTCACCCAGCGCATCAGGTCGCCGACGCTGACGAGTCCGTGGGAGGTGACGAAGCGTCGGACCAGCTCGGCCACCAGGTCGTCGCGGTCGCGTCCGGACGGTGGGGCGTCCCACGGGGCGTAGGTGTGTTCGCCGTCGCGGAGCGGCCCGGAGGCGATGAGTCCGAGCACCTCGGCCTGCATGAGGACGTGGGTGACCCGCATGCCCAGCTCGGCGTCGCGGTCCAGGATTCCGTCGGCGACGAGGACGTCCCACAGCTGTTTGCGCGTGGCCGGTTGGTGGGCGACGGCCGTGACGACGGCGTCCAGAGCGGGGTTGAGGATCTCGGGCGGCAGGCCGAGGCGCTGCAGCCGGGAGGCGACGCCGGTGACGATGCGGCGTCCGGTCAACTCCAAAAGCCAAGCTAAGTCGTCGCGGAGGACGTAGTGCCAGGTCGGGCGCAGGACGTGGGTGCGGACGATGCGTCCGGCGTCGATCGCGGCCTCGACCTCGGTGACGTGGCAGTCGGCGCGCTGAGCGATCGCCAGGCGGGCCAGCGGCGCGTCCTGGGACTGAACGGCCAGCAGCTCGCCGACGACCTGCTCCGGCGTGGACGCCGCCGGACCCCACAGCCGCTGGTTCGCCAGGCGGGCGGCCAAGATGTCGGGCGCTCCGGCCATCATGTGACCCGCTCGGGACCGAGGGGAGCGAGGGCCATGACGAGCTGCAGTGTTGGGCCGTCCCAGCTGACGAGGGCGAACTCCTCCAAGGGAGTGAAGCCGAGGGCGAGGTAGAACGCTCGCGTCTCGGCGTACCCCTCGTCGGGAAAGCTCTCACCGACCGTCTTCACCTGCAAGAAGCGGACGCCGTCGCCTCGAAGGTCGTCGACCACGGCATGGACGAGTTGCCGCCCGATGCCCGAGCGGCGCAGGAGTGGGTCGACGGCCATGAGGTACAGCTCGGCTGATTCGGCGTAGTGGCGCTTGACGAGGGCCACCCCGAGGGTGCGGTCGTCCTGAACGGCCAGGTAGCTGGGCATCGTGTCGCCTGCCGCGACGTATCCGTCGATGGCGTCCGGGATGCCGAACCAGGAGGGGAGAGCCTCCAGGAGCCGCCGAACCCCCTGAGGATCGCTCCGCTTCTGCACCTGCACCGTCATGAAGCCATCACAGCAGATCCGGCGGCAGAGTCCGAGCCAGGACCTATGCGTTGGAGTCCGGGCACGTTTCACGTCGTTAACAGCACGTTCATACCCCCATGTGGGCATGTGAACGTGCTGTTAACGTCCCGAGTGGGCATCGGCAAGCTGGCACGCGCGCGCCCGGGACCTCTGGCACGCCTCAAGAGGTGCAACTCGGGCAGGGCTTGATCACGTCATTCCAGCCGCGAAGTTGGAGCGAATTTCCCAGCTGGCCAGCAAGCTGACAGGGCACCGTGCGGATGTCATAACTGCCGTAGCGAAAGGTTGTGAGGAGATGCGCGGCATGGGAGTTGTCGCGCCGAAAGTCCCGTAGGCGCCCATCGACGTGTCCGCGCTCTCCATCGACTTCGGCGATCACCCCGTACGGCTCGTAGAGGATGTCGAAGCGAGATCGCCCCCTCTTGACTTGCCGAAGCCCCTTGGGGAGCCCATGGGCACGCTCAACATCGCGACGGAAGATGAACTCGAGATTGCTTTCGATCCCCTGAAGGTCGGCGAGTACCTCGAGTAGTTCCGTCTTGTCCCGCTGGCGATCCCGATGTCGAAGGACGGTCTCGATGCGTTTGGGGGTCGTCCTGCCGAGCCGCACGGCGTCCGTGACGTTGCCCACGAATGCCTCGAGGGAGTGATGGCGTGCACCATCCAACAAGGCGTCTTCCAGTCTGATGAGAGGCAGGGTGCCGCGGGCATGCGCTAGCCGGCGACGTCCGTCCCGGACGACTCGGAATGGTTGGGGCAGCGAGCGCCACGGGTCTGGAGGCACCCACACGTCGACCTCGGAAGGCTCGCGACCGATCCCTTGCGCGAACAGGCAGGCCGACCCTCCGATCGCGGAAGGGTCGCCGGCCAACAGGTGGCCAATCCAGAGCCGCTGATCAAACGTGGGTACGGAAGCGCCCCGCATGTAGATGCCGTTCTGGGTGCGCGTCCAGCGTTCGTCGCGCACCAGAATGCTCAAGGCCTTGTCGCTCAACCCAGCCTCAACCGCCTGGGCCCTAGAGATAACGCCCCTCTGTTGGCTCAGGAGTCTGCGCGCGGCGTCGGAGATGATCACTCGTCGATTCACGCCCACACATTGGGCTCGAGGGCCGGGATTCTGTCACTGTCCACAGATGTTTCTTGGGCCCAAGGGCCTCACCCGCCAAACCTCGACGACGCTTAACAGCACGTTCACACACCCCTATGGGCGTGTGAACGTGCTGTTAACGCGATCCGCCGAAGGGTTGGACGCGACGACCGAGGCCGTTCATGGACGGGCTGGAGCGACGTCGGTGTGGGTGAAATCGTCACCGGTGAACAGCAGGGGCTCGCCCTGAGTCACGCTCAGGGCGTAGGCGAAGCAGTCGCCGTAGTTCAGTCGTGCCGGTGAGCCGGAGCCTCGACCGTAACGTCGATAGGCGAGCCGGGCGATCTCTGCTTGCCGCACCGTCACCGGCACGATCTCGATCTCGAGCGCGTCGATAATCTGGTTGAGGCGCTCGCCGTGCCGTGCGGATCGTGCATCGGCAACGATGCCGACCTCGACCCAGGACGCGGCGGACATCCGACACGGGCCCTCAGCAGCGCGAGCGAGCAGGGCGTCGGCGTCCGGTTCGCCCTCGACGATCGCCATCAGAGCGGACGAGTCGACGATCATCGGGGCAGCCCCTGGTCGTCGTAGAGGTCGTCGATCGACGCCACCACGCGCGCGTCGACGCCCGGGTCCGCGCGGTATTCCACGGCGAGGCGTCGGGCCACGTCTAGGCGCCTCCGCGCACGCCCGGTCGATGGGTCGGCCCCATAGTCACGCAGCAGTCGCTCCAAGGCCTCTTCGATTGCGGCCGTCTGGGATTTGCCCGTCAATTCAGCGGCCTGGCGAGCCAGTTGATGCACGTGCTCGTTCTTGATGTTCAGAGCCATGGTGTAACTCTACCTAACGCGAGTTACACCTTCTACCTCACTTGCCGACAGCCCCGCGCATCATCCCGGGGCCGCCCACCGGAGCGCCCGCCGGAGTGGCGTCGTCCTCGGTGATCGCCGCGTTGAACTGGCTCTGGTAGAGGTCGTAGTACGCCCCGCGGGCGGCCATCAGCTCGCGGTGGTTGCCCTGCTCGACGATCGCGCCGTCGGCCATGACCAGGATCACGTTGGCGTCCCGAATGGTCGACAGGCGGTGGGCGATGACGAAGGACGTGCGTCCGGACCGCAGCGCGTTCATGGCCCGCTGGACCAGCAACTCGGTGCGCGTGTCCACCGACGAGGTGGCCTCGTCCAGCACCAGGATCGCCGGCTCGCTCAGGAACGCCCGCGCGATCGTGATCAGCTGCTTCTCGCCCGCGGAGACGTTCGAGCCCTCCTCGTCGATCACCGTGTCGTAGCCCTCGGGCAGTGAATGGACGAACCGGTCCACGTACGCCGCCTTGGCCGCCGCCAGCACGTCCGCCTCGGACGCCCCCGGGCGCCCGTACGCGATGTTGTCGCGAATCGACCCGTGGAAGAGCCACGTGTCCTGCAGCACCATGCCGATCTGACCGCGCAACTCGGACCGGGGCACCGTGGCAATGTCGACGCCGTCGATGGTGATGCGTCCGCCCTGCAGCTCGTAGAAGCGCATCAGCAGGTTCACGATCGTCGTCTTGCCCGCCCCGGTCGGACCCACGACGGCCACCGTCGAGCCCGGGTAGGCGACGAACGACAGGTTCGTGATGAGCGGCTTGTCCGGGTTGTACGAGAACGACACGTCCTCGAACGCCACGCGTCCGGTCAGGGGCACGGGCAGCGAGCCGGACGCGTCCGGGGTCTGCTCGTCGGCGTCCAACACCTCGAAGACGCGCTCGGCGGACGCGACGCCCGACTGCAGCAGGTTCGCCATCGAGGCGACCTGCGTGATGGGCTGGGTGAACATCCGCGAGTACTGAATGAACGCCTGGACGTCGCCCAGGTTCATCTGGCCGGACGCGACCCGCAGCCCGCCGAACACCGCGATGGCTACGTAGTTCAGGTTCCCGATGAAGAACATCAGCGGCATCATGATGCCGGAGATGAACTGGGCCCCGAACGCCGACGCGTACAGCTTGTTGTTGTGCTCGGCGAACGCGGCCTCGACCTCGCGCTGGCGTCCGAAGACCTTGACCAGCGAATGCCCGGTGTAGGCCTCCTCGATGGTGCCGTTCAGCTGGCCGGTCGACTTCCACATCTGGACGAAGCGGCCCTGGCTCTGCTTGCCGATGATCATCGCCACCCCCATCGACAGCGGCACGGCGATGAGGGCAATGAGCGCCAGCTCCCACGACGTCCAGAACATCATCACCAGGACGCCGATCAGCGTGAGCAGGTTGGCGATCAGCTGCGACAGGGTCTGCTGCAGCGACTGGGCGACGTTGTCGATGTCGTTGGTGACGCGCGAGAGCAGCTCGCCGCGCGGCTGGCCGTCGAAGTATTTCAGGGGGAGGCGGTCGAGCTTGTCGGCGACCTGCTTGCGCATGCGGTAGACGGTCCGCTGGATGACCCCGTTGAGGATCCAGCCCTGCCCCCACATGAACAGCCCCGACACCGCGTACAGGCCGACGGCCAGCAGGACCCAGAACGACAGGTTCGTGACGTTGATGCCCTGGCCGGGGATGAAGTCGAGCTTGGCGGCCATGTCGGCGAACTGGGTCTGCCCGCTGGAGCGGAGCAGCTCGATCGCCTGCTCCTTCGTGACCGAGACGCCCGCGGGCAGCTTGGCCCCGATCGCCTGTCCGATCACGCCGGCGAAGATCACGTTCGTCGCCTCGCCCAGGATGCGCGGCCCGACGACGCTGAACAGCACGCTGACCAGGGTCATGACCAGCACGAGCCCGACGAGCACCCGCTCCGGACGCAGCATCCGCAGCAGTCGCCGCATCGACGGGCCGAAGTTGATCGCCTTCTCTGCCGCCCGCATGCCGCCCATCGGCCCGTGGCCGACGCTGCGGGGCGCGTCCTTCGGCCGCTCGGCGGCCTTCGTGATCTTCTCGTCCGGACGCACGTCCACCGCGACCGTGTCTGGCCTGGGTCCGGACGCCGCAGCGCCCGTTCCGCTCTGGTCCTGCTTCGCCTCGGACGCCGTCGCGCCGGTTGCGCTCGGGTCGGGCAGTGCCGGGGACGCCGTCGCGCCGGTTGCGCTCGGGTCGGGCATGGCCGGGGACGCCGCAGCGCCAGCTCCGCCGACGTCCGGCAATGTCGGGGACGCCGGACGCGCGACGTCCGCGGGGGCCGGCTCGAGGCGTCCGGGAGGAAGGTCGACGTCGTCGTCCAGCCGGGGCGGGGTCAGCGCCGACCGGGCCGGGATGTAGTTGTCGAAGTCGGACGCCGACAGTCCGGACGAGCGCCGAGGGACGTAGGTGTCGGGGCTCTCGGCGCCGCCGCGCTTGGGCTTGTAGTCGCTCACGCGGCCACCTCCTCTGCCTTGAACTGGCTGTCGACGATCTCGGCGTAGGTCGGGCAATTGACGAGCAGCTCGGCGTGCGTGCCGCGTCCGACGATCTCGCCGTCGTCCAGGACGATGATCTGGTCGGCGTTGCGGATCGTGGAGACCCGCTGGGCGACGATGAGAACGGCGGCGTCCGCGGTCTCGGGGGCCAGGGCGGCGCGCAGGCGCGCGTCCGTGGTGACGTCGAGGGCCGAGAACGAGTCGTCGAACACGTAGATGTCGGGACGCTTCACCAGCGCCCTCGCGATCGAGAGCCGCTGCCGCTGACCGCCGGAGACGTTGGTGCCGCCCTGGGCGATAGGGGCGTTCAGGCCGCCGGTCATCTTCTCGACGAAGTCGCGGGCCTGGGCCACCTCGAGGGCGTGCCACAGCTCGGCGTCGGTGGCGTCGGGCTTGCCGTAACGCAGGTTCGAGGCGACCGTCCCGGTGAAGAGGTACGGCTTCTGCGGGACGAGTCCGATCTTGCTCCACAGCAGGTCCGGATCGATCTTCGCGACGTCCGCACCGTCGACCTCGACGACGCCCTGCGAGGGGTCGAACAGGCGCGGGATCAGGCTGATCAGCGTCGACTTGCCGGCGCCCGTCGAGCCGATGATCGCCGTGGTCTCACCCGCGCGGACGGTGAAGCTGATGTCCTTGAGCACCGGATGCTCGGCGCCCGGGTAGCTGAACGACACGTGGTCGAAGCGCACCTCGCCGGTCGCGAACAGCGCCACCATCGGGTGCTCGGGCGGCCGCACACTCGACTCGGTGTCGAGCACCTCGCGGATGCGTCCCGCGCAGACGGAAGCACGCGGGGCGATCATCAGCATCATCGTCGACATCATCACGGCCATCAGGATCTGCATGAGGTACTGCAAGAAGGCCGTGAGCTGGCCGATCTGCATCTCGCCGGCATCGACCCGCAGGCCGCCGAACCACATCACCCCGACCGAGCCCAGGTTCATGACGAGCATGACGGTGGGGAACAGCGTCATCATGCGGCGTCCGACGCGCGTGGCGGTGTCGGTCAGGTCGTGGTTCGCGGATGCGAACCGCTGCGCCTCGTGCGGCTCCCGGACGAACGCCCGGATCACGCGGAGGCCCGAGATCTGCTCGCGCAGCACCCGGTTGAGCTGGTCGGTGAGGGTCTGCATGCGCTTGAACAGCGGCATCGTCTGGATGATGATCGTGCCGATCACCAGGGCCAGCACGGCCACCGCCACGGCGATGAGCCACGACAGGCCGACGTCCTCGCGCAGGGCCATGATGATGCCGCCGATCATCATGATCGGGGTGCTCACGATCAGCAGCAGCGTCATGTAGACCATCTGCTGCACCTGCTGGACGTCGTTGGTGTTGCGGGTGATCAGCGACGGAGCGCCGAACTTGTTGACCTCGCGCGAGCTGAAGCCCAGCACCCGATGGAAGATGGACGACCGCAGGTCGCGACCCATCGACATCGCCGTCCGGGAGCCGAAGTAGGCGGCGCCGATCTGTCCGAAGACCTGCGCGAGGGTGATGGCCAGCATCAGCGCGCCCGTGCGCAGGATGTAGTCGTTGTCGCCCTTGGCGATGCCGGTGTCGATGATCGCCGCGTTGAGGGACGGAAGATACAGCGAGGCGGCGACCTGCACCAGTTGCAGGACCATCACCATGGCGATGAGACCCCAATAGGGCTTCAGGTAGTCACGCAGCAGTTTGGTGAGCAATGTCAGCCCTTCTCGGGTTTCGTGAGGCCGTACAGAAGTATGGAGGCGACGGCGTCCGGGTCGGTGGACGGCGTCGCGAACAGCGAGCCGAAGCTCATGGCCAGGATGGGTCCGGCGGACGCCTCCGGGCTCGTCGCGAGGCGTCCGGCATGGGGGGCGATCGCGGTGGCGATGGCGTCCAGGGTGCGCTCGCCCTTCTCGCGCCGGGACGCCTCGTCGTGGCCGTGGTGCGGGAGGGCATCCGCGTCCAAGGGGAGCAGCGCCAGCAGGCGATGCGTGGTACGGGCGTGGTCGGTCAGCGTCGAGACGATGTCGACGACCGTGGCGCGCAGGTCGTCGCGCGGCGGCAGCGCGCGCAACTCGTCGATCACGGCGCCGGGCGCGAGGGCGCGCGCGATGGCTTGGTCGATCAGCTCGCCTTTGGAGTGGAACACCCGAAAGATGGTGCCTTCGGCGATCCCGGACGCCTCCGCGATCTGGCGCGTGCTGACGGCGCGTCCATGAGCCAGCAGGAGCGGAACGACGGCGTCCAGGATCGCCTGCCTGCGCTCGGCAGGCGGCATCGGATGGGCGCGGCTCACGTTGCGACACTATAGGTGAGTGAGCACTCACTCATCGAACGACACGGCGCCCGGTGCAGCGTCGCGTCGTGGAGGTGGTCGCACCGCGTCGCGGGGTCGGGCGGGGCTTCGACAAGCTCAGCCAACGACAAGCTCAGCCAACGACAAGCTCAGCCAACGGAGTTCTGGTCCCTGAGCTTGTCGAAGGGTCGACCCTCTTCCACCAGCGACAGGCGATGGCGCGGACTGGGGGCATCGACCAGTGAGTGAGCGCTCACTCACTGACCTGGCGCACCGCCTGCTTGATCTGAGCCACCATCGGCGGCCGCACGCTGAGCTCGCTCACCCCCAGCGAGACGAGCCGGGCGACGGCGTCCGGCTCGTTGGCGATCGATCCGCACACGGCGATCGGTTTGCCGGGCAGACCGCGGCAGGTGAGCTCGATGAGGTCCCAGACGGCGGGGTCATCGAGGGACGATAGCCGCGACACGGCCGCGTTCGTGCGGTCGCTGGCCAGGGTGTACTGGGCGAGGTCGTTGGTGCCGATGCTGACGAAGTCGACGAGCCCGGCGAAGTCGGCCGCCCGGATCGCCGCCGCGGGCACCTCGACCATGATGCCGACCGGCAACTCGACCGGGCCTAGCCCGGCGAGGGCCTCGTCCAGGACGCCGCGGGCCCAGCTCACCTCCTCGGGACGCGTGACCATCGGGAACATCACCCGAATCGGGGTCTCGCGCGCGGCCATCGCGATGCCGCGCAGCTGCTCGGCGAACAGGTCGCGGGCCTTGCGCATCGTCCGGATGCCGCGCTCGCCGAGCGCCGGGTTGGGCTCGCGGCTCGGGGTGAAGAAGGCCACGGGCTTGTCACCGCCGGCGTCCCAGGTCCGGATCGACAGCGGCCCGCCGATGGTCTTGCCCAGCGCGACGTAGACCTCGGCCTGTTCCTCCGCCGTGGGCGCCTGGCGGCGGGCGGCGAACAGGATCTCGGTCCGGACCACCCCTGAGCCCTCGGCCCCGGCCGCGGCGGCCGCGAGGGCGTCCGCCAGCGACGAGACGTTCGCCTCGACCAGGACGCGGCGCCCGTCGAGGGTGTAGGCCGGTTCGTGCGCGCGCGACAGGGCGGACGCCGCCGCCTCCATCCGCTCGGCGTTGAGGCGCTCGAGAGCGGTGACCAGCGTCGGATCCGGGTCGAGCCATAGCTCGCGCGTCACCGGGTCGAACGCGACGTGCCGTCCCTCGGCGAGCGCGCGCGCGTCCTCGCGTCCGGTCAGCACCGGGATGCCGCGCGCCTCGGCCGTCAGGGCCCCGTGCCCGTGCGCGCCGCCGGTCGTGGTGATGACGCCGAGGCACAGGCGCTGGTCGAGCCGGGTGGCCGTGGCGGCGTCCAGCTCTTCGACGAGCCAGACGCACGGCTCGCCGGGGTCGTCTTCGGCGAGCGGCTTGCGCATCAGGGCGAGCAGAAGCAGCCGCCGGACGCTGCGCACGTCCTGGGCGCGCTCGCGCAGGTAGGGGTCGGTGAGAGCGTCCAGCTCGCGGGCCAGCCCGGTCAGGTGTTCGACGACGGCATCGACGGCGCTGAAGCCCTCGGTGATGCGTCCGACCACGGCGTGCGCCAGCTCCCGGTCGGACGCCAGCAGCGCCTGCGCGTGCAGGATTCCGGCCGAGGCAGTGCGGGTCAGTGCGAGGGCGTCGAGGTAGTCCTCGACCTCCTCGACGGCGTCGTTGAAGCGCGCGAACTCGATCTTGGGGCTGCCCGGGTGGTAGCCGTCCACGGCCGGCACCGACGTGCGCCGATGGATCGGCCCGACGACGATCTGGGTTCCGGACGCCGTCGGCGCCGGCGTCGCTCCGTTCCCGACGGCCAGCTCGGACGCCGCGGGCTCACGCGGGGCGCGGGGCGGGCGGCGGCGTCCGCTCGTTTCACCGAAGTCGCGGGCGGCGAGGTCGGCCAGGATGTTGCGGACCTTCTCGGCGTCCGGCCCGGTGATGCGTGCCTCGAGGACGTGGCCGCGCCGGATCTCGAGGGCCGCCAGGGCGCTGAGGCTGCCGGCGGCGGCGGGGCCGCGTCCAGTGGTGGCGTTGCTGATCAGGACGTCCGCGTTCAGCCCCCGCAGGGAAGTGACGATCGCCGCCGACGGGCGGATGTGCAGGCCGTGCTCGTTGTTGACCGGCGTCCGCCAGGTGAGGCTGACCGGCCGGGCCTTGGCCTGGGGCCGGGGCGCCTGGAGGCGCAGGGGGGTGGCCGAGGTTGCACCGTCCGGGTTGAGGCGGCGCGCCTTGCCGACCAGGGCCTGCCGGGCCTCGACGGCGACCGCGTCCAGACCGACGCCGCTGGCGGCCGCGGTGACCGCGGCGAGCAGGCCTTCGACGAGGGGGCCGGAGGAGATCACGACGCGATCGGCCAGGTCGGCGTCCAGGAACCGGACGGCCAGCTCGGCGCTCATGATCGCGCTGCCGCCGTCCAGCAGCACCAGGACCCCGGCGTCCGAGTCGACGGCCTTGATCGCGACGGAAATGGCCGCCGCGTCCGTGCCGAAGCCGCCGTCGGTGGTGCCGGCCGCCACCGCGATCTCGGGCGCGGGGCCGGCGGGCAGCAGGCCGGAGGCCAGCGCGACCGCCGCTTCGGCGAGCGGGCGACTGTGGCTGACGACGACGATGCCGATCACGGATGCGTCCCGGCAGGCGAACGCCTGTCCCCAGCCACCGCGTCGTGGCTGACGTATCCCTTCGTCATGGGGCGTAGTCAACCATTGGTCTTCGGATTGGTCCACGCAAGAACGCGATGTCGTATTTCCGCTAGTACTGCAGTCGCGTCCGGGCAAGGATGAGGGGCGTGATTCCAACCCGAGCGGCCTGCCTGCAAGCCGTGGCGAGCCGCGATACCCGCTTCGACGGGCAGTTCTTCACCGCCGTCCGGACGACCCGCATCTACTGCCGCCCCTCCTGCCCGGCCATGACGCCACGCGAAGAGAACATGAGCTTCTACCCCTCGGCGGCCGCCGCCCAGGACGCCGGCTACCGGGCCTGCCGCCGCTGCCGTCCGGACACGGTGCCCGGGAGCCCCGACTGGGACGTCCGGGCGGACGCGCTCGCCCGCGCGATGCGGTTGATCGGCGACGGGGTGGTCGAACGCGAGGGGGTGCCCGGGGTCGCCGCGCGGCTCGGGTACTCCACGCGGCAGCTGCAGCGGATCACCCTCGGCGAGCTCGGCGCCTCCCCGCTCGCCATCGCCCGTAGTCAGCGGGCGCATACGGCGCGCATCCTGATCGAGACATCGCCGATGCCGCTCAGCGACGTGGCCTATGCGGCTGGGTTTGGGTCCATCCGGTCGTTCAACGAGGCGATCAAGGTGGCATTCGACCGGACGCCCACCCAGCTGCGCGACCTCAACCCGAATCTGCGCACTCTCAAGGGCGGCTCCGCGGGCGAATCGGCGTCGTCGGGCGGTCTGAGAGGGACGAAAACCGTGTTGGGCCGCGTCGACGTGCGCCTGGCGTTTCGGCCACCGCTGGCGTCCGGGCCGCTGTTCGGGCACCTGGCGGCGACGGCCGTGCCCGGAGTTGAGGAGTGGCGGGACGGCGCCTACCGCCGAACGCTGCGCCTCCCGCACGGGCCCGGCATCGTCGCGCTCGCGCCTCGGACGGACCACGTCGCCGCGACCCTGTGGCTGTCCGATCCGCGCGACCTGACGCCCGCCATCGGCCGCTGCCGCCGGCTGCTCGATCTGGACGCCGACCCGATCGCCGTCGACGCCGCCCTGGGTGCGGACCCGGCCCTGGCGCCGCTCGTCGCCGCGGGGCCCGGCGCACGGATCCCGCGCACCGTGGACGCGTCCGAGCTGGCGCTCCGGATCGTCCTGGGCCAGCAGGTCTCCACGGCCGCCGCCGCGACGACCACCGGACGCCTCGTCGAGCGGCTTGGTGAGCCCGTGATCGACCCCGCCGGCGACCTGACCAGGCTGTTTCCCACCCCGGATGCCGTCGCCACGCTCGAAGCGTCCGAGATTCCCGGGCCCCGCGCGCGGGCCGAGGCGCTCGTCACGCTGGCGTCCGCCCTGGCGTCCGGACGCCTCGAGCTCGGGCCGGGTGCCGACTGGGACGAGGCGGGGCGCACGCTGGCGTCGCTGAAGGGCCTCGGGCCCTGGACCATCGAACTCATCGCCATGCGCGGACTGGGCGACCCGGACGCCTTCCCGGCCGGCGATCTCGGGCTGCGGCGGGCACTGGCGTCCGTCGGCGATCCCGAGGTCGGCCGCTGGCGACCCTGGCGCTCGTATGCTGCCCAGTACCTGTGGGCGACGCTTGACCACCCGATCAACCGGCCACCCCAGGAGAGGACGCCATGAAACTCCGCATCGTCGACAGCCCGCTCGGCCCTTTGACCCTCGTCGTGAACGACTCCGGGGCGCTGCAGGCGCTCGCCATGGCCGATCAGAAGTGGGGTCCCGAGCCGGACGCCGACCTCGGCGAGCGCGACGACACCGTCGCAGCGGACGCCGTCGCGCAGCTGGCCGAGTACTTCGCCGGCACCCGCACCGAGTTCGACCTCGCGCTCGCGCCGGTCGGCACCGACTTCCAGCGCGGGGTCTGGGCGGCCCTGGGCGAGATTCCGTTCGGGACGACCGAAACCTACGGACGCCTCGCCGAGCGCATCGGGCATCCGCGAGGGACGCGCGCCGTGGGCGCCGCCACCGGGCGCAATCCGATCGGCATCATCATCCCGTGCCACCGCCTCGTCGGGGCGTCCGGCGGGTTGACCGGCTATGCCGGCGGCCTGGACCGTAAGCGCTGGCTGCTCGACTTCGAGTCCGGGGGAGTCCTGGTCTAAGGGCCTGAGGGCTTCGACAGGCTCAGCCAGCGGTTTGAGTTCAGCCAGTGGTGCTTGGTCAGGACGGCGGGGGGCTTCGACAAGCTCAGCCGACGGCGCTCGACTCAACCAACGGGGCCTGGTCAGGACGGCGGGGCTTCGACAAGCTCAGCCAACGGCGCTCGGCTCAGCTAGCGGCGCAAGGCTCGCTCTGCTCAACTGGCGTCCGTGCGGATCGGATGGTGCGCGGAGCCCAACTCGTCTCAGGTTCCTGAGCTTGTCGAAGGACTGTCGTGATGCGCTGCCAGCGGATCACCCCCATTAGGCTGACCCGGTGACCGAATCAACTCCGACCCAGCCGAGCGTGTCCGAGCAGATGCAGGTGCGCCTCGACAAGCGCGCCCGGCTGCTGGACGAGGGGCGGCCCCCGTACCCGGTGACCGTCCCGCGCACCCACTCGCTGGCGGACGTGCGCGCAGGCTGGGGCCACCTCGAAGCCGGCCACGAGACCGACGACGTCGTCAGCGTGGTCGGACGCGTGATCTTCCTGCGCAACACCGGCAAGCTCTGCTTCGCGACCCTGGCCGACCAGTTCGGGCAGGCGTCCACGGGCGAGCGCCTGCAGGTGATGCTGAGCCTGGGCGAGGTCGGGCAGGACTCCCTGGACGCCTGGAAGGCCGACGTCGACCTCGGCGACTACGTGTCGATCACCGGACGCGTCATCAGCTCCAAGCGCGGCGAGCTTTCGGTGTACGCCCAGAGCTGGACGCTGGCGTCCAAGGCCCTTCGTCCGCTGCCGACGCTCCACAACGAGCTCAGCGAGGAGACCCGCGTCCGGCAGCGCTACGCCGACATGGTCGTGCGCGAGGCGGCGCGCGCCATGGTCCGGACGCGCGCCGCGATCACCCGCTCCATCCGCGAGACCCTGCATCGTGAGGGCTACCTGGAGGTCGAGACGCCGATCCTGCAGCTGATCCACGGCGGGGCGGCGGCGCGTCCGTTCAAGACGCACCTCAACGCCTTCAACCAGCAGATGACGCTCCGCATCGCCCTCGAGCTGTACCTCAAGCGCGCCATGGTCGGCGGCACCGAGCGGGTCTACGAGATGGGACGCATCTTCCGCAACGAGGGCATCGACTCCACGCACAGCGCCGAGTTCACGATGCTGGAGTTCTACGAGGCCTGGGCCGACCAGACGACCGTCGCGAACCGCCTCAAGCAGATCATCACCGACGCCGCGGACGCCGTCGGCAGCCGCCAGATCGAGACCCCCAAGGGCGTCATCGACCTGGATGGCGAGTGGCGCTGGCTTCCGCTCTACACGGGGCTGAGCGAGAAGCTGGGCCGCGAGGTCACCATCGAGACCCCGCTCGCCACGCTGCAGTCGGACGCCGACGCCCACGGCGTCGAGTACGACCCGGCGTGGGGAGCGGACAAGCTCGCCGTCGAGATGTTCGGCGAGCTGGTCGAGCCCGACCTGCTGCAGCCGACCTTCGTCTGCGACTACCCGGCGATCGCCCAGCCGCTGGCACGCGAGCATCGCTCGAAGCCGGGGCTCATCGAAGCCTGGGACCTCATCATCGGCGGCCTCGAGCGCGGCACGGGCTTCTCCGAGCTGATCGACCCGGTGATCCAGCGCGAGCGCCTCACCGAGCAGTCGCTGAAGGCGGCGGGCGGCGACCCCGAGGCGATGCAGCTCGACGAGGACTTCCTCAACGCCCTCGAGTTCGGCGCCCCGCCCATGGGCGGCGTCGGCCTCGGCATCGACCGGCTGATCATGCTCTTCACCGACGCCGGCATCCGCGAGACGATCCTGTTCCCGTTGCTGAAGCCGCAAGGCTGAGGACACCCGGCTTGCTGGCGGATGAGCTATCGCGTGGCGAGACCAATTCCGCCAACAATCGCCGCACCGTTCGAGAGGAGCGCTCATGGTCGCGAAGATCGGACGAGTCGACCTAGGTGACGGCCCGGTCAAGGTGATCGTCCCGCTGACGGCATCGACGCCGGACGACCTGCTCGCCCAGGCCAGCGTCGTCGCAGCCACCCCTGGCATCGACATCGTCGAGTGGCGAGTGGACCTGTTCTCCGACGCCCACCCGGACGCCGTGCTGGGCGTCCTTCCCGAACTCCGCGCCTCCCTCGGCTCACGGCCCCTGCTCGCCACCTTCCGGACCGCGGCCGAAGGCGGCCGCGAGATCGCGGCGTCCGACTATGTGGACCTCAACGTCGCCCTGATCGACTCAGGCCTGGTGGACGCCGTCGACGTCGAGCACCTGTTCGATGCGGCGTCCGGCGACGAGATTCTGGATGCGGCCGACGCGCGCGGCATCCCGGTGATCGGCTCCAACCATGACTTCGCGGCGACACCGAAGGCGTCCGAGATCGTCGGGCTGCTGCGCGACATGCACCGGCGCGGCATGGCGGTGTCCAAGATCGCCGTGACCCCGACGAGCCCGGACGACGTCCTGACCGTCTTCGCGGCGTCCCGGGCGATGCGGCAGTTGCACCCCGAGGTGACGTTCTTCACGATCGCGATGGGGTCCGGCGGGGTGGTGACGCGCCTCGCGGGTCACCTCTTCGGCTCCTGCGCGACGTTCGCGATGGTCGGGACGGCGTCCGCCCCGGGCCAGGTGCCGGTCGACCAATTGCGCGCGGCGTTGGACCTGCTCGGCTAGGACGCGGCTACTTCCACTGGGTCGCGATGAGGAAGCACGCGGTCATCAGAACCATGCCGATGACGACATTCCAGCCGCCCAGGGCCGCCATGAACGGGATGTACGCGGCCGCGATGTAGTACAGCACCAGCCACAGGACGCCCAGCAGGCCGACCACGATGAACAGCGGCGCGAGCCATGGGGGGCTCTCGAGCGACGCCTGGCGGGCCTTGTTCTCGGACCGCCTGGCCGCAGCTTCGCTCTTGCGCTTGATGACGGCCTTGTCGTCCGCCGCCTTGCGTCCCTTCGACTCGGGCACTGCTAGCTCCTGTCACACCGCTGGATCGTCCGGGCTAGCGTAGCGGGTCCGGACGCCGCCGCCCCGACGCCTACCATGTGCGCCATGGCCCGGATCCTCGTCGTCGACAACTACGACTCCTTCGTCTACAACCTCGTGCAGTACCTGGCCCAGCTGGGCGCCGAGGTCGCTGTCTGGCGCAACGACGACTCACGCTTCGCCGATGCGTCCTGGCCGGACGCCTTCGACGGCGTCCTGCTGTCGCCCGGTCCGGGGACGCCGGAGGCGGCCGGAGTCTGCATCGACGTCGTCAAGAACCAGGCCGGACGCCTCCCCATCTTCGGCGTCTGCCTCGGGCTGCAGTCGATCGCGGTGGCCTACGGCGGCGTGGTCGGACGCGCCCCCGAGCTGCTCCACGGCAAGACGTCCGAGGTCTTTCATGACGGACGCGGCGTCTTCGCTGGCCTGCCGAACCCGTTCACCGCGACGCGCTACCACTCGCTGGCGCTCGACCCAGAGACCGTCCCGGACGCCCTCGAGGTGTCGGCCCGGACGGACTCGGGCGTGATCATGGCGATCCGGCACCGCGAGCTGCCGATCGAGTCGGTGCAGTTCCACCCGGAGTCCGTGCTCACCGAGTGCGGACATCAGCTGCTCGCGAACTGGCTGGTCGCCTGCGGCGACGCGGACGCCCCCGCGCGGGCGTCCGGGCTGACGCCCTTGATGAACGTGCCGGCGTAGCCCTACGGGGTCGGCGTGGTGGACGGCGTCGTCGGCGCCGACGTGGTCGGGGCGACCGTCGTCGGCACCTGCGTCGGGGTCTGGACCGGCATCGGCGTGGCGAAGTAGATCGTCAGCTTGTCGGTCTTCTTCATGAGCGTGCCCGGGGCCGGGTCGGTGCGGATGACCGTGTTCTCGGGCAGCGGGGACGGCTGCCCGACCAGCACCGCGTTGAGGCCGAGGTCCTTGCACGCCTTGAGCGCCACGTCCTTGTCGTAGTTGCCGACTGCGGGCACCTTGGCCTGGCCGGTGGCGTAGTAGAGGACGATCTGCTGTCCGGCCGCCACCTTGCTGCCCTCGGCGGGCTCGACCCTGAGGATCTGTTTCGCCACCGCGTTGGGCGGCTCTGTCTCCGCGGTGACGGGCAGGATCTTGAATCCCGCCTTGGTCAGCTCGGCGGTCACAAGGTCGAGGTCATTGCCCACGATGCCGGACGAGGGCAGCTGCAACATGGTCGGACCGACGTTGACGATGATCGTCACGGTCGACCCCGGATCGACCGTGGCTCCGGCCGCGGGGACCTGATCGGTGACGCGTCCGACGGTGGCGTCGTTCGGACCCTGCACCTCTTTCGGCGTCGGGTTGAGGTTCTTCTCCTGCAGGAGCAGGATCGCGGCCTCGCGCTCCAGGGTCTTGACGTTGGGGACCGTGACCTGGGCCTTGCGCTGGTTCAAGACGAAGAACGCGCCCGCCCCGGCAAGCGCCAGCACGAGCAGCCCGATCAGGACCGGCCACAGCCAGCGTCCGCGGCGGGGTTCGGGGGTGTTGGCCCGCTGCGGTCCACCCAGGACGACGGTCTGGCTGCCGGTCTGCTCGCTGACGGCGCCGAGCACGGACGTGCCCTCGGCCGCAGCGGCGACCGGCACGGCGGCCGCCGTGACAGCCGTGGGCAAGGCGGCCGCCACCGGCTGGCCCGCGAGGAGGCGGCGAATGTCCGTCGCCATCTCGGACGCCGTCTGGTATCGATCTTCCGGGGACTTGGCCAGCGCGCGCAGCACGACCGCGTCCATGCCGGGGGTCACCTCGGGATCGAGCGTGCTCGGCGGGACGGGGGCCTCCCGGACGTGCTGGTACGCGACCGACACCGGCGAGTCGCCGGTGAACGGCGGACGCCCCACGAGCAGTTCGTAGAGCAGGCAGCCGGTCGAGTACAGGTCGGAGCGCGCGTCGACGGTCTCGCCGCGGGCCTGCTCGGGCGACAGGTACTGGGCGGTGCCGATGACCGCCGCGGTCTGCGTCATCGTCGAGGACGTGTCGGAGACCGCTCGGGCGATGCCGAAGTCCATGACCTTGACGTTGCCGGCCGTCGTGATCATCACGTTCGCCGGCTTGATGTCGCGGTGGACGATGCCGGCGGCGTGGCTGTAGGCGAGGGCGTCCAGCACCCCGACGGTGAACTCGAGCGCGCGGCGCGGCAGGATCGGACGCCCGTCGCGCAGGATGTCGCGCAGGGTGCGTCCCTTGACGAGCTCCATGACGATGTAGGGGACCGAGACGCCGCTGGTGGGGTCTTTCGCCTCGCCGGTGTCGTAGACCGACACGATGTTGGGGTGGTTGAGGTTGCCGGATGCCTGAGCCTCGCGCCGGAACCGCTCCTGGAACGTGGGGTCGGAGGCCAGGTCCGCGCGGAGCTCCTTCACCGCCACGTCGCGCCCGAACGTCCGGTCGCGGGCGCTGCGTACAGTGGCCATCCCGCCCCGTCCGAGCACCTCGTTGACCTCGTAGCGGTCGCCCAATAGCCGTTGATCGGTCATCGCATTGCCTCTATCACGCTCTTGGCGATGGGTGCCGCGATGCGGCCCCCTGAGACGTCACTCGCCTCAACGCCGGCGTCCTGAACGAACACCGCGATCGCCACCGAAGGGTTGTCCGCCCATGCCACGAACCAGGCATAGGGGGCGTTCTTGCCGTCTGTCAAAGCGGTGCCGGTCTTGCCACCGACCCGGACGCCGTTGATCTGCGCCCTGGTTCCGGTCCCGTTGGCCACCACGTTGACCATCATGTCCTGCAGCGAGGCGGCGTTGGCTGCCGTCATCGCCTCGGAAAACTTCTGCGGCTGGGCCGTCTCCAGGACGGTCAGGTCGGCGGCCCGCACCTGCTGCACCAGGTACGGCTGCATGACGACGCCGTTGTTGGCGATGCCGGCCCCGACCATGGCCATCTGCAGCGGGGACGCCGCCACGTCGAACTGCCCGATGGAGCTCTGCGCCAGCTGCGCCTGGTCGAGCGTCGCCGGGAAGGTGCTCTTCGCGGACCCGAGCTGAGGCAGCAGGTCGGAGCGCCCGAAGCCGAACTTCTCCGCCTGCGTGCGGACGGCGTCCGCCCCCAGCTTCATGCCGATGCCCGCGTACGCCGTGTTGCAGGACGTCTGGAGGGCCTGCTTGAGGGTGATCTGGGTGCCCCCGCAGTCGCCCGAGTTGCTCAGCGGACGCGTCGTCCCGGGTAGCGGCAGGGACGCCGGCGAGTCGACCATCGTGTCGGGCGTCATGCCGGACGCCAGCGCGGCGGCGCTCACGACGAGCTTGAACGTGGACCCGGGCGGAAAGATCTCGCGGGTCGCCCGGTTCGACAGCGGCTTGCTCGCGTCGGCGTTCAGCTTGTCGTAGGACGCCTTGGACGCCCCGAGGTCGTGGGTCGCGAGCAGGTTGGGGTCGTAGGTCGGCGAGGTCACGAGGGCCTTCACGGCGCCGGTTTTGTAGTCGAGGGCCACGACCGCGCCAGGGCGGTTGCCGAGGGCGTCCCGGGCGGCCTGCTGGGCGCGGGCGTCCAGGGTCGTGACGATGGTCGCCCCGGTGGGGCGCTTGCCCGTCGCCAGGTCGACGAGCCGCTGCATGAACTGGCTGCTGGAGGTTCCCGACAGCTGGGCGTTCTGGGTCTGCTCGAGGCCCGTCCGCTTGTAGAGGTACGAGTAGTAGCCCGTGACCGGTGCGTACAGCGCGCCCTGGGGGTAGCTGCGCTGGAAGCCGTAGCGATCGTTCACCGGCTTGGTGAGGGCGATGGGGGTGTTGCCCACCAGGATCGTCCCGCGGTCGGTGCCGAACTCGGCGTCGGTGACGCGTCGATTGGTCGGGTCGTTGCTGAGCGCGGGCGTGCGCGCGACGTAGCCGTAGGTGGCGTTGGCCATCAGCGAGACGAACATGACCACGATGACCACCGAGATGGTGCGGATCGCCTTGTTCACGGGGCATCACCGCCGAAGGGGGCCTGGGGTGCGATCGCCTGGGTGGGTGCGTCGACGTCGGAGGCCCGGCCGGTCGGGGCGGGGGTCGTCACCTGGGGCGTCCGGGTCGGGGCCGGGGACGCCGAGGACGGGGACGTCGGCGTCCGAACGCCCGCAGCGGCGACGGCCGGAATGGCCGTCGTGGCCTCGTCGTGCAGCGAGCTGAACTCGTCGGTCTCGATCTGGGCCTGCGGCTTGCGGGCCTGGTGGGTGACGGTCAGGAGCAGTCCGAGCAGCAGGTAGTTGGAGATCAACGACGAGCCGCCCTGGGACATGAACGGCGTTGTCAGGCCGGTGAGGGGCAGCAGTCGGGTGACGCCGCCGACGATGATGAAGACCTGCAGGCCGAAGACGAAGGCCAGGCCCGCGGCGAGCAGGGCGCCGAAGGTTTCGCGCGTGATGAGCGCGGCGCGCAGGACCCGGGCGACGATGATCAGGTAGACGAGCAGGATCGCGAAGAGCCCGACGAGCCCCAGTTCCTCGCCCAGTGCGGCGGCGATGAAGTCGCTCTTGGCGATGGGGGTCAGGTACGGACGCCCCAGGCCCCAGCCCGTGCCCAGCAGGCCGCCGGACGCGAACCCGAACTGGGCGCTGATGATCTGCCAGTTCTGGTCGTAGTTCGAGAACGGCTGCAGCCAGGCCTGGAACCGGACGCGGACGTGGCCGAGGTAGGTGTAGCCGAGGAAGCCCATGACGCCCACCAGCAGCAGGCCGAGGATGGCCCAGCTGGAGCGCCGCGTGGCGATGTAGACCATCGCGACGAACAGGCTGAAGAACAGCAGCGACATGCCGAGGTCGGTCTCGAAGACCAGGATCAGCATGCTGATGCCCCACATCACGGCGATCGGGCCGAGGTCGCGCATGCGGGGCAGGGTGAGCCCGAGCAGGCGGGGTCCGGCCTTGGCCAGCACGTCGCCCTTCTCGGTGAGGTAGGCGGCGAAGGCGATGGACAGCACGATTTTGGCGACCTCGCCGGGCTGGAAGCTGAAGGTGCCGAGCTTGATCCAGACGCGGGCGCCGTGGTTGGCGAAGCCGATGCCCGGCACGAGCGGCAGCAGCAGCAGCCCGAGGCCGAGGACGAACCACAGATAGGTGTAGCGCTGCAGTCGCCGATGGTCCTTGAGGAAGACCACGACCGCGAGCATCACGGCGACGGCCGCGGCGGCCCAGCCGAGCTGGAGGCGTCCGGACTGCATCGGGGGGTTGGTCGCCTGGTCGAGGCGGTAGATCATCGCCATGCCGAGGCCGTTGAGCAGCAGAACGCAGGGCAGCAGCAGCGGGTCGGCGTACGGCAGGCGCCAGCGGACGACTCCCCACGAGACCAGGCCGAGCCCCGCCCACACGGCCACCGCGAGCGGCCAGTCGGCGGGGGGCTGCCCGTCCTGGTTGAGGCCCACCAGGACGTAGCCGCCGAGGCCCAGCGCCAGCGCGAACACCACGAGGGTGAACGAGGCCACGCTGCGCCGCTCGTAGACGACGACGTCGTCCATCAGCAGTCCTCGGGTGAGGCGGGGGGAGCCGGCGTCGCGGGGGTCGACGGGGTGGTCGGGGTCGTGGGGGTCTCGCTGGCTGCGGGCGTCGACGGGCTTGCCGCCGGGGTCGACGGCGACGCCGCCGGGGTCGACGGCGAAGCCGACGGCGGGGCGGGCGTGGGGCTGGGGGAGGGCTGCTCGCTGGCCCGGGCGGCGGCGGCCCGCTGGGCGACGCAGCGCGCCGCCATGCCCTTCAACTCGACGAGGCGGGCCTGGCCGGTGGTGAGGTCGGCGACCTGGATGAGTCCCTTGACCTTGTCGAGGTAGAACGGCGGAAGATCGGCCAACTGGACGCCGTCGTCGGCGACCACCTTGTTCAGCGGCTGCCCGAACACGTGGTCGGGGACGCCCTGGAAGACGGCCACCGTGGTGTTGTTCGGGCCGAGATAGAACCGCGTCTGGGTGTAGGTGTACCAGCCGAAGGCCCCGCCCAGGATGAGGACGACGGGCACCAGGATCCCGAGCGCGAGGCGGACCGCGCGCCGGACGCGCGACCCGGCCGCCGGCGAGTACCGGACCACCTCGGGCGACCGATTCGGACGCCGTCCAGCTCGGACGGTCAGCCGCGGGGACGTGGCGGCTGGCGCGCCGGCGTCCGAAATCTTGGTCGTCGAGACCGAGCCGAGCAGATGGACGCCGCCCTCGGGCTCGCCGTCGACGACGTCGGAGACGATGATCGTGATGTTGTCGTGGCCGCCGGCCGAGTGGGCCAGGTCGACGAGGGCGTCGACGGTGGCGTCCCGGTCGGCGAGGCCGATGCGCTCGGCGATGGCGGCGTCCGGGACGAGGCCGCAGAGGCCGTCCGAGCAGACCAGGAAGCGATCGCCGACCCGGACGTCGATGAGGTCGAAGTCGGGCTCGTGGTGCGGCGAGCCGTTGAGCACCTTGAGGATGAGCGACCGGTGGGGGTGTTCGAGGGCGTCCTCTTCGCTGATGCGCCCCTGATCGACCAGGGCCTGGACCCACGAGTGGTCGTGGCTGACGCGGCTCAGGACGCCGTCGCGCAGCAGGTAGGCGCGCGAGTCTCCGATGTTGACGATCGCCGCCTTGTCGCCCGTGAGCGCCACCACGCAGAGCGTGGAGCCCATGCCTTCGAGGTCGTGGTTCGCGGTGACGAGCGTCGCGAGGTGCTCGTTGGTCTTGGCGAGGGTGTCAGCGAGGACGGCCAGCAGGTCTCCCTCGGGTCCCTCGGGCAGGCCGGTGGGTGCGGCATCGGGGCGTTTGACGGACGCCGCCGCGAGCTTCGCGCCCAGATCGGCTTCGGTCTCGGCGACGTGCGTGATGGCGACGGCGGAGGCCAGATCGCCCGCAGCGGCGCCGCCCATGCCGTCGGCGACTGCGATCAGCGCGGGGGCGACGTAGGCCGAGTCTTGGTTGTTCTTGCGGACCAGGCCGATCTCTGAGTGCGCGCTCGTACGGAACGTGAGAGCCATGCGATCACTTGTCCACGGTCATCGTCGTGCGGCCAATGCGCAGGGTGTCGGTGCGCGTGAGCGGCGTGGGGCCGACGATGCGGCTCTCGTTGAGGAGGGTGCCATTGGTGGAGCCGAGGTCCTCGACGACGTAGCCCGTGGGGGTGAGGGTGATGGTCGCGTGGGTGGTCGACATGAACTGGTCGTTCAGGTCGAGGGCGTCCGGCGTCCGGCCGATCAGGATGCCCTCGCCGAGCGGCACCGTGAGGCCGGCCCGTGGGCCGGAGGTGATCTTGAGCTGGCTCGGCAGGCGGCGTCCGGCTCGCCGGCGGGGTCGCGTGACGGGGACCGGCGGGGCGGCGTCCCAGGCGACGACGTCGGACGCCGGGACGCGGCGTCCGAACAGGTCGGTGCGGATCACGTTGACGGCGAACAGGACGAACAGCCAGAGCAGGGCGAGGAACAGCAGCCTCAGCCCGAGGACGAGCAGGTCAGACATCGGCCACCGGGGTCCTGACCAGCAGGCGAGTGTTGCCCATCTCGATGCGCGAGCCCTCGGCGAGGGTGGCGGAGCGGACGCGCTGGCCGTTGACCAGGATGCCGTTGGTGGAGCCGAGGTCCTCGATGTCGATGACGGCGTCGGGGCCGCGTCCGGAGACGACGATGCGGGCGTGCTCGCGGGAGATGCCCGGGTCGTTGATCCGGATGTCGGCGTCGGAGCCGCGTCCGATCACGAAGCCGGGCGGGTTGAGCGGGTGCCGGACGCCGTTGACCTCGAGCACGAGGGTCGCGCGGCGCTGCGGAGTGAGCCCGAACGCGGGCGGTGCGTCCACGGCGGCGACGGCCTCGCTGGACACCTTGAAGCGTCCGGTCGGCAGGCTGTCGTCGACGACGTAGTCGATGGTGATGGGTCCGTTGAAGATGTAGTCGGCGTTGGCGGCGTACTCGCGCAATTGCGGGATGACTTCGGCGTTCATCGTCTGGCTGTACGGGAACAGGCGGTCGTAGTCGTGGGGGCTGAGCGTGACCGTGAAGTCGTTCGGGACCAGTTTGCGGTCGCGGGACAGCAGCCGGGCCTCGGCGTCCAGCTCGCGCTGCAGGCGCGCGGCGATCTCGACGGGCTGCACGTCGCCCTTGAAAGCGCGCGCGAAACCGCCCGAGACCACACCCTCGAGTCGTCGTTCGATGCTGTCGAACACCCCCACTGGCAGCGTCCACCCTCTCCCTCAGCAAACCGGACGTCGCCTTAGCCTAGCCCGCAGCCCGCCTTGGCCCAGCCTCGGGGGTGGGTTCTTAGCCTCACTTCAAGGTCGTGGACTGAGGTCGGACGCCGTTGGCTGCGGTTGAGTCGGTGGTCTGATTGGAGGCGAGCCCGGGCGACGTGCTAGCCTAACCGGGCTGTTCTCCCCAGGGAGATCACTCGCGCGAGTGGCGGAATGGCAGACGCGCACGGTTCAGGTCCGTGTGTCCGAAAGGACGTGGAGGTTCAACTCCTCTCTCGCGCACCAGAGGCCGAGTCTGCAAAGACTCGGCCTCTTGCGTTGCCCACTAGGGGTTCTGCTCCGGGTGCATCGTTGCGAATCCCCCAAATGTCGCCATAGTTCGGCTCCTCGTTGCACGCGATCATGATGGACTCTGCCTCGTCCGTGCTGCCGGCTGGGCCCAGGCTTCGGACGTGCTTGTGCCACGGACCGCGTCACATGGGTGCTGATGGGGTCGCGCGGTGCGTCCAGCCGCAACTGTCAGGACTTAGCTCGAGGAAAGGCCTCGTGGAGTCGTAGCTGGAGGTCGGCGATGCTGTCGGCGTCCAAGTCGCCTGCGGTGGCGAGAAGGGCTTTGAGCTTCTTCGGCCACATCACGGCAACACCGCGGACAGTGAAGGCGCCGCCAATGAGCGGCCAGTCGGCGCCAATGAAGCACAACACGCCGTGTATCGGCACCTCCGGGGCATCAGAGAGCGCTGCCCTAACGAGGTCGAGCTGCTTGTGCATGCCGTCAACCAGGTGGGTGCGATCGCGGCGTCCGACGATCAACAGTTCGGTGCGGGGACGAAGGATGCCGCCATCGACGCGGAGTTCTGGCCCTGCTCCGGGGTAGTGCTTGGCGTCGACGACGTAGACGCCGCTGGGGCAGATGACGAGGTGGTCAATGTTCGCGGACGTCTTGGGAATGCGGCGGTCGTGCAGGACGCGCAGGTTCGCCCCGGCCATCTCGCCGAGCATCGCCCCGAGGGACGCCTCGCCGGCTGCTCCCGTCGACCAGGCTCGCGTCGACTGCGGATCATCGACGGCGGCCAGAAGGAATTTGCCGATCTTGGGGTGATTGGTGATCACGCGCTCCTGTCGGGCGTCGTGGCGCCGCTGGAATTGGCGTGCGGCTGATGCGCCGGCCACGCCGTCGACGGCATCCAGATGAGGCGGCAGGTCCGGGGTCTTGCCGGACCCCGCCTCTGCGTCGGCCTTTGGATGTGGCCGTGTCGGCATGGTCGATTCCGACAGATGCGGGCCCGGACTCAGGCTAATCGACGCCGCGGACTCCTGCGGCATTGGCGAATCGATGCCAGCGCGCCATCCCGCCACGGCGTCCGCGAGCGTCTGCGCAAGGTCGGGCGACGTCGGATGTGCTTCGTCGGTTGCGAGGTCCCACCAGCCGACATCGGCGCCGGCGTCGTCACGCACGTAGACGCGATCCTTGCCGTACCGCGAGCAATGATCAGAACCTGTGGATGGTCCTCGGCGGGGTGACGTGAAGGGGCGCACCTTCCCGGGGATGATCTGAAGTCCAAGTAGCTCTGATCA
>NZ_FXTL01000021.1 GCF_900182665.1 Propioniciclava tarda
GTCGCGCTCGTCACAGGTGCCACACGGGGCCTCGGGCGCTCGATCGCGGAAGCACTGGCATCCGACCACCACCTGCTCATCGGCGGACGAGAAGCAGTAGTTCGTGTATGCGAGCGTGGCTGTCTGTAGACGGCCGAAGGGCCCCGACGCTCGCGCGCGGGGCCCTTCGGCGATACTGGGATTAGTCCTCGCCGAGATACGCCTTCTTGACCCTGTCATCACCGAGCAGTTGCTTTCCGCTGCCCTCCAGGGTGATCGATCCCACCTCGAGCACGTAGGCGTGATCGGATAGCTCAAGCGCTGCGGCGGCATTCTGCTCGACCAACAGGATCGTGACACCCTCAGACTGCAGTTCGCTGATGGTGCTCATGATCCGCTGCATCATGAGCGGTGACAGGCCCATCGACGGCTCATCGAGCATGAGCAGTCGCGGCCGACTCATCATGGCTCGTCCGATGGCGAGCATCTGCTGCTCGCCACCCGAGAACGTGCCGGCCGGCTGCGAGCGCCGTTCCTTGAGGATGTCGAACAGGGCAAACACTCGCTCCAGATCGCCGGCGATCGCCTGGTGATCCTTGCGCGCGAAGGCGCCCAGCATGAGATTGTCCTCGACCGTCAATTTGGGGAAGATCCGGCGTCCCTCGGGGGAGTGCGCTAGGCCGAGCTGGACGATCTTGTGAGCCGGCATCTTGTCGATCCGCTGACCCTCGAACCAGACCTCGCCCGACTCGGGACGCAGCAGCCCAGAGATCGTGCGCAGCGTCGTGGTCTTGCCCGCACCGTTCGTACCGAGCAGGGACACCACCTGGTTGTGCTCGACGGAGAAGCTGATCCCCTTGACCGCCTTGACCTTGCCGTAGGCGACGACGAGGTCCTTGACCTCAAGCATCGGGTGCCTCCTTCGTCTTGGGTGACCCGATGTAGGCCTCGATCACCCGCGGGTCCGACTGGACCTCGGTTGCCGTGCCCTCGATGAGAGTCTTGCCTCGGACGAGGCAAAGCACGCGATCACACAGGTTGAAGATGAACTTCATGTCGTGCTCGATCACCACGATGGCCAAGCCGCTGTCCCTGATGCGGAAGACCAGCTCTTCTGCCTCGCGAGTCTCTTGCGGATTCATGCCGGCCGTCGGCTCGTCGAGCAACAGGAGCTTCGGGTCGGTGGCCAGAGCACGGGCGATCTCCAGGCGACGCTGATCCCCATAGGGGAGGTTGCGTGCTAGAGATGCCCCCTGGTGTCCGAGGCCCACGTACTCGAGGAGCTCGGCCGCCCGAGCGCGCGTCTCCTGCTCCTCGCGGCGGAACTTCGGCCCGTGGACGATCGAGGTCACAGGGCCCGACGTGGTCCGGCAATAGCGCCCAACCATCACGTTCTCCAGTGCCGTCATGTTGGGAAAGAGCCGAATGTTCTGGAACGTTCGCGCCATCCCCGCCACCACCACCTCGCGAGGCTTTGGGGGCAAAATCGCGCCGTTGAACTCGACGCGCCCCGTCGTGGGCTTATACATGCCGGTCAGGCAGTTGAAGAAGGTTGTCTTCCCCGCGCCGTTCGGACCGATGAGGCCGACGATTTCGCCGGCATGAACCGTCAGGTTCACGCCATCCACCGCCACCAGGCCACCGAACTTCATCGTGACCTCGCTGGCCTGCAGGATGACCTCCTTGGACACGTGATGCGTCGACTGAGGTGCCAGTGCCGTCATGCCTTCACCTCCACGAACTCGTAAGGCAGGTTGTCCTCGATCTCACCCACGAGCTCGTCGTCGTCCTCGTGGAACTCCAGCGCGCGACGCTGGTTGGGGATCATTCCCTCGGGACGGAAGCGCATCATGGCGACCATCAGAAGGCCGAAGATCAGCATGCGGTACTCGCTGATGAAGCGGAGCTTCTCCGGAACGAGCTTCAGCAAGATGGCGCCGAGTAGGACACCCATCACCGTGCCCATGCCACCCAATACGACCGCCGCCAGCAGGAACGCGCTCTCCAGGAAGACGTACTGGTCGGGCACGACTGAAACATCCACGTGAGCCTTCACCGCCCCCGCGAAGCCAGCCAGGAACGCCCCACCCGCAAAGGCGAGGAGCTTCAGACCGAACACGTTCACGCCCATCGCCTCGGCCGCACGCTCGTCCTCGCGGATGGCGACCCAGCCGCGGCCGATTCGGCTGTGGTTCAGGCGGGTGAACACCAAGATGATGAACCCCATGATCAGCAGCATCACGAAGAAGTAGTTCGAGAACCGCCCCAGCTCGATGCCCAGGATGTTGTGCGCCTCGCCGAAGTTGAACCCGAACAGGTCGAGGTTCGGGATGGCCGGAATGCCGGACGAGCCGTGCACCACGTTCGGGCCCGAGCTACCGTCCAGGTTGTTCATGGTGATGCGGAAGATCTCACCGAACGCCAACGTAACGATTGCCAGGTAGTCACCCGAGACGCGCAACGTGGGTGAGCCGATGATCAGGCCCAGGGTGGCGGAGATGCAGCCAGCGATGAGCATCACCACGATGAACGGAGGCTTCCAGCTGAAGAACGTCGCGAACGCAGACTCCGACAGCACCGCGGCCGTGAAGGCGCCAGCTCCGAGGAACGCGATGTAGCCCAGGTCCAGCAGGCCTGCGAGGCCGACGACGATGTTGAGCCCCACGGCGGTCGCGGCGAAGATCAGCACCTGCGTCGCGATCGACATGTTGGCGTCCGAACCGTTCTGGGTGAACGGGAAGAAGAACGCCACGGCGAACGCCGAGGCCACGAGCACGTTCCGGTGTCGGCGTCCCGCGAGCGAGACCCAGGCGCCGAAACCGGTCCGCAGCGCGGCCGTGGCGAGGACTCCAAGGTAGACGAGGACGGCGACGAAGGTGCCGCCATCGTCCTGGGCGAGCGCGTAGGCGGCCCCGAAAAGCAGCGCCGCCAGGAGCCCTGCGATGGTGACGATCTCGAGCCAGGTGTACTTGGGGACGCGGTCTAGGTTGGGCTCGCGTCCGGCGGTCAGCAGGCGAGATCCGAGGAACGCCAGGCCGGACGCCACGAGGGCGATCCAGCCGCCGTACTCGACGTTGACGGCTCCACCGAGTTCCAGGGCGATGGTGACGACGATCACTGCCACCAGGACGAGCGCGCCGGTGCCGAAGGCCTTGGCTCCTCGGATCCACCCGAAGCGCTTGCTGATGCGTCCGAGCAACCTCAGCACGCCTTGACGTGAGATGAGCCAGGGCTCGAGGAAGGTCATTCCAGCGCACAGCGCCATGAGGACGCCGAGGGAGGCCGCGAGCCACTGAATGGTCGACGGGCTACCCACGTAGGTCATGTCGTCGATGGCGTCTCGGCCATACGCCCACGGGAGGAAGGCGCTGGCCAGCAGCGCCACCCCACCAAGGATGGAGAGGATGCGGCCGAGCCCGTAGTAGCGCTGCTGCAGCGCGGGGGTGAAGACGGTGGGGATTCTCATGCCCGGTCCACCACCTTGGCGCCCATGATGCCCTGGGGACGGAACACCAACACGATGATCAGCAACACGAAGGCCCAGACGTCCTTCCAAGCAGCGCCGCCGAACTGGCCGGTGACCAGGCTGGTCGCTAGCGACTCGACGACCCCGAGGACCAGCCCGCCGACCACGGCACCGTTGATATTCCCGATGCCTCCCAGGACGGCAGCGGTGAACGCCTTGAGTCCGGCCAGGAAGCCCATCTTGAAGTCGATGTTGCCGTAGCGCAGGCCGTGGGCCACGCCAGCAATAGCAGCCAGGCCCGCGCCGACGGCGAAGGCGACGGTGATGATCTTGTCCACGTCAATGCCCATCAGACGCGCGGTATCGGCGTCCTGCGAGGTCGCGAGCATGGCGCGCCCGAGCTTGGTGCGGTTCACGAACCACCACAGGAACCCCCAGCAGATGATGAGGGCGGCCAGGGTGAAGAAGGTCGCACGCTGCACCACCGCGAAGCCTAGGTTGACGGCCGGGCCCGTGAAGAACTCGATCTGGGGGAAGGGGACCGCAGCCTTTGCGTCCGGGAAGCCGGGGATCATGCCGAAGAAGAGGCGGACGAACTCCTGCAGGAAGACCGAGATACCGATGGCCGTGATGAGAGGAGCCAGGCGCGGCGCGTGGCGCAGCGGACGGTACGCGAAACGCTCCATCAACACTGCTACTGCGATGCCCACGATCATGCCGCCGAGGATCATCAGGGGCAGCATCCACCACGAGAGGTTGTTGGTCGCCCGACCGAGCACGATCCAGGTGGACAGGGCTCCGAAAGCCCCCACCATGAAGATCTCGCCGTGGGCGAAGTTGATGAGTTGGACGATGCCGTACACGACGGTGTAGCCCACCGCGATCAACGCGTACAAGGCGCCGAGCGACAGGCCGTTGATGAGGGGATCGAGAATCACACTGGCTCCACATGTGGCGAGGGGGGGCCACCAAAGTGGCCCCCCCTCGGGCGGGTATGAACGGTTACTTCAGGTCGCCGGTCGACTTGGCGACCCACTTGCCACCCTGAACGGCGTAGACCGTCAGGGTCTTGGACACGGCGTCGCCGTACTGGTCGAAGGCGACCTTGCCGGTGGCGCCGTCGAACGACACCTTCGCCATCGCGTCCACCGTGGCCTTGCGGGCCGCGGCGCCGTCGGCGGCGCTCGGGAGCGACGTCTTCAAGGCGGCGATGATGGCGTTGGCAGCGTCGTAGCCGTAGGCGCCGTACGCGGAGTAGCCGTCCTTGAAGCCGCCAGCCTTGTAGGCGTCCAGGAAGCCCTTGCCGGAGGCGAGGGTCTCGATGGGGGCGCCAACGGAGGTGGCCATGTCGCCGTCCGACTTGGCGCCGGCGAGGGAGATGTACTTGTCGTCGTAGATGCCGTCGCCGCCCATGAGCGGAACGTTCAGGCCGGCGGCCTTCATCTGCGAGCTCATCGGGCCGGCGAGCTGGAACTCAGTGCCGAAGTAGACGAGCTGCGGGTTCTTGGCCTTCATGTTGGTGATGACGGCGGAGAAGTCCTTGTCGTCCTTGTTCACGGTCTCGTTCGCCACGAGCGTGCCTCCGAGCTTGGTGAACTCCTTGGCGAAGGCCTCGGCCAGGCCCTGGCCGTAGGGCTTCTTGTCGTTGACGACGGCGACGCTCTTGAACCCGAGCGTGTTGTACACGTACTGCGCAGCGAACGGACCCTGCACGGCGTCCGTGGTGCAGACGCGGAAGTAGTTCGGGTACGTGCGCTTCGGGTTCGCCGCATCGGCGCCCTGGGTCAGCGCCGGGTTGGTGTTGGCCGGCGAGACCATCGTGATGTTGGCGGTGTTCAGGATCGGCTGGACGGACTGCGCGACGCCCGAGTTCAGCGTGCCGACGACGGCGACGACGGCCTTGTCAGCGGAGACCTTGGTCGCGGCGTTCGCGCCGACGTCCGGGGTCGCCTGATCATCCTGGGCCTCCAGCTGGAGCGTCCAGCCGGGGATGGCGTTGGCCTTGTTGGCCTGCTGAATCGCCAGGTCGACCGAGTTCTTGATGCCGAGACCCATGACCGACAGGTCGCCGGTGAGCGGCGCGATGACGGCGATCTTGGCTACCTTGTTGGTCGTGGCCGCGGCACCGCTGTCGGTGCGGGAGCCGCACCCGGTCAGGGCTAGCGAGGCGATCACCAGGCTGGACAGGCCAGCGGCGACGAAACGATGGTTGGTCACTGTGTTTTCCTCCTTGAATGCGGCGGCCACCAAGGGCGCGGCCGACGCGCTGGAGGGAATCTAGGGGCAAAGCCCGTCTTTGGCGACTGTCTGACGTTCTCCGGACAACGTTGTGACTGGGAAGTTACACAAGTGAACGTCACGGAGCGGGGCTAGCGGCGTCGGCGTCCAACGATTTGGGGCCCCCCTGGCCCCTGGACTAGAGTGTCCGTTGCCGAAGACCGCAGGTGTCGTCGCAAGACGAGGAAAGCCCGCGCAGGCGTATCGTGAATACCGCCGAGCTTGCTCGATCGCGTGGCCCCGAACGTCCTGTGCGTTCAGGGCCTTTTTGTTTGCCCGCGGAGGTAGGCCTGACGAATAGAAGTGGAGGAGACCCATGGCGAAGCCGGACAAGGCAGCAGCGGTCGCGGAGATGACGGAGCAGTTCGCTTCCGCAAACGCCGCCGTGCTGACCGAGTACCGCGGTCTCACCGTCAAGAGCCTGAAGGAGTTCCGCAGGTCTCTCGGTGAGAACGCCACCTATGCCGTCACGAAGAACACGCTGACCAAGATCGCGGCCAAGCAGGCCGGGATCGACGGGCTTGATGACCAGCTCCACGGCCCGACGGCCATCGCGTTCATTCGCGGCGACGTCGCCACCGTGGCCAAGGGCATCCGTGACTTCGCGAAGGCGAATCCGCTTCTGGTCATCAAGGGCGGTGTCATGGACGGTCGCGTCCTCGATGCCGATGCGGTCAAGAAGTTGGCCGATCTCGAGAGCCGCGAGGTCCTGCTCGCCAAGCTCGCGGGTGCGATGAACGGCAATCTTGCCAAGGCCGTTGGCCTGTTCGCCGCACCGCTCAGCCAGGCCGCTCGCGTCCTGGCCGCCCTGGAAGCCCAGAAGCAGGCCGGGACGACCCCGGCAACCGATGCAGCGCCCGCTGCTGAGGCAGACGACGCGGCAGACGCTGCAGAGTAAGTAATTCGAAAGGAAGCCAACATGGCCAAGCTCACTAGTGCAGAGCTCCTTGAGGCGTTCAAGGAGATGACGCTGATCGAGCTCTCCGAGTTCGTGAAGCAGTTCGAGGAGACCTTCGGCGTCACCGCCGCGGCTCCCGTGGCTGTCGCCGCCGTCGGTGGCGCCGCCCCCGCCGCCGAAGCCGCCGAGGAGGAGGAGGTCTCGAACGAGGTCGACGTCATCCTCGACTCCGCCGGCGACAAGAAGATCCAGGTCATCAAGGAGGTGCGCGCTCTCACGAACCTGGGCCTCAAGGAGGCCAAGGACCTCGTCGAGGCTGCCCCCAAGGCCGTCCTGGAGAAGGTCACCCGCGAGGCTGCCGCCAAGGCCAAGGAGCAGCTCGAGGCTGCCGGCGCCGCCGTCACCATCAAGTGACCCCTGGCGTTCGCGCCAACAATCACCGCGAAGGCGGGCCCCCTGGGGCCCGCCTTCGCGTTTGTCTGCCGACTCGAATGTGGCCGCTGGGGAGAGCCGTGCAGTCACGAGCTGACCTGAGCATCCGTCGATCACCGGACGCCGTGGCGGCTCGCGCCCGGGGCGTCCCGGGATGGGGGCTCAAACCACACTCGATCCGTGGCGCGGGGATGGGGGCTCAACGTAGCGAGCGGACGCCAAAGCCGGACTGATCAGGCGGTGCAGATCGGGCCCGCAGGCGGCTTCCGGTCTCCGGTGCGTGCGAACGCGCACGTCCGAGGGTATGATCGCCACATTCCTTCCTCGGAATGACGCTGATCCGGCGACGTGGCCGTCCCAGCGAAGGCCCCTGGGCTTGTAGCGCACGATGTGCGCGTTTGCAAGACTCTCCTTGGGTGGTCTATGCTCTAGCTTTGCCCCTCTTGACGACCCGTGGCACTTGACACGGGCCGTTTCGCATGCAAAGAACCCCTTTGCCCGGGTCTTGAGGAAGGACACCGAACCTTGGCCGTCTCGCGCGTTGCGTCGAAGAACACCAATGTCGTCTCTACCAGTGGGCGCATCTCCTTCGCGAAGATCGCAGAACCCCTGGAAGTCCCCAATTTGCTCGACCTGCAAGTTGACTCGTTCGACTGGCTCATCGGCAACGACGTGTGGCGCGAACGCGTCGCGCAGGCTCAGGCCGAGGGACGGACGGACATCAATACCAAATCCGGTCTGGAGGAGATCTTCGAAGAGATCTCCCCGATCGAGGACCTGAGCCAGACGATGTCGCTGAGCTTCCGCGACCACCGGTTCGAGGATCCGAAGTACTCGGTGGAGGACTGCAAGGATCGCGACGTCACGTACGCCGCGCCGCTGTTCGTCACCGCGGAGTTCATGAACAACGACACCGGCGAGATCAAGAGCCAGACGGTGTTCATGGGCGACTTCCCGCTGATGACGTCGAAGGGCACCTTCGTGATCAACGGCACCGAGCGTGTCGTCGTGTCGCAGCTGGTGCGCTCGCCCGGCGTCTACTTCGAGCAGACCCCCGACAAGACGTCCGACAAGGACATCTTCACCTGCAAGATCATTCCGAGCCGCGGTGCGTGGCTGGAGTTCGAGGTCGACAAGCGCGACATGGTCGGCGTCCGCGTGGACCGCAAGCGCAAGCAGAACGTGACCGTGCTGCTCAAGGCCCTGGGCTGGACGACCGAGCAGATCCTGGAGGAGTTCGGCGACTACGAGTCGATCCGGCTGACCCTGGAGAAGGATCACACGACCGGCACCGACGACGCGCTGCTCGACCTGTACCGCAAGCTGCGTCCGGGCGAGCCGCCCACGCGCGAAGCGGCGCAGACCATGCTCGAGAACTACTACTTCAACCCGAAGCGGTACGACCTGGCCAAGGTCGGTCGGTACAAGATCAACAAGAAGCTCGGCCTCGACCAACCGTTTGATCAGCAGGTCCTCACGATGGAGGACATCGTCTCGGCGATCCGCTACATCGTCGCGCTGCACGAGGGCAAGCTCGAGTTGGGCGATCTCCCGGTCGAGACCGACGACATCGACCACTTCGGCAACCGTCGCCTCCGCACGGTCGGTGAGCTGATCCAGAACCAGCTCCGCATCGGTCTTGGACGCCTCGAGCGCACGGTCCGCGACCGCATGACCACCCAGGACATCGAGGCGATCACGCCGCAGACGCTGATCAACATCCGTCCGGTGGTGGCGGCGCTGAAGGAGTTCTTCGGCACGTCGCAGCTGAGCCAGTTCATGGACCAGAACAACCCGCTCGCCGGCCTGACCCACAAGCGTCGCCTGTCGGCGCTCGGCCCGGGCGGTCTCTCGCGTGACCGCGCCGGCATGGAGGTCCGCGACGTCCACACGTCCCACTACGGACGCATGTGCCCCATCGAGACCCCTGAAGGCCCCAACATCGGCCTGATCGGCTCGCTCGCGTCCTTCGCCCGGGTGAACGCGTTCGGCTTCATCGAGACGCCGTACCGCAAGGTTGAGAACGGCCACGTCACCGAGCAGATCGACTACCTGACCGCCGACGAGGAAGACCGCTTCGTCATCGCTCAGGCCAACGCGAAGCTGGACGACAAGGGTCGCTTCACCGAGGACAGCGTGCTGGTCCGTCGCAAGGACGGCGAGGCCGACGAGGTCCTGCCCGCGCAGGTTCAGTACATGGACGTCTCGCCGCGCCAGATGGTGTCGGTCGCGACGGCCCTGATCCCGTTCCTCGAGCACGACGACGCATCGCGTGCCCTGATGGGCGCCAACATGCAGCGCCAGGCGGTCCCGCTGATCCGCAACGAGGCTCCGCTGGTCGGCACCGGCATGGAGTACCGCGGTGCCGTGGACGCGGGCGAGGTCACGATCGCGGAGGCGTCCGGCGTTGTCACGTCCGTGTCGGCCGACCTGATCGACGTCATGAACGACGACGGCACGCTGCGCACCTACCGCCTGGAGAAGTTCGTCCGGTCCAACCAGACGACCTGCATCAACCAGCGTCCGCTGGTCGCCCCCGGCGACCGCGTCGAGGTCGGTCAGCCCCTGGCCGACGGCGCCTGCACCGATCGCGGCGAGCTCGCGCTCGGACGCAACCTGCTGGTGGCGTTCATGCCGTGGAACGGCCTCAACTACGAGGACGCGATCATCCTCTCCCAGCGGATCGTGCAGGAGGACATCCTCACCTCGATCCACATCGAGGAGCACGAGATCGACGCCCGCGACACCAAGCTGGGCGCCGAGGAGATCACCCGCGACATCCCGAACATCGGCGACGACATGCTCGCCGACCTCGACGAGCGCGGCATCGTCCGCATCGGCGCCGAGGTGGGCACGGGCGACATCCTGGTCGGCAAGGTCACGCCCAAGGGCGAGACCGAGCTCACGCCCGAGGAGCGCCTGCTCCGCGCGATCTTCGGCGAGAAGGCGCGCGAGGTGCGCGACACCTCGATGAAGGTGCCGCACGGCGAGTCCGGAACGGTCATCGGCGTCCGCGTCTTCGACCGCGAGGCCGGCGACGAGCTGCCCCCGGGCGTGAACCAGCTGGTCCGCGTCTACGTCGCTCAGAAGCGCAAGATCTCGGAGGGCGACAAGCTCGCCGGACGCCACGGCAACAAGGGCGTCATCTCCAAGATCCTGCCGATCGAGGACATGCCGTTCCTGGAGGACGGCACGCCCGTCGACATCGTGCTCAACCCGCTGGGTGTTCCGAGCCGCATGAACGTCGGCCAGGTGCTGGAGATGCACCTCGGCTGGATCGCGCACTCCGGCTGGGATGTCGGCGACTGCGACGAGCCGTGGGCCAAGCGCCTGCGCGAGCTCGGCCTCGGCCACGTCGGCCCGGACGCCCGCGTGGCGACCCCGGTGTTCGACGGCGCCAACGAGGACGAGATCTCCGGCCTGCTGCGCTACGGGCTGCCGCAGCGCGACGGCATGCGGCTGGTCGACACCGACGGCAAGGCGCAGCTGTTCGACGGCCGCTCCGGCGAGCCCTACCCGGACAAGGTGGGCGTCGGCTACGTCTACATGCTCAAGCTGCACCACCTGGTCGACGACAAGATCCACGCTCGCTCGACCGGTCCGTACTCGATGATCACGCAGCAGCCGCTGGGCGGTAAGGCCCAGTTCGGTGGCCAGCGGTTCGGCGAGATGGAGGTGTGGGCCATGGAGGCGTACGGCGCCGCCTGGGCCCTGCAGGAGCTGCTGACGATCAAGTCCGACGACGTTCCCGGCCGCGTGAAGGTCTACGAGGCCATCGTCAAGGGCGAGAACATCCCCGAGCCGGGCATCCCGGAGTCGTTCAAGGTTCTGGTCAAGGAGATGAAGTCTTTGTGCCTGAACGTGGAGGTGCTCAGCTCGGACGGCACGGTCGTCGAGCTGCGTGACTCCGAGGACGACTATCACCGTGCCGAGGAGTTCGGGATCGACCTGTCCCGCCGCCCCGGAGCCGACTCCTTCACCGCGATCGACGAAGTGTGACGAGCGTTCGGACGCCGTCGGCGCAACTCGCCACGGCGTCCGAACCGAATCCCCTACAGACCAACTGACGCTGACTGAGGTTCCCGCCGCAGGCGGGAGAAAGTGAAACAACTGTGCTGGACGTCAACTTCTACGACGAGCTCCGCATCGGTCTGGCGACCGCCGACCAGATCCGCGAGTGGTCGCACGGTGAAGTCAAGAAGCCCGAGACCATCAACTACCGCACGCTCAAGCCCGAGCGCGACGGCCTGTTCTGCGAGAAGATCTTCGGTCCGACCCGCGACTGGGAGTGCTACTGCGGCAAGTACAAGCGCGTGCGCTTCAAGGGCATCATCTGCGAGCGCTGCGGCGTCGAGGTGACCCGCTCCAACGTCCGTCGCGAGCGCATGGGCCACATTGAGCTGGCCGCCCCCGTGACCCACATCTGGTACTTCAAGGGCGTACCGAGCCGGCTGGGCTACCTGCTGGACATCGCGCCGAAGGACCTGGAGAAGGTCATCTACTTCGCGGCCTACATGATCACCGCCGTCGACGAGGAGGCGCGTCACCGCGACCTGCCGTCGCTGGAGGCCAAGGTCGAGGTCGAGCGCAAGCAGCTTGAGGCTCGCCGCGACTCCGACATCGAGGCTCGCCTGTCCAAGCTCGAAGAGGACCTGGCCCAGCTCGAGTCCGAGGGTGCGAAGGCCGACCTCAAGAAGAAGGTCCGCGACCTCGGCGAGCGCGACGCCAAGCTGCTCCGCGACCGCGCGCAGCGTGACCTGGATCGCCTGGACGCCGTGTGGGCCCGCTTCAAGGGGCTCAAGGTTCAGGACCTCGAGGGCGATGAGATTCTCTACCGCGAGATGAAGTCCCGCTTCGGCAAGTACTTCGCGGGCTTCATGGGCGCCGAGGCGATCAAGCGTCGCCTGCGCGACTTCGACCTGCAGGAGGAGTCGGAGCGTCTCCGCGAGACCATTCGCACCGGCAAGGGCCAGCGCAAGACGCGCGCGCTCAAGCGCCTCAAGGTGGTGTCTGCGTTCCTCAACACGACCAACACCCCGGCCGGCATGGTGCTGGACGCCGTCCCGGTCATCCCGCCGGACCTTCGTCCGATGGTGCAGCTGGACGGTGGCCGCTTCGCGACCTCCGATCTCAACGACCTATACCGCCGCGTCATCAACCGCAACAACCGCCTCAAGCGACTCCTTGACCTCGGCGCGCCCGAGATCATCGTCAACAACGAGAAGCGGATGCTGCAGGAGGCCGTCGACTCGCTGTTCGACAACGGACGCCGCGGGCGTCCGGTCACCGGCCCGGGGAACCGTCCGCTCAAGTCGATCTCCGACATGCTCAAGGGCAAGCAGGGACGCTTCCGCCAGAACCTGCTCGGCAAGCGCGTCGACTACTCGGGCCGTTCGGTCATCGTGGTCGGCCCGCAGCTCAAGCTGCACCAGTGCGGCCTGCCGAAGACGATGGCGCTCGAGCTGTTCAAGCCGTTCGTCATGAAGCGTCTGGACGACCTGAACCTGGCCCAGAACATCAAGTCGGCCAAGCGCATGGTGGAGCGCCATCGTCCGGTGGTGTGGGACGTCCTCGAAGAGGTCATCGCCGAGCACCCCGTGCTGCTGAACCGTGCACCCACCCTGCACCGACTCGGCATTCAGGCGTTCGAGCCGCAGCTGATCGAGGGCAAGGCCATCCAGCTGCACCCGCTCGTCTGCACCGCCTTCAACGCCGACTTCGACGGCGACCAGATGGCCGTGCACCTGCCGCTGTCCGCGGAGGCGCAGGCCGAGGCACGCATCCTGATGCTGTCGACCAACAACATCCTGAAGCCCGCTGACGGACGTCCGGTGACGCTGCCCACGCAGGACATGATCATCGGCCACTACTTCCTGACGCTGATGGCCGACGGGGGCAAGGGCGAGGGTCGTCACTTCGCGTCCAAGGACGAGGCCCACATGGCCTACGACAACGGCGACATCGAGATCGGCTCGAAGGTCACCATCCGGCTGCGCAACGCGCCGCCGGCCGGTGTTCCGGTCCGCGAGGACGGCACGTTCGTGCTCGAGACCACGCTCGGACGCGCCCTGTTCAACGACGCGCTGCCGGCCGACTTCGGGTACGTCAACGCCGAGGTGGGCAAGAAGAAGCTCGGCGCGATCGTGAACGAGCTGGCCGAGAAGTACCCCAAGGTCGTCGTGGCGCGTGCGCTCGACCGCCTGAAGGACATCGGCTTCAAGTGGGCCACGCAGTCGGGCGTGACGGTGTCGATCGGCGACGTGCAGACTCCGCCCAACAAGCCGGAGATCCTGGCGGCCTACGACGCCCGTGCGGCGAAGATCACGCGCCAGTTCGAGCGCGGCAAGGTCACCGAGGAGGAGCGCCAGCAGGAGCTCGTCCAGCTGTGGACCGACGCCACCAACGAGCTGACCGCGGCGATGGAGGCGAACTTCACGAAGGACAACCCCATCTTCATGATGGTCCACTCCGGTGCTCGTGGAAACATGACGCAGATGCGCCAGATCGCCGCCATGCGAGGCCTGGTGGCCAACCCCAAGGGCGAGATCATCGCGCGTCCGATCAAGTCGAACTTCCGCGAGGGCCTGTCGGTTCTGGAGTACTTCATCTCCACCCACGGTGGCCGTAAGGGCCAGGCCGACACCGCTCTGCGGACCGCCGACTCGGGTTACCTGACCCGTCGACTCGTCGACGTCAGCCAGGACGTGATCATCCGCGAGGAGGACTGCGGCACCGAGCGCGGCCTGACCAAGAGCATCGTGGCCATGCGTGACGGCAAGGCGATCCCGGCGCACAACGTCGAGACCGCCGTGTACGCCCGCACGCTGGCGTCCGCCGTATCGGACGCCAAGGGCAACGTGCTGGCCGAGGCTGGGGTCGACCTCGGCGACGCGCTGATCAAGCAGTTCGTGGCCGCGGGCGTCACCGAGGTCAAGGTCCGCTCGGTCCTGACGTGTGAGGCCGCGACCGGCACCTGCGCGATGTGCTACGGCCGCTCGCTGGCGTCCGGCAAGCTCGTCGACGTCGGCGAGGCGGTCGGTATCGTCGCTGCGCAGTCCATCGGCGAGCCGGGCACCCAGCTGACGATGCGTACCTTCCACACCGGTGGTGTGGCCGGCGACGACATCACTCAGGGTCTGCCCCGCGTGGTCGAGCTCTTCGAGGCCCGGACGCCCAAGGGCAAGGCCCCGATCGCCGAGGCCGCCGGACGCGTCAAGATCGAAGAGGGCGAGCGTCAGCGCAAGCTGGTGATCGTCCGCGACGACGGCGAAGAGGATCTGGAGTACCCGCTGCCGCGCCGCGTGCGCTTGGAGTGGGACGACGCCAACCTCGTCCACCACTCGATCAACGATGGTGATCACGTGGACGCCGGTCAGCAGCTCTACGCAGGCACGCTCGACCCGCAGGACATCCTGCGCGTCAACGGTCTGCGTAAGGTCCAGGAGCACCTGGTCGAAGAGGTGCAGGCCGTGTACCGGACGCAGGGCGCTCCGATCCACGACAAGCACATCGAGATCATCATTCGGCAGATGCTGCGCCGCGTGACCGTGATCGAGTCGGGCGACACCACGATCCTCCCGGGTGACCTGGTCGATCGCGCCCTGTTCGAGACCGAGAACCGTCGGGCGGTCACCGAGGGTCTCACGCCCGCTCAGGGTCGTCCGGTGCTCATGGGCATCACCAAGGCGTCGCTGGCGACCGAGTCGTGGCTCTCTGCGGCGTCCTTCCAGGAGACCACCAAGGTGCTTACCGACGCGGCGATCCACGCCAAGTCGGACTCCCTGGTCGGCCTCAAGGAGAACGTCATCTTGGGCAAGCTCATCCCGGCGGGTACCGGTCTCGACCGCTACCGCAACATCCGGGTCGAGCCGACCGCCGAGGCTCGCGCCGCGGCGTACGACCTGTCCTACGACCCGTACGACTACGACATCACGGGCACCTCGTCCGTGGCGCTGGACGAGTACGACCTGGGCGATCTTCGCTGATCGCAGTGCTGTTGTGTGAGGCCCCCGCTCGGCGAGCGGGGGCCTCGCTCGTCCTCGGGGCCGGCTGGGGTCGGCGTCGGCGCCGTTTTCGGGACGAATCCGACGAGCTTTGGACGCCGCGCCGCGCGATCGCCGCGTGTCGGCTGGCGCGCGTCCGATTCGACCCGACGGACGCCGACAACGCCGATTTCAGCCCTCAGGGGTCGAGGCGGTAGGGTGGCAGCGACGTTTCGGCTGGTAATGCCGCTCACCGACGATTTTGGTCGACCGAGGGGCTAGCACTAGTCTTATTCGTTGTGTTCGGGCAACCGAGCCACGTTTGCGCCGCACGCGTCCTTGGGATGCGCGGCGTCGACATCCAAGCGACGATCCGCTCAAGGTGAGGCCGCGTTCGCGCGCCGCCTAGACGCTCGCCGCACCAGCTAGACCTACGCCCCTCGGGGCGTCCGAGGAACCACGACGAAAGAGATACCAGCCGGTGCCTACTATTCAGCAGTTGGTCCGCAAGGGCCGCACTGACAAGGTCAGCAAGAGCAAGACGCCCGCGCTCAAGGGCTCGCCCCAGCGCCGCGGCGTGTGCACCCGCGTGTACACCACGACCCCGAAGAAGCCGAACTCGGCGCTGCGCAAGGTCGCGCGTGTTCGCCTCTCGTCCGGCGTCGAGGTCACGGCCTACATCCCGGGTGTCGGTCACAACCTGCAGGAGCACTCGATGGTGCTCGTCCGCGGCGGTCGTGTGAAGGACCTGCCCGGCGTCCGTTACAAGATCATCCGCGGCTCGCTCGACACCCAGGGCGTCAAGAACCGCAAGCAGGCTCGCAGCCGCTACGGCGCGAAGAAGGGTTAAGAGATATGCCTCGCAAGGGTCCCGCCCCGAAGCGCCCGATCGTTGTCGACCCGGTCTACGGGTCCCCGCTGGTGAGCCAGCTGGTCAGCAAGATCCTCCTCGACGGCAAGAAGACCGTCGCCCAGAGCATCGTCTACGGCGCGCTGGAGGGCACCCGGGCCAAGTCCGGTGTCGATCCCGTCCAGACGCTGAAGAAGGCGCTCGACAACATCCGTCCGGCCGTAGAGGTCAAGAGCCGCCGCGTCGGCGGTGCGACCTACCAGGTCCCCGTCGAGGTCAAGCCGGCCCGTGCGACGACGCTCGCGATGCGCTGGCTCGTCGGCTACTCCCGGCAGCGCCGCGAGAAGACCATGACCGAGCGCCTCATGAACGAGCTCCTGGACGCCAGCAATGGCCTGGGCGCCAGCGTCAAGAAGCGCGAAGACACCCACAAGATGGCCGAGGCCAACCGCGCCTTCGCCCACTACCGCTGGTGATCTAAGTCGGAGCTCTCCCTTGCGTGCAGGGGAGAGTTTCCGTCTGTTTACCCTGTCGGGGGCTCCCGTCCGTCGCGTCGCAGTATCGTCGCGGCCCGTTAGTCGAAGAAGAGACGAAGTTAGGTAGGAGAAGCCAAGCGTGGCTATCGACATCAAGACGGATCTGCACAAGGTCCGCAACATCGGCATCATGGCTCACATCGACGCCGGCAAGACCACCACGACCGAGCGCATCCTGTACTACACGGGGATCAACTACAAGATCGGCGAGGTGCACGAAGGCGCCGCGACGATGGACTGGATGGAGCAGGAGCAGGAGCGCGGCATCACCATCACGTCCGCCGCGACGACGTGCTACTGGCACGGCACCCAGATCAACATCATTGACACGCCCGGCCACGTCGACTTCACGGTCGAGGTCGAGCGCTCGCTACGCGTCCTCGACGGCGCGGTCGCCGTCTTCGACGGCGTCGCCGGTGTCGAGCCCCAGAGCCAGACCGTGTGGCGCCAGGCGACCCGCTACGGCGTCCCCCGCATCTGCTACGTCAACAAGCTCGACCGCACGGGCGCCTCCTTCGACTTCTGCGTGAAGACGATCCGCGAGCGCCTCAACGCGACCGCGGCTGTCATCCAGCTGCCCATCGGCTCGGAGTCGCGCTTCCAGGGCGTCGTCGACCTCGTCCAGATGCGCGCGCTGATGTGGCGCGGCGAGACGAAGATCGGTGAGGACTACACGGTCGAGGAGATCCCGGCCGACATGGTGGACGCCGCCGAGGCCGCCCGCGAGGAGCTCGTGCACTGCCTGGCCGACAACGACGACGAGTTCGGCGAGATCTGGATGGAGGCCGACGACTCGGGCGCCGAGATCAGCGTCGCCGACATCAAGGCCGCGATCCGTCGCGCCGTGCTCGCGAACAAGATCACCGCGGTCGTCTGTGGCACCTCGTTCAAGAACAAGGGCGTGCAGCCCATGCTGGACGCCGTCATCGACTACCTGCCGTCGCCGCTCGACATCCCGGCGACCGAAGGCTTCAAGCCGGGCAACGAGCAGATCGCCGAGGTCCGCGAGGCGTCCAACACGGAGCCGCTGTCGGCGCTGGCGTTCAAGATCGCTGCCGACCCGCACCTCGGACGCCTCACGTACGTGCGCGTCTACTCCGGCGTTCTGCAGTCGGGCACCCAGGTGCTCAACGCGACGAAGGGCCGCAAGGAGCGCATCGGCAAGATCTACCAGATGCACGCCAACAAGCGTGAAGAGATCGACGCGATCGGCGCCGGCATGATCTGCGCGGTGATGGGCCTGAAGGACACGACCACGGGCGAGACGCTCTGCGATCCGCAGAATCCGATCATCCTCGAGTCGATGGACTTCCCGAACCCGGTCATCGAACAGGCCATCGAGCCGAAGACGAAGTCCGACCAGGAGAAGCTGAGCACCGCGATCCAGCGTCTGGCCGAAGAGGACCCGACCTTCCGCGTCCACACCGACGAGGAGACCGGCCAGACGATCATCGCCGGCATGGGCGAGTTGCACCTGGAGATCCTGATCGACCGCATGAAGCGCGAGTTCAAGGTCGAGGCCAACATCGGCAAGCCGCAGGTGGCCTACCGCGAGACGCTGCGGCGTCCGGTGGAGAAGGTCGAATACACCCATAAGAAGCAGTCGGGTGGTTCGGGCCAGTACGCCAAGGTGATCATCGCGCTCGAGCCGCAGGAAGCCGGCAAGGGCTACGAGTTCGTCAACGCCGTCACCGGCGGACGCATCCCGCGCGAGTACATCCCGGCGGTCGACAAGGGCATCCAGGAGGCCATGGCCTTCGGTCCGCTGGCCGGCTACCCGGTCGAGGACATCAAGGCCACCCTGATCGACGGCGCCTACCACGACGTCGACTCGTCCGAACTGGCGTTCAAGATCGCCGGCTCGATGGTCTTCAAGGAGGCCGCCCGCAAGGCCGATCCGGCCCTGCTCGAGCCGATGATGCGCGTCGAGGTCACGACTCCCGAGGACTACCTCGGCACCGTGATCGGCGACATCAACAGCCGCCGCGGACACGTCCAGGGCATGGAGGAGCAGCACGGCAACCAGATCGTGCGCGCGCTCGTCCCGCTGTCGGAGATGTTCGGCTACGTCGGCGACCTGCGGTCCAAGACGTCCGGTCAGGCGTCCTACTCGATGGAGTTCGACTCCTACGGGGAGTGCCCGAAGACCGTCGCCGAGGAGATCATCGCCAAGGGACGCGGCGGCGCGTAGGCGTCCGCCCCGGCCCGGACTGCTCCGGTGCAGCGAGTTTGACTCTCTCCACCGGGGTACACGAAACTTGGTGGGTACGCCTTCGGGCGAACCGACCTTGAAGAGTCAAGTAACGAAGAATCCGCGCCACGCAGCCCGCGTGCGCAACACGAAAAAGGAGCCCCAGTGGCAAAGGCCAAGTTTGAGCGGACCAAGCCGCACTGCAACATCGGCACCATCGGGCACGTCGACCACGGCAAGACCACGCTCACGGCGGCGATTACGAAGGTGCTCCACGACAAGTACCCGGACCTCAACGCGGTCTCGGCCTTCGATCAGATCGACAAGGCCCCCGAGGAGCGTCAGCGCGGTATCACGATCTCGATCGCTCACGTCGAGTACCAGACCGAACAGCGCCACTACGCGCACGTCGACTGCCCCGGCCACGCCGACTACGTCAAGAACATGATCACGGGTGCCGCCCAGATGGACGGCGCGATCCTGGTCGTGGCCGCGACCGACGGCCCGATGGCCCAGACCCGCGAGCACATCCTGCTCGCTCGTCAGGTCGGCGTCCCGGCGATCGTCGTCGCCCTGAACAAGTGCGACATGATCCCCGAGGAGGACGCGGAGCTCATCGACCTCGTCGAGATGGAGCTGCGCGAACTGCTCACCGCTCAGGAGTTCGATGGCGACAACCTGCCGATCGTCCGCGTGGCCGCCTTCCCGGCGCTCAACGGCGATCCGGAGTGGTCGAACTCGATCATCGAGCTGATGGACGCCGTTGACGCGCACATCCCGCAGCCCGAGCGCGCCACCGACAAGCCCTTCCTCATGCCGATCGAGGACGTCTTCACGATCACCGGTCGTGGCACGGTCGTCACCGGTCGTATCGAGCGCGGCATCGTCAAGACCGGCGAGCAGGTCGAGATCATCGGCATCCGCGAGAAGAAGCAGACGACGACGGTCACCGGCGTCGAGATGTTCCGCAAGATCCTCGACGAGGGTCGCGCGGGCGAGAACTGCGGCATCCTGCTGCGCGGTACCAAGAAGGACGATGTCGAGCGCGGCATGGTCCTGTGCAAGCCCGGTTCGGTCACCCCGCACACCGACTTCGAGGCCAACGTCTACGTCCTCAACAAGGACGAGGGTGGCCGTCACAAGCCGTTCTTCTCGAACTACTCGCCTCAGTTCTACTTCCGCACGACGGACGTGACCGGCATCGTTCAACTGCCCGAGGGCACCGAGATGGTCATGCCGGGTGACAACACCCACATGACGGTCCACCTGAACAAGCCGATCGCCATGGAAGAGGCGCTGAAGTTCGCCATCCGCGAGGGCGGCCGCACCGTCGGCGCCGGCAACGTGACCAAGATCATCAAGTGACCTTGTCGCACTAGCATTCCGAATGGCCCCCACTTCTGGTGGGGGCCATTCGTCTTTGTCGAGGAGAACCATGACCATCCATGCCGGCAAGCCCTTTCCGGACGGGCCGCCTGATCCGGTCCGGCGGCTGCGCGGACGCCTCGTGTCGCCCGTGACGCTGTGGACCGCCGGCGATTCGGTGCGTCGCGCCGGGCTGACGGTCAGCTCGACCGAGGTGGTTCGCGGCGAGCCGGGGCGGCTGGTGGGCCTGGTCGATCCCCTCTCCGGCGTCCTGGACCTGGTCCGCGATCGTGGCACCTTCGTCGTCGGCGTCCTGTCTGTTGATGAACGCAATCTGTCGGACGCCTTTGGCGGGCTCGCCCCGGTGCCAGGTGGCCCGTTCACGCTGGCCGAGTGGGAGCAGACGCCGTGGGGCCCGCGGGCGGCGTCCGTCGGCACCTGGGCCGGCGTCCGGCTGGAGTCGATCTCGGAGATCGGGTGGTCCGCTCTGGTGGTCGGCACCATCGAGCATCTCGACGTCGATGATCGGACGCCGTTGGCTCACCTTCGCGGTCGGTACGGCCATTGGGAGCCCGGCCTAGAAGCCTGACGGGATCGTCCGCGCGACCTTCGGTATGGGCAGGACAGGTCTCGCCCAGGACCTTCGGCTGTCTCGGTGACGCTTGGCCGACCGGGCTGGGCTCATTGCAGCCTTGAGGCGGTTGGCGGAGACGTTGAGTTCCTGCTCCGCTTCCGTCTTGGTGACGTTTGGCCGACCGGGCTGGGCTCATTGCAGCCTTGACCCGGTTCGGAGTTGGGGAGTGCCTGCTTCGATGTGGTCATGGCGACGATGCCCCCTGGGGACACCCCCGGCTCATCGCAGCCCTTCCTCATCGGCAGTTACGGTGAGTCCATGGACCATCGTCGTCTTGGGGTCCACGGGCCCCTGGTCAGCTCCGTCGGGCTGGGTTGCAACAACTTCTCGCGTCCGGGCACGGCCACGGAGACGCTCGAGGAGTCGGTCGCGGTCATCCATGCCGCCCTGGACGCCGGGGTCACCTTCTTGGACGGCGCCGATATCTACGGTGGTGCGATCGGCCGGTCCGAGGAGTTCATCGGCGTCGCGCTAGCGGGGCGCCGCGACGAGGTGGTCCTGGCCACCAAGTTCGGTCACGCGGACTTCGATGCCTACCCCGGACTGGCCCTCGGCCCCAAGGGCGGGGAGCGGTACATCCGGTATGCCATCGAACAGTCGCTTCGGCGGTTGCGTACGGACCACATCGACCTCTATCAACTGCACACCCCCGACCCGCAGACCCCGATCGCCGAGACCCTGGGCGTCCTTGCCGACCTGGTGGACGAGGGCAAAGTGCGTTTCCTGGGCATCACCCAGTGCGACGCCGAGTTCGTGGCGGCGGCTGCCGATTGGGCCCGGGACACGGGGCGCCCGGGCTTCGTCTCGGCCCAGCACGAGTACTCATTGCTCGCGCGGTCTGCGGAGGCCCGCCTGCTGCCCGAGGTGGCCCGGCGAGGCTGGGGATTTCTCCCATTCTTCCCGCTGTTCAACGGGCTGCTGACGGGCAAGTACGCCGCAGACGGGGGCGGTCAGGGACGCCTTCGGTCCATCAAGACCGGGGTGCTGGAGGGGGTCGACTGGGCCCAGTTGGACGCCTTCCGCGCCCTTTGTGACGATGCCGGGCTGACGATGCTGGAGGCGTCCATCGGCTGGCTCCTAGCCCAGTGGACGGTTAGCTCGGTGATCGCCGGGGCGACGCGACCGGAGCAGGTTCGAGCCAACGCCCAGGCCACGACGCTGGACGCCGACCTGGCCGACCGCGTCGGTGCCCTGTTCGCTCAGCCCCGACGCTTCTGAGCCGCCGCGAACTCGTCGCGGAGGCCGACCGTGCGGTGGAAGACCAGCGGGGCGTCGGCGTCCGCTGCGAAGTAGCCGAGCCGCTCGAACTGGACGACTTCGCCCGGCTCTACCTCGGCCAGCTCCGCCTCGAGCTTGCAGCCGGTCAGCAGTGTTCGGCTGGCGGGGTTGAGGTCGTCGAGGGCCTCGCCGGTGCGCTCGCCCGGGGCGGCCGCCGTGAACAGGCGCTCGTAGAGCGCAACCGTGGCGTCCACGGCGTGCGGCGCAGACACCCAGTGCATCGTCGACTTCACCTTGCGGCCGTCGGGGGAGTCGCCGCCCCGCGTCGCCGGGTCGTAGGTGCAGTTCACTGCGACGATCGCGCCGGAGGCGTCCTTGACGACGTCGGTCGCGGTGACGAAGTAGGCGCCCCGCAGCCGGACCTCGCGCCCGGGCGAGAGCCGGAAGAACTTCGGCGGCGGGACCTCGGCGAAGTCGTCCTCCTCGATGTACAGCTCGCCGGAGAACGCCACCGACCGGACGCCGTTCGCCGGGTTCTCTGGGTTGTTGGCGACCTCGAAGTGCTCGACGAGGGGTGCGCCGGCGGCGTCCGTCGGCCAGTTCGTGATGACCAACTTCAACGGACGCAGGACCGCCATGCGGCGCTGAGCCGTCCGGTTGAGCTCGCGGCGGACGAACGACTCGAACTCCTCGATCGCCTTGACCGAGTTGTTGCGGGTCGTGCCGATGGCGGTGCAGAAGTCTCGGATGGCGGCCGGTGGGTAGCCGCGGCGACGCATGCCGCTCAGCGTGGGCATCCGGGGATCGTCCCAGCCGTCGACGACGCCGTCCTCTACCAGCTTCTTGAGGCGGCGCTTCGAGGTGATCGTGTGGGTCAGCTCGAGGCGCGCGAACTCGTACTGGCGGGGCGCCTCCGACGTCAGCGGCAGGTTCGCCAGGAACCAGTCGTACAGCGGACGATGGCTGTCGAACTCCAGCGTGCAGATGGAGTGGGTAACGCCCTCGATGGCGTCCGATTGGCCGTGCGCCCAGTCGTAGGTGGGGTAGAGGCACCACTCGTCGCCGGTGTTGTGGTGGTGCGCGTGCCGGATGCGGTACATCACCGGGTCGCGCAGCCACATGTTCTCGGCCTGCATGTCGATCTTGGCGCGCAGGCACTTGGTGCCGTCGCCGAACTCGCCCGCGCGCATCCGGCGCAGCAGGTCGAGGTTCTCGTCCGGCGTCCGGTCGCGGAACGGCGACTCGACGCCGGGCTTGCCGAAGCCGCCGCGCTGGGCCGAGATGGTCTCGCCGTCCTGGTCGTCGACGTACGCGAGCCCCTGGGTGACCAGGTATTCGGCCCAGTCGTAGAGCTGAGAGAAGTAGTCGGACGCGTGCACGACGACGCCCGGGGTGTAGCCCAGCCAGGCGATGTCGCCCTTGATCGAGTCGACGTACTCCGCTTCCTCGGTGTCGGGGTTCGTATCGTCCAGACGCAGGTTGCAGACGCCGTCGAAGTCCTCGGCGACTCCGAAGTCCTGGACGATCGCCTTGGCGTGACCGATGTGCAGGTAGCCGTTCGGCTCGGGTGGGAAGCGGGTCTGGACGCGTCCGCCGTAGCGTCCGGCTTCGACGTCGCGACGGACGATCTCGCGGATGAAGTCGTTACTGGTGGCGGCCTCGGTCATGGGTCAGAAGGCTACCGGGCTGAGGCTCTACCCCTCACCATCACCCCAAGTCGTACACCCTGAACAGCACCGCCGCCTCGACGCCGGCCGCCTGCCCCTGGCCGGCGAAGACGCCGCCGAGCAGGTCGGCGGGGCTGGGGTGCCAGGGCAGGTCATCCAGGTAGGCCTCGTGGCACGACAAGGACGCCACGGCCGCGGCCCTGGCCTCGGCGTCCACTTCGACGTAGTGGGTCGCCGGGCTGCCGCCCATCACCAGGACGCGTCGCGTGTGCCACTTCGGCAGGCCTTCGACCTCGCCCAGCTCGCGAAACACCCAGGTGTTGTCGGCGTCCCGGACGGCGTCCAGGGTGGCCAGTCCAGCCGCGCGGTGGTCTGCCTGCTCGAGTCCCCACGGCGCCTCGATGGCCGACGAACTCGCGACGACGGCGTCCGGCCTGAACCGCCGGATCTCGCGCGCGATGTCCCGGCGCAGGTCGAGCGAGTAGACGAGGTGCCCGTCCGGGTGGTCCAGGATCGTCAGATCCTGGACGCCGACCGTCGCGCAGGCGCGGCGTTGCTCCTCGGCGCGCAGCGGGCCGACCTGTTCGGGCGGACGCTGCATCCCGGCCTCGCCGGAGGTGAGCAGCAGGTACGCCACCTCGACGCCGTGGCGGGTCCACTGGGCGACGACCGCCGACGCGCCGTATTCCATGTCATCCGGATGCGCCACGACGCAGAGCACCCGCGCGATGTCGTCGGGCAGGGGCTGCAGGCTGGGCGGGACGGTCATCGGGTCTCCTTCCGGGAGGGGTCCACCGTAGGTCGCCGGTCGAGCAGGCGGAGGAGGGGCGGCGCTTCGTAGACTCGGCGGGTGGCCGATCCGCTCCGCATCCCTCCCGCCCCCGGCATCCCGGGTGGGCTGGTGCTGCACGCGTCCGAGTTTACCGAGCGGTTCAGTCACGCCGGCGGCCCCGGCGGGCAGGGGGTCAACACGGCCGACTCGCGCGTCCAGTTGAGCTGGGACGCCGCGGCGTCCGTCGCCCTCTCGGACGCCCAACGCGCGCGTCTTCTCACCAACCTCGCCGGACGCCTCGCCGAGGGCGTCCTCACCGTCGACGCGTCCGAGCATCGCTCGCAAAGACGCAATCGGGACGCAGCCCGCGACCGCCTGGTGGCCCTGGTCACCGAGGCGCTGGCGCCACCGCCGCGCCCGAGGCGTCCGACCCGACCGAGCGTCGGCGCGCGCGAGCGGCGACTGGAGGCCAAGCGGCGCCGCTCCGCGCTCAAGGAGACGAGGCGTCCGGGCTGGGACTGACGATCCATGAAACGACACCCAAGGCGTCGGGCCAGCCGTCGGACGCCGCTCGGTAGACTCGCCCCGCTATGACGAACCAGACTCCCGCGCGCCTGCGCGTCGCCCCGTCGCCCACCGGCGATCCCCACGTTGGCACCGCGTACATGTCGCTGTTCAACCGCGCCTACGCCACCAAGACGGGCGGGCAGTTCCTGCTGCGCATCGAGGACACCGACCGCGCCCGCTACGTGGCCGAGTCCGAGCAGCAGATCTTCGACACCCTGCACTGGCTGGGCCTCGACTGGGACGAGGGTCCGGACAAGGGTGGCCCCTACGCCCCCTACCGCCAGTCCGAGCGGCTCGACACCTATCGGCCGTTCGTGGAGCAGCTGATCGAGTCCGGCCACGCCTACTACTGCTGGTGCAGCTCCGACCGGCTGGCCGAGATGCGCCGCGAGCAGGAGGCGTCCAAGCAGGCCGTGACCGGCTACGACCGCCTGTGCTACGGCAAGACCCGCGACGAGCGGGCGGCGCTGCCGGGCTTCTCGGAGACCCCGGTCGTCCGGATGCTCGTCCCGGCCGATCTCGACACCACGTTCACCGACCTGATCCGCGGCGACATCACCCCGCCGCATCCCGACGACCAGGTGATCCTCAAGGCAGACGGCTTCCCGACCTATCACCTGGCGGTCGTGGTTGACGATCACCTGATGGGCATCACGCACGTGGTCCGCGGGGAGGAGTGGATCTCCTCGACGCCCAAGCACCAGTTGCTCTACCGCTGGCTCGGCTGGGACGCGCCCCGCTTCGCTCATATGCCGCTGCTGCGCAACACAGACAAGTCGAAGATCTCCAAGCGGAAGAACCCCGCGGCTCGCCTGCTGTGGTTCCGCGAGCAGGGCTACCTGCCCGAGGCGCTGCGGAACTTCCTGCAGCTGCTGGGCTACCCGCCGGCGTCCGACGATGCCGAGGTGGCGACGTTCGACGAGTTCGTCGCCGCCTTCGACTGGGCCAAGGTCAACACGGTCGGGCCGATCTTCGACCTCGCCAAGCTGGACTGGCTGAACGGGCACTACATCCGCTCCCTGGCCCCCGAGGACCTCGCCGACCGCATCGTCGAGCATTTCGCCTTCACGGGGGAGTGGACGCCGACGGCGTCCGAGATCGAGACGCTGCGGCGCGCGGTACCGCTGATCCAGGAGCGGCTGGTGCTGCTCGGCGAGGCGCGCGAGAAGCTCCGCTTCCTGTTCGTCCCGGACGCCGACCTGGCCGTCGAGCCGGACGCCGTCGCCGCGCTGCCCGACAACGCCGCCGAGATCCTGGACGCCGCGGCCGCGGCCCTGGCCGGGGTCGCGTGGGACGCCGCGTCCATTCAGGACGCGTTGAAGGTGGCCCTGGTCGAAGGACTCGGCGTGAAGGCCAAGTTCGCGTTCGCACCGATCCGGGTGGCGATCACCGGCTCACGCGTGTCGCCGCCGTTGTTCGAGTCGATGGATCTGCTGGGACGCGAGTCCGCGCTGGCGCGCTTGGCGGCGCTGCGCGCTTCGCTGTAGGTCAGCTTCCGGGAGCGAAGCGGACGCCGCCACCCTCGGCGCACGTCGCGATGATCTTGACCTCGTTATCGTCGCCGCGCTTGAACTCGACCTGGTACGTGCCGTTCTTGCGTTCGGCGGACACCGACCAGCCGCCCTCCGGGGTGGCGGTCCCGGTGCCGACGGGTCCGGTCCGGGTGGCGTTGTCCGCGGCCGAGTTTCGCACCGCGAACGCGTCCCCGCTCCGATGCGGGTGCCGGTGGCCGACGCGGTGGCCGAGCTCGAGGCGTCCGGACTCCGCGGACGCGGCGGCGCCGGCTTCCCGTTCTCGCGGAAGCTGGCGACGGCGGCGCGCCGGGGCGCCACGGTGGTCGTCACCCTGTCCGAGGGGGAGCCCGCCAGCCTCAAGGACGCCGTGCTGGCCCTGACCCGGCCGCACCTGATCCTGGACGGCGCGGCGGCCAGCGCGCTCACGGTCGGCGCCAAGCAGGTGCACGTCGTGCTGCCCGGCGAACACCCGCAGGTGGCCGACGCCATCCGCCGCGCGCTGGCCGAGCGGCGCGATCGGGGCATCGCCTGGCGCACCCACGTTGCGGGCAGCCGGTGGGGGCCAGGCGATGAGCGCGCAGCGGCTGCGTGTCGACTGGCCACGCTGCGACGGACGCGGGCTGTGCCACGAACTGCTGCCCGAACTGATCTCCCTTGACGAGTGGGGCTATCCCATCGTCCGAGGACCGGTTGAGCCCGCCCAGCGCGCCGCGGCGCGAACGGCCGTCGCCAGCTGCCCGAGGCTTGCGGTGAGGCTCGTCGACCAGCCCTGATCACCCCCTTGACAGGGCGTCGAGGTCGATTTGCACGCCTCTGGGGCCCGTGAAAGAATCGGCGGGTTGCTTTGACGCGGGCGGCGGCGAGGCTGTGTGGGTTGACCATGCAGACCACCGCATTCCACGCCCACTCGGCAAGCCAGGCGGTCACGCCGGGCCCTACCAGGATCTTCGGATCTCGCGCGGCCCTGAAAGGTGCGACACGCCCGGGCGCGGGGGACGGAGTGACTAGGGGTTTCTCAGCCGAGGAGCCCTCACGATGGGGAGCAGATGCTAGCTGCCCAACGGCCACAGAGAAGGAAAAGATGGCGGGACAGAAGATCCGGATTCGACTCCGGGCCTACGACCATGAGGTCATCGACAGTTCGGCGAAGAAGATCGTCGACACGGTCACCCGCACCGGCGCGAAGGTCGCAGGACCCGTGCCGCTGCCGACGGAGAAGAACGTCTACTGCGTGATTCGTTCACCCCACAAGTACAAGGACAGCCGCGAGCACTTCGAGATGCGCACCCACAAGCGGCTCATCGACATCCTCGATCCGACGCCGAAGACGGTCGACTCGCTGATGCGACTCGATCTTCCGGCCGGTGTCGACATCGAGATCAAGCTTCCGTGAGGCCGAGACCGTGAACAACAACCGTAACGTGAAAGGTCTCCTGGGCTCCAAGCTCGGCATGACCCAGCTCTGGGACGAGAACAACAAGATCGTCCCCGTCACCGTGATCCAGGCAGGTCCCTGCGTGGTCACCCAGGTCCGCACCCCTGAGAAGGACGGCTACTCCGCCGTGCAGCTCGGCTTCGGCGCGGTCAAGGGCAAGAACGTCACCAAGCCGATGTCCGGCCACTTCGAGGCCGCTGGTGTGACGCCCCGCAAGCACGTCGTCGAACTGCGCACCGCCGATGCGGCGTCCTACACCCTCGGGCAGGAGGTCAACGCTGAGGCGTTCGCCGCCGGCGAGGTCATCGACGTCACCGGCGTCAGCAAGGGCAAGGGCACCGCGGGCGTCATGAAGCGCCACGGCTTCCACGGCCTGCGCGCGTCGCACGGTGTGCACCGCAAGCACCGTTCGCCCGGCTCTATCGGGCAGTGCTCGACCCCCGCGCGCATCTTCCCCGGCATGAAGATGGCCGGCCGGATGGGCGTCGACAAGGTCACCGTCCAGAACCTGACGATCCACGCTGTGGACGCCGAGCGCGGGTTGATCCTGGTCAAGGGCTCCGTGCCCGGCCCCAAGGGTGCCCTCGTCGTGGTGCGCAGCGCCGCCAAGAAGGGAGCCCAGGCATGAGCGACACGCTGAAGGTCGACGTCATCGGGACGTCCAAGAAGGCCGATCTGCCCGCCGCGCTGTTCGGCGTCCAGGCCAACATCCCGCTCCTGCACCAGGTCGTCGTGGCCCAGCAGGCCGCCGCCCGCCAGGGCACGCACGCCACCAAGACCCGGGGCATGGTCTCCGGCGGTGGCGCGAAGCCGTGGCGCCAGAAGGGCACCGGCCGCGCTCGTCAGGGCTCGCGTCGCGCTCCCCAGTGGACCGGCGGTGGCACCGTCCACGGCCCGCAGCCGCACGGCTACGCCCAGCGGACGCCCAAGAAGATGATCGCCGCCGCGCTGCGCGGTGCGCTGTCCGATCGGGCCCGCGAGGGTCGGGTCCACGTGGTCGAGAACTTCGGTCTCGAGAAGCCCTCGACGAAGGCCGCGCTCAAGGCGCTCGCCCACGTCTCCGGCGCTCGCGTCCTGGTGGTCCTCACCCGTGACGAGGACATCGCCTGGCTGAGCCTGCGCAACGTGGCTTCGGTGCACATCCTGAGCTACGACCAGCTGAACGCCTACGACGTGCTCCTGGCCGACGACGTGGTCTTCACCACCGCCGCCCTGGACGCCTTCGTCTCGGGTCCCGCGCTGGGCAAGTCGGTCAAGGCCGTCGCCTCGTCCGCGGAGATTCTGGACGCCCCCGAGCCGGTCGCTGTGAAGGCCGTCAAGGAGCCCAAGCCTGCGAAGGCCGAGAAGGCAGACGAGCCCGCCAAGGAAGCCAAGCCGGCGAAGGCCGACGCTGCGGCGTCCGAGGAGTCGAAGTTCGGCAAGGGCAGCTTCGTCGGGGAGAACCCCCCGGCCGGCTACGACATCAAGGGCAACGCGGACTCGATGAAGTTCCACACGCCGGCGTCCCCCTGGTACGAGCGGACGATCGCCGAGGTGTGGTTCAACTCCGAGGCGGCAGCTGAGGCGGCCGGTTTCGTGAACGCCGTGACGAAGGACGAGGAGGCCGCGAAGTGAGCGACGCCCTGAAGATCCGCGACCACCGCGACATCCTGCTCGCGCCGGTCGTGTCCGAGAAGAGCTACTCGCTGCTCGACGAGAACAAGTACACGTTCGTCGTTGACAAGGCCGCGAACAAGACCGAGATCAAGATCGCCGTCGAGAAGGTTTTCGACGTCAAGGTCTTGGCGGTCAACACCATCAACCGGCTGGGCAAGAAGCGCCGCACGCGCGCCGGCTGGGGCAAGCGTCCCGACACCAAGCGAGCGATCGTGACGGTGGCCGAGGGCCAGCGCATCGACATCTTCGGCCAGGGCAACTAGGCCCGGGATCAGGAAAACGAGACATGGCTATTCGTAAGTACAAGCCGACCACGCCGGGCCGTCGCGGCTCGTCCGTGTCGGACTTCGCCGAGCTCACCCGCTCGACGCCCGAGAAGTCGCTGCTGGTGCCGATCAAGAAGACCGGTGGCCGCAACAACCAGGGCCGAGTGACCACCCGTCACATCGGCGGTGGCCACAAGCAGGCCTACCGGATCATCGACTTCAAGCGCTACGACAAGGACGGCGTGCCGGCCAAGGTCGCTCACATCGAGTACGACCCCAACCGCACCGCCCGTATCGCGCTGCTGCACTACGCCGACGGCGAGAAGCGCTACATCATCGCGCCGGCCGGCCTGGAGCAGGGCAACAAGGTCGAGGCGGGCGAGGGCGCGGACATCAAGCCGGGCAACAACCTCCCGCTGCGCAACATCCCGGTCGGCACCACGGTGCACGCGGTGGAGCTGCGTCCGGGCGGCGGCGCCAAGATGGGCCGCTCCGCCGGTGCGCGCATCCAGCTGGTCGCTCGCGAGGGCCGCATGGCCACCCTGCGTCTGCCCTCGGGCGAAATGCGCATGGTGGACGTCCGCTGCCGCGCGACGGTGGGCGAGGTCGGCAACGCCGAGCAGTCCAACATCAACTGGGGCAAGGCCGGACGCAACCGCTGGAAGGGCATCCGCCCGACCGTCCGTGGCGTCGTGATGAACCCGATCGACCACCCGCACGGTGGTGGCGAGGGTCGCACGTCCGGTGGTCGTCACCCGGTGACGCCCTGGGGCAAGCCCGAGGGTCGCACCCGTAAGAAGAACAAGGCCAGCAACGCGCTCATTGTGCGTCGCCGCAAGGCCGGCAAGAAGCGCTGAGTCGAGGAAGGGAAGGAGAACTAAATGCCTCGCAGCCTGAAGAAGGGGCCCTTCGTCGATGAGCACCTGGCCAAGAAGGTCGATGCCCAGAACGAGAAGAAGACCCACAACGTGATCAAGACCTGGTCGCGCCGTTCGATGATCACGCCCGACATGATCGGACACACCATCGCGGTGCACGACGGCCGCAAGCACATCCCGGTGTTCGTCACCGACTCGATGATCGGTCACAAGCTCGGTGAGTTCGCGCCCACGCGCACCTACCGGGGCCACGTCAAGGAAGACAAGAAGTCGCGTCGCCGTTGAGGCCGACGAGAAGAGGAATGGACAAATGAGCAACAAGGAGAACCGGCCCAGCCGCCGGCAGGCCCTGCTCGGCGACCGTCCCGGCTCGTACGCCATCGCGCGTCACGTGCGGATGTCTCCGACCAAGGTTCGTCGTGTCGTGGACGTCGTCCGCGGCCTGGATGTCACCGAGGCTCTCGCGGTGCTGAAGTTCGCACCGCAGGCCGCTTCGGCGCCCGTCTACAAGGTGGTGGCCTCGGCCGCCGCCAATGCTGAGCAGACCGAAAACCTGCGCAGCGAGCAGCTGTACATCTCTGCGGCGTATGTCGATGAAGGTGTCACGCTGCGCCGGATCCGTCCGCGGGCCAAGGGGTCCGCGAGCCGCATCCTCAAGCGCGCGAGCCACATCACCGTCGTCGTCGAGCCCAAGGCGAAGGAGGCCTGAGCATGGGTCAAAAGATCAACCCGAACGGCTTCCGTCTCGGCATCACCACGGACCACAAGACCCGCTGGTACGCCGACAAGAACTACGCCGAGCTGGTGGCCGAGGACGTCAAGATCCGCGAGTACCTGCATAAGACCCTCGAGCGGGCCGGCATCAGCTCGGTCGAGATCGAGCGTCGCAGCGAGCGGGTGACGATCTTCCTGTACGCCGCGCGTCCGGGCATCGTCATCGGCCGTAACGGTGCCGAGGCTGAGCGCGTCCGCGCGTCGCTGGAAAAGCTCACCAAGAAGCAGGTTCAGCTGAACATCCTCGAGGTCAAGAGCCCCGAGACCGATGCGCAGCTGGTTGCTCAGGGCATCGCCGAGCAGCTCGGCGCCCGCGTGGCCTTCCGCCGCGCGATGCGCAAGGCGCAGCAGACCGCGATGCGCTCCGGTGCGCTGGGCATCCGGATCCAGTGCTCGGGTCGTCTCGGCGGCGCCGAGATGAGCCGCTCCGAGTTCTACCGCGACGGCCGCGTCCCGCTGCACACGCTGCGCGCCGACATCGACTACGGCTTCTACGAGGCCAAGACGACGTTCGGACGCATCGGCGTCAAGGTGTGGATCTACAAGGGTGATGTGTCCGGTACCCGTACCGAGCGCGCCGCCCAGAAGGCCGCACGTCAGGCCGCCGCCGGCGCTCGGCGTCCGGCCCGTGGCCCCCGTCGTGACGGAGCCGCGCCGCGTAACGATCGTCCCGAGCGTGGCGGACGCCGCCGCGCCGAAGCCGCTGCCGACGCCGCTCCCGCGGTCGAGGTGGCAGAGACCGCAGGAGCGTAGTCATGTTGATTCCTCGTCGCGTCAAGCACCGGAAGCAGCACCACCCCAAGCGGGATGGTGCCGCCAAGGGCGGCACGAAGCTGGCCTTCGGCGAGTACGGCATCCAGGCACTGGAGAGCTCGTACCTCACGAACCGTCAGATCGAGAGCGCCCGTATCGCCATGACCCGCCACATCAAGCGTGGTGGCAAGGTCTGGATCAACGTCTACCCCGACCGTCCGATGACGAAGCACCCCGCTGAGTCCCGGATGGGCTCCGGTAAGGGTTCGCCCGAGTGGTGGATCGCGAACATCAAGCCCGGCCGTGTCCTCTTCGAGCTCTCCGGTGTTCCGGAGGACGTTGCTCGCGAGGCCATGCGTCTGGCCATTCACAAGCTGCCGTTCAAGGCGCGCTTCATCAAGCGGGAAGCAGGTGAGATCTGATGGCCAAGGCTGTCACCGCCGCCGATCTGCGCGGCCTGAGCCGTGCGGACCTCAATGCCAAGGTGTTGGAGTTGAAGGAGGAGCTGTTCAGCCTCCGTTTCGCCGCCGCCACCGGTCAGCTCGAGACGCATGGACGCCTCCGCGAGGTCCGCAAGGACATCGCGCGGGTGTACACCGTCCTGCAGGAGCGCAACCTGGGGATCGTCGCCGATCCCGACGACGAGAAGAAGTAGGTCTGAGGTATGTCCGAATCCAAGAACGAGCGCACCGCCACGCGCAAGGTGCGTGAGGGCGTCGTCGTCTCCGACAAGATGGACAAGACGGTCGTCGTGGCCGTCGAGTCCCGCGTCAAGCACCCTCTCTACGGCAAGGTCATGACGCAGACGGCGCGTTACAAGGCGCACGACGAGGCCAACGAGTGTGGCATCGGCGACCGCGTCCGCATCATGGAGACGCGTCCGCTGTCGGCCACCAAGCGCTGGCGCCTGCTCGAGATCGTCGAGAAGGCCAAGTAACCAACCGCACGGGCTCACCCCCGTGCACCCGGGAATGGGGGCTGCCGCCCCCTTCCCAACCCCCGCTGTTGAACTAGCTGTCATCGGCTTGGAAACCCGACCAGTGCAAACTCAGCAGGCGCACCAGCTGGTGCTCGGGGAAACGCACGTTCCGACAGGCCCGACGCCACGGCGTCCGGGAACCGGCGAAACAACAGGAGAAATCATGATTCAGCAAGAGTCGCGACTGAAGGTCGCCGACAACACGGGTGCGAAGGAACTCCTCTGCATCCGCGTGCTCGGTGGCTCGAAGCGTCGCTACGCCGGCCTGGGCGACAAGATCGTCGCCACGGTCAAGGACGCCATCCCCGGCGGCAACGTCAAGAAGGGCGACGTCGTCAAGGCGGTCATCGTCCGCACGGTCAAGGAGACCCGTCGCGCCGACGGCTCCTACATCAAGTTCGACGAGAACGCGGCCGTCATCCTCAAGAACGACGGCGAGCCCCGTGGCACCCGCATCTTCGGCCCCGTGGGCCGCGAGCTGCGCGACAAGAAGTTCATGCGCATCATTTCGCTGGCACCGGAGGTGATCTGAGATGGCGAACTCCCTGCACGTCAAGAAGGGTGACCGCGTCAAGGTCATCGCGGGCCGCGACAAGGGCAAGACGGGCGAGATCATCAAGGTCTACCCGGCCGACGAGAAGGTCATCGTCGAGGGCGTGAACATCATCACGAAGCACACGCCGCAGCGTCCGAACGCCCAGGGCAAGACCACGGGCGGCATCATCACGACCGAGGCGCCGATCCACGTGTCCAACGTCCAGCTCGTCGTGAAGGTCGACGGCAAGGACGTCGTGACGCGCGTCGGCTACGAGCGTCGTCCGGTGACCAAGCGTCGTCCCGACGGCAGCACCTACGAGACCGAGCGCAGCGTGCGCATCGCCCGCAAGACCGGGAAGGAGATCTGAGCATGGCTGAGACCACTGTCAAGACGCTCCCGCGCCTGCAGCAGAAGTACCGCGAGGACATCCGTCCGGCTCTGAACGAGAAGTTCGCCTACGAGAACGTCATGCAGATCCCCGGTCTGGTGAAGATCGTGGTGAACATGGGCGTCGGCGAGGCCGCGCGCGACTCGAAGGTGATCGATGGGGCCGTCCGCGACCTCACCGCCATCACCGGTCAGAAGCCCGTCGTGACCAAGGCCCGCAAGTCGATCGCCCAGTTCAAGCTGCGTGAGGGCATGCCGATCGGCTGCCACGTCACGCTGCGTGGCGACCGCATGTGGGAGTTCGCCGACCGCCTGCTGACCTTGGCGCTGCCGCGCATCCGCGACTTCCGCGGCCTCTCGGCTCGTCAGTTCGACGGCAAGGGCAACTACACGTTCGGCCTCACCGAGCAGGTCATGTTCCACGAGATCGACCAGGACAAGATCGATCGTCTTCGCGGCATGGACATCACGTTCGTGACCTCGGCCACCAACGACGACGAGGCCCGTGAACTGCTCAAGCAGCTCGGCTTCCCGTTCAAGGCGCCCGAGAACGATCCCAAGAAGAGCGTGCAGCGCAAGCGCGCGTTCACCGGCTCCAAGAGCCAGATCAAGAAGAGCAGGAGGGGCTAACCCATGGCCAAGACCGCGCTGAAGGTGAAGCAGTCCCGCAAGCCGAAGTTCGAGGTGCGCGCGTACACCCGCTGCAACCGCTGTGGGCGTCCGAAGTCCGTGTACCGCAAGTTCGGCCTCTGCCGCATCTGCCTCCGCGAGCTCGCCCACCGTGGCGAACTGCCGGGCATCGTGAAGTCGTCCTGGTAAGACACCCGTCCGGACGCCCGCCGCGGTGGGCGTCCGGAACCCAGTCCACCGGCCCGTCGGGCCGGAACAATCACACAAGCGAGGAAGGTCACCGGAGGACGCATCCGTCGGTGAAACCGCCACGAGGAAGAGGCTCAACAAAGCCATGACAATGACCGATCCGATCGCAGACATGCTGACTCGTCTGCGTAACGCCAATCAGGCGTTCCACGATTCGACGAGCATGCCTCATTCGAAGATCAAGGTGAAGATTGCCGAGATCCTCAAGGAGCAGGGCTACATCGCGTCTTACGAGGTGCTGGAGCCGGGTGAAGGCGAGGTCTCCAAGACCTTGAAGATCACTCTCAAGTACAGCGCCGATCGCCAGCGGGCCCTCGCCGGGCTCCGTCGCATCAGCAAGCCGGGGCTCCGGGTCTACGCCAAGCGCAACGACCTGCCCAAGGTTCTCGGCGGGATGGGCATCGCCATCATCTCGACGTCCCAGGGCCTGATGACCGACAAGCAGGCCAACTCCAAGAGCGTGGGCGGCGAAGTCCTCGCGTTCGTCTGGTAACCGGAAGGAGCTGAATAGATGTCCCGCATTGGAAGGCTTCCCATTCCGGTTCCCTCCGGCGTCGAGGTGACGATCGAGGGTCAGGACCTGTCGGTCAAGGGCCCCAAGGGCACCCTCGCCATGACGGTCCGTGAGCCGATCTCGGTCGCGCGCAACGAGGCCGGCGAGCTGGAGGTGTCGCGTCCGGACGACGAGCGCGAGAGCCGCTCGCTGCACGGCCTCACCCGCACGCTGGTGTCCAACATGGTCACCGGTGTCACCCAGGGCTTCGAGAAGAAGCTCGAGATCGTCGGTGTCGGCTACCGCGTGACGGCCAAGAGCCCCACGCAGCTCGAGTTCGCGCTCGGGTTCAGCCACCCGGTCGTCGTGAACGCCCCCGAGGGCGTCACGTTCTCCGTCGAGAAGAACACGGCGTTCACCGTGTACGGCATCGACAAGCAGGCCGTCGGCGAGGTCGCCGCGAACATCCGCAAGATCCGCAAGCCGGAGCCGTACAAGGGCAAGGGCGTGCGCTACGCCGGCGAGCGTGTTCGCCGCAAGGTTGGAAAGGCCGGTAAGTAGTCATGGCTATCTCGTTGTCGAACAACAAGGGCATGGCGGCCCGCACCAAGGCCCGCCTGCGCCGCCAGAACCGCGGCCGGAAGAACATCTTCGGCAGCACCGAGCGCCCGCGCCTGGTTGTCACGCGTTCGTCGCGTCACATCTTCGCTCAGGTCGTGGACGACACCGCGGGCGTGACGCTCGCGTCGGCGTCCACGATGGAGGCGGACGTGCGCGCCGCCGAGGGCGACAAGTCGGCGAAGGCCAAGAAGGTCGGCGAGCTGCTCGCCGGTCGCGCGAAGTCCGCTGGGGTCGAGAAGGTTGTCTTCGACCGCGCCGGTAACGCTTACCACGGACGGATCGCAGCGCTCGCCGATGCGGCGCGCGAAGCCGGCCTCGATTTCTGATCAGAGCGGAAAGGAATAAACATGGCGAACGAAAACGCGTCTGCCCGTGCCCGTACCGGCGCGGCTGGCGGCGGTGATCGTCGCGGCCGCGACGATCGTCGAGGCGGCCGGGATAACGCCGCCCAGCAGGAGAAGAGCCAGTACCTCGAGCGCGTCGTGGCGATCAACCGCGTCGCGAAGGTCGTCCAGGGCGGGCGCCGGTTCAGCTTCACCGCGCTGGTCGTGGTGGGCGACGGCGACGGCATGGTCGGCGTCGGCTACGGCAAGGCCAAGGAGGTGCCCGCGGCGATCGCCAAGGGTGTCGAGGAGGCCAAGAAGCACTTCTTCCGGGTTCCCCGGATCGGCGGCACCATCCCGCATCCGGTGCAGGGCGAGAAGGCGGCCGGTGTCGTGCTGCTGCGTCCGGCGTCGGCGGGTACCGGCGTGATCGCCGGTGGCTCGGCTCGCGCGGTGCTGGAGTGCGCCGGCGTGACCGACGTGCTCGCGAAGTCGCTCGGTAGCGCCAACGCCATCAACGTGGTGCACGCCACGGTCGAGGCGCTGCAGATGCTGGAGGAGCCGGAGCAGGTCGCCAAGCGTCGTGGCATGTCCGTCGAGGACGTCACGCCGGCCGCGATCCTGCGGGCTCGAAAGGAGGCGTCCGCCTGATGGCAACGCTGAAGATCACGCAGATCAAGGGCGTCGTTGGCGCCAAGAAGAACCAGAAGGATTCGCTGCGCTCTCTCGGGCTCAAGCGGATCGGCGACGTGGTCGAGAAGGAGGATCGTCCCGAGTTCCTCGGCATGATCCAGGCCGTCTCGCACCTCGTCGAGGTCGAGGAGGTGAACTGACATGGCGATCAAGCTGCATCACCTGCGTCCGGCACCCGGCGCGAAGACCGACAAGGTCCGCGTCGGCCGTGGCGAGGGCGGCAAGCGCGGCAAGACCGCGGGTCGTGGCACCAAGGGCACGGGCGCTCGCAAGAACGTCGGTGCGAACTTCGAGGGTGGGCAGATGCCGCTGCACATGCGTCTGCCGAAGCTTCGTGGTTTCCAGAATCCCTTCCGGGTTCAGTACCAGGTCGTCAACGTCGGACGCCTCGCCGAGGTCTTCGCCGACGGTGGCGAGGTGACCGTCGTCGACATGATCGAGGCCGGTCTGGTCCGCAAGGGCCACCTGGTCAAGGTGCTCGGCAACGGTGAGATCTCGGTGGCTCTGGAGGTCACCGCGGACGCCTACACCGCGTCGGCCAAGAGCAAGATCGAGGCGGCTGGCGGCAAGGCCAACTGACCTCTCGCAGTTCTGAGACGGGCGATCCCTTCGGGGGTCGCCCGTTTCGCGTCACGGGCTGTGTCGGGCGGCTCGGTGTCCGGTGTCCGACTCTTGCCTCGGCGGTGGCCCGGCTGGCTCGCCTCCACCAACGGCTCGTCCTACAGAGGACCCCTTCACCCTGCACGAGCAAAGCCAGGACGTTGAGGCAGCCATAGGACGAGCCCCTGAGATCCAGTGTGAGCATCTGGACGACTACGGTGGACACCATGTGTGGACGCTTCGCCGCCTCGGCCAGCACCGATTACTACATCGAGGTCTTCGGCGTCGCCGAGGTGGTCGACGAGGTCCAGCCGTCGTTCAATCTCGCGCCCACCGACCCGATTCCAGCGATCGTCGTGCGGTTGGACGCCGACGGTGCGGCCGTCCGGAAGCTGGTCGCGCCGCGTTGGGGACTCGTGCCGTCGTGGTCCAAGGACGCCGCCGGCGCCGCCCGCATGATCAACGCCCGGTTTGAGACCGTCGCGGAGAAGCCTGCGTTCCGCAAGGCGTTCGCCGCGCGGCGGTGCTTGATCCCGGCCGACGGCTACTTCGAGTGGCACGTGCTTCCGGGCCAGGAGGGGGTGAAGAAGCCCGCGAAGCAGCCGTTCTTCATTCGGCCCGCTTCCGGACTGCTCGTCATGGCCGGGCTGTACGAGTTCTGGCGCACGCCGATGGGGGAGTGGCTCACGACCGCCACCATCATCACCACCAGCGCGACGGACGCCCTCGGGCACATCCACGACAGGATGCCGATGGTCGTCGACCCCGACGACTGGGCGTCCTGGCTGGACCCGGCCCAGACCAGACCGGACGCCGCGGCGTCCCTGCTTGTCGTCGATCCGGACCTGACCTTCTATCCCGTCTCAAGCGCCGTCGGGAACGTCGCCAACAACTCACCCGAGCTGATCGAGCCCCTCAGGCCCTGACGCCGCTGAGGGTCAAACCGACGACCTTGGGGCGCCTCACCGCGTTCTGTGACGTATCTCGCGATCGCGCGTCCGATTCGTTCCGCCTCGATCAGCGGGACGCCCTGGCACGGCCTCATGCGCCCTCCGCTGCGGCAACCGCAGCCGGAGGCGTCCGATTCAAGGTCCAGCCCGATCGTGCCCCCGGTTCGAGGACCGGGGGCGCGGCTTGCTACAGTTCACCGGGGTTGGGTCACCCCCACGCCCGCGCACGCCTGCCAGAAAAGAGTTCGAATGCTCTCCGCTTTCGGAAACGCGTTCAAGACGCCGGATCTTCGCAAGAAGATCCTGTTCACCTTGTTCATCCTTGCCGTCTTCCGGCTCGGCTCGACGATCCCGTCGCCGAACGTGAACTTGGAGAACATCCACGCGTGCCAGGTGGAGGCCGCTGCGGGCGACGCGGCCGGGCTCTACTCGATGATCAACCTGTTCTCGGGCGGCGCGCTGTTGCAGCTGGCGATCTTCGCGCTCGGGATCATGCCCTACATCACGGCGTCCATCATTCTGCAGCTGCTCACGGTCGTGATTCCGCGTCTGGAGAAGCTGAAGAAGGAAGGCGGCGCCGGGCAGACCAAGATCACCCAGTACACGCGCTACCTGACGATCGTCCTGGCCGTGATGCAGTCGACCGCGTTCACCACCCTGGCCGTCAACGGCCAGCTGTTCCAGGGCTGCAGCAGGCCGGTGGTCTACGACAGCAGCATCTTCCCGATCATCGTCATGGTCCTCACGATGACGGCCGGTACGGGCATCATCATGTGGATGGGTGAGCTCATCACCGACCGCGGCATCGGTAACGGCATGTCGGTCATGATCTTCACCCAGATCGCGGCGCAGTTCCCCACCCAGATGTGGTCGATCGCGCTGGGCAAGGGCACCGACCCCAACAACCCCAACATGCCGAACGCGGCCGGCTGGCTGGCCTTCGCGATGGTGTTGGCCCTCGGCCTGCTGGTCATGCTGGGCGTCATCTTCATGGAGCAGGCCCAGCGGCGCATCCCGGTGCAGTACGCCAAGCGCATGGTCGGACGCCGCCTCGTCGGCGGCACGACCACCTACATCCCGCTCAAGGTCAACCAGGCCGGCGTCATCCCGATCATCTTCGCCTCGTCGATGCTCTACCTGCCGATGCTGTACGCCCAGTTCCAGACCGGCAACCCGGTCTCCAGCTGGATCGCGCAGCACCTCTCCGGCAGCGGCTCGCCCTGGTACAACGCGGTGTACTTCGTGCTGATCATCGCGTTCACCTACTTCTACGTGTCGATCACGTTCGACCCCGTCGAGGTCGCGGACAACATGAAGAAGTACGGCGGCTTCGTGCCCGGCATCCGCGCCGGACGCCCCACCGAGAAGTACCTCGCCTACGTGCTGTCGCGGCTGACGGCGCCTGGCTCGTTGTACCTCGCGCTGATCAGCCTGCTGCCCGCCCTGGCGTGGTTCTTGCTGGGCGAGGTGGCGTCCCGGAAGTTCCCGTTCGGCGGAACGTCCATCCTGATCATCGTCGGCGTAGGGTTGGATACCGTCAAACAGATCGAGAGCCAGTTGCAGCAACGCAACTACGAAGGCTTCCTGCGATAGTCGGAAGGGTGCATCGATGCGCCTCCTCATCATGGGCCCCCCCGGGGCCGGCAAGGGCACCCAGGCCTGCCACGTCGCGACGCATTACGGGCTGGTGGCGGTGTCCAGCGGCGATCTCTTCCGCAAGCACATCAAGGCGCAGGACACCCTGGGCAAGAAGGTGTCGGCCTTGATCGCGGCCGGCGAGTTCGTGCCCGACGTCGTTACGACGTCGATGGTCTTCCGGCGGCTGCTGCAGCCGGACGCGCGTCCTGGCTGGCTTCTCGACGGCTACCCGCGCACCCTCGGTCAGGTGGAAGCGCTCGACATCGCGCAGCGCGAGATCGGCACCAAGATCGACGCGGTGATCTCGCTCGTCGCCGATCCCACGGCCCTGGTCGGACGCATGCTGAAGCGAGCCGAGCTCGAAGGCCGCGCCGACGACAACGCCGAGACCATCAGCAAGCGCATCGAGGTTTACTACGCCGAAACCGAGCCCGTGATGTCGGTGTACGCCGATCGCGGGCTGGTCGTCGAGGTGGACGCCCTGGGTGAGGTCGATGAGGTGACGCGCCGCCTGACGGCCGCTTTGGACGCGAAGCTCACGGCTTCGTGAGCCCCAGCCGCGGAATCGAACTCAAGACTCCGGCCCAGCTGCGCGTGATGCGCCGGGCCGGACTCGTGGTCGCGGAGGCGCACGAGGCCGTTCGTGCGGCCGCCGTCCCCGGAGTGACGACCAAAGAACTGGACGCCGTCGCCGCGGACGTCCTCGCCCGGAACGGCGCCGGCTCGTCCTTCCTGCACTACGGCGCCGGTTTCGGCATGCCGCCCTTCCCGGCCGTCACCTGCATGTCGGTCAACAACGAGATCGTGCACGGCATCCCGAACGACCGACCCCTGTCCGAGGGCGACCTGGTCTCCATGGACTTCGGCGCGATCGTCGACGGCTGGCACGGGGACGCCGCCATCACCTTCGGCATCGGCGCCCTCTCGGCGGAGCGCCAGGCCCTGTCGGACGTGACGCGCGAGTCGCTGTGGGCCGGCGTCGCCGCCGCCCGCCTAGGGGGCCGCGTCACCGACATCTCGGCCGCCGTGGAGGCGTCCGTGCGTCGCCACGCGCATCCCTACGGCATCCTCGAGGACTACACCGGCCACGGCATCGGGTCTGCGATGCACCAGACTCCCGACGTCCCCAACTACGGACGCGCCGGGCGCGGCCCCAAGATCGTCCCGGGCCTCTGCCTCGCGATCGAGCCGATGGTCACGTACGGCTCCCCGGATGCCGTCACGCTCGACGACGAGTGGACGGTCGTCACCCGCGACGGGTCGGACGCCGCTCACTGGGAGCACACCATCACCGTCACCAAGACGGGTCTGTGGGTACTCACGGCCCCCGATGGAGGCGAGGAGATGCTCGGACGCCTCGGCTGCAAGTTCGGGCCGCTGTCCGACTGACCGAGCCTCGCCAGAGCTGGCCGACCGCCAGGCGGTCTTGGTGGCGCTGATCGTCAGGTCGCCGGTGCATGGCGGGCACCGGAACGCCCCTGCCGGACGCGTCGTTCGCCCCAGCAACAACCGTCGTTTCGCTGGCTGAGCTGGTCGAAGCCTCGCGCGCAGCGGCTGAACAAGGCCAGCCGACCCCCTGACCCAGTTCATCGGTGGCGCCCAAAGGCACCAAGCCCGAAGGCGGCGACCAGCAGCCCGTGGCCGTAGACTGTCCCGTCGGCGTCCGTTCGACGCCCGCGGCGAGAGCCGCGGCTCCACAGATTTCAGGATCCCCGTGACCCCGTCCCGCCGCCCAGACTCCTTCTACGCCCTCGGCGTCCGGCCGATCCTGGCCGAGGCGCTCGCCGCGCGCGGCATCGTCGAGCCCTTCCCGATCCAGGCCGCCGCCCTCCCGGACGCCCTGGCCGGACGCGACGTCCTCGGCCGCGGACGCACCGGCTCGGGCAAGACGGTCGCCTTCGCGCTCCCGGTCCTGGAGCGGATCCTGTCCTCGCAGACCTCGCGGCAGCCGCGGCGTCCGCGTGCGTTGATCTTGGTGCCGACGCGCGAACTCGCGGTCCAGGTGGCCGAGACCGTCGAGTACCTCGCGCAGGCGGTGCAGCTGCGGGCGATGACCGTCTTCGGCGGCGTCCGCTACACGGGGCAGATCCGCAAGCTGGAGCGGGGCGTCGACGTCGTCGTTGCCACCCCCGGACGCCTCGAGGACCTCATCGAGCAGGGCGCCCTCAAGCTGGACACCGTCGAGGTCGTCGTGCTGGACGAGGCCGACCTGATGGCCGACATGGGCTTCCTGCCGCCGGTGACGCGCGTCCTGGAGGCGGTGCCGGACGGGCAGCGGATGCTGTTCTCCGCGACGCTCGACGGCGATGTCGAGGAGTTGGTGAAGCGCTTCCTCCATGCTCCGCTCGTGCATGAGGTCGACACCGAGGACACCGCGCCGGACGCCGAGCACTACCTGTTCCTGGTCCGCCACGACAATAAGCCCGCGATCGTCGCCGAGCTGCTGTCCGGCGGCGGACGCACCCTGGCCTTCACCCGGACCAAACACGCGGCCGAGCGCCTGGCGCTGACGCTGACCGAGAAGGGGATCCCGGCGGTCGACCTGCACGGCAACTTGCGCCAGGCGGCCCGGCAGCGCAACCTCGCGGCGTTCGCGGACGGCTCCGTGACGGTCCTGATCGCGACGGATATCGCCGCCCGGGGCATCCACGTCGACGACGTGGGCCTCGTCGTGCACATCGATCCGCCGAACGACCCCAAGGCATTCCTGCACCGCTCCGGACGCACCGCCCGCGCCGGCAGCGAGGGCAACGTCGTCACCCTGGCGACCAAGAACCAGAACAAGGGCGTCCGCGAGCTGATGGCGCAGGCCAAGATCAAGCCGACGCAGGTCGTCGTCAAGCCGGGCGACCCGATCCTGACCGAGGTCCGCGCGCCGGCTGTCGACGCTATCGCGGGCGCGCCGTCGATCTTCCTGCCCGACCCGGAGGACGTCATCGACGACGAGCCCGGTCAGACCGATCGTTCCGCTCGATCCCCTGAGTTCGGACGCCGCGAGTCGCGTCCGGCACGGGGCGTGTCCGAGGACCGTCCGGTGCGGTCGCGTGCCTGGGGTCGCGATGACCAGGTTGTCGAGGGCCGTGGTGAACGCGACGAGCGACGCGGCGCCCGTGCGGGGCGTCCCAGCCGCGATCGTGACGCACGGAGCGAGCGTCCGGCCAGGGCATGGGGCCGAGAGGATCGCCCGCGCGACGACCGGGCTGCCCGCCGCGAGCCGACCGCCGGTCGCGGTGCGCGCCCGGACTGGAGCGACACGCGTCCGCGACCGGCTCGTCGCCAGGACTGGACCGACCGCCCGCAGCGCGATGACCGCCCGGTTTTCGGTGATCGTCGGCGCGAGAACGACGTGCGGCCGTCGGCGTCCGATCGGCGCGGCCCCGAGCGCGAGACGCGCGGACTCCGCGGCGGACGCGGGCAGAAGGAGTGGACCGCCGATTGGTGGGGTCCCGAGCCGTGGGAGGTGGAGGACACCAGCCGCGAGCTGCGCCCGGGGCGTCCCGTCGACGGACGCGGCACCCGCCCCGAGCGCGGGGTGCGCGATGCCGCCCGGCCGGGCAAGGCATCGTCCGCTCGGGGACGCGACCAGGCGCGACCCGCGTGGGGACGCGACGATCGGCGTCCGGGTCCAGGTCGGGACGAGCGTCAGGGCTACGGACGCGACGAACGGCGTCCGAGCATGGGACGCGACGATCGGCGTCCCAGCGTTGGGAGCGACGACTGGCGTCCGGCCCGAGACCGCTTCAACGGCGATGACCGGCGGTCGGCGTCCGCCGCGGCAGGCGACCGCGACCGCCGCAGCCCGGACGGCCCCCGCGACAAGGGGCGTTGGACCACGGACGACAGGCGCAAGCGGGACGAGTCCAGCGAACGAGGCTTCGGGTTCCGGAAGGCTGCACCGGCGTCGGCCAAGCCGAAGAAGTCCAAGGTCGCCAACGCCAAGGCCAAGCCAGGCAAGCCCGTCCGGGACAAGGACAAGGGCAAGCCGAAGCGCAAGGCGTGACCGTCGAGGACGCCAGCCGGGGAGCGGACCCGGCACGGTCCGGCACGCGCGACGGCCGGACGACCCAGCGCCGGACGCCCACCGTGCGGCGCAGCTACGCTGGTGCGATGACCAACCTGCCCATCTCGTCGAAGTACGTCTCGACGCCCGAACGGCCGGTGGACGCCGCCGAGCGCGAGACGTTGGTCGACCGGGTGAACACCGCCTTCGAATCGGGCGCCATCGACGACCTGGACTACCGCCGCTACCTCGACGCCGTGTTCGCCGCCACAACGCTGGGGGAGTTGCGTCCGGTGGTCGAGAACCTGCCGGCGGTGGCCACCTACGCCACGCCGGGCAACATCGAGTCGTCCACCCTGCGTCCGGGGGAGGTCTCCACGGCCAGGACGCCGAGCGGCCGGCTGATCCTCATCGCCCTGTCCACCATCTCGGTGGCCGCGATCGTCCTGGTGATCCTGGTCAGCCTGCTGAGGTAGCCCGCCTGCTTGCCGAGGTATTCCCCACTGATTTTGAGGGCCCTAGCCGCCCGGGCTAGGATGGGACGTCGGTCACCTGTGTCGGGTGTGCCGAATCTGTCAGCAGTCACAGTTAGGGATTATGGCCAAGAAAGAAGGAGCCCTCGAACTCGAGGGGACCGTCGTCGAGGCGCTGCCCAATGCGATGTTCCGCGTGGAACTGAGCAATGGGCACCGGGTTCTCGCGACCATCAGCGGCAAGATGCGTCAGCACTACATTCGCATCCTGCCCGCCGACCGGGTCGTCGTGGAACTCTCTCCCTACGATCTCACCCGCGGACGGATCGTTTACCGACACAAGTGAGCCGCGAGGTTCGAAGTGTTTCCACCAAGCCTTGGTTGCAGACTCGTCTGCGCCCCGGGCCCGAGTCAGAAAGTTGCTCGATGAAGGTTCAACCGAGCGTGAAGAAGATCTGCGACAAGTGCAAGGTCATCCGCCGGCACGGCCGCGTCATGGTGATCTGCGAGAACCCTCGCCACAAGCAGCGCCAGGGCTGAGGTCCTGACGCGGGCGACGGTCGAGCCCTTGGCCCGACCCGAAGCCCGGCCGGACGCCTCGGCGTCCGACACGACAACTACACAACGTGACTGCAAGCCCAGGACAGTTGCCAAGCTTTCCTGGTTCTACCCCCGGACGAAGGCCGGGGCCCCCGTCTAGGCGGCGAGGGACGCGTCACGCCACACACCTTCGACGGAGCCCTGCGGGGCTCCGAACTGAATGAAAGGTAACCGCCCGAATGGCACGTCTCATCGGTGTCGACCTGCCGCGCGAAAAGCGCCTCGAGGTCGCACTCACCTACATCTTCGGCGTCGGCAAGACCCGCGCTGCCGAAACTCTCGCCGCCACTGGCCTCAGTGGCGACATTCGTGTCAAGGACCTCACGGACGAGCAGCTGGTCAAGCTGCGCGACCACCTCGAGGCCAACTATGAGACCGAGGGCGATCTTCGCCGCACGGTCGCCGCGGACATCCGGCGCAAGATCGAGATCGGCTCCTACCAGGGCCGTCGTCACCGCATGGGCCTCCCGGTCCACGGCCAGCGCACCCGGACGAACGCACGCACCCGCAAGGGCAAGAAGAAGGCTGTCGCGGGCAAGAAGAAGGCCCGCTAGTAGCGGCCTCGTAGACACGAGATAGGGAGTACAGACAGCAGATGGCTACTGCAGGCCGCACCAAGGCTCAGGCCAACCAGAAGACGAAGCTTCGCCGCAAGGAGAAGAAGAACGTCACCACTGGTCAGGCCCACATCAAGAGCACCTTCAACAACACGATCATCTCGATCACGGATCCCACGGGCGCTGTGATCTCCTGGGCGTCCGCCGGCACCGTCGGCTTCAAGGGTTCCCGTAAGTCCACCCCGTTCGCCGCCCAGATGGCTGCGGAGGCCGCCGGCCGCCGCGCCATGGAGCACGGTATGAAGCGCGTGGACGTCTTCGTCAAGGGTCCCGGCTCCGGCCGTGAGACCGCCATCCGTTCGCTGGGTGCGATCGGCCTCGAGATCGGCCCCATCGCCGATGTCACGCCGATGCCCCACAACGGCTGCCGCCCGCCGAAGCGTCGCCGCGTCTAACCGAGCCCCAGAAAGGACTGACAAACAACCATGGCCCGTTACACCGGACCCATCACGAAGAAGTCCCGCCGGCTCGGCACCGACCTGGTGGGCAATGACAAGGCGTTCGAGCGTCGCGCGTACCCCCCGGGCATGCACGGCCGCGGCCGCACCAAGGAGTCGGAGTACCTGCTCCAGCTCCGCGAGAAGCAGAAGGCCCGTTTCGCGTACGGCGTGCTCGAGAAGCAGTTCCGCCGCTACTACGAAGAGGCCGTGCGGAAGGCCGGCAAGACCGGTGAAATCCTGCTGCAGATCCTCGAGTCGCGTCTCGACAACGTCATCTACCGCTCCGGCTTCGCCTCGACCCGCCGCCAGGCCCGTCAGCTGGTCGTGCACGGCCACTTCCTGGTCAACGGCAAGAAGGTGAACGTCCCGTCGTACCGCGTCACGCCCTACGACATCATCGACGTCCGCCCGAAGTCGCTGAACCTCGACGTGTTCGTCATCGCCCGCGAGCTGCACCACGAGCGCGTCGTTCCGGCGTGGCTCACGGTGCGTCCGAACAAGATGCGGATCCTCGTCCACCAGCTGCCGACGCGTGAGCAGATCACGGTTGACGTCGCCGAGCAGCTGATCGTCGAGCTCTACTCCAAGTAAGCCCAGGCTCGGGGCGGACGCCGTCCGCCCCGAGTTCTGCGCCCCAGACCCGCGGTTCGCCGCGCTTCACCCGGTCGGACGCCCGTCCGCCGGTTCCATTCAGCCGTCAAATAGCGGGCGGCAGAAAGGCAAGAAACCATGCTGATTGCTCAGCGGCCCACGCTGGCCGAGGAAGTCGTTGACGACTTCCGCTCCCGTTTCATCATCGAGCCCCTCGAGCCCGGCTTCGGCTACACGCTCGGCAACTCGCTCCGTCGCACGCTGCTGTCGTCCATCCCGGGCGCGGCGGTCACGTCGATCAAGATCGACGGCAACAGCCACGAGTTCTCCACGCTACCCGGCGTGGTCGAGGACGTCACCGAGATCATCCTCAACCTCAAGCAGCTCGTGCTGAGCTCCGAGGAGGACGAGCCCGTCGTCATGTACCTGCGCAAGGCCGGCGCCGGCGCGGTCACCGCTGCCGACATCGCCCTGCCCGCGGGCGTCGAGATCCACAACCCCGACCTGCACATCGCCACGCTGAACGACGAGGGCAAGGTCGACATGGAGCTCGTCGTCGAGCGTGGCCGCGGCTACGTGTCCGCGTCGCAGAACAAGAACGTGGACGCCGAGATCGGCCGCATCCCGGTCGACTCGATCTACTCGCCGGTCCTCAAGGTCACCTACAAGGTGGAGGCCACCCGCGTCGAGCAGCGCACCGACTTCGATCGCCTGATCGTCGACGTCGAGACGAAGCCGGCCATCCTGCCCCGTGACGCCATGGCGTCCGCCGGCAAGACCCTGGTCGAGCTCTTCGGCCTCGCGCGCGAGCTGAACGTGGACGCCGAGGGCATCGAGATCGGTCCGTCCCCGGTCGACGAGCAGTACGCCGCCGACCTCGCCCTTCCGGTCGAGGAGCTGAAGCTGACGATGCGCAGCTACAACTGCCTCAAGCGCGAGGGTATCCACACCGTGTCCGAGCTGGTCTCCCGCTCCGAGCAGGACCTGCTGGACATCCGCAACTTCGGGTCCAAGTCGATCGACGAGGTCAAGCTCCGCCTGCACGAGATGGGCCTGTCCCTCAAGGACAGCGCGCCCGGCTTCGATCCGCTGGCTGCGCTCGGCCGCTACGACGCCGACGACGCCTTCGGCGACGATCCCGATCAGTACTGACACCCGCTAAAGAGAGACACACATCATGCCCAAGCCAACGAAGGGTCCCCGCCTGGGTGGCACGCCTGCCCACCAGCGGATCATTCTGAACAACCTGGCCAGCCAGCTGTTCGAGCACGGCAAGATCACCACGACGGAGACCAAGGCCAAGCGCGTCCAGCCCCTGGCTGAGACGCTCATCACCAAGGCCAAGCGGGGCGACCTGCACGCCCGTCGTCTGGTGCTCTCGCGGATCAGCAACAAGGCCGTCGTCCACGCCCTCTTCACCGAGATCGCGCCGAAGTTGGCCGATCGTCAGGGCGGCTACACCCGCATCACCAAGATCGGCAACCGTCAGGGCGACAACGCCCCGATGGCCGTCATCGAGGTCGTGACGGAGACCGTCGAGGAGTCCCGCAAGGCCAAGGAGAAGGGCAAGGGCAAGCCCGCTGCCGCCGCTCCTGCCAAGCCCGCCAAGAAGGCCGCCAAGGCCGAGCCGAAGGCCAAGGCCGCGACCCTGGTCTCCGAGCCGGTCGAGGACGCCGCCAAGTACGGCGAGGGCAGCTACGTCGGCGAGAACCCGCCGGCGGGCTTCGACATCAAGGGCAACGAGGACTCGATGAAGTTCCACACGCCCGATTCGCCCTGGTACGACCGGACGATCGCCGAGGTGTGGTTCAACAGCGAGGACGCCGCCGTCGCGGCCGGCTTCGTCGACGCCGTCAAGGCGGACGCCGAGAAGGCTGAGGACGCCGAGGCCTGAGCCGCCTGCTCGTCACAACGAACTGCCCCGTCGATCACGCGATCGGCGGGGCAGTTTCTTGCTCGCCCCTGAGAGATTGGTGAGTTCTTGTTGGCGTGCTTCGCTTCCCTGGCGTGGGCGTTCGCCCTATCTTGGGTGTGACTAGCCGAATGGTCGGAGTCCGTCGAAGAGAGGAACAACTGCTATGGCCACCGATTGGGCAGCAGACGTCAAGAAGTACGCACCCCACGCGAACGACGCCGTCGTCGAGAAGATGGTGAGCACCTACCGCTTGGTGCTGAGCAAGGCCGACACGGCGAGCGTGGCCTTCAGCGATCCGGCTGAGTTGGATCGCGTGCGCGAGAACTTCCTGAAGAAGAAGCTGGGCCTGACGCTGTCCGATGCCGAGCTGGACGCCGCCATCGCTGAGGTAGGCGAGACCCTGAAGGGCGTCAACCGCAAGAGCCGCGTCACCGTCTACTACCTCCTGGCAGAGAAGCTGGGCAAGCTCGACGTCTTCAAGAAGTAGCCCCTCAGAACGCAGCGAAACGGCGTCCCACCTGGTTCGGTGGGACGCCGTTTCGCTGTGCTGAGGGCTTGACCGCTCAGGCCTTGCAGGCCCACGCGCTCAGACCGGAGCGGTCGTAGAGCTTGTTGGCGATCGTGATCTGCTCGGCGCGCGTGGCGAGGTCCGCACGGCTGGCGTAGGCGCCGCCACCGTTCGAGAGCCACGTGCTCGTCTTGAACTGCAGTCCGCCGTAGTAGCCGTTGCCGGTGTTGATGGACCAGTTGTTGCCGGACTCGCACTTGGCAACCCGATCCCACATGGCCTCGCGGCGCAGGTCGAGCCCGCCCGTGGAGGCGGGAGCCGGTGCTGCCGGGGCAGCGGCGGCCGGGGCCGGGCTGGGCGCGGGCGTCGCGGCAGCAGCCTTGGCCGCCGCAGCCTTGGCGGCGGCTGCCTTCGCCGCGGCAGCCTTCTTGGCGGCAGCAGCCTTCGCGGCGGCGGCCTTGTCTGCGGCTGCCTTGTCGGCAGCGGCCTTGTCAGCCGCAGCCTTCGCGGCGGCGGCCTGATCGGCTGCAGCCTTCTCGGTTGCGGCGTCCACGGTGGGGGTCGCGGCGACGATCGTGACGGGCGAGGGGGAGGCCGTCAGGTCGGAGGCGATGGCCTCGAGGCTGGGGGAGCTGGACGCCACGACGGCCGTGGTGGCCGTGGCGGCCGAAGCGTTGCTGAGGATTGCGGTGGCGGCGCCGCCGGCGAGCACCGTCGCGGTGACGAGGGCTACGGCGAACTTGTTGGTTCCCACGTGGGAATCTGGCTCTTCACAGACGAGGGTGTAGTCGGGGGCCCGGGTTGTGACCGGCGTGTCGGTGGCGGGACGGGGGTCGAGGTCTTCCGAGGATGGAGGTTC
>NZ_FXTL01000022.1 GCF_900182665.1 Propioniciclava tarda
CCCTCGGCTTCCGGAACCTCACCCACTACATCGCCAGATCACTACTCGAAACCGGCGGCTTCAGACCCCACCTACACCCTGGATTGTGAAGAGCCGGGAATCTCCTGCCTGGTGATGGATATTGGTCTTGCTGACTCAAATGTACGTGAATCCTGAGAGTTTCTCAACTCTAACCTGAAAAGCCTCAGGATGTCGCGTCCTCAGTGATCGTGACCGGTTCCGCACCCGGCAGCTACGCCGACAACGACACGGGCGCGGCACCCGAAGGTGCCGCGCCCGAGAGCGTGGGAAGAGACCCGATCAGTACGCGATGTTCGCGGCCTTGGCGGCGGTGAAGCGCTCGATCACGTCGGCCCAGTTGACGATGTTCCACCAGGACTTCACGAAGTCGCCCTTGACGTTCTTGTACTGCAGGTAGAAGGCGTGCTCCCACATGTCGAGCTGCAGCAGGGCGAGCTGGCCGGCCGGCAGGTTGCTCTGGTGGTCGTACACCTGGTTGATGTTGAGCCGCTTGCCCAGGGTGTCCCAGACCAGGACGGACCAGCCGGAGCCCTGGATGCCCATGGCCACCTCGTTGAACTGCTTCGCGAAGTTGCCGAAGCCGCCGAAGAACTCGTCGATCGCCGCGCCCAGCTCGCCGTCCGGCTCGCCGCCGCCGTTGGGGGACATGTTCTTCCAGAACATCGTGTGGTTCAGGTGGCCACCGAGGTGGAAGGCCAGGTCTTTCTCCAGCTTGTTGATGTTCGCGAAGTCGCCGGCCTCGCGGGCCGCGGCGAGCTTGTCCAGCGCGGTGTTGGCGCCGGCCACGTAGGCCGCGTGGTGCTTGTCATGGTGCAGCGCCATGATCTCCGCGGAGATGTAGGGCTCGAGCGCCGCGTAGTCGTAGGGCAGATCCGGAAGGCTGTAGGTCGCCATGGTGTCCTCTCTTGCGTGTTCTTCAGGGGAATGATGCCACCCCATCACTACTGAGCTCCGAGCTCAAGGGGTGTTCGTCGTCGGCGGATCCGGCACGGCGTCCGGCTTCGGCTTCTTCTTTCGGGTGGGCCTGATGAACAGGTAGTAGCCCGTGGCGGCCAGCAGGCCAAGCAGGACGACGGGCTGCAGGATCCACAGCCAGCTGTCGCCGACCAGGGGCCGCATCGGGTTGGGCGCCGGCTCCGGCGCCGCGGTCACGATGGCGCCCGGGGACGCCGTCGTGGACGGTCCCGAGGTCGCGTTGGTCGGGGCCGACGAGACGCCGGCGTAGGAGGTGTCAGCCAGCGCCAGGGCGCCGACCGCGGTGGCGGTCAGGTCGCCCTTGCCCTGCTCGGCGAGGGACCCGTCGGCCAGCTGCTGGCTGGCGAGGTACGAGACTGCGCGCGGCTGGGCCAGCCCCGCGGCCTGCAGGGCGGACGCCATCAACGCGGTCGTCCTGATCGTGCTGCCGCCCCGCCAGGACCCGTCCGCGTGCTGCTGGGCGGACGCCCACGCCGCCCCGTTGAGGAGGGCGGCCCTCGCCGAGATCGAGTCGGTCTGGGTGCCGAGCGCCAGCAGCGCCCAGGCCGTGCTTTCGGCGTCCGCAGAGGCAGCCGGCGCTGAGCCGAAGCCGCCGTCGCTGCCCGCGAGCCGGACGACGTAGCGCAGCATCGACGTCGGCACCTGTTCGTTGGCCCTGGCGAGCGCGATCATGCCCAGCGCGGACGCCCCCGCGCCCGGCACCGAGCCGAACGAGCCGTCCGGACGTAGGCCGGCCTTGACGGAGCCGACGAGGTCGAGGCCGGCGAAGTTGCGAGGGTCCTCACCCAGCGCGGACGCCAGGATGGCCAGTTTGGCGGCAGCCTCGGGGCCCTTGGCGGCGTACGCCTGGGCGCCACCCTTCACGGTCGACGTCAAGGCGGAGGTCTGGGTGGTCATCGTCGCGTCTCCGGTGGCCAGCAGGCCGAGGAGGACGTCCGCGGCCAGGCCGACCTCGGTGACGGTCGCCGACTGGCTGGCGAGATAGGACGCCGACTTGCGGGCCGCCTCGGCATTGCCCACCGCGTGCGCCGGGAGCGTCCACCCCAGCAGCATGACGAGGCAGGCCAACAGTGCCGCTGGCAGGCGTGTCATGCGACGCATGGTGGATCCTTCCCGCAACGCAGCCGCTGCGACCGTCCGGAGGGACTGCGTTCAGCCTAGTCCGGACGCGTCCGGCCCGACCACCCTGCCACGCGACGCGGACGCCCACGCGGCCCGGCGCGAGGCCCGGCGCAGGATGTGGAGCAAGCCCGGTCCGAGCAGGACGATGAGAACGATCGACGTCAGGGCTCGGCCGAGGTTCCAGCCCATGGACGTGACCAGGTTGTAGAGGGCGAACCGGTGCAGGTTTGCGAGCGGTCCGGCGTCCGGGTCGAAGGAGAACTGGGTGCCCGGACCGATGCCGAACGGCCAGAAGGCGAAGTCCATGAGCCAGCCGAAGGCGAAGGCCGACACCAGCCCGTAGCCGCACAGCATGGCGATCTCGGCGCCTCCGGTCGGGCGCCGGGGCAGCAGGCCGGCGCCGAGTCCCAGGAGTCCGGCGGCGATCATCTGGTAGGGCAGCCAGGCCCCGACGCCGCCCGTCAGCAGCGCGGATGCCCCCAGCGTGATCGCCCCCTGCGCGAAGCCGAAGCCGGGGCCGAAGACGCGTCCGCCGAGGATCATCAGGAAGAAGATCGGCTCCATGCCGGCGCTGCCGGCCCCGAGCGGCCGCAGGATCGCCCCAACCGCCGCGAGGACACCGAGCATCGCCAGGCCTTTGACGTCGAGGGAGTCGGAGGTCAGCTCGGCCACGACGACCGCCAGCACCAGGGGCAGGACGAGCGCGAAGACGAACGTTGCCGTCGTGGCCGAGCTTGCGTCCAGGCGGGCGAACAGCGGCCAGGCGAACGCGGTCAGGCCCGCCACGGCGGCCACGGCCAGCATGGCGACCGACCTTGGGGCGAGCGGTGCGGCGTCCGCTGTGGGCGTCATCTGGACGCCTCCGCCGCGGTCAACACCGGGACCGGGGCGAACACCTTGGAGACCTGGGGGGCGAACGACGGCGACGAGGTCGCCACCTGGCGGGTCGGGCCGTCCGCGATGATCTCGCCGTCGGCCATCACCACGAGCCGGTCGGTCGCGGCGGCCGCGAACTCGACGTCGTGGGTGCTGATGATCACGGTCTGGCCGGCGGCGACCAACTGGGCGACGATGTCGCGCAGCCGGTGCTTCATGTCGTAGTCGAGACCGCGGGTCGGCTCGTCCAGGCAGACGACACTCGGGGACGCCGTGAGCTGGATCGCCAGCACCAGTGCCAGCCTCTGGCCCTCGGACAGGTCGTGGGGATCGGCGTCCAGTGGCAGGTCAGCGCCCAAGAGTCGGAGCTGTCCGAGGGCCGTGCCGGGGGCGGCCGAGGACTCGGCGTCCGCCCGGGCCAGCTCCGCGCTGACGGTAGGCAGGTAGAGCAGGTCGGACGCCGTCTGCGGCACGAGGGCTACCGCGCGCCGGGCGTCCGCGGGGCGCAGCCGCCGGGGATCGACGCCCGCGGCGTCCACCTCGCCCGTGCTGGGGACACCGCCCTGAACAGCCCACAGCAGGCTCGACTTGCCCGCCCCGTTGCGGCCCATGAGCCCGGTGGTGGTCCCGGCGGCGAAGTCGAGGCTGACGCCGTCGACGGCCCGAAGGCGTCCGTAATCGACGGTAAGCCCCCGCACCGACAGTCCGACCGGTGCCGTCGGCAGGGCCTTCGGGGGCGGCGCCGACACCGTGATGGCGTCGCACTGGACGAGGCGTCGGGCGTCCCGGACCGAGGTCGGGACGCCGGGCCAACGCAGCGCTCGCGCCAACTCGGCCAGCGGGGGGACCACGTCGCAGCCGGCCAGGACGTCGCCGGGGCGTCCGTACTCGACGGTGCCGTCCGTGCGGACCCAGGCGACGGTGTCGGCGTAATGCAGGACGCGCTCGAGCCGGTGCTCGGCGAGGACGACCGTCAGGCCGACCTCGTGGACCAGGGTGGTGATCGCCGCCAGCACGTCCGCGGCGGCGTTCGGGTCGAGGGCAGACGTCGGCTCGTCGAGGACCAGGATGCGCGGCTGGGCGGCCAGCACGGACGCGATCGCGACGCGCTGCTGTTGGCCGCCCGAGAGATCGGCCAGGGGGCGATCCCGCAGGGCGACGATGTTCATCAGGTCGAGCGTCTCCTCGACCCGCTTGCGCATGGTGGCGGGCGGCAGGCCGAGCTGCTCCATGCCGTAGGCGATCTCGTCCTCGACGCGATCGGTGACGAAGCCGTGCAGGGGGTTCTGGCCGACGTAGCCGACGAGGTCGGCGAGATCGCGGGGCCGCTCGTGGTGGGTCGAGCGTCCGGCGACGCGGACGCGTCCGGTGAGGCGTCCGCCGGTGAAGTGCGGGACGAGGCCGTTGACGAGGCCCAGCAGCGTCGACTTACCGGTGCCGGTGAGGCCCACGACCACGCAGAGGTCGCCGTCGGCCACGGTGAAGGACACGTCGCGCAGGGTCGGCTCGGCGCCGGAATAGGCGAAGGTGACGTCATCGAACTCGATCATGGGCGGCCAGCCGCAGTGGGCGCGGACGTGACGGCGAGCGGCACGAGCGCGCCGACGAGGATCAGCGCCATCGCGGGGTGCAACTGCGGCCACACCAGGGGGTCGGTGGACGGGTGCATCGTGGCGTAGGCCGCCGGCCACAGCGTGCTGCCGAGCAGGGCGGCCGTGCCGAACGCCAGGACGCCGCCGCCGACGAGCGCCGTGTCGCGGGGCGTCCAGGGATCCGGGCGATAGCGGGTGACCCGCAGGCGGCGTCCGGCAGCGCGCAGCCCCACCGCGACGCCGGCAGCGCCGACGACGAGGCACGCCGCGGCCGCGGCCCGCTCTTGCGTCCCGGACGCCGCCAGCAGCAGGAAGCCGCCGAACGTCGCCAGCAGCATCGCCCCGAGCAGCGCGATCGTCGCTGCCGAGGACGGACGCGTGGCGACGCGCGTCCGGGCAAAGCCGCGGGCCTCCATGCCGGCCGCGAGGCCGAGCGAGCGATCGACCGCGTCCGCGAGGACCGGCAGGACGACGGCGGACACCGCGCGCCAGCCCCGCGGCGCGCCGCCGCGCAGCCGCTGCGCTCGTCTGATGCGCTGCGTGCTCTCCACCAGCTGCGGGGCCACCGACAGCGCGATGACGACCGCAACGGACGCCTCGTACAGCGCGCCGGGCACTGACTTGAGGGCCCGCTTCGGGTTGGCCAGGGCATTGGCCGCACCGAGGCACAGGAGCATGAGCCCGAGGCGCAGCGAGTCGTAGGCGGTGTAGGCGAGGGGCTCGGCCGTCACCGGACCGCCCAGCCTGATACCCGCGGCCCACTCGGGGAACTCTAGGTGCGGCAGGGTGAACAGGACGGTTGATCCGACCCCGGCGCCGGCCACGGCGGCGAAGACCACCCTGATCGCCAGCACGATGCCGGCCAGCGCGAAGTACGCCCCCACCGAGCGCGCCCAGGGGTCGTCCGTGCGGCGGGCGACGACCACGGCCGTGACCGCCAGTCCGAGCAGGACGCTGAGCAGCGGATTGGTCCCGAACGACGACGCACCGGCCACGGCCAGCGCCCAGCCCCACCACGCCCACGGGTGGGCCTGGCGGGGACGGGGCGGTCTGGCGCTCACGTGCGGCGGCGCCTCCTCGTGCCGAGAACCCAGGCGCCGAGGCCCGCGCCCCCGAGCACCACGGCGCCTGCCGTCGCGATCGTCGCCGTGGGTGCCCCCTGGCTGCTCGGTGCGGACGCCGCCGTCGGCTCGGCCGGGACGGTCGGCATGGCGGTGGCGGTCTCGGACGCCGTTGGCGCCGCGCCTGCGGGGACCGGAGCGGCCGAGGCGGTGGGCGTCGAAGGTGCCTCGGACGTCGGGGCAGGCGTGGCCGGCGTGGTCGTCGACGCGGGTCGGGTGGACGCCGTCGCGCTCGCCTTCGTCGTGGACGCCGCGCTGGACGCCTTGGACGTGGCCGGGCTGGACGCCTTCTGCGTCGGCTGCGTCGTCGCCGGGACCGTGGTCGCGGGCGCCGTCGTGGCCGGAGGCGTGGTGGTCGGCGGGGCAGTGGTCGCGACCGGGGTGACCGGAGGGCGGCCCGAGGGCGGCGCCCCGTTACCGAAGGCCCAGCCCTCCGCGTCCCCCTGCGCGGGCACGTAGCTGCCAGCGCCCTTCGATGAATAGCCCCACGCGCCGTAGGAGCCGTCCGCGTTGCGCTTGGCGTGCCAGTAGGACCAGTACGGCGTCGCCATCGAGCAGGTGTCCGGCTTGCCGCCGATCTGGCAGACGAAGGAGCCTCCGGTGAGTTGGACGTCGAAGCCGGCCCCCCGCAGGGCCGCCAGGCCGCTGCCGTAGCTGGTCGAGCACCGGACGGATGACTCCACCACGACCCAGACCCCCGAGCAGGACGCCGCCTGCGCGGCCGGGGCGGGGACGGCTCCGAGCACCCCCACGATGCCGAGGGCCAGCCCCAGCAGCGTGGCTCTCAGTGAGCGAAGCATGGTCAGGCTGTCCGACGAACCACGATCGCGGACGCGACCACGAGCGCCACGAGGACGGCGAACGGAGCGGCGGACGGCTCCGGATCGGCCGAGGTCTTGGCCGGAACTCCGCGGCTCGGCGCGGGAGTGGTGGTGGGCGTGGTCGCCGTCGTCGGCGAGGGCGAAGAGGTGACGGTCTTGGTCGGCGTCCACACCACATTCAGGTACGACACGCCTCCGAGGAGGGGCAGGCACTGCGCGGTGGCGAACACGTCGCCGGATCCGTCGACCCCGATGGCCCCGTTGGCCAGTTGCTGGGTCTTGACCCAGGCCAGAGCCTTCGTCGGTGCGACCCCGGCGCTCTCCAGTGCCGATGCCAGGACGCACGTCGAGTTGACCGGCACGTAGCCGGTCCAAGATCCGTTCGCCTGCTGAGCGCCCTGGGCCCACGCGACGGCCTTTGCGAGGGCGGCCTGCCCGGCCGGGGTCGTGTCCGTGAGGAGTCCGATGATGGCGAGGGCGGTGTTGTCGGCGTCCGACGGCGCCCCCACCGCATACCCGAAGCCGCCGTCGGCGTTCTGCTGCGAGAGCAGCCAGGTGGACAGGGCGGCAGGGCCGGTCGCGCCGGCACGCTTGAAGCCCGCCATGGTGAGCCCCGAGCTGAAGGCGGACGGCCAGCTACCGACGGAGCCGTCGGCCGCGGTATCCGCCGTCATGGATGTGACGAGGTTCACCCCGCCGAAGCTGGTGGGACTCAGGCCGTAGGCGTCCGCGATGATGGCGAGCTTGCCGGGGGCCCCGCCGCCGGCAGCGGCGTACGTGGGCGCGCCGGATTTCACCTGCGCCAGCAGGGCGTCAATCGTCGGCTGGAGGGCGGGGTCGGTGGCCGATGCCAGACCGATCAGAATTTCGCCCGCCATGCCGGTCGTGGGGGCGGGGGAGACCTGGGTGGTGAGCCAGGTGGCAGCCGCGTTGGCAGCGGCGGTATCGGCAGCGTGGGCGGGCGAGACCGCGGCGACGCTGACCAGGGCGGACAGGGAGAGAGCGGCGAAAAGCCGGCGCATGATCGTCATGACGTTCCTTTTTCCGGCTCACGACGAATGGGTCCGGAAGCGATGAGGCGCCGGCTCCACCCCCGCAAACCTCGACGGGTTGGGTGGTCGGTCCCGGCGGGCATTCCGGCTCTGCCTCACGGGCATCACGGCTGCGGGTCAGCCTCGGTCTCTCACCGAGTTCCCCCACAGGGTCCGGGGTCGAACCTATCAGGCCGGACGCGGCATCAACTCGTCGGCGTCCACGAACCTCGCTCCCGGTCCCTGCTGGGATCAGGACGGGCTCATCCGCTGACGAATCCAACACCCGGGACGCCGCAGGTGCGACCCGGCGCGTCGGCGTCCTTCACCCTGCGTTCGGACCGCGCACCCCGACCGTCGCGTCACCTTCCGGACAAACAACAGGGGACGCCGCAGGTGCGGCGTCCCCTGTTGGGATGTGTCGAAAGGCTCAGGCCTCGAGGTCGTCCTTGACTTCCTCGACCTTCTCGGCCGCGGCGTCCTTGACGTCTTCGACCTTGGCGGCGGCGTCGTCGGCGGCGGCCTGCGCATCGCCCGTGACCTGACCGATGAAGCCAGCAGCCTTCTCCTGAGCGTCGCCGATGAAGCCAGCGGCCTTCTCCTGCGCGCCCTCAGCGAAGTCCTTGGCCTTGCCGGCCGCGTCGATCACCGCGTCGTCGATGCCCTTGGCCTTCTCGGCCACGCCGTCGAGGAAGTCAGCAGCGTGCTCGTTGCCGGTCACGTCGCCGACGACCTTCTTGACCGCGCTGACCGCGTTGTCGATGAAATCATCAATGCCCATGGAGAGCTCCCTTGCTGCTTGGGGGCGCACTCTGCGCGCCCGTGCGTCCTCAAGTCTAGGGCCCTTGCCACGGGGTCACCAGACGAGCCGTCCCCGGCCGGGTGTGCCGCTCAGCTGGGCGTTGGCCGGGTGACCTCGAAGACGCGGAAGCCCTTGGCGCTGGCGGTGCGCTCGCAGGACCAGCCCTGGTCGATGAGCCAGCGTTGCAAGGAGTCCGCGCCGAGGTTGCGGCCGACGACGAGCCGCGCGACGCCGGTCGGGGTGAGCCTGGCCAGCCAGGCCAGCAAGAGGTCGTGCAGCGCCTCCTTGCCGATTCGGATCGGCGGATTTGACCAGATCTCGTCGTAGCGGACGCCCGGATCGACCTCGTCCGGGAGCAGCGCGTTGACGCGTCCGCCAACGCCGTGGGCGTCCGCGTTGGTGCGCGTCAGGTCGAGCGCGCGCGTGTTGACGTCGACGGCGTCCACCTGGGCCTCGGGACACGCGACGGCGAGTCCGACGGCGATGGGCCCGTACCCGCAGCCGAGGTCCAGCAGTCGTCGGGCGCCGGGGGCGGGGGAGTGGGTGCGTAGCAGCACGCCCGTCCCGAGATCCAGGCCGTCGCCGGAGAAGACTCCGTTGGCCGTCGTGAAGGTCCAGTCCGTTTCCCAGAAGCGGACGCCGACGCTGCGGCGTTGCTCAGGGCCGGTCGGTGTCTCGAAGTAGTGGCTCATGCGTCCTCCTGGCAGTCCGGGCAGTCGTCGCGGCGGGCTCGGGCCTCGATCGCCCGCGCGGCCAGCTGATCGTCGGGCGGGTAGCCGACTTCTTCGAGCACCAAGCCGTCGGGCGGCAGCACCGGGACGCTGCCGACGCGTCCGCTCGAGCCGAGCAGGGAGGCCGGCCAGTCGACGCCCTGGCGGCCCTGGCCCACCCGCAGCAGCGCGCCCGTCAGCGAGCGCACCATCGAATGGCAGAACGCGTCGGCGCGGACCTCGACCTCGACGACGCCGGAGAGCAGGCCTTCGGGGACCCTCCGGACGCCGCAGCCCAGCAGCGTGCGAATCGTGGACGCGCCCTCGCGCCGCTTGCAGAACGCGGCGAAGTCGTGCAGTCCGAGCAGGGCCGCGCCCGCGGCGTCCATCGCGTCGACATCGAGCTCGCCCTGGACGGGCAGCACCCAGCCTCGCAGCAGGGGGTCCGGGGCGGAGGCGTCCGAGAGGCGGTAGACGTAGCGGCGCCAGACGGCGGCGAAGCGGGCGTCGAAGCCGTCTGGAGCGAGGCTGACGCGGCGCACGGCCAGGTCGTCGGGCAGGGCCCGGGCGAGTCGCCGCTGGAGTTCGGCGGCGGACGCGTCCGGGTCGTCGGACTCGACGTCGAGGTGCGCCACCTGGCCGCGGGCGTGGACGCCGGCGTCCGTGCGGCCGGCGCAGGTCAGCGGCGTCGGGCATCCGAGGAAGCGCTCGAGCCACAGCTCGAGCTCGCCCTGGACGGTCCGCAGGCCGCTCTGGGCGGCCCAGCCGTGGAACGCGGAGCCGTCGTAGCCGATGTCGAGGCGCAGTCGCGTCACGGACGCCGCCGGTACGTCAGGTCGTGGATCTCGCGTCCGGCGGCGACGCCCCGCGCCTCGTACTTCGTGACCGGACGCTCGTCCCAGCGCGGCGCCCAGCCGCCGTGCAGGTTCTCGAAGGCCGGATGGGCGTCGAGGGTCTCGCGCATCCAGTCGGCGTAGTCGGACCAGTCCGTCGCCAAGCGCCAGAGTCCGCCGGGTTCGAGCCTGGACGCCGCCAGGTCGGCCAGTTCGGTGGAAACCAGGCGGCGCTTGTGGTGCCGGGCCTTGTGCCAGGGGTCCGGGAAGAAGGTCCACAGCTCGTGCAGGCCCGCGGGCGGCACCAAGAGGGCGAGTCCCTCTTCCCCGTTCGCCACGACGATGCGGACGTTGTCGACGCCGTGCCGGGCGATCCGCGACAGCGTGGACGCGACAGCCGGCACGAAGACCTCGAAGGCGACGATGTTGCAGTCGGGACGCCGCTCGGCGAGGGCCACCAGTGATTCCCCGCGGCCGGGTCCGATCTCGACGATCAGGGGCGCCTCGCGTCCGAAGGTCGACGTCCAATCGACGGACGCCTCGGCCGCGATGGAGGTGGACGTCTCGCGGGCGGGCACCTCGACGACCCAGCGCTGGGCGTAGGTGTCCCACGCCTTGGTCTGGCTGGCGTTCATGCGGGCCGAGCGGCGGACGTAGCTGACCACCTCGCGCTGGACACGGTCGGGCTTGGGCACGGCAGAAGGCTAGCGAGTTGGGGCGTCCGTCCCGGGCTCGGGAGAGTCCATGCACCTTGTGACGCACTGGCGGTGGCTGCCAGATCTGGCGTCTCTTTGGCCCTCTGCGCAAAATCTGGTCGCATCGACAGCGATTGGCGATAACTTCAGGCGTTGATCTAAGATTTCACGCGTGGATCTGTACCTGTTCACCTCGACGCTGCTCACCCTGCTGGTCATCCTCGACCCGCCAGGGCTGCTGCCGGTGTTCCTGGGGCTGACCCGGAGGATGGACGTCGCCGAGCGCCATCGGTCGGCGGCCAGCGCCTGCTTGGTCGCGTTCGGGGTGATCGCAGGCTTCGCGCTGTTCGGGCAGCAGATCCTGGACTACCTCCACGTGTCGATCCCGGCACTGCAGGTCGCCGGTGGGCTGCTCCTGCTGCTCATCTCGCTGGAGCTGCTGCAGGGCAAGTCCAACGGGGATGTGTCGGAGGAGGGCACCAACGTCGCCATCGTGCCGCTGGGCATTCCGCTGCTGGCCGGTCCGGGGTCGATCGTGGCGATCATGCTGGCGGTGCGGCACGCCGACGGCCTGGCCGATGTCGTGGCCGTCGGGTCCGCGCTGGCGGCCGCGATGGTGCTGGTGTACGTCTCGCTGCGCTTCGCCGGGCAGATCAGCCGCGTGCTGCGCAGGTCTGGCACCACGCTGGCGTCCCGGGTCGCGGGACTGTTGCTGGCCGGAATCTCGGTTCAGATGGCGGCCGACGGTGTGTTCGGCTTCCTGCGCACCCAGCCCCTCGGCTGACGCCTTCGGGTGCCGGCGTCCCAGCGGACGTGAGCGTCGGCGTCCGAGCGGACGCGCGCCCCGGCGTCGAGAGATGACGGACGCCCCCGGGAAAGGTCCGCTGACGAACAGGCGGGACAGACCTGAGCCAGCTCGCGGCGTCCAGAGCCCGAGGCGGCCAGCACCACGCGTGGCCCCGGACGAGTTCGCCCGGGGCCACGCGTGGTGCTCTTACTTCTCCTTGTCCGGCTTCTTGAACTTGTCGACCAGGTTGGCCGGCAGCAGTTCGTAGCCGTGGAACTCGCGGCTGAAGGTGCCGGTGCCGTGCGCCAGGCCGCGCAGGTCGATGGCGTACCGCGCCAGTTCAACCTGCGGGATGTTCGCCCGGATGGTCACCTTATGGTTGTCCGAGTCCGTGCCGAGCATCTGGCCGCGGCGTCCCGAAATATCGGTCATCACCGCGCCCATGTACTCCTCGCCGACAACGATCGTGACGAGATCGATCGGCTCGAGCAGGGCGACAATCGCCTTGTTCGTGGCCGCCTCCTTGAGCGCGTTGGCGCCCGCGAGCTGGAAGGCCATGTCGGAGGAGTCCACCGAGTGGGCCTTGCCGTCGAAGAGCGTGACCCTGACGTCGACCATCGGGAACCCGGCGATGACGCCGCGCTCCATCTGGGACTTGACGCCCTTCTCGACCGACGGAATGAACTGGCGCGGGACCGCACCGCCCACCACCTTGTCGACGAACTCGAAGCCGGCGCCGCGCTCCAGCGGCTCGACCTCGACGTTGCAGACCGCGTACTGGCCGTGACCGCCCGACTGCTTGACGTGGCGGCCCTGCGCGGTGGCCTTGCCGATGAAGGTCTCCCGTAGGGCGATCTTGACGTCCTCTTGGGCGACGTTCACGCCGTAGCGGTCCTTGAGGCGGTTGAGCAGCAGGTCGGCGTGGGCCTGGCCGGTCGTCCACAGGACGAGCTGGTCTTCCGCACCGTGAGCGAGACGCACGGTGGTGTCCTCGACGGCCAGCCGTTGCAGGGCGCCCGACAGCTTGTCCTCGTCGTTGCGCGTCGCGGCCTTGATGGCCAGCGGGAGCAGCGGCTCGGGCATCTGCCAGTTGGGCACGACGCCGGACGCCTCGCGCGACGAGATGGTGTCGCCGGTTTCCGCGGTGGCCAACTTGGGCAGCATGACGATCTCGCCGGCGATGGCGGCCGTCTTCGGCTTCAGCTCGGTGCCGACAGCCTGCTGGATGAGGCCGACACGCTCGTCGTGGTCGTGGTCCGGGTGGGCCTCGTCGGCCTTGCCGAAGTGCGACCGATGACCGGAGACGTGCACCATGTCGTCGGTCTTCACGGTGCCCGAGAAGATCCGGACCATGGAGAGGCGTCCGGCGAACGGGTCGGTCGTCGTCCGGATCACCTGCGCGATCAGCGGCGCCGAAGGATCGGTGGGCGCCGGGCCGGTCGACTCGCCGTTGAGGCGGGTGAACTCGGGGTTCGGGTGCAGGCTCGGCGTCGGGAAGCCCTGCTCCATGAGGGAGAGCAGTTCCTCGGTGCCAAGACCGTTGGACGCCACGACCGGGATCACCGGGAACAGGTTGGCGTTCGCCGTGGCCTTCATCAGGTCGTTGAGCAGGTAGTCGCGACCCGGGTCCACGCCCTCGAGGTAGGAGTCCATCAGGTCGGCGTCGTCGGCCTCCTGGATGAGCCCCTCGATGAGCGGTCCACGGTGCAGTTCGATCAGATCGTCGTGCGAGGTGTCGTCGTCGACGACCGAAGGCTCGCCGCCACCGGTGTAGTCGCGGAAGCGGCGGGTGAGCACGCTGACCGTGCCGTTCATGCCGGTGCCGGACCCCACAGGAACGTGGGTGGGCAGGACGCCCTCGCCGAACGAGTCCTTCAACTGCTCGACCACGGTGTCGAAGTCGATGTGGCCGGCGTCCAACTTGGTCACGGCGATGACGCGGGGCAGGTTGGCCTCGCGGCACTCCTCCCATAGGGCCTGGGCCATGCCGTCCACGCCGTCGGCGGCGACCACGAAGATGGCGGCGTCCGCTGCCCGGATGCCCGCGCGAAGCTCTCCCACGAAATCGGGGTGGCCCGGGGCGTCCAGGAGGTTCACCTTCACGTTGCCCGTCACCAGCGAGGCCAGGTAGAGCTGGGAAAGGCGCTCGGGATCGTCCTTCTCGCCTCTATAGCCAGCGACGCGCGCGCGCAGCAACTGCTCGAACAACGAGGTCTTGCCAGACCCGGCGTTGCCGATCAGCACCACGTTGCGCACATCGTCTGGGCTGTTCACCTGAATCTGTGCGTTGTTCACCTTCGAACTCATGGGGTACACCCTGCACCCCGCATTAGGGGCCTGCAACGGAATCGAAAGATTCGCCCGCGAGGCGGTGGACCACTCGCCGGGGCGTCCGAACGGGCATAGCGTTGGGTGGTCGGATGTCCTCAGCGCCGGGTTCCGGGCGTTTTGACCCGTCCCGACGCGACCGGTAATCTAACTCGCTGTTGCGCTTGGGCACGCCCGTCACCGGGCCGCCGCGCACGCCCGAAGTCAGCTCAATCTATGGAAGATGGTCCACGACCGTGTCTACGTACAGCCCCAAGCCTGGCGAGATCACCAGGAACTGGCATGTCATCGACGCCGAGGGTCTCGTCCTCGGCAAGCTCGCGGTGGCTTGCGCCACGCTCCTGCGCGGCAAGCACAAGGCGACGTTCGCCCCGCATGTCGACGGGGGCGACTTCGTGATCGTCGTGAATGCCTCCAAGATCGCCCTGACGGGCAACAAGGCCACCACCAAGATGGCCTACCGCCACTCCGGCACGCCGGGCGGCCTCCGCGCCGTTCCGTACGGCGAGCTGCTCGCCAAGGATCCCCGCAAGGCCGTCGAGCGCGCGGTCTGGGGCATGCTGCCCAAGAACCGCCTCAGCCGTCAGCTGATCGGCAAGCTCAAGGTGTACGCCGGCCCCGAGCATCCCCACGCCGCGCAGACGCCGCAGGCGTACGAGATCACCCAGATCGCCCAGTAAGTAGGAATGAACGTGACTGAGACTCCTGATACGACCGACCTCGCTGACGACGCGGTGACCTCCTTCGTCGACGAGCAGGATCGCGAGATCGCCTACCGCTCCGAGGCGGTTCCGTCCTCGGCCACCCCGGGCGCTCGTCCGGCGGTCGTCGCCCCCGGCGCCGCGACCGGACGCCGCAAGGAGGCCATCGCTCGCGTGCGCCTCGCTCCCGGCTCCGGCAAGTTCAGCATCAACGGCCGCTCGCTCGAGGAGTACTTCCCGAACAAGCTGCACCAGCAGACGATCAACGAGCCCTTCGAGACGGCCGCGGTCGTCGGCTCGTACGACGTCATCGCCAAGATCATCGGTGGCGGCGTCACCGGCCAGGCCGGCGCGCTGCGGTTGGCCATCGCCCGTGCGCTCAACGCCGTGGACGCCGAGGCGTCCCGTCCGGCCCTGAAGAAGGCTGGCCTGCTCACCCGCGACGCTCGCGTCAAGGAGCGCAAGAAGGCTGGTCTCAAGAAGGCCCGCAAGGCGCCGCAGTACAGCAAGCGCTGATTCTCAGCTCCTACGAGGGCCGTCCGCTGGTGCGGGCGGCCCTCGTGGTCTGTCCTGGGTGGATGAGCGGTTCGCTGCACGCTCGGCGGGGGGTGGGTGCGCGGCATGCCCCTGGCGACCGGCATGCCCCTGGCGACCGGCATGCCCCTCGCGACCGAGCGGGCGCGTACCCGACGTGGTGGCTGTTCGACCCGAATCTCCCTGTGAGGGGGTGGTGGTCGCTCCCGGTGCTGGTGCTGGCACCGGTGACCCACGGGGGATCTCTGTGCGCAACCGGGTGCTCTGGCGCCGGATTGCGCACAGAGATGGTGCGACCCGTCTGCGGCGTCCATGAGAGCGCTACCCACGCCGCGACGTTGCGCCCGCGGCAGGACCCCGAGCGGTCCCAAGACTGCAACCGGGGACAGTCGCTCGCCGTCGACAACGTGTCCGCGGTGCTCATCATGCAGCCGACCAGCTCGTCACAGACGAAGGACTGCCCTGGCAGCAGGTCGGGATGGTCGGCGTGTGCTCGCCGCCAGATCGCGTGCTCGATGCATCCGGGCCGGTGAACGTCCCAGAACGACTGCCGGATCACGCTCAGGCAGACGTCAAGGTCCTCGTTCCGGTAGGGGCGCACGATCAGGGACTCGGTCCTCGACCGCTGGGACGGCATGACTGGGAGCGTAGGGCTCGGTTCGGCGTCTTCACACCTTGCGGATGCGGATCCATTCGATGTCGTGGTTGGCGTCCTTGCGGAGGATGACCGTCGCGCGACCCCGGGTGGGCGCGATGTTCGACTCGAGGTTGGGGCCGTTGATCATGTCCCAGATGTTGCCGGCGGTGGCGACCGCTTCGGCGTCGTCGAGCTCGGCAAACCGGCGGAAAAAGGAGTCCGGGTCCGCGAAGGCCGTCCGGCGCAGGGTCATGAAGCGCTCGATGTACCAGGTGCGCAGGTTCGCGACGGAGGCGTCCACGTAGACGGAGAAGTCGAAGAAGTCCGAGACGGCCAGCGGCAGGACGCCGTCGCGGCGGCGCCGCGGTGGCTGCAGGACGTTCAGTCCCTCGACAATGAGGATCTGGGGACGCCGGACCACCACGTGCTCGTCCGGGACGATGTCGTAGATCAGGTGGCTGTAGACAGGCGCGGTGACCTCGGCCGCCCCCGACTTGACGTCCATGACGAACCGCAGCAGAGCGGCCCGGTCGTACGACTCAGGGAAGCCCTTGCGGGACATCAGCCCGCGCTCCTCGAGGACGGCGTTCGGGTAGAGGAAGCCGTCGGTGGTCACCAGGTCGACGTGCGGATGGCCCGGCGTCTGGGCCAGCAGCTCCTTCAGCAGCCGCGATGTCGTGGACTTGCCCACCGAAACCGAGCCGGCGACGCCGATGACGAACGGCGTCCGCTGTTCCTGAAGGTCGAGGAAGTCGTGGGTGGTCGAGTAGAGGTCGCCGGTGTGGCGGACGTACAGGCTGATCAACTCGGTCAGCGGCGCGTAGACCTGCAGCACCTGGTCGACATCGATGGTGTCCTGGCTGGACCTGGCCGCGCGGACCATCTCCTCGGTGACCTGAACCGGCAGCGACTGGGACAGGCGCGCCCACTCGCCGCGCGTCCGGCTGACGTAGGGACCGTACGGGTCGCTCGCCCGGAGCGGTTCTGCCATGGCGGCGATCCTAGCCGCGCCGAGGATCGCCGCGCGGCCGAGCCACATCACGGGCTGTCGGCCTCGACCGATAGGCTGACCGGCATGTGCGGAATCATCGGCTACGTCGGACCCCGGAGCGCAGAGTCAGTCGTTATCGACGGCCTGCGGCGGATGGAGTATCGAGGCTACGACTCGGCGGGCATCGCCGTGTTGGAGGCTGGGGGGATCGCCCTGCGGAAGAAGGCGGGCAAGCTCGTCAACCTCGAGACCGAGTTGGAGATCGATCCGATCCCCGAGTCCCACGTCGGAATCGGGCACACGCGTTGGGCAACCCACGGCGCCCCGAACGACGCCAACGCTCACCCGCACGTGTCCACCAACGGACGCGTCGCGCTGGTCCACAACGGCATCATCGAGAACTTCGCGTCTCTGCGCGCCGAGGCGATCGCCAAGGGTGCGGTGTTTGCCTCCGAGACCGACAGCGAGGCTGCGGCCCAGTTGCTGGGCCTCGAAGTTGCCGCGGGCGCCGGCCTGGCCGACGCCATGCGGACGATCTGCCGACGCCTTGAGGGCGCGTTCACCCTGGTCGCCATCGATACCGCCAGCCCCGACCGGATCGTCGCCGCGCGCCGCAACTCGCCGCTCGTGGTGGGCGTCGGCGACGGCGAAATGTTCGTGGCGTCCGACGTGGCCGCCTTCATCGAGTTCACCCGGGACGCCGTGGAGATGGGCCAGGACGAGGTCGTCGAGGTCACCAGCGACGGCTACACGGTCACGGACTTCGCCGGCACGGTCGTCGCCGGCAAGCCGTTCCACGTCGACTGGGACCTCTCGGCCGCCGAGAAGGCCGGCTACGACTGGTTCATGCGCAAGGAGATCTACGAGCAGCCCAAGGCCGTGCTCGACACGCTGCTGGGCCGCTACAACGAGGCTCGTGAGCTGACCCTGGACGAGGTGCGCATCGCCGACTCCGAGCTCAAGCGCATCAACAAGATCATCATCGTGGCTTGTGGCACGGCGTTCTACTCGGGCCTGGTCGCCAAGTACGCGATCGAGCACTGGTGCCGCATCCCGTGCGAGGTCGAGATCGCGTCCGAGTTCCGCTACCGCGACCCGATCATCACCTCTGAGACGCTGCTGGTGACGATCTCGCAGTCAGGCGAGACGGCCGACACGCTGATGGCCGTCCGGCACGCCCGCGAGCAGGGTGCCAAGGTCATCGCGATCTGCAACACCAACGGCGCGACGATCCCGCGCGAGTCGGACGCCGTCATCTACACCCACGCCGGACCCGAGATCGGGGTGGCGTCCACGAAGGGCTTCACGACCCAGATCGCAGCCGCGTACCTGCTGGGGCTCTACCTGGCGCAGGTCCGGGGCACGAAGTTCGGCGACGAGATCGCCGCCGTGATGACCGAGTTGGAGTCGATGCCGGAGAAGATTCAGCGGGTGCTCGACAACACCGATCAGTTCCACGCGTTGGCGACGCGGCTGTCGGACAAGCGGTCCGTGCTGTTCCTCGGTCGCCACGTCGGCTACCCGATCGCCCTCGAGGGTGCGCTCAAGCTGAAGGAGATCGCGTACCTGCACGCGGAGGGCTTCCCGGCGGGCGAGCTCAAGCACGGCCCGATCGCGCTGGTCGAGCCGGGCATCCCGATCTTCGTCGTCGTCCCGCCCCACGGGCGCGATCAGCTGCACGACAAGGTGATCTCCAACATCCAGGAGGTGCGGGCCCGTGGCGCGCAGACGATCGTCCTGGTCGAAGAGGGCGACACCGAGGTCGAGCCGTACGCCGACGAGGTGATCTGGCTGCCGAAGGCGTCCACGCTGCTGCAGCCCCTGCTGGCCATCGTGCCGCTGCAGATCTTCGCCTGCGAGGTCGCGACCCGGCTGGGCCACGACGTCGATCAGCCGCGCAACCTGGCCAAGTCGGTCACGGTCGAGTGATCGTCGGCATCGGCGTCGACGTCTGCTCCCTGGAGCGGTTCGCGGCGGCGTCCGGACGCCCCGGCGTCCTGGATCGCCTGCTGACGCCGGCCGAGCAGGATGGGCGTCCGGAGACACTCGCAGGACGCTTCGCCGCGAAGGAAGCCCTCGCCAAGGCCCTCGGAGCGCCGTCCGGCCTGGTCTGGACCGACTGCGTCGTCACCTCGGACGCCGACGGTCGCCCCGCGCTCGTGCTCAGCGGAACGGTCGCGGCGCGAGCGTCCGAACTGGGTGTCACGCGGACGCACGTCTCGATCAGCCACGACGCTGGGGTCGCCGTGGCCATGGTGATCTGCGAGGCCGGCGAGCGATGAGGACGACCGGCCGAGGCGTCCGGTCTGGGTCTTCGACGGTCGACCGGACGCCGCGAGCGCGCGTCAGCCGATGGTCAGCACGACCTTGCCGAGCGCCTTGGACGTCATGACGTAGTCCTGGGCCGCGGCGGCCTCGGCGAGCGGGAACTCGCGTCCGACGCGGGGGACCAGCGAGCCGTCCGCCAGCTTGGCGGCCAGGTCACCCAGCGCGGTCGCCCGCGCGGCCGGTGAGGCGTTCCAGTTCGCGACGCCGCGGATGTCGGCGTCCTTGCCCATGACCAGGCGGGGGTTGAACTCGAGGGCGCCGCGGTTGCCGACGACGACGATGCGTCCGAACGTCGCCAGGCAGGTGAAGTCGTCGACGAGGTTCTCGTTGGCGAGCATCTCGACGATCAGGTCGACGCCGTGCCCGCCGGTGAGGGCCTTGATCTGGTCGTACTGGTCGGGTGCGCGGTGGTCGACGACCGGGACCCCGAGGTCACGAACGGCCGCCAGGCCCTCGTCGCTGCCGGCCGTTCCGATGACGGACGCCCCCGCCGCGCGCGCCAGCTGGACCGCCAGGTAGCCGACCGCGCCGGACGCCCCGTGCACCAGCACCTGCTCGCCCGCCTTGAGCCCGCCGCGCTCGAACAGGGCGCGGTGCGCCGCCAGTCCGGGGATGCCGAGGGAGGCGCCCTGGGCGAACGAGACGCCGGCCGGCAGCGGCCAGACCGACGAGGCGTCCGCCACGACGTACTCGGCGTAGGTGCCCGTGTCGCGGGAGGCGACGAAGACCCGGTCGCCGACCGCGCAGTCGACGCCGGCGCCGACGGCGTCCACGACGCCCGCGGCGTCGAAGCCGGGCACGTAGGGCAGGCCCGGATCGTAGGCCGCGTAGCCGCCGTTGCGGATGTAGACCTCGACCGGGTTCACCCCTGCGGCGTGGACGCGGACGCGGATCTCGCCCGGGCCGGGCTCGGACGACGGGAGCTCGACCAGGGACAGCACGCTCGAATCGCCGAACGCGCTCGCCTGAACAGCCTTCATGGTGGTCTCCTTCGATCGTGACGCGGGCCCTGTCACGGTTACCTCCCACCTTAGAGTGAGCCCATGGATTCGGTGTTCACGGTGGCCGAGATTCGACGGGCCGAAGAGGCCACGGGCGACCTGCTGGCGTCCGGCGAGTTGATGCAGCGGGCGGCGTCCGCGCTGGCTTCGGTGGTGCTCGATGAGCTGGGCGATCGTCCGCGCGGACGCCGGGTGCTGCTGGCCGTCGGGTCCGGGAACAACGGCGGAGACGCACTCTGGGCCGGCGTGCGGCTGCTGCGCAGGGGCGTCCGGGTGGACGCCTGGCGGACGGCCGACGCGGTTCACGAGGAGGGCTGGGCGGCGTTCGTCGCCGCTGGCGGCCGTGAAGTGGACGCGATGAGCGCGCTGGAGGCGCTGGTGGACGCCGACCTGGTCGTGGACGGCGTCCTCGGCATCGGGGGCCGGGGCGGGCTCCGCGGCGCAGCGGCCGTGTTCGCCCAGGCGTGCGCGGACACTCAGACCCCCGTGATCGCCGTCGACCTGCCGTCCGGTCTCGAGGGCGACTCGTGCGTCGCGCTCCCCAGTTTCGCTGCGGACGTCACCGTGACCTTCGGCGGACGCAAGGCGTGCCAGGTGTTGCAGCCGGCGGCGTCGCGCTGCGGACGCGTCGTCGTGGTCGACATCGGCCTCGACCTCGGCGAGCCGGAGCTCTGGACCTGGTCTGCGGCCGATGTGGCGGCGCATTACCCCTGGCCGGGGCCGGATTCCGACAAGTACGCCCGCGGCGTCGTCGGCGTCGACACCGGCTCGGCGACCTACCCCGGCGCGGCGGTGCTTGCGACGATGGGTGCCGTCTACGGGGGAGCGGGCATGGTGCGCTACCTCGGTGCCGCCCGCGATGCCGTGGTCGCCGCGCTGCCCAATGTGGTGACCGCGGCCGGACGGGTCCAGGCGTGGCTCGTGGGCAGCGGCTGGGGATCGCGGCCGGACGCCTCCGCGATCGTCGCCTGGTGCCTGGGCGAGGGGCTGCCGACGGTCGTGGACGCCGACGCGCTGTTCGCGCTGGGGGACGCGACGCTCGGCGGCCACGTGCTGCTGACGCCCCACGCGGGAGAGCTCGCGCGGCTGCTCAGCGTGGAGCGGTCGGCGGTCGAGGCTGACCCCGCCGGGCATGCGCGGCGGGCGGCGTCCGAGACGGGGGCGGTGGTGCTGTTGAAGGGGGCGAGCCAGTACGTGGCGGAGCCGTCCGGACGGGTCACCCTGGCCGTCGGTGGCCCCGCCTGGACCGCCCAGGCCGGGTCGGGGGACACCTTGGCGGGGCTCTGCGCGGCGATGCTCGCGGCCGGACGCCCCGCGGGCGAGGCGGCGCTGTTGGGGGCGTCCCTGCAGGCGATCGCGGCGCGGAACTTCCCGGGTCCGCGTCCGCCGCAGGACCTGGTCCGGCACGTCGCGGACGTCATCCCCATGCTGCGTTCCCCGGGCCTGGATCGATAGGGGTCACCCGCGCATGACAGCACGGTCATAGGCCACGCACGGACGCGACTGCGGTCCAGGGGCCAGCGCTCGATTTCGAGGGCTCCGTGGCCGATTGGTAGGCTTCGCGGGTTGTCGACCGCAGAGGTGAGCATGTCCCACGCCCAGCGTGACCGACTCGAAGACGAGACCCCCATCGAACAGCTGGCCGAGGCCACGCTGTCGGACGGCCGCGTCCTCACGCTGCGGCTGGCCGTCGAGGCGGACGCCCCCGGCATCGTGGACGTGGTCCACGCCGCCTTCCGCGCGCGGCGTCCGGTGGAGCCTCCGCCCACCGCGCTGCTCGAATCGGCCGAGACGATCGCGGCCACCGTCTCCGAGGGTGAGGCTGTGGTCGCGGTCCTCGACGGACGCATCGTCGGCACGATCATGATCGACTACTCGAACTCGCAGTTGCCCCCCGGCGAGCCCGCGGCGGCTCTGCTAGAGCGCGTCTCCACCGACCCCGCCACCCAGGGCCTCGGCATCGCCTCGTTGATGGTCGGCGTCACCATGAACCTGCTCGCCATGCGCGGTGTGACGTCGGCGTGCCTGTTCGTGCGGCGCGAGTTCCCCGAGATCCGGCACTGGTGGGAGCGGCACGAGTTCGTCTTTGCGTCCAGCTTCGAGAACAGCTGGTTCCTGCGGCGTCCCGTACCCGTCCTGGCCGTCGCGCCGGACGCCGACGCGATGCGCACGCTCGGCCGCGCGCTGGCGTCCGTGCTGGCCCCCGGCGACCTGATCGTCGCGTCCGGGGACCTCGGTGCCGGCAAGACCACCCTCACCCAGGGCATCGGCGAGGGCCTCGGCGTCGAGGGCCCGATCACCTCGCCCACGTTCGTGCTGGCCCGCGTCCACAAGTCGCTGGTCGACGGCCCGGCGCTCGTCCACGCGGACGCGTACCGCCTTGGCGGCTTCGCCGAACTCGAGGACCTCGACCTCGAAGAATCGCTGGCGGACTCGGTCACGCTCATCGAGTGGGGAGCCGGTGTCTCGGAGGCCCTCTCGCCCGGCCACCTCGACATCCAGATCGTCCGTGGGCTCGACCCGTCCGACGAGACCCGGTGGGTCTTCTTCACGCCCGTCGGAGAACGCTGGCAGGACGCCCCGCTCGCGGCCGCCTTGACCCCCGTGGAGGCGTCGTGATCACGCTCGCCGTCGACACCTCGACCGACGTCCGGGTGGGCATCGCGCGCGACGGCGTCGTGCTGGCGTCCGGGTCGGTCGAGAACCCCCGCGCGCACGCCGAACAGCTCATGCCGCTGGTCGAGTCGACGCTTGCCTCGGTCGGCCTGGCGCTCGGCGATGTGGACGCGATCGTCGCCGGCGTCGGTCCCGGTCCCTTCACCGGACTGCGCGTCGGCGTCGTCACCGCGACCACGCTGGGGCTGGTGCTGCGGCGTCCGGTCAAGGGCGTTTGCAGCCTGGACGCCGTCGCCGCGGCCTGGTCGGACGCGCCCGAGCGCTTCGTCGCCGTCTCGGACGCCCGCCGCCGCGAGGTGTACTGGGCGGTGTACGCGGGAGGCGTCCGGGTGGAAGGTCCGTTCGTGACGGCCCCGTCCGAGGTGCCCGACCTGCCGTTGGCCGGCCCAGGCGCCGAGCTGGTCCGGCCCACCAGCGGGCCGACGATCCTGGACGCCGGCGTCTTCGCGGCGACGGCGTCCGAGATGCCGGACGCGGGGCTGGAGCCGCTGTACCTGAGGCGTCCGGACGCCGAACTGCCGACCGCGAAGAAGACGACGATCCCGCAGCCACGGGTCTCGATCCGGAAGCGGCCATGATCATCGACGCGGCCACGCTCGACGACCTGGACGCGATCATGGCCCTGGAAGCCGAGGGCTTCGACCACGGCCACTGGAGCGCGGACGCCTGGCGCAGCGAACTGCTGGGGGCGGATCGGTGCGTCCTGGTGGCCCGCGACGCGTCCGTCATCGGCGTCGCGACCTTCCAACTCGTCGCAGACACGGCCGACCTGCACCGCGTGATCGTGGCCGCCGAGCGCCGCCGGCAGGGGGTCGGACGCCAGTTGGTGCAGGGGGGCATCGAGTGGGCGAGCGGGCACGGCGCCACCGAGATGGTCCTGGAGGTCGACGAGACCAACGCGCCTGCGCTGCATGCCTACGAGGGGCTGGGTTTCCGGACGCTGGCAAGGCGCGACGACTACTACGGAACAGGGCTGCACGCGCTGGTGATGGCGCTCGAGCTGGCTAAGACAAGGAGTGGGGCATGACGGGTCCGCTGATCTTGGGGATCGAGTCGTCCTGCGACGAGACGGGCGTGGGCATCGTTCGCGGACGAGAGCTGTTGGCCAACGAGGTCGCCTCGTCGGTCGACCAGCATGCGCGTTGGGGCGGCGTCGTGCCGGAGGTGGCGTCGAGGGCGCACCTGCAGGCGATGGTCCCCGCGCTGGAGCGCGCGCTGGCCAAGGCCGACGTCGACCTCACCGAGATCGACGCCATCGCCGTGACCGCCGGGCCGGGCCTGATGGGGGCGTTGGTGATCGGGCTCGCGTCCGCGAAAGCCCTAGCCGCGTCCCTCAACAAGCCGCTGTACGGGGTCAATCACCTGGTGGGCCACGTGGCTGTCGACATCTTGGAACACGGCCCCTTGGACATGCCCTGCGGCGCCTTGCTCGTGTCCGGCGGACACACCAACCTACTCAAGGTCGACGACCTCACCTCCTCGATCACCGAGGTCGGCACGACCATCGACGACGCGGCTGGGGAGGCGTACGACAAGGTCGCGCGGCTGCTCGGGCTCGGCTACCCGGGCGGTCCGATCGTCGACAAGGCGGCGGCATCCGGCGACCCGAAGGCGATCGCCTTCCCGCGCGGGCTCACCGCACGACACGACCTGGCCAAGCACCGCTTCGACTTCTCGTTCTCGGGGCTGAAGACCGCCGTGGCCCGCTGGGTCGAGACGGCGCGGCTGGAGGGACGCGAGGTACCGATCGACGACGTCTGCGCGTCCTTCCAGGAGGCCGTCGCCGACGTCCTGACCGCCAAGGCCGTCGACATGTGCGACCACTACGGCTTGAAGCAGTTCGTCATCGGCGGGGGCGTCGCGGCGAACTCGCGCCTGCGCACCCTGCTCGAGGAGCGACTCGCCGCGCGGGGAGTCGCGCTGAGGCGTCCCAGGCCCGGACTGTGCACCGACAACGGCGCCATGATCGCCATCCTCGGCTCGGAGGTCGTGACGGCCGGGCTGCCGCCGTCGGCGTCCGATATCGGCGCGGACTCCGGCATGCCGATCTCGAAGGTCCTGGCCTAGTGACCCGTCGCGCCCGAGCCAATGTGATGCTGCTGTGTGGCTCGGCGATTTGGGGCTTTGCGTTCGCGTTCCAGGTCATGGGGGCGCACGTGGGTGCCTTCTCGTTCAACTCGAGCCGCTTCCTGTTGGGCGCGGTGTCGCTGCTGCCGCTGATCGCCTGGGTGGATCGTCGCTCAGGCGTCGATCGGGCCGTGGGACGCCGCCGCTGGCGGTCGGTCCTGGGTCCGGGCGCACTGTGTGGGGTCTTCCTGTTCGGGGGAGCGTCCTTCCAGCAGATCGCCCTGGCCGACACGACCGCCGGGAACGCGGCATTCGTGACCGGCCTTTACGTGGTGCTGGTGCCCCTCGTCGGCATCCTGCTGGGCCACCGAGCCACCCTCAACATCTGGATCGGGGCACTCGTCGCGGTCGCCGGCCTCTACCTCCTGACCATGACCGGCGGCATCGCTCAGATGAACCCTGGCGACCTGCTGTGCCTCGTCAGCACGCTGTTCTGGACGGCGCACATCCTCAGCATCGGGTACTTCGCCCGGCGGATCGATCCGCTGCGGCTGGCCGTCGCCCAGTTCGTCGCGATGAGCCTGTACGGAGTGCCGTTCGCGTTCGCGACCGAGGCGCGTCCTTTCGCCGACCTCGGCACCGCGATCATCCCGATCCTGTACGCCGGTGTCGCGAGCGTCGGGCTCGGCTACACCCTGCAGGTGCTCGCGCAGCGGGACGCCCTCGAGTCGCACGCCGCGCTGATCATGAGCCTCGAGTCCGTGTTCGGCGCGATCGGTGGCGCGCTCTTGCTGGGCGAGCGCATGTCAGGGGTTGGCTACGTCGGTGCTGCGCTGATGCTGGTCGGGATCGTTGTGTCACAGCTGCCGCGCCGCGGGCAGCCACACGGACCCGCGATCCCCGTTCCCGAGCCACCGTCGACCGCGCTGGAGCTGTGATGCCGTACCAGCCCATCCTCGGCACCCTGGCGTACGTCCTCCGCGGCGACGACGTGTTGATGGTGCACCGGTCCGCGCGTGCCGACGATCAGCACCTCGGCAAGTTCAACGGCCTCGGCGGCAAGCTGGAACCGGGCGAAGACATCGTCGCCGGCATGCGCCGCGAACTGCGCGAGGAGGCGTCCATCGAGGCCACGTCGCTGCGCCTGCGCGGCACGATCAACTGGCCCGGCTTCGGACCGGGCGGCGAGGACTGGCTCGGCTTCATCTTCGTCGTGGACGCCTTCACCGGCATTGTCCCGGACGCCAACGCCGAGGGCACCCTGCACTGGGTGCCCCGCTCTGACGTGATGAGTTTGCCCTTGTGGGAGGGCGATTACACCTGGCTCCCGCTCGTCTTCGACGAGTCGGTGGGTCAGTTCCACGGGGTCATGCCCTACGCGGACGGCCGTCCGTGCGGTTGGTCGGTGACGATCCTTCCGTAGGGACGCCGCCGGCTCAGCTCCGCGCGAGCAGGTGGTCGTTCCACTCGGCGGTGAGGGCGGCGTCGACCGCCATGGGACGCCCGTCGAGCGACTTGACCGGAGCGCAGAGGCGTCCGGACGAGGTGAGCCACAGCGCATCGGCCGCAGCTAGTTCGTCGGTGAGCACGGGGCGGGTCTCGGTCCGGAAACCCACTTCCTCGGCGTAGGCGAACACGTCGGCCTGAGTGGTACCAGCCAGGACGCCCTCGTCGGGATGCGGCGTCACCAGGACGCCGTTGATCCGCGCGATCAGGGAGGAGGACGGTCCTTCCAGCGCGTGACCGTCCGTGCTGACGAACAGCACATCGTCGGCGCCGCGCCGCTTGGCCTCGCGCAGCGCCGCCTTGTTGGCGGCGTACGACAGGGTCTTCGCGCCGCCGAGCAGCCACGGCGTGGTGCGCATGATGTCTGAGCGGACGCCGCGGTCCAGGGTCACGACGTCGATGCCCGAACGATCGTGGGCGAAGTCCGGGCACGGGTAGGCGATCGCCCAGCCCGCAGGACCACCCGTCCCGCCCATCTCCTGGCCGCGGGTCAGGACGAACTTGACGAGAACCTCCTGGCCCGGGCGCTGTGCGCACAGGGGTGCGATCGCGCGCCGGACGGCCTCGGCGTAGGCGTCCGAGTTCGGCTTCGGCAGATCGAGCATGGACGCCGATCGCGCGAAGCGGCGCAGGTGGGCGTCCAGTGCGTGCACTCGGCCGTCGACGCAGCCGGCGACCTCGAAGATGCCGTCGCCCCGGTTCACCCCGAAGTCTGTGGCGAGCACCGTGGCCTGCAGCGGATCGGCGTCCACGATGCTCACCGACTCACCCGGCGGGGCAGTCGGACGGTCGATCAGGCACAGCGTGAGGTCGGACATGCCGACCATTGTTATGCACGGTCGCGGGCCGCCGGCACAGCCGACCGGCCGCGGACGAGTTAAGGCAGTTGGAGGAACCGCGCCAACGCCCCCGCGTCTTTGACGCTCTGCACCCCGGGCGAAGCAACGGCGGCGTGCAGCTGACCGTCCCGGACGAGCCTGACCGCGTCCCAGCCGCGCGCCAGTGGGGCCAGGAAGTCCTTGGCTGGGTTGTCTCCGATGTAGATGCAGTCCTCTGGTTGGACGCCAAACCTCTCTTCGACTTCCGCGAACGCCCTCGGGTGGGGCTTCCAGAAGCCGCGCCCCCAGACGTCGGTGAAGACGATGTGGTCGACCAGGTCGGCCAGGCCCACGGCCGCGGCCTTGGCCCGTTGTCCGGTCAAGGCGCCATCTGTGATGACGGCCTGGCTGATCCCCGCGCGCCTGAGTTCGCCCAGGAGTCGCAGCAGGCCGTCTTCGATGCGGATCTTGGGCTGGTGTGAGCGATACCACTCGACGAGCGTCTCGATGGGCACCGCCCCCGCCAGCCCAAGGCTGGTGAGCAGCCTGTCGAAGGCGTCTCCCCGCGTGCCGGCCAGGAAGCCGTCCCAGAGGGTAGAGAACGCCACCTGTGGGTCGGCGCCATACGCTTCGAGACGTCCAGCCACCGCTTCGAACCCGCTGCGGACGTAGTCACGCTCCAGGATCAGCGTGTCGTCCAGATCCCAGACGACGACCGGCCAGCGGAAGCTCACCACGGAAGTTCGGTGACGAAGAGTTCTGAGTGGTAGCGGGTCATGTAGAGGCCGACCTGGTAGTCGCCGAGTCTGCTCGGCAGGTCCACCCCGGACGCCTCGTCCACCAGCCACGCCGGGTAGTGTCCGCCGGCGGCGTCCGCGAGGGGGAAACCACCGCCGAGACGCGGGTTGACCTCGAACAAGACCGGTCCGTCGGGGGTCAGGAATGCCTGGAGCGTGATCGGGCCCCGAGCGCCCAGTCGGCCACAGGTGGCGAGCACCGACTCCAGCCAGCCCCTGAGCGGCTCGTACGCGACCGTGACCCCCTGAACGGACTCGCCACCGATCGTGTAGCGACGTTCGCGCGGCACGGCGTGCAGCGGTCGACCGTCCCGACTCAGGAAAGCGTCGATGGTCAGCTCGGTGCCTCCGACGAACTCCTGAATGATGGGATCTTCAGCATTGGGGGGCAGGTTTCCGGCCCTCGCGTCCTCGACCGTCAAGGCGCTGATCCCCTTGCTGGCGCTCCCGCGTCGTGGCTTCACGAAGAGTCTCCGCGGCAGGTCGTCCGGCAGCTCGGCCGGCAGCCAGGAGCGAGGCGTCCGGACGCCTTCGGCCGCGAACGCGGCGTGGAACAGCCACTTGTCGGAGCAGGTCGCGACGAAGTCCGGCGTCGAGATCACCGCCCGGGTGCCGACCGCCGCGAGATCGTCCGCCAGGAGTGCCAGGACCGGCAACTCCGGATCGATCGTCGGGACGACCAGGTCGATGCGGTGTTCGGACGCCGCGGCGAGCAGGGCCGGACCGTAGCCGTCGGCGGTCACCGGTGGAAGCCGCAGGATAGGAGCGAACTGGAGCGTTGGAGCTCCCGGGTCGATGTCGGAGACGAACACGCGTCCACCGGACGCCTCGGCGGCCAGCTGGAAGAGGCGAAGCAGCGATACACGCCGCCCCGCGCTCGTCAGCAGTACGTTCACGAAGGCGTTCCCTCAAAGGCCGGCATGGTGGCCGAGCCTTGTGCACTGATCCCGTCCCGCTTGATCACTTTGGCCAGCGTCGCGGCCAGGATCCGCAGGTCGAGGGCGAGGGAGCGGCTGTCCACGTACTCCACGTCGCGGGCGAACTTCTCCTCCCAGCTGATGGCATTGCGGCCACTCACTTGGGCCAGGCCGGTGATGCCCGGGCGAACCTCGTGGCGGCGCGCCTGCTCGGGGGAGTACAGGGGCAGGTAGGACATCAGCAACGGCCTCGGACCCACCAGGGACATATCGCCGCGCAGGACGTTGATCAGGCTCGGCAGCTCATCAAGGGACGTCGCACGCAGGATCTTGCCGACGCGTCCCAGCCGTTCCTCGTCGGTGACGTGCGTGGCGTCCGGCTCCCGCATCGTGCGGAACTTCAACAGCGTGAACGGCTCGCCATGCAGGCCGGGTCGCTGCTGCTTGAACAAGACGGGGGAGCCGAGCTTGCTCCGCACCACGGCGGCCACCCCCACCTGCAGCGGGAGGCTCACGACCAGTCCGACGCCAGCGACGGCGACGTCAAGGCACCGCTTGACGGCGTCCGACCTCCTCTGGTTCACCGGACGCGCTCCTGGATGAAGGTCCGGATGGACTCCATGACGCGATCGAGCTGGGACTCGGTCAGGCTCGAGCCACTGGGCAGCGACAGTCCCGTGTTGAACAGTCGCTCCGAGGTGCCGTCCACATAGCGGGGGGCGTCCGCGAAGACCGGCTGCAGGTGCATGGGCTTCCAGATCGGCCGCGACTCGATGCTCTGACCGGCGAGGTGATTCATCAGATCCGCGGACGCCCACCCGGCTTCGGCGGGATCGACCAGGATCGACGTGAGCCAGAAGTTGTCGCGGGTCGTCGCGTCCGCGCTCTCGTCCGGTTGACCGAACAGCTTCACTCCGGGCACGTCGGCGAAGAGCTCGCGGTACAGGCCGCGAATCATGCGGCGCCGCTCGATCATCGCGTCGAGCCTGGACAGCTGGGCAAGGCCGAGGCCAGCGAGGACGTTCGAAAGCCGGTAGTTGTAGCCGATGTCCACGTGCTCGTACCAGATGACCGGCTGGCGCGCCTGGGTCGCGAGATAGCGGGCGCGGTCGGCCAGGGCCTTGTCATCGGTCAGGAGCGCACCACCACCCGAGGTGGTCATGATCTTGTTCCCGTTGAACGAGATGGCCGCCGCGACTCCGAACTTGCCCGAGGGCAGACCATGGCGCCGGGCGCCGAGGGACTCGGCGGCGTCCGCGAGGACGGGGATGCCCTGCTCCTCAGCGATGTGTGCCAGCGCCTCCTGATCGACCACCTTCCCGAGCAGGTCGACCGGAAGAAGGCAGGACACGTCGTGGCCAGCGCGCTTCTCGGAGGCGATGGCCTCGGCGACCAGGTCTGGATTGATCGATCCGGACTCGTCGCTGTCCACGAAGACCGGCTGGGCACCCGTGTAGTTCACGGCGTTCGCCGTCGCGGCGAAGGTCAACGACGACGTCACGACACGCTGACCGGCACCGATCCCCAGGCAGAGCAGGCCGAGGTGTAGAGCGGCCGTTCCGGACGACAGCACCACACAGTGGGCGCGGTCGTTGCGGGCGGCCAGCTCGGCCTCGAACCGATCCACGTTGGGGCCGAGGGGGGCGACCCAGCCGGAGCGCATGGCGTCCAGAACCGCGTTCTCTTCGATCTCGGTGATGTCCGCCAGGGACATGTGGATGCGATCGTGGGTCATTCGTTCATCCTTCGCTAGGGATACGCAGCCCGGACCACTGAGCGTGCCGCTTTGCCGTCGACACGATGAAGTTGACCGCGCGCTGCGAGCAGTTGTCGATGAGGTAGTCCGCCGGGATCTCCTTCGGGCCCTCGGTGAACTGGGACATCGCGAGCCGGACCGCCTCCACCACGTTGGCCGGATCGAGTCCGGTCATGACGATGCCGCCCGTGTCCAACGCCTCGGGCCTCTCGATCGAATCGCGGAGCGTGATGGCCGGGAAGTTGAGGATCGTCGACTCCTCGGAGATGGTCCCGGAGTCCGAGAGGCAACACGCGGCGTTCATCTGCAGCTTGTTGTAGTCATGGAAGCCGAGTGGCTCGTGGAAGGACACGCCTTCGACGGAACGACCGAGGGCGTCGAGGCGCTTGCGGGTGCGCGGGTGCGTCGACACGATCACGGGCAGATTGAAGGTTGTCTGGACGGCCTCCAGGCAATCGAGGAGCGCGCCCAGTCGCTCGGGCGAGTCGACGTTCTCCTCGCGGTGCGCGGACACGAGAAAGTAGCCGCGCGGCGAGAGTTCCAGTCGGTCCAGAACATCCGAGGCCTCGATCTGGGGGAGGTACTGCATCAGGACTTCGCGCATGGGCGAGCCCGTCTTGAGGATGCGCCGCGGGTGCAGGCCCTCTCCGAGGAGGTTCCGCCGTGCGTGCTCGGTGTAGACGAGATTGAAGTCGGCAACGTGGTCCACCAGGCGACGGTTCGTCTCCTCGGGGACGTTCTCGTCGAAACAACGGTTGCCCGCCTCCATGTGGTACACCGGGATCCGCATGCGCTTCGCCATGACGGCGGCGATGCACGAGTTGGTGTCGCCCAGCACCAGGAGGGCGTCCGGCTTGACCTCGCGGAGCACACGCTCGGTGCCGATCAGGACGCCTCCGAGCACGGCTCCGAGGCTCGAGGTGTCCACGCCGAGGTAGTGATCGGGCGCCCGCAGCCCGAGGTCACTGAAGAACACCTCGTTCAACGTGTAGTCGTAGTTCTGTCCGGTGTGCACGAGCACGTGGTCGACGCTGTCGTCCAAACGCTGGATGACGCAGGCCAGGCGGATGATCTCGGGCCTGGTGCCCACGACGGTCATGACTTTGGTCACTTCTGGCCCTCCGAGGCAGCTTCGTTGGCGGGACGCACCTTCGTCCAATAGGTATCCGGAGCTTCGGGGTCGAAGAGGCTGTCGGTCCAGAACTGGGTCGTGATCGTGCGGTCCCCGGTCGCAGTGATGTTGTGGGTCCAGCCGACGGGCATGTCGACGGCCACCGGCTCATCGCCCGTGACGTTGAAGGCCACGACCTCGTCGGTGAACATCTTCCGCAGCGCGATCTCGGCCGAGCCGTCGAGGACGACGAAGCGCTCCACCTTGTGCAGGTGGTAGTGCTCGCCGCGGGTGATGCCGGGATGGGTCGTGGAAACGAACGTCTGACCGCCGGAGCCGTGGCAGCGGACCGTCTCGACGAGGCGTCCGCGATCGTCGGAGCGGGGCTGGAGACGAACCGGGTAGTGAGCCGGGAACAGGGCCGCGCGGTACGTGTTGAACAGGTCGCGCGTGAAGGGCTCCGCCAAATCGGGGAGGTCGCCGGACGGCACGTAGAGGCGGTGGAACCCCTGCAGCAGGTTCCAGACCTCCACGACGGAGGTCTGATGCCCCTCGGGGAACACGACGCCGGGGTCACCGGCTGCCGCGTCCAGAATGGCCTGCGCCGCCCCCTGCGCATGCAGGAGCGAGATCGGCCGATCCTGGATCTCGGGTGATTCGCCCGCAATCACCTTGTCGACGAAGGTCGCGACGAAGGAGTTGTAGTTCGGGCGTCCGTGCTCGCCGAAGAGATTCGGCAGACGCACATCCACGACAGAAATGCCGTGCTCGGCGAGGGTCGAGGTCAGCAGCTCGGCCGCCGCCAGCTTGCCGGTCCCGTACGGGGTGCCGTTGCCGGCCTGGACTGAGTTCGCGTAGACGACGCGTTTGACCGAGCCGGACGCCGCAGCCGCAGTTGCCACCTCGCGAGCGAGAGAGACGTTGCCGTCTTCCAGTTCGGCGTCCGCCGCCCGGTTGATGCCGGCCAGGTGCAGGACGACGTCAGCGCCCGCGACCAGTTCGGCGAGGCGGGGCCAGTCGTCCAGGCCGATCGCCGCAACAGAGTCGTCCGGGCGCAACGCGGCTAAACGGATGCGGAGGTGCCAGCCCAGGAAGCCGTCCGCACCGGTGATGGCGAGCCTCATGCGGCCCCCACCCGTGCGCGGATCTCGGGAAGCCGCATGAGCGTGGCCACCGTCTCCTGCAGGTCCAGCTGGTGGGTGTTGGCCGAGTTGTAGTCCGTGTCGCGCGGAATGCCGGCGTCACCCTCTTCGACGTAGACCTCGTACTGCAGGCCGCGCGCGTCCAGCGGAACCCGGAAGTAATCGCCCTGGTCGACGGCCTTGACCATCTCTTCGGCGCTCAGCAATGTCTCGTGCATCTTCTCGCCGTGGCGCATGCCGATGCGCTGGATCGTCGGATCCTCGATGTCGCACAGCTTCGCCACGGCGCGCGCCAGAGTCTCGACGGTGCAGGCCGGGGCCTTCTTTACGAAGAGATCGCCGGGCTGGGCGTGGGTGAACGCGTGCCACACCAGGTCCACGGACTCGTCCAGGCTCATCAGGAACCGCGTCATGAGCGGCTCTGTGACGGTGAGCGGGCGTCCGGAGTCGATCTGCTGAAGGAACAGGGGGATGACCGAGCCGCGCGAGTACATCACGTTGCCGTACCGCGTGATGGAGACTGTCAGCCCCGAGTCGGGATTGTTGCGGGCGAAGGCCTGGGCGGTCTTCTCCATCAGTCCCTTGGACATGCCCATCGCATTCACGGGGTACACGGCCTTGTCGGTGGACAGCACCACCAGCGACTGGACGCCGGCGCGAGCCGCAGCCTGGATGACGTTGTTTGAGCCGTCAACGTTCGTGAGGACCGCCTGCCGTGGGAAGAACTCGCACGACGGCACCTGCTTGAGCGCCGCAGCATGGAAGACGTAGTCGGCTCCCGTCAGGGGCGCCTCGATGCTGTGGGGGTCACGGACGTCGCCGAGGTAGAACCGGAGCCGCTCGTCGTTCAACGTGCGACGCATGGCGTCCTGCTTGGCCTCGTCTCGGCTGAAGATGTTCACCTGAGCTGCGCCGTTGGCAAGGAGGTGGCGCGCCATGGTCGAGCCGAACGAGCCCGTCCCGCCCGTGATCGCGATGGTCTTGCCGGCGACGACGCTGGCGCGATCGCTCGGATTCATTGAGTCTCTCCCTCGTGCGCTTCTTCGGAGAGCGATCGTGTGATCACGTCGCTGAGAAGTTTGGCTCCAACGCGGCTCGCCATCTGGTCAAAATAAGCCTGCCGGCCAGCGTCGCCCATCGCGGCCATCGTAGCCGAGTCCTGCTTGGACGCGCTTTGCAGTGCGGCGCTGACAGAGGCTGCGTCGTTGGGATCAGCGCTCCAGCCAGCGCCAGCCGCGTCCACGACGTGGGCCGGGTCGCCCGCCATGACGGCGAGCAAGGGCTGACCGAGAGCCAGGACGGTCTGGATCTTGCTCGGCATGTTGACCCTGAATAGCTCCGTGTCCTTCAGGCAGGCGACTTGGATGTCCGCGGCCGCCATCATCGACGGCATTCTGTCCTGGGGCACCCGTCCGACGAAGTGCACCTTGTTGTCCAGTCCCAGGGCCGTCGCGCGCGCCTTCAGGCGCGGAGCGTCGATCCCGTCGCCTACCATCACGAGGTGGATTCTGCTGTCCGTCGGTACCAGAGCCATGGCGTCCAAGAGCACGTCGAGCCCTTGAGCAGGGCCGTGAGCCCCGGCGTACATCGCGACGAAGTCGTCGGGTGAGATTCCCAGGGATTCCCGGAGTTCGGGGTCGGCAGGGGCGGGCGCCAGGGCGTTCTCATCGATCCAGTTGTATACGAGCGTGATCTTGTCCGCAGGGACGCCCCTCGTGATCAGCAGGGCCTTCATCGACGGGGACAGCACCGTGATGTGGGCGGCCCACGCATAGGACCGAGCGACGAAGCGCCCCACCGTGGCGTCCAGGACCCGTCGTGCCCGCTTCGACGCCAGGAAGCCGGACGAGTAGATCGAATCGGGCCACAGGTCCTGGATCATCAGCACATAGGGGCGCTTGAACAGGAGACGTGCGGCCATCGCGGGCAAGGCTGCCGTCGCGGGGGACGAGTGCACGATCGCGATGTCCGATCGCCTCAGGTCGTTGAGTCCGAAGAAAGTTGCGGACAGCGCCCACGAGGCGTAGTTCAGAAAGCGACGGACGGCGGACGAGTCATGGCTGGGGTAGAGAGGCGTTCGACGGACACGGAGCCCGTTGACCAGTTCCCTCATCGGCTTCCATGCCTGGTAGCCAGCCGCGACCTCGCCGGTCGGCCAGTTAGGGATGCCGGTCAGCACCCGGACCTCGAGACCTGCGGTCGCCAACTTTTCTGGAATCCAGTGGGAGGGCCCAACAGGTTCCGGCGGGTACCACTGGGTGATGTAGCACACGGCCACCGGCTTGTGGTTCACTGTTGAATCCTAACGTCGCTGGGCAGCTGCCCGGCGGGCTACGCGGCGGAGCGCTTGATGCGTCGCCTCGAGAACGCCTCGTGAACGAGGCCGCCGATTACCGCTGTGACGAGGCCGACGATGACGGCTAGAGGCAACGTCAGCGAGCGCCCCGCCTTGGCAGTGGGAGTGGGAGTGTCAGAGGTAGCTGGAAAGATCGGCTCGATGGTGACCAGGTTGGCCGCGTTGGACTGAAGTCCCTTGGCCTTGATGGCGTCGGTCGTGGCCTTGACCCACGCGTTGACGAAGCTCTCCGCGCCCTGCCGATCGATGTCCGTTGCCGACAACTCCAACACCGAGTCGGCAACGATCTCGAGCTTCTTCGCCTTGTCGGTCCGGTCTTTGTCCCACGTGGTGCCGGACGACTTCAGTGCCTGAGCCACCACCTCTTGAGTCTGTGCCAACTGAGTCCAGTAGCCCATCTGCCCCTTGATGAAGTCCGCCGAGGCGGACAGGGCAACCGAGTCGGCGCCGTGCGGGAGGAACACGACGCGGCTGTATGCCTTGACGGGCACGGCCGTCGTGTTCTGGTTGGCGCCCATGGAGCCAAGCCCGAAGGCGGCTCCGAAGGCGACCAGGCCGGTCAACAAGACGGTGACCCAACGGCGCAGGATGACGTCAACGAATGACTTGAGTTCCACGGCGAATCCCTTTCTGGGTTTCAAGAGCGAGGCGTCCGGCGCCGGAAGCGACTCGCGGACTTTCGTGGACAGCGCCACGAAGAGAGACAGATAGACCAGCGATGCGCCGGAAGGCTGGTAGAGCATCCCGTTGGCCTGGAGGCCGTTGCCGAGCAACAGCACGAAAGACGCACCCACAACGGCGAAGAGCGGGTGTTGCGTTGACCGCCAGGCGAGGTAGAGCAGCAGCGCCGCGAGCAGAAGAATGGCCCACTGAACCGTCCCACCGAACAACCCGAACACGGCCATGGACTCGATCAACTGGTTGTGGGCCATGATGGTGATCGCGTCCGACTCGGTCACGAGCGCGGTGTCGCCCATTCCGTACCCGCCGCCGGTAAGGTATACTAATGGGTTGCCGAAGTTCTGCATGGCTGCCCACGTGTTTCCCGGGAGTTCGGTCAGGCGATCCAACACGGACTGACCCAGCGAGACGTCGTAGTTCTGCGAGCCGACTTCGGTCTGCACCCCGAAGCTGCCGAGAACAGTCTCGACTCGTCTCGCCAGGGCTGGAACCGCCATGTAGACGACGCCTCCGACCAGGGGCAAGCCGACCAGGGTGCCTAGAACGGCCGCGCGATGCCGGCGGTGGAACCACAAGATGATCAAGGAGGCGATCGCAATGTTCGCGATGGCTGCCTTGGACAGTGAGAGCGCGGCAGGGACCGCGATGAGTCCGATCAGGGCCCATTTCCAGTGCGAGCGGACGAGCAGGGTGAGGAGCAGGTAGCAGCCCACGACGACGCCGATGGACGTGAGGCTCCCAACGAGCGAGGCATAGCGCACCTCGTCACCCCGGATAGAGGCGGCCGGGAACCAGGACACCGGTCCGATGACGAACTGGAGGGGCAGGGTCCACGACGCTACGAGGAAGAAGGTCACCACCGTCACGAGATGGCGGCGTAGGTCGTTGAGGCTGTCGGTGAAGACCACCAGGGCGCACCACACGGGCAGGGCGAACAGGAAGCGCAGCGTTCCGTAGGCAGCCCCGCTAGCGGAGATTGTGGCTAGAGAGGAGGCAGTCCCCAGTAACGCAACCCCAACCCAAATCCAGAAGAAGGCTCCTCTGTCTGCGAGGCGGGGGGCCTTGGGTGCGCGCAAATACAGCCACCCCACCCACAAAGCGACCAGCCCATAGATTCCCAAGTAGATGGGCTGGTTCCAGTTGCGAAGGGTGTGGAGGTTGACGACGACAAAGACGATCGCAAAGCCAACAGCGTTTCTCCAAGAGTCACCCGACACGGTCGGGGCAGCAGCGACACGCGCTGAGGTCATGCTGCATCCTTGGGCCGGGGGGTGGGGAAGACACTCGATGATATCCCATGCCGCCACAGAGCCAGGCAACCAACCACTGCGAAACCGGTGGGGGCCACCGTCGCAGCGAGAGTGACCAGGTCTGCGCTTACTCGTGTGGCGACCATCATCAGCACGGCACCCGCGGGAAGCAGGACGAGAATCGCCCGGCTCGCCTCCTTCTCTAGGCCAGTCGTCGTCATGAGCGCATAGATCGGTCCGAGAGCGGCCTGAACAAGCATGGCACTCGCGAGGATGCGCAGAATCGTCGCTGCGTGCACATAAGAGGGGCCGAAGACTAGAAGCAGGATCTGGCCGGGAATGATGAGTAAAGGCAAGGCCACGAGAGCACCGAGGAGTGTCGCGTTTCGTGTCGCAGTGCGCACGGTGGCATTCAGATCCACCAGCAGACCGAGCTGAAACAGCTTCGCGAACGTCGGCGTGAGATAGCTGGTTTGCATGGCAGGCAGGAGCCCGACGAACGTGGCGAGGGTCAGGGAGTTGCGGAAGTCCGCTGCGCCGGAGTCGTCATGGACGAAGCCGAAAACGAGCACCGGTAGGTAGTTGAAGAGATAGAAGCCCAGAGCTGTGAGCATGTACGCCGTGAGGCTTCGGCCATGGTCCGCGAGATACCGTCGGATCGGGGTGGGTGTGAGCCGACCGGAGGCTCGGTGCAACTCCAGCAGACCCCAGCCCAGAGTCGCGGCTGCATTGAGCCACAGTGCTGTGCAGAAGATCGCGAGGAAGGCGGTCAGCGAGACTTCCCCGCGCAGGCTCAGCAGCGCCACGCCAGCGATCGTTGCCATCGGGGTCGTGCCCAACTCGAGGAGAGCCCCCATCGCAATGTGACCCAAGGACCTCAGCCACGCACCGCCCAGGATGGCCAGGTTGAGCGGAACGACAGACAGGCCGACGGCCACCGATAACCCCGCCCGAATCGGGAGGAGGCTCAAGGCGTCCCTGGTGTAGGTGACCCAGAACAAGACGATCGCACCAAGAAGCCCAGCACCAATCGTGACCAGGATGCTCGGTCGCGCCAACGGCCTGCCGAGCCGCGCGTCAGCAGAGGTCAGCTTGAGAGCAAGGTTCTCTGCGCCCAGCCGGGCCACGGTTGCGATGGCGTACAGAGCCGTGAAGATGACACTCCAAGCCCCGATATCGGATTTCGAGTCAACACGCGTGAGCAGCCTTGACGCGATCCACATCAGCAGAACGCTCGCCATCAAAGCGATGACCCGGGCACCGATCCCCCTCAGCGCCAGGAGACGCCCAGGCGTGTTAGCTGCCGACATAGCTGGGGAAGACATCCCTCGCTCGGTCGGATCGTCCAGCGACCCGGTCGCGGACTCCGAGATGAGTGGCGAGGAGCGTCAGGGCCTTGTAGGCCAAGGGCAGGTACAGACGGGGATTCTCATCGTGCTTTCTGAGCCACTGCGCGAGGCGGCCGACGAGTGCCGGATGCGAGAGCAAGACGAGCAGGGAATGCATCCCGCGATCCGTCCAGGTCTGCGCGTACCCAGGCTCGGTCCAGCGGAGGGTCGGGACGGTCGCCGCCTCGGGAGCCTTGTCCAGGACGCTTCGTCCGGCGGTGTAGGCGGCCACGTACAGCTTGCGGGCGAAGACCACGACATCCAATCGGTCCTCATGGTGGTAGGCCAACGCTCGTGCGACGTACCGCAGTCGCCCACCACTCCTCTTGAATCGGAACCCGAACTCGACATCCTCCCCGCCGTAGCGGGTGAAGTCCTCGCACGACCCGCCCGTGGCGAGGTAGAGGCTCTTGGGCATGGACATGTTCATGACCACCACGTGATTGCCAGTGACATCGCAGTCGTGCGGGGCGGTGTCAGGATTGAGGTGCCGGGTGTTCTTGTAGCGGTAGTAGTTGCTGCTCGCGATCCAATCGGCGGGAAACGCCACTGCCCCGGAGACCCACGTGTCCGCATACTCCCGCTGCGCAGAGAGGTGGTTGGCCACCCAGTCGTTCGGTAGCCGCATATCGTCGTCAGCGAATATCAGCACATCGGCCGTTGAGGCCTCGGCGCCACGATTCCGCTTGCCCGCCAGATTGTTCTCCGTCAGCAAGTACGTTACGTCAAGGCCCAACTTGCGGAAGTCTTCGACCACGTCAGAGACGTCCTCGGCAACAGGCGAGTCAACCACGAACACTTCAATCGGCGCTGGTAACCCTTCCTGGTGGAGTAGGTCGTCGAGCATCTTGGTCAGCCCAGGTCGCCTGTTGTGAGTGGGAATGATGACGCTGGCAGAGGGCATGTTCGATTCCTTGTTGCTCCGAGGGATGCGTTGGCCGAGTCTACCGTCGCGGAGAGCGACCACGGTTCGCGACGGTGGCGGCTACGCGTTGGGCGTCCCGCAAGGAGGTTTGCGTCCGAGCGGATCGTCCCATTGGCTGGGCGGCGGGGTGTTCGCCAGCACCGCCGCCTCCTCCCACGGACCGTCCTTCGGCAGAAGGTGGACCTAGCGGATGATCGTGGTTCCGTCAGGCTTCTTGACGTCCGGCTTGGGGACGCCCCGGTGCAGGCTGAGGCCGAAGAGGAAGGCGCCGACCGCGATGACGAGCGTGCCCAGTAGAGAGGTGGGCAGGGGGTTCACGAACTCCTTGCTGCGGTCGGCCGAGATGGCCAAGTACTGCTGCCAGATCTGGAACGTGCCGTAGCCGAGGACGCCGATGCCGACGATCAGGACGAGGAGGCCGATGATGGTTCCGACGCGGGAGACGATGCGCATGGGTCTCAGCATAGGGATCACCCGATGAACTCCTCGTAGGCAGGGGTCCCGGGCGCGCAGAGTACGGGAGGAAGGAGGCAGGAGTGGAGCTCACTGTCGCATCCTGGCTCGTCTCTGAGGAGGCGTCCCCGGCCAGACGCCTGGCCAGCTCAGAGGCGGATCCGGGCTCGCTGGCTGCTGCCACCCGGATGCGCGCATACGTCAGCCCCGACAGGGCCGCCGCAGTCCTCGAGCACGAGACGTTGCGGCGCCGCGCTGCTCGCAAGTTCGGCGCGGAGTTGTCGGGGTGGTTTTGGACGCCACAGGGCCTGGAACAGGCCACTCGGCCCGCTGTCTCCCGGCGTCGCGCGGACCGATTTGTCGCCTTGGGCGCGACGGCGGTCGTCGACTTGGGCTGCGGCTGCGGCGCGGACGCCGTGGCGTTGTCGCGGGCCGGGCTTCAGGTCAGCGGCGTCGAACTGGACGAGGTGACCGCGATCTTCGCCCAAGCCAACGTGGGCGACGGCGTCCGGATTCACTGCGGGGACGCAGAACAACTGGCGCCGAGCCTGCTGACTCCCGGAACCGCGGTCTTCTGCGACCCCGCACGCCGCACGGCGTCCGGGCGGACGTGGCGGGTGGACGACTTCACGCCCAGTTGGGGCTTCGTGGAGTCGCTCCTGGACGGGTCGCGCGTCGCCTGCCTCAAGCTCGGACCCGGCCTGCCGCACGCGCTCATCCCCGACGGGGTCGAAGCGGAGTGGATCTCCGATCACGGGACGGTCGTGGAGGTCGCCCTCTGGGCGGGACCGGGCACGGTCGCCGGACGGCGGCGCGCCGTCGTGGATGGTCTCGAACTGAGCCGCGAGGAGGCCCTCATCGCCCCGGAGGTCGGCGAACTGGGCGAGTACCTGTACGAGCCGAACGGGGCGGTCATCAGGGCCGGCCTGGTGCCGGCGGTCGCCGAGCTGATCGGCGGCTGGCGCATCCACGACGGGGTGGCGTACCTGTCGGCGTCCCGGCTGGTTCGGACGCCGTGGGCGGAGGCATTCCGGGTCGACGAGGTGCTGCCCTACTCCGAGAAGCGGTTGCGCGCCTGGGTCCGGGAGCGGCGCGTCGGCGTCCTCGAGATCAAGAAGCGGGGGGTGGACGCCGACCCGGCAGAGCTCCGGAAGCGCCTACGCCCCCAAGGCCCGAACGCCGCCACCCTGGTGCTGACGCCGACGGCGTCCGGTGCGGTCGCGCTCGTCGTCAGCAGGTGTCGTCCGGACGCCGATCAGCCGGCCAGCATCGTGGTCACGTAGCTCTGGATGGCCGTGTAGTCGAAGATCCCCGCCTTCGGCACCAGCGCATCGCCGGCGCCGTTGGAGTTGTAGTCGGTGAGCAGGCTGGCGTTGCGCGGGCCCCGAATGGTGAACGTCACCGGGTTGCCCGACTTGACCAGCTGGTCGTAGAGCGGCCTGATCTGACTCGCCGTCAGGTCGGTCTTCATGCTGTCGGAGAGCTTCTCGAACAGCGTTGTGACCGTTAGGGGGTTGGCCAGGGTCGGCGTCGACTTGATCTTGGCGATGATGCCCAACAGGATCAGCCGCTGGCTCTGCTGACGGCTGTAGTCGGAGTCGGGCAGCCCGTAGGCCTCCTTGCCGGGGATCGGGTCGTTACGCGCCCGGGCCAGCGTCAGCGCCGTCTTGCCGTCCAGGTGCTGGAGCCCGTTCGGGAGGAAGAGTCCGTTCGGGTCGCGGATGCCGCGAGGGTCGGGGCTGTTGATGGTGATGTCGATTCCGCCAACGGCGTCCACCATGCCCTTGAAGGCGGTCACGCCGACCAAGACGTGCTGGTCGATGTGCAGCCCGGTGACCGTCTCGACGACCTGGCCGAGCGCGTTCAGGCCGGCCTGGCCGCGGCCCGCGGACACGTACACGGCGTTGATCTTCATGTTTTTGCCGTTGTGCGTGACCCAGAGGTCACGCGGGACGCTCACGAGGCCCGTCTTGTTCGTGACCGAGTCGAAGGTGGCGATCAGGATGCCGTCGGTGAGGTCGCCGCCGGGGTGCCCGGGGTCGTCGTAGGAGTTGCCAGCGATGAGGATGCTCGTGCGTGAGGACTGGGCCGGCTGCGCCGGTCCGGGGAACATCACCTGAATGACCGACCCGCCCTTGCCGTCGGTCGCCTTGTCCAGGGCCTTCTGGGCGCTATAGACCACGAAGCCGACCGACGCGATCACGCCGGCGAAGATGAGGCCGAGCAGCAGGCCGAGCACCGCGAGGGCCCGGCGAGCGCGGCGCCGCTCCTCGCGCTTGGCGGTCCTGCGGGGGGCCGTGGGGGATGGTCCGGGTCCGGTCTCCATGACCGTCAGGCTAGCCGTCGGCGTCCGTGCCCCCAAGCCATCCGAAGAGGGGACGCCGGCGACCGCCCGAGGCGTCCGGACACGCCTTAGCACTCGAGTTGCCCGAGTGCTAGCCCGGGTATAACCTCGCAGTTAGCACTCAACCAACGAGTGTGCCAACCCATGGCGGCACCCGCGACGACGCCTGGGCGACGCATCTTCGTAGTCCACCTGGACGCCGTCGGCGTCCGCACCCGAATAGGAAGGGCACATCAGTGGCCGTCACCATCAAGCCGCTTGAGGACCGCGTCCTCGTCCAGCCCCTCGAGGCTGAGCAGACCACCGCCTCCGGTCTGGTCATCCCCGACACCGCCAAGGAGAAGCCCCAGGAGGGCAAGGTCGTCGCAGCCGGCCCCGGCCGCATCGACGACAAGGGCGCCCGCGTCCCGATGGACGTCCACGAGGGCGACATCGTCATCTTCTCCAAGTACGGCGGCACCGAGGTCAAGTACGGCGGCGAGGAGTACCTGCTCCTGAACGCCCGCGACATCCTCGCCGTCGTCGTCAAGTAAGGAACCAAGACACATGGCAAAGATCCTTCAGTTTGACGAGGAGGCACGTCGCTCTCTCGAGCGCGGCGTCGACGCCCTCGCCAACACCGTGAAGGTGACGCTCGGCCCCAAGGGTCGCTACGTCGTCCTCGACAAGAAGTGGGGCGCTCCGACCATCACCAACGACGGCGTGACCGTCGCCAAGGAGGTCGAGCTCTCCGATCCGTACGAGAACCTCGGCGCCCAGCTGGCCAAGGAGGTCGCCACCAAGACCAACGACGTGGCCGGCGACGGCACCACGACGGCAACGGTCTTGGCTCAGGCGCTGGTCCACGAGGGCCTGCGCGCGGTGGCGTCCGGGGCGAACCCGGTCGGCCTGAAGCGCGGCATCGAGGCGGCCGTGGCCGCCGTCGAGGCGCGCCTCAAGGAGAACGCGAAGCCGGTCGAGACGACGTCCGACATGGCGTCCGTTGCGACCATTTCCTCGCGCGACGCCGAGATCGGCGCCCTCATCGCCGACGCGTTCGACAAGGTCGGCAAGGACGGCGTCATCACCGTTGACGAGTCCAACACGATGGGCACCGAGCTCGAGTTCACCGAGGGCATGCAGTTCGACAAGGGCTACATCTCCGGTTACTTCGTGACGGACGCCGATCGTCAGGAGGCAATCCTCGAGAACCCGTACATCCTGCTCAACTCGGGCAAGATCTCCTCGATGAACGAGCTGCTTCCGCTGCTCGAGAAGGTCATCGGGGTGTCGGGTCAGCTCGTCATCATCGCCGAGGACGTGGACGGCGAGGCCCTGTCGACCCTGGTCGTCAACAAGATCCGCGGCACGTTCGGCTCGGTCGCCATCAAGGCCCCGGCCTTCGGCGACCGCCGCAAGGCGATGCTCGAGGACATGGCGATCCTCACCGGCGGCACCGTCGTCAGCTCGGACGTCGGCCTCAAGCTCGACCAGGTCGGCCTGGACGTGCTCGGCCGCGCCAAGCGCGTCGTCGTCACCAAGGACAACACCACGATCGTGGACGGCGCGGGCGACGCCCAGGCTGTCAAGGATCGCGTTGCCCAGCTGGCTGCCGAGATCTCCCGCACCGACTCCGACTGGGATCGCGAGAAGCTCCAGGAGCGGGTCGCGAAGCTGGCCGGTGGCGTCTGCGTCATCAAGGTCGGCGCCGCCACCGAGGTCGAGCTCAAGGAGAAGAAGCACCGCATCGAGGACGCCGTCTCCGCGACGCGCGCCGCGATCGAGGAGGGCATCGTCGCCGGTGGCGGCTCGGCTCTCGTCCACGCGGCGTCCGTGCTGGCCGATCACCTCGGCAAGACGGGTGACGAGAAGGCGGGCGTCCAGATCGTGGCGAAGGCTGTGGCCGAGCCGCTGCGCTGGATCGCGGAGAACGGCGGCGAGCCGGGCTACGTGATCGTGTCCAAGGTCAAGGAGCTGCCGGTGGGCCTGGGCTACAACGCCGCCACCGGTGTCTACGAGGACCTGGTCCAGGCCGGCGTCATCGACCCGGTCAAGGTCACGCGCTCGGCGCTGGCGAACGCGGCGTCCATCGCCGCTCTGCTGCTCACCACCGAGACCCTGGTGGTGGAGAAGCCGGAGGAGTCCGGCGACGACCACGGTCACGGCCACAGCCACTGACCGGAGGGCAACACACCAGGACGGGGTCCCCACGGGGGCCCCGTCCTTCGTTGTCCAGCCTGTCGGAACCGAGCCTGTCACCGCGCCAGGTGGGGTCAAGGGGGTCGAGCTGAGTCAACCCGGGCCTTCCGAGGCCGATGCTGTTTGGTTACGCTGACAGTCATCTCTCCCGACGGAGGAGCACTGACCGAAAGCAGCACCCCCAAGGAGCCCCGGCGCCAGATCCTCGGGATCGATCCCGGGATGGCCACGTTGATCGCGGCCGTGCTGGCCTTGGTCGGCACCGCCCTATCCGACAGACTCGTGTGAGACGCCCGAGTTGATCGGAACTTGGCTGGGGCGGGGACAGGAGAATCGGATCCCATGACCAGCGCCATGGCAACACCCGCAG
>NZ_FXTL01000023.1 GCF_900182665.1 Propioniciclava tarda
CCCTCGGCTTCCGGAACCTCACCCACTACATCGCCAGATCACTACTCGAAACCGGCGGCTTCAGACCCCACCTACACCCTGGATTGTGAAGAGCCCTTTTGCCACTCGTGTGCAACCAGTGGTCCTTCCGGAATTGCCAACCACTTGAGAGCCTTGCGGAGCGGATACTTCAACCGTTCCTGAGTCATCATCCACACTAATTGAAACGGTTTCCATCGTTCCAGAGACGGGCGCGGCATTCACTGATCGGATACCAGTTTCCTCTTCTTGTGGACCAAGAGACTTCTTAGCGAGCTCATTCCATTGAGCTTGCATGGAATCGACGGCCCGAGTGGCATCAGAATCAGAAATGCCACGGAGAATGGTCACTGTGACGTCTTTTCCACCAACCCTAGTTCGGTATGTTGACAGCGCGTCGTCTCCGCCATTTCGTCCAACTGTCTGAGAAGTCTCGCCCGCACGTCCAAGGGAAATCTTGTCTGGACCGACGAGTTCACGGACGTTGTATGAGCATCCGTTTGACAGGGGGTTCGCGGAAGCGGCTGGGCTCACAAAAGCGCTTGCTGCGAGCAATGCAGCCGAGAAGAAGATCAGGGGTGCTTTTCTCATAGCTAAGGATGGGAGTACGCAGGCTCATGCGTCAAGAGGCATTTTTCCCGGAAACACCGGGTGCAGACAGAGGGGTGACTCGCACCTCAGGACCCAGGAGGGGCCACTCGCAAGCAGGGAGGGCCCAGGTCGTCGGCGCGCCTACTCAGAGTCACGTGACGGTGCCGCGAAGATCGACTTCGAACAACTTCAGAGACGGTGAGAGGGCCCCCAGCTACCAACTGGAGACCCTCTCGGAAGACTCAGAACGAAAAGCGCTCTTTCAGCTTCCCGCTACCGGACCCAACTTGGGACCGCGACAAACAGGTTACCCAGGGTAGATCAAAGGCCAGCGAACCGACACCCCGACACAGTGGCATCATTGTGATCCTCGACGACATCCGCGGACGCGCCCTGGCGAGTCCCGACGCCTTCGGCACCGAGTCCGCGGCTCTCTAGTAGCAACTCATGCAGCACCACAGCCAGCCCGACGGCCCGACGGCCCGGAGGTCGTCACCACCTCCGCGCCCGTCATCACCGTGGACGGGCTGCTGTTCAAGAACAGCTCGCGCGGCGGCGTCCTGCTGCCGTACGAGGACTGGCGCTTGGACGCCGACGCGCGCGCCGCGGACCTCGCGTCCCGGCTGCCGATCGAGGCTCTGGCCGGGCTGATGCTCTACAGCCGGCACCAAAGCGTGCCCGCCCCCGAGGGCGGCCCGTTCGCGGGCACCTATGCCGGACGCCCCTTCTCGGACGCCGCCATCGCGCCGCACGCCCTATCGGACCAGCAGCGCACCATGCTCGCGGACGACCAGATCAGGCACGTGCTATTGATGCAGGCGACGGACGCCGCCACTGCGGCCCGCTGGAACAACGAGCTGTAGGCCCTGGCGGAGGAGCTGCCGTTCGGCGTCCCGGTGAACACGTCGTCGGATCCGCGCAACGGCGCCGCCGAGACGACTGCTGAGTTCAAGTCGACCAGCCTGGCGATCTCGCGCTGGCCCGAGGGGCTCGGCATGGCCGCACTCTTCGACCCGGACGCCTGCCGCACGTACGCCTCGATCATCTCGCGCGAGTACCGTGCGCTCGGCATCACCACCGCGCTCGGGCCCCAGGCCGATCTGGGCACCGACCCGCGCTGGCTGCGCCTCGAGGACCAGGACGGTGACGGCAGCGAACTCGGGTGACGCCGACCTGGTCCGCGCTGCGCGCGAGGCGATGGGCGAGCGTCCCGTGATCGTCGTGCTGCGGCTGCATCACCCGCCGGTGCTGACCGAGATCGAGCCCTACGCGGACGCGATCCTGGTCGACCTGGGCGTCTCGTCCCGGTCCGTCTGGGACGTGATCGCTGGGTCGTACGAGCCGTCCGGGTTGCTGCCGCTGCCGCTGCCGGCGTCCATGGAAACCGTGGAGGCCCACTGCGAGGATCTGGGCTTTGACTACGCGGTTTACACGGATGCGGCGGGCAACAGCTACGACTTCGGGTACGGGGCTCAACTGGTCCGGACGCATCAGCGATGACCGGACGCGCCGCTACGCGCGGATCTGAGCCCTTCGACAAGCTCAGCGAACGAGAGCCCAGAGCCGTCGCAGTTGGCTGAGCTTGTCGAAGCCCCTACACCGCCTGCAACGCCGTGATCGCGACGGTGTTGATGATGTCCGGGACCGTAGCCCCTCGCGAGAGGTCGTTGATGGGCTTGTTCAGCCCCTGCAAGACCGGCCCGATCGCGAGCGCACCGGCCGTCCGCTGGACAGCCTTGTACGCGATGTTGCCGGCGTCCAGCGACGGGAAGATCAGCACCGTCGCCCGCCCGGCGACCGCCGAGTTCGGCGCCTTCGTCCGGGCCACCTCGGGAACGATCGCGGCGTCCAATTGCATGGGTCCGTCAATCGCCAACGAGGGGTCCAGCGCCTGAGCCAGCTTCGTCCCCTCGACGACCCGGTCCACGTCCGGCCCGGATCCCGACGTGCCCGTCGAGTACGACAGCAGCGCCACTCGCGGCTCGATGCCGAACTGCTTGGCCGTCCGCGCCGAGGTCACCGCGATCTGCGCGAGTTGCTCCGGCGTCGGGTTCGGGTTCACCGCGCAGTCACCGAAGGCCAGCACCTTGTCGGGCAGGCACATGAAGAACACCGACGACACCACTGAGACGCCGGGCGCGGTTTTGATGATCTCGAACGCCGGGCGGATCGTGTGCGCCGTGGTGTGCACCGCCCCCGACACCATGCCGTCGGCCAGCCCATCGGCGACCATCATCGTGCCGAAGTACGACACGTCCGCCATGCGCTCGAACGCCTGCTCCGGCGTCACGCCCTTGGCCTTGCGCAGCTCCGCGTACTCATCGGCGAACCGCCTCCGCAAGGCATCCGTCTCGGGGTCGATAACGGTCGCCGCACTCACGTCCAACCCGAACTCGGACGCCGTCGCCGCCACCTCGGCGGCGTTCCCCAGCAGCGTCAGCCGGACGATTCCCCTCGCCAGCAGGTGCGCAGCGGCCTTCAGCACCCGCGGCTCGGTGCCTTCGGGCAGCACCACGTGCCGGTTGGCTCGCTTCGCGGACGCCAGCACCTCGTGCTCGAACTCGTGGATCGCCGCCTCCGTGCAGACCAGCGGCACGTCCGGCACGCGGGAGTTCCACAGCGCGATCACGTCGTCCGGCAGCGAACCCGTCACGACGACCGCCCGCGGCAGCGGACGCCCCAGCTCCCGCGCGAAGACCAGCCCGAGCACGACGTCCACCCGCTCGGGCGCGACCACCAACGACAAGGCAGGATCCAGGGCGTCCAGGATCGCGGCGACCCCACCGGACGCCGCCGTGACCTGGACCGAGTTCGTCATGGCTACAGCGACGCCAGGACCTTGGCGATCACGGCGTCCAAGCCCTCGGGCGCGTGCCCGAGTTGGGCGATGACCGCCGACCGCACCCGCCGGGCCAGGTCCGAGTTGGACGCCGCCGGCGCCACCCCGACCGGACGCGGGGCCGCGAGCGCGGCGTCCGAGAAGACCAAGGAGAAGCCCTTGTCGCGGGCGAATTCCTTGGCCGAGTCGGTGACGATCGCCCCCGCGGGCACCTGGTGCGAGCCGAGGCCCTGGGCGACGAAGCCCTGGACGGTCTCTTTGGTGATGACGACGCGGCCCATGGCTACTGGCCCGTGATCGCTTCGATGGCGCCGACGGCCGCGTTGCGGGCGGCCAGGATGTCGGACTCCCCGCCGGACATCCACAGCCGTCCGAACACGCCGACCGACGACAGGTGGTTCAGGAACACCGGGGACGCCTTCTCGGCCTCGTTCGCGGCGAGTGTGATGTAGGCGGCCGGCTCGACCTCGAGCACCATCAAGGTCTGGCCGGCCACGAGCATCGTCCCGCGATTGAAACGATTGAGCAACTGGGCCTGGTACGGGTTCACGTTGGTGATGATCTGTTCGGACGCCAGCTTCGGGCGCAGCCGCGACGTCATCGGAAGACCCAGCTCTTCCAACACGACGTCGCCGGCCCGCAGCACGTCGGCCTGCGAGAGCGAGTGCACCTCGAACATGCCGTACTGACGCTCGACGATCTGCGCCCCCGGACGAACGTCCGTGGCCTTCACCACCTTGTCGACCACCTTGAACACCCAGTTGCCGGGCGCCATCTCGACGTACAGCGACGCCATGCCCTCGACGGGCGGATCGCCCTGGGAGATCGTGCCCATGAAGGCCGCGAACTGCGGCTGCATGCGGTCCAGGTGGCAGAAGGTGCGCAGCTGGAAGTTGGCGGGATCGGTCATCGGAAGGCTCCCTCGGTGAGGACGTCGGCAAACGAGGCCACGCCCAGCGGCGTGACCAACATGGGTTCGGGGGCGACCTCGCAGGGCACCCCGGTGATGCGGGTCATGACGGGCGCGATGCCCGCGAAGGCGGCGGTGCCGCCGACCAGATACAGGTGTTCGACGCGGTGCCCGGCGATGCCGGTGCGGACGATCGTCGACACCTTTTCGAGCGTGGGCGTCACGATCGGCAGCAGCCGCGCGTGGTTGGCCGGGTCGCACTTGAGCTTCTCGGCCTCTTCGAACGACACCCCGAGCGCCCCGGCGATGACCAGTGACAGATGCGTCCCGCCGCTGGGCTCGTCGTGGGTCGCGACGACCTGCCCGTCGCGCAGGATCGCCACCCCGGTCGTGCCGCCGCCGATGTCGACCACGGCCCCGTCGCGCACCCCGAGCACCGCGTTGGCGGCCGTCGGCTCGTCCACGACGGCGGTGCAGGCGATGCCAGCCCCCTCCAGCACGTAGCCGTGGGCCCGATGATCGGACGCCGACACGCTCGGCGGGATCGTCACGGCCCCGGCCGTGAGCCGACGTCCGGTGCGGCGCTCCACGGCGTCCTTCAGCTCGGTGACGACGCGCGTCGCCCCGGCGAAGTCCCAGACGATGCCGTCGCGGACGACGTCGGCGAACACTGACGCCCCGGCCAACGGAACGCCGTCGGCGTCCGTCACCATGACGACCGTGTAGGCGGTGCCGAGGTCGACCCCGACACGGATGCCCACGTCCCGCTCGATCGGCCGTTTGCCCTTCAATCGGGCCGCGGCTAGGCGCATCGTTTTGTCGACCTTCACTGCGACTCCCAGTCGGCCGGGTACGTCACGTAGACGAACTTGGCCCAGGTCGGCGTCGAGAAGGTGATCGTGGAGCCCTTCGGCACGTACAGCACGTCGCCCGGACGCCCCACGCGGACGCCGTCCGGCGTCCCGATGTGCAGCTCGCCCTCGAGCACGATCTGCACCTCGTCGTAGTTGAGCGTCCACGGGAAGGATCCCGCGGTCAGCGTCATGTAGCCGGCCGCCATCGGCGCCCCGTCGGCCCCGGTCACGACGTCCGCGGTGCGCACGTCCATGCCCGGCGGCGGACCGGGGTAACCGAACTTCTCCAAGGTCACGTCGCGCTGCGCTACGGCCTTCACCCCGCGCCGCCCCGGCGGCGCACCACCCTGCCCGGCCAGCAGGGCCGTCACGATCGCCCGGACCTGGTCCGCCAGCTGACCGGACGCCGCCGGCGCGGACGCCCCCGTGGTGCCGTTTCCGCGCAGCAGAGCCACGCCATGGTCGGCAGCGAGCTCTGCAGCCGCGGCCGTGACGATGGCGTTGTCGGGGAAGCTCAACTGCCCTCCCCGACCGGCTGCGCGCACGTCAGCCGTCGTGATGATGGTCCGACCCATGGGCTAAACGATCAGGCCTGCGCCTTGGGCAGGATGGCCTCGACGTCGCCGTGGGGACGCGGGATCACGTGCACCGACACCAGCTCACCGACGCGGGCAGCGGCGGCGGCACCGGCGTCCGTCGCTGCCTTGACGGCACCGACGTCGCCGCGGACCATGACGGTCACGTACGCCGAGCCGATCTGCTCCTTGCCGATGAGCTTGACGTTCGCGGCCTTGACCATCGCGTCGGCGGCCTCGATGGCCCCGATCAGGCCCCGGGTCTCGACCATGCCGAGGGCGATCATCTGGACGTCTGCCATGGGAGTACTCCTTTGGTTACTTACTGCTGGGCTTGCTGGGTATTCAGTTGTGGGAACGGGGGCGACCGCGGTCGCGGTCTCGGTTGGACGCCGTCGGCGCTGCTTGGTCTCGATCATGGGCTACTCACCGGCCCATCTCTTTCAGGACGAGGTGGACGACGCGCTCGATCATCTCGGCATCGCTGGAGCGCTGCGGCAGGTGCCCCGGAGCGGAGAAGGCGGACGCCGCGGACGGCCCGCCCTTCCAGGCTTGGGCGACCGCCGGGGCGTCGTGCAGGTGGTACGCGATGCGCTTGATGTTCAGGACGTGCTCGACGGAGACGTTGTCGGAGATCACCGCGCCGCCCATGCCGCCGGGGGCCAGCGTCATCGACGGCTTGATGCCGGTCGTCGCGCCGACGCCGCCGAGGCTGCCCCACGTGTTGACGAGGATCCGGAAGGCGGGCTTCTGGATGCCGAAGGCCAAGATGGCCTCCTCGTCACGCGAATGGATCACGACCGAGTGCCCGTCGCCGCCGAACTTGAGCAGCTCGACCGCCTTCTCGCAGCCCGCGTGCCAGCCGTCGGCGACCATGAAGCCGAGCACCGGGGTCAGCTTCTCCCGCGAGAGGGGGAACTTGGGCCCCACGCCGGCGAGATCCGCGACCAGGATGCGGGCCGAATCCGGCACCGAGATGCCCGCCAGCTTGCCGACCTGCTGCGGCGTCCGTCCGGCGTACGAGCCGTTCAGCATGCCGTTCGGACGGAACATCTGCGAGCCGAGCTTGTCGGCCTCCTCGGGCGTCAGCCAATGCGCGCCCATCGCCTTCATCGCGCTGCGCAGCTGGTCGGCGATGGGGGCGTCCGCGATGACGCACTGCTCGGTGGCGCAGATCGTGGAGCAGTCGAACGACTTGGACTCGACGATCATCCGGGCCGCAGTCGCGATGTCGGCCGTTCGGTCGACGTAGGCGGGCACGTTGCCCGGGCCGACGCCGATGGCGGGCTTGCCGACGCTGTGCGCCGCAGTGACCATGCCCGGACCACCCGTGGCCAGGATCAGCGACGTCGCGTGGTGGTTCATCAGCTCGTTGGTGCCCGCGATGGACAGCTCGTCCATGCAGCTGACCAGGCCCTTCGGCATGCCCGCAGCCTCGCCGGCGGCGGCCATGACGCGGACGGCCTCGTTCGTGCACGTGTTGGCGCTCGGGTGCGGCGCCACGATGACCGCGTTGCGCGCCTTCACCCCGATCAGGATCTTGAAGATCGCCGTCGAGGTCGGGTTCGTCGACGGCGAGAGCGCCACGATGACGCCGACCGGTGCGCCGATCTCGACGACCTTCTTGGCCTCGTCCCGACGCAGGACGCCGCAGGTCGGGGTGTCCTTGATCGACTCCCACACCCCCGCCGCCGCAAACTCGTTCTTGAGCTTCTTGTGATTCGGGTAGCCGAAGCCGGTCTCGTCGTGGGCCAGCTGCCCGAGGCGTCCGGCTTCGCGCATGGCGGCGTCCACCATCGCCTTACAGATGCGGTCAACCGCCGCCTGTTCGGTGAACTGGAACGAGCGCATGGCCTCGCGCGCGGCCGTCGCGAGGTCGCGCGCCTGCTGGATCGAGCGGAGATCAGAGTCCATGACGCCTCCTAATAGATCGTGGGCGCGGACGCCACGTCGACAACGGCGTCTTGGAACGCCTGGCAGGCCGCCTTGCACGCCGACTGCGCGCCCGTGAGCAACGCACCCGAGAAGTTCGTCTCGGACGGCGGCGCGAACCACTCCCTCATCTCGACGTCCGCAGCCTTCATCGCGGCGTCCAGGGCAAACGTCGCCTCCAACGGAGGCGCGATCAGGTAGGCCAGCGGGGCACCCACGTCGACGCCGGCGGCGTCCGACAGATAGCTGCCGGTGGCGCTGATGAGGTGCGGGAAGAACGCGAGCGAGCCGTCAGCGTTGGCCGAGTAGAACCAGGCCTCGGCCTCGGCGTAGGCGACGCAGGCGTCCACCCCGGCGCGCACCTCGGCCGTCGACGGGCCAGCCAGCATGCCGATGATCTCGCCCGAGAGCGGTCCGGACGCGTGCGCCGAGCCCGCGTAGAAGCTCTTGGCGTAGACGACGTCGACCTCGGCCATCTTGGTCGCCTCGTCCAGCGAGACGTACAGGGCGTCGTCGATGTCGCAGGTGATCAGGCCGACCGCGCGGTGGTGGTCGGCGAGGCCGATCTTCGCGGCGAGCCCGCGGTCGATGTTGGGGATGATCCGGACGGCCAGGATCGTCGGCTTGATGGGATCGAGCACGGCCATGGCTACTCCTCTCCGACGATCTCGCGCAGCCGGACGCCGCTCGCTTGATGCTTCATCATGCGCTTGATGACCTCGACGATGTACGCGCCGGCCTCCAGCGGGTTGGTGCCGCCGCCGCGGGTGATCATGCAGATCAGGTCGCGGTCGGCGTCCGTCTTGCCGGGCTGCGGGTCGTAGCCCATGTAGGCGCTCATGGCGTCGGCGATGCCGAGGCCCGGGCGCTCGCCGATCAGCAGCAGCAGCACCTTCGCCCGGACGATCGCGTTGATGTCGTTCATGACCCCGACGCGGCAGTTGGTGACGAAGAACGGCGTCCCGATGCTGAAGCCGGCCGAGCTGAGGCCCTGGGTGATCACCGGCAGGATGTCGGCCAGGTTGTTGTCGATCGCCGCCGCGCTCAGCCCGTCGCCGACGACGATCTGGACGTCGACGCCCTTCTTGCAGCGCTTGTCGATCTCGGCCTTGGCGGCGTCCGAGAGGCGGCGTCCGAGGTCGGGACGCAGCAGGTACGTCTGCCGGTCCTCGGCCTGAGACGTGACGCTGAACAGATCGTGGGCCGCCTTCGTCTCCTCGCGGACGACGCCGTAGATCGCGTCCTGGGTGACCGCGTGGTCGGCCTGGAACAGCAGCAGCGAGCCCGTGCGCGGACGCGGCCCGGCGCGTCCCACCGCTAGTCGCGCCGACGTGGTCCGCCGCAGGTTGCCGAGCGCGTCGGCGTCCACGGGATTGGCGACGCCGATGCGGAGGCGTCCGGCTTCGCCCGTCGGGTCGGGCACGTCGATGTCCAGATCAGAGCCGGACGCCGTGGCCGCCTGCTGCGGACGCGCCGTCGGCGTCGTGCCCACCGCGGAACCGGCGCCTGCGGCGTCCGAACTGCGCAGTTCAGCCAGGACGCGGGCGACAAGAGTCTCGAGATCGCTCATCTCTCACCGCCTCAGGAAGAAGGACGCGTCGCCGGCGGCGGCGGTGAGCTGGCCGTCCTTCCACAGCCCGATCCCCTCCAGCCAGGCTTCAAACTCGGGCAGGGGGCGCAGGTCCATGGCCTGGCGGATCGAGGCGATGTCGTGGAAGCTCGTCGTTTGGTACGACAGCATCGAGTCGTCGCCCATCGGGATGCCCATGATGAAACTGCCGCCCGCCGCGGCGAACAGCACCATCAGGTTCTCGATCTCGTTCTGGGTGGCCTTCGCGTGGTTGGTGTAGCAGACGTCGCAGCCCATCGAGAGGCCGGTCAGCTTGCCCATGAAGTGGTCCTCGAGGCCGGCGCGGGTGATCTGCACCGAGTCGTAGAGGTACTCGGGGCCGATGAAGCCCACGACCGTGTTGACCTGGTAGGGGTCGTAGCGCTTGGCGAGGCCGTAGATGCGGGCCTCCATGGTGAGCTGGTCGGCGTCGTAATGGGCGTCCGCGCTGAGCGCCGTGCCCTGCCCGGTCTCGAAGTACAGGTAGTTGGGGCCCGCGGGCCAGCAGTGCTTCTTGGCCAGCGCGGACGCCTCGTCCAGCAGCCCGACGCTGATGCCGAAGCCCTCGTTGGCCTTCTGGGAGCCGGCGAGGCTCTGGAACATCAGGCCCACCGGGGCGCCGCGCTTGAGGCACTCCATCTGGGTGGTGATGTGGGCCAGGACGCAGTTCTGGGTCGGGATCTCCCAGGTGTCGATGACCTCCTTGGTCATCTCGAGCAGGCGGCTGACCGAGCTCACCGAGTCGTCCGACGGGTTGATGCCGATCACCGAGTCTCCCGAGCCGAACGACAGACCTTCGTACGTCGCGGCGCGGATGCCCTCGACCGAGTCGGTGGGATGGTTGGGCTGGAGGCGCGAGGCGATCGTGCCGCGGCGTCCGATGGTGTTGACGCAGTGCTTGACGATCTCGATCTTCTTGGCGCCGACGATGAGATCCATGTTGGACATCAGCTTGGTGACGCCCGCGACCATCTCGCCGGTGAGGGCCGTGGACGCCCGCTTGATCATGTCGCCGGTGGTGCTGTTGGCGAGGATCCACTCGCGGAAGTCGCCGACCTTCCAGCCTTTGATCTCGCTGTAGACGGTCTCGTTGACGGCGTCGTCGATGACCCTGGTCACCTCGTCGATCTCGTACGGCACGGCCGGGTTCTCGCGCAGCGCCGACAAGGGGATCTCGGCCAGGACCTCGCGCGCGGCCACCCGCTCGGCGGCGCTGCGGGCGGCGATGCCCGCCTGCTGGTCGCCGGACTTGGGCTCGTTGGCCTTGGCCAGCACCTCCTTGATGGAGCCGAAGTCGTAGACCTCGCCGAACATCGTGCTCCGCAGCCTCATCGCCGACCCCCCTTCACTGGTAGAACACCAACGTCTTGACCGACACGGGCACGACGCGTCCGTCGAACAGCGGCACGCCAATGTCGATGAAATCGCCCTCGCCGAGACCGATCTGGTCGACCACCACGACCGGCAGGTCGTCCGCCAGACCCTTGATGGTCTGGCCGAGCACCTGCGCGTAGTCCTGCTCGCTGACCAGGATCAACGGCTTGCCCCTGGGGATGCGCTGTCTGGCGAAGGCCACCAGAGCGGACGCCAGCGCCTGGACCTGCCCGAAGGCCAGGTCCTTCGGAAGGTCGAGCGCGATCGCGCAGCCCTGCCATTCGCCGCCCTCGCTGCGATCCCAGCGCGCGACGGCCTTGGCGATGGCCTCTTGGAGGCGTCCGGAGTCATCGAAGGTCGGGACGACGTCGCCCAGATGCGGCTCGACGACGGGCACGTTCTTGAGGGGCAGTTGCGAGTCCTCGGCCCAGATCGTGCTACCCGACAGCGTGACCTGCTGGCTGGCGGCGCCCAGGACGGTGGCGTGCAGGGTCTGGGCGGGACGCTCGACGCGCAGCGTCTTGAGGCGGTCGTTCTCGCGCAGCGAGCGCGCCAAGAGCGGACCCACGTCGCCGTACCGGGCGATCTCGGCGAACGTGTCGGCCGGATCGTGATCGTAGAAGGCGCGTCCGACGCCGCCGGAGAGGAAGTAGGCCGTCGTCGGGCCCGTGAGGTGCAGCGGCGGCGTGAGGCCCACCTTCTTGCCCAGCGGGGTCTCGATGCCCAGGACGAGGTCGACGATGATGTCGGCCATGGCGTCGGTCAGTCTCCTCAGGGACGCCGCCGTCGCAGTCTGGCCGACGGCTAGGCCGTGGATGCCGAGGTCCGCGATGATCGCCACGCCACTAGGCGCGATGTGGGTGACGCGACCATCGGCGTCCAGCGTCAGCTGGCGTCCACCGACCATGGACGCCGCCGAGGCGGCATGGCGTCCGGAGCGAAAAACCGCCGCGTTGGACGACCCGCCGCCGATGTCGACCGTGACGACCGTCGCGTAGTGCTGGCGGGACCACTCGGCCGCGCCGGACCCGCGTCCGGCAATCTGCGACTCGAGATTCGGGCCGGCCACGGTGACGACGAAGTCGCCCGCGAGCTCGGCGAGGCCCTGCAGGATGGCCTCGGCGTTGCGCGTCCGGGCGGTCTCACCGGTGACGATGACGGCGCCGGTCTCGACCTGATCAGGGGTGATGCCAGCGGCGGCGTAGTCGCCGCGGACCAGCGCGACGAGTCGGTGGACGTCCACCTCGTCCGGGGACGTGAGCGGCGTGGAGTGGGTGGGGCTCTGGTAAAGGACCTCGCGGGCGTCCACGTCGAGGCGCGGCACAAGACCCATGCGGGCGCGGTTCGTGACCGTCAGGCGCGAGGCGACCAACTGGGTGGTGGTGGTGCCGACGTCGATCCCGACGCTCAGCAGTTCGCGGGCGGGCAATTCCTACGACTTCCGGAAGGTCGTGACCCCGTCGACCTCGAGCGAATCCAGGATGGCGAAGATGACGGCGTCCACGGGGGCGGTCGTCGTGGTGGACGTGTGGCGTCCGGCAGAGCCCTCGGAGAGCAGGACCAGCTCGCCCACACCGGCGCCGATGGCGTCCACGGCGACGAACGGCTCGCCTTGGGGCTCATCGGAGGCGCTGGCGTAGCGGACGACGAGCAGCTTGGCACCCTTGAGGCTGTCGACCTTGATGGTCGAGACGGCGGAGCCGACCACGCGTGCGATCCTCATGCCGAACTCCCCTGGTTGAGCCTGCTGGAAAGCACGCACGCTACCGCCTTTCGCCCCTTGTGGGGAGGGGTGCTGAGGCGGGTGCCCCCCCTCGAGGCGAGCCAGCCCGCGGACGAAGTGAGGCGGCGACCCCGACATCTGGTGTTCTGGCTCCATGGCTCCCCGACACATCCTGCTCGCGCTGGCCGTGGTTGCCATCTGGGGGCTGAACTTCGTCGTCATCCATGTAGGCCTCGCGTCCGTGCCGCCGATCCTGTTCGCGACGATTCGGTTCACGGTGATCTTGCCGATGCTGCTTGTCGTGAAGCGTCCGGCCGTGCCCTGGTCGCAGCTGGCCGCGGTGGGGCTGCTGATGTCGGCGGGCCAGTTCGGACTGCTCTACACCGCGATGGGCGTCGGCCTCCCGGCCGGGCTGGCGTCTCTGGTGTTGCAGGCGCAGGTCCTGTTCACGGTGGGGCTGGCCATGGTCGCGCTGCGGGAGCGTCCGCGCACGCTGCAGCTGGTGGGGGTCGGCGTCGGCGTCCTCGGCCTGTCGATCGTGGCGATCGGACGCCAAGCTGCGACTCCCCTGCTGGGGCTGTTGCTCGCGCTGGCCGCGGCGTTCTCGTGGGCGGCCGGCAACATCGCGGCCCGGCGGATCAAGGGGGCGTCCGGCTTGGGGGTCACCGTCTGGGGCTCGCTGTTCGTGCCGCTGCCGCTGTTCGTGTTGTCGCTGCTGCTGGAGGGACCCGCGGCCATCGGTACGGCGGTCACTCATTTCCCCTTGTCGGCAGGACTTTCCACGCTCTACACCGCCGCGCTGTCGACGCTGTTCTGCTACGCGGTGTGGAACATGCTGCTCGCCCGCTACCCCGCGGCCGAGGTGGCACCCTTCACGCTCTTGGTGCCGGTGATCGGGATCGTCGCGGCCGGCGTCCTGTTGGGAGAACGGCCGAACGCCGCCGAGGCTATCGGCGGCGTCGTCCTGCTCGCGGGCGTCGGGATCGCCGTGCTGCCGTGGCGCAGACTGCTGGCACGGCGTCCGACGTCGTGAACTAAAGGTCAGGGGACTGGCTGATGCACAACAGCTTGTTGCGCAGCTTGTTGCCCAGTCCGCCGGCGCCGTCCGGGCAGGTGGACTCGTCGGCGGTGCCGTCCTTGACCACCTCGCGCGGTCAGAGTCGCTCAACGGTCGGGCCATCGCCCGCGGGGAGGCGGGCGAGTTCTCGGCGGGCTTGAACGGGACCGCGTCCGAAACACCTTGACGCCAGCGCATCGAAAAGGGCTCCCTACGTTGTTGTAGAGAGCCCCTTGGCGGTGGCGGTGGGATTTGAACCCACGGAAGGGAGACCCTTCACGCGCTTTCGAGGCGCGCTCCTTCGGCCGCTCGGACACGCCACCGCGGGAGACAATACAAGCCGCTCCAATCTGGACGCCAATCGGCGCAGGCGTCCACGATCTCAGCGGAGCCGGTCGAAGAACTCCCGCAGCACCTCGCCGCACTCGTCGGCCAGGACGCCGGACGTCACGGCCACCTGGTGGTTCAGCCGCGGATCCCGGACCACATCACGCACCGACGACACCGCGCCTGCCTTCGGGTCGAAGGCGCCGAACACGAGTTGTCCGATACGGGCGTTCACGATCGCGCCCGCGCACATCGTGCAGGGCTCCAAGGTGACGACGAGGGTGCAGTCCTCCAGGCGCCAGCCCTTGGTTCGGTCCGCGTCGGCCAGCCCTTCGACAAGCTCAGGGACCGACCCTTCGACAAGCTCAGGGACCGATCGTTCCGCCAAGGCCGCGGCTCCGCGCCGCAGGACCAGGACCTCGGCGTGCGCGGTCGGATCGCCGGTCAGCTCGCGCTCGTTGCCCGCGGACGCCAAAACTGCGCCGTCGGCGTCCACCAGGACGGCCCCGATGGGGACGTCGCCGCGGCGTCCGGCCTGAGAAGCCTCAGCCAACGCCAGCCGCATCGCGGCATGCCAACGGGTACCACCGGTCACACGGGGCTCACAGGCCGAAGCTGGACGCGACCTTCTTGAACGCCGACTTGAACCCGATCTTGCCCAGGATGTCGGCGGCGAGGTCGACGGGGTCGGCGTCGAGGTCGGAGCAGAGCTGCTCGAGGTCGAACTCGCTGAGCCCGGCGTCCGCGAACATGTCGAAGTCGCCGACGGCGCCGGCGTCGGACTCGTCGTCGTCGACGTCCTCACCGAGGAAATCTGCGGCGTCGCGGGCGATGGGCCAATCGTTGGCGGCCAAGGCGTCCGACAACAACACCTCGACCTTCTTGCCGCGGACGCGCACCAAAACGAAGAAATCCGAGTCGATCGACACCAGGCCGATCGTGCCCGCCTCGCCCGGGATGCGACGCAGCTGCTCGATCAGCTCATCGAAGTCGTTGGCGAGGTCCTTGGGCAGAGCGACGGACGCCGGATTGCCGTCCTCGCGGTAGAGCGCGACGACGAGATCGATCTCGTCCTCGAGCGCGTCGTCGGGGTAGTCGTCGCCGTCGTCGGCGTCGTCATCGGACGCCTCGTCGTCGTCGGCGTCCTCATCGTCGTCGCCACCGTCGAGTTGAAGGGCGCTGTAGTCGTCGACCTCAAGGTCGTCCAGACCAGGACGGTCGTCGCCATGGTCAGCCAGCTGGGCGTCGAAATCCTCGACCCGTCCGCTCATCCCCGCTCCCTTCGTCCGGTGCCCATCGTCGCAGGTTCTCGCGAGGAAAACACCCCGGGCGCGAACACCCCGACGGTGTGAAAAGGTGGTCCCGTGCATCTGATCGACGTCGACCACCCACTCGTTGCGCACAAGGTCCGCCTCCTGCGCGATATCGAGACTCCGTCCCCGCTGTTCCGCGATCTGGTCGCGGAACTGGTCACCTTGCTGGCCTACGAGGCGACGCGCGGCGTCCGGGTCGAGGAGACCGAAGTCCAGACGCCGCTGGCCGTCGCGAAGGCCGTCCGGCTGCTCGACCCGCGTCCGCTGGTGGTGCCGATCCTGCGCGCCGGATTGGGCATGCTCGACGGCATGATGAGCCTGATGCCGGCGGCCGAGGTCGGGTTCGTGGGCATGGTCCGCGACGAGGAGACCCTGCAGCCGTTCACCTACGCCGAGCGTCTGCCGCAGGATCTTTCCGGACGCCAGTGCTACGTCTTGGATCCGATGCTGGCCACCGGCGGCTCACTGGGCGGGACGGTTCAGTTCCTCGTCGACCGCGGCGCCGACGACATCACCTGCATCTGCCTGATGGCGGCCCCGGAAGGCATCGAGTACCTGCGGACGGTGGTCGACCCGATCGGCGTCCCGTGCACCTTGGTGGTGGCCCAGATCGACGATCGGCTCAACGAAAAGGGCTACATCCTGCCCGGCCTCGGGGACGCCGGCGACCGGCTGTACGGCCTCGCGCAGTAGCACGGCTGTGATTGTTGACGAGACCTCTGTCTGACGCTGTCACGCTGCCCGCAGCGGGGGCGGACGCGAGCGTAGGCTCGATTTCGCGGACGGCACCACGGCGTCCATCTGCTTGAGGAACGAAGGCCGCCGAGAACCGCCTCGAGGCCGATGCGGTCGACTCCGCCGTGGCAGCCGCCAACGCCGCGCGCGGCAAGGCGCAGCAACTGTTCGCCGTCAGCCTCGCCCTGCTCATCGGCCCCCTGGTCGGCCTGGCCGCGGTCGCGCTGATGGTGCCGCGCTGGCTTCGTGCACGGCGACGGAAAGCGTCAATGCTGGCAAGCCGGCCCCAGCCGGCGGCCGGCGAGATCCCCCTCGCGGCGACCCCGTCAGAGGCAGGACATCACGCGTCCGTCGCCGTCGACGAGCGCCCCCTCACGGCGACGGCGTCCGAAGCGGGACCTCCCGCGTCCGTGGCCCTTGACGAGCGCGCCCTCGAGGGCGAACCGCTCCCCGGCCCCGATTCAAGCGCCAGCCCCAGCGCCGAGACCATCCACGACGCAGTCGCGCCGTCCGAGGCGATCGCTCAGCAAGGCCAGTAGCCCGATCGGTACGGCGCAGCCGGCGAGAAAACTGTCCGTGGCGCCTGTCAGGATGCGGACATGGCTGAAGGGCACACCATCCACGCGCTGGCGAGGCGGTTCGCGGCTGCGTTCCTCGGCTCCCGACCGGTGGCGTCCTCTCCCACGGGTGCGCTGACCGAGCTGGCAGCCGCGATCGAATCGAGGGGCTGTGGGACGACCTCGCCGCGATCATGCCCTGGGGAGTCGAGTCCGGACGCATCCTGACGACGGCGTCCGACCTCGACCGGGCTGCGGCGTCTCTGGCTGACGCCGGAACGGTGCGGAGACTCCGTCCTACCTACGCCATCTACCTGCGGGCGGGTCGGCCCTGCCCCGAATGCGGAGCGCCGATCCAGTCGCGCAAGCTGGCCGGACGGACCCTGTACTGGTGCCCTCGCTGTCAGGCCTGACGCTCAGCGAACTTCGACCAGTCCAAGACTGGACCCTCGACGGCCGTTCCGGGCCCTCAAGTCAGCCGGACGCACCCTGTACTGGTGCCCTCACTGCCAGGCCTGACGCTCAGCGAACCTCGAAGGACTTCGTCAGTTCGACGCTCGACGAGCCGCCCATCCCGACCTGGTAGCGGGCCGTGTCCAGCACCCAGTCGCGCTTGGCGGCGTTCCAGTAGCTGAGCTGATCCGGCCCGATGGGCAACTCGACGGTCACCGTCGTGCCGGCAGGAACGTGCACCCGCTGGAAGCCCTTCAACGCTCGCACCGGACGCGACGCCGTCCCCGACGTCTGGTGCACGTAGAGCTGGACCACCTCGTCGGCGTCCACGCTGGACGTGTTCGTGACGTCGACCGACGCCGTGAGGCTCTCGCCGGACGCGATGGTCTCGGCAGACAGGCGGACGTCCGAGTAGCTGAACGACGCGTACGACAGGCCATGACCGAACGGGAACAGCGGCGTGGACTCGATGTCCCAGTAGCGGCGCCACTGGTTCTCGGGCTCGTGGCTGATCGTGTGCGTATACACGATCGGGATCTGCCCGGCGGTGCGCGGCCACGTAAACGGCAGGCGTCCGGCGGGGCTAGAGTCGCCGAACACCAGGGACGCGACCGCATGGCCGCCCTGGCTGCCCGGGTACCAGACGTCCAGGATCGCCGCCGCCTTGCCGAGGACCGGCTGCAGGTCGAGGGGGCGTCCGTTCATCACGAGCACGACGACGGGAGTGCCGGTCGCGGCGACGGCGTCCAGCAGTTCGAGCTGGCGTCCGGGCAAGTCGAGCGTCGAGCGCGAGGCCGCCTCGCCGATCATGTTCTGCCACTCCCCCAGGACGACGATCGCGACATCGGACGCCGCGGCGAGCTTCGCCGCGCGGTCCAGTTCTGCGGCGTCGTCGAAGCCCTCCGGGTCGGCCGGTCGGTTGCCGGGCCACATGTCGAACATCGACTGAAAGTGGCGCTGACCAGGGCGAATGCCCGGGGCGTACTCGACGGTGACGCCGTCACCGGCTCGGGCCTTGAGCCCGTCCAGGATGGTGACGGTCTCGGCGAGGTCGAAGTCGAAGACCCAGGGCCCGAGAGTGTCGCGCTGCGAATCGGCGAGGGGACCGACGACGGCGATCTTCTTGTTCTGGGGGGACAGCGGCAGCAGGGGCGTCCCGTTGAGGGGGACGTTCTGCAGCAGCACCGCCGTGCGGACGGCGGCCGCGCGGGCGGCATCCCGGTGGCTCGGATCGTTGAGGACCTCGGCCGCGCGCGCTTCGTCGACGTAGGGGCTGTCGAACAGACCGAGGCGCAGCTTGGCGCGCAGGATGCGCCGGACGCAGGCGTCGATGGCGCTCTCGGTGACCAGGCCGCGCGCGACGGCGTCCGTGAGGTGGCCGTAGGCGGGGTCGAAGACGGCCATCTCGAGGTCGACGCCGGCGTTCACGCCGCGGGCTCCCGCCTCGTCCAGATCGGATGCGAAGCCGTGGGTCATCAGGCTGCGGACCGCGTTGGCGTCGCTGACCAGGAAGCCGTCGAAGCCCCACGTGTCGCGCAGCACCTCGGTCATCAGCCAGTCGTTGCCGGTCGCCGGGATGCCGTTGAGGTCCATGTAGGCGGTCATGATGTTGCCGGCGCCGGCGTCCACCGCGGCCTTGAAGGGCGGGAAGACGAGGTTCCAGAGCTGGGCGTCCGAGACGTCCGACTCGTCGTAGTCGCGTCCGCCGAGGGCGAAGCCGTAGCCGGCGAAGTGTTTGGGTCCGGCGATGATGCTCTCGGCTCCGAATTCCGAGCCCGGCGCAACGCCGCCCTGGAAGCCGCGAACCTGCGCGGCGGCCATCGCGGCGCCGAGGACGGGATCCTCGCCGGCGCCCTCGATGATGCGTCCCCAGCGCGGGTCGCGGGTGATGTCGACCATGGGGGCGAACGCCCAATGGATGCCGACCGCGCGTGCCTCGCGGGCCGCGACGGCCTGGCCGGCCTCGGCGAGGGCGGGATCCCAGGAGGCCGCCACCGCGATCGGGACGGGGAAGATCGTCCGGAAGCCGTGGATGACGTCGAAGCCGAACAGCGCCGGGATGCCGTGCCGGTTGCCCTCGATCGTGAGGCGCTGCAGACGGTTGATCTCGCCGGGCTGGGTGCAGAACAGCAGCGAGCCGACGCGTCCTGCCGCTAGCTCGCGTTCGACCATGGCGGGCTGGTCGGCGAGCGGGCCGATCGCCTGCTCGTCGGCGTCCGGGTCGATCTCGGAGAAGTAGAAGAACTGCGTCAGCTGACCCGCCTTCTCCTCCAACGTCATGGCGGCGAGGAGTTCCTCGACCTTCGCCTCGATGCCCTCGTCACGGACCTGACTCATCGCGCCCTCCTACTGATGTTGGTCCGCCCACCCTACGGCGGTTCGCTGGATCGAGAGGTCCGAACCCGGACGAGGTCCCTCTCAACTCGCTGCTCGGACGCACCTCATGGGTTTCGTGGGTTGAGAGTGACGAGAACCGGGTTGGCCCGTTGGACTCCACGACGGCGCAGGGGAAGGGAACAGCACCCGGGCCTTTGGCGTCCGGATCGGTCGGCACCGGGACCTAGCTGGCGTCCGGATCGGTCGGCACCAGGATCTACCTCGCGTCCGGATCGGTCGAGACCGGGGACCTAGTGGCGTCCGGATCGGTCGGCACCCAAGCGTGCCCCGCGTCCAGGTCGATCTCCACGCGCTGCTCGGGCGCCGACCCGGACGACTCAGCCTGGTCGACGCGCGTCCGCTGCCACTTCTGCTCGTCAACGGTGACCTGGCGGGTCGGCTGGAAGAGGTTCATCAGCTCCCCAGCGATGCCCGCACCCACCCCGGCGCTCCCCGGACGGCGGCTGCGGTAGACGATCCAGCCACGATTCTCACACCACAGCAAGAGGGGATCCAGCACCGCGATCCCGGCGACGACCCCGATGAGGGTCATCCACCACTCCCACGTCCAGCCCATGAACCTGAGGGTACCCAGAGCGGCACCGCCAAACCGCACTCAGGTCAGCCTTCCCTCACTTGGTCGAACAGGCGAGGATGCACCATCGGCACAAGGTGCGCCGCGCAACAAAGGAGTCCACGCATGGCAACATTCCCCCAGCCTGGATCCGCGGACAGCCGGGGACTGGGTCCGACGCGACCAGCGCGGTCACGACGTCGGCGGCCTCAGCCGAGAGCGATGACGTCGGCGGTGCCTCAGGTCAGCGTCACGACCGTGGTCACGACGTCGGTGACGGACGGCGTCCGCGGGGTCGAGGAGAAGCCGAAGTTGCAGGGGGGATCGACAGGGGCCAACTCGCCGAGTCCCAAGCAGTCGAAGCGACCGGACGCCGCGGTCACCCGGTGCATGTCGGTCGCTCCGTAGTACTCGCGGCGGCCGGCGCGGGCGACACCGCGCGTCCGGACGCCTCTCAGCGCAACCCGAGCGATCGGGTCCACCATCGACGCCCAGCGTCGGCTCCGCGCCACCGGAGGGGGCACCGAACGTAACGCCCAGCCGAGCGGGGTCCGGCGTCCGAACGTGGACGACAACACCAGGGACGGCGACACGACCGTCCACCCGGACGCCTCCGCCACGGCCACGAAGCGCTCCACCCGCACCTCGTCGAACGTGTACGTGGACGCCACAAATTCGGCCACCTCGGCGCTCGGCGCCAGCAAGACCCGATGCCCGTCCGGGCGCTCGATCATGGCGTCCGCGAACGATCCGAAGGGGCTCTCGAGCCAGCGTCCGACCACGACCCGGACGCCGCTCGTCGAGCCGACGCCCAGGATCTGGCCCCGGAAGCGCTCGATCACTCGGACGCACCCTCAGCCGACCTCGACCGACGACGGCCGAGGCGGAGGCGTCCCTTTTCGACGAGGTCGTAGAGCACCGGCACGAGGATCAGGGTCAGGAAGGTGGACGACACGAGTCCGCCGATCACGACGACCGCCAGCGGCTTGCTGATGAACACGCCACCGCCCGTCACCCCTAGTCCCATGGGGATCAGCGCCATGATCGTGGCCAGCGCGGTCATGATGATCGGACGCAGCCGCAGGCGGGCGCCGTCGAGCACGGCCTCGTCCACCGAGGCCCCCCGCCGTCGGATCTGGTTGATCAGGTCGATCAGGACGATCGCGTTGGTGACGACGATGCCGATCAGCATCAGCAGGCCGATCATGCTCGGGATGCCCAGCGGAGTGTCGGTGAGCAACAGCGCACCCAGCGCGCCCGTCGCCGCGAACGGGATCGAGACCAGCAGCATGAGCGGCTGGATCAGCGACCCGAACGTGCCGACCATGATCAGGTAGACGATGCCGATGGCGACGAGCATCGCCAAGCCGAGCTGCGCGAAGGAGTCCTGCTGCTGCTGGCTGACGCCACCGATGCGCACCGCGACGCCCTGCGGCAGCGTCAGGGCGTTGATCGCCGTCTTGAGCTGAGCCGACGTCGCGCCCAGGTCGGCCCCGGACGGCGTCGCCGTGATCGTCGCGGTGCGGGCGCCGTCGACGCGGGTGACCTGCGCGGGGGCGTCCACGAGGTTGACCGTGCCGACCTCGGACAGGCGCAACGGTCCGGCCTTGACCTTGGCGGCGTCCTTCGCAGCGTTGGTGAGCTCGGTCTGCTTGGCCTGGGCGTCCAACTGCTTCTGCCGCGACTCGGCGAGCTTGGTCTGCTGGGTGTCGAGGGCCGTGATCTGGCCCTGGAGGGCGGCCAGTCCGCTCGACAACTGCGCCACCTGCGCCTTCAGCGCCGCGGCCTGGCCCGCCGCCTGCTGCACCGCCGCGGCCTTCGCCGCAGCGGCCTGGGCCGCCGCCTGGGCGGCTGCCAACTGCTCGGGCGTGACCGGGGTGGCCGGTGGGGCCGGGGGCGGGATCGGCGCCGCCGCAGCCGCGGCTACCGCAGCCTCGGCCTTGGCCAGCGCGTCCGTGAGCTGGGACAGCTTGGTCGTGTAATCACTGACCTGCGCCTTGAGCTTGGCCTTGCTGTCGGCCAGCGCCTTCACCTGGTCGTTGTAGGCCTTGGTGCCGTCCGCCTTCTGCTGGTTGGCGTAGGCGGTCTGGTCCGCGGACGCCGCGTCGGCGGCGGCCTTGCGGGCGTCCATCGTCTGCTTGGCGGTGACCGGCAGGATGACGTCGCCGAGGGCGTCCTTGCTGGTCACGGGCTTCTGGCTGAACAGCAGGACGTCGAGGGTCGCGTCCCCCGCGTTGAGTGAGCCGACCTTCTGCCCCCGGACCGCCCGCGTCACCGCGATGCCGACCTGAGCCGGCGTCATGCCCGCGGAGGCGGCCTTGGTGGCGTCGACGTCGACGGTCAGCATCGAGCGGCTCGCGGCCAGGTCGGACGAGACCGCCGAGAGCCCCTTGATGGAGTTCATCGCGTCCAGCACTTGCTGGTTGGCGGCCTTCAGCTTCGCCGGATCATTGCCCTCGACGTAGACGATCACGTTCGACGACGACTGCCCGACCACGACCTGCGTGGTGCCGAGGCCCTCCAGCTTCGCCATCTTCGCGCGCAGCGAGTCGGCAACGATCGCGCCCTTGCTCTTAGGCAGCAGCGCGACCGAGTAGGACGCGTGGTTCGTGTCCGCCTGCCCGCTCCCCAGGAAGCCCGCAGTGCTACCGATCGACGTGGAGTACGTCTGCACCGACGGCTCGGACGCGATCACCCCCTCGATCTTCTTCGCGGCGGCGTCCGTCTCCTGCAGAGACGAGCCAGCCGGCAGGTCCTGGATGATCGTCAAGTTGACCTGGCCCGCGTCCCCGATGAAGTCGGTCTTGAGGCGCGGCGCGAGCGCGACGGTGCCGATGAACAGCGCGATCGCCAGCGCGAGCGTCAGCAGCCGATGCCCGAGCGCCCAGCGCAGCGCCGGCATGTACGCCCGCTGCAGCCAGGTGTTGGTCTCGTGGTCCTCCTGGGACGCCGTCGCCGCGGCCCCGCCCTCGCCCGGCTCCGCGGCGGGGACTGCAGCCTTCGGCGTCCGACTCATGAACCAGGACGCCAGCACGGGAACGACCGTCATCGAGACCAGCAGCGACGCCAGGAGGGCGACCGTCACGGTCACGGCGAACGGACGGAACAGCTCGCCCGCCTGGCCGCCGACGATGCCGATGGGCAGGAAGACGGCGACCGTCGTCAGGGTCGAACTGGTGACCGCGCCGGCCACCTCGCGGACGGCCTTGATGATGGACTCCCGCCCCGTCTCCCCCATCGACGCGTGCCGCTTGATGTTCTCGATGACGACGATGGAGTCGTCGACGACGCGTCCGATGGCGACGGTCAGGGCGCCCAGGGTCAGGATGTTGAGCGTGTAGCCGCCCACGTACAGCCCGATCATCGCCATGAACAGGCTCAGCGGGATGGAAATCGCCGTGATCAGCGTGGGCCGGATCGATCCCAGGAACAGCAGGATCACCAGGATCGCCATCGCCAGCCCCAGCCCGCCCTCGACGCTCAGGTCGTGGATCGACTGCTCGATGAACGGCGACTGGTCGAACACCGTCGAGAACTTGGCTCCGTTGCCGAGCGACTTTTCGAGCTCGGGCAGCAGCGCCCGGACGCCGCTGGCGGCGGTCACCGTGTTGCCCTCGGCCGTCTTGGTGACCATCAGCGTGAGCGACGGCTTGCCGTTGACGCGCGAGATCGACGTCGAGGTCACCGGCTCGATGACCACGTCGGCGACCTGGCTCAGCAGGACCGGTCCGTCCGTGCCCTGCAGGCGGATGTTCGCGATGTCGTCGACGGACGCCCAGGTGTGCCCCACTTGGACGTCCAGGTTGTCGGAGCCCGTCAGCACGGTGCCGGCCGGAATCGCGGTCGCGTTCGCGGTGAAGAACTGCGCCATGGTCGAGGGGTCGACCCCCAGCGCGTCGATCTGGGCCTGCTTGAGGGTGACGGATACCTGGCGTTTCTGCTCCCCCGACAGCGTCACGTCGCGGACGCTCGGGACCGCCTTCAGCTTGGGCAGCACCGTGTCGCGGACGCCCTGGGCGAGCGTGACCGGATCGGCGTCCGAGGAGACCGCGATGATCATCACCGGGATGTCGTTGAAGCTGCCCGCGGCGACGCGCGTCGTGACCTCGCTCGGCATGGACGCCTTCAACCCGTCCACGGCCGTGCGGATGTCGCTGGTGACCTTGTCGGCCTTCGTGCCGTAATCCCACTCCGCGCGCACCTGGGAGACGCCCGAGCTGCTGACGCTCGTCACGCGCGTGACGCCGTTGACGGCCTTGACTGCCGCCTCGATCGGCTTGCTGACGTCGCGCTCGACCACCTCCGGCGACGCGCCCGGGTAGATGCCGATGATGGACGCCCGCGGCAGGTCCATCGACGGGATCAGCTCTTGCTTCAGCACTCCAGTCACGTACAGGCCGAGACCTGAGATCAGCAGCGTGAGCAGGGCGATCACCGTGCGGTGCGTGAGGCTGGCGCTGGTGAGCCGCGTCATCTGGTGCCTTCTCTCGATCTCGGACGAGGGCGTCCGGGGGATGAAACCGTTGGACACTCTACGTCCGGCGTCCGACAAAACCGAGGTTGATCATTCAGCGGCTGTAGGAATTCATCAGGGTGGCCGGCGTCCGGCTCAGTGCAGGAACTGCAGCGCGAACATCGCGGACATGCAGACGATGATCGCCGCGATCACCACGTAGTAGACCGAGGTCACGGCGCGGCCGGCCACGTACTCGCCCATGAGGCGTCGGTCGCGGGCGATGCCGGGGGCGTCCCTGCTGGCGGCGTCCATCCTGCCGCTGTCGACGGCCTACTCGGTGTGCGACGTCGCGGGGCGTCCGGCCGCCCTGGACCCGCCAGCGCGCAGTGCCAGCCGACCAACCCCGCTTCACCCGTGACCAATACCCGTTGCGTCATGTTCACCTCGGCCAGTCGGCGACCGTAGGCGGGGGTAGGTTCGTGGCCGTGTGCGAGTACTGCGGCTGCCGAGAGATCCCGCTGATCGGACGGCTCTCCGAAGAGCACTACCAAGCCGTCGACGCGTTGGGCGTGCTGCGGCGGGCGATCGAGAGTTCGGACGCCGTCGCCGTGGGTTCGGCGGTGGTCGCGTTGCGCGAGGAGTTGATCACGCACAACGAGTCCGAGGAGGCGGGGCTGTTCTTGGAGCTCGGGCGGGACGAGTACTTCGCGCCGACGATCGCGGAGTTGCTGGAGCAACATGTTCAGTTTCGGGTCCTGCTGGACCGGATTGCGGGCGGCGACTGGGCGGCGTACGACGAGCTTGAGGACACGCTGCGGCACCACATCGACCGCGAGGAGAACGGTCTGTTCCCGGCCACGGCGGTCGCGGTCGACGGCGACGTCTGGACTGAGATCGACCGGTTGACCCACGCGTTCAACCACGAGCGCGGGCGCGAGCACGGGCACACCGAGGCCGAGGCGCTCCAGGCGCGACGCGGTGACGCGGGGCACCGAAAGAGCCCCGCCGGCGATGAGGATTCGACGGTGACAAAGCAGGCGGACGAGCGGGGGCACACCGCGACCCACACACGGGCACCCGCCCCGCGGGGCAGGCGCGATCTAGTGGTGAAACTGGCCGAGGGATTCGTCCTGCGGCCAGCGAAGCTCGACGATGCGGCGTCCCTGTTTGCCCTCTGGGCCCAGGCGGGGCTCCACGTGGGGCGTCCCGAATCGGTGGTAGAAGACCTGGCGGGGGTGCTAGCCCTGCACCCGCAACTGGTGCTCGTCGCGGTGGCTGGCGACTCGATCGTGGGGAGCGTCCTGGGCACCTGGGACGGTCGGCGCGGCTGGATCAATCGCCTCGCGACCAGGCCAGATTGGCAGGGACGCGGTGTGGCGTCCGCGCTGCTGACGGCCGTCGAGGACGGCGTCCGCGCGTTGGGCGGTGGCAAGGTGAACCTGCTGATCGAGGCCGACAACTACGACGTCGTGAGCTACTACGAGGGGCGCGGCTATGCGACCGACGACCTGATCTTCATGGAGAAGTACCTGTAGGACCCTGGAAGGCCCGCGGCCATGCCTGATCCTTGCGCTGGTCCACCGCACCTTTGGGAGGGTCAACCCGATTTTGCGCACTCTCAACGCACCGAACCGCGCAAACGCACGCCAAAGCGACCCTGAGAGGGACCAAAACCGGGTTGCGGCCGCCAGCGCCGCCGCCGGTGCTTTTGTCCGTGGTCGGGAGCATCATGAGGCCATGCACCGAGGTTTCAGCCACACGACGCTCTTCCGCATGATCGTCGCCGGCATCTTGGGCGTGGTCGTCGCCGTCGCGGCCGGCACGCTCACGCACACGACGGCCGGGGTCCTGATCGGGTGGATCGCCGCTGGGGCGTCCTTCTCCCTCTGGACGTGGCTCGTGGTCGGCCGCCTCAGCCCCGAGCGCACGAAGACCCACGCCCTGCGCGAGGATCCCGGCAGGGCCGTCGGGGACCTGGTCCTGCTGATCGCGAGCCTCGGCGGGGTGGTCGCGGTCGGGGTCCTGCTGGTGGCGTCCCGGGGCAAGCAGGGTCAGGACGCCGCCGCCATCGTCGGCATCCTGTCGGTGGCGACCTCGTGGTGCGTCGTGAACACGCTGTACATGCTTCGGTACGCGCGCGAGTACTTCGGCACGCGCCCCGGCGGGGTCGACTTCAACTCCGACGATGACCCCGACGACGATTCACCCGACTACGGCGACTTCGCCTATCTGGCCTTCACGATCGGCATGACCTATCAGGTGTCCGACACCACGTTCACCAACAAGCTCATGCGCCACACGGCCTTGCGGCATGCCTTGTTGTCGTTCGTCCTGGGCGCGATCGTGATCGCGTCCACGATCAACCTGGTCTCGCAGCTGGCCAGTTCCGGGTAACCGGTGGATGGGAGCTCGCTGCCGCCTACCGCGTCGTAGCGGCGTCGCGTCGAGGGCCTGATCAGCCGCGATCTGCGGCAGCCAGCCGTCGGCCCAGTCCGGCTTCGGGGGCCAGCCAGGCGATGGTCTGATCGACCGGTGCCGGGCCAAGCGGCGGGCGGTCAGCCGATCGGTGTCCGCCAACCTTGGCACAGGCCGCGGACGTAGGCGGCCTGTCCGGCGTGCTGGGCGGCGTCGTCGACGATCGAGACCAGGCGGACGCCGCGGGTGACGTGCGGCGTCCAACGGGTGTCGACGATGTCGTCGAGGCTGGCCAGATCGAGGCCAGCTAGGTAGCCGACGGTGGCGTCCGTCGCGGCGTCCAGGTAGCCGGCGAGCAGGGCGACGTCGCTGACGACGACCTTGGCGACCTCGTCCGGACGCTGCCCGTAGCCCATCGCTTCCCGGGGCAGGTCGAGGGCGAACCGGTCGACCCAGCCGTCGCGCAGCCAGACATCGTCGCCGCCGAGGTGCGCGATCTGGACGTCCTGCTGCCGGGCGAGGTGCCAGACCAGCCAGGTGACCGAGTTGCAGTGCTCGGTGGGACGCCAGTTGGCGTCCTCGGCGCTCAGCCCGTCCAGCACCTGGTGGCACACCTCGCGGCTGCGTCCGATGCCGTCGATGAGGATGTCTCGAACGTCCATGGTGGTCTCCTTCGTCGCCCGCGTCGGGATGGCGTGAGCCTAACCCTTCCCCCCGGACGCCACGGTGCCTAGGGTCGATGCAGGAGGCGTCATGAACACCGAGCAGCTCAGGAGGGTCCGCGACGGGGTGGGCTTCTTCGCCGCCCTCGACCAGTCGGGCGGCAGCACGCCGAAGGCACTCGCGACGTACGGCGTCCCGGAGTCGGCGTACACCGACGAGGCGTCCATGTTCGACCTGATCCACGCCATGCGGACGCGACTCATGGTCAGCCCGGCGTTCGACGGCGACAAGATCCTGGGCGCGATCCTGTTCGAACAGACCATGGACCGCGACGTCGCCGGCCTGCCCGCCGCCGACTACTTGTGGGAGCGCAAGGGAATCGTCCCCTTCGTGAAGGTCGACCAGGGCCTCGCGGCCGAGGCCGACGGCGTCCAACTCATGAAGCCGCTCGACAAGCTGGACGCCCTCCTCGCCCGCGCCGTCGCCGCGCGCGTGTTCGGCACCAAGATGCGCTCGGTCATCTCGGCGGCGAACCCGGTCGGCATCGCGGCCGTCGTCGCGCAGCAGTTCGAGGTCGGACGCCGCATCGCCGACGCCGGACTCGTCCCCATCATCGAGCCCGAGACCACCATCACCGCACCCGACCGGGCGGCGTCCGAGGCGCTCTTGAAGGACGCCCTCCTCGCGGGACTCGACGCCTGGCCCGCCGACCGGCCCGTCATGTTCAAGGTGTCGATCCCGGCGGTGGACGGGTTCTGGTCCGACCTGATCGCCCACCCGAAGGTGCTCCGCGTCGTCGCGCTGTCGGGTGGCTTTTCGCAGGCGGACGCCGACGCGCGGCTCGTCCGCAACCCCGGGCTGATCGCCTCCTTCAGCCGCGCGCTCGAGGAGGGACTGACCGCCCAGCAGACCGACGCCGAATTCGACGACACCCTCGCGGCGTCCGTCGCGGCCATCTACGCGGCGTCCGCGACGTGAACGTCGGCGTCCGGCTGTTCGCCGAAGAGGACGCGACCGCCGTCGCCGCCCTGATCCGAACGACGCTGCTTACCAGCAACGCCGCCGACTACCCGCGCGAAGAGCTGGAGACCATCGCCGAGTGGTACAGCGCCGAGGGGCTGGTCAGTCGGATCGGCCACTGCCAGCGCATCGTCGCGGTGACGCGGGACGCCACGCGCGAGGTCCTCGGCACGGCGGCGCGGCGCGAAAACCACCTGGAGGGGTTCTTCGTGCGCCCGTCCTGGCAGGGGCGCGGGGTCGGCGAACTGCTGCTGTCGACCCTCGAGGACGCCGCGCGGGCCGACGCCATGCGGGTGCTCTGGCTGGAGTCCAGCCTGACCGCCGTGGGGTTCTACGAGAAGGCCGGATTCGCTCGCATCGGCGAGGCCCGCGACCTCGGCGACGGGCTCGTCGTCGAGATGCGCAAACGGCTCGACGAGGCCTCTTGACCGTCTGACTACCTTTCTTGCTATGAGTGACGCCTTCGCCGAGGCCATCAGCAGCGACGACTCCCCCGCGCCGGAGCCGTCCGCGGCGCGCATCCCGCTGCTCGGAGACCCCGCCACTGAGGGCAACGAGCACCTGCTCGACGAGTTGGACACCGACGGCGCCGATCCCGAGGTGCTCGCCGACGACATCCACTTCCCGCTGTCGAACAGCGACGTCCAGAACTAACCGCTGGATGCTCGGGGCTGTCCCCGCTCCCCTGAACCGGTTGAACTCAGCCGCTCATCCCTGAGCAATCCCGGCTCACACCGGAGGCTGGTCGTTCCTGCTCTCGGCGCTGTTCGCGGGAGGCATCGCCGCGGCCTACGGGCTGACGAGACAGCTGCGGAGGCAGTTGGCCCCTGCGGCCGTCACGGCCGTGTGGCCTCACCTGACCGATGACCGGTGGCGAGCGGCGGGTCGCCGTAGGGGTTGGCGTCCTACTCGTCTGGTTGAGCGCGCGACGCGAGCGCGCGGACGGTGTCGATCGTGTCGGCGTCCGCGGCCTGCTTGTCGTGGCGGTACCGGACGACGCGGGCGAACCTGAGAGCGAAGCCACCCGGGTAGCGGGTCGAGCGCTGCAGCCCGTCGAACGCGATCTCGACCACCTGCTCGGGGCGCACCTTGACGACCCAATCGCCCTTGTCTGTGGCCAACTCGAGGAAGCGCTCGGTCTGCCAGGCGAGCATCTCGTCCGTCATGCCTTTGAACGTCTTGCCCAGCATGACGAACCCGCCGGTGTGCGGATCACGGGCGCCGAGATGGATGTTCGAGAGCTTGCCGCGGCGGCGTCCGCTACCCCACTCGACGGCCAAGACGACCAGATCGAGCGTGTGCACCGGCTTGACCTTGACCCACTCGGAGCCGCGGCGTCCGGCTGCGTAGGGAGCGGCCAGGTTCTTGACGACCACGCCCTCGTGACCTTGAGCGAGGATGCTTCGGGCGAAGGCGTCCGCGGCGGCGGCGTCCGACGTGACGAGACGCTCCACCAGGAAGGCCGGCGGGACGGCGGCGACGAGTGCGGAATAGCGCCCCGACAAGGGCAGATCGATGAGCGAACGGCCGTCGATCGCGAGGGCGTCGAAGAACCACGGCGTCAGCGCCAACGGACGCGTCCCCTTGCTGGCCGAGGAAGACGCCGTGTCCTGGAAGGCGTGGGGGCGACCGGACGCGTCCAGGGCGAGCGCCTCGCCGTCGAGGATGGCGCTCGTGACGCGCAGCGAGCGGACGGCGTCCACGATCTCGGGGAGGCGTCCGGTGACGTCGTCGAGGGACCGGGTGAAGAGGCGGACGGTGTCGCCGTCCTTGTGGGCCTGCAGCCTGATGCCGTCGAGCTTGGCCTCGACGGCGACCGGGGAGCCGTCCGGGGCGGCCTTCAGCAGGGCCTCGGCGACCGTCGGCGAGGACGACGCGAGCATCGGGCGCACCCCGACGCCAAGGGTGAGGTTGAAGGCGGCCAGAGCTGGGAGTCCGCCGGTAAGGGCGGCACGGGCGATGGCGGGGGTCGAACCGGCCAGCATCGAGGCGCGGCGGACGGCGGCGGCCGGGAGATCGGAGGCCGCGGCGACGGCGTCCAGGAGGAGTCCGTCGAGGGCGCCCTGGCGAACCTCACCGGCGACCAGGGCGGCGAGGTAGCGCTGCTCCGGCTCGGTCGCGCGGCTCATGAGCGCGGCGAATTCGGCGGTGCGTTGGGTGGCGGAACCTGGTCCTGACAAGGTGCTGAGGTGCTCAAACAGCTCATCGACCTCGGCTAGCACCAGGGTCGGCTGGGTGGCGGGCTCGGGCAGGCGGGCGAGCGACGCGTAGCCGAGACCGGTGCGTCGCTGGCGCAGGGACCCGCCCAGGTAAGAGGCCGCGATCTCGACCTCGTCCGGGTCCGCGAGACGCAGCGCCTCGGCCAATGCGGCGACCTTCTTCAGCCTCGACCGGGTCGCGCCGACCGTCTCGGACGTGGTCGCCAGGTCACTCAGCAGCATCGGGCCATTGTTGCTCGTCCGGACCCGACCCGGAATACGTCCCTCTCACGGAGGTCCGGGGCGTGGTTTCGACCGATTGGCGCGCTGAGAGGGACGAAAACCGGGTTGGCGCGCTAATGGCCGGCCGAGGGTGGCTGTTCAGGACCCTGTCTAGCGACGAGCGAAGCGGGCGTCAGTGGTCGTGGCGGTGGTGGCTGTCGGGGTAGTGCTCGTGGACATGAGCCAGCGCTTCGTGATCGTGGGCGTGCGAGTGGCGGACGCCCGGCGCCACCGGGTGATCGTGGTCGTGCGCGTGATGCTCGTCATGGACGTGGGCGTGCTCGTGGCTGACCGCGTAGTGCTCGTGGGGGTGCTCATGGCGCTCGGTCAGGTGCAGCCACACGCCCAGCGCCATCAGGGACGCCGCAACGACGAGTCCCCAGGTCACGGGCTCGCCCAAGACGATCGCCAGCAGCCCACCGAAGAACGGCGCCACCGAGAAGTACGCGCCCGCGCGCGCCGTCCCGAGTTGCCGCAGACCGACCACGAACAGCGTCAGGCTGACGCCGTACGCCAGCAGCCCGACCAGCATGGCCGCCCCCACGGCCGGCGCCCCGGGCCACCGCGCACCCAACACCAGCGCGATCACCAGGTTCACCGGACCAGCCACCAGCCCCTTCACGGCGGCGAGCCACGTGGCGTCCGCGTGGGACACAGCCCTGGTCAGGTTGTTGTCGATCCCCCAGCACAGGCACGCCCCAAGGACGGCAAGGCTGGGCCACGGGCTGCCCAGCTCGATCCCGGACGGCACGCTCAGCACCATCGCCCCCGCCACGATCGCGAGCATCCCCAGCGCCACCCGGCGGTCGACGTTCTCGCGGAACACCACCCACGCGAGCACCGCCGTGAACACCCCCTCGGCGTTCAGCAGCAGCGAAGCCGCCGACGCGGGCAGCCCGACCAGTCCGACCATCAGCAGCACGGGTCCCAGGACGCCTCCGAACGCCACCGCCCCCGCTAAGGGGAGCCGCGCGTCGGCGTCCAATCGAACGCGCGAAGCGCGCGTGACAAGCCGATACACTCCTAGTCCGACGCCGGATCCCAGGTAGAGCAGCCCGGCCAGCAGCCACGGCGAGACGTCGCCCAGGAGGAGCTTTGCAAGCGGCGTCCCGGCGCCGAACAGCAAGGCGGACGCCAGCGCCGCGCGGACGCCCACGCTCCTCAGCCCGTTCATGCGTCCATCATCGCGGTGGGGGGGTGAACCGCGCACGCTCGGGGGACGGCGGAGTCGTGACGATTGGCGTCCAAGGAACTCCCCTGCCGCCCTGTCGGACGTGCCGTCTAGGGTGGCGGCGTGGACGGCCTGCGGCGCACCTGGCGTCCCGACTGGCCGTGCCCCGTCGGGCAGATCTGGTCAACCTGGCGCCGTGGGGCGGGTGATCCGACGTATCGGATCGAGTCCGGACGCCACTGGCGCGGCCTGGGGACGCCGGCGGGTCCGGCGACGCTGTGCGTCGCGGTGGACGCGACCGCTGGCGAGGTGGTCGCCGAGGCGTGGGGTCCGGGCGCGCCGTGGGCCCTCGATCACCTGCCCGGGATGCTCGGCGCGGACGACTCTCGCGCGGGCATGCCTGGGCTGCACGAGGCAGTGCGTCGTGCCGATCATCAGTACCCGCACTGGCGGGTGGGGCGCGGCGGCTACGTCCTGGACGCGTTGACGCCCGCGATCATCGAGCAGAAGGTGACCGGCCAGGAGGCATTCGCCGGCTTCCGGCGCCTCGTGACGCAGTACGGAACGGTCGCGCCGGGGCCGGGTGCCGCCCTGCGGCTCTACGTGCAGCCGGACGCCTCGGCCCTGCGGCGGGTGCCGTCCTGGGAGTGGCTGCGCATGAGCATCGACAGCGCGCGCTCGACGACGCTGGTCCGGGCGGCGAGGGTCGCGGACGCCCTGCAGCGCACCGTGGGGCGTCCGGACGCCGAGCGCCTGCTCTGCGCCGTCCCCGGCATCGGGGTGTGGACCGCGGCGGAGGTGCGGTCGCGCGCTCACGGCGATCCGGATGCGGTGTCGTTCGGCGACTACCACGTGGCCCGCAGCATCGGCTGGGCGCTGATCGGCGAGGAGATCGACGACGCCGCGCTCGCCGAACTGCTGGAGCCCTATCGGGGGCATCGGTACCGAGTGCAGCGCCTACTGGAACTGGCCGGCTACTCGCACCCGCGTCGTGGCGCCCGGATGGCGCCGCGGACGCACTTACCAGTCCGCTGACGGCCCGTCGGGGCGTCCTACACAGGAGGTTCCGTCCGCGCCAGTCAGCTCGAAGGCTGGCGATGATGAGGCGAGACCCGGGGCGACGAGCATCAGCGCCAGGGTCGCGCCGAGAGGCGGCGGCCAGCACCCCAAGCCGATGTAGTTGACGAGGCCAAACTGGTCACCGAAGCTCTCGAGCGCGATGACGCAGCGCTAGACGCGCCAGGGCTCTCGTCGCGGACAGCTGTTGTGGGCGTCCTGCTCAGGCAGCCCTGCGGACGAGCCGAAGACGGCCACCGTGGGCCGCGAGCAAGGTCCGGATCGAGGCCAGGAAACTTCTCGGATCGTCGATCACCTCGGCGGCGCGGAAGCGTGCGACCACCCAGCCCAGCTCCGTGAGCTCACGATCGCGAGCGCGGTCACGAAGCACGTCGGCGGGCCTGGTGTGCCACTGATCGCCATCGATCTCGACCACCACCCCGGCGGCGTCGAACACCAAGTCGCCGTAGCCGATGAGGCGTCCGGTCGTCGACAGGATCGGCCGGTTGGCGGTCCAGTTGACGATGCCCGCGCGGCGCAGCTCCACGTGAGCACGGCGCTCAGCCCAGGACCACGGCTGGTCGCGGGAGTCGTGGAGGAGCCGTCGCACAGCCCGGCGCCCGCGCCGCGCCGGACGCATGGCGAATGCGCTGTGCAGCGCTTCGAGCCGAGCGCCCCGACGGAGCGCGTGATCGATGCTCGCCCCGTCCGTGGACTCGGCCAGGTCAAGCGCCGTCAGCGTGGGGGCGGTAAGTGCCAGCAGACCCGTCCGCACCACCAACTCAGGCGGGATGCGGCGCTTACTGGCCCTCAGCCAGGCTCTCGATCTCAGCCGCTGCGAAGCCACATCGAGCACGACGGGTGGCCGCCCGGACGGGTCCTGCAACCACGCAGCGGTGGCGCCGAAGAAAATTGCGTCCGGGTCGGCGAGACAGACGGCCAGGGCTCGGATGCGGGGGTCGTCTGAGGCGGCCGTGGCCGCGTAGAGCCCGGGCAGCACCGAGGTGATCTCGCCCGTGCGCCGCGCCCACTCGATCGCGTGCGTGAGCGGGCACGTGTCGGCCCGACGCACGACCCCGTGGGTGGCCAGCAGCTCTGCCAGTTCGTTGTTCACGCCACACAAGTAGGCGCGGAGGCCCGGAATTTTGCACCGTCCACAGGGCGAACCCAGATTTGGTCGCTTTCAAGGGCCAAATCCGTCCGGAACTGCGCTTCGGAGCCACTGAGAGTGCTGAAAACCGGGTTGGTCGCGGCAAGCCACCCGAGCGTTGACTTTTCGGCGCAGCGATAGCGACCAGCCCGGTCGAGGGCCCCGTGATCATTCAAGCCTCGGGCCCGCGTCGGGAGCTACCGCACGGATGAGCCCCACTCTCCGTCCCCGCCCGGCGTGCCGCCTGACTAGGTGCGCGCAAACGTCAGCTGCCCGGCATCCCCGTCATAGAGAGCGTGACTCAGACGCGCAGCTCGTCGATCAGCCGCGCGAGGAAGGCCTCGCACTCGGCCAACTGGTCGAGCGCGATGGACTCGTCCGGACGGTGCGCGTCCCCGATATCGCCCGGACCACAGACCACGCACGGGATCCCGCCGGCCGTGTAGACCCCAGCTTCGGTGCCGTAGGTGACCTTGTCGGGAGTCGATTCCAGACCCAAGGCGACCCCCAACTGCACGACCTCGGCGTCCGCCGGCATGTCCAATCCGACCGTGGACGCCGCCACTTCCATCACCACCGATGACGCCGCGTTCTCGGCCTTCATCCGCTGCTCCAGCGCCGAGCAGAAGTCGCGGAGCTCGTCCAGCACGACGGCATCCTCCACCGAAGGCAGCGCACGGAATTCGAGGGTGATCCGGCACGTCTCGGGGACGATGTTCACCCCGTTCCCGCCCGCGATCATGTTCACGGACGCCGACGTGTACGGCAGCGGGTAGGCGTCGTCGAACGGCCCATGGGCCTTCCACGCGTCCGCTCGACCGCGCCAGTACCGGACGATCTCCGCGGCATATTCGATCGCGTTCACCCCGCTGTGCGTCAGCGACGAGTGCGCCGGGACGCCCGTCAGCGTCACGTGGACCAGGTTGATCGACTTGTGGCCGCGGATCATCGCCATCATGGACGGCTCCCCCACGAACCCCAGCCGGGGCGACAGCCCCGCCTCGTGCACGGACGCCACGAACGGCGGCGCCCCGACGCACCCGACCTCTTCGTCGTACGACAGGCCGATGTGCACGGGCTCACGCAAGGGGCGCTCCAGCATCGCCGGCAAAGCAGCCAGGCAGCAGGCCAGGAAGCCCTTCATGTCGGCGGTCCCGCGTCCGATGAGACGTCCGTCGCGCTCAACCACCTCGAACGGGTCGGACGTCCACGCCTGCCCGTCCACCGGGACGCAGTCCGAGTGCCCTGACAGCAGCACCCCGCCCCGGACGCCGCCGGAAGCATCCGGCACGGTCACGACGAGGTTCGCCTTGCGACCGTCCGGCGTCGGGAAGACGTTCACGATCGCCCCCAGGCCGCGGGCCGCCGCGGCCACGTCCTCGATCAACGGCAGGTTGGATTCGCGGCTGGTGGTGTCGTACGCGACCAGCCGGCTGAGCCAGGTGCGGGTCTCTGCGCTGGGATGGGCCATGCCCTAGTTCTATCAGGACGCCTCCGCGCGGGTAGTGTCGAGGCTAGCCACGCGAAGGAGGACCCATGACCGACGCCCCCCTGCACGCCGAGGGCATCACCCTCCTCGGCGATCTCATCGGCGGACGCCGCGTGGCCATGCTCACCACCCGCACCGTCGACGGCGGCCTGGCCAGTTGCCCGCACGCCCTCCCGGAGCGGGCGTTCGACGGCTCGCTGTGGTTCATCTCCCGCGCGGACGCCCCACAGGTCGCCGACATCGAGGCTGATCCGCTGGTGAACGTCTCCCTGTCAGACGGGACGGCCCTGTCCCTCAACGGACGCGCTCTCATCTCCGACGATCCGCAGCTCAAGCGGCGCGCCTGGGACGACGTCATGGCTCAGTGGTTCGGCTGCGGGCCCGATGACCCCGCCCTGGTCCTGCTCATCGTCGAGGTGCTCGCCGCCGAATATTGGGAGCTGCCCGGACGCCCGCCGACCCTGATTCCCCTTGTCAGAGACGTGGTTGACGTGGGTCGTCCGGCTCTGGACGGCGACGAGGAACTGTCCGACTGAGTCCGGACGCCGCGGCCGCCGGTCTGCGGTGCCTGGCGGCTCCGGGAGCGGGTCCCAACACGGAGGGCCACGAGCACTCCACCGGCAAGCGATCACGCCTCCGCGGACCTGCGCACGACCACCTTCAACGCGCACCAGCGCCGCTCCACGGTTCGAACCCCCAGCGGGCAGCAGCGCGGTGACGCCACGTTCGGCCTCCACCATCACCGCGCGCCAGCGCCACTCAAGGGTTCAAGCCCCAGCGGCCGCAGGCCGGTCATCCAAGGTCGGTTCCACCCCTGAAGCATCGATCACGGATCGCACCCGATGTTGAGCACCTCTAGCCCCTGGGCTCCGCTGCGAGGAAGGCGTCGATCTCGGACGCCGTCGGTGCGGTCGCCGGTCCGCGACGCGTGACCTTGATGGCCGCTCCGGCGTTCGCGCGGCGGGCGGCGGTGATCCAGTCCGTGCCGAGGGCGTGCTCGGCCACGATGATCCCCGTGTGCGCATCCCCCGCGCCGTTCGTGTCGATGGGCTTGCGCGGGAAGCCGTCCACCACGGTCGTCCGACCGTTCATCGCGACGGCGCACCCCCGCGGACCGTCGCGCACGATCGCCACCTTGCCGCGCGGCAGGAGTCGTTCGATCGCGGACGCCGCCTCGCCCATCCCCGTGAGCCCAACGAGCGCCTTGGACTCGTCGGCGTTTCCCGTCCACACGTCGGTCACCGCCAGCATCGCGGCTTGCACCTCCGCGGACAGGCCAGCGAAGGCGGCGCCCGGATCCAGGACGATCTCGACGGTGTCCGGCAGCGTCGGCAGCCAGGCGAGCAGCGGGTCCCGCGTAGACGCCACCGCCAGCGAGTACCCGGTGACGCACACGACATCGCCCGCCTGCGGGTCGGCGAGCGCCAACGACTCCACCGAGATGCGCCGCTCGGCGGCCATGGTGGTGACGAAGGTCCGCTCGGCGCTGGGCTCGACCATGACGAAGCAGACGCCGGTGTCGACGTCCGGAACCGGCGGCATCGACCACGTGACACCCTCGGATCCGAGGGCCGCACGCACGAGGTCGCCGTTCTCGCCCGTGCCGATCGCGCCCGCGTGCACGCACGTCGCCCCTTGTCGCGCAGCGGCGAGCAGGATGTTCACCGCTCCCCCGGCGGCCCGGGCGTACGACGTCGCCATCACGTTGTCGCCCCGGGCCGGCAGGCCCGGCACCTCGACCGTGACGTCCACCAGCGCCTGTCCCGTGTGGATGACCCGAGGCATCGCCCCTCCTTCGGACCGCATCGTGGCGACGACGCTAGTGCATCGCCGCCAGCCCGTCCGTCACGCCCCGTCGTCGCGCCAGCCGGTACGAAGGGACGCCGTCAGCGGACTCCGCTACGGCGACCGTGACGCGAGATCGATCGGAGAAGGTCCGTCTTCGGGGACGCCGTCAGCGGACTCCGCTCCGGCGACCGTGACGCGAGATCGATCGGAGAAGGTCCGTCTTCGTGTCGCTTGCCAGCGTGATGGGACCACCGTGTTCCGCGAGATGCCCAACCGGGACGCGATCCTCGCCTTCGGAACCCCCTCCGCCCCGCTCCTGCTGGCGGTATCGGACAACGGGTCGCAGATGATCGCCACCGGCACCCGCCGGTTCATGGCCCTGGTCGCGATCGCGCAACACTTCGGCCGGCC
>NZ_FXTL01000024.1 GCF_900182665.1 Propioniciclava tarda
TGATCAGAGCTACTTGGACTTCAGATCATCCCCGGGAAGGTGCGCCCCTTCACGTCACCCCGCCGAGGACCATCCACAGGTTCTGATCATTGCTCGGGGAGTGGGTCGCGCTGCTTCAAGAGTTGGCGACTCGTCTCGCCAACGGCCAGTTCTATAACCGCGATTTACCGGCTATCGACGAGCCGCTCGCTCAGGTGGTCGACCGCTACGTTCGACGGCGTCGAACCTAGCCGCCCTCTTGCGACTCTTGCCGGTCTGCTGAGGCGAGCGACAATTGCCCGGAACTGGCAAGGCCTTCCGACCTTCGAGGGACTGTGGCCTCCGCCCGGTTGCTCCGGGCCTATCCCCTACTAATTCGTCCCGATTCGATTGCCCACTGCGCGAATCCGCCTGGCGGAAATGGGAGCCGATAGTCGGTCTGGAGGAGAGAATCAGCGACTGCCGACACTGTGTCGAGCGTGAGCAGTCCATCTGCAACGGCGTCACACAACAGTCCGAGGGTTCTGCGGGCGCGGACCCCGTTGGCGGATCCGGCCTTGTGCCCGGCGTAGTCGTCAACCACAGCGACCAGCCCGTGTATCTCAGCGAGCGCCAGTACCCCGCATTCTCCCGTGTTGCGGCCATCGTCGCCGACGAGTCGCCGAGCGTAGCGGCTGTAGGCTTCGATTTCGGCCTCGGACTTGATCGGCGCGACCTCGATCCAGCTGTGCGAGAGGATCTGAGAGAGCCATGGGTAGACCCCGCAGGCTCCCTGTATTTCCCTCTCGACGGTGTCAGGAATCACAACGACGTGGCCGGGTGCGAGCATCTGCAGCACGCCGAGCCAGCCTGCCCTCGCGAAGTGGCTCAGTGGACCGGTGTCAACGACCCATCCCGCGGTCATTCCGTGAGCGCCCAGAGCGAACCCTCATCCACCGTTGCTCGAGTGGGTAGATCGTCTTCGCTGAAGTTCTGCCGCAATAGCGACAGAGCGCGGGCGCTCGTGACATCGTCCGCACGGTAAGCGCGCAGAACTGCTCGCTCATACTCTGGGTGCAGCCAGGTCCCCTCAAGGTCGTGGGGGACGTAAAGGTCGTTCTCTACGATGTCGGATCGGTTGGTCCGTACTTGCCGCAACTCGGACGCGGTCGCACGGTCGACAAGACCGAGATCGTTGTGTAGTCGGCGCGCGAGAGTGGACATGTCGACCCGGAAGGTCGACGCGAGCATGACCGCTGCCCGTCGAACGCCGTCGACGCTCAGTCGACTCCAGTGTTCACGTACCGCAGCCGCCGGGAGGAGGAACGCTCGTGCAAATCGGTCCATTCGGGCTTCGTGCTGATCCTCACTCGTTGGAGGGTCGACGCGGAAGTCCTCCACGTAGCCGTCATTGACTAGGTAGTGGCATAGCTCGTGTGCAAGCGCGAGGCGGCGGCGGCCGACGGCATTCGCAGAGTTGATCACGGCGATCCCCCAGGTGTCGCTGCTTGTGGATGCCGCGTCGGCTCCGCCACCGAGCGATTCTGCGAAAGGTACGAGTCCAATCGCCCATGCCGCGGTGGTGAGCGCGTCGGCGGGAGCTTCGGGCCCGATTCCGCAGAGCTGGCGCGCCCTCCCCGCCAACGCTTCTGCATTGGCGGAGGAGTCTGGCCGCTCAAAGATCTCCGGACGGGCGGGCACCTGCAAGTGGCCCAGTTCAACCAAGAGTGCGACATCAGCCAGCGATTGCTCCAGCACGACGTCTATCTCCGAACTTACCCACTCGGGGGTTGTGGCCCCGCGATGCTGGGGGATGCCGGCCAGTCGCGGCAAAACGAACCATTCGAGCCGACGACCCAGTTCGCGCGCAATGCCGGCGAGTTCTAGTGCGTTCACCTTGCGCTGCCCGGACTCGATCTTGGCCAACACGCTGCGCTCCAGCCCCAGAGACTGTGCAAGTTGTGTCTGCGTGAGGCCCTTCTGCATCCGTGCCTCGATGATTCGGGTAGCAACCTCGCCCCATTCCATGTGTGCGATTATCGCACATGCATGCAAGGCCATGGTGTCTAGTCTTGAGAACGCCGATGACACGGATCTTTAGCGACTTGCCTTCGCCCAGCCCTTCAAGGCCTGCTTGGCGCCTCAGAAGCGGGGCTGTCGTGAGGTAGGTGCTCAACTCAAATCCTGCGCGTAACGGTCAGAAGTGGGCGGACGTGTGCTCACGTTAGGGCACGGTAAGGGCACGAAACCAAGAGAGCCGCTCCGACGTAGGTCATTCGACCTAGCCAGAGCGGCTTCCCGCAGGTCGGGGTGACAGGATTTGAACCTGCGCCCTCTTCGTCCCGAACGAAGCGCGCTACCAAGCTGCGCCACACCCCGATGCCCCGGTTCCCCAGGAGCCTGAAGGAGTCTAGCCCAATCGGCGGGGCTGCACCTATTCGGGACGCGGCGTGAGAGTGAGTAGCGAGACCTCGGGCGGGCAGGCGAAACGGAAGGGCGCGAACGGCGACATCCCGACGCCCCCCGACACGTGGACCCAGCAGGAGTGCCCGTCCGCTGTCTCGTGTCGGAACAGCCCCTTCGCCTGCGCGGGAGGAAGGTCGCAGTTCGACGTCAGCGCCCCGTACCCGGGTACGCACACCTGACCGCCGTGCGTGTGTCCGGCGAACACCAGTCGGACGCCGTCGCGCGCCATCGCGTCCAGGACCCGGCTGTAGGGCGAGTGCGTGACGCCGAGTGGGACGGTGCCAGCGGCGGGCGGTCCGGCCACCTGCGCGTACTTGTCGCGCGACTCGTGGGCGTCGCCGGTGCCGCGCAGTTCGATCGTCTGTCCGCGGACGTCGACTGTTCCACGAGCGTTGTTGAGGTCGAGCCAGCCGCCGGACGCCAGCGCCTCGCGCACCTCGTCCGGACGCATGACCGCCGCCTCGCCCGCTTCCTTCGCGGACGTCTTCCACACATAGCTGATCGGGTTGCGGAATCGAGGGCCCTGGAAGTCGTTCGAGCCGAAGACGAAGCCGCCGGGCGTCCGGAGCAGTGGCTCGAGGGCATCGCCGAAGGCGCCCACGGCGTCCGGTGACGAGAGGTTGTCGCCGGTGCTGATGACCAGGTCCGGACGCAGGCCGGCAAGGGACGCCACGAATGCGAGGCGACGGCGCTGCCAGGGCAGCAGGTGGACGTCCGAGAAGTGCAGGACGCGCAGGGGCTCGCTGCCGGGCTCGAGCACGGGTACGTCGTAGCGGCGCACTCGGTACGCGGCCGACTCCACGAAGGTGCCGTACGCAACGCACGCAGCGCCCACCGCGAGGGTGAGCGCTGCGGCTGAGACGATGCGCAAGGCTACGGGTTCCCGGGTGCCGCCGGCGGGGCGGGGGCGGCAGGAGCAGCCGGAGCCGCGGGCGCAACCGTGACCGGCGGCGGGGGCGGACGGAGCCGCTCGAAGTAACTGGTCATGCTGCCGATCGACGCGTTGGTGCGCGCGTTCCGATACGGGGAGTCCTTGGGCCGAACGAACTCCGTCTTGGGCAGCAGCGGCAACACCTTCAGCATCGTCGGACGCCAGATCGAGCCGCCCGCCTCGGGGCCGGATCCGCCAGACAGCGTGTAACCCGTCTTGCTGTTCACCGTGTAGTAGTCGGTGGAACCACCACCGCTGGAGATCACGATGTGGGCCCCGTGCACCCGCAGGCCCGCCAACTGCGGAAGCACCTGCCCGGAGCGGATGTTCTTGATGGCCTCGGGATGTTTGGGGTCGGACGTGATGATCGCCGAGCCGGCGATGTCGGGCGTGAAGCCGTTGGTGAGGATCGTCGGCGCGTCCGTCTGGGTGCCGGTCTTTCCCGACACCAGATAGCCCGAGATCATCGCCTTGCGCGCGGTGCCGTCGCCCGAGAACGGGCCATGCAAGATGTCCGCGACACGGTCTGCCACATCCTGCGGAATGGCCTGCTGGCAGTTGGCGCTGGGCACCGCGTACTGGCGGTTCTTGTTGTCGGTGATGCTCTTGAGGATGATCGGATCGCAGCGCATGCCGCGGGCCGCCAGGGTCGCGTAGGACGACGCCAGCGACAGCGGGGTGACGGCCGTGTTGCCGAGGGTGAAGGTGGGCTTCTCGCCGTCGACGAACTCGCCCGCGTTGACCTGGTTGATCAGCTTGCCGTTGGGCAGGATGCCGGTCTGCAGGTTCGCGCCGTCGGCGCGCTTCAGGCCGAGGGCTTCGGCCGCCTTCACGACGTTGCAGACGCCGACCTGCTTCTCGAGCTGGGTGAAGTACGTGTTGGACGAGAACGTGGCGCCCGCGTACATATTCAGGTCGCCCGCCAGGCCGGAGCCGACGACCTCCCAGCCGCCCTTCTTGTCGTACACGGTGGCGGTCGTGTTGCGGTTGCCCGCGCAGCCGCCGAAGTTGGTGCCGTTCTTGAAGAAGACGGTCTTGCCGGCCTTGATGTAGTCGTCGATCGGGTCCACTCCGGCGAGCACGGCCGCGGTGAGGGTGAACGCCTTGAACGTTGAGCCGCCCTCGCGACCGCCCTTACCGTTGAGTTCGTTGGAGGCGTTGTAGTTGAGGTACGTCTGGCCCTTGGCCGTGTCCGTGCCGATCTCGTACTTGCTCTGCGCCATGGCCAGGATCAGACCCGTGCCCGGCTGGATCAGGTTCATCATGCCGTCCACCGGATCGGTGGGGGCGATGAAGTTCGACACGGACTCCTGGGCGGCGTCCTGGAAGCGCGGATCGATCTGGGTCTGGATGATCAAGCCGGCCTGGTTCAGCGTGTTGTACCTGGACGCCTTGGAGTCGCCGAGGCTCGGGGTCTGCTTCACCAGCACCTGTTCGACGTAGTCACATAGGTGTGGGTAGCGGCTCGCCGCGCAGCCGCGCGCGGGGTTGGCGACGACCTTCGTCTTATCGAACTGGTAAGTCTTCGCCGCGGCGGCGTCCGCTGGGGTGATGACCTTTAGTTCGGTGAGCCGGTCCAAAACGTTGCGCATGCGCTCGGTGGCGGCGGCGACGTTCGTGATCGGGTTGGTGGTGACGGGGTTGCGCACGATGCCCGCGAGCATCGCTGCCTGGGGCAGGGTCAGGTCCTTGGCGGCGACGCCGAAGTAGTGCTGCGCGGCGGCCTCGACGCCGTAGGACTTGTCGCCGAAGAAGGCGATGTTGAGGTAGCGCTCGAGGATCTGGTCCTTGGTGAGCTGCTTCTCGAGCGCGATCGCGTAGCGAAGCTCGAGGATCTTGCGGGTGACCGTGCGGCTGTTGGCTGCCTCGATGGCGGCGGTGTCGTTGCGCGCCGCGGCGTCGTACAGGAGGGCCAACTTCACGTACTGCATCGTCAGCGTCGATCCGCCCTGCATGTTGCCGCTGCCACTGCGGACCAGGGCGCGCAGCGTCGCGCGCAGGTCGAGCGCACCGTGCTCGTAGAACCGGTCGTCCTCGATGCCGACTTGGGCCTGCCGCATGATCGGAGCGATCTGGTCGATCGTCACGTTCTTGCGGTTCTGATCGAAGAAGGTGGTGAGCAGCGAGCCGTCAGCCATCAGCACCTTCGAGCCTTCGGATGGCGGGGCCACCTTGAGCTCTTCCGGCAGTGAGTTCAGGGCGCTCGCAAAAGCCTTGCCGCTTTCGGCGACGAGTCCCGCCGTCGGCACGAACAGCCCCGCTGCGAGGACGCCGCCCAAGACGCTGACCAGCAGAAACATCATGGCTGAGTACAGGCGTCGTCCGGAGTTGGGCACACGCATGCGTCCTAGGGTACGGGGTCTTGGGCCCTGACCCGACCCCGAGAACCTGTGAAGGTGCTCAACGTCCTCTAAGGGGTAGTCGCGCACATTGTCCTGGCGGCCACACAGGCTTGTCAGGTCAGTGCGTGGCAGTTACCCTTTCGTTACGTTCCAGGGAGCACGAGGTTCCCCTACGACCCCTTGTCAGAGAGGTCTTCCACATGGCGGTGAGCAGCACGGACGACTGGACCATGAAGGCCCGGTGTCGCGGCATGCAAGACCAGTTGTTTCCGGAAGGCGCCGATCAGAAGCGCGCCAGGGCGGTCTGCATGGGGTGCGCGGTCCGCTCAGAGTGCTTGGCGGAAGCCCTCGACAATCGCATCGAGTGGGGCGTGTGGGGCGGCATGACCGAACGCGAACGTCGTCAGTTGCTTCGCCAGCGCACAGACATTTCGTCCTGGAGTTCCGTCCTCTGCCACAAGCCGAGCTAGCCAGACTCCTCAACGCCCCGTCCGTTCGGCCGGGGCGTTTCGCATGTCCGCTTGATCGGACGCCGCAGCGTCCCGCCCGTCGACGCCTGAGCCCGGGACGGTGGCCGCAATAGAACTGTCGGCGACGCCCGATAGGCTGGTGGCATGACAACGTGGGAGTACGCGACGGTGCCCGTCCTGACGCATGCGACGAAGCAGATCCTGGATTCCTGGGGGGCGGATGGGTGGGAGCTGGTGCAGGTCGTGCCGGGGCCGAACCCGGAGAACCTCGTGGCGTACCTCAAGCGACCCAAGAACAAGGAGCAGAAGTGACTGATCAGTTGGCCTCCGAGCGCCTCGCCGCGCTCGGCCTCGAACTGCCCGCCGTCGCCAAGCCGCTGGCGGCCTACGTGCCCGCCCTCGCGGTCGGCAACCAGGTCTGGACGTCCGGCCAGCTGCCGGTGCGAGAAGGCAAGCTCATCGCGTCCGGCAAGCTCGGCGGCGAGGTGACGCCCGAGCAGGGCGTCGCGTGCGCCCAGCAGTGTGCGTTGAACGCGATCGCGGCCGCAGCGTCCATCGCCGGCGGCATCGACAAGATCAAGCGGATCGTGAAGCTCGTCGTGTTCGTCGCGAGTGACCCGTCCTTCACCGCCCAGCCCGCCGTCGCCAACGGCGCCAGCGAGCTGATGGGTGCGGTCTTCGGCGAGGCCGGTGCGCACGTCCGGTCGGCGTTCGGCGTGGCCGTCCTGCCCCTGGACGCCCCGGTCGAGTTGGAACTGATCGTCGAGGTCTGAGTTGGAGTCGAGGCTGGCGCTCGTCCGGCGTGCGCGCCGGATGGACGCCATCCTGGCCGACACCTACCCGGACGCCCACTGCGAGCTCGACTTCTCGACGCCGCTGGAGCTGCTCGTCGCGACGATCCTGAGCGCCCAGTCGACCGATGCGGGCGTCAACCGGGTCACGCCGGCGCTGTTCGCGCGCTATCCGGACGCCGCCGCCTACGCCGGTGCCGATCGGGCCGAGCTCGAAGAGCTGATCCACGCGACGGGGTTCTTCCGGGCCAAGGCCAACCATCTGCTCGGGCTCGGCGCCGCGCTGGTTGAGCGCTACGACGGCCAGGTGCCGACCAAGCTGAAAGACCTGGTCACGCTGCCGGGCGTCGGACGCAAGACGGCCAACGTCGTCCTCGGCGACGTTTTCGGCGTGCCAGGCATCACGACGGACACGCACTTCATGCGGCTGTCGAAGCGGTTCGGCTGGACGGCGTCCGATGCCCCCGAGATCGTCGAGGCCGAGGTCGGTGCACTGTTCCCCAAGAAGGACTGGGTGGGTCTGTCGCATCGGGTGATCTGGCACGGACGCCGCCGCTGCCACGCGCGCAAGCCGGCCTGCGGGGCCTGCCCCGCGGCGCGACTGTGTCCGAGTTACGGCGAGGGTCCGGTCGATCCGATCGCTGCGGCGAAGCTCGTCAAGGGCACCTGATGCGCCGCTGGCTAGCGGCGTTGGCCGCGGTCGGGCTGCTCGCGGGCTGCGCCGGTCCGGTCGCACCGAAGGTCCCGGGTGGGAGCCCGACCACGTCGGGGGCCGCGCCCGCGGCGTCCGACCCGACGCTGATCGCCCAACGCAAAGCCGCCGGGCTGCCGGACTGCGAGGTGACTGCCGGGGGCGCGACGCCGCTCCCGGTCGGGCTGCCCGACCTCGAACTGCGCTGCCTGGGCTCGGACCGCGCGGTGAACCTCGCGCAGCTGCGCGGGCGTCCGATGGTGATCAACGTGTGGGCGCAGTGGTGCGGTCCGTGCAGACAGGAGGCCCCCTCGTTCGCCCAGCTCGCGAAGCGGGCCGGAGACCGGGTCCGCGTGCTGGGGATCGACCTGGACGATCCAGATCCGGCGGCGGCGATCGAGTTCGCGCGGGCGTCCGGCTGGACCTACCCGCACCTGGTGGACGCGACGTCGCAGCTCAAGTCGAAGATGGCCATGGCCGGCATCCCGATCACCCTCTTCGTGGACGCCGAGGGTCGCGTCGTGCTGCGAAGGACCGGCGGGATCGAGTCGCCGGACGAGTTGCTCGGACTGGTCAAGGACTACCTCGGGGTGACGCTGTGACCCCTGCTGGGCTGAGGCCGTTGCTCGAGGGACTGGCGACGCCGTCGGCCATGGAGGCGCTGATGATCGGGCGCGGGGCGTCCGGCACGATGCGGCGGGCGTCGGTGCTGGCGCTGCTGTGGCAGGACGCCTCATGTCCGACTCCTGCGTCGAGCACCGAATCGACGTCGGGGTTGGAGCCGCCGGGCGGCCTGCGCGTCGTGTTGATCGAGAAGAGCGCCCACCTGCGCAACCACGCCGGTCAGGTCGCCTTTCCCGGCGGTCGAATCGAGCCGGGGGAGTCGCCCGTCCAGGCGGCGCTTCGGGAGGCGTCCGAAGAGGTCGGCATCGAGGCGTCCGGGGTGGAGGTGCTCGGCGAACTGCCGCCGGCGAGCGTCATGGCGTCGGGGTTCGACGTGCACACGATCGTGGCCTGGTGGACGCGTCCGGTTGCGCTGCGGCCCGTCGACGTCGGGGAGGTGGCGGCGGTCCACCAGGTGGCGGTGGCCGGCCTGCTCGACCCGGCCAACCGGGCCACCTGGGTGCTCGGGCAGACGCACTCGGGGCCGGTGTTCTGCGTCGGCGACCTGTTCATCTGGGGCCTGACCGGGCACCTGCTATCAGGGCTGTTCGAGCTGGCCGGCTGGACGCGTCCCTGGGACGCCTCGCGGTGCCTTGAGATTCCTCCGAGGTTCTTCCGCGGCCGCACCTGAGGTGGACTTTGTCGGCGACCCCGGGAAGGATGGGCGCATGGATCAGCAGTGGTGGAAGAGTGCGGTCGTCTATCAGATCTACCCGCGGTCGTTCGCGGACGCCGACGGCGACGGGGTGGGTGACCTGCGGGGCATCATCAACCACCTCGATCACGTCCACGCCCTGGGGGCCGACGTGGTGTGGCTGTCGCCGGTCTACCGCTCGCCGATGGACGACAACGGCTACGACATCTCCGACTACAACGACGTTGATCCGAGCTTCGGCACGCTGGCCGACCTCGACGAGCTGATCGCCGGCCTGCACGCCCGCGGCATGAAGCTCGTCATGGACCTTGTGGTCAACCACACCTCAGACGAGCACGCGTGGTTCACGGCGTCGCGCGACAAGGCGTCCGACAAGCGGGACTGGTACATCTGGCGACCGGCGCGTCCGGGGCACGAGCCGGGCACGCCGGGGGCCGAGCCGACCAACTGGTCGTCGTTCTTCGGGGGTCCGGCCTGGGAGTTCGACGAGGCGTCCGGCGAGTACTACCTGCACCTGTTCAGCCGCAAGCAGCCCGACCTGAACTGGGAGAACCCCGACGTGCGCGAGGCGGTGTACTCGATGATGCGGTGGTGGGTCGAACGCGGCGTCGACGGCTTCCGGATGGACGTCATCAACCTGATCTCCAAGACCTACCCGTTGACGGACGGGGCGGTCGAGCCCGGTCAGCAGCTGAGCTTCGAGCTGGCGAAGGTGACCGACGGCCCGCGGCTGATCGAGTTCCTCGAAGAGATGAACGCCGCCGTGGGGCTCCGTGAGAAGGCGCTGTTCACGGTGGGCGAGATGGTCGAGGTGGACGTCGAGCGGGCCCGGGCGTACACGTCGGAGAAGCATCCCCGGTTGAACATGGTCTTCACGTTCGAACACATGGGCCTCGACATGCAGCCGGGCTTCGACAAGTTCGTCCTCAAGCCGCTCCATCTGCCCGATCTCAAGAAGAACCTGGCGTCCTGGCAGGAGGGTCTGGCCGAGGAAGGCTGGAACTCCCTGTACTGGGACAACCACGATCAGCCGCGAGCGGTGTCCCGATTCGGCGACGACTCGCCCCGCCATCGGGTGGCGTCGGCGAAGACGCTGGCGACGGTCTTGCACCTGCACCGGGGCACGCCGTACGTGTACCAGGGCGAGGAACTCGGCATGACCAATGCCGGGTTCACCTCCATCGACCAGTACCGCGACATCGAGGCGCTCAACTACTATCAGGGGGCTCTCGCGGCCGGGGCGTCTGAGCAGGCCGTGCTGGCCGGGATGGCGTTCAAGACGCGCGACAACGGGCGCACTCCCATGTGTTGGTCGGACGCGCCCGGCGCCGGCTTCACGACGGGGACGCCCTGGATCGAGATCAACGCCAACGCCGCGGAGATCAACGCGGCGTCGCAGGTGGACGATCCCAGCTCAGTGTTCGCCCACTACCAGCGGCTGATCGAGCTGCGGCATACCAACGAGGTCGTGCGCGAAGGGCGGTTCGACCTGTTGCTGCCCGAGCACGAGCGGCTGTGGGTGTTCACGCGCACGTGGGGTGACGAGCGGTTGCTCGTCATCGCGAACATGAGCTCGTTCGTGGTCGGGGTACCGATGGGCGACCTGCCCGATCTGGAGCACGCGCGGCTGATCCTGACCAACCTTCCCGGTGACGCCGACGACGTGCAGACCCTGGAGCCCTGGGAGTCGCGGGTCTACGCGCTGTAGAGCGGGATGGCGGGCTGAGGTCTGTTCCGGAACCCGCTGAGACGTCACGGACATCGCGCCCGACGGGGACAGCGGCGTTCTGCCGGTCGTGTCCTCCTCGGCAGCGCCATGGACGCCGCCCGGCGCCGTGCTACGAGGCGTCCGACTCGGGGCGGTCGGTGAGGTGCTTGGGGCCGGAGAAAACGGTCACGATCTGGCCGGTCTCGTCGCGCGTGATGACTTTCTTGCCGCGCGTGGCGATGAGGCGGACGTTGGCGAGCCCGGTGTCGGCGGCTCCGCCGACGGCGTCCACGGTCTTGCTGACCTGCTCCATGGCGGCCTGAGGCGTCCGGAGCTTCTTGACGTTCAGGAAGCCGAGCACGCCGAGGACGGCGGCGACCAAGAGGTAGACGCCCGCCGCGCACAGGAAGCCGAAGCCGAACGCGCCGACCGGGCTGGTGCGCTCCCAGAAGAGGTTCGTGAACGCGAAGCCGAGGCTGAGGAACAGCACGTTGACGGCGAGCGCTGCGACGAGGCCCGCTCCAGCGAGCAGTCCGGCGCCCAGGCCGGCCTTCTTCACGCCCGGGATGACCTCGGCCTTGGCGAGCTCGATCTCACCGCGCACGATCGTGCGGATATCTGACGTGATCTGGCTCACGGTGGACTCGATGTCGGCCATGGGTGTCTCCTCGCTGCGACTGCGTTCATGCTAGCCGGGCCGTGAGGCGTCCGATAGCGGATGCCTTGACAGGCTGATCGAGAGCCCGTCGTCCGGCAGATTGAGTGCAGAGGTGAATTCCGTGTGGTCGACGTAGCCGCGCCAGCAGGCGACGCGGTAGGGCAGCAGCAGCGGCTCGGGCGCCCGGGCGGACGACTCGTACAGGGCCTCGACTTCGGTCAGCAGCGGGTTGAGGCGTTCGGCCTCCAGGCGCGGGAAGCGTCGGCGGACCATGTCGATCAGGCCATCGCGGGTCGTGGGGGCCCAGAGGCGGAAGTCCTTGCGCTCCACCTCGGGGAAATACGGGCTCTCGGCCAGGTGGTCGACGGCCGCGGACCCGTAGTCGCCGGCCATGGCGTCCGGGTCGACGGTCCGCATCAGCTTGACGAGCCGGCGGACCCAGGGCACCGAGTCGTCCCGGATCGTGTACGCGATCGCCAGGTGGCCGCCTGGGCGGAGCACGCGGGCCAGCTCGGGCAGCGCCGCGCCGGCGTTGAGGGTGTGGAAGCTCTGGTTGATCAGCACCACATCGAAGGCGCACGGGACGAAGGGCAGCGCGGACGCCTCCGACACTGTCGGCAGGGCGCGGGGGGCATGCGCCAGCAGGCGCCGGACGCCGCTCGGATCGGGGTCCGCCGCGGTCAGGATGTCGCCGCGCTCGTCCAGCGTGGCCATCAGCGGGGCGCAGGTGCGGCCCAGAGCCAGGACGTGACCGCCCTTGGCGCCGACGAGCCAGTCCAGGGCGTTGGCGGGGAACGTCGACTGGATGCGGGCGGTCATGGGGGTCATCGTACGAGGCGCTGAGGGCGGCCGCTGGCGAGAGTTATCCACAGATTTCGCGCGGATGACAGAAATCGGGCCCCGGCGCCCAATGTGTGGGCGTGAAGACAGCTCGATTCGTCCTGCTCACGCGGGAAGAGGCCATTTCGGACGCCGTCGGCGCGGCCGCGGCCGCCCACGGGGTGGAGGTCGAGGTGCTGGCCTCGGCGGACGCCGCCCTGAGTTCGTGGTCGTCCGCGGACGTCGTGCTCGTGGGCGGCGACCAGGCCGCGGCGCTGGCGTCCCATGGGCCCAAGGAGCGGACGGGCGTGTATCTGGTCGGGGGCGATCCGGCGCAACTGGGGCGCTGGTCGGTGCCGCTGGCCGGACGGGTCATCGTGCTGCCGGAGGGGCTCGCCGCCTTGTCGGCCGTGCTCGCCGAGGACCGAGGGCTCGGTGCGCCGGTGGTGGCCGTCGTGGGTGGATCGGGCGGCATCGGCGCCTCGACGGTCGCGGCGGGCCTCGCGGTCAGCGCGCGGCGTCGTGGGCTGACCGCGGCTCTGGTCGACCTGGATCCGGTGGGCGGTGGCGTCGACCTGCTGCTGGGCGCCGAACGGACGCCGGGCTGGCGTTGGCCCGATCTGCTCGGGGCGCGAGGGGAGGTCACCGATGTGCGCCGGTTCCTGCCGCAGGTGGACGGCCTCACGGTGGTGTCGATGGGACGCCCCGTCCGGGGTGGTCCTGCGGGCGAGGTGCCCTCGGGGGAGTCGATCAAGGCGGTGCTCGGGGCGCTGGGCCGACATCACGATCTGGTGGTCGCGGACGTGGGGCGGGTGCCGATCGCCGGCGCGCGTCCGGTCGTGGGGCGCTGCCGGATGAGCCTGGTGGTCACCGGGACGGGGGTCCGATCGGTGGCGGCGACCGCGTCCGTGCTGGGGGCCGTCGAACTGGCTGCGCCGGCTTTGGTGGTGCGGCAGCAGGGCGGCAGCAGGGTCCCGGCCGACGTGATCGGGCGGGCGCTCGGTCTGGCGGTGGCCGGGGTGCTGCGCGAGGACAAGGCATTGCGGCGCGGCGGCGAGGTGGGGGAGCCGCCCGGACGCGCGGGCCGCGGGCGGTGGCAGCGGGCGATAGGGCGCCTGCTCGATGGGCTGGCGGTGAAGTCGTGACGGTCGATCTCGTGCGGGTGCGCGAGCGGCTGAGCGCGCAGGGGCAACAGGCCGAGCCTGCCGCGGTCGCAGCCGCGCTCGAGTGGCTCGGGTACCTGGTGAGTGACGCGTCCGTGCTGGCCACGCTGGCCGAACTGCGGCGGGAGAGCCGCGGCGCGGGCCTGCTGGACGACTTGCTGGCGCTGCCTGGGGTGACCGACGTCGTGGTCAACGGGCCAGAGGAGGTGTTCGTTGATCGGGGGGAGGGGCTCGTGCCGGCGGGCGTCCGGTTCAACTCCGACGAGGACGTGCGCCGGCTCGCGGTCCGGCTGGCCGCCCGCGTGGGGCGGCGGCTGGACGATGGGCGTCCGTTCGTGGACGCTCGGCTGCCGGACGGCACCCGGGTCCACGCCGTGCTGGGCTGCCTGGCCGATCCGGGCACGTGCATCTCCTTGCGCGTCCCGTCGCGGGTGCGGCTCACGCTGGACGACTGGGAGGCGTCCGGATCGGTGACTGCGGTCGGACGCGAGCTGCTCGCCGGCCTGATCGAGCGCAAGCGGGCCTTCCTCGTGGCGGGCGGCACCGGGTCGGGCAAGACCACGCTGCTGGCGTCCATGCTGGGGCTGGCGCCGCCGACCGACCGGCTCGTCATCGTGGAGGACTCCCGAGAGCTGAACCCCGACCACCCGCACTGCGTTCGGCTGGAGGCGCGTCCGGCCAACGCCGAAGGGGCCGGGGCGGTGACGCTCACCGATCTGGTGCGTCAGGCGCTGCGGATGCGTCCGGACCGGCTCATCGTGGGCGAGGTCCGCGGGGCCGAGCTGGTCGATCTGCTGGGCGCGCTGAACACCGGCCACGAGGGCGGCTGCGGCACGGTGCACGCGAACTCGACGGAGGCGGTCCCCGCTCGACTAGAGGCGTTGGGGGCGCTCGGGGGACTCGGCCGGGCGGCGGTGCATGCTCAGGCGGCGGCGGCGCTGGACGCCTGCCTCCAGGTGAAGCGCGCCACCGACGGACGGCGCTACCTGGCCGAGATCGCCGTGCTGGAGGCCGGTGGCGACGGCCTGGTGCGGGCGTGCGCGGCGGCGTCCTTCGACGAGTCCGGACGCCTCCGGCGCGAGCCGTCCTTCGCGCGCCTCGAACGGCTGGTGGCCTGATGCTGTCGGCGTTGGCGGCGGGGCTGTTCGTGCTTGTCGCCTGGGAGTGCGCCGACCGGCGGCTGCTGCGCCGACTGGTCCCGGTGGCGCGGGAGCGTCCGGCCAGGCGGGCCCCGCGGCTGGGCTGGCTGGTGGTGGCTGCGCTGGCCGCCGGTGTCGTGTTGGCCGGTCTACTCGATGGACGCCGCGGCGCGGCCCTGGCGCTCGCGTCCGGGTGCGGACTGGCTGGGGCGCTCGGACTGCATCGCCGAGGCGTCCGACGAAAACGTGCGTCCGCCGAGCAGGCTTCGGTGGCTCGCGCGGGCGAAGCACTGTCGGGACTGCTGGCGGTCGGCGCGGTGCCGGCCGTGGCGCTGGTTTCGGTTGCTGCGGAGCATCCGGTGTTGGCCGAGGCGGCCGCCGAACAGGAGATCGGCGGCGACGTGTGTTCGGCTCTGCGCCGCTCTGCCGGCCTGCCGGGGCGGCAAGGCCTGGCCGAGTTGGCGGCGGCTTGGCAGATCTCGGTGACGACGGGGGCATCCATGGCTCGCTCGATCGACGCGATCGCCGAGGAACTCCACCGGCGCCAGGAACTGGCGTCGACCGTGGCCGTCGAGCTCGCGGCCAGCCGCGCGGCGTCCCGGCTGCTCGCCGTGTTGCCGGTCGCCGGCATCGGTCTGGGCTACGGCTTCGGGGGCGATCCGGTCGCCTTTCTGACCGGAAACCCGCTGGGCCAGGCGTGCCTGGTGGTGGCGGTCACCCTCGCGGTGGCCGGACTGTGGTGGACCGACGCGCTCGCAGATCGGGCGAGCCGATGACGTCGGCGCTGACGATGGAAGCCGTCGTCGCCGCGTTCGCGACCGCGGTCGCAGTGTGGCTGTGGCTGGGGGAGAACCCTCTTGACCGGCTGCGACCGGCCAGGGCTGCACCCGCGTGGTGGCCGTTTCGGCAAGGTAGGCCGCGGATCGAGTTCGGGACGCGGCGCGCCGCCGCTCGGGCGCAAGCCATCGCCGACGGCGTCCCGGTGGTGTGCGACCTGTTGGCGGTCTGCGTGGAGGCGGGTCGGCCAGCCCGGATTGCTTTGCGGGTCGTGGCCGAGGCGTCCGAGGAGCCCACCCGAGGCATTCTGCTGGGCATCAGCCACCAGATCGAGCTGGGCGTGGATGAGCTGCACGCCTGGCAGGCGCTGGCCAAGGAGCCCGGCTACCGAGGGGTGGCCAGGGATATGGCGCGGTCGGTGCGGTCCGGGGTGGCGTTGGGCGACCTGCTGCGCGGTCACGCTGCGCAGGCGCGGGCGTCCGCTGAGACGGCGGCTCGAGAGCGGGCGCGCCAGGTGGCCGTCAGCGGCGTGCTGCCGCTCGTGACCTGCTTCCTGCCCGCCTTCCTGCTGGTCGGTGTCGTGCCGATCTTCGGCGGAATCATCGGGCGCCTGCTCGGCTGAGGAGCGTGTGGGAGCGGCGCGATCGGGGACTTATCCACAGATTTCGTCGACGTGAAAGAAATCGGCCCTTTCCGCCCAATGTGTGGGTGCGTCGCAAGAGGGCGGCGTCGAGGAACACAAGGAGTAGTCATGAGCAAGCAAGTCGAGCCGAGCGTCGTCACCCTCGACCGCCCGCAGCGCCTGAGCCTGCGCGAACGAGGCATGGTCACGATCGAGTACGCCATCGGTGCCGTGTTGGTGATCGTCCTGGTGGGCGTGATCATCGCGGCGATCCAGCAGGGCTGGTTCGGGGACCTGGTCCACAGCCTGGTCGCCCTGCTGATGCAGGCGATCCCCCGGGCGCTGGGCGCCTGACAACCAACATGCCGGGGCGGGCGGCGCGTCCGCCCCGGCCAGGCGCGAGAGGAGTGTCGCAGTGAGGCAGGCGCAGCGAGGCATGGTGACCGTTGAGCTGGCGCTCGTCAGCGTGCTCGTTGCCGGGGCCGTCGCCCTGGGCTGCTGGGTGCTGACGCAACTGTTCATCTTCGATCAATGCCAGATCACGGCCAATGAGGTGGCCCGCCAGGCCGCCCGAGGAGACGCGCAGGCCACCCAGCGTGCGCGGATGGACGCTCCGCCCGGGGCCGTTGTCGTCGTGACCGACGCCGCGGGCGCAACCACCGTCAAGGTGCGGTTCACTCCGGTGCTGCTGGGCGTCCCCATGACGTCGTGGGATGCGACCGCGGTGGTGCTCAACGAGGCGCGTCCGTGACGGCGAGTCACCGGCAGGGTGAGCCCCTGGCGTCCGAGGCGAGCCGGGGGAACCGAGCTTCGATCGGACGCCGCGAGCGCGGCCTGGCGACGTGGCTGGCAGCCGCGGGGCTCGTCGTGCTCGGGGGTGTGCTTGCCGCTGGAGTGGTGGCGCTCATCCTGCAGACCAATGCCCATCGGGTGCAGGGTGCCGCGGACCTCGTCGCGATCACCGCGGCGCAGGCCAAGAGCCTGGGCACCGGCGAGCCATGTGCAGCCGCGAGCCGAGCCGCCGCGGCGTCCGACGTGGAGGTGGTCGACTGTTCGGTCGGGGGTGACGAGTTGGAGTTCGTCGTCACCGTGTCGGTGCGCGGCGGGAACCGAGCCGTGCTGCTCGGCTTTCCCGTGCCGGCCGAAGCGAGCGCCCATGCAGGGGTGAGGCGCGGCGGATGAGACTCTCCTTCGCCCAGGACACGAACCGGCTCGCCTGGTCGGGACTCGGCCCATGGATCGCCTTCACCCAGGACACGCCAGGCAGCTTGGCCAAGGGCGAACGACCGCTCGCACCTCGGTGCGTCAGCTGGGGTGGTCAGGCCAAGCTGAGCACTCGAACGAGTTCGCTCGCCCCCCGCTTGTCCAAGGGGTTGTTGCCACTTCCGCACTTCGGCGACTGCACGCAGGCTGGGCAGCCGTTGTCGCACGGGCAGCTCAGCAGGCGGTCCAACACCGCCCGCCACCAGAGGTCGGCGTTGAGGTAGCCAAGTTCGGCGAAGCCGGCTCCACCCGGGAGCCCGTCGTGGACGAACACGGTGAGGCGTCCGGTGTCGGGGTGCAGGACGGTGGAGAGACCACCGATGTCCCAGCGATCACAGGGGACGATGGCTGGCAGCAGGCCGATCGCGGTGTGTTCGGCGGCATGCACGGCGCCGGGCAACTCCGCCGGGTCGACGTCGAGGGCGCCCAACACGTCGTCGGGCAGCGTCCACCACGTCGCCTTGGTGACCATGGTCCGCACCGGGAGGTCGAGGGGCGTCGAGTCCCAGACGTCGCCGGTCTTGGCGTCCCGACGCAGATAGCCGGTGACCTGGCTGGACAGCTCCACCGTTCCGTAGCTCAGGGTGGCCAGCCCCAGGCCCTTCGTCCGGTCGGTGCCGATGATGCGGACGCCACCCACGCTCTGGGGCTGGGTGAAGTAGTCGGGCGCCGACCGCACGGCCGAGGCGATGCGCTGGTCCGCGTCAAAGCCCTGGATCAGCCACTGCTCACCCTGGTGGACGTAGATCGCGTCCGGATGGAGCGTTCGATCGGCGGCCGCGGCGTCCACTTGCCCGATGACCCGTCCGGTGGCGGCTTCCACGATGTCGCAGGCCTTGCCCTGCATGGACCGCAGATCGATGGAGTCGACGGCGCGGTTGGCGTGCGGCCAGAACCAGCCAGCCGGACGCCGACGCAGCACCCCCTGGGACGCGAGGGTGTCCGCGAGGGCTGGCATCCCGGGCCCGAAGAACTGCGCGTCAGCCTCTGTCAGCGGGTGCTCTTGGGCGGCGGCGGCCAGGTGGGGGCCCATGACGTAGGGATTGTCGGGGAACACGACGGTGCGCTCGATCGGGCGGTCGACAAGGAGCTCCGGGTGGGCGACCAGGTAGGCGTCCAGGGGGTCCTCCCGGGCGAGCAGCACGGCGAGGGCGTCTCGGCCCGTGCGCCCGGCTCGTCCCACCTGCTGCCACAGGGCCGCGACCGTTCCAGGGAAGCCGACCGACAAGACGGCGTCCATGCCGGAGATGTCGACGCCCAGTTCGAGCGCGTTCGTGCAGGCGACGCCCCGGAGGCGTCCGGACTGCAACTCGGCTTCGAGGGCCCGCCGGTCCTCGGCCAGGTAGCCGCCGCGATACGCAGCTACGGATTCGGGATCGGCGACGAGGTCGCGGGCGCGCAGCGCGATGAGCTCGGCCTGGATCCGGGAGGTGGTGAATGCCAGCGTTTGGCCCCGCTCCGACAAGCTGGCGAGCAGGGTGGCCGCGTCCTGAGTCAGGGTCGGGCTGGGGGCCCTCAGGACGAAGTCGAGGGCGGCGGCCGGCGAGCCGTCGGCGTCCACCAAGGCAACGTCGTCCACGCTGGCGAGACTGCGCCCGACCGCGTCCGCGGACGCGATCGTCGCGGACACGAAGATGAACGTCGGGTCCGCGCCGTAGAGCCGGCAAATCCGGCGCAGCCGTCGCAGCACCAACGCCAGGTGGGCGCCGAAGACCCCTTTGTAGCGATGGGCCTCGTCGATCACCACGTACCGCAGGTCGCCGAGGAACCGCGTCCACTTGGCGTGGTTGGGCAGCACCGATCGATGGATCATGTCCGGGTTGCTGAGGACGTACGAGGCAAAGTCGCGCGCGAATCGACGCTGCTCGATGCCGGAATCGCCGTCGAGCGTGGACACCTTGAAGTCGGACAGGCCCAAGCTCTCGCAGACCCGCAGCTGGTCATGGGCGAGGGCCTTGGTGGGGGCGAGGTAGAGCGCCGTGTGGCGGCGAGCGAGGCCGAGCCGGTCGCGGGCCAGCGGCGATCCGCTGGTCGGGGGTGGCGCCCACCCGACGCGTCCGCAGATGCTGGCCGCGGCGATCGGCAGCAGGTACGCCAGGGTCTTACCCGAGGCCGTGCCCGTCGCGACGGCCACGTGCCGACCCTCGTGGGCGAGTTGGGCCGCCTCGGCCTGATGACTCCACAGCGACTGGACGCCCAGGCGCTCCAGCGCGTCAGTGATCTCGGGCCCGACCCAGTCAGGGAGGGGGCAGGTGGTGGCAGGGCGAGCCGGACGACGGTGCACATGGACCGTCGCCTCGTCCTCGGCCAGCCACTCCGGCAACCCCACCGGCTCGCCCTTCCTTGTTGGCGCATCGTCAACCCCGCCGAGCACGAAGCCGGTCGGCGGGGAAGGACGCGACCACTGTGCCACGCGCGTCCGACAGTTCCCGCGAGGCCCGACCCGGGCGGTATGCCAGGGTTGACCCATGCTGAGCGCTCCCGATCTCGATCGCCTCCGTGACCGACTGCACGGCATCGGCTACACCGTCGATCCCGTGCTGGAACGGTTGGGCACCGCCGGACGCCGCGGGCTGGAGCGCAACTCCACGAAGCCGGCCCGCGACGCGGTGACTGGCGGGCCGGGCGACGCCCTCGGGTCGCTGATCCGGCTCTGGATCCTGCAGGACGCCGTGGACCAGACGGCGATCGAGGCGGCGCTCGGCGCGGAGCTGACCGAAGCTCTGCTGGCGTCCGGGCTCGTGCACGTTGAGTGGCCGTCCTCCGGTCGAGGCGACAGGGCAGCGAGCGGAGCCGCTCGAGTGCCGTCCGGATCCCCTGGGAAAGCGGACGGGGGCGGTGACGAGGATGGGGCGGATCGAGCCGTTAGCGGCTCTGATCGGCGATCGCCAGGCTCTGTTCCGGGGGCCGGTGCGTCAGATCGGGCGCTGCTCCGTGCGGCCGTGTCGATCAGGCCGTATGGCGCCGAGGCGGGTCCAACCGGCGAGGCGGTCGCAGGTTTCATCTGCCACGATCTCCTGCCCAACCTGGATGGACGCAACGCTCGTCCGCACCCGAGCCACGTCCTCGGCGTATCGCCGGCGTCGTCCACGCTCGCGCAGCTGACGATCCGGCGTCCGGTGGGGCGTGCGCTCGACCTCGGCACCGGCTGCGGCGTCCAGTCGCTGCACCTGGCCGCGCACGCCAAGACCATCGTCGCGACGGATCTCAACCCCAGGGCCCTGGAACTCGCGCGCATCACAACGCGGCTCTCCGGGGTGGACGCCGATCTGCGGCTCGGCTCCTTGTACGAGCCCGTCGCGGACGAGTCGTTCGACCTGATCGTCAGCAATCCGCCGTTCGTGATCTCGCCCCCTGGTGAGCGGCTGGTCTACCGCGAGGGCGATCTGCCCGGGGACGAACTGGTACGCCGCGTGATCGTCGACGGGGCGGCCCGCCTCGCGCCCGAGGGCACCATGCAGGTCCTGTGCAACTGGGCCATCCTGCGCGGGACGCCGTGGGACGAGCGCCTCGGTCGGTGGCTGGCAGCGACCGGCTGCGACGCCCTGGTGCTGCAGCGCGAGGTCCTCGATCCGTACGAGTACATCGAGATGTGGCTCTCGGACGCCGGCCTGGACGCCTCACCCGAGCACGCGGCCAAGTACGCCGACTGGCTCGCCTACTTCGACCAGTTGGGCATCGAGGGCGTGGGCATGGGCTGGGTCTCGGTGCGCAATGCCGGACGCGCCACGCCGCACCTGCGCATCGAAAGCTGGCCCTACGACGTCCAGCAGCCCGTGGGCGACGCCTTCGCCGCTCAGCAGAGTGCCGTGGACGAGTCGTCCATCGACGATGACGCCCTGCTCGACATCCGCTGGCGCGTCCACCCCGGCGTCGTCCAGGAGACGATGGGACGTCCCGGGGCCGCCGATCCCGAGCACATCGTGCTCCGCCAGGGCTTCGGACTCAGCCGGGCGACCGAGGTGGACACCCCCGTCGCGGCGCTCGTCGGCGCCTGCGACGGCGAGTTGCCCGCCCGGGCGATCATCGGTGCCGTCGCCTCGCTGCTCGACGTGGACGAGCCCGCCCTCACGGCCGAGCTCACCCCGCGGCTGCGCGAGTTGGTGGCCGACGGATATCTCGCGTCCAGCTGACCCTGGCGCGTTACGGAAACGCCGGTCGGCAGATCATGCCGTAGTTCAGTCTGTCGGAGCCCGGCGCGAATGCCGCCTAGCTCACCGTGAGTGGGCCAGCGGCCACCGACCGTGACCTCGCCTACCACCCGGCCGGGCGGTCAGTTGTACTTGGACGCGTCCAAGGCGACCGACGCGGACTTGTCCACGCCGCCCGAGGTGCGCCATGTCAGCTTCACCGTCTGACCCGGCTGGAAGTCGTCGAGGGCTTTCATGAGGTCCGACAGGGTGGCCAGCGTCCGCCCGTCGATCGACTTGAGATAGTCGCCGGCCTTGAGACCCGCCCGGGACGCAGCCGTGCCGGCCACGACGTTCGACACCTTGACGCCGTGCAGTGAGTCGTTGGATGCGTTGATCCCGATCGCAGCCTTGGGCCCGACCACGACCCCGTCGCCCTCGAGCCCGTCCCGGATCTTGGCGACGACGCCCAGGGCGTCCGCGATGGGCACGGCGAACGCCGTCGTCTTGTTGTTGCCCGCATCACTGGACCCGGCCGTCGTCATGCCCAGCACCTCACGCTGCGCGTCGAAGACGGGCCCCCCGGAGTCGCCAGGCTGGGCGTGGGCGTCCGTCTCGATGAGGCCGGTGAGGTCTTCGATCGGGTCGCTGGGCGATGCCCCCCGGACGCGGATGTTCTGGCCCTTGCTGACGATCTTGCCCGCGAAGGCGGTCAAGAATCCTTGTCCGGCGGCATTTCCCGCGACGACCACCGGATCGCCCTGGGCCACGGCGTCGGCGTCCGTCTTGATCGTCGTCAGCCCGGACGCGCCCTCCAATTGCAGCAGCGCGACGTCCTTGCGCGCATTGCGGCCGATGACGGTGGCCTTGTACTTCTTCTTGTCTGAGCACACCGTCACGGTGATCTCGGACGACGACCGCACCACGTGGTAGTTGGTCAGCACCTGCCCCGAGCTGGTCAGGATCATCCCGGTCCCGGCGCTGGACGTCGTCGCGTCGAGGGTCGCCGCCACCAGGACGATTCCGTCGCTGAGGGAGCTGTCGATCTTCACCGCGCCGCTCGTCGGTGACCCGGACGCCGCCGGCGAGGTCTGCGTTGGCGACGACGTCGAGGGCCCCGCCGAGGACGACGGCACCACGGGCGGCAGACTCGGGCTCGCGGGCACCGGTGCGGGCACCGGACCATGCCACGCGCTCGCCAGGGTGGGCAGCCCGCCGATGGTGACCAGGTCGGCGATCAGGGCCACCGCGACGCCGACGAGCACCGAGCCAGACCGGACGCGTCGGCGTCCGGCGGTCGAGCCCTGAGGCGGGGGCGGAAGGGTCATCGTCACTCCTGGACGCCAGCGTTCGGCACTGGCTGGGATGAGACTAGTCGTGCGGGCGAAAACGTCCAGAGATGCGGCAAGGCCCCGACCGCACCACCCCACCCCTGGTGTTGCGCGGTCGGGACCTTGCCTGTCCCCACGGAAGCCCTTCGGCATCTGCAAGACCTACTCAACCCGCCGCGCCTCTCACTGCGCTGGGCCCAAGCTGTGAATCAGCTATGAACCGTTCGCGCCGGACGCCCCCGGTTCGTGTGGCATTCTGCGCAGAGGCCGAGGGCTACACTCTCGGCTGGCCGCCGATGCCGACGGCTCATCCGAGGGAAAAGAAGAAGAACCGACGTGGCTACTGACACCTTGCGCCGCCTCGTGATCGTGGAGTCCCCCAGCAAGATCGCCAATATCGCGAAGTACCTGGGTCCGGGCTACACCGTCGAGGCCAGCGTCGGGCACGTGCGCGACCTGCCCACCGGGGCGTCCGAGGTGCCCGCCAAGTACAAGGGCGAGAAGTGGGCGCGCACCGGCGTCGACATCGAGAACGGGTTCGCTCCCTTATATGTGGTGCAGGCCGACAAGAGGGCCACGGTCCGCAAGCTGAAGGACGCCCTCAAGAACGCCGACGAGCTCTACCTCGCCACCGACGATGATCGCGAAGGCGAGGCCATCGCGTGGCACCTCAAGGAGGAGCTGAAGCCCAAGGTCCCCGTCCGGCGCATGACGTTCGGAGAGATCACGCCGGCCGCGATCCAGGAGGCGGCCAAGCATCCCCGCGACCTCGACCTGGCCCTCGTCGACGCCCAGGAGACCCGCCGCATCCTCGATCGCCTCTACGGCTACGAGGTCAGCCCGGTCCTGTGGAAGAAGGTCATGCCGCGCCTGTCGGCCGGACGCGTCCAGTCGGTCGCCACCCGCCTCGTCGTCGATCGCGAGCGCGAACGGATGGCGTTCCGGGCGGCGTCCTACGCCGACGTCGAGGCGATCCTGGCCGTCCAGGCGGTGACCGACGGCGACGAGCCCCGCACGTTCACGGCGTCGCTGGCCACGGCGTCCGGACGCAAGATGGCCTCGGGTCGCGACTTCGATTCCGTCGGACGCCTCAAGGGCAAGGGCCTGCTGCACGCCGATCTGGCCGGCGCCGAAGCCCTCGCGGCGGCGCTTCGCGATGCGGGCTTCGAGGTCGTCGGCGTCGAGGCGAAGCCGTACACGCGGCGTCCGTACGCGCCGTTCCGCACCTCGACGCTGCAGCAGGACGCCGGACGCAAGCTTGGCTTCACCTCCGACCGCACGATGCGGGTCGCCCAGCAGCTCTACGAGGGCGGCTACATCACCTATATGCGTACCGACTCGGTGACGCTGTCGGGCACGGCGATCGCCGCTGCGCGCGCGTCGGTCAAGGCGCTCTACGGCGCGCAGTACCTGCCGGAGCGCCCGCGCGTCTACACCAACAAGGTCAAGAACGCCCAAGAGGCGCACGAGGCGATCCGGCCGGCCGGCGAGACGTTCCGGACGCCGGACGCGTCCGGTCTGCACGGCGACCAGTTCCGGCTGTACGACCTCATCTGGAAGCGCACCGTCGCCTCGCAGATGAAGGACGCCGAGGGCCAGACCGTCTCGGTCAAGATCGCCGCGCGCCTGCCCCGCACGGTCGAGGTCGCTGACGCCACCACGGGTGAGCTCGTCAGCGTCGCCGACGCGACGCTGACGGCGTCCGGCCGGACCATCACCTTCCCCGGCTTCCTCAAGGCGTACGTCGAGATCTCCGATTCGGGGGACGCCGACGACGACCAGGCCCGACTGCCGAAGCTCGCCGCCGGCGACCCGCTGACGGCCGAGGAGGTCACGGCGTCCGGCCACGAGACGCGTCCGCCGGCCCGCTACACCGAGCCGAGCCTGGTCGCGAAGCTCGAAGAGCTCGACATCGGCCGCCCGTCGACGTACGCGTCGATCATCCGGACGATCACCGCGCGCGACTACGTGTTCAAGAAGGGATCGGCCCTAGTGCCGACGTGGCTGGCGTTCGCGGTGACGCGGTTGCTCGAGCAGCACTTCACGCGCCTGGTCGACTACGCGTTCACGGCCGAGATGGAAGACGTGCTGGACGCCATCGCGCAGGGCGGCGCCCAGCGCCTCGCCGTGTTGGAGAGCTTCTACTACGGCGACGCCGTCCGCGACCACGCCGGCCTGGAGAAGCTCGTCAGCGATCTCGGTGACATCGACGCGCGGGCCCTGTCGACGTTCCATCCGGTGGGGGCGACCGAGGCCGACGGCATCGCGGTCCGGGTGGGTCGCTACGGCACGTACGTCGAGTCCGAGGACGGACGCCGCGCGAACGTCGACGACTCCATGGCCCCGGATGAGCTCACCCTCGACGTCGCCCGCGAGCTGCTGGATCACCCCATGGGCGAGGAGCGCGACCTCGGCATCCACCCCGACACCGGCCTGCGGGTCGTCGCCAAGTCGGGAAGATACGGACCGTACGTCACCGAGGTGCTGCCCGAGGACGCCCCCAAGACCGCCAAGCCGCGGACGGGCTCGCTGTTCGCGTCGATGGCGCTCGACACGGTGACCCTGGCCGACGCGGTCAAGCTGATGTCGCTCCCGCGGACGGTCGGCACGGCGTCCGACGGGGTGGAGATCACCGCGCAGAACGGACGCTACGGGCCGTATCTCAAGAAGGGCACCGACTCGCGCTCCCTCACGACCGAGGAGCAGATCTTCACGGTCACGCTGGCCGAGGCCGAGGCGATCTACGCCGAGCCGAAGCAGCGTGGACGCCGCGCGGCGGCCGGGCCGTTGAAGGAACTGGGCGCGGACCCAGCGTCCGGCAAGCCGGTGGTCGTCAAGGACGGCCGCTTCGGCCCCTACGTCACCGACGGCGAGACCAACGCGACCCTGCGCAAGACCGACTCGATCGAGGCGATCACCATCGAGCGCGCGGCGGAGTTGCTGGCCGAGAAGCGCGCGAAGGGTCCGGCGGTGAAGAAGGCTCCGGTGCGCAAGCCGGCTGCCACCACCAAGCGGACGGTCGCCGCGAAGAAGGCTCCGGCGAAGCGGGCGACCAAGAAGGCGTAGCCGGACGCGGGTGGTCCGGGCGTGGGTCGATCTTGGGTCGATTCCGCCGAGCTTGGACGCCGCGGGGCGAGTTCCTGCCGCTGGTTGCGACCCGGGCGTCGGATCCGTCCCGCAGTCCGGATGACGGGAGGGCGGCGTCCGGCATGATGGGCCCCGGAGGTGGGCATGAGCGGACGGTTCGTGGTGTTCGAGGGCGGCGACGGGGTCGGCAAGTCGCACCAGGCGGCGTGGCTGGCCGAGTGGCTGACCGATCGAGGCGTCGACGTGGTGCGGACGTTCGAGCCCGGTGATTCGCCCGCGGGACAACTCATCCGGCAGATCGTGCTGAGCCCTTCGACCGGCGACCTGTCACCCCGCGCCGAGGCGCTGCTCTACGCCGCTGACAAGGCCCATCACGTCTATGCGGTGGTCAAGCCCGCCCTCGAGCGCGGGGCCGTCGTGATCTGCGACCGCTACGTCGACTCGACGCTGGCGTACCAGGGGGCGGGACGCGTCCTCGATCTCAGCGAGGTCGAGTCGATCAACCGCTGGGCCACCGAGCACCTGCTGCCCGACCTGACCGTCCTGATGGACCTGGCCCCCGAGCACGGCGTCGGCACCATGACCGAGCGCGACCGCATCGAGGCCGAGGGCGACGACTTCCACGAGCGGGTGCGCGAGGGCTTCCTGGCGCTCGCCGCGCGCGACCCGGAGCGCTACCTGGTCATCCAGGCCCGAGACTCCAAGGACGCCAACCGCGCCGCCATCGCGGCGCGCGTGGGTGCGCTGCTGGGGCTGCCCGGGGACCACCAGAAACTGTCGGACGCCCCTGGCACGATGCAGTCATGAGCGTCACCACGGGCGTCTGGTCCGACCTGATCGGCCAGGACAGGGTCGTCGACACCCTGCGCAACGCCGTGGCCGGCGGACGCCACGCGATGACGCACGCCTGGCTGATCGTCGGCCCGCCGGGGTCGGGGCGCTCGAACGCCGCGCGAGCCTTCGCCGCGGCGCTCCAGTGCCCCCAAGGTGGTTGCGGCGAGTGTCAGTCGTGCCGAACCGCCTTGTCAGGAGCTCATCCGGACGTCACCCTGGTGCGCACCGAGCAGCTGTCGATCGGCGTCGACGAGGTGCGTGAGCTGGTGCGAGGGGCGTCCATGAGCCCGGCGCTGGGGCGCTACCAGATCCTGGTGATCGAGGACGCCGACCGCATCACCGACAAGGGCGCCGACGCGCTGCTCAAGGCGCTGGAGGAGCCCGCCGCGAAGACGGTCTGGATGCTTTGCGCCCCCACGCCCGAGGACGTCATCGCCACCATCCGCTCGCGCACCCGCCTAGTGGAGTTGGCCACCCCCAGCGACGAGGCGGTCGCGGCCCTGCTGATGCGGCGCGACAAGGTGCCTGAGGCGCTGGCGTCCTACGCGGCGCGCATCGCCCAGGGCCACATCGGACGCGCCCGCAACCTCGCCCGCAACGAGGACGCGCGCCGCCGCCGCAAGGAGATCCTCGACCTGCCCGCTCGCCTGACCTCGCTGGGGGCCTGCCTGACAGCGGCCGCCAACCTGGTCGAGGCCGCCGCGGAGGAGGCGTCGGCCGCGACCGCCGACCTGGACGCCCGCGAGAAGGCCGACTTGAACGAGGCACTCGGCTTCGGGGCCCGCGGCATCAAGCCGCGCAATCAGGGCGCGGCACTGAAAGACCTCGAGGACCAGCAGAAGGCCCGCGTCAAACGCTTCCAGCGCGACGCCATCGACCGGGTCCTGACCGAGCTGACCGCCTACTACCGCGACGTGCTCACCGTGCAGACGAAGGCGAAGGCGTCCCTGATCAACGCCGACCGGGCCCCCGAGATCGGCAAGCTGGCCGCGGCGACGACACCCGAGGCGACCCTGGGCCGCATCGACGCCGTCCTGGACTGCCGCACGGCCATCGAAACCAACGTCGCTCCGCTCTTGGCGCTGGAGGCTCTGCTGATCCGGCTTCAGCTGTAGCCGTGCGGCCGCCTTCGTTCACTCGGACGCCGCAGCCGCGGCGTCCGCGGTCGGGTCCGCTCCTGCGGGGGTGTCGCTGACCGGTCCGGGGCGATCGGTTTGACAGCATGGGCGTGAACCGATCCGGAAGGACCCATCATGGCCTGGAACCCGCTACGCAAGGACGCGCCCGAGCCTGTCGAGCCGCAGGCCGACGAGTGGGCGAACACCGACGCGCCAGCTCCCGGGGTGCAGGGCTCGTCCCCGGCGGCCGAGCCCGAGGCGGCGTTCGGCCTTCCGCAGAGCGATGCGGTCGCGGACGCCTTCGCCGCCGCTCAGCGCGACGCCGAGACGCGGGCCGCTCAGGTGGCCGCGCCCGAGGTCGTGGCTCCCGTGATCCCGGCGCAGCAGCCCGTCGCCGCCCCCGCTGCCCTGCGCCGCTTCGGCGGAGCGACGAAGTACGTCGACGGCGCCGTCCCGGCCGCCGCCGCACCTGTCCCGGCTGCACCCGTCCCCGCCGATCCTGCGGCCCCAGCCGCGCCGGTCGCCGTGACGAACCCCGCACCCACCACGCCCGCTGCCCCGGCGCCCATCGAGCCGGTTTCGGCGGACCAGGCGGTCCGCGCGGCGTCCGACGAACTGGATCCCGACTCGCTCTACCGTCCGGGCGCCGCTCGGACGGGGGACACGGCGGTCATGGACGAGTCCGTGACCGCAGAACAGGCCCGGCTGGAGCGCGAGCGGGCTGCGCGCCGCGAGGCCCGGATGGCAGCTCTTGCCCCGGGGGCCGAGGTCGATGCCGCGCCCGCGGCCCCGGCCGCACCGGTGGCTCCGCCGAAGCGCGTCACGGACAAGTTCTCCGGCTCGTTCGGCCTTTTCGTGCTGCGCGTGGTCACGGCAGCGATCCTGCTGGTGCACGGCCTGAACGGGATCATCAACAGCAAGCCGGTGATCGACGTGTGGTCCAACACGGTGCTGCCGTACCCGCGCTACATCGCGCTGGGCGTGTCGATCGCCGAGCTGGCCATCGCGCTCATGCTGCTGTTCGGCATCCTGACCCGCGTGGCGGGCTTCCTCCTGGCGGGCATCATGGGCGCGACCCTCGCGTTCGTCATGTGGGGCCCGTGGGCGGTATTCGAGCCCGGTGGCATGGGCTTCATCGGCGAGCACGAGCTGCTGCTCGCAGCCGTCGGTCTGGCGCTGCTGTTCGTGGGCGCCGGCGGCTGGAGCGTCGACTACATGATGCGGCGGAGCCGGGTCCGCGAGGGCCTCGAGTTCTGACTGCCCTTCGACAAGCTCAGGGATCGGTGGCTTATTACCACAACCGCTGGCTGAGCCTGTCGAAGCCCGGCCCGAGCAGCACGTGGATCGGTGGCCGCAAACCCACCAGCCGCTGGCTGAGCCTGTCGAAGCCCGGCACGGAAGCGCCCGCCTACACTGACGCGCATGCGAGTGCTGGCCGTGTCCCTGCGGACGCATGGCCGCCTGCACTATCTGGACGCCGGCGCCGTTGAGGCGTCCGTCGGTGACGAGGTGCTCGTCCCGACCGAGCATGGCCACGTGGTGGCCACCGTGGTGTGGGGTCCGGCCGAGGTGGACTGGACAGTCGCCGACCTGCCGCTGTGCGGGGGAGCCGCGTCGGCGTCCGACCTCGACCGCGAAGCGGCCCGCGACGAGCGCCGCCGCGAGATCGAGGCCGTCGCGCGCGAGCTGATCGGACGCCACGGGCTGCCGATGACCGTCGTGGCCACCGACGCGATCGGGGACAACGACCCGGACCGGCTGAGCGTCATCTACTACAAGGCGCCTCAGCGGGTCGACTTCAGGGCCCTCGTCGGCGACCTCGCTCGGACGCTCCGCACGCGGGTTGACCTGCGCCAGATCGGCGCGCGCGACGTCGCCGCGCTGGCCGGCGGTGTCGGCAGCTGCGGACGCGAGTTCTGCTGCTGCCTGCTGTGCCCGGTGAACGAGCCGCTGCCCGCGAAGGTCACCCGCGATCAGGAGGCCGCCCAGGGCTCGCTCGGACTGGCCGGCGCGTGCGGCCGCCTCAAGTGCTGCCTGGCCTACGAGGCGGACGCCTACGCCCAGTTCGTCGCCTGCGCGCCGCGGGTCGGCTCGGTGGTGGCGACCCCGGACGGTGAGGGCGTCGTCAGCGGCCATGCGGTGCCCATTGACTCGGTGTGGGTGCGCGCGCAAGAAGGCGTCCGCGCGGTGCGCCTCGACGAGGTGACCGTCGTCCTTCCGGCGCCGGGCCACGAACCGGTGCGGCCCCGCCCGGCGCTGCCGAACGTTCCGGCCGCGCCCGTCCCGCGTCCGCCGCGGGGACGCCGTCCGTTCCGTCGCCGCGATCGCACTCAGCCGGACCCGTCCGGCGAGGGCTGACGTGCGCGGCTGGCTCGCGCTGGCGCTGGCGTCCGTGCTGGTCCTCGGCGGCTGCACGCCGCCGCCCGCCGCCCTCCCAGCCCCCGATGCGGCGCTGGCGCGCTTCTACGCCCAGCAGTTGGCGTGGTCCAACTGCGGCGGCCGCGATTGCGCCGTGCTCACGGTCCCGCTCGACTACGCCCACCCCGACGGCCAGACGCTGACCCTGTCGGTGCTGCGGCGGCGGGCGTCCGAGACGCGGGTCGGGACGATCGTCGTGAACCCCGGCGGCCCCGGAGTGAGCGCGACGGTGGCGGGGGACTGGTTCGACACGACCGGGCTGGACGCCTATGACATCGTCGGCTGGGATCCGCGCGGCACGGACGCCTCCGCGCCCGTGCGGTGCCTGTCCGACGAGGCGATGCGTCGGGGCGAAACAGTGGACGCCTCGCCCGACACCCCCGACGAACGCGCCGCGCTGCTGGCCTTCGAACAGGAGTTCGCGGACGCCTGCGCCGCCCGGACGCCTCCGGGGCTGCTGGCGCACGTCTCCACGCAGGAGTCCGCGCGCGACCTCGACATCCTGCGCGCAGCGCTCGGCGAAGAGCGGCTCACCTACTACGGGGCGTCCTACGGGACGCTGCTGGGGGCCTGGTACGCCGAGTTCTTCGGAGGGCGCGTCGCCCGCATGGTCCTGGACGCCCCCGTCGACCTCACCGGCCGGAGCGAGATTTCGCAGTCGGCCGCCCTGGACGCCGCCCTGCGCCGGTTCTCCTCGTGGTGCGGCGGGGAGGCCGGGTGCCCGTGGGGGAACTCCGAGGCGACCGTGTACGACGCTCTGGCGTCCTGGCTGCGCGGCCTGGACGCTGCCCCGGTCCCCGTGGGCGACCGGCGGCTCAACCAGGACTCCGCGGCCCACGGGGTGGCGCGGTTCCTGTACGGGGGGCGTCCGGCGTGGCCGGAACTGCGCAGCGCGATTCGGTCGGCGCAGGCCGGGGACGCCGCCGCGCTGCTCGCGGCCGGCGATCAGCTGCAGGGACGCCGCCCTGACGGCACCTTCGAGGGCTGGGTCGGCGCGGGCACCGCGATCTATTGCCTCGACCAGCCCCGTCAGACCGGCACCGCCCTGGACGCCACGGCCGTGGAGGCGTCCGGCTCGCTCTTCGGCTACCTGATGGGGCCGAACACCGGCTGCGCGGCCTGGCCGGTTCCTGCCCAGCGGTGGGTGACACCGCGCGCGGCGGACGCGCCGGCGATCCTGATCGTGGGGACGGTCGGCGATCCGGCGACGCCGTACGACTGGGCCCGGACTACGGCCGCGACGCTCGCCCACGGCGTCCTGCTGACCGTCGACGGGGACGGGCACACCGCGTACGGACGCGGGAACGCCTGCGTCGATGCCGCCGTGCGGACCTATGTGAGGGAGGGGACCCTGCCCGCGCCAGGGGCGTCCTGCAGGTAGTGGAGCCACCTATCGGATTCGAACCGATGACCTACGCTTTACGAGAGCGTCGCTCTACCGACTGAGCTAAGGTGGCCGGACCCTCGCGGGCCGAGGCAAGAGCATAGCGGATCGTCCGCGTCGTCACGACTCGACGATCAGAGCCAGTCACGCGCCTTGAAGATCACGTACAAGATGGCGACACCGCCCACGATCAGGCCCGCGCTCAGCCACAGTCCGAGGGGCTCGCTGAACCCCGGATACGGGATGTTCTGGCCGAACCAGCCCGTGATCGCGGTGGGAATGGCGATGATCGCGGCCCAGCCGGCGAGCTTCTTCATGATGGTGTTGAGGCGGGCGTCCTGCAGCGACAGGTTGGTCTCGAAGATCGACGAGACCATGTCGCGCAGCGACTCCGTCCACTCGGACGCCCGCAGCACATGGTCGTAGAGGTCGTCATACCAGGCGTCCAGGCCGTTGCTCGTGGGCGCGTGCCGCAGGATGCCGTTGACGATCTCCCGCATGGGCAGGACGATCCGGCGCAGCAGCACCAGGTCCTTGCGGAGCCCATAGATCGAGCGCTGCAGGAACTGGCCAGCAGGACGATCCTCGAACAGGACGTCCTCGAGGCGCTCCATCTCGTCGTCGATCTCCTGGATGGTGCCGAAATGGCCGTCCACCACGTAGTCGAGCAGCCCGTAGACCAGCGCGCCCGAGCCGGCCTTGAGCAGCGACGGGTTGTCCTCCCACCGCGCGATCACGGGCTCCATGTCGAAGGTGTCGTCGAGCCGGATCGTCACCAGGGCCTTGGGCATGACGATCCCCGAGATCCGGCCAACCTCGAGGCGTCCGGACTGGACCGGCTCGTCAGACAGCATCCGAGCCGAGTACACGGTGAAGAACAGGTGCGAATCGTGGCGCGTAATCTTGGCCCGCTCGTGCGGCGCCAGGGCATCCTCGACGGCGGTTTCAGGCAGGCCGAGGTCCCGGGCGATAGCCAGCAGCGCCTCGGCCGACGGGCGCAGGAGGTCGAGCCAGACGAGCGAGTCGGGGTCGTGAGCGACCTCCAACATCTCGTCGGGGGTGACGTCGGTGTCGACGCAGACCCCGTCCCGCCAGACCCGGCTGTGGGCAAGGACGCCGTGGCCGAAGAGCGCGCCTTGGGTGTCGTTCATGAGCGCCATCTTTGACCCGGACGCCCCCCGACCCGGGGCGGCGCGGCGAGGGAAGTCTCGACTCGCGGTCGAGCCAGGTTCAGAGTTGGACGCCTCCGCGTCCGCCCAAACTCTCAACCCCGCGCTCTCAGGGCCTTGTCAGCAAACTCTCAGTCGATAGTTTGCGACTCTCGGCGGCGGCACGCGCACAGCTGAGGTGCGCGGTTCGACCGGTCCGATCGAGAAGGGTGCGCCATGAGCAAGCTGGGACTCCGGGTCGCCGGTGGACTCCTCACGCTGTCAGCCGTCGGGATCGGCGGCATCGTCGCCGCCTCCGGGGCCAACGCCTGGGATCCGGCCGTCTGGGACAAGGTCGCCTACTGCGAGTCGACGAACCGCTGGGACATCAACACCGGCAACGGCTACTACGGCGGGCTGCAGTTCAGCCACAGCACCTGGGCCGCCTTCGGCGGGCAGACCTACGCGCCCGAGGCCAACGGCGCCACGAAGGACCAGCAGATCGCGATCGCCCGCCGGGTGCTGTCCGTCCAGGGTCCGGGGGCGTGGCCCGCCTGCTCCGTCAAGGCCGGCCTGACCAAGGACAACGGCGGAGCCGATCGCAACGCCCTGCCCAGCGGCACGGCGGCCGCACCCGCGCCGACGACGGTCACGACGAAGACCGCCACAGCGACACCGGCGCCTGCGGCGTCCGAGGTGGTCAGCTACAAGCAACTCGTGACGGTCAACGGTGTGATGGGTCCGCTGACGATCGCCGAAATGCAGCGCTGGACCGGCGCCAAGACCGACGGCATCTGGGGCAAGCAGACCTCGAAGTCGCTCCAGGTGAAGGTCGGCGCCAAGGTGACCGGCGTCCGCGACCGGCAGACCACGGTCAAGCTGCAGTCGCTCGTCGGCACCAAGCCGGACGGCATCTGGGGACGCCAGACCACCACCGGCCTGCAGAAGTTCCTGAACGCGCGCTAGGAGCCTGCTGAACAATCCGTCCGCGAGTCCGCCGCGTTGATCGGTTCTGGGCTGGAATTGTTGGGTTGTGCAGGGTGAGTCGAGTCCGCAG
>NZ_FXTL01000025.1 GCF_900182665.1 Propioniciclava tarda
GAACCTCCATCCTCGGAAGACCTCGACCCCCGTCCCGCCACCGACACGCCGGTCACAACCCGGGCCCCCGACTACACCCTCGTCTGTGAAGAGCCGGCAAAAGGGCAAACAGTGACCGTATCCGGAAAGAACGACTCAGTTACGACTGTTTCAACAGCCGCAGCAGCAGCCTCTCAATCGAGAATCGATTACAAAACCTTTATCTCTGCTGCTGCTGTAGATGGTGGGCCGTGTGGTCGATTCGCAGGAGACAACCGCAGCTACAGCTACGATCCGGGTGCGTCATCCCGAACCAAGGTCTACATCTACTACAACTGGGGCACATCAAACCTGTCCTACTGGCCGCAGATCGGCGAAACGAAGAAGATCAACAGCAGTGGGGGAGTCATCCAAACGGCAACGGCAAGTACCGCCGGCATCACAATCTCTTCCACGATGATGTCCTCCAGCTATGGTCGGACTCAGCTCAATCATGCTGTGGCCAACCCACTTTGCGGCTACGCGGGATCGATCAATTATAGTGTTGTCGCCTCTGCCTGGAGTAACGGAACGGCGCAGTTGCAAGGAACGGCACTAAAAGCCCCATACCACGAGGCATATTACTGGACTAGCGGGTATTTGGGTGGAAGCTACGGCTTGCAGACCTTCTTCAAGGTTGCTGGCGACAATCTGATGTGTCTCAACGTTAACTGTGGTACCCGGTCCATCAGTACAATGGCCACATGAATCGATGCTTGCTCGGATTGGGGATACTCGTTGGGTATCCCCTTTCTGTTCTGATTTCTTGGATGTTCTCTTCAGGAGAAATCCGCACAATTCTTCTAGTCGCTGCCGTTGGGCTGGTCATCATTACCCTTAGGGCGAGTGGCAGACTCGGCCTGGCTTGGTCCTTTCTCCCACTCGCAATAGTCGTTGGATATCTCTTTCTTGCGTGGTGGCACATCGGGCCAATCCAAACGTTTGGAATAACGCTATTGGGGGCCGTTATATGGTGGCTTTGTATTGTATTTTTGCCATGGCTTCTATGCAATGCCATGCGTCGCTCACGTTAGAAGTGATTTTTTCAACTCTCGTTGTTGAGGGAGGCGATGATGGAGCCGAACTCGCGGTCTTCGCGTTGAACGCGGGTGATGGCCTCGTGGGCCCAGTAGTCGGCTTCGAGCTGGGGCAGCATTTCCAGGATCGCGGTGCGGATGTAGAACCCTCGGGATCGTCCGGTGCGTTCTGAGAGCTAATCGAGTTTCCGCACGGTGTCAGCGTCGAGCCGGACGGACACGACGGCTGGCGCGTAGCCCTTGGGGCGCGGCTTGTTCTGGGGTCTGGGTTGGCCGTCCACGGATGCAGTGTTTCGGTCGGGGCGGACAATTTGCCACGCATCAGTCAACGAGACCCGCAGCAGGCTGACGTCGGGTCCGGTGACTCGGCCATCGCAGGGTTTCGGTGAGGGCCTGCTCGATGCAGGGCACCAGGTCAAGCTCGGTTTCGTTCTGGAAGGCCACGTCGGCTACGCCGCAGAGCAGAAGGAACGAGGCTAGGAATGCATCGCAGAGGTGACGGGCGAGGGCCCCGTCTACGGGGACGAGGGAGTAGGCGCGTGAGATGAGGGCGTGAACCCGGGGCACTGCGGATCTGTTCATACCTCCTAATGGAGGCGTTTAGGCCCGATTTTTGTCGCTGTCCACAGCCCCAATTTTGTAAACGTTGTTTACACCTTGGGGGTTAGCTTGGCAGGAGTTTGGTGGGGTGGCCTGGGCCGTTGACGTCCTCGCCGCTGAACAGGAAGTCCGGGCCGGTGGGCGCGCGATCGGTGAACGGCGACTCGTACAGTCGGGACGCCTCCACGATCCCGGTGGCCGCCAGGTGGTCGATGATCAGGTTCACGACGTCGAGCTGTTGGGCCGTGAACGTGCGGTCGCGCAGGTAGTCGGCGAAGGCCTCGGACGCCGCGGCGCGATCGAGCCCGACGAGCGACCGGACGAACAGCCCCAGCCCGTGCGACTCCTCGCCCGCTCGTCGGACGTCCTCGGGAGTGCCGACGCCGGCGTCCACGAGCATCGTCTCCAGGGTGTCGAGGTCGGTCGGTGTCAATTGCTGGTTACGCCGCAGTTGGGCGAGCGTCAGTGAGTCGGCGTGCGCGAGCAGCCAGGCCCACGCCTTCTCTTTGAACCGCACGAGGTCGGTGGCCGGCGTCACGTCGGCAAGTCGACCGGCTGCTCGGGTCCCATGGCGCGCGGTCGGTGAGGCCCGACTTCGGCGCCAGTCCTGATGGGAATATCCGCTTGTCGGACTCGGGATCCCTTGCCATAATCGAACAAAAACTCTATAATGGGGTATGGCGAGTTTGCTCCTGATCGACGACGCGGCGGACGTCTTCGACGCGCTCCGGGCGAACCGGAAGTTGGCCGAGCACTGCGCCGTCCGCGAGTTGGAGCTGATCGCGCGGGCCTGCGACGAGTACCGCGTCGATACCGAGCGCGCTGACGAGGCGGCCGAGAAGCTGATCCGTGGCGGGGCCGACGGCACCGCGATGGTCGGGGAGTTCTTGGCGCTGGAGCTGGGTCCGTTGCTCGGGGTGTCAGCGGAGTCGGCGGCGCTGCTGATCGCCGGCGTTCTGGACCTGCGGGATCGGCATCCTGAGTTGTGGGCGCTGGTCGGGGCGGGCGGCGTCCTGCCGTGGCAGGCGCTCAAGGTCGCCGCGCGGTGCAGCCAGGCGGGGCTGTCGCTGGAAGCTGCGCGCTGGGTCGATCACCAGTTGGCGTGCGCCGCTGCCGGCCTGCCTTGGGCGCGCGTCGTGCGCTCGCTGGAGGGGCTGATCGTCAAGGCGGACGCCGAGCTCGCGGCTGAGCGTGCCTTGGCCAAGCGGCAGGCTCGTCGAGTGTTCATCGGCGATCACCGCGACGGTGGGTCGGTGATGTTCGCGCAGTTGGACACCGAGGCGGCGCTCGCCCTGGCGCGGACGGTTGATCAGGTGGCCGCAGCGTTGGTGGCGGAGGGCTCGACCGAGCTGGTCGACCAGCGGCGGGCCACGGCGCTCGGGGTGCTGGCCGATCCGAGGGCGGCGCTCGATCTGCTGGCGGGGGTGGGCGATGGGCGTCCTACGAACCGGGTGGCGACGGTGGTCGTGCACATTGCGGCCGAGGCTGTCGCTGGGGCGAGGATCCTGGTCCCTGAGCTTGGCGAAGGTCCGTTCCCCGAGCTTGTCGAAGGGCAGGTCGCCCGCATCGAGCGCATCGGTCCTCTGGACACCGACACCCTCCGCAGGTTTTTGGCGCACAGCAAGGTGATCGTCCGTCCGGTGATCGACCTGAATGGCGTGCCGGCCGTGGACTCTTACGAGATCCCCGACCGGCTGCGCGCACACATCCTCGCGCGGCATCCCGTTGAGGTGTTTCCCTATTCCGGACGCCTCGCCTCCGGCTGCGACCTGGACCACACGATTCGCTACGACACGCTTGCGCCTCCGGGGAGCAGGCAAACACGGGCGGCCAACCTTGGTCCCTTGTCGCGCAGAGCTCATCGAGCGAAGACAGCCCGGCAGTGGCGGGTGGAGCAGCAGAGTCCGGGCGAGTTCCTGTGGACCTCGCGGCACGGCTTCCGCTACCTCGTGACCAGGCACGGCACCACCGCGCTGGGACGAGCATCGAGCTGAAAGGCTTTCGATTTTTTCGAATTTGAGTCAGGTTCCTCTATGAGTGACTTGATCCGTGACGCGAAGACAGTCCTGCCCCCGCAGGATCTCGACGAGATGCTCGACCTGTCGAAATTCCTTGAGCAGGTCAGTTCGCCAGCGGTCCTCGTTGGTCCGGACGGCCAGACGGTAACAGGAGGCGGCGAACTTTTTGGGCATCAGTAGGCCGACGTTGATCAAGTTGCTTCAGGGTGGCGAGATCCCGTTTGAGAGACCTGGCGCTGGCAGACATAGGCGGGTGCGTTTGCAGGACATCATCGAGTATCAGAGGCGGCGCAAGGTTGAGCGCCGCGCGACGTTGGCTGCCCTCACCGCGGACGCAGCCACGGACGGCCTGTACAGCGGAGAACCGACGTACGCCGACGCCCTCAAGGCTGCGCGCAAGAAGCGGGGTTGACTTCCATGGCGAGGTTCTGTGCGCTCTTGGACGCCTGCGTTCTCGTGCCGATCTGCCTCGCCGACACGTTGCTGCGACTGGCCGAGGTCGGCCTGTATCGGCCGCTGTGGAGCGGGCGCCTTCTCGAAGAGATGGTCTCGGCCATTGAGTCTGTCGGCATCGCCGTCCCCCGACAGCGAATCGCGATAGCGGATGTCGGGGCCATCGACGCCGTGCATCAGCATGTTCAGGCGCCGCGCCCGCCTGCCCGGACTCGCGGTCGTCGTCGTCGCCGTCGCGGCGTCCGTTCTCTGGGCACTGGACGCCGACGCGACCGTCTGCGCCTACGTCCTCGCGCTGGTCTGGCTGGGCTTCACCATCGTCGCCAAGCGCCTCGAACCGGCGCGTTCAGTGGCTGTCGGGGACGGCGTCCCAACTCGTCCGGAGGGCGGCGATCGCGTCGTCCAGGCTGAGTCCGAGCCGGCGTGACGCGAGCGCGAAACTGCGCGCGGCGTCCGCTGTCTGCTCGTTCTTGACGGACGCCGACGCCTTCGCCCCCGCCGCGACCGTCGTGCCATGCCGGACGCGGCTGATGACCAGTCCGGACGCCTCGAGCTCTTGGTAGACGCGTCCGACGGTGCCGGGCGCCAGGCCCAGATCAGCGGCAAGCTGGCGGATCGGCGGCAGCCGGTGCCCGGCCGGCAGCGCGCCCGCCAGGATCATCTCGGCCAGTTGCGACCGCACCTGCTCGTACGCGGGCACGGGGCTGGCGGGGTCGACATCGAGGATCACGCCGCCGCCTCAGCGGGCCGGTCGGACGGCTGCTGGCCGACGGCCCAACCGGTCACCATAAGGAAGAACCAGCCGACGAAGCTGATCAGCGCTCCAACCTCAGGGCGGCCCCACTGGAGGGTGATGGCCATGATGTAGGCCGTGATCGGCCAGGCCGAGAGCGCGACGGCTGAGCCAGCGATGATCGCGAAGGAGTTCCGCCGCAGCGCGGCGTCCGCCACGGCGAAGTCCGGATCGCTCGGCCGCGGACGGTCGACCACGCGCCGGCTGACCGCCCAGAGCGCCACGGCGACCACCAAGGTCATGAACGTCGTGACGAGCCAGTCCGGACGCGTGACTGGGGTGCCGATCGAGCCGACGCCTGCAGCGATCCCGGTTGCAACGAGCGCGGCCGACACCACCCAGAGGCAACGCATCGCGTACGGCGTCAGGAACGTCGCGGGCGTCCGCGGACGCAGATCGGCGCGTCGGCGTCCGGTCTGGGCGGGGCTGTTGATCCGCCACTCCGCGACGATCGCGCCGACGAACCAGCCCAGGAACATGGCCAGGAAGTCGATCCGGAACTCACCCTCACGCATGGCCCAGAGCAGGGCCAGGATGAAGCCGGCCGCCAGGCCGAAGCGGCGCCAGCGGTGGGTGGTGGCCAGCGCCGCGACGATCAGCGGGCCGTTCACCGACGTCATCAGCAGCCGTTGCCGCTCGGCGAACTTCTCGACTCGCTCGCGGGTGAGCGGACGCGGGGCGGCGATGCCGACGATGAGCCCGACGATAGCGATCCCGAGGGCGATCATCAGGATCACGGCGAAGGGGGAGGTAGCCATGGCTTCGATCATCGTGCCTGTCGACCTATTGTGTCAATGTACCGGTCTAGTGATACATTCAGTTCATGGACGCGCCCCCCAGCCCCTACGCCGTCGGCCCCTTGCTGTGGGCAGAACTCGAACCCGTCGCCGTCGATGTGGATCGTCGGCAGCGCCGGACGACTCGACGGGTCGGGGCCGGAATCGCCGCCGCGGGTCTCGGGGTCGCTGCCTACTTGTACAGCGGCGTCTGGGTGCCCTCCCTGCAGTCGTCGGGTAGCGGCGGCGGCGGAGCGGGCCAGGCCGAGGTGAGCGTGCACAATCACGGGCTACTCCCCGTAGACCTGACAGGGCCGGCCACGATCAGCATCCCGGGGCTGAGGGTCTCTGACGTTGCGACCGAGCCGCCCATCCCGGCCTTCGGTGAGGGGGTCCTGAAGTTCCGGCTGGAGGCCGTCGACTGCGGGAAGGTCCTGGCGGTCACGGGCATCCCGACCGAGACCGACCCGTTCCCCGACGGTCCGGTGGTGACACTGACCGCCACCGCGAAGACCTGGCATGGGCCGGTGCCGGTGGACATCAAGGACCGTTTCCTGCTCGCCTCCATCGCCCGGAGTTTGTGCACGAACAAGCCCTGACCGGTACTCCCCAGTAGTCGCGCCTTCGGCGTCCGACTCAAAGCGTCCAGAGGCTTACGTGCACCAGTCGAGGTCGCCGGCGGTGATGAGGGTCGGCTGCCCCGCGGTCTCGGGGGGAATGATCACGTACCCGTTCGCCGCCCACGCGCCCATGTGTTCGAGCCCGCCCCCACCCGGGTACTTGGCCTGCAACTGGGCCAGCGTCAGGCCGAAGGGCACGTTGCTCGCCAGGGCGATCTTGCCGTCGGACGCCTTTGTGGTCCGGATCGTCCACGACGCCAGGACGCGCGGCGAGCTCGCCTTCAGGTCCTTGGCCGCGAACCGCAGCTCCAGGCTCCCGAACGTCGCGTAGAGGTTGTACGACCCGCCCGCTCCCTCGCAGCCCCCGGCGCTCGTCCGCGTCTTCGGCTTGCCGAGGGCTGGCGTCAGGCCGGCCAACACAGCGCTCTCCGCAGCCCCGAACTTGAACGCGCCCACGCCCTTGTTCGAGGCGACGATCGGCAGTGCGGTCGTCGGCTGACTGGTGGACGCCGTCGGCGCTGGTTGGCTGGTGGTCGACGTCGCCGGTGCGGCAGGCGTGGGGGAGGGCTGAGCCGTGACCGCTGGCGGACTCACCGTCACGATCGTGGCCGTCGACGTCGTCGAGGCCGTGGGCGACGGCGGTGACACCGGGCTACCCGCGCCTGACGGTGCCGCCCCGGACGCGCAACCATGGAGCAGCACCAGTGAGGCCAAGAACACGATCGACCGACGAGCCATAGCCATTCCCCTCCAACGCGGTGCCGACCTCGACACAACAGCGACGGTAGTCGCGCCTGCGGCGTCCGGCTAGGGTGAAAACCCGCACCGGGTGAAAAGGAACTCACATGCAGATCGGGATGGTCGGCCTCGGCCGTATGGGCGGAAACATGCGGCAGCGGATCCGCAACGCGGGGCACGAGGTGGTCGGCTACGACCGCAACCCGGACGTCACCGACGTCGCGTCGCTGGAGGAGATGGTGGGCAAGCTCACCGGCTCGCCGCGCGTCGTCTGGATCATGCTGCCGATCGACTACGTGCAGGCCACGATCGACACCCTGGCGCCCATGCTGGCGCCCGGCGACATCATCATCGACGGCGGCAACAGCAAGTACACCTGGGACAAGGCGCACGCCGAGCAGCTCGCGCCGAAGGGCATCCACTTCGTCGACGTCGGCACGTCCGGCGGGGTGTGGGGCCTGCAGAACGGCTACGCGCTCATGGTCGGCGGCGACGACGCCGACATCGCGACTTGTCAGCCGATCTTTGACGCGCTGAAGCCGGCCGGCGAGTTCGGCTTCGTCCACGCCGGCGGTCACGGCGCCGGACACTTCGCGAAGATGGTCCACAACGGCATCGAGTACGGGCTGATGCAGGCGTACGCCGAGGGCTGGGAGCTTCTCGAGAAGGCCCCCGAGGTCACCAACGTGCGCGAGATCTTCCGGTCCTGGCGGGAGGGGACGGTCATCCGGTCCTGGCTGCTGGACCTCATGGTCCAGGCCATGGACGCCGACGAGCACCTCGAGAAGATCGAAGGCTACGCGGCCGACTCCGGCGAGGGTCGCTGGACCGTCAACGCCGCCGTCGAGTTGGGCGTCCCGGTGCCCACGATCGCGGCGTCGCTGTTCGCCCGCTTCGTCTCGCAGCAGGACGACTCCCCGGCCATGAAGATGGTCGCCGCCATGCGCAACCAGTTCGGCGGACACGCGGTCAAGGCCGAGGGCGAGAAGTAGGGACGAAGGCGAGACGTCAGGACGCCGTCGCCGGCGGTCCGCCGCCGCCGGCCGGCTTGAGCCACCGGATCCCGGTCCCTGAGCTTGTCGAAGGGGGCTTCGACAGGCTCAGCCAACGGCTTCGACGAGCTCAGCCAACCGGCGGAGTTGACAGCGAAGGCGACCGAGCCACGGCGTCCGATTGTGTTGGATCTTGTGGATTTGGCTGTATTTTCTTGTCCAAGGCGGGAATAACCCGGCGTTGACCGAGGTTGCGAACCCGGAAGCAGTACGAGACGGACGATAGAAGCAGGCGCATGACGATCACCGACGTAGCCCCCACGATCGAGGAGGCGCCCGTGGCGTCCACCCCAACGGCACCCGGACGCAACCGCGTCATCCCGATTCTGCTGGTAGCGGCGTTCGTGGTGATCCTGAACGAGACGGCGATGAACGTCGCGCTGACCCGCATCATGGACGACCTGCAGATCACCGAGCGGCTCGCCCAGTGGCTGACAACGGCATTCATGCTGACGATGGCCGTCGTGATCCCGACGACCGGCTGGCTGATCGAGCGCCTCGGCACCCGCCGCGCATACACCACCGCGCTCGGACTGTTCTCGCTCGGCACCCTGATCTGCCTCGTCTCGCCGACGATTTCGCTGCTGCTCGCCGGACGCGTCGTCCAGGCCAGTGGCACCGCGATCATGATGCCGCTGCTCATGACGACGCTGATGCAGCTCGTCGAGCCCGCCCACCGCGGCCGCGTCATGGGCAACGTGAGCATGGTCATCTCGGTCGCGCCGGCCGTCGGCCCGACCCTGTCCGGCGTGTTGCTGGCGGTTGGTTCGTGGCGGCTGATCTTTGCCGTCGTCCTGCCGATCGCGCTGGCGATGTTGTTCCTCGGACGCCGTGGGCTCACGAACGTTGCCGACGAGTCCGGCGCCAAGCTCGACCTGTGGTCGATCCCGCTCGCGGTCCTCGGCTTCGGCGGGGCGGTCTACGGGCTGAGCCTGGTGGGCGACGCGACGGTTCCGTTCTGGGAGCCGATCCTCGCGATCGGTATCGGCGGCGCCGGCCTCATCGCCTTCATCGCACGCCAGCTCGTGCTGCAGCGCACCGACTCGGCCCTGCTCGACCTGCGCACCTTCACGCACACGTCCTTCACGCTCGGCGTCGGCCTGATGGCCCTGTCGATGATGGGACTCTTCGGCACGATCATCACCCTGCCGCTGCTGCTGCAGCGCGCCTTCGCGATGACGCCGCTGCAGGTGGGCCTGATGATGCTGCCCGGCGGTCTGCTGATGGGCGTGTTGGGTCCGATCGTCGGACGCCTCTACGACCGCGTCGGACCCCGCGTCCTGCTCGTCCCGGCCCTGGCCGTCGTTGCGGGTGTGTTCGCCGCGCTGTCGACGCTCACCACCGCGAGCCCCTGGTGGTTCGTCCTGGTCTGCCACCTGACGATGAGCGCCGCGTTCGCCTTCATTTTCACGTCGCTGTTCACCACCGCTCTCGGCGCCCTGCCGCGCCACCTGTACTCGTACGGGTCGGCGTCCATCGGCACCATTCAGCAGTTGGCCGGCGCGGCCGGCACGGCGCTGTTCGTGACGGTCTTCTCGATGCAGGCCCAGGTGGCCCGGACGGCTGGAGCGTCCGAGGCGGCGTCCCTGCTCGCCGGCTCCCACTGGGGCTTCCTCGGTGCCGGCGCCGTCATGACGGCCGCCGCCATCACCGCGCTGTTCCTGTCCAAGCCGGCGGACGCCCCGGAGGGCATCGCCGCGCACTGACGGGTCGAGGCTGGCCGCACGCTGCGCTCAGGCTCTCTGGTCCACGTGGTCTCAGCTCCCCGCTGGCTTCACTGCGACGTTTGAGCCCTCCTGGGGGGCCCAAACACAACAGTGAGCGGGCGGACTGCCCCTCCGGTCAGTCACCCCGGACCCCCCAGCGCCGACGCACCGTAGAATCCGGCCATGCCCGGACCAGTGAGCATCGACATGCTGCTCCTGCTGGGCTCGGCGGTGCTGCTGGTGGCCGTGCTGGCCGCCAGGCTCGGCGCTCGGGCCGGGCTGCCGTCCCTGCTGATCTTCCTGGCCGTCGGCATGAGCCTCGAGCTCGTCGGCATCCGGTTGAACGACGCCAACCTGGCCCACGAACTCGGCTTCGCGGCGCTCGTCTTCATCCTCGGTGAGGGCGGTTTCACCACCCGCTGGTCGGAGGTCAAGACCGCTCTCGGGCCTGCCAGCCTGCTGGCCACCGTCGGCGTCGCCGTCTCGGTGACCGCGGTCGCGGCCTTCTGCCACGTGGTGTTCGCCGTCCCCTTGCCCATCGCGATCCTGCTCGGTGCCGTCACGGCCCCGACGGACGCCGCGGCGGTCTTCTCCGTCCTGCGGGCCGTGCCCCTGCCGTCCCGGATCAGGGCCTCACTTGAAGGCGAATCGGGCCTGAACGACGCCCCGATCGTCCTCCTCGTGGCCGCCGCGACCGAGTGGTCGCTCGGCGTCCAACCCGAGGGCGGACCCGTGATGATCGGCGTCCTCATCGTCGCCGAGTTCATCGGTGGCCTCGCCGTGGGAGCAGCCGCCGGCTGGCTCGGGCAGAAGCTGTTGCGCGGGGTCGCGCTGCCGGCGTCCGGCCTCTACCCCCTGGGGGCGATGGGCGTCGTCGTGCTCGCCTACGGGCTGGGCGACTTCGTCCACGTCTCGGGGTTCGCGGCCGTGTACGTGTGCGCGATGATCCTCGGCAACAGCGACCTACCCCACCGGGCCGCGACCCGCTCCTTCGCCGAAGGCGTCGGCTGGACCTGTCAGATCGGTCTCTTCGTCATGCTCGGCATGCTGGCGACGCCCCAGCGGCTGACGATCCCCGAGGCGTCCATCGCCCTCGTCTTGGGCGCCTTCGTGACGTTCGTGGCGCGTCCGCTGTCGGTGCTGGCGAGCACGGTCTGGTTCCGCTTCGGGTTCCGCGAGCAGATCTTCTTGTCGTGGGCCGGGCTCCGCGGGGCCGTCCCCATCATCATGGCGACCGTCCCGCTGGCCGCCTCGACGCCGCGGTCCAACGAGATCTTCGACGTCGTCCTGATCTACGTCATCGTGTTCACCCTGCTGCAGGCGCCGACGCTGCCCCTGGTCGCCAAGCTGCTGGGCATCTCGGGCAACGGGGCCATCGACATCGAGGTCGAGGTCGCGCCGCTCGACAAGATCCAGGCCGACTTCATGCAGGTCGACGTCCCGGAGGACTCGCACCTCAACGGCGTCACCATCCAGGAGCTGCGGCTGCCGCGGCTCACGGTCGTCGCTGCGATCGTGCGCGAGGGGGCGGCGATGCCGGCAGAGGGCGGGACGCGCATCCGCGGCGGGGACGAGCTACTGATCGTGGTTCCGTCGCGTCACCGGCAGCGCGTCGAGGACCGCTTCGCCCGGGTCAGTCGCTACGGACGCCTCGCGTCCTGGCTGGACGACTCGGACGCCCCCGCGACCTAGCTACCCGTGAGCGCCTTCACGTTCGGGACGCAGGCCTTGCCGTCCGGCAGTGCGATCTCGGTGGTGGGCTTCGGGTTGATGTTGGCCGTCTTGAAGTCGGCGCCCAGGTAGATGTCGACCATGTGGTCTTGGTACTTGACGGCGTCCGCGACGAACGGCGTTCCAGCCGGCAGATACGACATCACCAAGACGACCTCGGGGCTCTTGGCGTCGACGCCCGCGACGTAGGTCTTGGCGATGGGGGCGTCCGAGTTGCCGACCTTGAAGACGTGGAAGCCGGCGTTGCCGAAGACCAGCTTGACCTGGTTCTTGGCCAGGCCAGAGATCGAGGTTCCGTTGTAGATCCGGATGTAGGAGTTGGCGGCCGTGAACTTCGGGCCGATGCTCGTCACGACGCACGGGTCCGGCGGACGCTTCGGGATCGGCGTCGACGCCTCCTTGTACGCCCAGTTGCCGACGAGCGCCACGAACGCGAGCAGCACGAGCAGCGTCAGAGGCGTTTTGACCGCCAGCCAGACCTGTCGTCCGCTCATTCGTCGTCGTCCTTCACAGTCGAAATCGGACGCCAGCCTACCGGCTCGCGTCGGCGTCCAGATCGAGCACTCGCGCGTGCACGCATTGCCGCTGCTGCAAGGCGGCGCGCAGCGCACGATGCAGGCCGTCCTCGAGGTACAGCTCGCCCCGCCACCGGACCACGTGGGCGAACAGGTCGCCGTAGAAGGTCGAGTCCTCCTCCAGGACCGCCTCGAGGTCGAGCATGCGTTTGGTGGTCACCAGCTCCGCGAGTTGCACCTGCTCAGGGGCGATGGCCGACCACTGCCGCTGGGCGTAACCGTGCTCGGGATAAGGGCGGTCGTCCCCCACGCGCCTGAAGATCACAAAGCCCACAGTAGTTGTGCCACGCTAGGCCGTGCGAGCCGACACCTGGCCGTTGGCGACACAAGAAGAGGTGCGGAGATGGCCCAGAGCCAGCAGTCCATCGACACGATCAAGGCGGGGTACACGTTCTCGTCCCCGTCCATCCAGCTCGGCGTGCTGATGGCGGACGGCAACCCCGTTCCGGGCGTCCCGATCAACCTGTCGTACTCGATGCTGAACCGACACGGCCTCGTGGCGGGCGCCACCGGCACCGGCAAGACGAAGACGCTGCAGCTGATGGCCGAGCAGATCTCCAAGGCGGGCATCCCGGTGTTTGCGGCCGACATCAAGGGTGACCTGTCCGGCATCGCGATCCCCGGTGAGCTGTCGGAGAAGCTGCAGGCTCGCGTCCAGGGCATCGGCCAGAACTGGGTCGCCGCAGGCTGCCCGACCGAGTTCTATAGCCTGGGCGGCATGGGCACCGGCGTCCCGCTGCGCGCGACGGTGTCGTCGTTCGGGCCGCTGCTGCTGAGCAAGGTGCTGGGCCTCAACGAGACCCAGGAGTCGTCCCTCGGTCTGGTCTTCCAGTGGGCGGACGCCAACCAGCTGCTGCTGCTCGACCTCAAGGACCTGCGTCAGGTCCTCATGTACCTCACCTCCGACGAGGGCAAAGCCACCCTCAAGGGCATCGGCGGGCTGTCGTCCGCGACGGTCGGCGTGATCCTGCGCGAGATCTCGGCCATGGAGGGCCAGGGCGCCGACGTCTTCTTCGGCGAGCCCGAGTTCGACACGGCCGACTTCCTCCGCACCACCGGCGACGGCCAGGGCATCATCTCGATGCTCGAGCTGCCCAACGTCGTCGACCGTCCGCAGCTCTTCTCGACGTTCCTCATGTGGCTGCTCGCGGACCTCTACCACGCCCTGCCCGAGGTCGGCGACGTCGACAAGCCCAAGCTGGTCTTCTTCTTCGACGAGGCGCACCTGCTGTTCAACGGGGCGTCCAAGGCGTTCCTCGAGCAGATCACGCAGACCGTCCGGCTCATCCGTTCCAAGGGTGTCGGCGTCTTCTTCGTCACCCAGATGCCCACCGACGTGCCCGACTCGGTGCTCGCCCAGCTGGGCTCCCGCGTCCAGCACGCGCTGCGCGCCCACACGCCGAACGACGCCAAGGCGCTCAAGCAGACGGTCAACACGTACCCGACGTCCGAGTACGACCTGGCCCAGCTGCTGCAGAACCTGGGCATCGGCGAGGCCGTCGTCACGGTGATGAACCCCAGTGGCGCCCCGACCCCGGTCGCCTGGACGCGCATGCTCGCGCCCACGTCGCTGATGGGTCCGATGAACCCCGAATGGCTCAGCTCCGGCGTGGCCCAGTCGGCGATGAACGCCAAGTACGGCCAGGCGATCGACCGCGAGTCGGCCTACGAGATCCTCAGCGCGCGCGTCGCCGAGGCCCCTGCGCCGCCGGTCGGGACGGCCCCCGCCGCTCCGGCCCGCGCGCCGAAGGCCGAGAAGCCGGCTCCGAGCGTCATCGAGGAACTCAGCAAGAACGTGCTCGTCCGGCAGGTGGCCCGCTCGGCGGCGTCCCAGCTGACGCGTTCGATCTTCGGGACGCTGCTCAAGCGCCGCTAGGCCACGGCGCCCTGGGCGCCGGGATCCGGGCCAGCGGCGAGTCGAGGCGTCCGAAGCGGTCGTGGTTCTCGTTCCAGTCGCGTCCGGCTTGGGCGAGTTCGGCGCGGTCGCGTCCGACGAAGTTCCAGAACATCGTGATCGGCTCGATCGGGACGCCGCCCAGCAGCATGATCCGGGCGTCGCCGGACGCCTCCAGCGCGAGTTCGTCCAAGCCCGAGCCGAGAGAGGCGAGGCGTCCGGGCTCGATGGGCGTCCCGGCAACCGCCGCCGAACCGCGCAGCACGACGAGCGCGTACTCGAAGTCCGGACGCAGCGCGACGGAGGCGTCCGAGGTGAACGCCAGCTCCACGCCGACCATCCGGCTGTCGGCCCGCGCAGGGCTGACGACGCCACTGAACTCTCCGATGAGCACGGACGCCACCCCAGACGCGAGCTCGACCTGCGGCAGCGAGCCGTGGTGCTCGAACGCCGCCGGGCCTCGCCGCGTGGCGTCCGGCAGCGCCACCCACAGCTGGATGCCTTCGAACGCGCCCGCGTAGCCGGTGCCCTGTTCGGCATGTTGGACGCCGTCGCCGGCGGTCATCAGGTTGAGCTGCCCGGGACGGATCGTCTGCTCGCTGCCGAGGGAGTCGCGATGCAGCAGCTCGCCGTCCAGCAGCCAGGTCACGGTCGCCAGCCCGATGTGCGGATGCGGGCCGACGCCGGGCTCGCGGGAGGCGTCCACGTCCGCCGGACCGAGGTGATCGGCGAAGCACCAGGGACCGACGGTGCGGCGTCCGCGGGTCGGCAGCGCGCGGCGGACGCCCAGGCCGCCGACGGTCTCGGAGCGGCTCGGGATGATCTCCATCAGGCCAGCAGGTCGGAGTACTCGGGGTGCTTGGCGAGCCAGTCCTTGACGAAGGAGCACGTCGCGATGACCTTGCGCTCGCCGTTCGCGCGGACGGCGTCCAGGGCGTGCCGGATCAGCGAGGACCCGACGCCGCGTCCGCCGAAGTCGGGATCGACGACGGTGTGGTCGAACGTGATGGTCCCGGCGCCCAGCCGGTAGTGCGCATAACCCGCGCGGACGCCGTCCAGCTCGGCCTCGAACCTGGACTTCTCGCCGTTGTCCGTCACGACGGGGCGGAGGGTGTCGTTCATGGGGTCACTGTAAGCGGTCGGCGCACGGCATCCCAGGGGGCCATCAGCTCGACGCGACGCCTCAGGAATTCACCATCGGTGTCGTCGACTAGAAAGAGACGCTAAGTCTTGACTACGGGCCCATTGTTGGGGAGGGTGCGCGCATGGCCGCCTTGGTCAGCAAGGGTGTGGACGCCCTGACCACGGCCGACACGATCCTCGCGGGCTACGCCGCGCAGGACACCTACAAGGGCAAGGTGAGGGCCGTCGGCAAGCCGTTCACCAAGGAGAACTACGGCATCGGCCTGAAGAAGGGCGACACCGCCCTGATTTACATCGTGTTGAACGACGCGGTCACCCAGTTCGCGGTCTTCGCCGAGCGGCGCCTCAGCCGGTCGCGGCACACGGCAGCCCCGGTCACCACGGCCGCGCCCAACATCATCCAGGGCTCCGTGGAGCCGGGTGCGGCGCTGGTTCCTTAGCGAAACCTGTCGCCGGGCGCATACGTTGTGGGAGCGTTGGGCCCGAACGTTTTCGTAGAGGATTCCGCCCCGTGTCGACCGCCGCTCAGCAGCCGCTGCCACCCGTCACCCGGATTGCGCGCCGCCGCGCTCTGCCGGGGCACGAGGACGCCTACGTCGGCCTCGTCCGCGAGATGTTCACGCGCATGAAGGCGCACGCCGGCTTTCAGGGCGCCGAGATCATCCCGCCGGACGCCCCCGGCGGCAGCTACCAGATCGTCGTCAACTTCGACTCCGAGCAGCACCTGGCGGCCTGGGACGCCAGCCGTGACCGGGAGTCCCTGCTGGGCCAGCTGCGCGAGCACGCCGAGACGGAGCCGGTCTATCGACGCCTGACGGGCCTCGAGTCGTGGTTCGAGGGGCCGGTCGTGCCGGCGTCCATGCATCCTCCGCGCCACCGCATGGCCCTGGTGACCTGGCTGGGGATCTGGCCCACGGCGTCCGTCTTCATCTTCTTCCTGGCCCCCTGGCTGACGTCGCTGGGGCTGCCGTTCTTGCTCGTCACGGCGATCAACACAGCCCTCATCACGGCGGTGATGACCTACCTGCTCATGCCGCGCCTCACCAAACTCCTTCGACGGTTCCTCACCCCACCGCGATAGGTCGCCATGCCGCTCTTCCGCCGCCCCCGGACCGAGTCCTCAGCCCCCGTCACCGAGCCGCCCCGCGGGGCGATCAGCGTCCGCTCCGCGGAGCCGTCGGACGCCGCCGCGCTCGTTGGCCTGTGTCGGCTTCGCGGCCGCGAGATCACCGAGGACGCGATGGTCGCGCGGCTTGAGCAGCGGCGCGCCCGCACAGACCAGGCCGTCTGGGTCGCGGTGGACGAGCAGGGCACGGTCTGCGGCTTCGCGAGTGGGGTCGTGGTCGCAACCCTCGAATCCGGCCCCATCGCCCACCTGACGGCGCTGGCGACCGAGACCCACGCCCGGGGCCGCGGCGTCGGACGTGGTTTGGTGGACGCCTTCACGGCCTGGGCGACCCAGGCCGGGGCGTGGGAGGCTGTCGTCTTGTCGGGCGGCGGGGAGGGCACCCATAAGTCGCACCGTGGCTACGACCACCTCGGCTTTGAGCCACGCGGACGGGTCTACGCCAAGACGCTCAGGTGATGCGGATCCCGTAGATGTGGCGGTCGTAGGACGCCACCACGAGCATGTTGCCGTAGGCCGAGATCGTGGCCTCGGTGTTCTTGCCCAGCTGCAGGGTGGAGTAGTCCTCGCCGGTGGTGGGGTTGAGCAGGTGGATCGTGCCGTCGGAGTCGGGGAGCACGACGTACGGCGTCCCGTCGGAGCCGGTGATCAGCGTGGGGGACGACCAGGAGTAGTTCGTCAGGTGTCGGCGCCAGATGACCTTGCCGCTCTGTTTGTCGAGGGCGACGAGGTCGCCCTCGCGCGGCGCCGTCGTCCGGGCGACATTGAAGATCACCATGTCGCCGAGCGAGCCCTGCCCGAGGATCGGGGAGCCCAGGACGCCGCCGTTGACCGCCGCGTCGTAGTAGGTGGGAATGTCGTACTGCCACACCTGCTTGCCGGTGAAGGCGTCGATCTTGCGGATGTTGGTGAGGTGCTCGCCGCCGTTCGTACCGCGGTGGTCGACCTCGTTGCCGGTGTAGAGGAACACGCCCTCGTCGGTGGCGTCCAGCACGAGGGAGGCGTCCGTGTCGTCGCCCACCTGACGCATCCAGAGGATCTGCAGGGTGTTGATGTCCCAACAGATCAAGTAGCCGTCGTTGTCGGCGGCGAACATGAGGTTGCGGTAGGCGACGGCCGAGTTCTCGATGCCGTGCTTGTTCGAGTCGGGTCCGGCGTAGACGAGCTTGGTCAGCTGCGGGTCGATGCTGACTTTCTTGGCGGCGGCGTCGAAGGTCGTGTTGAGCTTGACCCGGTAGATCAGGCCGTTCTCGGCCGGCTCGATGAGCGTGTCGGTCTGCCGGTTGATCAGCGCGGACGAGTCGAACGCACCCCACTCGGGGCGCAACGACCCGGCGTCCAGGCCGTTGATGAACGCCACTTCCTTGTTCTGGATCAGGTCGAACATCCGGTAGTGCCAGTAGCCGACGGTGCCGTTGCGGTCGTTGAGGCCCTGCCCGGCGAACAGCAGCGGGTAGCCGCGCGGGTCGATCGAGCCGGTGCCCTTGAAGCCGTACTTGACGTCGATCGGGTCCTTGGTCGGCGTCCCGTCGGCCAGGTTGAGGCGGTAGACCTTGCCCTCGAAGACCGGGTAGATGACCTCGACGAAGTTCGGATCGCTCACGTACTTGGGGTCGAGGCTCATCGCCTCTTTGGACGCCTGCGGCCAGTTCACCAGCAGGGGCTGGCCCGTCCAGCCGGCGCCGGGCCAGTACGAGCCCTCGCCGCGGATCTCGCCGATCTCTTTGGACCAGACGATCTCGAGCTTCTTGTTTTGGACGTTGGCCGTCCCGTACGCGCCGCCCGTCCGGTAGTTGTTGCCGCGGAACGTCAGGACGCCCTTGACGCTCGGATCGGTGTAGGTGGCGGGATCGCCGAAGGCGATGGTGTCGGCGGCCTTGGGATCGGCGAGGGGCGTGTTCTGGCCGTCCAAGACCTTCCACCAGACGTTGCCCGAGGACTCGGTGAGGGGGCGGGACAGTGTGCCGTCCTCGGCGCGCGTCGGCGCGGTGTAGCCCGGCAGGGTCTTGGGGTCGATCGTCAGCTTCGCCGGATTGGTCTCGGTGCTCTGGGTCGGGAGGGCGCCGTTGGCCGGACGGTTCGGCCGCTGACCAGGCGTGACGGTGTCCGTGGAGCACGCCGTGATGCCCAGCATCGCCACCGCGCAGGCCCCGGCGATCGCGCGGCGGCTACGGGCTCGACTCATGTGGGGGCTCCTGATCTGTGGCGTTGGGCTATCGGCGAGTCTAGGCGGTGCTCCGGACGAGGCCCTGCAGCGGCGCGGGTTGTCGGACTAGCCCCGAGTACTTGTGACGAGTGGCCGAGGTGCCGGGGTTCAGCCACCGTCCCGTGACCATCGTGGTCTGCGATCTCGCGCGAGGATCGCACTCATACTTCCGTACCGATTCTGCTGGCTCTTCCCTCCGGGGGATCGACGGGGCGTTCGCACTGCTGTTTGATGCGTGTGGCGCATCGCAGCGCTCTCCACCCCTTGCGAGGTCTTCATGCCTGTTTCACGTTTCGGTCGTCCCCTCCTGATTCTTGCCCTGTCGGGCTTGTTGGCACTGGGTCAGGTTCCTCCTGCTGAGGCAGCCCCTGCCGCGAAAACCCCCGCCGACCTGTGGGCGTTGTCTGAGTCTGGGGTGGAGGCGACGGGTGTTGGTTTGGTGCGTCCGGATTGGTTGTCGGCGGCGACGACGGCTCGGGCGTCTGGTCAGCGGGTGGAGGTGTTGTCGGAGTGTTCTGAGACGTCGCGCAGCTGGTTGTTGCCGAACGGGCAGGTGCTGGTGGAGCAGTTCACGGCGCCGGTGCGGTTCAAGGAGTCGACGTTGAAGTCGGCTGGGTGGCGCGACATTGATATGACGTTGGTGGTGCGTGCTGATGGGACGGTGGGCCCGAAGGCTGCTCCGACGTCGGTGGTGTTGTCGGGTGGCGGTGTGGGGCCGATGGTGTCCCGGACGGAGGCCTCCGGGGTGAAGGCCAGCCTGGACCCGGCGCCCGGGGTCAAGCTGGGCAAGCCGGTCTTGTCGGGTTCGAAGGCCACCTACTCCGACGTAGCTCCGGGCTTGGACGTGGTCGTGGACGTGGCGGCTGGCGGGTTCCGCTGGTCGTGGGTGGCGAAGACGCCGGCGGCGGCGAAGAAGCTGCTGGTCGGATCGGGCAAGTCCCGGGCGGCGACGGCCCGGCTGAAAGTCACCGGGGGTGGCAAGTGGGCCAGAGACGCCGCTGAGGCGAAGATCTCGAACGGTCAGGGTGCGAAGGTAGCCCGGTTGGGGTCGCCGTTGGTGTGGGACGCGCAGGTGAACCCGGCCACCAAGGAGCCGGTCAACGTGGTCGAGGCCGAGTTGGTTCTTCAGACCTCTCCGGAACAAGACAGCGAGCTGACGGACTTGCCATTCGTCCTGCCCGCGCCGTGCCGGATGCGCGACTGAAAGAAATACGCATCGACAGGCCTAAGCAGTCTCGCAAATATGCACGCTTCGCAATTGCGTTAGGTCAATCCGTGATGGACGAGGCGCGTGCAAACAAGGCCACGTGTTTCACTGGATCGTATTATGGAATGAACGTCTGCTTCGGTGGCAGGGATTCTGTATTGCGCGCACGCGGTGGAACGACATGGGGCAATACATTCTATTCTGCTAGCAAAAGTGGCTCTTCACAATCCAGGGTGTAGGTGGGGTCTGAAGCCGCCGGTTTCGAGTAGTGATCTGGCGATGTAGTGGGTGAGGTTCCGGAAGCCGAGGG
>NZ_FXTL01000026.1 GCF_900182665.1 Propioniciclava tarda
GCAACAGCGACCAGCCCGAAACACCCCAACAGCCCACAACCCGCCAGTCAGACCCACCCGGCAGCAGTAGCACCAATGATCAGCGCATCCCTAGGACTCACGCCATTCCCCTCATGTTCTGTCGGACGCCGACGCGGGCCAGAGCCCAGCCCATGAGCGCAACGACGGCGATGGAGCCACCGAGCATCACGACGAAGGCCTGATCCGAGACGATGCCCCACCCTAGCAGCGCCAGCGCCGACGCCAAGGTGAGCAGCGTGACCACTGAAACGGCACGCAGGTCAGAGATGTTCATGGGCCCTCCTGAGTACATGGGGAAGCGGTCGGGAGGTCTCAGGATAGCGAGAACTTGCCGACTCGGCAACTAATGCTGGAACAGGGAATGGGTTATGAACGGGAACTTTTCGATCTCGAGAGACTCCACGCCGAGATTGCCCGCGGACGCCCAGGATGCGGGTTCCTCCCGAGGATGCGGGGTACCTGCCGAGGATGCTGGTACCTGCCGAGGATGCTTCCTCGGCGTGGAGGCGGAACCTCGGCGTGAGAGCGGAACCTCGGCGTGTGGTCGCCTCAGCCTCGAAGTCTCGGACCTGCCGGGCGGGATCGGCCTGGACTCGCCAAGTCGGCGCCGGTTGCCGGCCGCCATGCCGGACGGCTTAGGCTCGTCGCTCAGCCGACGACAGGAGTCACGTGGCCGGGCATCGGATCTTCAGCACCAGCTTCGCCAGCATCTATCCGCACTACGTGGCGAAGGCCGAGCGCAAGGGACGCACCCGCGCCGAGGTCGACCAGATCATCGAGTGGCTCACCGGCTACGACGCGGCGGGGCTCGACAGGGTGCTCCGAGACGAGACCACGATGGAGGCGTTCTTCGCCGATGCGCCCGCGTTCAATCCGAATGCGTCCCTGATCAACGGGAGGATCTGCGGGTACCGCGTCCAAGACATCGAGGACCCGCTGATGCAGAAGATCCGCTACCTCGACAAGCTCATCGACGAGCTGGCCAGGGGCAAGAAGATGGACGCCATCCTGCGGTCCGCGTAGTAGTCCAACGCTGAGCCCGTCGATGGGCGCCACGGGTCCAACCCGATTTGCGTCCCACTCGCGGCGCGATCGACACGAGTTCTGCGGCACACCGCCACGGAGAGTGATCAAAACCGGGTTGAGCATCCGTGAAAGCCCGCACCCCAACAGGTGATCGGCGCGCCGCCCACCAACCCAGCTGCAGCCAGACCTTCCGGGCGCCGTACACGCCGTAGTGGGCGGCGTGGACCCGACGCACCTCGACCAGTAAGGCTTGGTCGCGTTCCTGCCGGCGGGTGGGGAGCTTGTCTTTCCACTCGTAGTAGGTCGATGGGGCGATCTGCAGGCCGTGCTCGGTCAGCACCGCACAGATCGGCTCAACACCCCATCGCAGACCGTCGACTTCTTCACGGTCGGCGTGCTCGCGGATGAAGTCCACGATCACAGACCTGGCCGGTCGAGCTCGGCCGCGAAGAAGGCCGACGCCGCCTTCAAGATCGCGTTCGCCCGGCGTAGCTCGGCGTTCTCTCGTTTCAGCTTCTTCAGCTCGGCCGATTCCTCGCTAGTGACCCCGGGCCGGTTGCCATGATCAACCTCGGCCTGGCGTACCCACTTCCGCAGCGTTTCGGCCGTGGACACCCCCAACAGGCCAGCCACCTTGCTCATCGCCGCCCAGTCCGTCGGATGATCAGGGCGGACCTCCGCATACATGCGCACCCGCCCGCTGCTTCAACTCAGACGGGTACCGTCAGACGGGTACCGCTTCGACGTGTTCCCTGACATGACTCCAACCTTCCCAAGGATCGGAGCCTCCGGACACGCCGGGGGGATTCAATGTGTGCCGCACCTCGCCTTCAGGCAGCACTGCGGGTAGGGAAGATGGCTGCTACCTACGACCGCGGAGATCTGCCCAGAAGTCAACGAGGTCTTGCCTGGCAAACCCACCTTCGGCCGCAAGCACGTCGTCCAATCGAGCGGTGAGCGCCCAGATTCGATCTTGGCCGCTTCCACGATAGGTGCGCACCTCGATCACACCGTGTGCTACTGCGACCCCGACTAGTTCGTCCAGCACCCACGCCGCCTCGGACCTGAAGCGATGCCGTATCTGGGACTCACGTACAACCGTGCTTCTGCGGAACATCGACAGGAGCGACCGAATTGCTCCGACAGACGCCGGCTCCTCGATCGGAAGCTTCGGTTCCTCGTCTTCATGGAACACGATCCCGAGGCCGGATAGAACCGCCTTGATGCGGGCGGGCGCGAACTCACGGATGGAGTCTTCGGCCGCCTCGAAGCGTACGGAGTCGACTTGGCACTGTTTCAACACCACGTCCTCGAAGCGGGAGTGCGCATCAACAGCGAGATCTCCGAGTTGGCAGTCTTCGAGGGTGACTCGAGTCCAGACCGATCCCTGAAGGCTGACGTTCACGAACGTCACCTGGCTCAGGCTTATATCTGTCAGGTGCGTGCTTTCCCAGGAGATGCTGGAACTGATCGCCTTCGCGGCGAATGCGAGTTGGTCTCCGCCTGTCGAGTCGGACAACGCGAATGGCAGAAGCGTGCCGACGTTCTGCTGAACGTACGTGGGCCTGTACTCGCGATTCACGATGTCCGCGAGAACCTGAAGGAGTCGCGCGCTCTCGGCTCGGGATGGCTTTATCATTCCGAACACGTAGCGAGCCGTGGAGTCACTCAGTTGCGAGATGGAAAGGAACCTAGCCAGTCGCTCCCCAACGCCCGAGTTCATCGCCTCCCTCAACCTGGCCGAGAGCGCGACCGCAACGAAGTAATCTCGGAACTCTGGGTGATCGAAGGAGCGATACCCATCCACGCCATCTGACGGATGCACAAGCAGGACATGCATGTGAACCATCTCGACGACCTGTTGGCGATACTCCGCATCGATCGCCCAGGCTTCAAGCAGTATGCTTGCGATCGTATCGATGATCTCAACAGGGAGACGGTCCGTCGCGTTCTGGTACATCTCTTCAGCGACCTGAGCAAGTAGCTCCATGTGCTGGTCCGAACTCAGGTACGGTTCGCCCGTCACGCGGTTCTTCCACTTCTCAGTGACTTCGCGCTCGACGAACGCGTGGACGATCGCGGCCACACTGTCCAGTTGGTCCTCACCCGGCCGAATGAACTGCTCGACTGGGATCGAGTACTCAACTATGGCGCGTGCCGCCCTGGACAGAAGGAACGGGCGAGTCAGGAAGGGGTGATCGGCCGCGCACCCGAGTGCCGTGAGGATGTCTGTATAGATCGCCCGCCCGTCGGTGTCGAACCCTTGACTCGTTGCATAGCTCCCCAAGAACTCAACCGCCTCGCGCTCGCGCCATGGACGCACGGTTATCTCAGCGAACTCGCAAGGTGAAGTGGTCGATCGCTTCACGACACCGGCGCGTCGCATGTAGTCCTCAGTGTCGAAGAATGTACGTCTCGCCGCCGCAACGATCGTGCCTTGACCGTCTAGCTGCGCCACCAAGCTGGCCAGCGCACCCAAAGACGTGTTGCTCCCCTGTTCTGCGGACAGTTCATCAAACCCATCAATTGCCAAGACGAGTGCCCGATGCTTCATCAGTCGAATGAGTCCCGGCATCCAGAGCCCGTACATCCGCAGATCACCGAGGTCGCCCATTAGCGCCTCAGACAGCCGAAGCAACTGCCGTCCCTGCAGGTCCAGGTGCCAGAAGATGAAGCCTGAGCGTCCCTCTAGGAACTGCTGAGCGCGTCTCGCCTGCATCTGCTGCAGAAGTGCGGTCTTGCCAAGGCCCGCATCGGCGGTGATGAAACTGATGCGGGTGGCGAACGGCGAACCGGTAGCGCACTCGTCTTCGAGAGCGAGCAGCGCTGATGACACTGCGACCGGCGCTTCAGCCGGATGGAACACAACTGCAGGCCCCTCGACGAAGCTGGGTACCTCGCCTTTCCGCTGGAGGATCCTCGTGGCGAACACGTCCAGCCGGCCGAGGGTACGAATTAAGAACTGCCGATAGGGAATCCGATCAGCGCCGAGCTCCACGAACACACCGCTCTCAGTCTCCACGAGCTTGCCCGCGATGTCGCGTCCCTCGCGAACCAGCAAGAAGCTGCCGTCGTTCTCAATGACAACGTCCTGCTCGTCATCCGCGAATGCTGAAAGGTCGAGGTAGATATCGTCGAGGATCACTGCCGTGCCTTCGGGAGAGAGACTTGCTGAATCTGGAGAGTTGCCAACGTGCTGCGAGTGTCCTGGTCATAGCTGTGGTCCAGGTTGCAGTACCCAACACGCGAGGAGGCGTGACTCGCAGCCACCAGACCAGGAACGAAGTCCGTGTCATCGGAAACGCAGACCACACGGTTCTGTTCGAGTCGCGCTATGTCCAGCAAGTCCGCCGTCATCATCGTGTCGACCTGCTTCTGCTCCGCAGTAAGGAACATCTCGTCTGATCGCACTCCGCATCCGACTACCGGGCAGGTCTTTGACCCGGCGCGAGTGATGTGCCGAAGGATGGCCGCCGGGCATTGCGGACCACCCGAGACACACCCATCCGGCTGCGGAGACTTCGCAAGCCGAAGTCGCGGCACGCTGGCCCTGCGCCGCCAAGTGTCCTCGAACCGAATCGAAGGATTGCTCAAGAGAGAGTGGGCCAACTCCCAGTCGCCCCGGAGCACCGTCCGATCGGGGAGGGCCATCGGAAGGGGAAAGGCAGCCGACACCAACTGCGCGACCTGGCTCGCCCGCTGGGTCAGTGCGCCCGCCGCCATCCACCCGCCATAGAGTCGGAGGTGGACTCGCTCGAACCCCCCAAATCGGCGCTGGCAAGACTCGATCAACTGCATAAGGAGGTGTCGTATCTCAGGCTCCGTCGCCGATGACGCGAAGAAGTTGTCAGCGTCGATGAGGCAGTAGAGCGCGATCCCCTTCAAGTCCAGGGGTGGACCAGGTTCGAGCGGCTCGCGCATGGCGCCATGTTGCCACTCAGCACCCTCCCTGGCGATGAATGCGGCCAACTCGAAGCCGTTCAGCACATGGGACTGCTGCATGTTGTGGTGACAGGTTGGGTTAGGCGGCCTGTCGGGCCGGTGTGGTCATGATGGTCTCGTATTCGATGGGGGTCAATCGGCCGAGGCGTTGTTGCCGGCGGCGTCGGTGGTAGGTGGTCTCGGTCCAGGTCACGATCGCGATCCGGAGGTCGTGGCGGGTGCGCCAGCGGCGCCGGTTCAAGACGTTCTTCTGGAGCAGGGCGAAGAACGATTCCATGGCGGCGTTATCGCCGGCGGAGGCGACCTGACCCATGGATCCGGTCAAGCCGTGACGGCGCAGGGCGGCCAGGAACTTCCTGGAACGAAATTGACTGCCCCGATCCGAATGCACCACACAGCCGGTCACGTTCCCGCGGCGGGCGACGGCCATGGCGAGGGCATCGACGGCGATGGTGGACTTCATTCGGTCACTGATGGAGTAGCCGACGATCCGGTTGGACCAGACGTCTTTGATCGCGCACGCGTACAGCTTGCCCTCGTCGGTCCAATGCTCGGTGATGTCGGTGAGCCACAACTGGTTCGGGCCGGTCGCCGTGAACTGGCGTTTGACCAGGTCGTCATGGGCGGGTGGGCCCGGCTTCTTCCCGTTGCGGCCACGCTTCCACCGCGCAAGACTTTCGTCACTCTCACGGCGCGATCGGGACCAGATCCGCGGCGCACCGAAACTGAGAGTGCGCAAAACCGTGTTGAGCCCGTCCCGGATCCGGGGGAATCACGTGATCGGATCGACGTCTGGAGCCTGGCCGAGGCGGTACCCGTTGCCCAGGTCAGCCTCGAACTTCGACGCAGCCGAACTCCGGACGGATTGCCGACGTCCGGGCGCCGGCGAACAGCACCAACCTCGACCCTGTCCCGCGCGAAGCCTCATCCCCTACTGTGACGGCCACATCCCGGAGCATCCGGACCCGCGAAGGAGCGTCATGACCAATCCCGGACCCGACGGCTGGCACGGACCACTGCCCGACATCGAGATCCCCGACGTCAGCCTGTACGACCTCCTGTTCGCCGGCCTGACCAGCGCCGACGCCGCCAAGCCGGCGGTCGTCGACCATGCCAGCGGCGTCACCTTGACCCTCGGTGAGGTCAAGTGTCAGACGGACGCCTTCGCCGCCTGGCTCTCGGCGTCCGGCATCGGTGCCGGGGACGCTGTCGGGGTTCTCCTCCCGAACGGGCCCGACTACTTGGCCGCCTTCCATGGCATCGCCCGCGCCGGGGCCGCCACCTCGCCGGTCAACGCCACCTACACCGCACCAGAGATCGCCCGCCAGCTGACCGCGACGAAGGCGCCCAAGATCGTGACGCACCCAGCCCTGCTCGCCCAGGCCGTGGCCGGTGCGATCCAGGCCGGACTCGCGGCGTCCGATGTCATCGTCGTCGGCGACCCGGACGCCCCCCGCGCGGCCGGGCACACGGCATGGTCCGATGTGCTGGCGACCGAGCCGAACCCGCCGACCGTCGACATCGACCCGGCAACGCACATCGCGTGCCTGCCGTTCAGCTCGGGGACGTCCGGGATGCCGAAGCCGGTGATGCTGAGCCACCGTAACCTCGTCGCGAACATGCTGCAGTTCAACGAGGTCCTGAGGCCGCTGGGCGACGACGTGAGCCTCGTCGCCTTCCTGCCGTACAGCCACATCTACGCGATGACGACGAACCTCAACTACGCGCTGTACCGCCGCTGCCCGCAGTACACGATGGCTGGATTCGACCCGATGGCGTTCCTGACGATCATCGCCACGTACCGTCCGGCGGTGCTGTTCGTGGTGCCGCCGGTGGCGGCGTTCCTGGCCAAGCATCCGGCGGTGGGCCAGGCGGACCTCAGCTCGCTCAAGCTGATCGTCTGTGGGGCGGCGCCGCTCGACGGGCCGGTCGGCGAGGCGCTGCAGGAGCGGCTGGGCGTCCGGGTGGTGCAGGGGTATGGCATGACCGAGCTGTCGCCGGTCACCCACGTCATCCCGCTGGACCGCCGCGACATCGACCTCGGCACGATCGGTCCGGCGGTGCCGAACGTGCGGTTCCGCGTCGTCGACCCCGAGACCGGCACCGATGTCGCCGTGCCGGCATCCGGCGAGGTGAGCCAGCCGGGCGAGCTGTGGTGCGCTGGGCCCAACGCGATGCTCGGCTACCTCGGGATCCCGAAGGACGCCGATGCGGTCTTGGACGCCGACGGCTGGGTCCACACCGGGGACCTCGTCACCGTGGACGCCGACGGGGTCGTCCGGATGGTCGATCGGATCAAGGAACTCATCAAGCGCCGCGGCATGCAGATCGCGCCCGCCGAGTTGGAGGCGCTGCTCTGCCTGCATCCGGCGGTCGCGGACGCCGCCGTGCTCGGCGTCGATCTCAAGGGCACGGCGGGCGATCAGGTGCCGCACGCGTTGGTGCAGCTGCGCCCGGGGGCTGAGGCGTCGGCGTCCGAGCTGACCGCCTGGGTGGCCGACCGCGTCGCGCCGCACAAGCGGCTGGGTGGGGTGCACTTCGTTGAGAAAGTGCCGCGGTCGGCGGCGGGCAAGATTCTGCGCCGGCAGCTTCCGGTGTTGCTGCCTGCGAAGGGCTGAGTGCGCGCCCCTCGCCAGCTCAGGGAACGTCAAGACCCGGCCTCTGAGTGCTGAACCTTCCGGAAAACCGCAACCTCAAGCACTCAGACCCCCTCGGTACAGCGAGGCTCCCCCGGATGCGGGAGGCACCCCCCGTCAGCGGGTGACCACCACTCCGTCGCGCAGCCCGATGGCGACCTCGGGGACGTTGGTGATGATCGCGTCCACGCCGAGGCGCAGGAGGCGGTTGATGTCTTTGGGCTTGTCGGCAGTCCAGACGTGGACGCGCTGACCACGCTCGTGGCACTTGCGGACCAGCTTCGCCGTCGCCGCCCCCACGGACGGGTGCAGCGCCTCAGCCTCCAACGTCAGGAGGTAACGCCAGGGCTTGAAGAGCCGGTCCGACACCAGCGCGCCCATCGGCTGCGTCGCGCCCAGCTTGCGCAGGTTCCGCAGCGTGTAGTGGTTGAAGCTGGAGAAGATCACGCGCTCCCCCACGCCGGACGCCGCCACGACGTCCAACACCCGCTCCTCGATCCCGTGGTAGCGGATCGTGTCGGTCTTCAGCTCGACATTCGCGACGGCGTCCGAGTCTTTGATCAACTCCAGGACCTCCGCCAGCAGCGGGATGTGCGTGCCGCCGAACCCGGCCCAGCCAGCGGACGCGTCCAGGCTGCGCAGCGACGCCAGGCTGTGGTCGGCGACCCAGCCGTGGCCGTCAGTGGTGCGCTCCAGGGTCTCGTCGTGGATCACCACCAGTTCGTCATCGCGTGTCATCTGCACGTCGAGTTCGATGCCGTCGGCGCCCTGTCCGAGCGCCAGCGCGAACGCGGGCAGCGTGTTCTCCGGCGCGTCGGCGGAGGCGCCGCGGTGTCCCCAGATCTGCGTCACGGGGCCACTCTTGCCTAGTCCCGCACGTGTGAAAAGTTGGCGCACCGGTGCAGGCTGACGCGGATTCGCCCCCGGGCTAGGTTCGAACCATGAGGACGCCCACCGCCATCGATGCCATCGCCGACGAGTACACCCGCTCGCTCGCCGAGCTCTCCCCGGTCACGGCCACCTACCTCGGGATCAGGGGCTACGACCACCTGATGGGCGACTACTCGCCGGACGCCTCCGCGGCCTACGCCGACCTCAACCGCGCCACCCTCGCCAGGCTGGACGCCGCCGTCCCCGCTGACGAGACCGACCGCGTCACCGTCGCCGCCATGCGCGACCGGCTCGGGCTCGATCTCGAACTCTTCGACGCCCGCGAGTACACCGCCGACCTCAACGTCATCGCGTCCCCGTCGCAGGGCTTCCGCGACATCCTCGACCTGATGCCGACAGAGACCCACGACGACTGGTCCACGATCGCCCAGCGCGTCGCCAGCCTGCCCGCCGCCATGGACGGCTACCTCGCCTGCCTCCGCGAGGGCCTCGCGTCCGGGCTCGTCCCCGCCCGCCTGCAGGCCGATGAGGTCGCCAAGCAGGCCGACAAGCAGACCGACCCCGCGACGTCCACCTTCCTCACCCTTGGCAAGGACGCCGACCTCCCGGCGTCGCTGCGCGCCGACCTGGACGCCGCCGGTGCGGCCGCCGCGGCGTCCTATGCGAAGCTCGCCTCGTTCCTGCGCGACGAACTGGCGCCTGCGGCGTCCGAGACCGACGCCGTCGGACGCGAGCGCTACGGGCGGTTCTCGCGGCTGTACGTGGGCGCGGCCGTCGACCTGGACGAGACCTACGAATGGGGCCTCGAGGAGCTGGCGCGCATCGTCGCCGAGCAGAACGCGGTGATCGCGCGGATCGCTGGTCCGGGCAAGACGGTCCAGGACGCCGCGTCGGTTTTGGACGCCGACCCCGCGCGCATCCTGCACGGCACGGACGCCCTGAAGGCCTGGATGCAGACCACGTCGGACGCCGCCGTCGCGGCCCTCAACGGGACGCACTTCGACATCTCGCCGCAGGCGCAGAAGCTCGAGTGCATGATCGCGCCGTCGGCGTCCGGAGGCATCTACTACACGGGGCCGACGGACGACTTCAGCCGTCCCGGACGCATGTGGTGGTCGGTGCCCGAGGGCGTCACCGAGTTCTCGACCTGGAACGAGAAGACGACGGTCTACCACGAGGGCGTCCCGGGGCATCACCTGCAGATCTCGGCCGCGGTCGCCAACAAGGACGACCTCAACATGTGGCGGCGCCTCGTCTGCTGGACCTCCGGGCACGGCGAAGGCTGGGCGCTGTACGCCGAGCGGCTCATGGACGAGTTCGGGTTCCTCGCCGACGACGGCGACCGACTCGGCATGCTCGACGCCCAGCGGCTGCGCGCGACGCGCGTCGTGTTGGACCTCGGCGTCCACCTCGGCAAGCCCGCCCCCGCGCGCTACGGCGGCGGGGTGTGGGACGCCGCCAAGGCCTGGGACCTCCTCACCGACAACGTCACCATGGAGCGCACCATGCTCCGCTTCGAGCTGAACCGCTACCTCGGCTGGCCCGGCCAGGCGCCGTCCTACAAGATCGGGCAGCGCATCTGGGAGCAGATTCGAGCGGACGCCGCGGCTGCGGCCTCGGCGCGGGGCGAGTCGTTCAGCCTGCGGGCCTTCCACAGCCGGGCGCTGAACCTGGGCTCGTTGCCGTTGGACGTGCTCCGGGAACAACTCACCTCGTCGCAGGGCTTCGACAAGCTCAGCCAACTTCCTTCCAGGCGGCGGGTCGAGGCCCCCTGAGCTGGTCGAAGGGCCAGGTCCCTCGGCCAACCGAAGTGCCAAGGCGAAAGGCCAAGATCCCTGAGCCTGTCGAAGGGTCCCGGGGCCTCACCGCCCCGTTCCCTGAGCCAGTCGCAGGGCGTGGTGGGTCATGGCTTCAAAGGGCTGCGATGCCCTTGATGATCGTGGCGATGCCACCCGCGATGGCGACGGCGATCACGAGGCGGCGTCCGAGGGCGGGCGACACCCAGCGCATCAGGAACGTCCCCAGCAGCTGGCCGGCCACGAGCGCCACGATGGCGACCACCCAGGCGGCGGGTTCGAGGGTCGGCAGACCACGGGCGACCAGGGTCGAGGCGCTCAGTCCGAAGAAGTAGAGCTGGATCGTCGCCACGAACGAGGCGTGCGCCCAGCCGGTCGAGAGGGCGTAGAGGGCGACGGCCGGTCCGCCGATCCCGGCGATCGAGTTCATGAAGCCTGACAGGAAGCCTGCGGACAGCAGCCCCGGCGTCCCCTTGAAGACCCGAGCCTTCTCGGACGCCACCGTCGCCGTGATGCCGACGAGGATCAGGACGCCGACCACGATGGCGAGCACAGGCGCGGGCAAGGTGTTGACGAGCCAGGCGCCCGGGACGATGCCGACGATCGCGGCGGCCAGCAGCAGCAGGGCCGTCTTGACCTCCACGTCGCGGCGCAGTTGGTAGACGAGGATCGGCGCCTGAATGAACCCCAGGACGAGCAGCAGCGACACCCCGTTGCTGGTGCCCAACAGCAAGACCAACAACGGCGTCGCCACCAGGGCGAACCCCATACCGGTCAGCCGGGTCGTCGCCGCGCCCAGCAGGACCGCCGCCCCGAGCAGGGCGAGATGGAGGGCGTCCATCAGGTGGGGTCCGGGGCGACGCGGCGGACGCCGATCCGGGTGGTGATCGGCTCGCGCTGACCGCCGACGTGGATGAGGTCGTCCCCGTCGACGGTGAGCTGGGAGGAGTAGGAGGCCAGGGCCGCCGAGATCTGGGGGAGGCGGTGGGCGAGGTCGAGCCAGGAGGCGTCCGGGTCGTCCGGGGCTTGGCCGCGGGGCTGGGAGACGATCTCGAAGAAGGGCAGCCCCAGCGTGGACGCCGCGGCGCGCGTGGGGGCGTGCAGGGCGACGTGGTCGGGGTGTCCGTAGCCGCCGAGGGCGTCGTAGGTGACCAGGGCGTCCGCGGCCAGGGCGCGTGCGCAGGCGGCGATGTCCGCTGCGATCTCGTCCGGATCGGCGGCGGTGAGCGCGTCGGCGGAGGCGTCCAGTGCGGGTCCGGCGAGGGTCTCGGCGGCGTCCAACCAGGCCATCCCCGAGTCGGCGTAGACGCGCGCGAGGCGTCCCATGGCCCGGGCGGGCCAGGTGCCGAGGTGTAGGTAGCGGCTGGCGCCGAGGCGTCCGCAGGCTCGCAGCCACTCGGACTGGCGCACGGTGACCAGGTCACCGCCGGCGGGCAGCGCGCCCGGCCGGACCTCGCCGCGCTCGCCCCGGGTGGCGGTGAGGACGAAGCACTCGACCCCGGACGCCGCGAGCTCAGCGATCAGCGCGCCCGTCGAGATCGTCTCGTCGTCGGGATGCGCGTGGACGAACAGCACGCGTCGCGCGGGACCGAACACGTCCCCGACCGTCGCCGCAGAAGTCATGGCCCGAAACTACTGCGATCCCAACCCGGTTTGGGTCACTCTCAAACGTCCGGGCGCACGGAAACCGGGCTTTGACGGGTGTGAGATCCACGAAAATCGGGTTGATCGCGGTGAGCCCGCCCAGACCCACGTGCTCAGCTCACCCCGGTTTTGGTCACTCTCCACCATGCGGACGCGTCGAATCCCGCGGTACGACGACAGTGAGAGCCGCCTAGTTCAGGTTCGGGCTCTCCTGCGCCCGCCGGACCAGGCCGAGCGAATCGGCGTCCGAGATGCCGAGCCTCCGGGCGACGGCCACGTACTCGCCAGCGGCCGCGGCCGCGGCTTTGCGAGCCGACTCGGCGGTCGCGGTGACGAAGGATCCCGCTCGACCGCGGGTCTCGATCACCCCGGACGCCTCCAGTTCGCGGTAGGCACGAGCCACCGTGTTGGGGGCGAGCCCGACCTGCTCGGCGAGTTGGCGAACCGGCGGCAGCCGATGGCCGGCGGGAAACTGGCCGGACGCGCGCCCGTCCGAGATCTGCTGCTTGAGCTGCTCGAACGGCGGCGTCGGCGACGTGTGGTCGATGATCACCCCGCCAGCCTAGGCAGACGCCGACCAGTTGCGACGCGGTTCGCGTCCTCGAAACACCTCCGAGAAGGGCTTGCCAGCCTTACGGTTGCACCCGTGGCACCACACCCCTGGCTACGCAGACTCGTTGTCATCCTCGTCCTCGGATTGGCCTGGCTCCCGCTGACCAGCACGGACGCCCACGCGGCCAGCGGCCTCTCGATCACGGGCAAGGCGCGCTACGTCGTCGACCCGGCCGGTGGCAGCGTGGCCGTCGCCCAGACGGTCACGATCACCAACCGCCAGCCGGACTCCGGACGCACCTACTACATCTGGGACCAATGGGGCTTCCTCATCCCGACCAGCGCCGAGGAGGTGTCGGTCACATCGGGCGGCGGGAAGCTTTCGTTCACGACCAAGGCAAGCCAGAACCTCGGCACCAAACAGCTGATCGCCAGCTTCTCGGGCATCCGCTACGGCCAGTCCAAGACCTTGGAGCTCACCTATCGACTGCGCCGGGCCCAGTTCCGCAGCGACGACAGCGCCCGGGTCGGCAAGGGTTTCGCGTCGTTCCCGGTCCTGCTGGACGGTGATCCGGGCCAGCTGACGGTCGAGATCGTCGCGCCGTCGTCGATGACGTTCAGCGCCTCCGAGACCACGTTCACCGAGTCCACGGACGGCGGGACGACGACCCGCACCAGCACGACTCCCACGGCAGGCGACTTCTTCGGGGCGTCCGTGGCCCTCTCCGAGCCCGACGTCGGCGAGCACCGCAAGGTTGAGGTCAACGGACGTACCGTGGACGTCATCGCCTTCCCAGGTGACACGACCTGGGCCGACTTCGTGACGACCAACCTCTCGACCACCGTGGCCGCGCTGGAAAAGACCACCGGCCTTCCGGCGCCCGCCAACGTCCTCGAGATCCGCGAGGACATCAGCCTGGCCACCCAGGGCTACGACGGCACGTTCAACGGAGCCGAAGCGGAGATCCGGTTGAGCGAGTCCCTCGATCTCACGACGTTCTGCCACGAGTTCGCCCATTCCTGGATCAACCGTTCGGTCGCCGGCGAGCGCTGGCTCGCCGAGGGTCTCGCCGAGGACCTTGCCGTTCGCACCGTCAGACAGCTGGGCGGCACCCCCACCGAACGCCTCGTTGCTCGGACGGACGCCCACGCGTTCGCCCTCGAGACCTGGCAAGAGTCCGAGACCGCGGCGGAGGCCGAGAACTACGCCTATCCGGCGTCCGCTCAGGTGTTCGCCCAGGTCCTCGGCAAGCTGGATGCGACGGACTACACCCGCGTCGTGAAGGCGATCGCCAGCAAGAAGGTTCCCCTGGGCAACGCCGTCCACTCATCGCCGCCGCTGACGTGGAAGGCCCTCTTGGACGTTCTTGACACGGTGGACGCCGCCGCCCAGCCGGACGCCTCCGGCCGGACGCCCGCGGCGAACGTCGTCTCGGCGTGGGTGATCAGCGACCCGTCCAGCGTGGACTGGAAAGCACGCCTGGACGCCCGCGCCCGCTTCCTGCGCCTCGACGACGCCGACGGGTCCTGGACGCCGCCCACGGTGCTGCAGAGCGCGATGGCGTCCTGGGATTTCGCCACCGCACAAGGACTGATGGCCACCATCGAGCCCCTCGCCAGCTCCGCCAAGGCCGTGCAGGACGCCGCCCAGCAGGCGGGCCGTCCCGTGCCGGACAAGATCCGGGCGGCGTACGAGCACGCATCATCCGCGGACTCCCTCGCCGCCGTCAGGCCCAAGCTGGACGCCACCCGCACCACCCTGTCCACGCTCGCAGAAGTCGACCGCGCCGCCGGCTCCGTCAGTCTGCCGACGTCGCGGGTCGCGCGGCAGTTGATCGGGCTGGACGCCGACGCGAAGGCCGCCGAGAACCGCCTCGAGGCCGATGCGGTCGACTCCGCCGTGGCAGCCGCCAACGCCGCGCGCGGCAAGGCGCAGCAACTGTTCGCC
>NZ_FXTL01000027.1 GCF_900182665.1 Propioniciclava tarda
CGAGGACATCGACACTCACTCTCGGGTCAGCCAGACCCCCACAGTGTGGTCTGATTCAAACCCCGAAATGCGACACGATCCCTGACGCAAGACAGTACCAGGCGTCGATCCAGGTATAGGCGCCGCGGCGGGCGGCGTCGATCGTGGGGAACACGTGCCGGTGGTAGTACTCGTTCTTGAATGTTGACCAGAACGATTCGGCAGCCGCGTTGTCCCAGCACACCCCGGTACGGCCCATTGAGCGAAGCAGGTCGAGTTCGCCGGCCAGGTCAGCGATTTGCTGGCTGGTGTATTGACAGCCTCGATCGGCGTGGAAGATGACCTTGCCGGGTAGGTGGCCGCGCAGGGCGACGGCTTGGCGTAGGGCGTCTTCGACCAGATCGGCGCGCAGGTGGTCGGCGACGGTACGGCCGAGCACTCGGCGGGTATGGCCGTCACGAACGGTGCACAGGTAGGCCCAGCCTTCACCGGTGGCCAGGTAGGTGATGTCGGAGAACCAGGCGACATCGCGGCGGCCTTGGTCGAACTTGCGTTTGACCAGGTCGGGTGCCGGGTCCGGGTTCGGCCCGGGCACGGTGGTCGGGGGATGCCAGGTGCGTGGGCTGATCCCGGCTATCTCGGCTTGTCGCATGCATTTCGCGACCGTTTTGACCGACATCGTCTCACCGGCGTCACGAAGGTCGTGCAGGATCCTGGGGGCCCCGTACGTGCCATCGGAGGCCTTGTGGAACTCGACGATCTTGCCGGTCAGCTCGGCCCGCCGCTGCTCGGCCCGGGTCGGCCCAGCAGCCCGCCTTCTCGCCCATTCGTAGTAGCGGCGCCGGTCGACCTTCAGCAGCCGGCACATCCGGCTGATCGTGTAGTTCGCCTTCTCCGCGTCGATCACCTCGAAGCACTCCTGCCGGGAGTGTTCTTCGCTGCGAAGAAGGCTGCGGCTTTTCCCAGGAACTCGTTGTCCAACCGCAGCTCGGTGTTCTCCCGCCGCAGCCGTTCCAACTCGGCTCGCTCGCTGGCGTCCAACGCTGTCTCCGGTGGCGCGCCGATCCGGTCCCGCTCCAGCTGGACCCAGCGGCCCAGCAGTTGCGCGCCCACCCTGATCTCGGCCGCGATCGTCCGGCCGGTGTCGATCACCAGATGAGCGGCCTCACGCCGATACTCCGGCGTGTACGTGCTTCGCTTCTTCGTTGTACCCATCGAGGACATCCTCTCCGGCGGGCCCCTGACAAGGGAACCCGCCAAGACGGTGTCCGGGTTACGGGGTCAACTTCACCGCTTCCCGTCGATGACCAGCTTCCCGCGGCGCACGACCGCGCGGCGAAGCGCCAACTCCGCCGGCAGGGGAGGGTCCAAGGGTGACAACGCGAACACATCAGAGGCCAGCGACAACACGTCGGCGTCGATCACGTCGGACTTCGACTTGCCCGAGATCGCTCCCCTCAAGCGGGCCGAGTGCCGGGTCCCGACCAAGGACAGGTCGCAGCCGGCGCGTTGCAGCGCGACGTGAAGACCCATCCACGTCATCGACGTCGGTTCCGCGACAGCGACCACACCCGGGAACACCGACAGCCGCTCCCCAAGACGAGACAAGCCAGCGATCGTGGGTGGGACATGGAAATGGGACAGCTGCACCTGTCCGTCGGACAAGGTCGATCGGATCGTGACGTGATGGTCGGCGACCACCGCAGCATCGATGCCGACCTGAACCCGCGCCAGCGCGGGATCGGTAGGGTGAACAGACACGAGGGTTCCTCCGTTCGCTGTGAACGACACGACCCCGCCGGGCCCAACCACCGGCCAGTGACTCCGCACGACGGCATCGTCTTCCTGGACGGGAGAACCCTCGTCCCCGTCGACAGACAGTGACGCGCAGACACTCCCGCTCATCGCCACCCAGCGACCGCAACCAACGCCACGGTCGGCGAACCCACGCTTGTGCGTGATCCGGTGCCACCCAAGACGAGTCACCCGCGTGGCAGGTCCACGCCTCGGCCACCAATTCCCTGAACCGGGCCAGCCTCGACCGGGAGAGTCGACCCCAGAGCCCACCGATCTCTTTCACGAGCCATCACGCTCAGCCGGATAGCGGCGAGACCCGGAGCCTTCTCCCACGGCCACCGTAGCGACCACCACCCGTCACCAGGAGGCACTCCAAGTCATACAAGCCGGCAAACCCAGTGCGATTCACTTCACGCCCCTACTTCGCCATAGACCGACCACGGAGAAAACCAGCAGCACAGCCAGCACATGGAATCGCCCAACGCCGCCTGAACCGAGCGCATGCACCAAAATCATGGCACACACCGCGGCGAACTCCGCCCCTAACCGGCGCGAGGCCTCGCCAGCAATCAGTCCACGACGCCCTGCGCGAACGCCAAGAAGTGTGCTCACATACACCCCGAGCACCATAATGGCGCCGATCGGCCCAGTTTCAATCAATGCATCGAGCATGAAATTGTCCGTCGTGGACACAGAATACGATTGGTAAATATCGCTCGATTCTAGAACCGATGGGGCGCCCTCCCCATAGCCGACACCGCGAATTGGATGAGACAACCAGGCATCCAGCGCCACATCCCAAATGGCCCGTCGCCCAGATAGACCAACAATCGCCCCCACATCCTGGGTGCGGAGTAGCAAAGACACCAGCGCGTCACCGGACGTCGCCACCACGACAACCGCTATCACACCCGCACCGAGGAGCAGGGGCGTAGCTCGGCCCACGACGTATGCAAACACAAGCACCCCTACGGCGACATCCAGCAAGGATGATCGACTGTATGTCAGCAGAAGGACAGGGATTTCTACAGCAAGTACGGCTAGCCAGACCCAACGACGAGCAGCAGGCGCTGTGGCTCGTCCGAAGGCTGTCACCACGCCGACAGCAACGACTGCCCCGAGGGTGTTCGGATGGAGCGAGAGATGCGGAAGCATAAGTTGGACGAACCCATCCCTCGCAGAGAGCACCTGCGCAGGCGAGATAGCCAACAGGGCGAGGGCGAGGACGCTCAGCGACATGGGGAGTAGAACGAAGGCGACCGACCCCAACTGGCGCAACGCAGTTCTTTCCGCTGCCAAGAAGGCGCAGAGAATCAAGGCAAGAAAGGCAACTGCACGGAGCAGCGTCGACTCCGGATCCGGGCTGGCCAGAGCAGAAGCGGCCGCTACGAACCCGAAACAAACGAGGAGCGAGATGGGCGTTGGTACCAACAACCGCTTTCGTGCGGCAATTACTCCGAGGAGCGCAAAGTAGGCAAGTCCGACACAGGCCGCACGCGCTGGCCCTGCCAAGCCCTGGATGCCCGCAATCAGAGGAATCGCGGTCACAAGCAGTGGCGCCGCCGAACCTCTCGTGAACTGCGGGAGCATTGAGCGTCTCGATGGTCGATGACCCATATCAAGCACCCCGTTCCCATCGAGCGGCTTGGGGCCGTCCACAATCAGCAAGCTGACCAGTACCATGCATCAGGCCAGACCCCGCAAGGATCCATGGCCCAGCGACCACCAACGAGAACTGAACGCCCGGCACCTACGAGCGAGACGTCCTCGCCAAGTGCCGGAGATAGGTCTCAGACCGAGCTTTGAGTGCATCAATCCTCCCATCAGTGAGCCGCCGGCGGTAACTCTCATATGCATTCAGGGTTTCGACGCGGCGCCCCTGAAGGTACCCGCTCAACAACGAGTTCACCTTTGCGGGAGCCGATCGAGAAAGGGCGGCCCCGCGGATGACGAAGTCCAGCACGTTGAACAGCGGGTCCACACCACCTGCGAGGTTCGCATCTTCCCAATCGATCAGCCGGTACCCGTCGTGCGCGCGGATGACGTTCCACGGGGTGACGTCCCCATGCTGGATACCACCTCCGTCGGGCGCCTGCAACGACTCAAGGATCCACTCAGCAGCACTCCGGCTATCCCAGGTTGGATGCGGACCCTCGACTCGCTCGACGAGCAGCACCTCGCCTGCTCTCCTGTGGTTGGGAATCGCGCCACGGAGCAGCCCACTAGCTTGCAGCAGGTCATAGTTGTCCGCCTCGCGTTCGATTGATCGGCGGGCGCTCGCTTCGAGTGCGACCTTCGCCACCCACGGGGAGCCGGGCACAACGAGTGTGAGTTTCTGGCGCGGGCCGCGTTCTCCCACGAGACCCACGGCGAGGTCTCCCTGCGGCGATCCCAACGCGATCATCCCGGTGTCCCATGCTCCCCGGACTGCCTCATCCGCTGGTATCCACAAGTGGTCGCGGAGGGGCCAATAGCGCGAAAGGGTCCAGAGCGCCCGCGCACGCCTCGCATTCACACGCACGATCTCTGCGACAGGACCCATCTCTCCGGATGCAACAACTCTCGGCCGGCGGGCGGGGAACTGGACGAGTTGGACTGCGGCCGCATCACCAATCCTGACATCCACTGCGCGGCCCGCCTTCACTGATCGCCCTTCAGCCGCATGCGATTCGCGATCCTGACACGCGTTCGGGCCGACAGTTGCGCTGCAATCGAGGGCCCGATTCCCAACGAGGTGGGGCTAGATCCCACCTTGCAGTCTGCCACTATCACAAGACGTGGTGCCCTTGTCAGCCACCACACGAGGAGCCACGACGGCGTCGCACTCCTCACCTCCACGTGCGGAAAGACAAGCGAAAGCCGGTCAGCGATCGCTTGAACCTTCTCTCGATCACCCGACACCGAAACGACCGCTCCGGAGCCGGTCGCTAAGCGTGACAGCCCAAACAGCGAAAGCCGCGGACGCCAGAGGTCCCACCCGGCGCCGCACATGACGATCTTCCGGGTTCGGAGCGCGCGACTCGACCTACGTCGCATACGTGGACTCAGCAGCTTTCCTAGCACAGCCTCTGCGCCTGGCCCTTCCGCTGCCTTTAGAACATCGATCGCAGCCAGCGCCCGTTGGTGGTCCCGCTTAGCAATGCGCTTGCTGAGGGTGTAAACAGCTTCTGCAGACACGGACAAGTGAGGGGTGCTGCCGCGACCCTTCACCTCTTCGGCCAACACCACGCCTGTCCGCAGGCCGTACCTTCCTCGCCCCTTCGGATCAGCGAGAAAATCTAGCTGGATTCCATCCTCACCGGCCTCCGAGAGCCAGATACTGGTCAGGGAGCACCGGTCATACTCCCAGAGCATCGCAAGCAGGAGACCGTGGGCACTCTGTTGCTCGGCAAGGTGAGCGACAATCTCCCATGGGTCGCCGGCAACAGCAAGATCGATATCGCTAATCGCCCCATTGGAAGCGAGTGACTCCGTATTGTGGAGCACTGCATAGTCGACATTCATCCGATCCAGACAATCGAGTAGCACCAGTCCAAGCGAAACGTCAGTCGTTCCCATGCCATTCTCCTCCTCCAAGGGCAATGCGGTACCACTCGGCAACCAGTCGCGGGACGCGCGTACTATTCCAACGTGGCGAGGGTGGTTGCGACGAAATCTCAAGAACGGCCGCAGCCAACGCGCCAGCGATGTCAGGAGCGCGTGGACTAACAATACTTCCCCTGCGGGATGCATTAAGGATCTGACGCGTACCGCCAATTCCGAGGCCAACGACAGGAGTTCCGATCGCGATAGCTTCGGCGACTGCACCAGGCGCCGAGTCGTGGAGACTTGTGAAAACGACGCATCTAGCCCGCGACACAGCCTGAAGGGTTTCTGCTCGGGCACGGTGACCCATAAAGGCCACACGGCCATCTACGCCGAGCCGTCGAGCGAGGCCCTGAAGCCGCTCGAGTTCTGGACCGCTTCCGTATATGTGTAAACGGAAGTATTCTGGAAGCCGACTAAGCATCCGCAAGGCGATGGACCATCCTTTGAGGGGAATCAGACGCCCCACGCCCACGATAAGGTGTTGGTCGACGTTCACGGCGTCCCTTAATGGCAACGTCGCCGGGTCGAGGAATGCGTTGGGTTCGACCAATAAGTTGCTCGCGATCCCGCGAAAGGCTCGCGCATCATCATTGTTCTGAGCGATGACCAACGCGGATCTCCTCGCGTTTGTCTTTCCGTTGGTAGCCCTCCCGATCGCGCCAAGTAGCACGCGAAGCGCCTCGACACCCAACCCTCTCGGGCCCAGTTCCCGCAACAAGGGTCGTGGACAGAGGGTCGCTCCGCCAACCGGCCCCCAGACCTTCGCCACCTCTGCGGGCAACGATGAGGTGGCGGTCGGCGCCCAATCAACGGCGAAGGTTGCGTGATGCGAAACATCGAAAGGCGTACGCGAATGGAGCTGGCGGACCAGTCGCCTCGCGGCGACCTGCCACGCCCAGTAGTAGGCCTGCGTTCCCCCGGGCAAGCACTTCTTCAGCCGCAACAGCACTGGATGAAGGTCGTGACCCAGGATCGTGCACTTGGCACGATGTACGCTGCTCAAAGCCTCACGGATCTCTGCGACGTTATTGGCGCGTGTCAATAGTGTCACCCTGTCGGCCCCGGAGAGCGCACCCAAGAGGATGTGCCAGCCAACCCCAGGCTCGCTGCCCTCAACTGGATGGCAGGCGTAAGCGCTCACAAGTACATGCATGCGGACTCCTCCCATTCAATCTAATGCCCTCGACCACGCCACTCAACAAACTACTCACGCCCGTCATCGGCGCGCATCACAAGCGTATGGATGATCGCCGAATCCACCGGGCGTTCTGTGTCAACTTCAAGCAATTTTCCCCGGAACGGCCGAATCCGTCCAATCGTCTGCCACTTTCTATACTGCTCTTCCATTGCCAACACGCCCGTCTCACCCTTTCGTCCAAACGCCACACTCGGAGGACAAACACAGAGCACGACTCGGTCCCCGACCGAGAACAACTGAACTATCCGCCGAAGAAACCACGCCGGTGCGCGGTTCAAGCCATACCGCGTCGGGTCGATGAATGCGTCCTCGATACCCCGCTCGATGAGGATCAGTCCCCCTATCCGTCTGGCCCACCGGCGGTCGAAACACAACGTCCCCGCGTCCAACGCCATCCAAACCGCCTTGGCGCAAGCCATCACTGGCGACAATTGAGCGCTATGGTGCGGATCAACCGGATGGGCCTCACGCGACCTTCTTGGCCGCACGCACCGGTCAAGTCGCTTAGGGCGCACATAAACGCGTCGCCATGGTATGGCGTCCCGATCGAGTTGTCTGATGATCTCGTCGATCAACGTGGATTTGCCCGACCCATCTGGGCCCGAGACCACTACTGCAGGGAATAGGTTCACGCCGCAACATCCCCACCAATGTGTCGAACCGAAATATACATGACGCCCCACCAAACGACCGCGACGAGGAATTGTACACCAGCGATGACTTGACACGCTTGAGCGAAGTTGTCGATCAACGAGAAGGCAACTGCCGCGGCGATAATCTGGATAGAGACACTCAGACCCCGCAGTGCCGCCAGGCTGCCTGCCCGCTTTGTCGAACGGAAGAACACAACCGGCACCAGCGTCAACCAAGATCCCACTAGGTATACAGTCGCCGGAACGATTATAGCTTGGACGTCACCCCATGCCTGCGAAAAGACCGCTTTGCCAAGCGGTGACAAGATGGTGGTGAGCAGATGAGATGCCAGCGCCGCCATGGCAGCTAGAAACGCCGAACCTGCCGCAAGTTGACCGAGCATACGCTTGGCGGCGCCACTGACACTAGCATGACGAATCGCGAGCGGCTGGACTGCCTGGAATACAGTACCGAACGGTCCCATGGCACTCTGCGCTGCCCGCCAGGCGCCGAGTGCGGGGACTCCCGCGAGTGCGCTCATCATGGAGAGAACGGTCTGCGAACCCACCATAGTCAAACCACTGTCGGTCAAAAATCCCGCCGCGAGCCTGCGGTTCCCGAGCAAGAAGTTCATTCCGCCACGGACCGACGGAAGCGCTCGCGACCTGACGAGCACCCAGACCGCCGCACCGAAGGTGACTGCGCTCCACACGGATACTACGCTCAATAGCGAGATTGACCGTCCTAAGAGAATGAGTGCACCCAGTAGAGCGGAAAGCGAAACCAGCGCAAGAAGGTCCGCAACTGCAGCCACGCGGTACGAGTCCCGTGCTATGAGGAGAAAGCGAGCGGAGTCTTGCAGGACGGGCCCAGCCATGAGTAGGGAGAGGAGGAGTGTTGTCCAGGCCGGCGCCTGCGCCTGTAGCGCCACTATTAGGGACATCAGGGGTAACGTCGCTGCCACGACAAGCATGGTCGCTCCCTCACGTGCCCGCAATTCGCGACTGTTGTCATCAGAGCGCGCCGTGACGATTGCTACGTCCGGCACCAGAGCCCTGCACACTGCAGCGCCTACGACATATGCTGACAGGCACGCCGCGAACTCACCGAGCATTTGGGCGCCCCCGCGTGCAGCAACCACAGTGAGCACAACAGTCAGGGCACTGGAAGCCCCGATGCTCACGAAGCCCCACATCCGCCTCTCGGCCGGTGCAGCAGCCTGCGTTAATGTCACGTCGGACCAACCGCAGGGTCGTTCAGCGTCCCACGCAGGATGCCAGAGAGTAGACCCGAGATCTCGGAACGAAACCGCTCCCGCGTGAACGATGTCTCGTACTTCTCGCGCGCTGCCTGTCCGCGAGTCCTCGACTCGCGACGCGTCAACGATTCTAGGACTGCCGCCCACTCCTCGGGCGCGTCAGGCGTCACCAACCACCCCGACACACCGTCCTCGATGATTTCCGGCAGACCACCAATCCTGGAAGCGACTACCGAGCGGCCGGCCGCCGCCGCCTCGATCGCGATCGTCGGCAGTGGGTCGGGACGGGTGCTGGGTACCAGCACCACATCGGCCTTTGCTAGTTCCCGCGACACGAGTGGGGATTCTCCCTTGATCGTCACCGTTTCTCGATTTGGAAGCTGTGAAACCAGGTGGGGGACGTCAATGGCGGCACCCGAGAGCGGGGGCCCACCCATGATGATCAATCGAATATCGCGGCGCTCAACTAACCCCCATGCCTTAATCACTGAATCGTGACCTTTCCAGGCATTCCAGCGACTAGCCAACAGGCACCTGAGCGGGCCCACTTGTTCGACGTCGGTTGGCTCAGGGAGAGCAAATCCGTTGTGCACCACTTCTGCCCGAGAGCGAAGCCAACCGGGCAGTGACCGCCGAACCGCCTCGCTTACCACAACCAACTCGTTAGCTGCCCCCAACAAGACACTTAAAAGACGTCCTTGAACTCCACCAAGGTGCTCATGAGCATGCGCGACTACTTTACTTCGCACCGCACGACCAGTCGGCACCATCAGCGCGAGGGCTGATGTATTCACGTAAAGGAGATCAGGTCGCTCGCGACGCAACCGAGCCCACGCGTGCGCCGTCTGGGGTATGAGCGCAGCCAGTCCGGGAATTGATAGATTGGCTCTGCGGAGCACCGGGAGCGGGCCGCGGACTACTGCGATCCCGCGAGCCTCAAGTTCCCGCGTGAGGAGCCTTTCCCCATATTCCATGTCATTCGGAAGCCACACGCTGACACAGGAGCCGGGGGGAACAGCTTCAACGAGTTCCAGCAGGACTCGGTCAGCCCCATACAACTCGTCCGACGGGTGCAAAAACACAATTGAATGTGTCTCCCTAGCGGCCTCCATCACGACCTGACCCTTCGCGTGGCGCAGAGTTCCTGCAAACTGCGTTCGTAGGACGCATTTACGTCCGCCCAACTGTAGTTGGTGCGCGCGCGCAACGTGTTCGCCTCCGCTTGCTGTCGCTGCACGTCCGGCGAGCCAACTAGGCGGAGGACCTCCTCGGATATCCTGCTTGCAGACGGACTCACAAACAGCCCGCTGGGCCCGAGGACCTCCCGGTTGTATGGAGTATCACGCGCCAGCACCGGCGCGCCACAGGCCATCGCTTGTACAAGCGCTGGGTTGGTCCCCCCAACGCTGTGTCCGTGGAAATATGCGCCTGCGTGGTGCCACAAACTCAGAAGGCGCCGGTCGTCGCGAACATGCCCTAGCCAACGAACGCGCTCCAAACGCTCCGAAAGTCGCCTAGCCCGCTCGTCCAACTCTCCGCCGTAGCCCGAAGATCCGACGATGACTACTTCGGCATGCTGGGCTATCGCCGGGACCGCGCTAAAGAACTCGGAAACCGTGTTCTCTGGAACTAGTCTGGCAACGAATAGAACGTAAGCCCGGCGCGATAGGCCCGACTCGATGGGAAGCTCCTCATCGACAATTTCACTGCCATAAGGGATATACCTACCGCCCGTTCCGAAATCAACGTGCCATCGCTTAGCGATCTCGGTGGAATCATACACCAGCATCGTGCCATGCCGAGCGGTCAGCTCGGCGCCCGTGCGAAACACGCGTTTCGCGATTCGATTCCATTTCGCACGATCCCATTCGATTCCGTCGACGTTCACCAGTGTAGGGATTCCAGCGCGCCGCAGCATTGGCAGCCAATAGCCATTTGCAACGTTCATCACGAGAGCCACATCCGGGCTTCTACGTATTGCGTGTCTCGTTGCGGACCACCCGTACGAGAGGGTGCTAAGCGATTTTGTTTCAAGTCCTTGAGTCATGACAGTTTGCACACGATGGTCGCGGTTAGGGTCATCGAGACGCACTTCGCCGGGGCGGCTGTAAACGGAGACATCCCAGCCACGGTGGACCAGATATGGAGCTAGCTTGCGTATCGCGGTCTCAAAACCACCGTAGTAGCTCGGATATCCGCGGGTTCCAATGATTGCTACAGAGGGCATACGATTCTCCCGAGGGGTTAGGTGGCCGACAGGCATGAAGCGCGGCTTGCTCCGCGAAGCTGATGCAGCGGCGTGCTCCACACTCGCCGGCTATTGGAGATTCCAACATTCTCAATATGCCCCTGACGATTTGAGCACAGTGCGGATCGTCCGAAGAATAATCGTCAGATCACCAGTCAGCGACCAGTTCTCGACATATCGCAGGTCCAGGCGCACGGCGTCCGCGAACGATAGATCCGAGCGACCGCTGACCTGCCATAGTCCGGTGATGCCCGGCTTGATCAGCAGGCGCCGGAGCCCCTCGTCGGGGTACTGCGCGAGCTCGCTCGCCAAGTGGGGGCGGGGCCCAACCACGCTCATCTGGCCCTTCAGCACCGTCCAGAACTGCGGCAACTCGTCGAGGGAGTACTTGCGCAGGACGCGTCCGATCTGCGTCATGCGCGCGTCGGCGTTCAGCTTGAACAGGGGGCTGTCCGCGTTGCTCTTGTCGCGGAGCGCCGCGAGCCGCGCCTCGGCGTCCATGTGCATGGAGCGGAACTTGTGGATGACGAACTCCTCTCCACCAAGCCCCACCCGCGTCTGCCGGAACAGGATCGGCCCGCCGTCCTCGCGCTTGATCAGCACCGCGATCACGGCCAGCACGGGAGCGAGCAGCAGCAGCGCGAGCGAGGAGAAGGCGAGGTCGAAGAGGCGCTTGAGCGCGTAATTCCACCCCGTGAAGCGCGGCAACGCGACCCGGGTCAGGCAGACATCCTGCATCTGGGTGACGGTGATGCGGGGCCCCGCCACGTCCACCAGCGACGGCAGGAACATCAGCTCGACCGACGAGTTCTCCAGCTGCCAGGCCAGGTTACGCACCTTGTGCCGCGGCAGCCCCGGCACCACGACGACGGCGCCGGCGCGGTGCTCGTCGAGGTGGCTCTTGAGCCTCGAGATCGCGATGGTAGGCACCCCGGCGAGTTCAAGGTTCTTCAGCTCCTCGGCGTCCACCTCGGCGGTGGGCACCGCGACGGCGACGGGTTTGTAGCCCGCGTTCCGGTTGCGGGTCAGGTCGCGGACCACCCCGGGCACCTCGGAGGCGGCCCCGACCACGATGGTCGGGGTAAAGGCGCCCCCGATCGCGCGGCGGCGGTGCAGCACCTGCCGACAGGTCCAGCGTCCCAGCAGGAGCAGCGCCGTGCCCACCGGCAGCAACACCAGGAAGTAGGCGCGGGAGAGGTCGACGTGAAAGAGGTAGGAGGTGATCGCGACGGCACTGAAGGTGTAGAGGCTGGCGTTCATCACCCGGCGGTACTCGTCCAGCCCGTGGCCGACCACCCCGCGATCTCGGGAGCCGCGGGCGTCCAGCACGACCCACCACAGCAACGCGATGATGAATGACACCAGGGGGTAGTCGAGCTCAGAGCCGACGACCGGCAGCCACAGCTGCTCGCCGAACCGCCACACCGAGACCGCGAGCACCGCCAAGGTGATCAGCACCGCGTCGGAGGCGCCCAGCATGAGGTCGTAGCGGGCGTACCAAGTCAGGGCAGCCCGCGTGGTCTGCTTCGGATCGACCGCGGCCGGCACGGGTGCCGCGAGGCTGGCGCGAGTCATGGCGCTCACGATCCTTCCTTTCTCACCTAGGGTTTTCACGAGGGATGGTGACGGACGGTTCAGGCCCGACGGGCCGCGACCTCACGGGTCGGGGTCGTGACGAGACGGGCAGGGCGCGGTTCGGCGTCCGCTGCGTTTCGTTCCGCGTACTGGTAGCTGTAGCCGTAGCGCTCTTCGTCGTCGCGCTGGACCTTGTTGAGCACCAGTCCGAGCACGCGGGCGTCCACCTGGTCCAAGGTGGCGAGGGCGGCGTCCAACTCGCCGCGGCGCACCACGCGGGCCCCGACGACGACCAGTGCCCCCGCGGTGCTGCGGGCCAGCACCGCGGCGTCCGTCACAGGCAGGAGCGGCGGAGAGTCGATGATCACCACGTCGTAGAGCCGGCCCACCTGCGCCAGCAAGGCCTTCATCGCGTCGAACCCCAGCAGCTCGGAGGGGTTGGGGGGAATGGGCCCCGAGGTGAGCACGTCGAGGGAGGTGTCGCCGATCGGCTGCACCACCTCCTCGAGGGTCGCCCGCCCGATGAGCACCGAGGTCAGTCCGGCCGCGGTCTCGAGCCCGAAGGCGTCCGCCACGTGCGGGCGGCGCAGGTCGGCATCGATCAACAGCACCCGGGCACCCGTCTCGGCCATGGTGACCGCGGTGTTGATCGCCGTCGTGGTCTTGCCCTCACCGGGCACGGTCGAGGTGACCACCAGCGCCCGCTCGCCTTCCGGCAACGCCAGGAACTGCAGGTTCGTGCGCAGCCGGCGGTAGGCTTCGCCGGCCAGAGAGTGGTCGCTGGCGAGGCCGGGTGCCGTCCGCTTGCTCAACGTCTCGTCGAGCATGATGCTGCCGAGCAGCGGGCGGTCGGTGACGCGCTCCAGATCGCGCTCGTTGCGGATCTTCGTGTACAGCGTGTCGCGCAGCACCGCCTGACCGACGCCCAGCATGAGGCCGAGCAGCAGCCCCAGCGCCAGGTTCTGGGTCACCTTGGGGGTGGTGGGCGACAGTGGCACGGAGGCGGGTCGAATGACTGTGGCCTCGACCATGTCGGAGCCATCCGCGGTCGGCGGCGAGAGCTGCTTGACCGTCTCGACCACCTGTTCACCGACGGCATTCGCAATGAGTGCGGCCTGCGCGGGGTCACCGTTCTCCACGGACAGGTCGATCGTCGCCGTATTCGACGGCACCGTCGCCGTCACGTCCTCCGCAAGGCGCTCGGCGGTGACCGGCAGGTTGAGCCGGTCGACGACGGCTTGGAGCACGATGGGCGTCCGGGCCACTCGCGCGAACGACTGCACCTGGTTCTCGGCGTACGTGGAGCCGGAGTTGAGCTCGCCGGCGGTGGCGACGCTCTTGACTGACAGGAACACCGATGTGGTCGCGGTGTAGGTGGCCTTGGTAAGGAGCGAGAAGGCCGCTGCCGCCAGGATGGCCACGCGAGTCACGGCCGTGGCGCTGCGCCAGTACTTGCGCAAGACGCGCAGATAGTCCGTGAGCTCCAAGATCTCTACTCCTGTCAGGGTGGGCCGCTACCGGGGTGTGCGACCAAGACAGAAACACCGTAACGCGAAGATCGTCCCCATTTCCAATATGGGTTGCCGAATTGGGCTTGTATGACTTGGAGTGCCTCCTGGTGACGGGTGGTGGTCGCTACGGTGGCCGTGGGAGAAGGCTCCGGGTCTCGCCGCTATCCGGCTGAGTGACCTGTTTCAGCTCAAATGTCGCATTTCGCGGCTTTGATCAGTCCACCCCTGGCGGGTCTGGACGGTGGTTGTGGATCTGATTGTTCCGCCGTTGGCGGTGGTGAGCAAGACGACGCTGGTGGGCGTCGTGCA
>NZ_FXTL01000028.1 GCF_900182665.1 Propioniciclava tarda
ACCTAGCCAGAGCCACAATCGACGAACCCGACACGACCATCCCGCCACCCAGCCGGCGTAACCCCGGGTCGCGCATTGATCAGCGTTTCCCTAGGGGTGCGTCGCCCGCTGCCAAAGCTGCGCCGCATCCCCGCGTAGGCCTCAACGAGTTCCTGTCGCACCCGATCCGCCTCTCCCTGGTCGCCGCGCTGGCGTCGGTGGAGGAGGCGGATTTCGCGTCTCTGCGCGACTTCCTGCAGATCTCCGACAGCGCCCTGAGCCGCCGCGCGTCCCAGCTCGAAGAGGCCAAGCTGGTCACGATCCGCAAGGGGTACGTGGGCAAGCGTCCGCGGACCTGGCTGTCGCTCACGCCAGCCGGACGCGAAGCCTGGACGTCCCACCTGGCCGCCATCAAGGCCATCGCCAAAGGGCTGCCGCCGAGCGTGTAGGTTGCGGCCATGGCGTCCGCGAACCCCTTCAATCCCGCCCTATGGGAGCCCGTCGAGGGCTTCGAGTTCACCGACATCACCTACCACCGCGCGCGCCACGTGCCGGCGGTGCGGGTCGCGATCAACCGCCCCGAGGTCCGCAACGCCTTCCGGCCGAAGACCGTCGACGAGTTGTACCAGGCCCTGGATCACGCCCGGATGAGCTCGGACATCGGCTGCGTCCTGCTGACCGGCAACGGTCCGAGCGAGCGCGACGGGGGCTGGGCCTTCTGCTCGGGCGGCGATCAGCGCATCCGCGGACGCTCCGGCTATCAGTACGCCGACGGCGAGACCGCCGAGACCGTGGACGCCCGTCGCGCCAAGGCCGAGGGTGGACGCCTCCACATCCTCGAGGTGCAGCGGCTGATCCGGTTCATGCCGAAGGTCGTGATCGCGCTCGTGAACGGCTGGGCCGCCGGCGGCGGCCACTCGCTGCATGTCGTCTGCGACCTGACGCTGGCGTCCGCCGAGGAAGCCAAGTTCAAGCAGACGGACGCCGACGTCGGCAGCTTCGACGCGGGCTTCGGCTCGGCGTACCTGGCCCGGCAGGTCGGCCAGAAGATCGCGCGCGAGATCTTCTTCCTCGGCGAGACCTACGACGCCCGGCGCGCCTACGAGATGGGCACGGTCAACCGGGTCGTCCCGCACGCCGACCTCGAGACCGTCGGCCTGGAGTGGGCCGCGACGATCTGCGGCAAGTCGCCCACCGCCCAGCGCATGCTCAAGTTCGCCTTCAACGCCATCGACGACGGGCTGGTCGGCCAGCAGGTCTTCGCCGGCGAGACCACCCGCCTCGCCTACATGACCGACGAGGCGGTCGAGGGCCGCGATAGCTTCCTGCAGAAGCGGCGCCCGGACTGGTCCGAGTTCCCCTACTACTACTGAGCAGCGCCGGCGCCGCCCGCGGCAGCTAGTGCCGCGGGCCCATGCCGCCTGCGGACGCCACGTCTGCGGTCACGTTCATCGCCGTCCCGTTCACGGAGACCGTGTAGGCCGAGCCCGACTTGATCGCGGACGACGAGTAGACGACGTTGCCGAACGTCCGGGGCGCGGTGAACTCGGCGATCACGGTCGAGCCCGCCAGGATCTGCACCTTCGCGCCGGCGCTTCCGGACGCCGCGGCCATCAGCCAGCCCTGTGAGCTGGAGGTGCCCGGCGCGACCGGCATCGAGGCGTCCCCGAGGGCGATGAGCTGGCCGCCCGTGATGGTGAACGTGCCGTTCACGTCGAGGGCTCCGTTTCCGCCGCCGACCTGATCGACGATCACGGTGCCGCCCGCGATGGACGCCGTGCCGTTCGAGTCGAAGCCATCGCCGTTCGCGTGCAGGATGAGCGTTCCGCCCGTGATGGACGCCGTGCCCGGGACGACCGTCCCGCCACCGCCGCCCATGCCGCGGGCGTTCGTGGTGGTCGTCGTGGTCGACGTCGAGGTCTGGGCCACGTTGAGCCCGTCGTCGGACGAGGTCACCTCGATCGTGCCGCCACCGATCACGATGTTGAGCGCCTCCAAGCCCTCGTAGCTTCGGCTCACGTTGATCGTTCCGTCAGAGATGATGATGTCGTTCGTGGCGTCGATGCCGTCGCCCTTTGCGGTACCCGCCGCGAGGTTGAGCGTGCCGCCGGAGATGTCGACGAAGCCTGAGTCGGCGTCCGTGGTGTTATCGGACTTCAAGGCGTCGCCGCCGGCCGAGACGGTGATGTTGCCGCCCGTGATCGCCACGTGATCCTTGCCACGGATGCCGTCGTCGACGGCGGTCACGTTGATCGTGCCCGCGGTGATGACGAGTCCGTCCTTGCTGGCGATGCCGTCGTTGAGCTGACCCGTGACGGTGAGCGACCCGCCGCCCCCGATCGTCAGATCAGCGGACGACCACAGCGCCGCGTTCGGCGCGGACTCGGAGGTGTCTGCGTAGGTCTTGGCGTCCGTGAGCGTGTTGCTGGTGCCGTCGGCGAGCACGATGACGGACTCGCCCGCGTCGGTGACGGCGATCGCCGGACCGGTGGACGAGGTGATCGTCGCGCCGTTCAGCACCACCTTGACTTCGTCGGACGACGGCGAGTTGACCACGACCTGGCCGTTCAGGGTTCCCGAGAGCACGTAGGTGCCGCCGGCGGTGATCGTCACGGTGTTGCCGGACGCCGTCGCTCCCGCCCCGCTCACGGTGGCGGAAGAGCCGGTCAACGCGATCGTGGTGGCACCCGTCGCGCTCCAGGTGGTGGCGGCGGTGTCCGGGGTGGCGTTGTTGGCGCGCGCCTCGGCGACGCTTGCGTCGGCCGTCAGGACGGTTGCAGTGGCTGTCGACTGGGACGACGCGGTCGTGGTCCCGGAGCCGGATGTCGTCGACGAGCCGGTCAACGAGACTCCGGCGACGCTGCAACCGGTGAGCACGGCGGTGGTGGCCAGGGCGGCGAGCGAGGCCAGGAGGCGGGGCTTGCGATTCATGATGGGTCCTCTTCGGTGTGGTTGGTTGGATGGTGAGCGAGTGGTTTCAGGCGGCCAGCGGGCCGGTGCTGAGCAGCCGGTGCCAGCGGTTTCGGGCCAGGTCGGGCCGCAGCACCGCCAGCGCGGTCGCGTACTTCGAGATCGAGGTGGGCCGGTGGCCGGTGCGCCAGAGCAACCGGTCGGCGGCACAGGGGCGGGAGCTGGACTTGGTCTCGACGATCACGAGGTCGTCGACCCGGAGCCGGTCCGCGCCGCGGCGCAGGCGCCAGTCGAGGTCGACGTCAAGCGTGACCCGCCCCTCGGCGTCCGGCAGCAGCAGGGTGGTGCGGCGGTAGGTGACGTCCAGCACGGGACTCAGTCGACCGCTCGGCCGGACGCCTCCCTCGGCCAGCTTCTCGGCGACGAAAGCGGACGCCGCGGCGTCGGCCTCGGTGCCCGACCAGGGCAGGCGCGACTTGACGGTGGCTGCCCGACGCTTGGTCTTGACCTCCAGGAAGGTGATTCCGCTGTCGAGGTACGTGCGCGTCCGGGTCTTGCCCCGTCGCGCCCGGCGGTGCGCCGCATCGTGGAACGAGTCGAGGCCCGCGGTGTCGAAGTAGGTCGAGGCGTAGCCGAAGCTGCGGCCGGAGTCGATGTCGAGCACCCGGGTGCCGGCGGGCAGGGCCGCGAGGAAGCCGTCGGCTTGGTCCCGCGTGAGCACGTACTTGCGGTCGACGCGCGTGAGCAGGGACGCCGACGCGTTGAGTTCCTCGAGGGTCAAGCTGGGCAGGTCAGCCAGGCCGGACAGCCCGGACTCGCAGAGGGCGGTCATCGGGCCGTTTCCAATGCGGCGGCCACGGCGCGCCGGCGTCCCGCCGCGCCCTCGCGGTAGCGGACGTCAACCGTGGTGGTGTCGTTGACGAAGTCGAGCTTCTGCACCGTGGTGTGGTGGACCTGGCCCCCAAGCCTTTGTTCCAGGGCGGCGACGAGCGCGCTGGTGTCGCTGATCGCCCGGTCGAGCACGATCACCTCGCGCCGGTACCCGCGGAGCAGGGCCGGATGGTCGGAAACGAACATCGCGATCAGAACGACGGCCATCAGTCCGACGGACAGCAACGGCTCTGAACCGAGCCCGCTCAGCAGGCCAAGGGCCAGCGCGCTGAAGTAGTAGGCCACCTCGTGCTGGGCCAGCTCGTCCGACCGCAGCCGGATGATCGACAGGACGCCGAAGAGCCCGAGCCCCAGGCCTGCGCCCACGGCGGTGTTGAGCAGCACCGTGCTGACGGCCATGATCCCCAGGTTCACGCCGAGGTAGGCAACAACGAGGTCGCGGCGGCGATGGCGCGGGAAGTACAGGCCGAGGGTCAAGACGGTGATCGCGATGACGTTGGCCGCGTACAACAGGGCGGTGGTGGTGATCATGGGTGCTCCTTGCGTGGATGTCTTCGTGACCAGTCAGCCGTCCGAAGCTGTCGGGTCCCTGTGGGCCCGCCCTCGTTGATCCTGTGAACGTTTGTGGCGTTGACAAGGGTTGATGCTCACAAGGACGCCGTGGCGGAGACACAGGCATGGCACAGGACGCTGCCTCAAGGTCGAGGTCATGAACTCCTCCGCCGCAGTGACATCCCGCAAAGTCAGCCGTCGCGCCCTGCTGGGCGGCGCCCTCGCCGTGGTCGCTTCGGCCGGCGGCGGCACCGCCTGGGCGTTGGACCGCTTCGTCATCGAGCACGCCGAGGTGACGGACGCCTCGAGCGCCTGGGCGTCCGCTACTCCCACCGCAACAGCGACCGCGGCGTCCACGAACACGTCGGCGTCCGTCACCGTCACCAAGAAGACGGTGGGCTCGGGTGCCAACCTGGTGACCTACTACGTAGCCGACCTGAAGTTGGCCGCTGGCACGGCCCTGCGGGCCGCACTCGCCAAGGACACCTTCGGTGAAAACATCATCGAGAACACGTCGACGATCGCGAAGGCGAACAACGCTGCCTGGGCGATCAACGGCGACTACTACGGCTTCCGAGACACGGGAATCGTCATCCGTAACGGGGTCGCGTTCCGGGACTCCGGCGCCCGTCAGGGGCTCGCGGTGTTCCGCGACGGGACCCTCGCCCTCTACGACGAGACCACCACGACGGCCGCGAAGCTGATCGCCGACGGTGCCTGGCAGACCCTGTCGTTCGGGCCCGGCATCGTCAACGACGGGAAGGTCGTCAGCGGCATCGAGAGCGTCGAGGTCGATACCAACATCGGCAATCACTCGATTCAGGGTGAGCAGCCACGCACGGGCCTCGGCATGATCGCCCCCAACCACCTGGTGGCGATCGTCGCGGACGGCCGCGCGTCCGGTTACAGCCGCGGCGTCACGATGACCGAGTTCGCACAGTTGTTCACCGGGCTCGGCGCGCAGGTCGCGTACAACCTGGACGGCGGCGGCAGCTCCGTCATGTTCTACAACGGTGCGCTGGCCAGCAACCCGCTGGGCCGGGGCCAGGAACGTGGCACCAGCGACATCTTGTACGTGGCGGGCTGACGGCCATGATCATCCTGATCCCGGCGTACGAGCCCGACCTTCGCCTGCCTCAGCTCGTCCGAAGCCTGCGCGAGGCCGCACCTGCGGCGTCCGTCGTGGTGGTGGACGACGGGTCCGGGCCCGCCTACCGCGGGGTGTTCGACGTGACCGCCGGGGTGGGTGCCGAGGTGCTGCGCCTTGACGAGAACCACGGCAAGGGGGCGGCGTTGAAGCGCGGCTTCGCGTGGGCGATGCAGCACCGGCCCGGTGAGGCGGTGGTCTGCGCCGACTCGGACGGCCAGCACGCCGTGCCCGACATTGTGGCTGTCGCCGAGCAGGTGGCGCCCGGGTCGATGGTGCTCGGCGGACGCGAGTTCACTGGCACCGTGCCGGTCCGCAGCCGGGTGGGTAACACGGTGAGCCGCTGGGTCTTCCGGGCTGTCACCGGGACGGCGATCCGCGACACCCAAACCGGCCTGCGCGGCTACCCCGCCGACCTGCTGGGGTGGCTGCTGAGCGTCGAGGGGGAGCGGTTCGAGTACGAATCGAACCTGTTGTTCGAGGCCAAGCGTGCCGGCGTCCGGGTCGTCGAGATTCCCATCCAGACCATCTATCTGGACGCCAACGCCTCCTCGCACTTTCGGCCGGTCCGGGACTCGGCCCGCATCTACGGTCGCCTGCTCGGCTTCGTGGCGTCGTCACTGGCCGGAGCCGGGGTCGACTGGGTGGGCGTCCTGCTGCTGAGCGCGCTGACGGGCAACCTGTTGGTGTCGGTGGTGGGCGCACGCGTGTTGAGCGCTGCGGTCAACTTCTCCTTGAACCGGACCGCCGTCTTCGCCGATCACGGTCCGCTGCAGCTCGCGCTGCGCCGCTACGCCGTGCTGGCCTGCGGAATTCTGGCCGGAAACTACCTGCTGCTGGTTGCGCTGACCCACGTCGGACTGCCGCTGGTCGTGGCGAAGCTGATCACCGAGGTGGTGCTGTTCATCGCCAGCTACGTGGTGCAGCATCGCGTGGTTTTCGCCGGACGCCGAAGCGTCGGCGTCCCTGTCGGCGATCCGTCGGGGGTCAGCGAGGACAAAGCCGGCGCTGCCATCATGGGCCCATGGCACCGATCTATGACGCGTTGACCCTCGTCCCGGCCGACCAGCGCCTCGACCTTGTCGCACCCCCGGTCGCCGCCGCGCTGGCCTATATCCCGGACGCCATGGTCGCAGCCATCGACCCTGGCCTCGCCGACACGGAGGCGTTCTGCGCGGCCTACGGCGTCCCGCTCGAGAGCTCGGTAAACGCGGTCGTCGTCAAGGGTGTCCGGGCGGGCGCGGAGCGGTTCGTCGTCTGCATGACGCCTGCGACGAAGCGCGTCGACGTCAACAACGTGGTCCGGCGCCGGCTGGACGCCCGCCGCGCGTCGTTCGCGCCCATGGACGAGGCGTGTGCGCTGACTGGCATGGAGTACGGCGGCATCACGCCCGTGGGTGCGCCCGTCGAGTGGCCGATCTGGGTCGATCCGGACGCCGTCGCGCTCGATTGGGTCTGTATCGGCTCCGGCATCCGGGGATCCAAGCTGTTCATCCCCGGACGCGCGTTCCTGGACCTACCGAACGCCGAGGCCGTCCAGGGCCTCGCCCGCTAACGACCCGCGAGGCCTGTCAGCTCACCAGCCGCCGACGGAGCCGCCGCCCGAGGCGTCCGCGTAGGGCTCGCCGGACTCGGCGCCCTCAAGCGCGGTCTGCTGGGGGGCCACGATCGGGTCCGGGAGCGCCGGTGCGTCGATGGGGGCGGGCACGGGCGGGAAGCCCGAGCCGGGGATCATGGGTGAATCGGTGCAACCCGACGTGCCGCTCGCCTGGTGGGCCTTGTTCATCCGGACCCCTTCATAAGGGTGCGGGGTGACCGCGAAATCGAGCCTACGCTCGCGTCCGCCCCCGCTGCGGGCAGCGTGACAGCGTCAGACAGAGGTCTCGTCAACAATCACAGCCGTGCTACTG
>NZ_FXTL01000029.1 GCF_900182665.1 Propioniciclava tarda
GAACGACCGCTGCCACCCGTTCGTGTGGACCAAAACCGCCGACGACATCCTCAAGAAAGCCAACCGTCAGACAACTTCAAACACGGGCCACTAGCGCGGGTGTTCGGGCGCTGCCTCGCCGGGCCGTCACGGCTCCAACACAGGAAGTGGGCTGCCGTCCTCGGCTCGCACGACTGTGCGTGATCCGAGAGGTTGGCCGAGGCGCAGTTCCACCGCCACCTGCCCGTGTAGTGCCTCGGCGCCCGCACATCCCCCGAATAGGGGAACTGCGGCCGACACCCGCCGGATGGCCGAGACGGACACGACCGTGTCCGTCTCGGCCGCTCCCACCGAGAACTCGCCCGGACAGTAATCCCGTTGGTCCCACGGTGACAGAATCATCAGCACGTTGGGATCTCCGCCTTCCCCCAGCGTCCTGGCGGCCGTCGGCTGGAGGTAATCGGTTCGGCGGAGGGGCGTGAGCAGCACGTAAGCGACAGAGGCGATCAGCCCCGCGACAATCAGCAGGGCCAAGGCTGTGTGCCACCGTCTGCGTGGTCTACGTATGGCACCGCTCACGATAAGCCCTTCCTTCTAGCCGGTGGTGAGGTAGCCGGGCAGGCCGTAGTAGGCATCGTAGATGTCGGTGAAGATCACCTGACACCAACCCGGTCCGGTCATCCTGCCGGAGATGACCCCGTGCGCGTTGACCGATCCGTCGGAGTTCACCCCAAACATCGCTCCGCCCGAGTCCCCTGGAATGACGCACCGGCCGTCCCACCGCTCCACGGTGTTCGTTACATTCCGCGCAATGGTCAGGTCGGAGTACACGACGAGCGTCCGGTCGTGGGTGACTGTCCAGACGCAGACCTCGCCCGACGACGCTCCGCTGCTGCACACCTTCATGCCGGAGGTCGTGCGACCGCTCGCCATGCCGGCAACGCGGGCCGACGAGGTGGACGAGGTCCCGCCTCGGAACATCCTGCCTGCCGTCGAATAGGAGGACCTGATCACGGCGACGTCACCGCGGAATGTGGACTGGCCAGTCATGAAGACGGTGCCCGCATTGGTGTCCCACGACTCCTCGGACGACCGGTTCACGGAACCCATAGAGTAGTCCAGCGTGGAGACACTGCCCCCGTTGGGCACGCAGTGGCCTGCCGTCAGCATCATCTGCGTAGACCCGCTGTGCCACGAGAAGGCGTCGGAGCACGAACCCACCGGCGTGTAGATCCTGGCACCACCGTAGAAAGGTGGGGTGTCGCTGGGGCGCGACACATGATCGATCTGCGGCTTGGGCTGCACGCGCACGGCGACCGAGTCGGCACCGATCCCCTTCGCCAAGGTCGCCATGAGCCGGGGCGTGGGCGTCTCGACGTGCACGATCACCTTGCCCGAGTGCTCGTCGATGTAGGACATCCACGGCTTCGCGTCCGGATCCGCGGCAAGCGTGAGGTCGATGGCGGCATTCTTCTGCTCCTCGGCCCGCCGGAAGGTCCGACTATTCGACGCCGATAAGTCAAGCGTCTTCATGACTTCCAGATCGTCGGGAGTCGTTTCGGTTCTCTTCGCGATGCCCCGAGGAAGTGGTCTGGCATCGAGGGCGGCTTTGGCTCGGGCACGTTCCCCCGCGTCGCCGGACGTCAACTTCTTGGCAGCCTCGGTCAGCGCGGGAAGATTCACCCGGCCCCCACGTACGGTCGGATACCCGAAGTCGTTAGGGTTCTCCTCGGCCAGACGAAGGCTCAACTGATAGGCAGCCGTCAGCTCGCCGAGACCGGGGCCATCGTCTGAGCTGAGACGTACTGGATCCTCGAGGGATCGGCAGGATCGGAAGGGGATGCCTGCGCCATCGTCGGGAATCCGGCAAAGATTATGAGCGCGGCACCGTAGGCAACGATTCGGTGCAGAGGGTGGATAGTCATTGCGGCCTCCTTAGGGGTAAATTTGCTGCACACCCTGGGGGAGTAGGACGGTGGTTACTGGTGTACGTGAAGGAAGCCGCACCGTAGCGGTAGCCGATGCGGTCTAGCGTGATCACCTTTACGCAGGTCCAAGTATCGGGCTCGTCCAGGCGATGACGTAGTGGACGCCGGGGTCGAGCTGGCGGGAGGCCCGGTGGCAGTGACCGATGGATGAGAGCCGACGCGCCATAGTGCCCACGGCGGCGTCCGCTTGCGCGAGGAGCGCCAGGTAGGCGGCAACGGCCCTCTGGGGCGGCTGGGAGAGCATCCAGGGCCATGACGTGACACCAAGCGCGGACCAGTCGGAGGTGTAGCCGCGCAGAGTTGCGGCGGCGCGGGCGTGGGTGGCGTATCGGGCGGCGTCGACGCAACGGCGCGGTAGCGAGCTTGTCTGGCCGTGTGATGGGACCCTGCTGGAATCCAGGCATGATGAACGTGTTCGGTGTTATCGTGACCGCACCGGCAGGGCGCCGACCTTCCCCACCCCATCTCGGAAGGAGCAAAATCCGTGAATCGTACGATCATGAAGGTGGTCGCTACACCCCTAGCTGTCATGGCTGCGCTGTCCGCACTCGCGCCAGCAGTCATGGCTGAAGGTTCTTGGTATAGCTACATTTCAGGCGGTCGGCCAGGGTTCACGTCTCGCACGTGGACCAAGAACGTGAACGACGGAGCCGCCACACAGATTGGGCATTCAAGTTGTGACCGCAACACCGCAACTTATGCGCTATACAAGAAGCAGTGGTGGGGCTCGGAGCAACGCAACATCATCCGCTACGGCTGCGGATGGCGTGAGCACTCCATGGGCTCGCAAGACTCTGGGAACTACTTCTTTGCGATCACCAAGATCGACGGTAATAGCTACATTCCCACGGCCGGTAGCGTCAACGTCCCATCCGTTTGGGTGAAATACTAAACTAGACTGGTGTGTGGGCTGGCTGGGCCTGCCCACACACCAGTTTTGGTCCACATTCTCCTGTAAGGATCATCTATCATATCCACCATCGCCACACTACAGGATGTGTCCTTCTCTTATACGCGTCGCCCGATATTCACAGAGCTTTCGCTGAATATTTCCTCGGGTCGGACTGCTCTTGTTGGTGAGAATGGGGCAGGTAAAACAACCTTGATTCGTCTCTTGACCGGCGTGCTGCAGCCTTCGGCGGGCTCCATTTCACATGGTGCGGGGGGTGAAGCGTCGATGTCTTACATGCCGCAGGTGATTCCGGCTTTGCGTGGATTGACGGTCGAGGAGCAGGTGGCCTACTGCGCTTGGTTGCAGGGGGTTTCTTCTTCTGAGTCAAGAAGACGCGCGCGGCTGTGGGTGAAGCGTGTCGGACTAGGCGATGCCGCCCGGCAGAAGATGCGTACCTTGTCTGGCGGGCAATTGAGAAGAGTCGGGTTGGCGAGCGCACTAGCGACCAGCCCCCAGGTCGCGATCTTGGACGAACCGACAGCAGGGTTGGACCCCACCCAGCAGATGCGCTTTCGAGACATGATCAAGTCCTTAGAGTCAGAAGTTGGTTCATGGCTCATCGCGACTCACGACGTTAACGAGATCGTAGACGACTTTGATCAGGTGCTGGTGTTGGCGTCTGGCCGGGTTTGGTCGGGATCACCCAGTGACTACCTTGGTTCGGTGCCCGAGGGACCGATGCGGGCGCATCGTGCGTTCATCGAAGTCACACGGGGGATGTGAGTGCGGTACCTCGAGATCTTGCGCAACAGCCCGAGCGTGTGGCTGACACCGTTGGTTGTTCTGTTCGCTCTGGTCGTTGCCGAGCCGGGCCCGTCACCGTCGGGTGCTGCAGCGGCAATGACCAGTTTCCTCATCTTGCTTTGCCCGTTGGTCGCACTGGGTGCCGCCGTGGGGAGTTGGCGTTTTCGGGGAATACTTCACTTACCGAGGAAGCGGGGCATTCTGACTGCGTTGTTGCCTCGATGGGTGGTGGGCATTGGAGCCTGTGTCGCTTCGTTGGTCCTGCTAGTGCTGCTTCGGGCACCTATCAGCGTCGAGTGGACGGGGCCCGTTGTGGTCTCTTGTCTTGCCATCGTGGCATGGTGCCTAATCGGTGCCCTCTCCGGCTTCCTCTTGCCCGCTGTGGTTGCCTGGCCGTTGTGCATCATGGGCCCCTTGGTCCTCTTTACACGGGCAGCAGCGATTCCGGACAACCGCTGGCGACACCTGACAGCCGTGTGGTTTGGCTGTTGTTCCTCCAACGAGGTCATAGCACCATCGTTGCTGACGGCGGTGGCTGTGTTCTGGGGCACGATCTGCCTCGTGGCGATAGCGTCCCTCATTGTCTTGGATTGCAGAAGACGGACGGTTCAGGTTCTCGTGGGCGCGAGTGCCGCCGCAGCAATATGGGCGTCTACTACCTACGCCTTGAGCGCAGCAGCACCTTTCGGCTATGCGCCGACCGTAGCGAGGAGTTCCCCCAGGGTGTGCGCCCAACAGCCATCAGGCGTACGGGTGTGCGTCTGGCCGGAAGATGCGGCAATCCTGCGCGATTTCACGGCCACTGACCGGGCCGTTCGATCATGGCACTCGCTCGGCGTCAAGGTTCCCGAGGTATTCGATGAGGGTGCGTTGGAAGTCAGCGGGACCATCACCCCGGTGCAGTTCGACACCCGCTATCCGGAGTACGCGGTGTCGTCGTTGGCAACGGGTATCGCCAAGCGATCCGACTGCCAGGGGGGCGTCCGAACACCCGAGGGTGAACTACTCCCCGACGGGGTCGACCACTCGCAGCAGATTAAGGACTGGCTCGTGGCACAGGTGGGCGCACCGACGATCGACTCCTCGGGACTCGGCCAAGCCCCAGGCAATCAGCGCGAGATTCCATCGGACCCATCACAGGCCGTGGCCCTCATCAATGAGTGGCTAACAGCCTGTCGGCCATGATCTGGTGGTCCAAGACGCGGAAGACAGCCGCGTATCTTGCCTCGATGGCGGTCCTAGGGGCTCTTCTTGGACCGACTAAGTCCATCATGCTAAGGGTTCCAACCGTCGGGCTAATCGGCGACACCCTCACGTCCCTATGCCTCGTGGTCGGCACCCTTGCTGGCCCTGCATTGGCCGCCGCGCTGGCGGGAACTAGCCGTTACGAAAGAACAGGCATCCGTCCCTTGCTTCTGCTCGACTGGGGACTTCTTGTTTGCGGGACCGCCCTCTGCGGACTTGCGGAGTATCTTACCCAGGGCGCAGCCGTGACTGATTCCTCTGGTCTTCGCAATGCGGTAATAAGTGGTGCCTTGGCTCTCGTTATCCAGCGGGCGACTTTCCCAGCGGTTGTCGCCGGATCCATCCCCGCCATCCTTCTGCTGGTGAGCGTCACTGCGGGACAACGGCATGGGGAAACAGCACCCTGGGCCGTCCTCGCCTCCGACACCACCGGGCTCGCACTCCACAACTATGCCGCCATCCTCGTCGGCGCCCTCGCCTGCGCCAAAGTAGCCACCCAGACTGGCTGGATGAGTCGAGTCGGTCGTCCTCTGTGAAGATCTCCTCCCACTGCCAGGGCATTGACAGCTGACGCCGTCCGCTCCGGACGGCCGCGACCAGTGTGGGCCCTGGTGGCTTCGAAGAGACGATCCTCACCTGGCACCGGCCCGGACCAGGAAACCGAACCGGCCCCTGCGGCCACCGCCCAGCCAAATAGCTGGCTACTCGTAGACGACCTCTCCTCGAGCGCGGCGCTCGGCCATGGCCTCCATCGCCTCCGCCTCGATCTTCGCGATCTCTTCGGGACTGTGCTGCGCCGGGTAGTGGCGGTCATCATGGTCGAATGGCCCCTGAGCTAGCACCCAGGTACGAAGGTCCTCGAACTCATCACTCACAGCTTCAGTAACACCCGTCGACAAGGGCGACGTGATTCCCCCGGAATCAACGCCACGGTACAGAATTTGTCGGCGGCACCTGGCAGGCTCGTGCCCATGAACGAGACGGCCGCCGCGACAGCTTTGGACGCCGGCGTGCGTCTGGTCGCTTGGCGGGTTTGCCGGTAAATGGGGCAACCGAAAGACTCGGCTGCGCTCACGGTACTGCCGCATGGTCGCTAGTGGCCCGTGTTTGAAGTTGTCTGACGGTTGGCTTTCTTGAGGATGTCGTCGGCGGTTTTGGTCCACACGAACGGGTGGCAGCGGTCGTTC
>NZ_FXTL01000030.1 GCF_900182665.1 Propioniciclava tarda
TGATCAGAGCTACTTGGACTTCAGATCATCCCCGGGAAGGTGCGCCCCTTCACGTCACCCCGCCGAGGACCATCCACAGGTTCTGATCATTGCTCGTCGAGAGGTTCTCGTGACGTGTCGGCCGTCTGCGCACGTCGGACGTGGGCGCAGTGAGCTTTGCCGACTGCCGCTCGATGACCCAGCTCAACCGGACAGGGGACTTTTGGTGGGCCTAACTGGACTTGAACCAGCCCCGGTTCGGGCCTACAAGTTGTCCTTCACAAGGTAATATGCGTCTTTTTTTGTTGGTCGGATTGCCCCTCGTGCAACATACGTGCGACTTGGCTTCGGACGCGACGGTGCCGCGGTCGACCAACAGGGACGACGGACACACCTGGAAACCATCGCCGCGGACCGCCCGACATCGGTGTTCCCGCTCCTCCTGAAGCGCTGGTCGCTGCTCGTCGGGAAAACTCCCGGGGCAACCGCCGCCGCGTCCCCTGCTACTAGCGGAGCGGGGTTCCGCCGACGAAGCGCAGGTGCACCTCCACCCGCTCCTTCGCCAGGTCGAGGGGCTCAAGGATCTCGTAGCGTCCGCCGCAGATGAGTTCCAGTTCCTCGGCGACGACACCCGAATGGACCCAGGCGGGGATCGCGGGGAAGGCGCCCCGTAGAACGAAGGTGAATCGCTCCCCGTACTTGGCCGCAACCTCGCGGTCGAAACTGGCGCCCCAGAGCGGCATCGTCAAAGAGCCCGTCTGAAGGGCAGCGAGGATCTGATCATCCTGGGCTCCTCGTTTGATCCCGCGCCCGACCCAGTCAGAGTCGACGCCCAGTGCAGAGCCCCACTCCGAAGCAGTCCGACGTGGGCTCGCAGCCAACGCCTCCAGCAGCACCCGAGCTCGGCCGGTGGTGACTGGGTTGTTGCGTGCCTCGTCCTCGAACGCCGTGATGAAGTCGCTCGCGAAGTAGTGGCGAACGCCGGTCAGGTTGCGGGCCGCCGCACGGATTGGCGATGAGCCACCCTCCATGCCGGACTGCCAAACCGTGCACGCGTCTTGCAGGCCTTCCATGGCCACTCCCCTTTCAACGGTAGATGCGCTGGATCTCGACTTCCGGGCTGGCGATGGCCCACGGGCGCGGCGGTGTGGGGATCACCTCGAAGTCGAAGTCATCTTTCCAAGGGGAGATCCGGACCCAGGCTTGGATGGCCTGCCACGTCTTCTCCTCGTCATGCTGCTGTTCACGGTTGTTGTCGGCCGTCTTGCGCCGCCAGAACGCGTCGACCGCGGCCTCCGCGGCAGCGAGCCGTGGGGCGAGATCCCAGCCCACAATCTCGGACGCCTTCCGTGCGCCTTCTGCGTCACTCAGTCGCGACGCCGCGGAAGCCAAGACGTAGTGAACCATCGTGCCGCTCTCAATGCAGGTCAGGGCGTACTGCTCGTGGACAGCCAGTCTTTGCGCCAGCGACGTCAGCTCGTCCCTGGACGGCACGTAGCTACGCAGCAGCGCCGCGTTGGCGTCCGTCTCAGGGACGAAACCGACGTGCAGGAAGTGCTCGCCCCTCGGGACCGCGAGCGTGACAGCCAGGCGACCATCCTTCGTCGGGTACCACTCGCGGACCGGACGGTCGTCCCACGTCTCACCGTTGAAGGTGGCGTGGCCGTTGGCGAACAGCGCGACCGACCCGAGCGTGGTCTCCATAGTGAGCGACTCGCCTTCGCCTGACGCCGGCATCGTCCGCGGCTCCGCGGTCTGGGGTACTTCGGACGTCCAGCGGTACAGCGGTAGCTCCTCGTCCCATGCATCTGCCGGGACGCCGTGGAACTCCGTCAGCGCTGTCACGGCGGCTCGCGCGGCGGCGTACAGGCTGCGCTCGTTGCCGTCCTCGATGCCGATCCACCAGTTCGGCGAAACATCCCCGGGACGGTTGAAGCCCAACCGCAGCAGCTCGTCGTGCTGGACGCCGGACAGCCTCCGATCCTCGGGCAGGAACTCGTCGCCGGTGAACTCGATCAGGACCGCGTCCCCCTCATAGGACGCCGCCTGGACGAAAGCGTCCCCGAGGTCGATGGTGAAGGACTCCTGCGTCCCGCGCAGGTGACGCAGTCGGTGAGTGAGGCGAGCCGCCAGACGGTCGGTCATGTCCATGAGCGATCTCCTTCGCTATCCAGGTTTACTGCAGAGCAGGGGCGTGCGGGGCCGGAACTGGCAGAGATGCCCTGCGCGGTCACCCAGAGCAAACCGTCCACCGGGTGGCCGACGGCCGCCTCGATGCGCTCGGCAGCACCCTCGGACTTCCCGAGCAGCGCGCTGTAGGCCAGTGCGACCGACGGCGTCCGATGTTCGGCGGCGACGCAGTGCAGTAGGACGCGGTCGCCGCCCTCCCTGAGCGCGGAGACGGTGCGGGCGGCGTCGGCGATGGTCCAGGGGAGGTGGGCGTTCTTCCGCGGGTCGTCGGAGTCGACGAGCCAGACCGAGACGTGCTTGCCGGGCGCCACATTGGTAGACGCGATGTCGTCGGCGCCCACCCGGGACAGGCTGACGACAGCCGTCACGCCCCGGTCCGCGCAGCGGGCGAGGTCGGCTTCGGTGCCGAGCAGGACGTGCGGGTCGTCGGGGTGCGGCACCGCCAGCCCCGGACGCCCGCCGGTCACCATCGACGACTTCCGGTGGTCCAGGGGTAGCTCGCCGATCGCGGTCGCGAGGGCCAGCGCGACGAGGTCGCGTGCCCGCAGACCGGGCCAACCGTGGACGCGCCGCGTCCAATCTGTCTTCAGCCCGGACACGCCATACCGCGCGCCCAGCAGCCCGCCTGCGATCGCAGCGACCGTGTCGGTGTCGTGGCCGATGGCGATCGCAGCCTGCAAGGCGGCTTCGACGTGGTCGGGGCCGGCGATGTGGCGCGTCGAGTGGATCGCCGACCAGGCGGCCTGCAGCGCGGTGACGGTGAAGCCGTTGCGGCCGAAGATGGCGGGCGGCTGGGTCTCGGCTTGGCCGATCGCGTCCTGCCAGAACGCGCGGCGGTCTTCACCCAGCAGTCGGACGCCGGCGCGCAGGTCCAGTCGTCCCTCTACCACCGCGAGCCGAACCGCCTCGGACCACAGGATCGACGACTCCACGCACAGGTGGTGCGCGTGGGTCAGTCGGGCGACATCGGACGCCGCCTGTGCGGTTCGTTCGGGGTCATCGAGGGCGACCAGGCCAACGATCGAGGTGCGCATGAGCGCGCCGTTGCCGGCGCGGCCGTCGGCGGCGGCGTCCAGTGCGGCGGCCTGCATCGCGGGCAAGTTCTCGGGGGCGTCCATGGCCTGGCGCAGCACCGTGGACGTCTGGACGCCGATGTCCGAGGCGCCCTCGCGCGCCCAGCGAACGAAGGCCGCGACGACGGCGTCCAACGGGGTCTGTCCGAAGGGACCGGCGGCGGTCGCCTGCGCGATGCAGACGGCCATCTGTGTGTCGTCGGACCACTCCCCCGGCGCGTAGGGCCCTAGGCCGCCGCCGATCATCGCGGCTGTGCCGAGTTCAATCGGCGGGCCGAACTCGTACGGGACGCCCAGCGCGTCACCGATAGCCTGACCGAGCAGGACGCCGCCGGCCCGGTCGGCCTGTTCTGAGGAAAGACGCATCGCGAGGACTCCTAACGTGTTGTAGTGACATTTTAGAACTTAGAGCGCTACTCGCAAAATGTCAAGGTCACATGTATTGTGCGTTCGTGGTCTACGCATCGCGCTTCCCGGTCTTCGCCGTGACGGCCGACATCGTGGCGTTCACGCTGCGGCAAGGACGGTTGTGCGTGCTGCTAGTTCGGCGGGCCAGCTCGGTGCACACAGGGCGGTGGGCGCTCCCGGGTGGCTTCGTGCACGTGGACGAGTCGCTCGAGTCGGCGGCCTACCGCGAGTTGGCCGAGGAGGCGGGGCTGAGGCGCGGGCAGGTTGTCCTGGAGCAGCTGCGGTCGTACGGCGACGTCGGGCGCGACCCGCGTCCGGAGCGGGTGGTGTCGGTGGCGTGGCTGGCGCTGGGCGCCGGGCTGCCGGACCCCAAGCCCGGGACGGACGCCGACCTCGCCGAGTGGGTGCCGGTGGACGCGGCGATCGGGCGCGAGTTGGCGTTCGACCACGCGCAGATCCTGGCGGACGGCCTGGAGCGGGCCCGGGCCAAGCTCGAATACACGACGATCGCGACGGCCTTTTGCGAGGCGACGTTCACGCTGCCAGAGCTGCGGCGGGTGTACGAGGCGGTTTGGGACGCCGCCGTTGATCCGCGGAACTTCCAGCGCAAGGTCCTGACGGCGGATGGGTTCGTGGTCGACACCGGCGAGGTCATCAGGGGACGCGGCAAGCCGGCCAAGGTGTACGAGGCTGGTCCCGCTGTCAGTCTGCATCCGCCGATCCTCAGGCGGTGACAATCGTTGGCCGGACGCCGTTCGGCCCGTTCATACGACTGCCGTGTCGTTCTGCCGTGTTCGGTAAGGCATCCCGCGGCGTGACGCGCGTGACCTGGACTCGCGCGCGGGCGTCCGATATGGGTTGAATCAGGGGAACGCGACGTTCGGCCGAGCGCCGAAGGAAAGCAGAAGGTCGTTGACTGCTTTGGCTCCGGCGCTGTTTCGCCACGATTCAGCGCCCTTCCGAAGCTGGCTCAACGCTTCGACAAGAGCTTGGTCATGGCCGTGGGCGTCCTGCTGGTAGTCGGGGTCGAGCAGGTAGCCGGCACGTCCTTGCCCCTCGACTTGGCAGCGCCAAGACAGGCGATCGAGCAGAATCTCGAGATCACGAGCTGCTGCCTTGTGGTCGTCGCCAACGCGCATGTGGTGATGGTCGAGGTCGTCCTCATGCGGCTTCTTTGCCGGACCGCACAGGGCGATCGCGGTACCAACCGTCGCCTCGGCGTCCATGTCCTTCGCCAGGGATCGCACGTTCTTCACGGCCGTCGACATAGCCAGGAAGTCCGAAGCAGCGAACCCGAAGCCGACAAACAGCAGGTGGCTGGTCAACATGAGGGTCTGCACGACGCCGCGGAGGGCCGCATGGTCGTCCTTGAGCCTGGCGTACTGGGAGGTGGTCAGGACGATCGAGGGTGGATCCGCGACGTCCCCGTGGAGCTTGAGGAGCCAGGGTCGACCGCCCACCGCCAGCTCGCGGGCGATGACCCTGAGCTTCGGGTCCTGGTGGATCAGCTCGGCGGCGTTCTCGAAACAAGGGTCGTAGTTGGTGGTGACCAGGGACGGCGTCCGCAGGTTGACCAACAGCGCGTGTCCGAGGGCGTGCTTGGACGTGGTGAGGAGCGCGGCGATCATGTCGCTCTTGTTTTGAAGGCCGAGTTTCTGGGCAAGCTGTGGGTAGTCGGCGTCATCGGGGATCCGGAGCTTGGGCTTGCGGGAAACGTCGCGGATCAGTTGGTTCCAGTCGGGGAAGCCCACCGGCTTACTCACCCCGGCGCCGGCGAAGTCGGAAAGTTCACCTCGGGACGCCATCGCGCCCAGCCGGTCGGCCAGACCGGCGTGTTCATCGTTGAGCTCGGGCCAGCAGTCTCTCCCCTCCGCTGCCAGGCGGTGTCGCGCCCACTGGGCTGCGGCGAAGTCGGAGGTGCGCGTCAGGCTCAACGCGACGTCGATGGGGTTCTGCGCGACGAAGTCGAGCAGTCGCCGAAGCAGTTCGCGGACCACCTCGGCCCGGTGCCCTTTGAAGGCTCTTCACAATCCAGGGTGTAGGTGGGGTCTGAAGCCGCCGGTTTCGAGTAGTGATCTGGCGATGTAGTGGGTGAGGTTCCGGAAGCCGAGGG
>NZ_FXTL01000031.1 GCF_900182665.1 Propioniciclava tarda
AGGTGGTGTGCTTCGGAAGTTTGAGAACTCAACAGCGTGCTTAGGTCAATGCCATTTTTTGGTGCACTATAAACAAGATTCGTTTTGTTTGTGTGCCTCGTCTGCTTCGATCCCTTTTTTGGGGGTTGGGGTGGTTTCTTTGAGTGATTGATTGATGGTCAGATGTTTTGTCTGATTGTTGTTTTGTCATGATCTGCTTTTCGTTTTTCGATGGAGAGTTTGATCCTGGCTCAGGACGAACGCTGGCGGCGTGCTTAACACATGCAAGTCGAACGGATCATCAGGTTTTCGGATTTGGTGGTGAGTGGCGAACGGGTGAGTAACACGTGAGTAACCTGCCCCGGACTTTGGGATAACGACTCGAAAGGGTTGCTAATACCGGATATTGAACTGTTGCCGCATGGTGGTGGTTTGAAAGTCTTTTCGGTTCGGGATGGGCTCGCGGCCTATCAGCTTGTTGGTGGGGTGATGGCCTACCAAGGCGTCGACGGGTAGCCGGCCTGAGAGGGCGACCGGCCACACTGGGACTGAGATACGGCCCAGACTCCTACGGGAGGCAGCAGTGGGGAATATTGCACAATGGACGGAAGTCTGATGCAGCAACGCCGCGTGCGGGATGAAGGCCTTCGGGTTGTAAACCGCTTTCACCTCCGGCGAATTTGACGGTAGGAGGAGAAGAAGCACCGGCTAACTACGTGCCAGCAGCCGCGGTGATACGTAGGGTGCGAGCGTTGTCCGGATTTATTGGGCGTAAAGAGCTCGTAGGTGGTTGTTTGCGTCGGAAGTGAAAACCTAGCGCTTAACGGTGGGCTTGCTTTCGATACGGGATGACTTGAGGGATGTAGGGGAGAACGGAATTCCTGGTGGAGCGGTGGAATGCGCAGATATCAGGAGGAACACCGGTGGCGAAGGCGGTTCTCTGGACATTTCCTGACGCTGAGGAGCGAAAGCGTGGGGAGCAAACAGGCTTAGATACCCTGGTAGTCCACGCCGTAAACGGTGGGCACTAGGTGTGGGGGACATTCCACGTTCTCCGTGCCGTAGCTAACGCATTAAGTGCCCCGCCTGGGGAGTACGGCCGCAAGGCTAAAACTCAAAGGAATTGACGGGGGCCCGCACAAGCGGCGGAGCATGCGGATTAATTCGATGCAACGCGAAGAACCTTACCTGGGTTTGACATGCACGAGACGCGTTCAGAGATGGGCGTTCCTTCGGGTTCGTGTGCAGGTGGTGCATGGCTGTCGTCAGCTCGTGTCGTGAGATGTTGGGTTAAGTCCCGCAACGAGCGCAACCCTCGTCCTATGTTGCCAGCGGGTTATGCCGGGAACTCATGGGAGACTGCCGGGGTCAACTCGGAGGAAGGTGGGGATGACGTCAAGTCATCATGCCCCTTATGTCCAGGGCTTCACGCATGCTACAATGGCTGGTACAAAGGGTTGCGATATCGTGAGGTGGAGCGAATCCCATAAAGCCAGTCTCAGTTCGGATTGGGGTCTGCAACTCGACCCCATGAAGTCGGAGTCGCTAGTAATCGCAGATCAGCATTGCTGCGGTGAATACGTTCCCGGGCCTTGTACACACCGCCCGTCAAGTCATGAAAGTCGGTAACACCCGAAGCCGGTGGCCTAACCCGTAAGGGGGGGAGCCGTCTAAGGTGGGATCGGTAATTGGGACTAAGTCGTAACAAGGTAGCCGTACCGGAAGGTGCGGCTGGATCACCTCCTTTCTAAGGAGCCCTAGCCTGCATCCCCTGTGGGGGGGTGTGGACGTCCCGCTTTTCCATGACGTGTGTTTGTGGGGGTGGGGGGTTGTTTGGTTTGTGGAAGGCATTGACTGAGCGTCTGGTTGTGGTGCTGCTGGTGCTGGTACTGCCTGGTGTCCCTTGGTGGGGTGTTGGGTGTGGAACGCGTGGTGGTGTGACGTCCAGGGGTGTGGGCACGTTGTTGGGTTCCTGGCCTTCCGGAGACGGTTTGGTTGGGGGTGGCCTGGATTCTCTCATTGCGGAATGTTTTTTGTGGTGGGGTTTTTGGGTGTGTTGTTTGAGAATTGTATAGTGGACGCGAGCATCTTTGTAGTTTTTGTTTTGGTATTTTTGGTGACAAGCTACTAAGGGCGATCGGTGGATGCCTTGGCATCAAGAGCCGATGAAGGACGTTGTAACCTGCGATAAGCCATGGGGAGTTGGTAAACGAGCTTTGATCCGTGGATGTCCGAATAGGGAAACCTCGAAGGGACCGGAGTCATGTCCGGCGACCTCACCCTGAATCTATAGGGGTGTTGGAGGGAACGTGGGGAAGTGAAACATCTCAGTACCCATAGGAAAAGAAAACAATTGTGATTCCGTGAGTAGTGGCGAGCGAAAGCGGAGGAGGCCAAACCTGATCTGTGTGATAGCCGGCAGGCGTTGCAGGTGGGGTGTTGTGGGGCTGTTCTTGATCATGCTGCCGTGTGGTCGGAGAGTTAGAAAACAACATTGAAGTTGAACCGTCTGGGATGGCGGACCGTAGAGCGTGAAAGTCGTGTAGGTGTATGGTGTTGTCTCTCTTGAATGGTACCCAAGTAGCACGGAACCCCTGAAATTCCGTGTGAATCTGGCGGGACCACCCGTTAAGCCTAAATACTCCTTGATGACCGATAGCGGACAAGTACCGTGAGGGAAAGGTGAAAAGTACCCCGGGAGGGGAGTGAAATAGTACCTGAAACCGGTCGCCTACAATCCGTCGGAGCCTGCAAGGGTGACGGCGTGCCTTTTGAAGAATGAGCCTGCGAGTTAGTGGTGTGTGGCGAGGTTAACCCGGGTGGGGGAGCCGTAGCGAAAGCGAGTCCGAATAGGGCGTTTGAGTCGCATGCTCTAGACCCGAAGCGAAGTGATCTATCCATGGCCAGGGTGAAGCGACGGTAAGACGTCGTGGAGGCCCGAACCCACTTGGGTTGAAAACCGAGGGGATGAGCTGTGGATAGGGGTGAAAGGCCAATCAAACTTCGTGATAGCTGGTTCTCCCCGAAATGCATTTAGGTGCAGCGTCGTCTGTTTCTTACCGGAGGTAGAGCACTGGATGGTCTAGGGGGCCCACAAGCTTACCAAAATCAGCCAAACTCCGAATGCCGGTAAGTGAGAGGACGGCAGTGAGACTGTGGGGGATAAGCTTCATAGTCGAGAGGGAAACAGCCCAGATCATCAGCTAAGGCCCCTAAGGGACTGCTAAGTGGAAAAGGATGTGGAGTTGCTTTGACAACCAGGAGGTTGGCTTGGAAGCAGCCACCCTTGAAAGAGTGCGTAATAGCTCACTGGTCAAGTGATTCTGCGCCGACAATGTAGCGGGGCTCAAGCAGTCCGCCGAAGCTGTGGAACTCACGCGTGTACCTGCCCTTTGGGGCCAGGTGTGTGGGTTGGTAGGGGAGCGTCGTGTGCGCGGTGAAGCGGCGGGGTGACCCAGCCGTGGAGAGCACACGAGTGAGAATGCAGGCATGAGTAGCGAATGACGGGTGAGAAACCCGTCCGCCGAATATCCAAGGGTTCCAGGGTCAAGCTAATCTGCCCTGGGTAAGTCGGGACCTAAGGCGAGGCCGACAGGCGTAGTCGATGGACAACCAGTTGATATTCTGGTACCGGCGAAACAACGTCCGTGTCGAGGCTGGTGATACTAAGCATGCGAGCCTGTTTGGCACCTTCGGGTGTGGACAGGTGAGTCTGTGACCTGAGCTGGTAGTAGGCAAGCTGCGGAGGGACGCAGGAAGGTAGCCCATCCCGGGCGGTGGTTGTCCCGGGCTAAGATGGTAGGCCGACACGTAGGCAAATCCGCGTGTCTTGTGGCTGAGAGTTGATGGCACTGTAAAACATGTTTTGCGGTGTGGGTGATCCTATGCTGCCTAGAAAAGCTTCGTGAGCGAGTTGTGAGCCGCCCGTACCCTAAACCGACACAGGTGGATAGGTAGAGAATACCAAGGCGATCGAGAGAATCGTGGTGAAGGAACTCGGCAAAATACCCCCGTAACTTCGGGATAAGGGGGACCTGACACGTCATCCAATGTACTTGGGGTAGCGTGGAGGGTCGCAGAGACCAGGCCCAAGCGACTGTTTACTAAAAACACAGGTCCGTGCGAAGTTGTAAGACGATGTATACGGACTGACTCCTGCCCGGTGCTGGAAGGTTAAGGGGAACTGTTAGCGCAAGCGAAGCGGTGAACTTAAGCCCCAGTAAACGGCGGTGGTAACTATAACCATCCTAAGGTAGCGAAATTCCTTGTCGGGTAAGTTCCGACCTGCACGAATGGAGTAACGATTTGGGCGCTGTCTCCACCACGAACTCGGCGAAATTGCATTACGAGTAAAGATGCTCGTTACGCGCAGCAGGACGGAAAGACCCCGGGACCTTTACTATAGTTTGGTATTGGTGTTCGGTACGACTTGTGTAGGATAGGTGGGAGACTGTGAAGCCGGGACGCTAGTTCAGGTGGAGTCATCGTTGAAATACCACTCTGGTCGTTCTGGATATCTAACCTCGGACCATGATCTGGTTCAGGGACAGTGCCTGATGGGTAGTTTGACTGGGGCGGTCGCCTCCCAAAAGGTAACGGAGGCGCCCAAAGGTTCCCTCAGCCTGGTTGGCAATCAGGTGTTGAGTGTAAGTGCACAAGGGAGCTTGACTGTGAGACTGACGGGTCGAGCAGGGACGAAAGTCGGGACTAGTGATCTGACGGTGGCGTGTGGAAGCGCCGTCACTCAACGGATAAAAGGTACCCCGGGGATAACAGGCTGATCTTGCCCGAGCGTCCATAGCGACGGCATGGTTTGGCACCTCGATGTCGGCTCGTCGCATCCTGGGGCTGGAGTCGGTCCCAAGGGTTGGGCTGTTCGCCCATTAAAGCGGCACGCGAGCTGGGTTTAGAACGTCGTGAGACAGTTCGGTCCCTATCCGCTGCGCGCGTAAGAGTCTTGAGAAGGGCTGTCCTTAGTACGAGAGGACCGGGACGGACTAACCTCTGGTGTGCCAGTTGTACTGCCAAGTGCACGGCTGGTTGGCTACGTTGGGAAGTGATAACCGCTGAAAGCATCTAAGCGGGAAGCATGCTTCAAGATGAGGACTCTCACACTGTTAAGGTGGTAAGGCCCCCTATAGACCATGGGGTTGATAGGCCAGATGTGGAAGCCTAGTAATGGGTGCAGCTGACTGGTACTAATAGGCCGAGGGCTTGTCCCAAAAACACCAAAACACCAACTACGAATAAAACGCGTCCACTATACGATTCCTGACCAACACACCACACCAGGTGGTACAGGTCAACAAAATGTTACGGCGGTCATAGCGAAAGGGAAACGCCCGGTCCCATTCCGAACCCGGAAGCTAAGCCTTTCAGCGCCGATGGTACTGCACACGCGAGTGTGTGGGAGAGTAGGACACCGCCGGACACAAACCACCCGTTGAGGGCCCCCACCAGGGGGCCCTCAACCATTTAACCCCCCAAGAGCCAAACACGGATTCCCACCCTGCCAGCCACAAAAGAATCCCACCACGACCACGCCGACGCCGACACCAGTGCCAGGCCAAAGAAGCGACACGTGCCAGCTCAGGCTGTTCAATGGCCCGCGCCGCACGGCACCTGAACGGCAACAACGACCGTGCAACTCTTGACCGGCATGAGGCACTTAGGCGTCCTCTTGTC
>NZ_FXTL01000032.1 GCF_900182665.1 Propioniciclava tarda
CTGCGGGTGTTGCCATGGCGCTGGTCATGGGATCCGATTCTCCTGTCCCCGCCCCAGCCAAGTTCCGATCAACTCGGGCGTCTCACACGAGTCTGTCCGATAGGTCGTTCCCCGATCCATCGGGCGACGTTCACGGCGACGGCGTTGCCTGCCAGTGTTCACTTCTCGAGCGCCGTAACCGTCCAGTTTTCAAGCGCCGCCGAGAACGATAAACCCACCGAAACGATAGCCAGGCGCAGTCCTAGTGGTCCGTGTTTGAAGTTGTCTGACGGTTGGCTTTCTTGAGGATCTGGTCGGCGGTTTTGGTCCAGACGAAGGGGCGGCAGCGGTCGTTCCAGCCGTTGACGAAGGCGCGGATCTTGGCGTTGAGGTCTTTGACGGAGCCGAAGGTGCCACGGTGAATGGCTTGACGTTCGATGATCCCGAACCACACCTCGACCAGGTTCAGCCACGACCCCGACGTCGGCGTGAAGTGCACATGGATGCGCGGGTTCGCATCCAGCCAGTCGCGGACCTCGGCCTTCTTGTGAGTGGCGTAGTTATCCATCACCAGATGCAACTCGCCAGTGGGGTAGGCGCGGGCGACCTGCTTGAGGAACGCGAGGAACTCCTGATGCCGATGCCGGGGCTTGCAGGCACCAGTGACCTTCCCGGTGGCGATCTCCAGGGCGGCGAACAACGTGCTGGTGCCATGGCGGACGTAATCGTGGGTGCGGCGCTCCGGGAGGCCGGGCTGCATCGGCAGCATCTTCTGAGTGCGGTCCAATGCCTGGATCTGCGACTTCTCATCGACGCACAACACGATCGCGTTCTCCGGCGGCGCCAGGTACAGCCCGACCACATCAGTGACCTTCGCGACGAGCTCGGGATCGGTCGAGAACTTGAACGTCTCCGACCTCCACGGCTGCACCCCATACTCCCGCCACGCGGTCGCCACCGTCTTGTTCCCGATCCCCAAATGCTGACCGAGCAGCCTGCTCGACCAGTGCGTCACCCCGTACTTGGTCGGCGGCGCCTTCAACGTGGTCGCCACGATCTTGCGGTGGTCGATCCTCCGTGGCCGGCCACTACGGGCCTGGTCATCCAGACCAGCGATCCCGTGATCGGCGTAGCGCTTGCGCCACTGCAACACCGTCACCTTCGACACCCCGACCCGGACGGCGATCCGCTCGTTCGCCTCACCATCAGCGGCAGCCAACACAATCCGAGCCCGCTGCGCCAACCCCGCCCGCACACTCGTCGAACGAGTGATCCGAGCCAGCTCTTCCCGATCACCAGAACGCAACACCAACGCCGGGGCTGCACGATTCGCCATGCCCCATCATCCCAAAACCAAACCGTTTAGGAACTAACGACACGCCGCACTAGTGCGCAGGCTTCTCCATGCGTTACCCCACCAACGATCGCGGAACTGGTCCATCATTCTTCCTCGGTGCTAGATCGACACCGTTCGCCAAGGGAACTGCCGAGCTCCCACGGTCTGAGTCGGATGGATACTATGCGTGGCGCATTCCCCGCAGGGTCAACCAGGAGGGTCCATGGGTAACCGGACGTCGTACGCTTGTTTTTTCCCTCGTCGCCTGGCCACCGCCGTGACCGCGCTGGCCTTGATGTCGCTGACGGCGTGCACATCACCGAGGGGTCAGTCGCCGGACCCGTCGTTAGCGTCTTCCTCGGCGCAGGCGCCGTCGAAGATCCTAACGGTCGCGGCCACGGTCGAGCCGGCCACGCTCGATATGACCCTGAGCGACCCGGTCGCTTCTGCACAGGTGCAGCTGTACAACGTCTACGAGACGCTGGTGAAGATTGATGGGGATGGCGTGCTGCAGCCACTGCTCGCACAGCGTTGGAGCGTCAGCCCCGATCGCACGACCTACACCTTCTTCCTGAACCCCGCCGCGAAGTTCGCTTCGGGTGCGGCCGTCAGCGCGGACGCAGTCATCAAGAACATCGAACGGATCAAGTCAGGCGCATCCGTGGCGACGAAGTATTCGCGGCCCATGTCACTGGTCGCGAGCCAGAAGGCCATCGATGCGACGACGGTCCAAATCACGCTGACGAAGCCATCCAACACCTGGCTGTACTCGATGGGCGACACGGCCGGCATGATCGCCGACCCGGCCGGGTTCGCCAGCCTGGGCACCGCAACCGCCGGTTCCGGACCCTACACGCTGGACCGTTGGGCGCGCGGCGACAGCATCACGCTCAAGAAGAACGCCAACTACTGGGCCAACCCTGGGCGCTTCGATGCAGTGGTCTTCAAGTACTTCCAAGACCCGAACGCGATGAACGCCGCGATGCTGGGGGGGACGATCGACATCATCAGCAACGAACAGGCGCCCGATTCGCTCACCCAATTCGCCGATGCTGGCAAGTACACCATCCTTGACGGGACGACCAATTCAGAGGTCACGATGGGCCTCAACAACGCCAACCCCGCGCTCAAGGACCTCAAGGTTCGCCGGGCGATCGCCATGGCCATCGACAAGAAGAGGTTGCTGACCAACGTCCAGGCGGGTCACGGCACCGTGATCGGCACCATGACAGTTCCAAGCGACCCCTACTACGAGGACCTGTCCGGCATCAACGCCTACAACCCGACGCTGGCCAAGTCGCTCCTGGCCGAGGCCGGCTATGCTTCGGGGCTGACCCTCAGGTTGAAGCCAGCGGGCATTCCGTACGCCGTAGCGTGTGCTCAGCAAATCGCCGCTGACCTCAAGGCCGTGGGCGTTGCCGTGATCATTGAGGAGTTGCAGTTCCCGGCCACCTGGTACGACACCGTCATCAAGAAGGGCGACTACGATATGACGATCGTCGGTCACGCCGAGGCCCGCGACCTCGTCACCTACACCAATCCCAACTACTACTGGCACTACTCTAACCCGGCATTCACGGCGCAGTACCAGGCCGCAGACGGCGCCCCGGCGGATGCCTACGCCTCCGAGATGAAGAAGGCCGCGAGGATCCTTGCCGAGGACGCGGCGTCCGTTTGGCTCTACGTGATGCCCAACCTGGTCGTCACTAAGGCGAACGTGACTGGGCTGAACCATGACCAGATCACGGATAGCTTCGACGTCACGACGATCGCGATCCGGTAGGTGTACAGGTTGTAGATGAACGAGGTGGACCCTGACAGCGCCAAGGTCCACCTCGTTCGATCAAAGTTTTATGCCGTAGGACTCACGGAACGCGCATGCAGGACCAGCCCATGCTGGACCCGTCATTGGCGGCCCAAGCCACGTTGAACTTGAGGTAGTACGCACTCGACGACCCGTACATGCCATCGGCGGTGATCCCTTCAGAGGACTGCGCGCTAGCGAGAGCAGACGCTGTCGCACTGCCAAACACGCCGTCAACGCTCAGGGACTTGCCGTAGCACTTATTGAGTGTGGACTGGAGTGTCTTAACGGCAGAGACAGAACCTGTTGTGTAGCGGCTCATGAGGCATGACCTGCTACCTCCGCTCGAGGCGGGAACAGTAGTGGAGTAGTACGCTCCAGTGGGCGTCCAGCTAACAGACTTCGTGGTGGTGCAAGTCGGCAGGGCGGCACTGGCTGGCGGAGCCGCGGCGATGAGTGACCCGCATAGCAGGGCTGCGAGTAATTGTCAAATCCTGTGGATTGGTTGACTAGGCGGCGTTCGGTTGGGTGTCCGATTGGTCGGGCCGTTCGACTTGTTTGCCGTTGGTGAAGGGGACGCCGGCACGGACGAGGGCGACCAGGTGGGGGGCGTTGACCATGCGCCACCGGGCCTGGGCAGCTTCGATCAG
>NZ_FXTL01000033.1 GCF_900182665.1 Propioniciclava tarda
TGCACGACGCCCACCAGCGTCGTCTTGCTCACCACCGCCAACGGCGGAACAATCAGATCCACAACCACCGTCCAGACCCGCCAGGGGTGGACTGAGTATTTGGACCTCTCGGGACCACTGAGTATTGGGTTTCAGAGCCGGTCGATATCGTGTTTCGGGGCCATTGGGTAGTGCCGGTGAGCGCCGGGCTGTGGCGTGCGGCGCTCACCGGCGTGGGTCAGGCCTTGGTGGCGGTGTGTTCGCGCATGTTGGTGTTGCCGGTTTCGATCCAGATGGTGTTGTGGACGATGCGGTCCATGATCGCGTCGGCGTGGACTCCGCCGCCGAGGCGTTGGTGCCAGTCCTTCTTCCCGAGTTCCGCAGTTGGTGGGCATTCGGAAGGGCCTGAGCGGGCGTTGATGCTTGTCAGCGCGTTTCGGTGCTCCCGGAACGGCTGAAAACGGTGGTCACACGAATTGTCGTGTCGGGCTTGTGTTCACCGCGGGGGACGCGGTGGAGTGGTGGGCATGTACTTGCGGACCACGCAACGACGGAACAAGGACGGTTCGGTCGTCCGGTACGTGCAGGTGGCACACAACCGAAAGGTTGATGGTGTCACCCACGCCGAAGTCCTGTTGAACCTGGGCCGCGAAGACACCCTGGACCGCGACGGCCTGACCCGACTGGTGGCCTCGATCAACCGGTACCTGGGGGAACCGGCCCCCGCGGCGTTGCCCGCCGACGCCGCCCACCTGGTCGGCGACCACCTCCGCGTAACCGAGTCGCGGCCGATGGGCACGGTGCACCTGCTGGACGGATTGTGGCGGATGCTCGGCGTCGACGACGCCCTGCGCAAGGCACTCGGCCCACGCAGGTTCACCACCGATGTGGAACGCGTGTTGTTCGCCCTGGTGGCGAACCGGTGTGTGGATCCGATGTCGAAACTGTCCGCGGCGGAGTGGGCCACCTGCGATGCGGCGATCCCCGGTCTGGCCTCGATGGATGACGATCAGGCGTATCGGGCGATGGACGTCCTGATCGAGGCGGACGCCCAAGCCAAGGTGCAGGAGGCGGTGTTCTTCGCGGTGGCGAACCTGCTCAACCTTGAAGTCGACGTGCTCCTGTTCGACACCACCAGCACCTACTTCGAACGCGACACCGAGGAGACCGGTGACGCCGCGTTCCGGCTGTACGGCCATTCCAAAGACCACCGCAAGGACCTGCCGCAGATCGTGATCGGTCTCGCGGTCACGAAGGAAGGCATCCCGGTGCGGTGTTGGTGCTGGCCCGGGAACACCACCGACGTCACCGTCCTACCCCAGGTGAAGGACAGCATGCGGGACTGGCGGTTGGGTCGGGTGGTGACCGTCGTCGACCGCGGTTTCTCCTCCGAAGACAACCTGGCCTACCTCCGCCGGGCGGGTGGGCATTACATCGCCGGGGAACGGATGCGGAACGGCAGCCCCCTGGTCGAGGCCGCTTTGTCGCGGCAAGGGCGCTACTCCCAGGTGCGGGACAACCTGCGCGTGAAGGAAGTGAGACTCGACGCGGCACCGGACCGCCGGTGGGTGATCTGCCACAACCCGGCCGAAGCCGAACGCGACAAGACCCAACGCGACACCGCCCTTGAGCACATCCGAGTCGAGTTGGAGCGGATCAAGGCACTCCGCGACCGCGCCACCAAGACTTCGACGAAGCCCGCCGTCATGACCCCTGCGGAGCGGGCCAGGAAGACCACGGCCACGGCGAGCGGTAAGCCTGTGGAGCCGGCGCATGTGAAGGCCGAGTGCGCCCTACGGGACCATCCCGCCTACGGCCGCTGGGTGAAGCAACAACCCTCGGGTCGGTTGGTCATCGACCGGGCGAAGGTGACCGCGGAGGAACGCCTCGACGGCAAGTACCTGCTGTCGACCTCCGACCCCGACCTGTCCGCCGAAGACATCGCCCTGGGCTACAAGAACCTGTTGGAGGCCGAACGCGGGTTCCGTGACCTGAAGTCTGACCTGTTTCAGCTCAAATGTCGCATTTCGCGGCTTTGATCAGTCCACCCCTGGCGGGTCTGGACGGTGGTTGTGGATCTGATTGTTCCGCCGTTGGCGGTGGTGAGCAAGACGACGCTGGTGGGCGTCGTGCA
>NZ_FXTL01000034.1 GCF_900182665.1 Propioniciclava tarda
CGATCAGAGCTACTTGGACTTCAGATCATCCTCGGGAAGGTGCGCTCCTTCACGTCACCCGGCCGAGGACCATCCACAGGTTCTGATCATTGCTCTGCCGACACCCCAACCGATTGGGTCCTCACTGAGCTGCGGCTGGGATCTGGGATCGTGGCTGTTGCCGCGCCAGAGCCTGCACAGGCTCGGCCCTTGTTGTACCTGGTCCGCGGACTAGCCACCGTTCTTGAGGGTGGTGCTCCCGAGGGTTGGAACCCGGACACCTACTCCGAGGCACGTAACCTGACCGAAGTGGCCGGTGTGGCGGAGGGTGTCGCGTCGCTTACGCTGGTCCCTGGCAACCAGGAGAGCGAGGTCATCGATCTCACCCCTCACCTTGCGAAGCGTCTAGCCCAGGCGCAGCCTGCCGCTCGCGTGGTGCCTGGCTCCGTCCGGGGGACCGTGACGGGGGTCGATGTCAGCCGTGGGAACAGGGCGTCGATCCGGCTTCAGACGGGGAGGACGGTCCGGGCGAAGTTTCCCGACGCTCTCCGCGACGACTTCCGGGACGCGTTGTACGGCTTCGTTGAACTCGTGGGAGAGGTTAAGCAAGACCCCCACGGCAGCCCGTACCACGTGACGGTGTCGACGTTGCGGAACATCCCCGTGCCGGCCGCCAGTTGGTCCGATCTGTTGGGCTCTGACCCGGGCGCCACCGACGGGCTGCCAGTGCTTGAATACCTAAGGCGGCTCCGTGGCGAGTAGTGCTAACCCTCGCATCACGCTGGACGCATGTTGCTTCCTCCTTCTGATCACCGGGCAACCCGGTGGATTCGAATCGAAGCGGATTCTCGATGCCGTGTGGGACGGCCGGTGCGATCTGGTCGAATCGCCTGCGATTCTCGTCGAGGTGTTACCCCGACACCCTTCAGACGACGGCAGCGGCCGCCGGGCGACTGTGCGAGCGATGCTCGAATCCCGCTTCTTAGAATCGTCTCGGCTTTCTTGCCCAGTTCGCCACCAGCCCCAGGAAAAGTAGCAATATCACGAGGATGACCACGGCTGTGGAGGGCACTTGCTCGCGAGCGTCGTCACGTCAGCGTTGAAAAGACATATCGCGATAGAAAGGAGGACACCACCGACTAAGCCAAGGATCGCCCATATCAGTGGTCCTCCGTTTGGAGTTTGAGGGTAGACCGTATCGATCGCCTTGGTGATGTCAGGGCTGTCGACGGCACTTGCCTGGCGTCGTTTAGCGATCTTGGCTGCTTGTACGCCCACGCTCTTGGTGAAATCGTTTGCTGCCTGAGCTGAGTCGACTTGATCTGGTTGCAGAAACCATTGGATACTGCTGCGATCCATCTCACGTAAAATCGCTTGATTCGGCTCTTCCTCAAAGCACGGGTTCGATTCCGCTGGTGTCTCTAGCGTCATTACTGTTCACTCTCGGAAACGGGAATGTCGCGCACCGAATCCGATCTCTGCACTTGGGCCGAGGTGAGAATGTCCAGGTTGGAACTCTCGTCGCTCGACGCGGAGATCTCCCTGACGTGTTGCAGCAGAATCGTCCGCATGGCTTTGGCTGACTCGTCGCCGAGAGGAAGGTCCAGACCCTGGACTGCGAGATCGAAGACTCGCTGAAGCTTTCGGCGGTTGATCTCATCGGTTAGCCTCAACCAAGTCTGCACGGATTCGGCCCTGGCGCGCTCGTACCGTGATCTTCTTGATTGCAGGATCGAGCTGAACAGAAACGCGTACGCAATGAGTACGAGCGCTGTGCCTAGGCTGGCGAATACCAAAAACTAGTGGTGTGTGTCGTTAGTTCCTTTATGGTTGGGTTCTTGGGATGATGGGGTATGGCGAATCGTCCTGCCCCTGCCCTGGGGTTGCGTGAAGG
>NZ_FXTL01000035.1 GCF_900182665.1 Propioniciclava tarda
CCGGTGACCTTGCCGGTGGCGATCTCCAGGGCGGCGAACAGCGTGGTGGTGCCGTGCCGCACGTAGTCGTGCGTGCGCCGTTCCGGCAGGCCGGGATGATGCTCCTATTCCGTGTCAAGCAGCGTTGAGCCAGGCGCGGTAGCGGGTGGCCATTTCGTTGTTGGGTCGTCGCCCGAGCTCGAGTTCTCCGACGCGTGCGGGCCAGACCCCGAGGTGGTGGGCGGCGGCTGTGAGGGTCAGGTTCTTGGCTCGGCGGGCGGGCCGGAGGTCGCTGTAGTCGGGGACGGCGCAGTGTCCTGCCAGTGCTTGGAAGACCTCGCGGGCGACGGCGCGTTTGAGGGCACGGAAGACTGCTTTGGTGGTCCAGCCCTTGGCCAGGTGAGCATCGCGGTAGGCGCGGGTCGCTGGATCGTAGGACATCCGGACCTTGACTATGTGGTGCAGGGCGGCGTTGGCTTGCCGGTCCCCGCCGCGGGATAGGCGGTGACGGTCGGTGCGACCGGAGCTCACCGGGATCGGGGCGGTGCCGCACAAGGCTGCGAACGAGGCCGAGCTGCGGAGCCGGTCGGGGTTGTCGCCGGCGGTGATCAACAGCTGGGCTCCGATGACCGGCCCGACACCTTTCATGGCCAGCAGGGCGGGGTTGGTGGACGTGGCGCGTGCGGCCATCCGGGCCTCGAGGTCGGTGATTTCCTGACCGAGGGCGCGATGGCGTCGAGCCAGCGCGCGCAGGGCGTGCATCGTGTCGGCCAGATCAGGATTGGCTTGTTGTTCGGGACGCGTGTTGGTGAGGCTGGCAACGAGTTTCGCCTCTGACAGATCGCGGTACCGGTCCCGTAGCCGGGCAGGTGCGTTGACCAGCAGCGCCCCGATCTGACGCCACGCCGCCTGCTGGGCCTTCACTGCGGAACGGCGGGCGACGGTGAGGGCACGTAGCGGCTCGATCGACGCACTCTTGGGGTCTGTGCTGGCCTCGCCGGTCAACACCGACCGAGCGGCCCGGTAGGCGTCAAGTTGGTCGGTCTTGCCTTGACGCCGGCGTTCGGCGGGGCGAGTGCGGTTGACTTCGACGACCCGGATCCCGGCTGCTGTCACCGCCGTGGTGATCCCTATGCCGTAGCTGGAGGTGCCCTCGATGCCGACCGCTTGGAGGGGGCCATGCTCGATGAGCCAGGCAACGGCGCGGCGGTATCCGCCTTCCGTCGTGGGGAACTCGCGGTCCGTAACCGGCTGCCCGATCGCGGTGATGACCGCGACGTGGATGGTGTCCTTGTGGGAGTCGACGCCGCCGATCCCCGCCTGCGGGTTTGTCATGATGGGTCCTGCCCTTCCGTTCCGGTGGGTCGACGCCGGCCGGACCGGTCAGACAGGACATACACCAGGCCCCCGCTTGGGCCAGGCTCGTATTAGGTCATGCCCGACCGGCCGGCGCCGTGCAACGCTGACGGGGGTCGGACTGATCAGTCCATCGGTAGCCCAGCAGAGCACCAGTCAGATAAAGGGTCACGCCCCCGCCCAGCCCTACCAGCATGTATGTCAGATCGTCTGTGTAAGCGGTGAGTCTGGAGGAAGGATTCATGATGACCGTTGTGACAGATGAGAAGAAGGGCGTGGCGGCTCGTCGGGCGG
>NZ_FXTL01000036.1 GCF_900182665.1 Propioniciclava tarda
TGTCAGATCGTCTGTGTAAGCGGTGAGTCTGGAGGAAGGATTCATGATGACCGTTGTGACAGATGAGAAGAAGGGCGTGGCGGCTCGTCGGGCGGAGCGGGCGGAGGCGCCTGGTGCTCGGGCGGCGGCGGAGTTGGCCGGGTCGGGGGCGCTGGACGATCTGTTCGCCAAGATCGACGCTGGCGCGATCGAGTTGACCGGGGATGGCGGGTTCATACCCGGGTTGATCAAGGCCGCGGTCGAGCGTGGCCTGCAGGCCGAGCTGACCTCGCATGTCGGCTATGAGAAGGGCGACCCCAACGCGGCGTTCTTCGGTAACTCGCGGAACGGCACGACGCCGAAAACGGTGCTGGCCCAGGTCGGCGATATCGATTTGGACGTGCCTCGGGACCGGCTGGGCACGTTCTGCCCGCAACTGGTGCCGAAGGGCTCGCGCCGCCTCGGTGGGGTCGATGAGATGATCATCTCGTTGTACGCCGGCGGGATGACGGTCCGCGATATCGAGCACTTCCTGGCCTCGACGCTGGGCGCTGAGTTGTCGTACGAGACGATCAGCAAGATCACCGATTCGGTGTGCGACGAGGTCGTGAAATGGCAGCAACGCCCTCTGGATGCGTTGTATCCGGTGATCTACCTGGACGCGATCGTGGTCAAGGTCCGCGACGGCGCGCATGTGAACAACCGGTCGGCGCACATCGCGATCGGGGTCGATCTGGACGGCGTCAAGCACGTCCTTGGTATCTGGATCCAAACCAGCGAGGGTGCAAAGTTCTGGGCCGGGGTGTGCGCCGAGCTTGCCAACCGCGGCATCCGCGACGTACTCATCGTCTGCTGTGACGGCCTCACCGGCCTGCCGGAGGCGATCGAGGCCACCTGGGCGCAAGCGACCGTGCAGACGTGCACGGTGCATCTGATCAGGGCGTCGATGCGGTTCGTCGGCTACCAAGACCGCAAGGCCGTCGCGGCAGCGTTGAAGCCGATCTACACGGCGTCGGATGCGTCCGCGGCCCGCAGCGAGCTGGACGCGTTCGCCGATTCCAAGTGGGGCAAGAAGTACCCGCACACGGTCGCGACCTGGACCGCGGCGTGGGAACGGTTCATCCCGTTCCTGCAGTTTCCGCCCGAGCTGCGTCGGGTGATCTACACCACCAACAGCATCGAATCGTTGAACTACCAGCTCCGCAAGGTGTCGAAGAACCGGGGTCACTTCCCGAACGATCAGGCGGTCGTGAAGCTGTTGTGGCTGGCGATCTGCAACATCGAGGACAAGCGGGCCCGGGACCGCGCCAAGGAGAAGGGCCTGCCCCCGGGACAGCGCAAAGCATCGGGACGGCTCGTCGAGGGCCAAGTCGTCACGAACTGGAAACAAGCACTGGCCCAACTCGCGCTCGTCTACCCCGAGCGCATCAACAAACACCTATAAATCGAACAAAATCGGACAAGCCGCTTACACAGAAATCTTGACAAGCTC
>NZ_FXTL01000037.1 GCF_900182665.1 Propioniciclava tarda
GGCTCTTCACAGACGAGGGTGTAGTCGGGGGCCCGGGTTGTGACCGGCGTGTCGGTGGCGGGACGGGGGTCGAGGTCTTCCGAGGATGGAGGTTCCTACGCCAGCCACCCGAAAGACCTCGACATGTCGCACGGTACCTTCGTTCGTCCTGACCTGACCACGTTCACCCGCCTCGACGAGCTCGGTCTTCAGGTGACTGGTCAGCACCTCGAGCCGGAGCGGGCGGTACTGGCGTGCCGGGTCGCCGGTGACGATGGCTGGTGCAGTCGGTGTGGCTGCGAGGGCGTGCCGCGGGGAACGGTCCAGCGGCGGCTCGCCCATGAGCCGTTCGGGTGGCGGCCCACCACGCTGCTGGTGACGGTCCGCCGCTACCGTTGTACCGGGTGCGGGTATGTGTGGCGGCAAGACACCAGCCAGGCGGCCCGGCCGCGGGCGAAGCTATCGACAGCGGCGTTGCGGTGGGCGCTGGTCGCCCTCGTCGTGCAGCACCTCACGATCGCCAGGATCGCCGAGGCCTTGGCCGTGTCGTGGAACACCGCCAACGACGCCGTGCTGGCCGAAGGCAAGCGGCTGCTGATTGATGATCCGACCAGGCTTGATGGTGTCACCGTGATCGGTGTCGATGAGCACGTGTGGCGCCACACCCGCAAGGGCGGCAAGTACGTGACCGTCATCATCGACCTGACCCCGATCCGGACGGGCGCGGGCCCGGCCCGGCTGCTCGACATGATCGAGGGGCGCTCCAAGCAGGTGTTCAAGACGTGGCTGGGCGAGCGCCCCCAGGCTTGGCGTGACGGGATCGAGGTGGTCGCGATGGACGGCTTCACCGGCTTCAAAACAGCGGCTGCTGAGGAGCTCCCCGCGGCGACCGCGGTGATGGACCCGTTCCACGTTGCTCGGCTCGCCGGTGACGCCCTCGACCAATGCCGGCGCCGAGTCCAGCAAGACCTGCACGGCCACCGCGGCCGCGGCACCGACCCGCTCTACCTAGCCCGCCGGGTGCTGCACACGGGCGCCGATCTGATCAGCGTGAAGCAACTCGCCCGACTCGACGCCTTGTTCGCCGACGACACCCATGTCGAAGTCCAGGCCACCTGGGCGATCTACCAAGACCTCATCGCCGCCTACCGGGCACCCGACCCGGCCACCGGCCGAGCCCGGATGGAACGCCTCATCACCACCATCAGCGGGGGTGTCCCCACCGCCCTGGCCGAGGTCGCGAAGCTCGGTCGCACCCTGAAGCAACGAGCCGGAGACATCCTCGCGTTCTTCGACCGACCCGGCAGCTCCAACGGACCCACCGAGGCATTGAACGGACGCCTCGAACACCTCCGAGGCTCCGCCCTCGGCTTCCGGAACCTCACCCACTACATCGCCAGATCACTACTCGAAACCGGCGGCTTCAGACCCCACCTACACCCTGGATTGTGAAGAGCC
>NZ_FXTL01000038.1 GCF_900182665.1 Propioniciclava tarda
TGTTTGCCGTTGGTGAAGGGGACGCCGGCACGGACGAGGGCGACCAGGTGGGGGGCGTTGACCATGCGCCACCGGGCCTGGGCAGCTTCGATCAGCTTGAACGCCATCGCGATGCCAGCGGCTCTCGAGCCGGGGCCCTTGGTGACACGCTGCCGTAGCCGGACGGTCGCGAACGTCGACTCGATCGGGTTCGTGGTCCGCAGATGGACCCAGTGCTCGGCCGGGTAGTCGTAGAACGCGAGGAGCACGTCGAGGTCGTCGGTGATCTTCGCGGCGGCCTTGGGCCACTTGGCGCCGTACTCGGCAGCGAACACCTTCGCCGCAGCGATCGCATGATCCTTGTCTTCGGCCTGGTGGATCTCGGCGAGGGCCTTCTTCGCGTTCGGGTGGGCCGACTTCGGCAGGGCGGCCAGGACGTTGCCGGTCTTGTGGAACCAGCACCGTTGCTCCTTGGTGTCGGGGAACACGTCCCGGACGGCCCGCCAGAACCCGAGAGCACCGTCCCCGGCGGCCAGCACCGGGGCACGCATGCCGCGGCGTTTGCAGTCGCGGAGCAGGTCGGCCCACGATTCTGACGATTCGCGGAACCCGTCGGACAAGGCGATCAGCTCCTTGTGGCCGTCAGCGCGGACCCCGATCATCACCAGCAGGCAGATCTTGTCCTGCTCCAGGCGGACCTTCACGTGGATCCCGTCGACCCACACGTACACGTAGTCGACGTCACGCAGGCTGCGGTTGCCGAACGCGTTCGCCTCGTCTTGCCACTGGCCGGTGAGCCGGGTGATCGTCGCCGGCGACAGGCCGGCCGCCGACCCGCAGAACTGCTCCAACGCCAGCGCGAAGTCGCCACTGGACAAGCCATGCAAGTACAACAAGGGCAGCACGTCGGCCACCTGCGGCGACTTCCGCGCCCACGCCGGCAGGATCGCCGACGCGAACCGCCTCCGCTGCCCCGTCGCCTCATCGATGCGCTTGTCGTTGACCCGCGGCGCCTGGACCGGCACCGCCCCCGCAGCGGTCGCGACCTGGCGGGCCGCGTGGAAGCCGTTGCGGACCACCAGCCGGTGCCCGTGTTCGTCGACCTGGTCGGCGTGCTGCTCGATGTAGGCGGCCACCTCGGCCTGCAACGCCGCTGCGAGCATCCGCCGGGCCCCCTCGCGGGCCAACTCGTCCAGCATCGACCCGCCCACCCCCGCCGGGGTGTGTTGATTGGCCTCGTTCTCGTCGGGGACTACCGTGAGCATGGGCGTACCTTCCCGAACCAGCGCGTCAACGCCGGTCCTGATCAGAGCTACTTGGACTTCAGATCATCCCCGGGAAGGTGCGCCCCTTCACGTCACCCCGCCGAGGACCATCCACAGGTTCTGATCATTGCTC
>NZ_FXTL01000039.1 GCF_900182665.1 Propioniciclava tarda
CCCGACTCGTGCCAATTAGTGCGTACTCGCGGCGCGGATTTTCTCGAGGGTGACGCGGACGTCGTCGGGGAGTGGATCGGCGGCGGTGATGATCTGTTCGCCGGCCTTGATCTGGACGGTGTGGTAGCGCCGGAGGGTCTTGACGAGTTTCTTGGTGCTCCAGCTGGTGGTGGCCTCGAGCCAGCGGGCGACAGCGAGGGCGGCGAACACGATGGTGAGGTGCGCGTCGATTGACTCGCGTTGGTGGTGGAAGATCGGCCTGGCACGAAGGTCGGTCTTGGACATGCGAAAGGACTTCTCGACCTGCCACAGCTGGTGGTAGGCGCCCATCACGAACGCCGACGTCGCACCTTCGATGTTGGTGACGTAGCCCTTCAGGCCGGCCAGGGCACGGGCTTTGGCTTCCAGGTCCCGGTTCACCGATTTGGTGGCGCCGGTGAGCTGGATGAACCGGTTCCGTTTGACCTCGGCCTGTCCGGCGACGGCCTTCTCTGCTTTGGCGATCTGGGTGTCGATGCCCTTCAGGGTGCGGCGGCCCCGGTCCTGGGAGTACTGGTAGAACACCGTCCGCCGGCGCAGGTCGGCTTTGGTGCCCATGATCAGCGGCTGGGTGAAGATGTGCTTGTCGGGCAGCGCCTCGCCCGGGTTCTGCCGCTGCCATTCCTTGACGCTGTAGGGCACCTCGGGGATCCGGGCACCGACGATGAAGTGCAGCCCGGCATCCTCCAGCTCCTTCAGGTTCTGCTCGGACAGCATGCCGGCGTCGGCGACCACCGTGACGTCGGGCAGGCCGTGAGCCTCTCGGAACGCGGTGATGACCGGCAGGATCGTCTTCGTCTCGGCCTTGTTGCCCTCGAACGCACCGACCTGGAGCGGGAACCCTCGAGCATCAGTGAGCAGCCCCACGGTGATCTGTGGCTCCAGGCGTCTCTCCTTGCTGAACCCAGGTTCGCGGAACCCGTCCCCCTCGTGGGTCTCAAAGTAGAGCGTCGTGACGTCGTAGAGCAGGACCGTGGCCGGCCCCAGACCCACATGCGCAGCGCACGCCCCGGACAAGCTGGCACGCCACTCCGGCTTGGCGTAGACCGGCAGCCGCCGCCAGATGGTCCGCAACGCCGGAGCCGGCCGACCGACCTCGTCGAGCACCCGGATCGTGTCCGCCTTCGACGTCGGTTCGATCAACCTGGCCAGCACCAACGCCGCGAACACATCGTCGTGGCCACAGGCCCGATCGAACCGCAACGTGCGGTAGCCCCGCTCGAGGGCTTCCCACAGGTACGCCGACTGGGTCGATAAGA
>NZ_FXTL01000040.1 GCF_900182665.1 Propioniciclava tarda
CCTAGGGATGCGCTGATCATTGGTGCTACTGCTGCCGGGTGGGTCTGACTGGCGGGTTGTGGGCTGTTGGGGTGTTTCGGGCTGGTCGCTGTTGCTTTCGGCTGCCTGCCTTGGGGCCTTCCGACGGGTTCGGGCAGGCTGCCGCCGGCCTAGGCGGTTGTGATCGCGGTGTTCATTCGTGCCTGGATCATGGTGGCCCGGGCTGTCATGAGCAGGTTCGCTGAGGCCATTGCGACCTGGAGGTGGTGGAGGTTCTTGGCCAGGCCGCGGTAGCGGGTCTTGGCGAACCCGAAGTCCCGCTTGACGATCAAGAACACATGCTCGATCTTCGCCCTGACCGATGCCTTGCGGGACTCGATTGCCTGTTCGTGGGGGTGCATCTGTTTCAACGCGCTCTTGCGTGCAGCAACCCGCCACTCGACCTGGGCAAGATGCTCATCGTTGATGATCTCGGAGCGTTTCTCCACGCCTTGGTAGCCGGCATCGGCGTAGACGACCTGATCGTCAGCCCGGACAAGATGGGTGACCTCGTCGAGGTCATGCACGCTGGCCGCGGTCACGGTGATCGAGTGGACCAGGCCGGTCCCGGCATCCACTCCGGCGTGGGCCTTCATCCCGAAGTACCACTGGTTGCCCTTCTTCGTCTGACGCATCTGCGGATCCCGGGTACCGGTGGCGTTCTTCGTCGACGAGGGGGCGGCGATGATCGTGGCGTCCACGATGCTGCCCCCACGCATGACCAGGCCGTCGGCTTCCAGCTTCGCGTTCAGCGAGGCGAACATCGCCGCACCCAGCTGGTGCTTCTCCAGCAGATGACGGAAGTGCAGCAGGGTCGTCGCGTCGGGGACCTGCTGGCGGCCGAAGTCCAGCCGCATGAACTGGCGCATCGCGAACGAGTCGTTGATCTGGTCCTCCACACCTTCATCGGACAGGTGGAACCACACCTGCAGCAGGTACATCCGCAGCATCGTCTCGATCGGGACCGCTCGCCGTCCGCGCTTGTTGCTGTAGTAGTGCGGCTCAATCAGCGCCACCCAGTCGACCCACGGCACCACGGCGTCCATCTGCTTGAGGAACGCTTCCCGCTTCGGGACCCGGCGGCGCTGGCCGTACTCGACCTCGGACAGACTCGGCTGCAACTCATCCACAACCCGTATTTTACCTAGCCAGAGCCACAATCGACGAACCCGACACGACCATCCCGCCACCCAGCCGGCGTAACCCCGGGTCGCGCATTGATCAGCGTTTCCCTAGG